>NZ_SNXA01000008.1:0-1595038 GCF_004362375.1 Enemella evansiae
CTCGGTGGGCTCATGCCCACCAGTGTGTCGGTCATCATGACTCCTCTCGCCCATCCGGGCGGTAGAGCCACTTACACCGTTCCTGCGACAGTCCCGCAGTCGTAGGCGACGGGGCCGATCGGCGAATGGACCGTGCGGGTTCGCGCCAGGATCGGCGCGAAAGCTTTTGTTGCATCGCCCAAGCGGGGCGAGCCTGTCTTAGGGCTCAGTGACGGCCGATTCTCGATGGGCGGTCGGGCTGTCACGGATACGGTCGGCGATCATGTCGGCGTCGTCTCAGTGCTCGTCGCTGGATGGTTTGAGGCCTCGGAGTCCGAGGAGCAGGAGGACGATGATGCCGATGGCGAGGGCTGCGGCAATGACGAGGGCGGACTGCAGGCCCAGGGTCATCGAGTCGCTGATGGAGACGAGGAAATCGGTCCGGGTTGCGGGGTCGGCGATCTGGTTGGCGATGCTGGCGGCGGCGCCAGGGCTCTCGGACGCGGCCATGGCGTCGGCGTTGCTGAGCCCCGACGGTGTGGTGAGGGTGGTGCGGTAGGCGATGGCGCCGAGGGTGCCGAGCAGGGCGATGCCGCTGGCGGCGCCCAGGCCGCTGCCGACGTCTTGGAGGGCGCTCATGCTGCCGGTGCGCTGGACGGGTGCGCTGGTGACGAGGAGTTCGCTGAGCAGGGTGGTGGCGGCCCCGGCGAGTGCGACCAGCGACAGCCCGGCAATCAGGACGACGAGGGTGGTGGTGCTCTGCTCGGCCAGCAAACCCAGGGCGGCCACGACGAACCCGGTGGCGGTCAGGGAGAGTGAGAGCACGGTCCCGCCGCGGACTCCGAGGTGGCGTTTCAGGGGTGGGGCGAGCATGGTGGCCGGGATGGACGCGATGGCGGGGATGAACAGGAGCATCCCGGCCTGTAGGGCGGTGAGTTCGAGGCCGACTTGGAGGAACGGGCCGACGAGGACGTCGGGTCCGACCGACGCGATCATCACGAAGAACAGCGCGATCAGGGTGACGCGCACGTGGGATGCGTTGAAGAGCGTCAAGTCGAGCAGTGGCTGGTCGATGCGGCGCTGGCGGCGGATGAACAGGTAGCCGGCCGCCAGGCCGATGACTGCGATCACGACGTGCTGGGCTTCGGGGCTGCCTTCGGCGGCTTGTTGGATGCCGTAGATGACTCCCATGATCGCGACCACGGACAGCACGATGCTGGGCGGGTCGAGCCGGACGGGCTCATCGTCGCGGAACTCCGGGAGCGCCCAGGGTGCGATGGCCAGGAAGATGATGGCGGCGGGGACGTTGACCAGGAACACCGCGCCCCACCAGAAGTACTCGATCAGCAGTCCGCCCATGGGTGGCCCGAAGGCCACGCCGGCGGAGAAGGCGGCCATGACGATGGCGAAGGCACGGGTGAACTGGCGGGAGTCGGTGAACATCGTGCGCAGCAGCGCCATCGCCGAGGGCGTCACGGCCGCGGTCGCGGCCCCCAATAGTGCTCGGGCGGCGATGAGCGTCTCGGCGGTGGGAGCGAAGGCCGCGAACAGCGAGGCCGCGCCGTAGCCGGCCATCCCGATGATGACCAGGCGCTTGCGTCCCACACGGTCGCCGAGGCGTCCCATGGTGATGACCAGGCCGGCACCCAGGAACGCGCCAACGTGGACGATCCATAGACCCTGAGCGGCGGTGGGACGCAGATCAGCGCCGATGCTGGGCTGGGCCAGGAACAGCATCGTGTTGTCGGTGGAGAGCATGAACAGTGCAAGGGCCATCGCGCCGAGACCGAACCAGTCCCGCCAGGATGCCCGCCGCGGTGAAGCCTTCATCGTTGCTCGACTCCGTCAGTTCGGGAATGGACGGTTGGCGCGAGCGTCGGTCAGGAGCCCAGCCCACCAGTCCAGCTCGGCCAGCGCGCCCCGCAATCCTTGGGTCACGTCCTCGGCGGGCCTGTAGCACTCGGCATCGTCCAGCACCTCCCACGGGGCACTGAGGCCGACAGCGCGCCGGGTGGTGACGATGCTCAGCTCGGCCAGAACCCCGCGCAGATGCTCGATCGCGGCGTACCCGCCGCGCACTCCATAAGCCACGATCATGGCGGGCTTGCGCACCCACTCGTCGTAGTGCCAGTCGATCAGCCGCTTCAACGAGGCCGGGTAGGAGTGGTTGTACTCCGGGGTGACGAACACGAACGCCTCGGCCGCCTCGATCCTGTCGGCGACCTCGGTCTTCGGCCCGCCGCCGGGGTAGAGCAGGCTGTCATCGGGCAGCGTTGTCTCGGCCAGATCGATCAGATCGACCTCGACCCCGTCGACGTCGCTGAGGGTCGCAGTGACCCAGTCGGCGATGGTCGGACACATCCGGTCCGTGCGCACGCTCGAGGAGATCACCGCCACCCGCCTTCGGCTGGGCGCGGTGGTCGGGGAGTGGTCGCTGGGGTGTGGTGTCTGTGTGGCCATGTCCACCACGCTGAGGGTTGAACATATGTTGAAGTCAAGCCGGGACGGGCGTACCGTGTAGATATGACACTGACCACGCCCCAACCCATCAGCTTGCCGTCCGTCAGCGCCGGTGAGGTGTTCACCGTCAGCGACGTTGCCGATGAAAGTGGCGTGGCGCCATCAGCGGTGCGGTTCTATGAGAAGCACGGCGTGATCAACGCGGTACGCACCTCGGGCAACCAGCGCCGCTTCGACGAATCCGCCGCCTGCCGCATCCAGGTCGCCCGACTTGCCCAGCGCGTCGGGCTGACCGTGCGCGAGATCGCCGATCTGTTCAGCGACCTCCCCGTCGACCCGCGTCGCGACGATTGGAGTCGGGTCGCCGACCGACTTGTGGCCGAGGCGGAACAGCGCGTCAGCGACCTCAAGACCCAGCTCGACGTTCTTGGATCAGAAGCCGCGCTCTGCGAGATCGGCTCGAACCTCGATACAACTCACGGTTGAGAGACTGCGACCCGTTGGTCCCCGGAACCTCGGGACTCGCGCGTCGTGGACACTCAAAGAGGAGCGGCCACCGCCAACAGCGACGAGGCTTCACGGCGCCGGAGGCACGTTGTAATTGCGCCGGAAGACATTGTGAGGGTCGTAGACCGCTTTGAGACGCTGGAGCCGAGCGTAGCCATCCGCGCCGTACTTCGCGATCACACGGGGCGGCTCGTGTGAAGAAACATGGTTGGACGCGCTAGGGCTTTCACCGACCAGACCTGAGTCCCTGAATGCGGTCGCGATCTCGCTGATCCGGGCGATTTCCAAGTCATCGTCAGAGGCGTTCTCCCAGATGCTGGCCGCGACGAGCGAAACACCTGGTCTGCGGGGCAGAGCGCTAGCCGGGGCGCTGACAGAGCCGGGCATTGTGCGCCATAGGTCGAAGAAGCCTCCCATTGGGCGAAGGCGCGTTGCCTGTGCGAGCACCATCTCGATCTGGGCCGTGCGATCGACGTCGAAGGGCAGATGGTAGATGTCCCATGAATGCCGTCTGCCGAACTCGCCCGGAATCTGATGTAGCAGTTCGAGGTAGCTCATCGCCGAGACGTCATCATCGAGCGGCGGAGCGCATTGACGGAGCTGAGTGATCTCATCGATCGCTGACTCCTCCGGTCCGAGGAAACCGGGCATCACGCGCACGTGCATCGCTCCACCAGGATCGACTCCGTAGGTGATCTGTGGGAAGAATCGGGGCGATCCGCGCTCCAAGAGGTCCCAGACGCACTCGGTGACTCGCAACGCATCGACTCCGTCAAACGTGAGCCAACCGCCGACGACCACCGGTGGGACCGGGTGGAGGTCAACCTGCATCGCGGTCACGACCCCAAAGTTCGGCCCAGCACCCCTCATCGCCCAGAACAAGTCGGCATGCTCCGTCGCCGACACCCTGAGAAGACTCCCGTTCGCGGTCACCAACTCGAAGGCCCGCACGTTGTCGCTCGCGTACCCATGCTGCGGGGTGAGAAAACCCTCCCCGGCTCCGGTAGCGAGCCCGGCAAGACCGATCAGAGGTGAGACTCCAGTCACCGGCGCCAATCCGTGCGCGAGTGTCTTGGTCACGACATCCAAAGCGCGAACTCCGCCTCCGACCCAAGCCGAGCGCGCATCTGGGTCGACGCGGACCCAGCGCAGCCTGGTCAGATCGACGACGAGACCGTCGTCATTGCTCGCCCACCCGGCCAGGCCATGCCCACCGCTACGGACCGACACCGCCAAGTTCTCGGCCTGGGCGTATCGCAACGCAGCCTGGACGTCCGCGGCCCCAGTGCATTGCGCAATCAGAGCGGGACGACCAACGAGACGCTCGTTGAAGATCTGACGGGCGGTCTCATAGCCGTCAACACTTGGCGTGAGAACTACGCCGCCGAACCCCGGAATTCTCTGACTGTCATAGCTCACAGCGCTGAGCTCCCGACCGGTGCTCATCGATCACTCGAAGGCATCCTCTCCTCGCCGCTCCGCGACGATCACGACTACACCGACGACGCTAGAAGTTGAACCACCGTTGAAGTCAAGCGCCCACCCCCGACCGGACAATCGCCGTGAGATCGGGAACTGCCTTCGACAGAGAGATGACGGGAAGCTAGGAGAGGACGCAAGAACGAAGGGCGGCTGATGCCTGGCCCGGAAGCACCCCGTTGCCCAGGACGGCGATCTGTTGGTTGTCCGTCAGTCCGTGACCATCATCGGTGACCCATCCAGCCGGAAGCCCCATGAGCCACTCCACGAACTCAGGCGCGGGCCTCGGCCCTTTGGCTTCGTTCAGGAGTGCTGGTGCGGGAGCCTCGCGTCCAGTGATGTGCTCCCATCGAGCGATCGCATGGGCGTAGTGTCCCCAGCGGTGAAGATGTCCTCGATCAGGGACCACAGCGTCGCCGAGTCGTCGCTCTGCCTCGGTGAGCCATGTGGTCCATGCAGGGCGAGGTCGATGATCTGATGGCTCAGCGCGATCGTCCCGCGCCGCGCCTTCACCTGTTCCAGGCTCTCCCCGCCGCGGGAGGAGTCCGAGGCGAGTGGGGTTCGGAACAGTGCGGTGGGCGAGGACGAAGATGCGGAAGCGGCGATGTGGAGCGCCAATGAGGGAAGCCGGTAGGCCGATCCATCGTGCAGATAACCCGAGGTCGGCCAAGCCTCCGCAAACGGCGCCCATTGCCCGGAGAGGTCGGGCTGAGTCGTCTCCCAGACGCCACGGGTCGGGTTCCACGCCGCGAAAGGTTGCGGTCGCATCCCCGCCGGGGGTTGCGTGGTCGGGGTTGCATCGGTCATCGAGGGCTCCTTCTGGAAGGTTGCGGACCGCCGGTGCGGAGAGCAGGCCACGCACGTTCTCGATCACGACGAACTCCGGTTGCAGTGCCTCGATCGCGGACGCCATGTGCGACCAGAGTCCCGAGCGGGTGCCAGGTGCGAGGCCGGCCTGCTTGCCCACGGTCGAGACGTCCTGACAAGGAAAGCCTCCGCAGAGGATGTCCACCGGGGGCACGGTGCTCCAGTTGATGGCGGTGATGTCGCCCAGGTTCGGAGCGTCAGGCCAGTGGTGAGCGAAGACACGGGCGACGGGCTCGTTGATCTCAGAGAACCAGATGGTCTCGGCGTCGAAGACGTGCTCGACGGCGAGGTCGAGGCCGCCGTATCCGGAGAACAGCGACCCGACCCGCAGACGACGGCCATGAAACGGGGCGGCGTGGTCGTGCATGAGGGCTCCGGCAGTTCGGTGACCCCGGACCCGAACTCCTCACGGAGTCCTTCGCCGGGCTGATCACCTGCCAGGTGCACGAACTCGCTCAACTGCCGCTGATGCCTCGCTGACGAGACGCCGAAGCGCACACGCTTCCAACCGTCAGGCCAAGGCCGATCTGCCTCGCGGTCCGCCCACCGTCAGTGCTACCACGCGTCTTGCAGATCAAGGCAGTCAACCAAAGTTGACGCTTCCGCTCGGTCGGTGCCCGCTCACCTGACCGTCGAAAGGCGGTGGCGCCGGTGACGGTTTCGATGCGCGTGATGAGCGCGGGTGACGGCTACAAGTACCTACTGCGCACCGTCGCGGCCGCAGACGGTGACCGGACCCTGTCAACGCCGCTGACGAGGTACTACGTGGAGGCGGGAACACCACCGGGCCAATGGCTCGGGTCCGGTGTCGCCGCGCTCGGCAAGGGTCGGCTCGCGGTCGGTGATCGGGTGTCGGAGGCCCAGCTCCAGCTCTTGATGGGCATGGGCCGTGACCCGATCACCGGCGACCCGCTCGGTCGCGCGTTCCCCGCCTACAAGTCGGTGCCGGAGCGGATCGAGGCCCGGATCGCCGACCTCGACCCCGACCTGAGCCCTGGCGCGAAAGGCGACGCGGTCGCGCAGATCGAGGCCGAGGAGACCGAGCGCGGCAGACGGCGGGCGGTGGCGGGGTTCGACTTCACCTTCTCGATCCCGAAGTCGGCCTCAGCGTTGTGGGCGGTCGCCGACGCCGGAACCCAGGCGCTGATCGGTGAAGCGCATCATGCGGCGGTTGCGGAGGTGGTTGCGTTCATGGAGCGGGAGGTTGCAGCCACCCGGTCCGGCGCAACCGCCGGTGACGGCGCGGTTGCGCAGGTCGATGTGACCGGGCTGGTCGCGACGACGTTCGATCACTTCGACTCCCGCGCCGGTGACCCCCACTTGCACACCCACGTCGTCATCTCCAACAAGGTGCAGACCGCCTTCGACGGCAAGTGGCGCAGTCTGGATGGGCGGCCGATGCACGCCGCCGTAGTTGCCCTGTCGGAGCTGCACGAGGCGGTGTTCGCAGACCACATGACCCGCACCTTCGGCGTCGAGTGGGAAGCGCGCGACATGGGCCGGGACCGGAACCCGGCATGGGCGATCAGCAGCGTTCCGGAGGAGCTGGTTCAGGAGTTCTCGACTCGTGCCCGGCATATCGACGCTGAGAAGGACCGGCTGATCGCCGAGTACGTGGCCCGGCACGGCCGCCAGCCCTCAACAGCCACGATCATCAAGCTCCGCGCCCAAGCCACCCTGGCCACGCGCCCGGAGAAGGAGGTCCGGTCGCTGGCCGACCTGACTGCCGAGTGGCGCACCCGCGCGACCGGCGTGCTCGGCCAGGACGCCACCGGCTGGGCACGCGCGGTGACGGACAACGACAAAGCGCTGCTGCTGCGTGCCGACGACGTGCCCTTGGACGCGATCTCGGACCTCGGGCAGACCGTGGTCGGCGTCGTGGGTGAGAAGCGGTCCACGTGGCGGCGGTGGAACCTGATGGCCGAGGCGTCTCGGCAGACGATGGGCTGGCGCTTCGCCACCATGCAAGACCGGGAAGCCGTGGTGAGGATGATCGCCGACGCTGCGGAGTCTGTGTCGCTGCGGTTGACGCCGCCCGACCTCGCCACTTCTCCGGCCCCGTTCCGGCGGGTGGATGGCACGAGCGTGTTCCGCCCGAAGCACTCCACGGTGTACTCCTCCGAAGAACTCTTGGCGGCCGAGGACCGGCTGCTCGACCGCTCCCGCACCCTGACCGCGCCCACCGTCCCGCTCCCCACGGTGGAGAAGATCACCGCCCGTCCTGATGCCGAGGGGCGGTTGCTCGGGGAGGATCAGGCCGACGCGCTGATGAAGATCGCCGTCTCCGGCCGCGTCCTCGATGTCCTGGTCGGCCCGGCCGGCGCCGGGAAGACGACGGCTATGAACGCGTTGCGACGTGCCTGGGAGAAGCAGCACGGCAAAGGCTCGGTGGTCGGGCTTGCGCCGTCCGCGGTGGCCGCGCAGGTTCTCTCCGAGGACTTGGGGATCGCGACGGAGAACACGGCGAAGTGGTGGCAGAACCACCTCGTCCACGGCGAGGACTTCAAGGCGGGCCAGCTCGTCATCATCGACGAAGCCTCCCTCGCCGGCACCCTCTCGTTGGATCGCATCACGCACATGGCCGAACGGGCCGGGGCGAAGGTACTACTGGTGGGCGACTTCGCCCAGCTCCAGTCCGTGGACGCCGGCGGCGCCTTCGGTCTCCTGGTCGGTGATCGCGACGATGCGCCCGAGCTGGCCGACGTGCACCGGTTCACCCACGAGTGGGAGAAGACCGCCTCCCTCGCCCTCCGTCACGGACGCACGCAGGTGATCGACACCTACCTCGACCACGACCGCATCCGCGACGGTGACGCCGAGGCGATGACCGACGCCGCCTACACCGCTTGGCGCGCCGACCGAGAGCACGGGTTGGTGTCGGTGCTGGTCGCCGAGACCCGCGACGACGTGACCACGCTCAACCAGCGCGCCCGTGCCGATCTGATCCTCGACGGCACATTGAAGCCAGGCCGGGAGGTCGAGCTGAACGACGGCACCACTGCCGGGGTCGGGGACACGATCATCACCTGCCGCAACGACCGCCGCCTACGGTCCGGGAAGACGTGGGTGCGCAACGGTGACACCTGGACCATCACCGGCGTTCATGACGACGGCTCAGTCACTATCCGCAAGTCCGGCCGCCGGTTCGGCGGCTCCATCGTCCTCCCCACCGCCTACGTGGCCGATCACGCCGATCTTGGATACGCGGTCACCGCCCACAGGGCGCAAGGCGTCACCGTCGACACCGCGCACGTCCTGGTCGAGCCCACGACCACTCGGGAGAACTTCTACGTCGCGATGACCCGCGGCAAGCACGCCAACCGCGCCTACGTGATCCTCGACCGGGCCGACGACCACGCTAGCCCGCATCCGGGCGACAACCCCGAAGCCACCGGCCGGTCCGTCCTGTCCGGGGTGCTCCAGCACGTCGGGGCCGAGCTGTCCGCGCACGGGACCATCACCGCCGAACAAGAACATTGGGGTTCGATCGCTCAGCTCGCCGCGGAGTACGAGACCGTCGCCGCCGCCGCCCAACGCGACCGTTGGGCCACCCTGATCCGATCCTCCGGCCTGACCGTCGAACAGGCGGACGCCGCCGTCGAGTCGGAGGCGTTCGGAGCGCTCACGGCCGAACTCCGCCGAGCAGAGGCGAACCACCACGACCTCGATCGACTGTTCCCGCGGCTGGTCGCCGCGCGCGGGTTCGATGACGCTGACGACATCGCCTCGGTCCTGCACTACCGGGTCGCGCGCGCCACCGCCCGCCCGGCAGGGTCGGGCCGCACCCGGAAGGCGCCACGGTTGATTGCCGGCCTGGTCCCGTCCGCGGACGGCCCGATGGCAGCCGATATGCGGCAGGCCCTTGATGAACGGCGCGAGCTGATCGAGACCCGCGCAGACGCCGTGCTCGACACCGCCCGCGACGCCGGCGAACCCTGGACGCGGCCACTCGGTGGCCCGCCGCGCGACCCGCGCAAAGCGCACACCTGGCGAAGGTACGTCCGCACGATCGCCGCCTACCGCGACCGTTACGGCATCACCGATGACACAGCCATCGGGCCACCTGCCGACGCTGAGGCACAGAGAATCGATCGGGCACGAGCGGCGGCGGCACTCGCACGTATACGCGACCAGGGCCGGGCGCCGCGCGACGGTCAGGCTGCTCCACAGCGATCGATCACAGTGGAACGTGACGGCCGGGTCCTCTGACTTGCTACAACTCTGCGAGTCTTCGACGCTCAGCTCGGCGCGCCTCCGTCCAAGTCGCCGCTGCGGAGGATATCCTGCGGCCAGGAGAGGACTCACTTGCCGGACTGAGGAGGGCCGACGCACCATGTGGCCCGACAACGAGACCGATCGAGACTTCCTCAACTTCGAGGGCGTGGCGGACACGATTGCCGAGATGATCGTCGCCGCGGATGGTCGGCCCGTTTCCATCGGGGTCTCAGGCGACTGGGGCGTGGGCAAGTCGTCGATGATCAAGCTCACAAAGGCCTCGTTGAGCAAGCATCAACCCGAGAACTCCCCGGAAAAGTACCTCTTCGTCGAGTTCAACGCTTGGCTCTATCAGGGTTATGACGATGCCCGAGCCGCACTCCTGGATGTCATTGCGAGCAAACTTACTGCTGAGGCCGCCGCAAGGGAGTCGGGAGTTGATAAGGCCCGAGAGTTCCTCGGCCGAGTCAAGTGGTTTCGTCTGGCGAAACTGTTCGCGTTGCCGGCGGCGGCGGTCGCCTTGGGGCTTCCTCCGATCGGCCTCCCTGCGGAAGTCGCCTCCGTTATCAAGGACGGAGCAGCGGGCGAGATTGATGAGCAGGGGCTGGAGAGAGCCGGTGCCGCTGCGTCGACAGTTGCTGCGGCAGGACGCGCTTTGTTGGACCCGAAGAAGGAGTACTCGCCTCCGAAGGAAATTCAGGCGCTTCGAGACTCTTTCGAGGACGCGCTGGAAGAAATCGGGGTCACCCTAGTCGTTCTCATCGACGACCTCGATCGGTGTCTACCCGACACGACAATATCCACGCTCGAAGCGATCCGGTTGTTCCTGTTCCTCAAGAACACAGCTTTCGTCATCGCGGCTGATGACAACATGATCAAGCACGCGGTAAAGAAGCATTTCGGCGAACTCGACGACGACACGCTGGTCACCAACTACTTCGACAAGCTTATTCAAGTTCCGATCCGAGTCCCCGCCCTCGGTACCCAGGAGGTACGGGCCTACATGATGATGCTCTTCATCGAGAACAGCGGACTCGACGCCCGGCAAAAAGATGACTTGCGTGCAGCAATTGCTTCCCAACTCCGGGATTCTTGGAAAGGAAAGCGGGTCGATAAGAACTACATTTCCAACTGCGGCGTAGAACTACCGGCTGCCCTTGTCGCGCGGCTCGATACGGCTGAACGCCTCGCGCCGCTCATGACGACCTCTAACCGCATCGCCGGTAACCCTCGACTCATCAAGCGCTTCCTCAATGCACTTTCGATCCGGATGACGATATCGGCAGCGCAAAGCGTTGGCGTGGACGAAGCCGTGCTAGCGAAGCTGCTCCTGTTCGAGCGCCTCGCGCCCAAGGCCGCCTACGCGGCGCTGACGTCCGCTGTCAACGCCGATCCAGACGGAAAGCCACGGCTCCTCGCAGAATGGGAAGAAGCTGCGCTATCTGGACAGGAGTATGAGCTCACGGGCGCGTGGGACGACGCCTTCATCCGCGAATGGCTCGCACTCCCTCCAGCCCTCGCCGACGAAGACCTTCGAGGCGCCCTGTATGTGGGACGTGAACAAGCCCCACTGATCACTTCGGCAGATCGGCTCTCATCTGAGGCTGCCGCCTTGCTTACAGCGCTGTTGGAGAGTCCCGAGGAAGCCGAGGCGTTAGAGAGCGACTTGCGAGGTCTCCAGCGAACGGAAATTGGCATCATTATGGAACGCCTACTTGCCCGCGCACGGCAGGAACAGGCATGGGGCGTTCCGGCGATCCTGCAAGCCTGCATTTCTGTCGCCAACGCGGACGAGTCACAGGGCACCACAATCGCCGGGTTCCTCATCGAGCGTCCCGGTGGACAGATCGAGCCCAGTATCGTTCCGAAAATCGCGTCACTCCCGTGGGCATCCGACGTGCTCGCGCATTGGAAAAGCTCGCCGGACGTCGCAGGCCCTGTAAAGAAGATTATCGACAGTCAGGGCCAGAATGGGAACCTCGCAAAGTAGCAGTGGGCCGGGGGCAGGAGTCCCGCTGGTACCACCTTGGGCCGATGACATCGACCCGCCTGAACCACCGGACGGAGACTCGCCTCCAGAGGGCGAGGACGCGCCGAAGCCCGACCCCTTAGCGCCTCGCGCCCGTTTCCGCGACGCTCGCCGCGGACTCGGCAGGTTCGTTCGGTCGGGTGATAGCCGCTATCTGCGTCGGACGCTTGGCCACTACGTGAGAACCGGTTACGGCGGCAGCGTAACAATGAGCCGTCGCGTCGGCGGCACCGCAGCAACCGCCGGGCGCCTGAACGGCGTACTCCAGTCAGGACGCGCCCCCGATGGCAGCGCGCTCCGGGACGCGGCACTTGCGAGCGGTAACGATGTCAACGTGGTCTTGGACGCCATTGTCGAAGCTGCGAGCCCCGCCGACGGAACGCAAGACAGGGAGTCTTCCCGGCACGCGGTTCGTGACGCTCTCACCGACCTCTTGGCCCGTTTCCCTGATGCTGATCTGCTCGCGCTCACCGACGCGCAACGAGAGTTCGTCATCGAGCGATACGCGGCGCTCGACGTCTACGGCCGATTCTGTCTGGACCTCAAGAAGACGATCATGGACAAGGCGCCCGACCCGGCGACAGCCCTACGGCGTCTGAGGCAGGTACGGGAGTTCATCAGCCAGCAAGTCGCTGCGGCGTTCAGAACTGTTCGCGAACGGGGTGCCCCGGCGACGACAGCAAACATGGCGCGACTCACCGCACAAGCGCTCCGCGAGACGCTCAATGTGTTCGAGGAGTACACGACATGAGATATGTCAGCGGACCAACCTCCGCGCTCACGAAGGTCGATGACACGTCTACCCCCGTTGTCCTTTTCGGCCGAGCGACATCGGACGACGTGGCGAGCGCGGGTGGGTCAGCTGCGCTGACCGTGCGGCGACAGAAGCTAGTACCTGACTCCGCAGCGTGGGACCTGCTGGCGATCGCGCTCTCAGTCGTTGTCGCCGACGGGGCGACGAAGCGAGACACCAGCCCGGATGGATGGACTCGCGAACTCGAACTCAACGTTGCCCTTCACGACTCAGCACGCTGGGAACCGTCCGCCTCCTCGTTCTCGTCGGCACTCGCGTTCCTCACTACCGACCGGTGGCAAGTCGAATTCCGGGGAGGGGGTGCGATCCCGAAGCCACCCAGGACCCCGCGCTATCCAGATGAAGACGCAGTCGTGCTGCTATCGGGAGGGCTGGATTCATTAATCGGCGCCATCGATCTTGCCTCGAACGGCCGGCAACTGTTCGCTGTGAGTCAGACAGTGCGCGGAGACGCCGACAAGCAGGATCGGTTCGCGCGGATCATCGGCGGTGGCATTGAACACCTACAGGTCAACCATAATGCGAGCACTAGACGCGGACTCAAAGAGACGTCGCAGCGCTCGCGTTCGCTGATATTCCTCGCGTTTGCTGTCTTGGCCGCTACGTCAACAGAACGCTATCGCAGTGGTGAGTCTGTTCCGCTCTATGTGTGCGAGAACGGTTTCATTGCGATCAATCCTCCACTAACCATCGCGCGGATTGGGAGCCTCAGCACGCGCACCGCTCATCCGCATTTCCTCGGTCAGATGCAGGAAATCCTTGATGGTGTGGGACTGAGGGTTAGAATAATCAACCCCTACGCGGAGAAGACAAAAGGGGAGATGCTGCGCGAGTGTCTAGACCAAGCGCTCCTATCTGCTGAAGCGTCGGTATCGACTAGCTGCGGGCGATTTCAGCGATTCAACTACAGACACTGCGGACGGTGTGTACCGTGCCAGATTCGTCGCGCCGCGTTCATCGCTTGGGGTCGCGACGATCCCACGGACTACGTATATGCGGACCTCGGTCGTCCCGACGAAGACCACGCCGCGTTTGACGATGTGCGTTCTGTGGCACTAGCCCGGCTCGTTGTCGCCGAGGAAGGGTTCGATCGGTGGCTCGGTCCTACGCTGAGTTCGCCGCGGATCACGAGCAGAACAGCGCTACGCGAGATGCTTCAGCGAGGACTCGACGAACTGGGTGCGCTGCACGGGGAGCACGGCCTGGCGTGATCGACTTCCACTCTCATCTCGATCTCTACCCCAACCCCGTCGAGACGGCTGATGAAGTCCAGCGCAGAGGAATTGGCCTGCTGTCAGTGACGACCACACCTTCAGCGTGGACGGGCACTTCCCGGCTGGGCCAAGGGCGGCCCGCCATCAGAACCGCTCTCGGACTCCATCCGCAGTTGGCCAGCGAACGAAAGCACGAGCTGAGGACCTTTGACACTTTGTTCGACGAGACACGTTTCATTGGTGAGGTGGGTCTCGACGGGTCTCCCGAATTCAAGACGAGTTGGGCAGATCAGTCAGAGATCTTCCGGCATATCCTCCATGCGTGTAACGACGCGGGAGACAAGATCATCTCGATTCATAGCCGCCGAGCAGCCACGCCAGTGCTCGACTTGCTAGAGGAGTTCGACGGGGTCCGCTCGCCCATCTTGCACTGGTTCTCCGGCAGCCGCGCCGAGCTTGAGAGGGCGATCAGCCGAGGCTGCTGGTTCAGCGTAGGACCGGCGATGCTCGCTGGCGCCAAGGGCCGAAGCCTTGTGGCTGCGATGCCACGTAGCCGTGTCCTGTTGGAAACCGACGGTCCGTTCGCTCAACTCCGTCGTGCCCCTCTAGAACCGTGGGACATCGCCGTTGCCTGCTTATCGCTTTCAAACATCTGGAACGTCGACTGCCCCAAGGTCGAGTCGATCATTCGCCGCAACGAGACAGCTTTGCTAGCAGGCCAGTAGGCGTACGTGATGCACACGTCCGGGATCGAACACATCGCAGTTCCACATATGTACGCCCGCTGGACAGAGATGCGCGGCACCGTCCAGCTCCAGGGCACGTGTCGCCGGCGAGGCCGCGTGACCTAGGTTCCTCGACCCACTCGACGTACAGCAAGCGCAGCGCGCGTGGTCAGTTCCGTTGGTCAGGACACCGGAGTACAGTGAGCGATGAGGCAGGTTCTCCTCGATCGCGGGTCCTTCGGGACGGCCCAGTTTGGGCGCTCACACACGTACTGCCTCCTCGACGGAGAGACACGTGTGACGAGAGGCCCGCCATGATCCGCCTGATCTGGACGCTCAGCGCCCACACCCGCTACTACCTGCGCCGCTACATGCCCAGCAACCGGCTGCTCGACGCGATCCGACGCCGCCACAATCTGAGGTGGGGCATCCCCGCGATGCTCCTCGCCGTGCCCTACCTGCTCATCGCGAGCGTATGCACCAACGCCATCGCTGACGGTGGCCCAGGTTGGTTGCATCTGGTCGTGCTGTGGTCGGTGTGGAACGCGATGAAGTTCATCATCATGGGACCGGTCAGCCTCGTCCTCCTGATCCGTGCCCGGACCCAGGAAACGGTCGCCCGACGCCGCGCACGTCGGCAGGCCACCCACGGCCACTCGGCGGACAAAGTGCCTATGACGGCCGATGCAGTCCGATGACCGCCGCCATCTACACCTATGCCGCCCGCTCCCCAGGCGCACGAACGGCAGCGGGCCGCGTGTCGCGCCCTCGCGCGCGACTTCGGCCTTGATGTCACTCGCAACTACAGCGACGAAGCCGGTGTCCCGTTGGAACTGGCATGGCTGCTCGCCGACGCACTGGCAGGCGAGCTCACCGTCCTGGTCGTCGCACGCCTGGACCGGCTCGGTCGCACGATCTCCGCCGCCCCGCTCGTCCTGGCGGAACTCGAAGCCTCCGGCGTGGCCGTCTATGCCGTCGATCGCGGCGGCGTACGTCCCATTTCCGACCGGGGCGCGCTGGCGGACATCCTCGCCGCCGCGATCCGCCCGTGGACCTGCCGCAGTTACGTCACGCGCTGACCCGTGGGCGCCGCCCACCTGGCCGAATCGGAACACCCTCCGCAGCGAGTGCACGTCTGACGGCCTGCTGGCTGACCCCGAATCGCAGCCCCACCTCCATCAGCGTCAGCCCATCGACGTACAGCTCAACCGCCTCGGCGAGGTCGCACGCAGCGAGTCCGCGGCGCCGGATCGGAACCGACCGGCGGACAAGATGCGCCGCCGCCGTGCGGCGGTGCACCCGGAACCGCTCGCCCAACTCCACCAGCGTCGCGCCCGCCTCGTACAGGGCCACCAGCTCGTCCACCTGCGCCGCGCTCAGAAAGGTTTGAGTCATCCCAACCGCACGCACCATCCGACCCCGCGAGTCCACCACAGCCGGCTCCAACGGTCTGCGATCCCGCTTGTAAACCCCGCGAGACCTGCGGGAAGCCACGGTTTTCAAGGCCGGGCAGGGGTTCTCGAACTCTCTACGGAGGTCCACAGATCAACCACACTGGGCCTCCGTCGGATGACGGGGGCCCTTCTTCATGCCCTCGCACGTGGATCAGAACCGCTGCAACTCGGTACCCAGTTGGCGCAGGTCCGGCGTACCACCGAGGGCGATCAGCAGCACCCGATCGCCCTTCACCCGGCCGGCCTCGGACCAGGTCGTCCGGGCGTAGGAGATGTTGCGGCGGGCGGTGAACGAACCCTCGCCCCTGCTCAGATCGGTGACGGTCACCGGGCCGTTGTCCGGGGGGCAGGCGGCCATCCGGTCGATGAATGCGGCGTACCAGCCCTGCGCAGCCTGGGCGTTCGCGAACTGCAGCACCAGGCCGTTTCCGGGCGCCTGGTTCGGACCGGCATAGCTGCCCGCCAGGGCGTACGCCGCCTTGGGCGTCTCCCGCTCGGTCCCGCACATCGGCAGTGCCTGGAAACTCGCCACGGCCGGATCGGTGGCGTGCACCCAGGTGCCGTTCGGGTTGTACTCACCCTCGGTCGGCTTGCCCGGAACCCCTGTGTAGCCGGCGATCGCGCGCGGCAGCGCCGCCTCGTCCAGCGGTCCGGCCGCGGTCGGTGCGGGTACGCCGGAAGGCGCCGGTGTCGGCTGCGGCGCACCGCCACCGGGGCGCGCCCCGGATGGCGGCCCGGCGCCGGGGGCGTACGAGATCGACGGCTCGGGCGCCGGATCGCCGGGCCCGGGTCCGGTGGGTACGCCGCCAGCGGGCGTCCCGGGCGCGGCGCCCGTCGCCGTCGGGCCTGCTGGTGCCGCGGGGGAGGGCTGCGAGGGCGTACCCCCGCCACCACCGCATCCCGATAAACCCACCAGTGCAAGGAAAGCCAGCGATCCGACCAGGCCACGGCGTACCATCGCCACCCTCACCGCATCTCGAAGTGCTGGTAGTCCCGGTCGGCCCACCAACCGCCCCAGAAGTATCCGTTGTCGGTCAGGTTCCGGGTCATCAGCCCACCGTCGAACAACATCCCCGGGTCCCGCCGATTCCGGTCGATCCACGGGGTGCCGTTGCTCGGCCACCAGCGCGACCCGTCGTAGTAGGGGTTCTGCACCGTGTTGATGTCGATCGTCCGACCGTAGGAGTGCGGGCTCATCGAATACGGATTGCCGACCACCGAGCGGCAGAAGAAGCCGGAGGTGTTGTTGGCATACATCTGATCCGGGTCGTTGCCCCAGACGTCCGGGTTGCGCATCTGGAAGATCTGGAAGGAATCCCAGGCGGCACCGGAGAAGGCGCGCACCGTCGGTTCCACGGCGTCCCAGCGCAGCACCATCATCCCGCGGCCGATCCGCCCGCCATAGTTGAGATAGTTCATCTCGACCACCCGCAGCTGGTCGGGGCCGACCGGGCAGCCGGCGCGGAAGGTGCTCTGCACATCACCCGGCCCGGCCTGTCGGACGAACGCGTTGACCCGCACCTGGGTGCGATAGCTGCCGTTGTCGAGGAACAGCAACCGGCCGTTCTGGAAGTCCTGCCCCCAGCCGTCGACGAACCGCCATTCACCGGAGGTCGGGGCGCCCAGGTCACCGCCCTCCCAGCCGCGACGTTCATAGTCGGCGAGCAGGGCGCCGACGACCGGTTGCGCACCGGTGGCCGGGCTCCAGATCAGCAACCCCTTCTCGAAACGCTGCACCCGGGTGCCCCGCTGGCCGTCGAACTCGTCGGAGGTCGGCGCACCGAGGACACCGCCCTCGGCGCCGAGGGAGTGCCAGCGTTCGCGGATCGACCCGTAGACCTTGTGTGCACCGGTCTGCGGGGTCCAGATGATGGTGGCGTCGCCGCCGGCGTTCCGGCGGAAGAAGCTCAATCGGGAGCGGCCGCCGTCATTGCCGGCGAACTCGTCGGTGGTCGGTACGCCGAAACCGCCCTCGGCGCCCTCGGCGTGCCACTTCTGCCGGATCGACCCGCGGACGACGTGCGCGCCGGTGCCCGGGTTCCAGATGATCGTGGTGTCGTTGCGGAACCAGTTCAGATAGGAGCGCCCGTCGTTGCCCTTGAACTCACCCGCGACCGGAATGTCGGCGAACCCGTTCTCCCAGCCGATCTCGCCGTACTTGCGCAGGATGTCGCCGACCAGGTGGGTGGCCCCGACATCGGAGCGCCAGTAGATGTTGCCGCCCTGGAAGCGCTGCACGGTCACGTTCCGGCCGGCGACGAACTCGTTGCTGGTCGGCTTGCCGAGCTGCCCCTGCTCACCGCCCAGTTCGTTGTAGCGCTTGAGGATCTCGCCCTTGACGACGAACTCGTCGGCGGCGCGGGACTGCGCAGGCTCCGGGCTGGCCGTTGGGCCGGGGGCGGGAGTGGGGGTCGGGCTGGCGCTGGGTGTCGGGCTCGGGGTGAGTGAGCGCGTCGGCGCGACCGAGGGTGGCGTCGTGGTCGGGGTGGCCGACGGCGTACGCCCGGGTGAGGCGCTCGGCGTGGGGGTGGCCGTCGGTGTCGGGGTGGGGCTCGGTGTCGGGGCGGCGATGGCCGGCCCGGTGAGCCCGACGGTCATCGTCAGGCCGATCACCGAGCCGGTGAGGGCGAGGGCAGGGGTGCGGGTGGACAACTCAGGGCTCCTGTTCTGGACCGGACGGGGCGATGAGAGGTTTATCAGCGGCTGACCTGACGTCAGACTCTCATACCGACCCCTGACCCCGGTGCAGCCCCCCGCTGTTGGCGTGTGATCTCTGCGTACCGACCGACCGATGAGACCTCATCCGTGGTCAGTGCATCCCGTATCGACCGGGGGAGAGGATCCGGTTCGGGTCGAAGACCCCTTTGAGCTGGTGCAGCACCTCGCGGAACACCTCGTCGCGGTGACTCATCTCCTCGACCTGCATGTCGGCGGGCGCTCGGCCCACCGGATAGCCGATCCGCCGGTATTCGTCCCGCAGCGCCGCACTCGCGGCCGTGACGTCGGCGCACTCCTGGGGATCGCTCGGATCGAACAGGATGCTGTGCAGACCCCGGGAGGCCCGGCCGGCGAAGATGTAGTCGATGCAGGTATCCAGCCCGTGCTCGTCAAGGATCCGGCGAGAGAGCCGCTGATGCTCGAGTGCGACCTCGCCGATCATCGGGGTGGCGGGTGTCAGGGACACGATGCCACCGCCGCGCCAGTCGACCATCGCGGTCTCCGTCTCGGTCGGCCGCCCGCTGTAGGTATCGATGTGGATCTTCAACTCCGGGCGTTCCAACGCCTCGTCATGGTCGATGAAGCGTCCTTTCCCCGAATCGGTGAAGAGCCTGCGGACCCGATCAAGGGCGGGCGCAATCGATTCCTCCGAGGAACCGTAGAGCGCACCGCTGACGATCCAGGCGCCGACATCGTGTTCGCGGTGCAGATCACGGCGCAGCTGCGTCGTCAGCGGCCGCGGCAGATCCGGGTAGGGAATATGGGAAGCCAGTGAGTAGAGGTCGCCGGTGGCTTGATCGCCGTCGGTACCAGGCCCGAGAACTTCAACGTACGCGCGATTTCCACGATCTCGGCGATGTCGTCGTCATCGGGGAAGATGAAGAAGAACGAGCGGATCACCGGTGGCCTGGGCATCAGCCAGATCCCCATCCTGGTGACGATCCCCAGATTGGACTGCAGGAAGAGACCGTCCAGCACCGGCCCGAAGCCGTATTTCGCGATGTGCCAGGTGCGGCTGTCGGGGGATGCACCGTCCCCGGTACGCAATACGCGGCCATCGCCGAGCACGACCTCGAGGCCGCAGCTGTTCCCGAAATGATCGGCGGCCGGGGTGTAGCCACCGCCCTTGTCCAGGGTGTTGCCGAGCGGACCGCCGGTCGGTGGACCCGACGTGGTGTCGCACATCAGGTGGTCCCCCCGGTCGACCAGAAATGCTGCCAGCGCGGCATAACTGACCCCCGGCTCGACGACCACGTAGTTCAAGCGATCGTCGAATTCCAGGATGCGGTCGAGGTGGCGGCCGAGATCGAGGGTGACCGTCCCCGGTGCCACGGCCACCGAGTTGCCGAGGCCGACGTTCTGACCCGTGCTGATCGCATGCAGCGGCACGACGTGCCGACTCGCCAGGCGGACCATCGTCTGCACCTCAGCGGTGCTGCGGGGATATGCCACCGCGGCGGGCAGGCAGGGGCCGCTGGGGAGTTCTGAGTCGCCGTACCGGGTGCGGACCTCGGGTGAATCGCTCACCGCGTCCGGGCCGAGCTCTCGGCGTACGTCGGTCAGAAAGCGATGAAGTCGTTCATCGGTGGGGTTCGCAGCGGTCACGGCGCCTCCTGATGGTCGAGCCGTTGGAACAACAGTGGTGATCAGCACCCTGCTCCTGTCGTCACCCGGTCACCAATGCAAGATGCTTGTCCCGTTATGCCCGGTCCGGCATAACGCACCCCGATGCGCCCGGCACGGAGTTCATCCCGGCAGCAGATCACTGGCCGGCGACGGCCTCCCGTTTCCTGCGGCCAACCCGATGGCCCGCACGACCCGCATCGCGGCAGTGACCCGGGCGCTGGTCGGACCGCCCGGGCGCCGCACCGCGACCACCGCGTTCGCGGGGAGGTCGTCGGCCAGCGGGATGTAGGCCAGCGGCAGTCCCTCGATGCTGGTCCGTCGCTGGATGACGCCCATGATCAGGGTGTAGCCGAGTCGGCGACCGACGAGCGAACGGATCGTCTCGTGACTGGCCGTGCGGGTCAGCACCTTCGGGGTCAGCCCACGATCGGTGAACGAGGCCAGGGTCAGCTTCGCGTTCGGTTCGACATTGAGCAGGACCAGCGGTTCCTCGGCCAGTTCGGCCAACCGCAGCCTTCGCCGCATCCCGAGCCGATGCCGCGGTGAGATCTGCACCTGGGTGTGGGTCGGCATGATCGGCATCACCTCCAGATCGCGATCGGCCTGGTTCTCCAGCATCAGGGCAAGATCCAGCTCCCCGGCGCGCACCTGGTCCTGCAGCCGATCAGCCGAATCCTCGACCAGGTCGACCTCCAGTCCGGGATGGGTGTGTTGCAGCCGTTCCAGCAGTTCGGGGACCAGTGCCGGTGACTGGGTGGGGAAGCAGCCGACCCGCACGACACCGGTGAGGGTGCCGCGGATCTGCTGGGCGGCGACGCCCAGTTCGGCGACGGCATCCTGGATGGCCCGCGCCCGCCGCACCACCTCGCGCCCGGCCGGGGTCAGCGCGGCCCCCTTGGATCGCCGTCGGACCGTGAGCTGCACGCCGATGATGTGATCCAGCTCGTCCAGCCCGACCGAGACACCGGTCGGGGACATGTGCAGCGCCTTCGCCGCTGCCTGCACCGACCCGTGATCGGCGACCGCCAGCAGGAAGCGGAGCTGGCGCAGGGTTGGCTCCTTCATCAGTTCATCTTAGGTAGTTCACCCATTTTCGGTGATTTTCAGTGGGTAACGATCATGCTCGAATGTTCCCACTCGACGCCGGAGCAGCCGGTGTCGGCCGTCTGGAAAGAGGTGCGGGCGATGGCAGCATCGGATCCGGTCGAGGTGATCACCCTCGGAACCGCCGGCGGGCCACGGTGGTGGGGGCAGCGGCCGCGGAGCGGCATCGCGACCGCCGTCACGGTCGGTGACGCGGCCTACCTCATCGACTGTGGCTACGGTGCCGCGGGGCAGCTGCACCGCGCCGGCATTCGGCTCGACGCGCTGCGCGCGGTGCTGATCACCCACCTGCATTCCGATCACGTCGTCGACCTGCCCGGGCTGATGCTCTTCGGTCATGCCGCGATGCGACCGCGTGCCGAGGGACCGGTACCGGTCTACGGTCCCGGTGACCGCGGTGCGCTGCCGGCGCTGAGCCCCGCGGCGAGCAGCGAGCCCGCGCTGCCGTATCCCAACAACCCGACCCCCGGGACCGCGGCGCTGATCGCGGGCCTGATCGAGTCCTACGGCACCGACGTCACCGACCGGATGCGCGACAGCCTGCGGGTCGATCCGCAGGAACTGTTCACCGGTGTGGACATCGAGCCGCCCGCGGCGGCCGGCTTCCACCCCAACGACAACCCGCACCCGGAGATGGACCCGTTCCTCGTCCACGAGGACGATCGGGTACGCATCACCGCCACCCTGGTCCGCCATCAGCCGATCGCACCCGCCCTGGCGTACCGGATCGATGCCGATGCCGGGTCGGTGGTGGTCTCCGGGGACACCGCACCGAGTGACAACCTGGTACGCCTGGCCCGCGGCGCGGACCTGCTGCTGCACGAGGCGATCGATCTCGACACGATCGAGGCCACCTACCGCCGCCAGGCCCCGCACCGGTTGGCCGCGGTGATGCGGCACCACCGGACCGCCCACACCACGCCGGTCGAGGCCGGTGAGATCGCGGCCCGGGCCAAGGTCGCCCGGTTGGCGCTGCACCACATCGCCCCGGCGGACGCCGACCCCAGTGTCTGGCTCGCCGCCAAGGAAACGTTTCCCGGCACCGTCCTGGTCCCGGACGATCTCCAACTCATTTCCATCGAGCGCGACTGAGCGCACACCTACCGAAAGGACGCCGTATGTCTTCAGAGTCGCAGGCACCGGCACAAGCCAGTCTCAACACACCACAGATGCGCAGGATCCTGTCCTCGGCCTTCCTCGGCAGCGTCATCGAGTTCTATGACTTCTCACTGTTCTCGATCGCGGCCGCGCTCGTCTTCAAGTCGGTCTACTTCGCCGGTCTGTCGCCGACCCTTGCCACCTTCAGCGCCTTCGCCACCCTGGCCACCGGCTATCTTGCCCGGCCGCTCGGTGGGGTCATCTTCGGCCACTTCGGGGATCGCCTTGGACGCAAGAAGATGCTCGTGCTGTCCATGCTGATGATGGGTGCCGGAACCGTCGGCATCGGCCTGCTGCCCGGGGTCGCCCAGATCGGTGCTGCGGCGCCCGTTCTCCTTCTGCTGCTGCGAATCCTGCAGGGGATCGCCGTCGGCGGCGAGTGGGGCGGCGCGGCCACCCTCGCGCTGGAACACGCACCGGGCGGACGTCGTGGCCTGGCCGCGACCTTCGCGAGCTCCGGCGCCCCGGCCGGTGCGCTGCTGGCGACCCTGGTCACCTCATTGTTCACGATGCTGCCGCGGGAACAGTTCCTCGCCTGGGGTTGGCGGGTCCCCTTCCTGCTGAGCTTCGTGCTGGTCATCGTCGGATTGTGGGTACGCGCCTCGGTCTCGGAGAGCCCGATCTTCGTCGCCGCCTCGAAGAAGGCCGAGGAACGGCGCCTGCCGATCGCCCAGGTGCTCACCCAGCACCCGAAGATGGTGATCGTCGGCATCCTCGTCGCCACCGCCCAGTTCACCGTGTCGGGTCTGATGGCCGTCTGGGCCGTCTCCCGCAGCGTCGACGCGGGTGCCAACCAGACCCACGTGCTCAACCTGAAGGCCACCTCCGCGGTGATGCTGCTGGTCGTCTGTTTCGTCGCGGCGATCCTCTCCGATCGCTTCGGCCGCAAGCTGATCATGGGCATCGGCATGGTCGGCATGGCGGTGGCCGCGTACCCGGTGCTGCTGCTGGTCGAATCGGGTACCGCCACCGGCTTCGGGGTGGCCATCATGCTGTCCCAGTTCATGCAGGGATTGATGTTCGGGCCGCTGGCCGGTTACCTGTCGGAACTGTTCCCGACCAAGGTGCGGTTCACCGGTGCCTCGCTGACCTACCAGGGTGGCTCGACGCTCGGCGCCGGGTTCTCCCCGGCGATCGCCACCGCGGTGATCGCTGCCGGCGGGGTGGCCGCGCTCAGCGGACTCTGGGTCGGCGTACTCGCGATCTGCCTGCTGGCCATGATCGTCGCCTCACCGCGGGGCCGGGACAAGGTCGACCTGGAGGCCATCGACGATTCCGCCGAGGGCGAGCCCGCGGTGCCGTCGGCCGAGCCGAAGCAGCCGACCGTCAACTGAACGACCACCGACGGCAGAGCCCGCCAGGATCTGGGAAACCAGGTCCTGGCGGGCTCTCGTCGTTGTCGGGATCTGCATGTACGCAGGGTTTGCGGGGGAGGTTCATCTCGACACGCTGCCCCGGCTCCGCTTCGCGGCGCCGGGGCAGCTACTCGATGAACGTGGGGTTCCTCCCTCGCTCAGCCAGCGGAGGGCGGGGTCAGCGCGAACCGCCGACGGCGGAGCGCTGCAGCTGCTGGGTGAGCTTCGAGTAGGGGGCGGGTGCCACGGTGGCGCGCACCTGGGTCTGCTCGTGCTGCTCGACCTGCGGCTTGCGCGAACCACCGTTCGGTTCGCCCCAGGTGATCACCAGCTCGGTCCCGGGCTCGGCGTACGCCTGATCCAGCATGGCGATCGAGAGCGCCTCGCTCTCGGGGTTCAGGTAGCCGGCATGGCAGGAGACGCCGGCGGGCTTCCCGTCGGGAGTGGTCACGCTGTCGAACTGGTTCCACGCGTAGTAGGTGATCGGGAAGTCCAGCGACTTGAAGCGGGGTCCGTCGCCGAGCTGGGAGTCGAAGACCTTGTCGACGTCCTCGTGGTTCCACACCAGCGTCATCCGCTTGCGCCGGTCGGCCGGATCCAGCGCCTCCAGCGCCTCACGACCGATGAAGTCGTGGTCGAACTTCACCAGCCGCTCGTAGCCGAGGTCGTAGGGCGTCGCGTAGTAGTCGGTGATGTCGGAGGAGACGAAGCTGCCGCCGAGGTTGGTGCTGGCCTCCCAGGTGTTCGCGGGCAGCCACTCCCGGTAGCCGCGCAGCGACTCGTCGTCGAAGATCGCCGGCACCGGGTACGCCATCCAGCCGCTCTGCATCGGGGTGCTGAAGTACGCCTGGGTCCCCGCCGGTACCAGCCCGTGCTTGCGGCCGGCTTCGATCAGCGCCGCACGCACGGTGTCGTGGTGCTCGTAGGGGCCGGAGAGCTCTACGCCCTTGTTCCCGGCCATGCCGTGCCGCAGCACGAGCACCTCGACACCGGCGATCTTCACCTTCGCGGTCCGGAAGAAGCCGATCTCGGGCGCCTCGCCCTCGACGGCGTCGGCGAAGATGTCCCCGGCATTGGGGCCGTCGAGCTGGAAGCGGAAGTTGACCCGGCGACCGGTGGGGTTGGCGGTGCTGTGGTTGTCGCGGGTCACCGTGACGTCGTAGTCACCGGTCTCGGCGTTGTAGTGCACCCAGTTGAGCAGCGGCATCCCCGACACCAGTTCGAACTTCTCCTCACCGAGCCGGTAGGCGACACAGTCGCCGATGACCCGGCCGCTGGGTGCACAGGCCACGTACTGCTTGGCCCGATCGGTGGTGAAGTTCGCCAGCGAGTTGACGCCCAGTCGCTCCAGCAACCGGAACGCGTCCGGGCCCTCGAGGAAGAGTTCGGGCATGTGGTGCGACTGGTGGAACAGCACCGCCGTCTCGTTCCAGGCGCGCTGCTCATCGCGCCAGTTGGTGTACGCCGGTGGGATGAACGCACCGGTCCTGGTCACCCCGGCCCGGCTGAAGTGCGGGGACTGGGTGTCGTTGTAGAAGTAGTCGACCAGCGTGGGGAGGTCGCCGACCTCGTCCATCAGCTGCTGCAGGGATCCGTCGCCGGTAGGTGTGGTCACTGTGGTGGTTCCTCTCTGTGTCCGGCGGGAGCTTGCGCCATCGCCGGTGTCGGTCAGTTGGGTTTCGCTTGGGTTGAAACGGTGCGCGGGCGCGATCAGGTCAGAGCACCACGGTGCGGTTGCCGTTGCGGATCACGCGGTCCTGGCAGTGCCAGAGCACCGCACGGGACAGGACCTGTCGTTCGACATCGGCACCCCGACGGGTCAGTTCGTCGACGGTTTCCCGGTGGGAGACCCGGACGACGTCCTGTTCGATGATCGGCCCCTCGTCCAGGTCCTCGGTCACGTAGTGCGCGGTGGCGCCGATCAGTTTGACCCCGCGCTCCTTCGCCTTCCGATAGGGCCCGGCGCCGATGAAGGCCGGCAGGAACGAGTGATGGATGTTGATCACCGGGACCCCCACCTCCTCGAGGAAGGTCGGTGACAGCACGCGCATGTATCGAGCCAGCACGACGAAGTCGACGTTGCCGACCAGCAGCTTGAGCATCTCCCGTTCCGGGCCCTCGCGGTCCTCCCCGGCGCTGGGCACGTGGAAGAAGGGAATGCCGAGGAACCGGACGTCCTCGGCGACATCCTGGTGGTTGGAGATCACCATCGGCACCAGGATCGGCAGTTCGCCGCGACGCTGCCGCCACAGCAGATCCAGCAGGCAGTGGTCGGACTTCGAGGCCAGGATGCCCACCCGCAGCGGGACCGACAGGTCGCGTACCCGCCATTGCAGGCCGAGCCCGGTGCCGACGGTCTTCTCCATCGTGTCGCGGAGTTCCGGCATCCTCGCGGTCAACCCGGGAAGCTCGAAAACCACCCGCTGGAAGAAGTTTCCGCCCTCCGGGTCGTCGGTGTGCTGGGCCAGCGACACGATGTTGGCGCCGAGCCCGGTCAGCTCGCTGGTCACCGCCGCGACGATGCCCGGCCGGTCCGGGCCGTGCACGATCAACGAGGCATGATCGGGTGGCAGACCCATCGCCGCAGCGCGGGCTTCCTTCATCCTGGTCATCAGAACTCCTCCGAGTGGTCGTCGATCCATCTGGCGGTGGCCGGCACCCCGCCGAAGGTGTAGAAGTGCAACAGCACCTGGCCGTGGATGTCCGGCTCGAGTCCGTCGTCGAGTGCATGCAGGAACTTCTCCGGACCGGCGGTGCCGATCAGGCTGGTCAGCGACAGACCGTATTTCTGCGCGATCCCGGCCGAGGAGGCGACGCCGAAGCGGCGGGCGTAGCCGAGCAGCCGTTTGATGCCGGCCGGGCCCGGTACGCCGACGCGGACCGGTGCGCCGATGCCACGGCCTCGCAGGCCGCGGATCCAGTTCAGCACCGGTTCGGCGTCGAATCCGAACTGGGTGATGATCGAGGCGGCCATCCCTCGTTCGGCGATCGCATCGAGCTTGAGTCCCATCGCCTCCGCCAGGTCGGCGTCGGCGATCTTCGGGTGCCCCTCCGGGTAGCCGGCGATGCCCACACTGCGCACCCCGTGCTGTTCGAGGACACCGGTTTCGATCAGCGACAGCGCATCCGGGAAGGGGCCCTCCGGGCTCGGCGGGTCACCACCGATCAGGAAGACCTCGTCGGCGGCACCGGCCTGCTGGTATGCGGCCAGCGTCTCGGTCAGCTCCGCGGCGGACCTGATGCGGCGCGCCGACAGATGTGGGACCGGGTGGAGTCCCAACGACAGCACGGATTCCGCGGCCCGTAGCCTGCTTGCGGCGTCCTCGTTGGCCAGATAGGTGATGTTGACCGCCGTGCCGCGGGGGAGCAGCGGCGCGGCCTCGATGAGGGCGGGGACATCCTTTCCGGTGATCTCCACCGAGAAGCCCTCGAGCAGGCCGGGGGTGTGTGCGGTTGCTGGGTCGATCATCGTCTGCTTGTCCGAAATCCTTGTCTGCTTGGAGTTCTCAGTTGCCGGCATCGGTCTGCTCCCGTCCCGCGGCAGCGGCTCGGGCGATCGCCGGGATGGTGACCAGGGTGAGCAGCAGCAGGACCACCACATAGGCGGTGACCGGCCAGACGCGGCCGGTGATCAGCATCAGCCAGGAGGCCATGAAGGGGGCCAGGCCCCCGCCGAGCAGGGCGCCGAGCTGATAGCTGAGCGAGGTGCCCGAATAGCTGACCCGGGTCGGGAACAGGTCGGCGAGGATGCTGCCCTGGCCGGTGTGTGCGATCGGCAGGATCACCCCGAGCAGCACCGAGGCCACGATCAGCGCCGGGACCGAACGCAGACCGAGCAGCGGCAGGTAGAGCGGCATCGCGACCAGCAGGGTGATGGTGCCGATCAGGAAGAGCCGGCGCAGCCCGCTGCGGTCGGCCATCCGCCCCCAGAAGGGGATGCTGATCGCCCAGAGCACCCCGACGATGAGCACACCGGTGAGCACCTGGGAACGGGTGAAGCCGAGCCGGGTGGTGCCGTAGCCGAGGGAGAAGGTGAGCACGATGTAGGTGGTCGCCGAATGGCCGACCAGGACGCAGATGCCGAGCAGCACCTGCTTGGGATAGTTCTTGAGGACCCGCAGCAGCGGCACCTCCTCCTGCTCGGGTGCCTGCTGCTGCGCCTTGACGAAGGCGGGTGTCTCCGGGACCCGCGACCGGATGAACAGGCCGACGCCGAGCAGCACCACGCTGGCGACGAACGGCAGGCGCCAACCCCAGGACAGGAACGCCTGGTCCGACATCAGGTTCGACACGATCAGCACCACGACGTTGCCCAGGATCAGGCCCAACGGGGTGCCGATCTGCGGGAACGAGCCATAGAACCGGCGCTTCTCCGGGGGCGCTGCTTCGACCGCCAGCAGGACCGCGCCACCCCACTCGCCACCGATCGCGATGCCCTGCAGCAATCGACAGATGACCAGCAGGATCGGCGCCCACAGGCCGATCTGGGCGTGTGTCGGCAGCAGGCCGATCGCCACCGTGGTGCCGCCCATCAGCATCAGCGACACGATCAGGGTCGACTTGCGTCCCAATCGGTCGCCGAAGTGCCCGAACAGCATGCCGCCGATCGGTCGGGCCGCGAATCCGATGGCCAGGGTGAGATAGGACATCAACTGCTGCCACGACTCGGGCAGCGGGGCGAAGAAGGCCGCGCTGAAGACCAGCGCCGCGGCCGTCCCGTAGAGGAAGAAGTCGTACCACTCGATGGTCGATCCGACCAGGCTGCTGACCGCCGCCCGACGCGCGTAGCGGGCATCGATGCCCGCCGCCGCGGTGGACTCCTGCTGATCGCCCGTGCTCACTGTGTTCATGTCCACCTTTCGCGGCTCACCTGCGCTGGGAGCCGTTGCCGCCCTGCAACAGGGCAAGTAGAGCCGGTCGGGTCCGGCCGCGGTAGGGGTGGTATTTCACTCAGTGGCACGTTTCGAATATTCTTCCCCGAACCGGTGCGGCAGGGTCGCAGCAGCGGGGGATGGGGAGTCGAGCGATGGCCGGAAATGCGCGCGAGCCGGCGCGGACGGTGACCAACAAGGTCGTCGCCGTGCTCACCGCGTTCGGGCGTACCGATGGACCGCTCAGCCTGGCCGAGGTGCGCCGAGCGACCGGGCTGCCGGCCGCGACCGCGCTGCGGTTGCTGCGCGAACTCACCGCCGGTGGCCTGCTGGTCCGGGAGGACAGTGGCAGCTACCGGGCCAGCACCCTGCTCTGGGAGATCGGCTCCCGCACCGCCCGGCGCGGGGACATCCGCGATGCGGCGCTGCCCTACCTGGAGGACCTGTTCATCGCCACCGGTCAGAATGTCCAGCTCGCGGTGCTGAGCGGGACCCATGCGCTGGTGGTGGAGAAGATCCACGGGCGGGATTCCGTGGCGATGGCATCCCTGGTCGCCTCCCGGCTCGCCCTGCACGCGACCGGTGTGGGGAAGGTGCTGCTCGCCTATGCCGGACCGGAGCTCTTCGAACGGGTCGTCGCCGAGGGGTTGGAGCGGTTCACCCCGAACACCATCACCGATCCAGGCCGCCTCGCCCGGGCGCTGGAACGTGCGCGCGAGGCCGGGGTGGTCTATCAGTTGGAGGAGCGGGAACTGGGCCTGATCTCGGTGGCGGCGCCGGTCTGGGGCCCGAATCAGCGCGTGGTCGCCGCGCTCAGTGTGAGCACCCGCGCCTCCTCGACGGTGCTGCGCCGACTCACGCCGGCGGTCGTCACCGCGGCACGCGGGGTGTCCCGGGCGCTCGCGGGGCCCGCCGCCGCGGCTCGGCGCGGCCGCTAGTCGCACGAGTCGTCTCGATGCAGGACTAGCTCGCCAGCCATCAATCTTGATAGGCGAGCTATTTAATGTTAGAGTAATGGATCACCTGTACTCGGGGGTCCCGAACCGCGAAAGGAAGCGCACCGTTGTCCAGCAATCCCAGTTCCACCGACGGGCTCAGTCCGGCCGTCATCTCGGCCGCGGCCATGCACTCGGCCGAACTGCTCACGCTGATCGACCGGCTCGGCCGGCTCAGCATGGCCAATGAGCGGATGCGTGCCGAGCTCGCCAAGGAACTCAAGATGACGCTGCACGAGCTGAACGCGCTCATCTATGTCGAGTACGAGCGGCGGATCACCCCCAAGGCGCTGGCGCAGAAGCTGTCGATGAGCACCGGGTCGGTGACCGCGCTGATCGACCGGTTGACCGAGAGTGGCCTGGTGCTGCGCAGCCCGCACCCGCGCGACCGGCGCAGCGTGCTGCTCAGCCTGACCCCGCAGGGGGATGAGGTGATGACCCAGATCATCGACCGGTACGCCGCCACCACCCTGGGTGCACTGAAAGATGCCGACCCGCAGCGGCTCCTCGCTGCCAGTGCCTTCGTCGACGACCTCACCAACGCGATGGTGGCCAGTCAGGACGCCTGAGCGTCCTGCCCGCCTGCAGATCAGACCGCCCCGGCCGATACGGCCGGGGCGGTCTTTTCGTTGCCCGGGTGCCTGCGGGCCAGGTCGATCTGGCGACATGTTCACTCGACATGCGCGTAACTCGTGATCCGTGTCACTCTTCAATAGAGTAGTTTGACAAACGAGTGATTCGGAATCTAGTGTTTCTGTTGTCGGCCGGAGAGCCGGCCCGAACCTCGACTCAGCTCCACTCATCCGACCCGAAGGAACCGCTACCGCCATGAGCCAGCAGACCCCCTCCCGCAAGATCGCCCGCATCGCCCCCTGGGCCGCCATCCCCGCCGCCCTGATCGTCAGCGGCCTGATCGTCTCCCAGGCCTCCTACTCCGCCTTCAGCGCCAAGACCGAGAACACCGGCAACAGCTGGGAGACCGGCAGCGTGAAGCTGACCGACGACGACCGCGGCGCCGCGCTGTTCACCGTCAAGAACCTGCGGCCCGGCCAGCAGGGCGAGAAGTGCATCACCGTCACCTCCGACGGCACCTCGCCCTCGCGGGTCAAGCTGTACGCCGCCAACGCCAAGGCCACCAACCAGCTCGACCAGTACATCTCGATCAAGGTCGTCCAGGCCACCAGCTGCGGGGCCGGCGGCACCACCATCGTGGACGGGCCGATGGCCAAGTTCGCCGCCGGCCCGACCAACTACGCCAACGGCGTCGGCGACTGGAACACCACCGGCAACAAGGGTGAGATCCGGACCTACATGATCACCTACCGTTTCCCCGACGACGCCCCGAACAGCACCCAGGCCAGCACCGCCGCGCTGGACTTCGTCTGGGAGGCGCAGAACCTGTGAACACCACGACCTGGCCGGGCCTGATCCTCCTGGTGGCCGCCCGCACGGTGCTCTTCGCCGTGCTCGGGATGGCTGTCTGGGCGGTCACCCCGCTCGCACTCGGCTGGACCTCGACCACCGTCGTCACGGGATCGATGGCCCCGGCCATCAACGCCGGCGACGTCGTGGTCAGCATGCCGATGGCGGGCGCGGACGTCGAGCCCGGCCGGGTCGTGCTGGCCAATGACCCCGACCACGCGGACCGGCTCCGGCTGCACCGGATGCTGGAGCGCAACCCCGAGGGTGCGCTGATCCTGCAGGGGGACGCCAACCCCGAGCCCGACTCCAGCCCGATCGGCAACGAAGAGGTACGCGGTATCGGCGTGATCCGGGTCCCGTGGCTGGGTCTGCCGCTGGTCTGGCTCCGGGCCGGCGCGATGGGCCCGCTGGTCGCCACCACGGCCGCCCTCGCCGTCCTCTGTGCGATCGGCTCCGGGCAGCTCCAGCAGGTCCGCCGCCCCGCCGCGATCGCCCTGGCCGGCACCCTGGCCGCCCTCGGCGTACTCGCCGTCGCCACCCTGCCGCCGACCGCCTCGGCCGCCTTCAGCGCGAAGACGCAGTCCACGGCGGCCTTCGCCACCGCCGCGGTCGTCGACTACGGCAACCTGATCCGCGCCGCGAAGCCGATCGTCTTCTGGGAGGGTGACACCGCCGATCCCGCCCTGGACACCAGCGGCACCTCCGCCAGCACCGACAACGCGGGCCTGACGACGCAGACCGGTGCCGGTCGCACCGGACGTGGGGGAGCGGTCTATCTGGCCCGCCCGACCGGTGGGATGGATCTCGCGAAGCGTTTCCCGGGGCCCGGGCCGCAGTCCTTCACCCTCGAACTCTGGTTCAAGACCGGCGTCCAGGGCCAGGGCGGGCGGCTGATCGGTTACGGCGAGAGCCGGGCTCCGCGGAGCTCGTGGCTCTATGACCGCGCGATCTACCTGACCACCGATGGACGCATCATCTACGGCAACGACGGTTACGGCCCGAACCGGCTGGAGACGAAGTCGCGTTACGACGACGGTCAGTGGCACCACATCGTCGCCACCCGGGACGCCTCCGGGATGCGGCTGATCGTGGACGGCACCGCACTGAGCCGTGAGGCCGCCTCCGTGCAGTCCTATGACGGGCACTGGCGGGTCGGCTACGACAATCTGAGCGGCTGGCCGTCGGCGCCCTCGCTGAAGTCCTTCCCCGGTTGGGCGGACGACATCGCGATCTATGACCGGGCGCTCACCGTCACCGAGGCGCAGGAGCACTACAAGGCCGGCCGGCCGAGCTGACCGGTTCTCCGGCGAGCACTTCCCCGCAACAGGGCCCGTTCCACCGTGCGATCCGCACACCGGAACGGGCCCTGTCGTCGCTCCGGGCGTCGTGCCACGATCGGCGCATGCAGAGTGGCGAGCCCGCGCAGGGCGAGAATCCCGAGATCGGCAAGAGCGTCCAGACCGGTGCGATCCGGACCAACTATCTCGAGCAGGGCAGCGGTGCGCCGCTGTTGCTGCTGCACGGTTCCGGCCCCGGGGTGAGTTCCTACGCCAACTGGCGGCTGGTGCTCGACCCGCTGGCCGAGCATTCCCGGGTGCTCGCCCCTGACCTGGCCGGTTTCGGCTACACCGAGATCCCCGAGGGCCAGGAGTTCTCCCGCGAGGCCTGGCTGGCCCAGATCGTCGACTTCCTGGACGCGCTGGGACTCGAGCGGGTCAGCGTGGTCGGCAATTCCTTCGGCGGCTCGATGGCGCTGGCGCTGGCCATCGCCCATCCCGACCGGGTCGAGAAGCTGGTGCTGATGGGCAGCGTCGGGGTGCCCTTCGAGCTCACCGACGGGCTGGACGCCGTCTGGGGGTACGAGCCGTCGCCGGAGGCGATGGGCCGGCTGATGCGCGAGGTGTTCGCCTACGACGCGTCGTTCATCACCGACGACATGGTGCAGTCCCGCTACACCGCGAGCCTGCGTACCCAGGACGCGTTCGCGCGGATGTTCCCCGCGCCCCGGCAGCGCTGGGTGGATGCGATGGCCCACCCCGAGGCCGACATCCGCGGCATCACCGCACCCACGCTGATCGTGCACGGCCGCGACGACAAGGTGATCCCGCTGGCGAACTCGCTCACCCTGCTGGATTGGATCGACGACTCCCAGGCGCACCTGTTCGGCCGCTGCGGACACTGGACCCAGATCGAGTACGCCGACGAGTTCAGCCAGCAGGTGGTGGATTTCCTCACGCGCCGATAAGTTCCCGATCCGCGCGAATGTGAGCGGGGTCGCATCCCCACGGCTCGCTGTGGATGCGGTGAATGGCCATCGCGCGGCTTAGACTCGCCGCCATGGTGGTTAAGGTTCGCTCATATCTCGGGGTGACAGCGGTCGCGGGACTGCTGTCGGTAGCGCTCAGTTCCTGCGGTACGCCGCCGGCACCCAGGGCCGCAGAGGATCCCAACAACAAGCCGGTGAGCAGCCAGGCTCCGACCGCCGCCGCGCCCGAGGCCCGGTTCGCCGAGGTCGACGACGCCAAGGTGTCCTCGCTGCGGCGGGTGACCCTGCGCGATGACAACCGCAAGGTGACCGCCGAGGTACCCCTGGTGCCGAACGCCCGCAACCTCAGCCAGGCCATCGAGGTGGTCCGGGAGAAGCAGCTGCGGCTGGCGCACTGGGCGAAGGCCGACCAGGTCGCGATCAACAGCAAGGTGATCGCCGCCTCGCCGGACGCGATCGGTGTCGCGGTGCAGAGCGTCTCCACCGAGAACGGCGCCGAGGTCCGGCGCCCGGTCACCATCTGGTACGACCCGAGCGACGCCCAGTCCTACTCCGCCCCGATTCTGATCGAGGAGTCGCGGTGGGCCGACTTCGCCAAGGCGGTCGCCGACCGCGGCGCCGAGCAGAAGCTGGACAAGACCAAGCTCGCTAGCGCGCTCGCCGACGCCCCGGCGCCGGAGGGCAACGGCCCGGCGATCGGGTTCAGCAGCGAGGGCGACGTCGTGCTGCAGTTCGGCAACGGCGTACTGGACGGCGACAAGCAGGGTCTGGTGCTGCCCAAGGACAAGGTCGCCGGAATGCTGTCCGCGTACGGGATGAAGGCCCAGTCCGCCGCCAGCAAGCCGGGCGAGTACACCGCCACCGCGACCCCGAAGCCGCAGGCGCCGGGCAAGGAAGCCAGCGCGAGCCCCTCGGGCACCGCGACCCCGTCCGCCCCCGGTACCACCCCGAGCGCCGGGGCGACCCCGAAGAGTGCCAGTGCGACCCCGACCAGCAGCGGCACGCCGAAGGGCAGTGCCACCCCGGCGGCCGGCCAGCGGCCCTCGACCGCGATCGGACCGGACTGCCGGGTGCTCAAGTGCGTCGCGCTGACCTATGACGACGGCCCGGCGGCGGGTACGCCGAAGGTCGTCCAGGCACTCGACGACGCCAAGGCCGCAGCCACCTTCTTCCAGATGGGGCAGAGCATCAAGGCCTTCCCCGACAACGTCCGGCTGGTCGCCAGCAGCGGCTACGAGGTCGGCAACCACTCATCGAGCCACCCGGACCTGGCCAAGCTCAGCGGGGCGAAGCTGGCCGAGGAGACCACCGGCAACAGCGAGCGGTTGCAGGCCATCACCGGCCGTCCGCCGCTGCTCTTCCGCCCGCCCTACGGCTCGCACAAGGACGCCACCGACAAGGTGATCGGTGACGGCGGGATGGCGATCATCAACTGGAACGTGGACACCATGGACTGGTCGACCAAGAACACCCAGAAGACCGAGAACAGCGCGGTCTACCAAGGTCTGGCCAAGCCGTCGTCGATCGTGCTGATGCACGACATCCACGACAGCACGGTGGCCGCGGCGCCCACCATCGTCAAGGACCTGCAGGACAAGGGCGCCACCCTGGTCACCGTCTCGGAGCTGACGCTGAACTCCGGCGGCGTGTACGCCGGCCACGGCTACTGCAACGGCACCAACGTGGCCCAGAACGGTTACGGCTGCAAGGGCTGACGACCACCCGGCGGCGGGGTCGGTCGGCGCTCGATCCGGTCGCCGACCGCCATCCGGGCCAGCGTGCCCCCGGCGAGCGCGGCCAGACTGCCGCCGACCAGGGAGAACAGGAAGATCCCGGGGCTGAACATCAGCGCACCGAGCAGCATCAGCATCACCACCGGGATCGCCAGCATCCCGCCCAGCATGGTGAGCGCGAACAACAGGTCGCGGACCGGATGGGGTTCCTGGTCACGCTGGGGGACCGGCGGTCGGACCGGTGTCGGCGGCAGCTGGGGGAGATCGACGAACAGGCCCCGCAGGTCGGGCTCGGTCCGCGCGGCGACGGCAGCGGAGAGCCGCTCCTCGAGTTCGTCATGGTTGAGCCGGCCGGCGGTGAAGTGCTGATTCAACTGCTCGCAGGCCTCGGCCCGCTCGGCGTCCCCGATCCGTACCGCGGGTTGCTGGGGCCGTCGGCCGGGGAAGCTCGCGAACGGGAATGGTGGATGCATCGGGGCCGTCATGGATCCATTGTTCGCCGGTGCTGGGCCAGCGCGGTACGCCTGGGCGAGGATGCGGGACCTGCGGCGGAGGGGACCGGCGAACTGTCGACCACGGTTGCAGTCGGCGATCCCACCACGGGCCGGTTCCGGACTGCCCCCGCCAGTGCCTAGCCTGTCACCCGTGTCCGGACCGCCCGTGATCGAGCCCCGGCCGGCGGCCGAGCGCCGCCGGGCGCGACGGGGTGCCCTGATCGCGGGGCTGGCCGCGGTCGTCGTGGTGCTGATCGTCGGCGTCCTGATCGCGCGGCAGAGTTCGACCGGTCCCGCCGTGGGTGGCCCGCCGGCCGCGACCGGTACGCCGCAGCGCGCCCCCGCCCCGACCGGCGCCGACACGCCGACCGCCCCGCCGCAACCGGCACCCGGTGCCACCGATCGGTCCGGCCGCCCGCAGGCCTCCTACGCCCGGATGACCGCGGAGGACTCCCGGCTCTACAACGTCGCCTTCGCCCGGTCCAGCGCGCGCTGTCCCGACCTCATCGAGCGGCGGCCGCCGCTGCCCGATGCCGCCCTGGCGGCGTACCTGCAACAGATCGCGAACTGCCTCACCGAACTGAACGCGCCGGCACTGGAACAGCAGGGGATCGCGCTCGACCCGCCGCGGGTGAGCGGCTTCGCGATCAGCGTGAACACCGCCTGCGGCGCCCTCACCCGGTACGCGTTCTACTGCCCGGAGGACCGCACCATCTACGTCGACACCCGCTCCGATGACACCCGGCGCTTCTACGGCGGGATGCGGCTCGGCTACTTCGCGGTGATCAGCCACGAGTTCGGCCATCACCTGCAACTGGCCGGCGGGATCACCCAGGGGTACGCGGCCCGACTGGAGGCCGCGGACAAAGACCAGCGACTGGAGCTATCCCGGCGCTCGGAACTGCAGGCGGCCTGCTTCTCCGGCGTCGCCTACGGGGCCCTGTGGGATGACCTCGGTGCGGGGCCGTCGGATCGGGCGGAGATGCTCGACTACTTCGACCGGCAGAGCGATGAGACCACCCGCGAGGGCACCCACGGCAGCGCCCGCACCATGAAGAACTGGTTCGACCGCGGCCTCGGCACCGACCGCAGCGGATACGACCGGTGCAACACCTGGGTCGCGCCGCCCAGCGACGTGGCCTGACCAGCCCCTCCGGTCACCGGATCGTGACCGGATCGTGAAGCAAACACGGGGTGCGCTGGCACGGATTGACCGGCAGGTGAGGATAATCTCAACCGGTCGATACCCGTGAACCGATACCCCGAGGTGAAAGATGGCGCTGCGAACGGCCCGGCGTACGCCCGTCCTGTCCGCACTGGTGAGGCCCGCGCTGGCCCTGACCGTCCTGGTCTCCGTGCCCCTTGCCGGCTGTGCCAAGCCGACCTCGACAGAGGTCGCGGCACCCGCGCCCGCGCCCGCCACGGCGCCCGCGGACCCGGTCACCCCGGTACCCGAACCCACCCCGGTCGACACCCCGACCGCGACCCCGTCGGCGCTGTCCAGCCCGTCGGCGGCCCCGACGCGTTCGGCGACCCCGCGCCCCACCCGGACCGCCACCCCCGCGGCGAAGCCGACGCCGGTCGCCGGCCCGGCGATCCTGGCCCGCGGCGCCTCCGGCGACTCGGTCCGCGAGCTGCAGGCGCGGCTGAAGCAGATCGGCTGGTTCGACGAGAACGTGACCGGCTTCTACGGCCCGACCACCGCCGCCGCGGTGGAGGGATTCCAGTCCAAGCGCGGTCTGCCGACCACCGGCGCGGTCGACCGGGCCACCCTCACCGCGCTGCAGGAGATGACCCGCACCCCGACCGCCGCGGAGAAGGCCGACGCGCCCAAGCCGTCGCCGACCCCCACCCCGGCGCCGAACGCAAGCAAGCCCGCCGAGCCCGCCGGCGTACCGGCCGGTATCGACCCGCGCTGCATGACCGGCCGGGTGCTGTGCATCTCCAAGTCGCAGAACAAGCTGCGCTGGATGATCGACGGCAAGGTGCAGAACACCGTCGACGTGCGCTTCGGCACCGACGAGATGCCGACCCGCGAGGGCAGCTTCAGCGTCCAGTGGAAGTCCCGCAACCACGTCTCGACGATCTACAACACCCCGATGCCGTACGCGATGTTCTTCTCCGGCGGCCAGGCCGTGCACTACTCGGCCGACTTCGCCGCCCGCGGTTACAACGGCGGCTCGCACGGCTGCGTGAACGTGCGCGACAAGGCGACGATCTCCCGGCTGTTCGACATCGTCAAGGAGGGTGACAAGGTCATCGTCTACCGGTGACCGGTGGGGGGTGCACCCGACGTGTCGCGTCGCCGGAATCGGAGTACCGGAATCGGTTACGCTTGCGCGAACCGCTGCCCCTCCATCGGTGGTGGGATGGACCAGGGTCCGCGTTGGGGGTAGATCCCCGGGCGATCCCCGAGTTGCGGGCGGCACGGAAGGTGGAAGGCTGAGCACCATGACGCACACCCCGGAGCGGCCCGCATGACGCAGAACATTCCGCTCGCCCTGGTGCTCGGCGTGGTGGCCTCCCTCTGTTTCGCGACCGGGGCCACCTTCCAGCACGACGGCATCGGCAAACAGTTCGGTGCCGATGCCGAGTCGCGGACGTTGACGCTGCGGCGGGTGCTGTCGATGGTCCGGGACCGGCACTGGATCCTCGGCACCGGGATGATCCTGATCGGCGCGCTGCTGCACCTGGTCGGGGTGAAACTGGCGCCGGTCACGGTGATCCAGCCGGTCGGCATCCTGGCCGTCCCGTTCGCCGTGCTGCTGGCCGCCCGGAAGAACCACACCCGGCCCACCCGGATGATGATCGTCGCGATCCTGATGGCCGTCGCCGGCATCGTCGGTTTCACCTGGTTCTCCGCGTCCTCGGCGGCCGAGGACACCGTCATCGACGGCCGGCTGATCCTCTACGCCTCGCTGGTCGTCTTCGCCCTGGCGATCATCGCCGGCATCGTCGGCGCCAAGGGCCCGGTGGCGGCGCGCTGCCTCGCCTGGGCGACCAGCGGTGCGCTGATCTATGGCCTGGCCACCGCGCTGATGAAGACCACGCTGGTCACCTGGGAGCGCAGCGCGGAGCTGGGGCTCGCCCACTTCTGGGCCAACCTGGCCGGCTGTCTGGCCTGTTACGCGATCGGCGCCTGGGCGATCCAGCAGGCGTACGCCTCCGGGCCGGCCGAGATCGTGGTCGGTTCGATGACCGTGATCGACCCGCTCACCGCGGTCGCCTTCGGGCTGATCGTGCTCGGTGAGGGCGCGAACATCGGCCTCGGTGCCGGTATCGGCATGGTCCTCGCCGGCGGGCTCGCCTCCCTCGGTGTGGTGCTGCTGTCCAAGTACCACCCCGACGCGGCGCGGGCGTACGAGGAGGCCGAGGCGAACCGGCTCCGCAACCAGACCCCCGGCAGCACCGCTGTCGACCCTCCCGAGAAGTCCCCGCAGGAAGGAAATCCCCGGTGAAGATCCTCATCGGCCACGACACCTATCCCCCCGACGTCAACGGTGCCGCCCGCTTCACCGAACGACTGGCCACCGGCCTGGTCGGCCGCGGCCACGAGGTGCATGTCATCGCCCCCTCACCGACCGGGCGCGAATACATCGAGGATCGCGACGAGGTGGTGGTGCACCGGCTGCCGTCCCACCGCTACCCGTTGGTCGACCAGTTCATGATCTGCATGCCCTGGCAGGCCGGGCCGCGGATCCGGAGGATCATCGACCAGGTGCAGCCCGATGTGGCGCACATCCAGGGCCACTTCCTGATCGGGCGATTGCTGTCCGGGCAGGCGAATCAGCTGAATCTGCCACTGGTCGCGACCAACCACTTCATGCCGGAGAACCTGGTCGAACTGGTCAAGATCCCGAACCGGACCCGCGACGCGGTGTCCCGGATGGCCTGGAAGGACTGCGCCAAGGTGCTCGGCCGGGCCCAGGTGGTGACCGCGCCGACCCCGCGTGCGGTCGAACTGCTGGCCAGCTCCGCCGGGCTGCCCGGTGGTCTGGCGATCTCCTGCGGGATCGACCCCGAGCCCTACCTCGAGGCCAGCCGCAACGCTCGGCACGGTTCGCATCCGACGGTGCTGTTCGTCGGCCGGCTGGATCAGGAGAAGCGGGTCAACGAGCTGATCCAGGCCTTCGCCCGTCTGCCGCAGCGGCTCGACGCCCGGTTGGAGATCGTCGGCGACGGGTCCTTCCGCGACCAGTGGCAGGCGCTCGCGCAGTCCGAGGGCGTCGCCGATCGCACCACCTTCCTCGGTTTCGTCAGCGAGGAGGATCTGCTGGCGGCGTACGGGCGGTGCGATGTGTTCTGCATGCCGGGTGTCGCCGAACTGCAGTCGCTGGTCACGCTGGAGTCGATGGCCGCCGGCAAACCGGTCGTCGCGGCGAACGCGATGGCGCTGCCGCACCTGGTGCATCACGACAAGAACGGCTTCCTCTACGCCCCCGGAGACGTGGACGAGCTGTCCGGGTATCTGGCCCGGTTGCTCGGCGATCCCGCGCTGCGGAAGCGGATGGGTGCGGAGAGTCGGGAGATCGTGCACGAGCACGCGCTGGGTGCGACCCTCGGCCAGTTCGAGGAGATCTACTCCGAGATCGCCGGCGGGCACGTGGTGCCGCTGCGCCGGGTCGCCTGAGCCCGGATGCACCCGATGCCGTGCATCGGGTGCTTCGGTCGATGACCGCGGCGGACTTGTCCACAGGGCTGGATCTGTCCACAGTCGGGGTTCCTCGGCCGCACGATTTCGGCGATGCCGCCCATCGTGTGGCGCATGAAGACACCCGATTCGTTGATCGCGCAGTCGCCCGAAGAGGTGCTCGCCGCCGTGCCCTATCTGCTCGGTTTTCATCCGCAGCAGTCCTTCGTCGTGGTCGCGCTGCGCGGCCGGCGGGTGGTGTTCACCGCCCGTGCCGATCTGGACCACGCCCTCTGGGAGGCTGATCGGCTCGCCCGGGTGGTGGACACCAACAACGCGGATGCGCTTATCCTGCTCGGTTTCTGTGAACCGACCGCCGAGTCGCGGGACCTGCTCGCGGACCTGGCCGAGCTGTTCGGCGACTTCCGCATCCACGACCTGCTGCTCAGCGACGGGGAGCGTTGGTGGTCGCTGCTCTGCGACGACGCGGACTGCTGCCCGGACGAGGGCACGCCCTATGACATCAGCACCACCCGCTTCGCCGCTGCGGCGGTCGCGGCGGGTCTGCCCGCGCTGCCGAGCCGTGCCGAACTGGTCCAGCGGGTCACCGGACCGATCGGGGAGGTCGACCGGCAGGAGGTGCGCGCCGCCTTCGAGGAGGTGTTGCCCGACCTGGCCGGCTGGTCCGCGGAGGAGCGGTGCGGGCGGATCCGGCGGCTGATCGCCCGCTACAACACCAGCCGCGGGTTGAGCGACACCGAATGTGCCGAACTGGCCGTGCTGAGCCACGATCCGGTCGCCCGTGACGAGGTGCTCGGCCGGTTGCGCCGCGTCGACGCGCCCCGGCAGGTGGCGCTGTGGAACCGGGTGGTGGACCGCAGCCTGCCACCGTTCGAGGTCGCACCGCTGTGTCTGCTCGGGCTGGCCGCCTGGCTCTCGGGAAACGGCGCCCTGCAGGTGATCTGCATGGAGCGGGCCGAGCGGATCAACGCGGGTTTCTCGATGCTCTCGCTGCTCAACCACATCCACGACCGGGCGATCCCGCCGAGCCACTGGGGCGAGGGCGCCGCCGCGTAGTTACGAACTTGTCAGGGACTATGCGCAGTCCCCGGCACGCCGACTGTGCGGTCGGCCGCAAGAGTTGGGCAATTGACTTCAAGCGCGCCTGAACTTCTAGGGTCGTTGATCATGACGACCGCGATGCCTTGGGCCGACTCATCACCGCCACCGCAGGGCCTCGGCCTGATGCGCGTCCGCGAGGAGCACTGGGGAGATCCCGAGCGCGATCCGGGTGAGCTGGTTCGGGCGGCGGTGGATGCCGGCGTGCGGGTGCTGGACACCGCCGAGATGTACGGCAACGAAGCAGTGGTGGGCCGGGCCATCGGCACCCTGCGCGATGACGTCATCCTGTGCAGCAAATTCGGCGTCTACTGGGGCGACTCCGGCCGGTTCGACGACTGGAGCGTACGCGCCGATCCGGCGACGGTTCGGAATGCGATCGACGGCAGTCTGAAGCGCCTCGGCACCGATCGGCTCGACCTCTACTACCTGCACCATCGCAGCGATGAGACGCCCATCGAGGAAACCGTGGGGGCGATGGCGGAACTGCAGCGGGCCGGCAAGATCCGCTCGCTCGGCCTGTCGAATGTGACGGTCGAGGACATCCGGCGGGCGCATCGCGTACACCCGATCCAGGCGGTGCAGGAACGGTGGTCGATCACCCACCGCGAGGTCGAGGACATGCTGCCGGTGTTCGCGGAACTGCAGATCACCCTGGTCGCGCACTCGCCGCTGGGTCATGGCGAACTGCTCGGCTCCGACGGCGCCCACGCGGCGACGATCGCAACATTGGCGGAGAAGTACGCCGTGTCAGCGGCGTCGCTGGTGGTTGCCTGGGTGCACAACCGTGCTCGTCAGCTGGGCCAGTCGGTCACGGTGCTGCCGGGAACGACGCGGGCGGCGCACATCCGGCCGAACGTGGCCGCTGCCTCGCTGCGCATCGACGACGAGGATCTGGACGAGTTGACCCGGGTCGGCGGCTGAGCGCGCGGGCGCGGGTCATCTCGACACGGCGGCCATTGCTCCGCTTCGCTCCGCATGGCCGCCTACTCGATGAGCGGAGGTGAGCTGTGCCTGGCCGCGTACTCGATGAGCGGGGTCAGCCGAGTTCGACGCCGACGAGGTGGCCGATGGCCCAGGTCAGACTCATCGTGAGCGCGCCGACGACCAGATTGCGAAGCACCGGGCGTACCGGGGAAGCGCCGCCGATCCGGGAGGTGATCACCCCGGTCACCGCCAGTGCGACCAGCACCGCGGCCCAGGTGACACCCATCCGCCAGCCGATCGGCGCGAGCAGCATCGCCAGCAACGGCAGCAACGCGCCCAACGAGAAGGACAGCATCGACGCCCAGGCGGCCTGCCACGGATTGCTGCGCTGATCGACGCTGATGCCGAGTTCGGCCTCGGCGTGCGCGGCGAGCGCGTCGTGGCGGGTCAGCTCGACCGCGACCTGATGCGCCAGGTCGGGGGAGAGGCCCTTGGCCCGATAGAGATCGGTCAACTCGCCGAGTTCCTCACTCGGCATGTGCTCGAGCTCCCAGCGCTCCTTCTCCAGCACCGCCAGCTCGGTGTCCTTCTGGGTGGAGACCGACATGTACTCCCCGCCGGCCATCGACAGCGCCCCGGCGACCAGACCCGCGAGCCCGGCGATCAGCACCGCGCTCTTCGACGCCTGCGCGCCGGCCACGCCCACCACCAGACCGGCGGTGGAGATGATCCCGTCGTTCGCTCCGAGCGCGCCGGCCCGCAGCCAGTTCAGCCGACTCGCCAGCGCGCCGGCCAGATGATCGCCCCGGACGTGTTCCTGGCTCGGGGTCGAGGTCAGCTGATGGTCCATACCAACACTGTTACCCGCCCGGAGATCCCTCGCAAGCAAGGTTTGCCAGCCCTCACCGGCCGAAACGCCCCGGCCGGCACCCGCGTCCTCGGCTAGACTGCGCGGGGCCAAATCAGTGTCCACGGCCCAGCGTTGAGGGAGTGCTAGTGACCGAGCAGGTAGCGCAGCGGCAGGCGTACGATCCGGCCGCCGCCCAGCAGAAGTGGCAGAAGTTCTGGGAGCAGAACCAGACCTTCGCGCCGCTCGACGACGGCTCCAAGGAGCGTCGCTACGTGCTCGACATGTTCCCCTACCCCTCCGGTGACCTGCACATGGGCCACGCCGAGGCGTTCGTGATGGGCGATGTCGTCGCCCGCAATCTGCGCCAGCGCGGCTACGACGTGCTGCATCCGATCGGCTGGGACTCCTTCGGCCTGCCCGCGGAGAACGCCGCCATCAAGCACGGCAAGAGTCCCGCCGAGTGGACCTACGCCAACATCGAGACCCAGGCGAACTCGTTCAAGCGCTACGGCCTGAGCCTGGACTGGAACCGGCGGCTGCACACCTCCGACCCGGAGTACTACCACTGGACCCAGTGGCTGTTCCTGCGCTTCCGCGAGCGCGGACTGGCCTACCGCAAGGACTCGGCGGTCAACTGGTGCCCCAACGACCAGACCGTGCTGGCCAACGAGCAGGTCGTCAACGGCCGCTGCGAACGCTGCGGTGCGGTCGTCACCAAGCGCAAGCTGAACCAGTGGTACTTCAAGATCACCGAGTACGCCGACCGGCTGCTGGACGACATGCAGGGCCTGGAGGGCAGGTGGCCCGACCGGGTGCTGGCGATGCAGCGCAACTGGATCGGCCGCTCCCAGGGGGCGTACGTCGATTTCACCATCACCGGCCGCGACGAACCGGTGACGGTCTTCACCACCCGGCCGGACACCCTCTATGGCGCCACCTTCTTCGTGGTGGCCCCCGATGCGGATCTGGCCGAGGAGATCGTCACCGCCGAGCAGCGGCCGGAATTCGAAGCATATTTGGAAAAGACCAAGCAGACCAACGAGATCGAGCGGCAGTCCACCGAGCGGGAGAAGACCGGTGTCTTCCTCGGTGTGCACGCCACCAACCCGGTCAACGGCGAGCAGCTGCCGGTCTACGCCGCCGACTACGTGCTGGCCGACTACGGCACCGGCGCGGTGATGGCGGTGCCCGCGCACGACCAGCGCGACCTGGACTTCGCCAAGGCCTTCGACCTGCCGGTACGCCGGGTCGTCGACACCGGTGAGGCGGACCCGGCCGAGACCTTCGTGGCGACCGCCGGCGACGGCCGCTACGTGAACTCCGAGGCGCTGGAGGGCCTGGCGAACAAGGCCGACGGCGTCGCGAAGATCGTCGACCTGCTGGCCGCGCGCGGCACCGGCCGGGAGGCGATCACCTACCGGCTGCGGGACTGGCTGCTGTCCCGGCAGCGGTTCTGGGGCTGCCCGATCCCGATCATCCACTGCCCGGTCGACGGCGAGGTCCCGGTGCCCGACGACCAGCTGCCGGTGCGGCTGCCGGATCTGCGCGGCGCGGACCTGCGGCCGAAGGGCACCTCGCCGCTGGCCGGCCCGGAGGCCACCGAGTGGCGCGAGGTGGAATGCCCCAAGTGTGGCGGCCCGGCGACCCGGGACACCGACACGATGGACACCTTCGTCGACTCGTCCTGGTACTTCTTCCGCTACTGCTCGCCGCAGGACACCGAGGGGCCCTTCGAGGTGGCCGATGTGCGTCGCTGGATGCCGGTCTTCCAGTACGTCGGCGGCGTCGAGCATGCGATCCTGCACCTGCTCTACATGCGCTTCTTCACCAAGGTGCTGCACGACATGGGGATGGTCGACTTCGTCGAGCCGATGGAGCGGCTGCTGAACCAGGGCCAGGTGATCAACGAGGGCAAGGCGATGAGCAAGTCGCTGGGCAACGGGGTCGACCTGGGCGCCCAGATCGATGAGTACGGTGTCGACGCGATCCGTACCACCGTGGTGTTCGCCGGCCCGCCGGAGGACGACATCGACTGGGCCGATGTGTCGCCGAGCGCCACCGTGCGGTTCCTGCAGCGGGCCTATCGGGTCGCCCAGGACGTGACCAGCGAGGTCGGCACCGACCCGGCCGGCGGCGACGTCGCGCTGCGGCGTACCACCCATCAGACGCTGGCCGACATCGGCAACCTGCTGGACGCGCAGCGGTTCAACGTCGTGGTCGCCCGGTTGATGGAGCTGGTGAACGCCACCCGTAAGGCGATCGACGGTGAGGTCGGCGGAGCCGACCCGGCCGTCCGGGAGGCCGCCGAGGCGATCACCGTCGGGCTCAGCCTGTTCGCGCCCTATGTCACCGAGGAGATGTGGGAGATCCTCGGCCACCAGCCGTCGGTCGCCGACGCCGGTTGGCCCGCGGTCGACGAATCCCTGCTGGTACAGGAATCGGTGACCTGCGTGGTGCAGGTCCAGGGCAAGGTACGCGCCAAGCTGGAGGTCGCTCCGGACAGCACCGACGAGCAGCTGGAGCAGGCCGCGCTGGCCGATCCCGGCGTGCAGCGCGCGCTGAACGGCCGCGAGGTCCGCAAGGTGATCGTCCGCGCCCCGAAGCTGGTCTCGATCGTCCCCGCCTGAGGCTTCGCAGCGGGTTGTCCACAGCCTGACCCGCGCGTGGAGTTGTCCACAGATCCTCCTTCGGGGTGAACATTTCCTGCCCCGGCACGGCATGTGCAGGGTATGGGAGGCAGACAGACCGATTCGGTGATGTCGGACTATGTCCGCGAGCGGCTCGATCGGGTCGTCGCGGAGCTGCGGCCGTCGGGTCGCGGAGCGACACCGGAGGCCGATCGGGGCACGCGGTTGCGCCGCCCACCCGATCCGGAACCGCCCGAACCGGAGCCGTTCGCAGCACCACCGAGACCGGCACCGGTCCGGCGTACGCCGAAGCTCGAGTTCACCCGGCGGCACCTGCTCGTGGTCGCCGTGGTGCTGCTCCTGGGTGCGCTGGCCGGCGGTTATGCGCTGACCCGCTCCCGTGCGGTGCCGGTCGGCGAGCCGCTCCCGGTGCAGCAGGCCGGCGGCTCGGCCCCGGCGCCCGTGCCGGCCCCACCGGCCAACCCCACCCCGGAGGCAACCCCGAGCCCGGCGGTGGTGCGGGTGCACGTCACCGGTGAGGTCCGCCGTCCCGGGGTGCACACCCTGCCGCTCGGTTCGCGGGTCGTGGACGCCATCGAGGCCGCCGGCGGGCTCACCCCGGCGGCCCGGCCGGGTGAGCTCAATCTGGCCCAGCAGCTCACCGACGGTCAGCAGGTGCTCATCGGCGGTGGCAGCCGACCCGGCGGCGAGGTGCGCGGGGGTGCGGCACCCGCCGCACCCGGTGGCTCCCCGGCATCCGGCGGCGGCGCCGGTGGTGCGGGGGCCGGTGCTGCGGGCGCCGGCGGCAAGGTCAATCTGAACACCGCCACCGAGGCCCAGCTGGACGCACTGCCCGGGGTCGGCCCGGTGACCGCGCAGAAGATCCTCGCCTGGCGGACCCAGAACGGCCGGTTCAGCCGGATCGAGGAGCTGCAGGAGGTGCCCGGCATCGGGCCGAAATCGTTCGCCGACATCGCGCCGCTGGTGACGGTGTGAGATGCGCGCACCCACCGTCACCGACTTCCGGCTGGTTCCGCTGGCGCTCGCCGGCTGGGCCGCCACCCTGGTCGGTACCGGGCTCGGTGGCTGGCCGCTGGTGCTGGCCGCCGTCTCGGCGGGACTGGCCGGTGCCGGATGGGCGGGGTGGCGGCGGCGGCCGCTCGCGGCGGCGACCGCGCTGGTGCTGATCGTGCTGCTGGCGCTGAGCTGGACCCGGCAGTACCAGCTGGACACCTCACCGCTGCGCCGGTTGGCGGATCAGCGGGCGGTGGCGGTCGTCGAACTGGTGGTACGCAGCGACCCGCAGGTCAGCCAGAGCCGGTTCGGTGGCCAGACGGTGGTGCTCACCGGGGAGGTGCGGCAGGTCTCCGGGCGCGGGCAACGGTTGGGGCTGCGCCAGCAGGTGCGGTTGGTGACCTCCGGGGCGTACGCCGAATCCCTGCGTACGCTGCGGGTCGGTACCAGGATCCGCATGGTCGCTCAGCTCGGGCCGCCCGATCCGGGCCAGCCGGTGGCCGCGGTCGCCGCGCTGCGCGGCCCGCCGGAACGGCTCACCGAACCGGGTGCGGCGGATCGGGCGGTGGAGGCCATCCGGGCAGGGCTGCGGCGCGCGGTCGCCGACCTGCCGGCGGAACGCCGCGCCCTGGTCCCGGCGCTGGTGCTCGGTGACACCAGCGCGATGACCGACCAACTGCGTGAGGACTTCCGCAGCACCGGGTTGGTGCACCTGACCGCGGTCAGCGGTGCGAACCTGACGCTGCTGCTGGCCTTCCTGCTGACGGTGGCCCGCTGGCTCGGGGTACGCGGGCGTTGGCTGCACCTGATCGGGCTGGTCGGCGTCGCCATCTTCGTCGCGCTCTGCCGCAACGAACCCAGCGTGCTCCGGGCGGCCGCGATGGGCTTGGTCGCGCTGGCAGCCCTCGGTTCCAATTCCCATGCCGGTAAGGGAATCCGCCACCTCAGTCTGGCCGTCGTCGGGTTGCTGCTGATCGATCCCTGGCTCGGCCGCTCGGTCGGCTTCGGGCTCTCGGTGCTCGCCTCGGGCGGGATCATCCTGCTCGCCGCCCGCTGGCGGGAACGGATGGCCTGGCTGCCGGCCCCACTCGCCGAGGCGGTCACCGTGCCACTGGCCGCCCAGCTCGCCACCCAACCGCTGGTGACCGCGATCTCCGGTCAGGTCAGCATGGTCGGGTTGCTGGCCAACGCGCTCGCGGGCCCATTCGTCGGGCCCGCGACCGTGCTCGGTTTCGCGACCGCCGGATTGTCGGTGCCGCTGCCGACCGTCGCCGCCTTCACCGGTTGGCTGGCCGGCTGGTGTGCGCAGGCGATCCTCTGGATCTCCGATGCCGGGGCCGCGTTGCCCGGGGCCGCCTGGCAGTGGCCCAGCGGCCCACTCGGGGTGTTGGTGGTGCTGGCCGCCTGCGTGGCCGGGGTGCCGCTGATCGGCTGGCTGCTGTCGCGGCGGGTGCTGGTGCTGGTCGCGGCCCTGCTGCTGATCGTGGTGCTGGCCCGCCCGCAGTTCACCCCCGGGTGGCCGCCGCGGGACTGGCTCCTGGTGGCCTGCGACGTCGGTCAGGGGGACGCGCTGGTGCTGAATGCGGGGGCCGGGCAGGTGATCCTCGTCGACACCGGACCGGAACCGGAACCGCTGACCGCCTGCCTGGATCGGCTCGGCGTCACCGCGGTGCCGCTGCTGGTGCTCACCCACTACCACGCCGATCACACCGGTGGGCTCGCGGCGGTGTTCGGCCGCCGCCGGGTCGGGACGATGCTGGTCTCGCCGCTGGCCTCGCCGGCGGCCACCGCCGCAGTCATCACCCGGCAGGCTGACGCGGCCGGCGTACCCCTGCTCACCGCGACACCGGGACAACGCCTGCAGGTCGGCTGGATCGATTGGCGAACCCTCGGACCGATCCGGGTCGGCCGGCCGGCGGCCTCCGGTGACGGTGAGTCCTCGGCCGAGAACGACGCCAGCATCGTCGCCACCGCAGAGATCGCGGGCATCCGCGTACTGCTCACCGGGGACGCCGAACCGGCCGCCCAATCGGCGCTGCTGCGCAGTGGCGCCGACCTGCGCGCCGATGTGCTCAAGGTCGCCCATCACGGTTCCGCCCGCCAGGACGAGGGCTTCGTCTGCGACTCCCGGGCCCGGGTCGCGCTGATCAGCGTCGGCGCCGACAACGGCTACGGCCACCCCGCACCGCGCACGCTGCAGTTGCTCGGCCGCTGCGGCCAGCAACCGCTGCGCACCGACCGAGGTGGCGCAATCGCTCTGACACAAGAGAAATCTCGACTGACCGCCCACCTTCAACAATCCGAGGAGCCCCGATGAGACCAATGATGAAACGCGCCGCGATCTGGATCTGCGTGCTGGCCAGCGTGTGCACCGGCCTGCTGCTGGTCGATCGCGCACAGGCCCGCCCGATCGATGGCTTCGGCCCCCGCGGGATCCGCGTACAGGCCGACGGTGGCCTGGCCGAGCTGGGGCAGTACCACCTCGGCGAACTGGTCGTGTGGTGCATCGACCTGAACTCCGGTGGCCCGCGCAGCGCCTCCGGGTGGCGCAGCGCCCCGGCCGAGAACGTCCGCAAACAGACCGGATTCGGTGATCGCGGCGGCCGCAGCGATGTCACCGGCCCCCAGCTCACCACCACCGAACTGGCCGAGATCGCCTGGCTGGCCGACTGGGCCCGCACCGGGGTCCGCGACGACGTCACCGCCGCGGCGGTGGATCAGCTGATCCGGCAGCGCACCGTCGGCGACGACCAGCAACGCGCCCGGATGGACGCGCGGTATCGGGCCGCGGTCGCCGCCCATCCGGCGCTCGCCGACCGGGTCGCAGAGTTGGAACGCGGGCTGCGCGGAGCCGGCGCCGACACGCTGGAGCTGGACCTCACCGCACCTTCGGTGACCGCGGCTGGAGCGGTCGCGGTGCGGCTGCGCGGACCGCGGGGTGACGGGCCGGCCGGGGTGCAGGTGACAGTGCAGGTCGGCGACGAGCGTCAGGTGGTGAACACCGATGCGACCGGGCGGGCCCGGTTGGAGCTGCCCGCCCGCGAACCGGGGGAGCTGTCGGTGCAGGCCTCGGCGACGCTGCCGGCACTGCGACCGATTCTCCACACCGCAAAGGACTATGACGATCCGAAGAGCCCGGATCGACTGGTGCAGCGGATGATCAGCGCGGGGGAGCCGCGCCAACTGACCGCACGAGCCGCGGCCACGATCCAACCGTTGCGGCCGACGATCACCACCCGCACCTCGGAGCAGGTCGCCGAGCCCGGTGCGGTGCTGACCGATCAGGTCGAGGTACGCGGGGCACCGGGCATCCGCACCGAGGTGCGCGCGGTGCTGTGGGGTCCGTACGCCCACCGGCCCACCGAGGAGGACTGCCGGGCGGGTGACCCGAAGGCCGGGGAGGTGCGGTTCCGGATCGACGGTGATGGCCGCTACCAGACCCCGGGGATCACGCTGAAGCAGCCGGGATTCTATGTCTGGCAGGAGATCCTGCCGGCGACGAGGCGGTCCGCCGAGGTCGTCACGCGGTGCGGGATCGCTGAGGAGACGACCCAGGTGAAACCGAAACCGACGCCGACTCCCACGCCGAGCCCGACTCCCACGCCGACGCCGAGCTCAACCCCCACGCCCACGCCGAGCCCCACGCCCACGCCGAGCCCGACTCCCACACCGGCCCCTTCGCCGACACCCGCACCGGTGCCGACGGTCGTGCCGTCCACGGTCGCCCCGGCCCCGGCCCCGGCACCGGCGCCCGCCCCGGCCCCGGCACCGAGCGTGGTGAAGCTGCGGATCCCCTCGGGGATACCCGGGGGTGAATGATGCGCCGGCATCTGCTGACCGGTGTGGTGGTTGCGCTCTTGGCGATCTCCCTGATCGGCGTGGTCGTCTGGGCCCGCTCCGGCACCGAGACCGCCACCGGTCCGTCCGACCAACCGGTGATGCCGGAAACCTTCGCCCCGGGCCCACCCGAGGATCCCTCACCGGCACCGACCACGCCGACGGCACCACCGACGCTGGAGCCGACCCCGGTGGTACCCGACCCGGTGACGGCCGCGCCGACCCCGGCCCGGAACTGGTCCGCCGCGGCCGAAGCCACACCGACCAGGACCCCCGGTCGGTCCACCGCGCGGCCCACACCCGCCCGCGGCGGCAGCGGCTCGGGGGAGGCCCGGCTGCGGATCCCGAGCCTGGCCGTGGACGCCCGGATCGCACCCGCCGCGATCCGCGACGGGGTCTTCCAGGTGCCCGCCGACCCGGCGGTGGTCGGGGTGAACCGGGGCCCGGCGACCGGACTGCCGGCCCTGCTCGCACCCTCACCGGGCACGATCCTGATGTCGGGGCACGTCACCTCCGGGGCCACCCGCGGGGCCCTGTGGCCGCTGCACAAGCTGGCCCCGGGGTCTGAGCTCGAGACCAGCGACGGTGCCGGTGCGACGACCCGTTGGCGGGCCACCCGGTTGCGCACCGTGCCGGCCGACCAACTGCCGGCCGATCTGCTGGACCGCCCGGGTCCGACCCGGCTGGTCCTGGTCACCTGCGCCGGGGAGGTCGAGACCGTCGACGGGCGCCGCCGCTACCGCGACAATCTGCTGGTGGAGGCGGTGCCCGTGGGCTGAACGGACACACGAGAGACGATCGGTCATCGCGTCTCGAGACGACGACACCCTGGCCCCATCGCCAGCGGCGATAGCCTGCGCCCATGCAGATCCACCAGCTGGCGTACTTCGTCGCGGTCGCCGAGACCGGCAGCTTCACCCGCGGCGCCCAGCGGGCCAACGTCGTCCAGTCGGCGGTGTCGGCGGCGATCTCGCAACTGGAGCGTGAGCTCGGGGTCGCCCTGTTCGAGCGGCAGTACCACCGGGTGTCCCTGACCGCCGAGGGTGAGGCCCTGCTGCCGCGAGCCAGGGAGGCGCTGTTCGCCGTCGAGGCCGCGCGCGAAGCGGTTGCCAGTGCCCGCGGCGAACTCGTCGGCACGGTCCGCCTGGGCATGGTCATCTACACCGGCTCCTGGGATCTGGCCGCGGTGCTGCACGACTTCGTCGCCGCCCATCCGCGGGTGGATGTGCGGATGCGGCAGACCATCGCCGGCTCCACCTCGTCCCTGGAGGAGGTGCGTACCGGGGCGCTGGATCTCGCCCTGGTGTTCACCGCGGCCGCCGAACTGCCGGACTTCACGCTGACCGAACTGAACCGCGAACCGCTGGTGCTGATGTGCAGCCCGGACCATCCGCTGGCCGGTCAGTCGGCGGTCGGGATCGCCGACCTGGCCCGCGAGCCGTTCATCGACTACCCCGAGGGCTGGGGCATCCGCAGCCTGATTGACGCCGCGTTCGCCGCGATCGAGGTCCGGCGTACCATCCGCACCGAGGTCACCGACTTCCAGTTGGCCCGGGCCCTGGTGCACAGCGATCTCGGCGTCTCGATCGTCCCGGAACAGGCGATCGACGACACGGTGGCCGGGGTGCCGCTGCGGGAGGACCTGGTCTGGAAGGTGCAGCTCGCGCGACCGACCCATCGCCGCGAGACCGCCGCGGCGGTCGCCCTGGCCAACGCCATCACCCGCAGCGCGCACGATCGCGCCCGGCCCGAGCGCTGACGACATCATCGCCGATGGCGATGACTATCTTCATCAGAAATCGTTGGTCGCGATCCAGTTTCCGACGCAGGATCGAAGCATGAACGTCACCACCGCACGGCCGATGGAACTCGGCATCTACTCCTTCGGTGAACTCACCGACAACCCCCGGGCCGGTCAGGCGCGCGATGCCCACGAACGCATCGGACAGCTCCTCGACCACGCCCGGATCGCCGACCAGGGCGGCCTCGACATCTTCGCCCTCGGTGAGCACCACCGCCACGACTTCGCGGTCTCCGCCCCCGAGGTCGTGCTCGGCGCGATCGCCACCGCGACCTCCCGGATCCGGCTCGCCAGCGGTGTCACCGTGCTCTCCAGCCAGGACCCGGTCCGCGTGTTCCAGCAGTTCGCCACCCTCGACCAGGTCTCCGACGGCCGGGCCGAGATCTGGGCGGGCCGCGGTGCGTTCACCGAGTCGTTCCCACTGTTCGGCTACCAGCTGAACGACTACGACGAGCTGTTCGAGGAGAAGCTCGAGCTGCTGCTGCGGCTGCGCGAGGAACCGACGATCACATGGAGCGGGAACCGCCGGCCCGCGATCAGCGCCGGTGAGATCTCGCCGCGACCGGTGCAGGACCCGCTGCCGGTGTGGATCGCGATCGGCGGCACCCCGGCCTCCGCGGTGCGCGCCGGCCTGCTCGGGCTGCCGATGATGATGGGCTTCTTCGCCGGACCCGAGCAGTTCGTACCGCGGGTCGAGCTCTATCACCGCGCCGCCGCGCGTGCCGGGCACGATCCGTCCTCGCTGCGGCTCGGGGTCAGCGGCCACATGTACGTCGGTAAGACCTCCCAGGGTGCCCGGGACGACTTCTTCCCGCACTACGCCCGCTACTTCGAGGAGGCCGGGCGGCGGCTCGGATCCGGTGGTTTCCCGCGCAGTGTCTATGACAGCTGGATCGAGGCGAGCCTGCCGGTGGGCAGCCCGCAACAGGTGATCGAGGCGATCCTGACCCGGGTCGAGCTGTTGGGGATCGACCGTTTCATCGGACAGTTCGATGTCGGCAATCTGCCCCGCGAGATGACCCGCGAATCCCTGGAGCTCTACCTCACCGAGGTCGTACCGGTGATCCGCCGGGAGACCGCGGGGGTGGCGGCGTGACCACCGTCGGCATCCTCGGCGCGGGCAAGCTCGGCAGCGTACTGGCCCGGCTGGCGGTCGCGGCGGGTTACCGTACGCTCGTCGCCGGCTCCGGTGATCCCGGACCGGTGCAGTTCATCCTCGATGTGATGAGCCCCGGTGCGACCGCCGCCAGCGCGGCGCAGGCCGCCCGGAGTGCGGACCTGGTGATCCTGGCCCTGCCGCTCGGCAAGCGCGCGACGATCCCGGCTCGGGAACTCGACGGCAAGGTGGTCATCGACGCGATGAACTACTGGCCGCCCACCGACGGCATCCTGGCCGAGTTCGAGGGCGTACGCCCCAGCAGCGCGGTGATCCAGCAGGAGCTGCCGCGCGCGCGGGTCGTCAAGACCTTCAGTCATCTCGGCTACCACCAGCTGGAGGAGGACGCCCGGCCGGTCGGCGCCCCCGACCGGTCGGCGCTGGCCATCGCCGGTGACGATCCGCATGCGGTCATCCAGGTCGCCGGATTCGTCGACCGGATCGGCTTCGACCCGGTGCTGGTGGGCCCGCTCACCGAGGGGGTCCGATTCGGCCCCGGTTCACCCGCCTTCGGCGTCTCCACCGACAGCCGCGCGCTCGAGGAGCTGCTCGGCACCCGGGTGGGCGCCGACGGCTGACCCGCCCGGGCGGCGGTCAGGACTCGGTGTGGCGCAGGTAGCTGATCCGGCCCAGCACCGCGACCAGGGTGAGCGGCACCATCACCACCGCGGCGACGGCGAAGATCGCCTGGTAGTGACCGGTGTCGGCCCACGGGGCGGCGAGACAGGTGGCCAGCGAACTGCCGACGAACAGCGACCCGGCGAAGAGCGCGACCACCGTGCCGCGGACCTGCGGCACCACCGAGGTGGCCCAGGTCTGCAGCGAGGAGTGCATGAACGCCCACCCGCCGCCGAGCGCCAGCGAGGTGATCAGCACCGTGACCACGTTGACCCGCCAGCTGACCAGCGCGAAGCCGATCGCCAGCTGCACCCCGCCGAGCAGCAGCAGACCCCACATCGGCCAACGCCGCGCCAGCGGGCGGACCAACCGGGAGAAGGCCATCACCCCGACCCCGTAGGCGGCCGTCGCCAGACCGGCCAACGACACGTTGACCCCGTGCTCGGACAGGGCCGGCGGCAGCAGGGTGAGCATGCCGAGCAGCGCGCCGCCCTCGACCATCACCAGTGCGTAGAGCAGCAGCGCCCACCGGTTCGCGATCGCGGTCTGCAACTGCACGGCGATGTTGCCGGCGACCGGTGCGCGCTGCGGTTCGGGCAACCGGCCGACCAGCAGGCCGGGGATCAGCGAACAGACCCCGGACAGCACGAACACCGACCGCCAGCCGAAGGAGTGGGCCAGCAGTCCCGACAGGGCCGTGGCCAGCGCGGTACCGACCGCCATCGTCGCCATCAGGTCCGACAACGCCCGCTGCCGGGCGGACAGCTCGACGGTGTCCCCGACATAGGTGAGCGAGGTCGGGACCACGGCACCGAAACAGGCCCCGGCGATGATCCGCAGCACCAGCAGCACGGCCAGATTCGGTGCGAACCCCGACGCGATGCTCGCCGCACCGCCGACGATCAGGGTGAACTGGATCAACCGGACCCGGCCGAGCCGGTCCGACAGCACGCCCCACAGCGGTTGGCTCAGCCCATAGGCGAGGAAGTACGCCCCGGCGAGCGCGACCACCGCCGCCAACGGCTCGCCCAGATCGGTGGCCATCACCACCAGCATCGGGCCGATCGCGAACCGGTCGAAACTGCTCATGAACCCGGCCGCCGCCAGGGACACCGGAGGTCCGGTACGCGGGGCGGCTGAGGTCACGATTCCGACCCTAGACCGACTTCGTCAGCAGTTATCGCCGGTCCTCGTTCGTGGGACCGGCATATCGGCCCCAGGCGATCACCGGTGCGCAACCGGATGTCGGCCGGGGCTGGCATGCTGGTCCCCATGCCCAAGCAGTCCCCGTTCGGCAGCGTGCTGCTGATCAGCGGTCCCGAGTCCCTGCTGGCCGATCGGGCCGTCGCGGAGCGGGTCACCGCCGCGCGCGCCGACCGGTCCGACGCCGAGGTCCACGACGTCGACTCGTCCCGGGTGGATGCCGGGTTGCTGGCCGAGCTGACCGGCGGGTCGCTGTTCGCCACCTCGACGGTCGTGGTGCTCCGCGATCTGGCCAACCTCGCCGCCGACCTGCACCCGGTGGTGCTCGGGCTCGCCACCGATCCGCTGCCCGATGTGGCGCTGGTGCTGGTGCACGGCGGCGGCGCCAAGGGCCGTGGGCTGATCGACAAGCTGAAGAAGGCCAAGATCCCCGTCGTCGACGCCGCCGCGCTCAAGCCGCGCGAGCTCGTGCCCTTCGTCACCAATGAGGTACGCCGCAGCGGCGGCCGGATCGAGACCGAGGCCGCCCAGCTGCTCGTCGACTCCGTCGGCCACGACCTGCGCTCCCTCGCCGCGGCGGCCGGGCAGCTGGTCGCCGACGGTGACGGCGGGGAGATCGGCGCCCAGCTGGTCCGCCGCTACTTCGGCGGCCGGGCCGAGGTGACCAGCTTCGCGGTCGCCGATGAGGCACTCGCCGGTCGCGCGACCCGGGCGATGGAACAGCTGCGCTGGGCGCTGTCCACCGGGGTGGCGCCGGTGCTGGTCACCAGCGCCCTGGCCTCCGGGCTGCGCGGGCTCGGCAAGCTGCAGGGCAACCGCACCGGGATGGGCGACAACGACCTGGCCCGCGACATCGGCGTACCGCCGTGGAAGCTGCGCACCATGCGTCAGCAGCTCCGCAGCTGGGACCAGGCCGGGCTGGCCACCGCGATTCTCGCGGTGTCCCGCGCGGATGCCGACATCAAGGGCGCCGCCGACGAACCGGCGTACGCCCTGGAGCGCTGCGTGCTCGCCGTCACCCGCGCTCGGCGCGGCTGAGTCACCACTCGCTGGGCAGCTCGCAAGCTGCCGACCGAGTCACCAGGGGACGCAGAAACGCCCCGGGTCCGACGGTCCCGGGGCGCTGCGGTGCGCGGAATCAGGCCTTGGCGGCCTTGGTCGCGATGGCCGACTTCTTGTTGGCGGCCTGGTTCTTGTGGATCACGCCCTTGGAGACGGCCTTGTCCAGCAGCCGGGTGGCGCGCTTCGCGGCCTCCTTGGCCTTGGCGGCGTCGCCGTCCTCAAGGGCCTTGCTGAAGCGGCGGGCGGCGGTGCGCAGCTCGGACTTGACAGCCTTGTTGCGCTGACGAGCCTTCTCGTTCGTCTTGATCCGCTTCATCTGGGACTTGATGTTCGCCACGGGGCAGGCCTCTACTCGGGTTCGTGTCGGTTGGTCGGTCGTGCGTGTCGAGCACGCAGCACAGCGGGCAACTCTACCTGCGGCCCGCCGGAGCGGCAAATCCGCCGGAGCGGATCAGACGGTCACCTTGCGGGCGGCTCGCCGGTGCATCAGCCAGGCGGCCAGTACGCCACCGATGGCGCCGCCGAGGTGGGCCTGCCAGGAGACGCCGGCCTGGGTCGGGAAGACACCCCACAACACACCGCCGTAGACCATGAAGACCACCACGCCGATGACGATGTTCTTCACGTCACGGGCGAAGATGCCGCGGGTCAGCAGATAGGTGAGCCAGCCGAAGATGACACCGGAGGCACCCAGGATCACCGTGTGCGCGGGGGAGAGCACCCAGGCCGACAGGCCGGAGCTGATCGCCGAGATGATGGTGGACCCGACCATCCGCGCGGCGCCGCCACGGCCGACGAGGATCAGGAAGCCGAGCACCAGCAGCGGGATCGTGTTCGCGATCAGGTGCCCGAAGCCGAAGTGCAGGAACGGGGCGAAGAGGATCCCGACCCAGCCGGTCGGCTCCTGGGCGTGGATGCCGAGGGTGTCCAGCAGGCCGAGGAGAACGGTGTCGATGGCCTCCAGTGCCCACAGCAGCACGACCGCCCCGATCATGAAGATCGCGGCGCCCTTGGGGGTCTCCACCTGGCGCCGGGGCGCGGCGGGATTCTGGTAGGTCATGCGTCCTATTCTCCCTGCCCGGTGGTCCACTCCCAAGGGCCGCAACCTGTGAACGGCTGTGAAAGGGCCCGACGCCCGCGGCGCCGGGCCCGTGAGGTCAGTTGTCCTTCGCCTCCGCCTCCCGCATGGTCTTCTCCGGTGCCTCGACGTAGTCCTCGGGATCCTTGTCGCTGGCCTCGATCCCGTCGGCCGCCCGCAGGGCCTCGTAACGCAGGAACTGCACTGCGATGTCGTGGCGCTGCTGCAGGCTGGCATTGCGGCGGAAGTCGGTCAGATCCTGACGCTCCTCCTCGGCCATGTGGGTGGAGTTGGCGACATTGGCGTCGCTGACCGCCTGCCACCACGCCTCGGAGCCGACCTGCTCGGCCTCCGCCCGGCGGACCGCGTCGCGGATGTTGTTGTGGTCGCCGATCGCATCCTCGACCTCCTCATCGACCGAGTCGGCGTCGGCCGCGCCCTCACCCTGCTTCAGCAGATGCGGATAGAAGTAGCGCTCCTCGGCCTCGGCATGGGTCTCCAGGAAGATCGCCAGCCGCTGCCACAGCGCGCCCAGCCCGGTGTGGTCGTCGGCGGGGAACTGCTCCAGCTGGGCGAACATGGTGCGCTGCTGGTCGTGCTGCTCGGCGATGATCTGGGTGATGTCCACATCTGCTCCTCTCGTGCGTTCGGTGTGCTGCTCGGAGCGATAGCTTGCCAGTCGCCGAATCGGCACTTCGGCGTACCCCGTGAGAAGATGGTGTGTCCACCGAGGTGGACCAGTCCGACCGATCCCGAACCAGGAAGCACATGGCCCCGACCACACCCGCCGCCGGCCGCACCGATCCGGCGATCATCCGGAACTTCTGCATCATTGCCCACATCGATCACGGCAAGTCGACCCTGGCCGACCGGATGCTGCAGCTGACCGGGCTGGTGGATGACCGGACGATGCGGGCGCAGTACCTGGACCGGATGGACATCGAGCGCGAGCGCGGCATCACGATCAAGTCGCAGGCCGTCCGGATGCCCTATGAGATCGGCGACCAGACCTACGTGCTGAACATGATCGACACCCCCGGCCACGTCGACTTCACCTATGAGGTGTCCCGGTCCCTGGAGGCCTGCGAGGGGGCGATCCTGCTCGTCGACGCCGCCCAGGGCATCGAGGCGCAGACGCTGGCCAACCTCTATCTGGCCCTGGACGCCGATCTCGAGATCATCCCGGTGCTGAACAAGATCGACCTGCCCAGCGCCAATCCGGAGAAGTACGCCGCCGAGCTGGCCGGCATCATCGGCTGTGAGCCGAGCGATGTGCTCAAGGTGAGCGCCAAGACCGGCGAGGGCGTACGCGAACTCATGGACCATCTGGTCGAGCAGGTCCCGCCGCCGGTCGGCGACGCCGACGCGCCGGCGCGGGCGCTGATCTTCGACTCCGTCTACGACACCTACCGCGGCGTGGTCACCTACGTCCGGGTCGTCGACGGCGAACTCAGCCACCGCGAGAAGATCCTGATGATGTCCACCCGGGCCACCCACGAGGTGCTCGAGGTCGGGGTGATCTCGCCGGAGCCGACGAAGGTGGACCGGCTCGGCGTCGGCGAGACCGGTTACCTGATCACCGGGGTGAAGGAGGTCCGGCAGTCCCGCGTCGGCGACACCGTGACCTCGGCGACCAATCCGGCCACCGAGATGCTCTCGGGTTACAAGCACCCGAACCCGATGGTCTACTCGGGGCTGTTCCCGATCGACGCCAACGACTTCACCGAGCTTCGCGAGGCGCTGGACAAGCTGCAGCTGAACGACGCCGCGCTCACCTACGAGCCGGAGACCTCGACCGCGCTCGGCTTCGGTTTCCGGGTCGGCTTCCTCGGCCTGCTGCACATGGAGATCGTCCGGGAGCGGCTGGAGCGCGAGTTCAACCTCGATCTGATCTCCACCGCGCCCAATGTGGTCTACCGGATCGTGATGGAGGACGGCACCGAGCATGTGGTGACCAACCCGAGCGAATACCCGACCGACGGCAAGATCGCCGAGGTGCACGAGCCGGTCACCAAGGCGACGATCCTGGCCCCGGCCGAATACATCGGCACCATCCTCGAACTGTGCCAGCAGAAGCGAGGAGTCCAACTGGGGTTGGACTATCTGTCCGAGGACCGGGTCGAGATCCGCTACCAGCTGCCGCTGGCCGAGATCGTCTTCGACTTCTTCGACGCGCTGAAGTCGCGGACCAAGGGGTACGCCTCCCTCGACTACGACGAGGCCGGCGAGCAGGCCAGCGATCTGGTCAAGGTCGACATCCTGCTGCACGGTGAGCCGGTGGATGCGTTCTCCGCGATCGTGCACAAGGACAAGGCGTACGCCTACGGCGTCGCGATGGCCGCCAAGCTCAAGGAACTCATTCCCAGGCAGCAGTTCGAGGTGCCGATCCAGGCCGCGATCGGCTCCCGGGTGATCGCCCGCGAGACCATCCGCGCGATCCGCAAGGACGTGCTCGCCAAGTGCTACGGCGGTGACATCTCCCGCAAGCGCAAGCTGCTGGAGAAGCAGAAGGAGGGCAAGAAGCGGATGAAGGTGGTGGGCCGCGTCGAGGTCCCGCAGGAGGCCTTCGTCGCCGCGCTCTCCACCGGCGAGGGTGGCAAGGACAAGTCCGAGAAGAAGTAGGTCGCCCAGCGGCGGCAACCCGCACCGGTCGCCGAATGTTCATCTGCTGTTGGGTTTCCATCGATCGGTGATCACCTGGCTCTGACAGGTTTCCCGGCATGAGTCGCCCCATCCCTGCCATGACCACCCTCTCCCGCCGGCACCTGCTCGGTCTCGGCGCCGCCGTCGGTGCCGCCTCGCTGCTGCCCGCCTCCTTCCGCACGGCGATGGCGCTGCCACCGGCACCGGGTGGGCTCAAGGGCGTCGAGCACGTGGTCATCCTGATGCAGGAGAACCGTTCCTTCGACCACTACTACGGCACCCTCCAAGGGGTCTGCGGCTCCGCCGACAAGACCGTCGCACCCACCCGCGACGGCGGCACCGTCTTCGCCCAGCCGACCTCCGGTGGTGGTCACCAGCTGCCCTTCCTGGTCCGCGAGGCCCGCGACGCCGGCGCCAACGACATCGAATACATCGCCTCGCTGCCGCACAGCTGGGCCGACGGTGGCCGCGCCTGGAACAACGGCTGGGAGGACAACTGGATCGCGGCCAAGGGGGCGGCGACGATGGCGGCCTACGACCGGCGCGACCTGCCCTTCCAGTTCGAGCTCGCCGACAACTTCACCATCTGCGACCACTACTTCTGCTCGATCACCGCCGGGACCAGCCCCAACCGGAACCACCTGATCAGCGGGAAGACCGGTTACGAACCGGGTGGCGTACGCCGCGCCGTCGACAACGCCGCCTACGCGGAGACCCATGCCGGCTACGACTGGCCCACCTATCAGCAGGAGCTCCAGCGGGCCGGGGTGTCCTGGCAGATCCTGCAGGAGTGGGACAACTTCACCGACTCCAACGAGGAGTATTTCCAGCCCTACAAGGAATTGACGCGGCGGGTGCTCAGCCGGGTCCCGGGGGTGTGGACGAACATGGAGTCGTTCTACGGTGCGGTGCTGCGGGCCGATGAGAACCGGCGGCGGACGCTGCTGGACCAGCTCGAGGCCGCACTGGCCCAGGTGTCCCCGGCCGACCGGGAGCTGTTCGACCGGGCGCTGCGCCGTCGACCGGCGGGTACGCTGGCGGCCGCCTTCGCCGATCAGGTGGCCCGGGACGCACTGCCGCGGGTCACCCACCTGGTCGCCAACTCCGAGGACTGTGAGCATCCGGCCGGCTCCTCACCGATCGAGGGTTCCCAACTGGTGCACGATCTGCTGCAGGCCTTCGGCGACAATCCCGCGGTCTGGCGCAAGACGGTGTTCATCCTCACCTTCGACGAGTTCGACGGCTACTTCGACCACCTGCTGCATCCGGTCCCGCCTCGCTCGGTGAGCGAGGAGTGGTGGGACGGCTTGCCGACCGGGCTGGGCCCGCGGGTGCCGATGCTGGTCGTCTCGCCCTGGACCGTCGGGGGTCGGGTCAACTCCCAGGTCTTCGACCACACCTCGGTGATCCGGTTGCTGGAGACCTGGACCGGGGTCGCCTGCACCCAGATCTCGGACTGGCGGCGCAGCGTCACCGGGGACCTGGCCGGGGTGCTCGACCTCGGTGGGACGCCGACGCCGAGCCTGCCGGCGCTGACCCGGCCCGGCCCGGTGCCGCCGTTCACCAGCCGCTGGAAGCCGACCCCGCCGCAGCAGCAGCAACTGCCTCGGCAGGAGGCCGGGGTGCGCCCGGCGGATGCCCTGCCCTACCGCCTCGACGCCAGCTACGATCCCGGCTCCGACCGGCTGCAGCTGACCAATACCGGAAAGGCTGCGGCCAACGTCGCGGTGCTGGACCTCAGCGGTGGCGGCGATCCCTTGCACCGCGTGGTTTCCGGGCAGCTCACCCTGCCGCTCGGTCAGACCCGGACGGGCGGGACGACGGCCCGCGCGGGCGCTGTCCGCGAGATCGTGGTGCTGGGCCCGAACCGCTTCCGCCGCGACTTCCGCACCGACGGGACCCTGCTGGTGACCGCCTCCTCCGACCATGGCGCCGGCCTGCTCCGGGTGGAGATCGGCAACACCGGGGATACACCGCTGACGGTCGAACTGACCGATGCCGCGACCGGCCCCGCGACCGGCACCGGTGCGGTGACCCGGATCCAGCTCGGCGCCCGCGCCAGCATCACCCGGACCATCGACACCTGTGCCATGCATGGCTGGTACGACCTGATCGTCCGTGCCGGGGAGAACCGGTTCTGGATCACCGGCCACCTGGAGAACGGTGCCCCCAGCATCACCAGCCCCTTCACCCCCGACGGCCGCCACGACGTGCCGGCCGCTCGCTGCACCCCGACCCCCAGCCCCAGCGCGACACCCAGCCCCAGCCCCGGCCCGACCACCGCGGGCCCGGGCACGCCGACACCCACGGCGGCGCCCACCGGCACCGCTGTGCCACCGGCACCGGCGGTGAAGGAGTCGGTGGGCGGGTTGGCCAACACCGGCCGGCACCGCTGACCGGCGATCGGTGGCGGGGGACCGATAGCCTGCTCGGGTGCGTCCACTCGTTCTCGTCGCCCACCGCTGGGAAGCGGCCCACCTGCCGGCCGATGTCGACCTGGTTATCACCGGGGTCGGGATGACCCCGGCCGCCGTCGCCGCGACCCGGGAGATCCTGCAGCGCTGCCCGGATCCCCAATCCCGACACGAATTGCGGGCGATCAACCTGGGCAGCTGCGGTGCCCTGACCGAAGGGCTGAGCGGGATCTTCGAACCGTCCGCGGTGCTCAACCGGGACATCGACGAAGAGGTGCTGGCCGCCGCCGGTGTCCGGGTGGAGAACCGGATCGAGCTGACCGGCGACGGGCCGGTCCTCGGTACCGGTGATTCCTTCGTCGCCGGTGGGGCGGCGCGGGAGGCGCTGCTCGGACGCTGCGACCTGGTCGACATGGAGGGTTTCGCGATCGCGTACGCCTGCCGCGCGCTCGGCGTACCCCTGCGGATGATCAAGCACGTCTCGGATTCCGCCGATCAGCAGGCGCTGGCATGGAAGGACCTGGTCGACCGGTCAGCCCGCGCGCTCGCCGAGGCGTACGCCCGGATCGCCGACTGAACCGGCCGGTGGTGGCGCGCTGAGCCGCTGGATCCCGAAACGGCGTGCGGCCCAGAACACCACGGCCACGCTGAGGCCCTGGGTGATCAGCGTGACCACCACCAGATCCCAGCTGCCGGTGGTCTGCTGGGTGACGAAGCTGTTGCGCAACCCGCCGAGCACCGCCCCCGAACCCAGTATCAGCGCATTGCTCAGCACATGCATCGCGATGGCAGCTTCGATTCCGCCGGTCCGCCAGGTCATCACCGAGGCCGCCACGGCGAAGATCGCCAAGTCGGCGAGCACCCACGGATCGAGTGACAGGTGCAGCAGCGCGAAGATCGCGGTCGACAGCAGCACCGGTACGCCCCAGGCCAGCCACCGGGCTCGGAACCAGCCGCCCACGTTCTGTGGCAGCCAGCCCCGGAAGAGGTATTCCTCCCCGGCAGTCTGCAGCGGCGTGGTGAGCAGGACCACCAGGATCAGCCAACCCCACTGGGGTTCGGGACGGACACCGGTGTAGTTGATCGCGCGGACAGTGCCGATGGTGAGCAGGAACACCGGCAGCAGGCAGAGCGTGATCCGGAGGAACCATCGCCAGCGGAATCGCCCCGTCACCGAGGACACATAACCGCGGGGGAGGCGTTGGGCCAGCGCGGTCGCGACGATCACCGCCGGGATCGAGATGCTCAGCGAGAGATTGTTCAGCAGCAACCCGAGTGCGCCGTTGGTGAAGACGTCGAACTGGGTCAGCGTGGCGGTCGGTGGCAGGCCACGTGCGATGGTGATGCCCACCGCCAGCAGAATGAGCACAACGGTGAGGATCCCGGCGACCACTGCCAGCAGCAGCAGCGACCAGAACGGCCGCCACCAGGCGTGCAGCGGGCCGCGGGTCAGGCCGGCGTAGTCGGCGGGTTCAGCGGGCAGGGCGATCGGGCGGGGCGGGGTAGTGGTCATGACAACCAGCCCAGCACCATTCGAGGGCCGGCGGTACCCGGTTGTCCACAGCCACCGCCGCGGGTGTTCGCTGCCTCAGCGCTCCAGATCGCCGCGGATGAAGGCCTCGAGTTGTTCGCGGGCCTCGTTGTCCGGGCGCTGCTCCGGCGGGGACTTCATCAGGTACGCCGAGGCGGACAGCAGGGGGCCACCGATGCCGCGGTCCAGGCCGATCTTGGCGGCCCGGATGGCGTCGATGATCACGCCGGCGGAGTTGGGGGAATCCCAGACCTCGAGCTTGTACTCGATGGACATCGGCGCATTGCCGAAACCGTGACCCTCCAGGCGTACGAACGCGAACTTGCGATCCTCCAACCAACCGACGTAATCGGAGGGGCCGATGTGCACGTCGCGTTCCTCGAGCTCGTGCGGGATGTTCGAGGTGACGGCCTGGGTCTTCGAGATCTTCTTGGACTCCAGCCGGTCGCGCTCCAGCATGTTCTTGAAGTCCATGTTGCCGCCGACGTTGAGCTGGTAGGTGCGGTCCACGGTGTAACCGCGTTCCTCCATCAGCCGGGCCATCACGCGGTGGGTGATCGTCGCCCCGACCTGGGACTTGATGTCGTCGCCGACGATCGGAATCCCTGCCTGGGTGAACTTCTCGGCCCACTCGGCGGTGCCGGCGACGAAGACCGGGAGCGCGTTGACGAAGGCGCAACCGGCGTCCAGTGCACACTGGGCATAGAACTCGTCCGCCTTCTGCGAACCGACCGGCAGATAGCTGACCAGCACATCCACCTCGGCGTCCTTGAGCACCTGGACCACATCGACCGGTTCGGCATCGGATTCGGTGATCGTCTCGAGGTAGTAGCGACCCAGGCCGTCGAGGGTCGGACCGCGCTGCACCGTCACCCCGGTGGTCGGCACATCGCAGATCTTGATCGTGTTGTTCTGCGAGGCGTTGATGGCCTCGGCCAGATCGGTGCCGACCTTCTCGGCATCCACGTCGAAGGCGGCGACGAACTGCACATCGCCGACGTGGTAGTCACCGAAGCGCACGTGCATCAGACCCGGCACGGTCTCGGTGTCCGGGGCGTCGGCATAGAACTGCACGCCCTGGACCAGTGACGAGGCACAGTTGCCGACGCCGACGATGGCGACACGAATCGGATTGCCCACGTTGTCTTTCCTCCTCTGGGAGTGTGCAGGAAACGGCACACGGCCGCAGGCCAGCGTAGTTGAAGTTTCCAGCAGCCGAGGACGGGGTGGCTACGCTGGACCGGTTCCGGACATCCGCCGGAGTCAGACCGATCCGAGGAGCGCCATGCCGTCGACCCTGCCCGAGGGCGATCCGGCGCCGGTCGACGGGTCACTGCCCGCCGCTGCGCTGGCCGAGGTGGCCGACCGCGCATTCGGGATATACCTGCACGTGCCGTTCTGCCGGACCCGCTGCGGTTACTGCGACTTCAACACCTACACCGCGGCCGAACTCGGCCCGGGGGCCTCCCGCAGCGACTACGTTGACTCCGCGCTGGCCGAGGTGGAACTCGCGGCCCGGGTGCTCGGCGACCGGGCACCGCGGGTCGACACCGTCTTCGTCGGCGGGGGTACGCCGACCCTGCTGCCACCCGCCGAGCTGGCCCGGTTGCTGACCGGCGTACGGGAGCGGTGGGGCCTGGCCGAGGACGCCGAGGTGACCACCGAGTCCAACCCCGACTCGGTGAGTGCCGCGGATCTGGTGGCGCTGCGGGAGGCGGGCTTCACCCGGATCTCCTTCGGCATGCAGTCGGCCGCCGAGCACGTGCTGCGGGTGCTGGACCGCGAACACACCCCGGGTCGCGCCCAGCAGGCCGTCGCCGAGGCGCGGGCGGCCGGGTTCGAGTCGATCAGCCTGGACCTGATCTATGGCACCCCGGGGGAGAGCGTCGACGACTGGCGCCGGTCGCTGACGGCGGCGCTGGCCGCCGAGGTGGACCACCTGAGCGCATACTCGCTGATCGTCGAGGACGGCACCCGGCTGGCCGGTCGGGTACGCCGCGGCGAACTCGCGATGCCGGACGAGGACGACCTGGCCGACAAATACCTCTTGGCCTCCGAAATGCTGTCCACACAGGGATTCAGTGCCTATGAGGTGAGCAACTGGGCGCGCGGCGAGCAGCACCGCTGCCGGCACAATCTCGGGTACTGGCGCGGTGACACCTGGTGGGGGATCGGGCCCGGGGCGCACAGTCACGTCGGCGGCGTACGGTTCTGGAACGTCAAGCATCCGGTCGCCTATGCCGGCCGGCTGGCGGCGGGGGAGAGCCCGGCGTACGCCCGGGAGAGCCTCGACGCCGACAGCCGCCGGATCGAGCGGGTGCTGCTCGAACTGCGGCTCGCCGAGGGCCTGCCGCTGGCGGTGCTCAGCGACAGCGAACGCGCCCGCGTCGACTCGGTGGTCACCCGCGGCCTGGCCGAGGTGCGCGGTGAGCGCCTGGTCCTCACCCTCGACGGCCGCCTGCTCGCCGACGGCGTCGTCCGCGACCTCATCGACTGACGAAATAGGACTTTGTCAGCAGTTATCGCCGCTCCCAGCGCGAAACACGGGCGGATCGGTCCCAAGAGATCGGCTCTGCGGCGTGGATCCGAGCCGCGGGGCCGTCCCCCGCGTATGGTCGCCGGGTGCCTTCCCACGATCGCTACTCGGCTGATGTCCTGAAACCCGGCTGGCAGAAGGCCGGGAAGAAGCAGTCCCGCGAGCTCGCCGTCGAGCGGGACCTGGTGCTGGAGGACCCGACAACCGGATTCTGCGGCGCCGTGGTGCGCTGGGAGAACGGCGTCGTGGTCCTCGAGGACCGGCGGGGCAAGAAGCGCAGCTTCCCGCTCGGCCCCGGCCTGTGGCTGGAGGGCGAGCCGGTCAACCTGGTCGTCGGGAAGAAGCAGGCCCCGCCGAAGGCGCTCACCCACACCGCCTCCGGCTCCCGCCGCGGTACGCCGACCAGGCAGGCGAAGGTCGCGCTGCCCAGCCGGATCTACGTCGAGGGCCGCCACGACGCCGAACTGGTGGAGAAGATCTGGGGCGATGACCTGCGCCACGTCGGCGTCGTCGTCGAATACCTCGGTGGCATCGACGACCTGCCCGAGATCGTGGCGAAGTTCGCCCCCGAACAGGGCCGCCGGCTCGGCGTACTCGCCGATCACCTGGTGCCCGGCAGCAAGGAGCAGCGGATCGCCGACGAGGTCGCCCGCGGCAGGTACGCCGAGTGGGTCTTCGTCACCGGCCACCGGTTCATCGACATCTGGGCGGCCATCAAACCCGAACGCGTCGGGCTGAAAGCCTGGCCCGACATCCCCCGCGGTACCGACTGGAAGTCCGGCATCCTCGACCACCTCGGCCTGCCGCACCGCAACCAGACCGACATCGCGAAGGCCTGGCAGCTGCTGCTGGGCAAGGTGAACTCGTGGTCCGACCTCGATCCCAAACTGCTCACCGAGGTGGAGAAGCTGATCGACTTCGTGACGCTTGATCACCAGGGCGGCTGAACGCTCATCGAGTAGGAGACCCGGCGGAGCTTGCGGAGCCGGGCTCCGTGTCGAGATGACTCGGCTTCATCTCGACACGCGACCCATTGCTCCGCAAGCTCCGCATGGGTCGCTACTCGATGAGCGGGGGGAGGTCAGTTGGGGCTGGGGATGCAGCGCGGGGCGGGACGCGGCTCCACCCGTACCGCCAGGGTGATGCTGGCCTGGCCGGCGCGACGCAGCGCGGCGGCGAGCATGATCCGCCAGCGGTTCGGTTCCGGCTCGGGTACCACCGGTGCGGTGGGCAGGGCCGAGGTGTTCTGACGCAGCGCCTGCTGCGTACCGGGGGTCGTCCACATCATCATGAGTTCCTCTCGTTCGCGGGGCCGGTGGTACGCCGGACCTTCACTTCGGTGGGCAGGATCACCTGCCGTGGTTGACGTTTCGGGTCGAGCAGCAGCTTGCCGACGAGCTCGCCGCGCTCGGTGATCGGCTGGGCCAGGGTGGTCAGGCCGGCGGGGCCGGCCGCGGGGATGTCGTCGAAGCCGACGATCGACAGCTCTCGTGGCACGTCGACCCCACGCTCGCGGGCGGCATCGAGGACGCCGAGTGCCATTACGTCGCTGACCCCGACGATCGCGGTCGGCCGGTTCCGCTGGTCCAGCACCCAGCCGCCCGCGCGGTAACCGGTGTCGTGGGCGTTCCAACCGGCGTCCACCAAGGTCACCTCGGCGCCGTCCAGGCCGGCGATCAGGCCGTGGATCCGGGCCCAGAAGTGCTCGGAAAGCCGGTCCACCGCGATCACCTCCACCGGGCCGGCGTGGTCGTGGAAGTCCAGCACGATCGCGACCCTGCGGTGCCCCAGTCGAGCCAGCTGCTCACCCATCATCCGTCCGCCGGCGAAGTCATCGAGGCCGATGTGATCGATTGCCGGATCGTCGCAAACCGAAGAGACGAAGGGAATCTCGCGCTGAGTGGCGATCTCCTGCACCTGCTGGGCCTGGCTCCGGGTCAGGCAGACATCGGCCAACCCGTCCACCGGCGTACGCCGCAGCACGTCGACGTCGACCTCACGGTCACCGGCCTTGAGCGGAATCAGCAGCAGCCCGGACCCGACGTCCTCGACGGCACCGCCGAGTCCGGCCAGGAACATGCTTGCGAACGGATCGGAGAAGGCGTGGGAAAGGCTGTGGTTGTAGAGCACTCCGAACGAGCCGGTACGCCCGCTGCGCAGGTTCCGCGCGGTCGGGTTCGGGCCGGGATAGCCGAGCCGCTTCGCGGTCTCGAAGACCCGCTCCCGCAACTCGACGGAGAGCTGGTCGGGCCGGTTGTAGGCGTTGGAGACCGTGGCGGGGGAGACCCCGACCTCGGCGGCCACCGACTTCAACGTCGCCTTCGGCATGACGACCACTCCCTCCCTGAAGACTGCTCTAAATCGATCTAGTAAAACGATACAGATGATCCGGGAGGGCCGCAACCCGAACAGCCACATTCCTCTCGACCCGGATGCGGCAGGCTGGGGGCATGGCGATGACGACCGACGCGATGCTGGACCTGATCAAGGAGACCGCTGAGCAGGTGATCCGGCCCCGCTGGCGCGCGCTCTCCTCCGGCGACATCGCCGAGAAGAACCCGGGCGACTTCGTCACCGTCGCCGACCAGGAGGCCGAGGTGCTGCTCACCGAGGCCCTGCTGAAGGCGTACCCGGAGGCCCTGGTCGTCGGCGAGGAGGCCACCGCCGCCGACCCGGCACTGGTCAACGGGCTCCGCGAGGCCGAGCACGCGTTCGTCGTCGATCCGGTCGACGGCACCCGCAACTTCGTCGAGGGCACCGCCGACTATGCGGTGATGATCGGTGAGGTACGCGCGGGTGAGATCGTCCGCGGCTGGATCTGGCAGCCCGAGCATGACGCGGCGTGGGTGGCCGAGCGCGGCGCCGGTACCTACCGCAACGGCGAGCGGGTGACCCGGCGCGCGCCCGATCCGGAGTTGCTGCACGCCGAGACCTCGATGCGCAGCCTGCGCCGCAGCGCCACCCCGCCGCAGATCGCCGAGCTCGCCTGGACCGCGTTCAGTTGCGGGATCGACTACCCGAAGCTCTGCGCCGGCGGTAACGACGTCCTCGTCTACCGCGCGATCAAGCCCTGGGACCACATCCCCGGCGCCCTTCTCGTCCGCGAACTCGGCGGCGTCGCCCGGCTGATCAACGGCCAGGACTACCAGGGACAGACCGAGGGCGGTCCACTGGTGGTCGGCGTCGACGAGCCCGCCTGGCAGGTCGGCGCCGAATGGGTCGCCGGCGCCCGGTGATCGACCGCTTCACCGGCCGGATCCTCGGCGCCGGCAGTACCAGCGGGCTGCGTCTGGTGATCGGTGACTGGGCATCGTCCCCGCTGGGCTCCTTCACCGATGTGATGGTGGCGACGCCCGAGGACCGGCGGCTGCTGCTCGCACCGACCAACGAGGTGGCCGACTACGTGTCGGATACCTATCGGTTCGACGAGGTGGTCGTCGTACCGGTGGAGTTGTCGGTGGCCGCCGATCGGTGGCGGCTGACGGCCGGCGACCTGGCCTGCCGGTTGCGGCTCGGCGGTCGCACCGCGGCGGGCAGGCTGTTGCACGCCGTGCCCGACGCGATCGAGCGGAGCCGTGGATTTGCCACGATCGCCGACCCGATCGCCCGGCGGATCTTTCCCGGTGTACGCACCAGGGGCAGCGCCGGCGGCGGGCGGCGCGAGTACTACGGCGCGCATGACCAGCATCGGGTGATCGAGTTGGCCGGTAGTTGGCGGGGCCGGCCACTGGGGGAGTTGGCACCGGTCGATCCGGCGCCGCGGTTCGGTTTCAGCTCCACTCCGGTCGAGCCGTGTCTGACCCGGGTGACGACGACGATCGTGCGCGGGGGTGGGGGCTAGGTCAGTGATCGCCGGCCAGCGGGAGGCGGGTGCGTACGCCGTCGGCGGCCAGTTCGGCGTACGCGGTGCGCACCCCGGCCTCGACGCGGGCCCAGTCGAAGGGCCACTCGCCCTCCGCCTCGGCCCGCTCCAGGCGTACGCCCGACCGCACCAACCGCTCCGCCTCGGGCGGCAGGGACGCCAGCGCGGCCAGCTGGCGCACCAGGAAGTCCAGATCGACCACCGCGCCGTGACCGGGCACGATCACCGTGTCCGGACGAACCATGCCGAGCACCATGTTCAGCACCTCCGGCCAACCGCGCGGGGAGGACCGCGGACCGAACCAGGGTGCCGGTTCCTCGACCAGATCGCCGGTGAACAGCACCCCGGCCGACGGCACGTTCACCAGCACATCGCCCTCGGTGTGCGCCGCGCCGAGATGCAGCAGCTCGACGACCACCCCGCCGAGGTCGATCGCCGCGGCCACCGAGAACAACCGCTCCGGCACCCGCAGCTCATCGACCGCCACTCCGAGCGACTCGGCCTCGACCAGGGTCTCGGCATCGGAGACCCGCTCGGCCAGCGACTCGTGCCCATAGGCGGTCACACCCTCGATGCCGGCCAGTCCGAACCAGTGATCCCGATCGGCATGGGTGATCACCACCCCGACCAGCGGCTTGTCGGTCACCTCGGCGACCTTCGCGGCCAGCGCCCGGCCCTGGGCTGGGGTCGAACCGGTGTCCACCAGCACCGCGCCGGTCTCCCCGGCGATCAGGCCGATCGTCACCGCATCGGGCTCGGCGACCAGTCGCCAGACGCCATTCGCCACCGGCTGCCACTCGCCCTCACTGTGGTTCATACGAGCTAGACTGGCACTCGCGCCGGATGAGTGCCAAACTCCGGTGTTCGGCGATCGGGCCAACAGGGACGCAGGAGGTGGATGATGCTCGACGAACGCAAGCTGCAGGTGTTGCGGGCCATCGTCACCGACTACGTGTCCAGCCGTGAACCGGTGGGTTCCAAGGCGCTGGTGGACCGCTACGACCTCGGGGTGTCGCCGGCGACGGTGCGCAACGACATGGCGGCGCTGGAGGACGAGGGCTACATCGCGCAGCCGCACACCAGTGCGGGCCGGATCCCGACCGACAAGGGCTACCGGCTCTTCGTCGACCGACTGGCCGGGCTCAAGCCGCTGTCGGCGGCCGAGCGGCGCGCCATCCAGACCTTCCTCTCCGGGGCGGCCGATGTGGACGAGATCGTCGCCCGCACGGTACGCCTGCTCGCCCAGATCACCCAGCAGGTCGCCATCGTGCAGTACCCGGTGCTGTCGGCGACCACGCTGCGGCATGTCGAGGTGGTCTCGCTGACCCCCGATCGGGTGCTGCTGATCGTGATCAACTCCGCCGGTCGGGTGGAGCAGCGCACCGTCGAGCTGCCCGGACACACCGAGGAGCAGCTGTCGGTGCTCAAGACCCGGCTCAACGAGGCCGTGCTCGGTCGTGCCCAGGCCGAGGCCGCCAACGAACTGAGCCGGTTGAGCAGCGCGGTCGGACCCGAGGACCAGGCGACCACCCAGGTCGCCATCGCCGCGGTGCTGGAGATCCTCGGCTCGGGCACCGCGACCCGGGTAATGGTCGGTGGGGTGCCCAACCTGACCCGGCTGGGCGACTTCAACAGCACCGTGCAGCCGGTGCTGGAGGCGCTCGAGGAACAGGTGGTGCTGTTGAAACTGCTGGATGAGAGTGTCAGCGCCGATGATGTGACCGTACGCATCGGCCGTGAGAACGACTACGCCCCGCTGCAGACCACCTCACTGGTGGCCTCGGCATACGGCAGCCATGACGATGTCTGGGCCTCCATGGGCATCGTCGGTCCGACCCGGATGGACTACCCCTCAACGATGGCGACGGTGCGTGCCGTGGCGCGCTACGTCGGTCGATTCCTCAGCGAAGGATGACAAGAAATTCCAACGATGACTGACTACTACGAGGTCCTCGGCGTCGCCCGCGACGCCTCCACCGACCAGATCAAGAAGGCCTATCGCCGGATGGCGATGCGCTATCACCCCGACGTCACCAGCGAGGACGGCGCGGCGGAGAAGTTCCGGCAGGTGCAGGAGGCCTACGACGTGCTCGCCGACGAGCGCAAGCGCAGCATCTACGACCGCGGTGGCGATCCGTCGGGGCGGGCGAGTGCGGGCTTCGGCGGCGCCGGTGGGTTCGGCGATTTCGGTGGTGCCGGCTTCGACTTCACCAATCTGGTCGATGCGATGTTCGGCCAGCAGGCCTCCCGCGGCCCGCGGTCGCGGGTACGCCGCGGCCAGGACGCGCTGATCCAGCTCGAGCTGGAACTGCACGAGGCGGCCTTCGGCGTCTCGCGGGCGATCTCGATGGAGACCGCCGTGCTCTGCCCGGTCTGCCAGGGCGCCGGCGCGGCCGAGGGCTCCAAGCCCGAACAGTGCCGCACCTGCCACGGCCGCGGCGATGTCACCCAGATCCAGCGATCCTTCCTCGGCGACATCCGGACCAGTCAGCCCTGCCCGACCTGCCGTGGCTACGGCACCGTGATTCCCAACCCCTGCGGCGAATGCGACGGCGAGGGGCGGATCCGCGCACCCCGCGAGATCACCGTGAAGATCCCGGCCGGCGTCGATTCCGGCAACCGGATCCATCTGGCCTCCCAGGGTGAGGTCGGCCCCGGCGGCGGGCCCGCCGGCGACCTCTACGTCGAGCTGATCGTCGCCGACCATCCGCTGTTCAAGCGCAACGGCGACGACCTGGAGATGGTCGCCAAGATCCCGATGACCGCCGCCGCGCTCGGCACCGAGCTGGACATCCAGACCCTGGAGGCCGACCAGCCCGACGCCGATCCGCAGGAGGCGACGGTACGCCTCAAGGTGCCGGCCGGTACCCAGTCCGGGACCCGGCTCACCATCGACGGCCGCGGCATCCCGCAGCTGCGTGGCCGGGGCCGCGGCGACCTGGGTGTCACCCTGCTGGTGCAGACCCCGACCAAGCTGACCGAGCAGCAGCGCGAGCTGTTGCGGAACCTTGCCGAGCTCCGGGAGGAGACCAAGGTCGAGGCCCAGGTGCACAAGCGCGAGAAGGGCCGCTTCGAGCGCTTCTGGGAAGCGCTGCGCTGAGGTGACCCGACCGCTCTTCCTGACCGACCTGGCCGACCCGCTGCCCACCCCGGGCAGCGGCGTACGCCTCGGTGGTGGCGAGGGGCGGCATGCGGCGGTGGTCAAGCGGATCACCGCCGGGGAGGAGATCCTGCTCGCCGACGGGTCCGGTCGCGGGTTGATCGGTGAGGTGACCGCCGCGGACAAGCAGGGTCTCGACGTGACCGTGCGCGAGCTGCTGGCCGTACCGCCGCCCGCGCGCCGGCTCACCGTGGCGCAGGCGTTGGCCAAGGGGGATCGCGGCGAGCTCGCGGTGGAGATGATGACCGAGGTGGGGGTCGCCGAAATCCTTGCCTGGCAGGCGTCCCGCTCGATCGTGAAGTGGACCGGGGAGCGCGGTGCCAAGTCGTTGCGCAAGTGGGCCAGCACCGCGCGCGAGGCCACCAAGCAGAGCCGCCGGCTCCGCGTACCCGCCGTCGCCGGCCCGCTCAGCACCAGACAGCTCACCACCCGCGTGCAGACCGCCGACCTGGCCCTGGTGCTGCACGAGAACGCGACCGAATCCCTTGCCCAGCAGCAGATCCCGGCTGCCGGTGAGATCCTGCTGGTGGTCGGCCCGGAGGGTGGGATCAGTCCCGAGGAGCTCGACGCCCTGACCGCCGCCGGGGCCCGGCCGGTGTCGATCAGCGACGGGGTGCTGCGCACCTCCACCGCCGGTGTGGTGGCCGCCGGGTACCTGGGACTGCCGGGGTGAGTTCATCTCGACACGCGGCTCCGGCTCCGCTCCGCGGAGCCGGAGCCGCTACTCGATGAACGTTGGATGGCCCACCGGATGAGCGCGGGCGACTATCCTCCTGGGGTGCCGTTCTCCTTCGAGGTCCGTGACCGCCTGCCCGATCGGCAGGGGCGTACCGGGATCATCCACACCCCGCACGGTGAGATCCAGACCCCCGCCTTCATCGCCGTCGGCACCCAGGCGACCGTGAAGGCGGTGCTGCCGGAGGCGATGCGTGACCTCGGTGCGCAGGCCGTGCTCGCCAACGCCTACCACCTCTATCTGCAGCCCGGTGCCGACATCGTCGACGAGGCCGGCGGGGTGGGGGCGTTCATGAACTGGCCCGGGCCGACCTTCACCGACTCCGGTGGCTTCCAGGTGATGAGCCTGGGCGTCGGCTTCAAGAAGGTGCTGTCGATGGACTCCAGCCGGGTCAGCGACGACGACGTGATCGCCGAGGGCAAGGAACGGCTCGCGCACGTCGATGACGACGGCGTCACCTTCAAGTCCCACCTGAACGGGGACCGGCACCGGTTCACCCCCGAGATCTCGATGCGGGTCCAGCACCAGCTCGGTGCGGACATCATCTTCGCCTTCGACGAGCTGACCACGCTGATGAACACCCGCGCCTACCAGGAGGAGTCGCTGGAGCGGACCCGGCTCTGGGCCGAGCGCTGCCTGGCCGCGCACCGCGAGCTCACCGCCGAACGGGCCGACAAGCCCTACCAGGCGCTGTTCGGGGTGCTGCAGGGCGCCCAGTACGAGGATCTGCGCCGCAAGGCAGCCCGGGACCTCGGCGCGATGGAGGTCGCCGGGCAGCGGTTCGACGGTTTCGGGATCGGCGGCGCGCTGGAGAAGGAGAATCTCGGCACCATCGTCGACTGGGTCAGCTCCGAACTGCCCGAAGACCGCCCCCGGCATCTGCTCGGCATCTCCGAACCCGACGATTTCTTCGCCGCGATCGCCGCCGGTGCGGACACCTTCGACTGCGTCCAACCCTCCCGGGTCGCGCGCAATGCCGCCCTCTACACCGCCGATGGTCGGTTCAACGTGAACACCGCCGCCAATCGCCGCAACTTCAACCCCATCGACGAATCCTGCGACTGCTACACCTGCGCGCACTACACCCGCGCCTACCTGCACCACCTGTTCAAGGCTCGTGAGATGGTGGCCTCGACGCTGGCCACCATCCACAACGAGCGGTTCACCGTACGCCTGGTCGACGACATCCGCGCCAGCATCGGCACCGGCGAGTTCGACGCCTTCAAGGACGAGTTCCTCGGCCGCTTCTACCGCGGCGCCGGCTCGAAGGCTTGAGTTCAAGCGCACTTGAAGTAGCAGACTGGAAATCCATTCGAGTCCGACCGGTCGACCGGATAACGTGACCGGGAGACCTAGGAGGATTTTCGTGCCGGGCACCGCCGACGCACTCGACCGCGCACCCCTGGTGGCCCCGGCCACCCGCGGATGGGGACGGGCCACCAGCCTGTGGCGACTCCGGGCGTACCTGCGCCCGCGGCTCGGCCGGTTCTGGACGATGGCCGTGCTCGACGGCTACGACATCGTCACCATGCTGGCGATCCCGCTGCTCACCCGCGCGGCGATCGACGGACCACTGGCCGCCGGGGACCGGGCCGGGGTGATCCGCTACGGCGTGCTCGCCCTGGTCATCGGCATCTCGGCCGCCGGAGCCGGGTTCATTCGCCGCTGGCTGTCCAGCGAGGTCACCCTGGCCACCGAGACCAGCGTCCGGCTCGACCTCTATGCCCGGTTGCAACGGCTGCCGATGGCCTTCCACGACCGCTGGCAGTCCGGTCAGCTGCTGTCGCGGATGATGAACGACCTGTCGGTGATGCGCCGGTTCACCAGCTTCGGGCTGTTGATGCTGCTGGCCTCGCTGCTGCAGATCGCGATCACCGTGGTGCTGCTGATCCGGCTCTACTGGCCGCTCGGGGTGGTGGTGCTGCTCGGCGTGGGCCCGGTGATCTGGCTCTGCCTGCGGATGGAACGTGACTACACCAAACTCTCGCGGCGGATCCAGGACCAGACCGGGGATGCCGCCTCGGTGGTCCAGGAGTCGGTGCACGGGCTGCGGACGCTGCGCGCCTTCGGCCGCCAGCGCTGGGCGTACCAGCGCTTCGACTCCGCCGCCAGCACCCTCTATGACACCCAGCTCTCCCGGGTCCGGCTGATCTCGCGCTTCTTCACCCTGCTGGATGTCATCCCCTCGGTGGTGGCGATCATCGTGCTCGGCATCGGGGCGTACGCCGCCGCGAACGGAACGATCACCCTGGGCACCCTGGTCGCCTTCATGACGCTGCTGCTGTCGCTGGTCTGGCCGGTCACCGCGCTCGGCTTCCTGCTCTCGATGACCCAGGACGCGATGACCGCCGCCGACCGGGTCTGCGAGGTGCTCGATTCCCGCTCCGACATCGTCTCCGGGGAGGTACGCCTGCCCCGCGCGGGTGGTGCGTTGTCCTTCGAGAACGCCGGATTCCGCTTCCCGGACAGCGATGTCGACGTGCTGCACGGGTTGAATCTGCGCATCGCACCGGGGGAGACCATCGCCATCGTCGGCGGCACCGGGTCCGGCAAGACCACCCTCACCCAGCTGATCGCCCGGCTCCGCGATGTCACCAGTGGCCGGATCACCCTGGACGGGATCGACCTGCGGGAGCTGGACCTGGACGATCTGCGCGGCCAGGTCGCCACCGCCTTCTCCGATGCGACGCTGTTCTCGATGTCGGCCCGCGAGAATCTCACCCTGGGCCGCGCCGATGCGACCGATGAGGAGATCGCCGAGGCGATCGAGGTCGCCCAGGCGCACTTCGTCCACGACCTGCCCTGGGGGTTGGACACCCGGATCGGGGAGCAGGGGATGAGCCTGTCCGGCGGGCAGCGGCAGCGGCTCGCGCTGGCCCGTGCGGTGCTGGTACGCCCCAGTGTGCTGGTGCTCGATGACACCCTGTCCGCGCTCGACATCCACACCGAGGCGCTCGTCGAAGCCGCCCTGGCCCGGGTGCTCGGCAACTCCACCGCGATCATCGTCGCGCACCGCGCCTCCACCGTGCTGCTGGCCGATCGGGTGGCGATGCTGGTGGACGGCACGATCACCGCGGTCGGCACCCACACCGAGTTGCTCGCCAATGATCCGCGCTACCGGGAGCTGATGTCGGCGGATTTCGACTGTGAGCAGGAGTTCGACGAAATCGAGGACGAGGAGGCGGCCTCGTGAGCGCCGAGATCAGCCGCCCGGCCGCCGATGCCGACCGCGCCGAGGTCGACGAACTGGAGGCCTGGCGCGGCGTCCGCGCCGAGGAGGCCGAGGAGCTCACCGCCCAGGGTGCCGGTTTCCTGAAGCGGCGCAGCCGGCGATTGCTCGGCAGCCTGCTGTACCCCTACCGGCACCTGGCCTGGCTGATCGTCGCCGCCGTGGTGGTGGAGAACGTGGCCCGGCTCGCCGCCCCCGAGCTGGTCCGCCGCGGTATCGACTTCGGCGTCCCGGCACTGAGCGCCGGCAGCGCTGGCCCGCTGCTCACCGTGCTCGCGGTGATGGTGGCCGCGGTGCTCTGCCAGGCCGCCGGCCAGTACGTCTTCCAACGGCTGTCCGGGCGGGTCGCCCAGCAGGTGCTGCTGGAGATCCGGCGGCGGATGTTCCAGCACTTCCAGCGTCTCGATGTGTCCTTCCACGACCGCTACACCTCCGGGCGGGTGATCTCCCGACTGACCAACGATGTGGACGCGATCGCCGACCTCTTCGCCGAGGGGGTCGACACCCTGGTGCGGGCCGCGTTCACCGTGGTCGGGATCGCGGTGATCCTGCTCTGGTTGGATTTCCGGCTGGGGCTGGTCGCCCTGTTCGCGTTGCCGCTGCTGGCCGGACTGCTTGTCTGGTTCTCCATCAACTCCACCCGCGCCTACCGGCGGGTGCGGGAGCTGACCGCGGTCACCATCATGCAGTTCGTCGAGTCGATGACCGGGATCCGGGCCGTGCAGGCGTACCGTCGGGAACGCCGGAACCAGCAGATCTTCACCCTCGCCGCCACCCGGTTGAAGGACGCCAACGTGAAGGCGTTCCGGTTGATGGCGGTGTTCATGCCCGGGACCCGGTTGATCGGCAATGTGGCGATCGGGCTGGTGCTGCTGGTCGGTGGGTTGATGGCACTGCAGGGCGATGTGACCGTCGGCGTGCTGGCTGCGTTCCTGCTCTATCTGCGGATGTTCTTCCAGCCGATGGGGGAGATCAGCCAGTTCTACAACCTCTTCCAGGCGGCCACCTCGGCGCTGGAGAAGATCTCCGGGGTGCTCGAGGAGCGGCCCCAGGTGGCCGAATCCGAGCACCCCACGCCGCTCACCGAGCCGCGGGGGCGGGTGCGGTTCGACGCGGTGCACTTCGGCTATGTCGCCGAGCGGGATGTGCTGCCCGGCCTGGAGCTGGACATCCCCGCCGGTCAGACGGTGGCCCTGGTCGGCACCACCGGGGCCGGCAAGACCACCATCGCGAAACTGATCGCGCGCTTCCACGACCCCGATTCGGGCGCGGTACGCCTGGACGAGATCGACCTGCGGGAGATCAGCGACGACGACCTGCGCCGGGCGGTGGTGCTGCTCACCCAGGAGAACTTCATCTTCGACGGGTCGATCGCCGACAACATCGAGGTCGGCCGGCCCGGGGCGAGCCGGGCGGAGGTGATCGCGGCCGCGCGGGCGGTCGGTGCCGATGCGTTCATCAGCGGGCTGTCCGAGGGGTATGACACCGACACCGGCAAGCAGGGCTCCCGATTGTCGGCCGGGCAACGGCAGCTGGTCGCCTTCGCCCGGGTGTTCCTCGCCGACCCCGCGGTGATCATCCTGGACGAGGCGACCTCCAGCCTGGACATCCCCGCCGAGCGACTGGTGCAGCGGGCCCTGCAGACCGTGCTCGCCGACCGGACCGCGATCATCATCGCGCACCGCCTGTCGACCGTGGAGATCGCCGATCGGGTGCTGGTGCTGGAACACGGCCGGATCATCGAGGACGGGCCACCGGAGCTGCTGCTGGACGCCGACGGCCCGTACGCCCGACTGCATCAGGCGTGGCGGGAATCCCTTGCCTGATTGAGTACGCGCCCGTTCCCACGTTCATCGAGTAGCAACCCCGGTGCCGCGAAGCGGCACCGGGGTTGCGTGTCGAGATGAACCGGTCAGTCGCGTGTCGAGATGATCCGGTCAGTCGCGGGTCGAGCTGAACCGGTCAGCTGCCACCGCCGACGCTGGCCTGCTTCATCACCCCGACACTCTTCGAGTAGGGGACCGTGCCCACCGTGGCGCGGATCTCCCGTTGCCGGTGCCGTTCGATGCGGGGCTTGCGGGAACCACCGTCCGGTTCACCCCAGACCACCACGACCTCGGTGCCGGGTTCGGCCATCACCGCATCGACGAAGCCGAGGGAGAGCAGCTTGTGCTCGTTGGTGCTGAACCCGGCCCAGGTGGAGCGGCCGATCAGGTTGCCCGCGGTGTCGCGCACCTCGTCGTTGTGCGGCATCCCGTAGGAGACCATCGGCAGCTCGAGATAGCGGTAGGGGAGGTCGTCGCCGAACATGGAGCCGAAGACCTCCTCGACGTCGGCATCGTGCCAGGCGAGGGTGACCCGGCGCCGCGGCGGTTGGCCGGCGATCGCCTCGAGTGCTGCACGGCCCACGAAGTCGTGATCGAACTTGACGATCTTGCCGTAGCCGAGGTCGAACGGCGTCACGTAGTAGTCCTCGATGTTGGCGGAGCGGAAGCTCCCGCCCAGCTGGAACTTCGCCTCCCAGCCGTCGTCGGGCAGCCATTCCCGGAAGTCCCGCAGGTCCTCGGCGGTGTAGATCGCCGGCAACGGATAACCGATCCAGCCGCTCTCCAGGTTGGTGGTGAAGTATGCCTTGGTGCCGCCCTGCTTGAGTCCGTAGTCGCTGCCGGCTGCCAGGATCGCCTCCCGGATCCGTTGGTCGTGCTCGAACGGGCCGGACAGCTCGACCCCCTGATGGCCGGCCATCGAGTGCCGCAGCGCGGTCACCTCGATGCCGTCGATCAGCACCTGGGCGGTGTGGAAGAACTTGATCTCCGGCGCCCCGCCCTCGACCAGCCTGTCGAAGATCGCGCCGGCGTTCGGGCCATCCAGCTCGTAGCGGAACCGCCAGCGTCGACCGGTGCTGTTGTCGGAGGTGTTCTCGTCGCGTTCGACGGTGACATCGTGGTCACCGGTCTCGGCCTTGAACTGCACCCAGTTCAGCAGGGTCTTGCCGCTGATCAGCTCATAGCGTTCATCGCCGTGGTCATAGAGCACGCAGTCACCGATCACCTGACCCGCGGAGTTGCAGGCCACCAACTGCTTCGCGATCCCGGGGCGCAGGTTGGTCAGGCTGTTCACCGCCAGCTCGCTGAGCAGTCGGCGCGCGTCGGGACCGGAGACCATCAGCTCCGGCATGTGGTGGGTCTGGTTGAGCAGGACCGCGGTCTCGCCCCAGGCGCGCTGCTCGTCGCGCCAGTTGGTGAACTCCTGCGGGATGGGCACCAGGTCGGGCCGGGTGGAGGCGTGTACGCCCGGGGTGTCGTTGTAGAGGTGCTCGGCGATGTTCGGCACCGCGTCGATGACATCCTGCAGGGAGCGGCCGGCCCGCTGGGCTGGTGTCGTGGTCATGGCGGAATCCCTTCGCTGGTTCAGCTTCCGGCGTGCGCGGGCTGCTTGTCGTCGGTGCTGGTGAGGCCGCGCCAGGCGGTGGGTTCGACCAGGTCACCGGCACGCACGGTGAGCACCGGTTCCAGCCGGTCCACCATCCACTCCTCGCTGTTCTTCGCGCTGTCCCGCAGCGGGGTCGGTCCGGCCTCGGTGAGCACGGTGACGTTCGCCGGGCCACCGACACGCAGGGTGCCGAAGCCCTCGGCGTCCAGGTGCAGCACCTGGGCCGGGCGTGCGGTCACCGCGTCGACGATGTCCGGCAGCGCCATCCCGACCGCGCGCAGCTTCGACATGGTGGTCACCAGGTCATAGACCGGGCCGCGCCAGTTCCGGGCGCTGGTGTCGGAGCTGACGACATCGGGCAGGAAACCCTGGCCGACCGCCTCCTTGGCCACCGCGAAGGAGAAGTTGCTGGCCCCGTGCGCGGAGTCGAAGAGCACGCCCCGTTCCCGGGCCTCGAGCACCGCGTCGAGCACCCGGCCGTCCACCAGGGTGCCGTTGGACTTGCCGGTGTAGCAGTGGGTGACGATGTCCCCGGTGGTGAGCAGTGGCAACAGCTCGGACAGCGATTCGACGGTGTCGCCAATGTGCACCATCAGCGGCAGACCGGCCTGGCCGGCGATCTCCCGGGACTTCACCAGGGCGTCGTGGGCCGACCCGTCGACGACCTCCTCGGAAGCCCGCAGTTTGAACCCACGCACCAGATCCGGGTAATCGGTCGCCGCCTTGAGCGCGGCCGGCAGGTCGAGCGCGGCCGGGTTGTGGCACTCACCGACCTTGATGTCCTGGACCCCGAGGGTGGAGACGTTCAGGAACGCCAGGGTGCGGGTCCGGGCCGGGCGGGCGATGTAGCGCTCGAAGGCCGCGAAGGTCGCCGCACCGGCGGTCCCGGCGTCGGCGGCGGCCACCACGCCGCGGCGCAGATGCGCCTCGTCGACCGGGGCGCCGAGCAGTGAGAAGTCGGAGAACAGGTGTGAGTGCATGTCCACCAGACCCGGCAGCACCAGCTCACCGGAGACATCGCGGACCTCGGCGTCACCAGCGTCCAGGTCGGCACCGATCGCGGCGATCAGGCCGTCGCGGATCAGCACGTCGGCGCGTTCGTCGAGGCCGCTGGCCGGTGCCAGCACCCGGCCACCGCGCAGCAACAGGCCACTCATACCGTCACCTCTTCGTATTCGGCGAAGACCTTGGGGGAGTTGAACAACATCGTCTCGACCATGTCGCTCCAGACCAGGTCGGCGCCCAGCTCGTTCATCGCACCGACCAGCGGATACCAGTTGAGCAGCTCGTGCTCGCCGCTGGCCTCCAGCTCCTCGGTGGTCAGCTCGCGCCAGGTGTCCACGTCGCCGTCGCGCATCGCGGTGAGCATCTTGCGGTCACCGTCCAGATCGGGCCACATGCCATAGGAGAAGTCGCACATGAAGGCGTGTGACCAGCTGCCGGAGGCGATCAACGCCACCCGCAGGTCGGTCCGGCTGAGGAAGCGGGCGATCTCGCGGCCCAGATCCATGCAGCGCCACGGCGGCGGCGAGGGCGGATCCTCCGGTGCCTGGTGGCCGATCGGTGCGCCGCGCCCCCGCCAGCCGATGACGCGGGTGCCGTAACAGTTCATCGTGTTCGAGATGACCGGATAGTCGAAACCCCGCCGGTCGTAGTCGAGGTAGTGGATCGTGTTCATGAAGGCGTGGCTGAAACCCTCGTAGTGATTGGATTCGTAGGCGTAGGCCGTCTCGAAACCGTTCTTCAGCAGGTGCGTGGTGAGCGCCTTGGCCACCTCGCGGTTGCCGCGTACGAAGACCTCCTGATCGCCGGTCTCACCCCAGACGTTCTCGTTGTCGGGCCCGCGGGTCCCGGCGACCTTGTGCGCCCACGGACGCAGCATCTTGTCCTCGTAGGCGAGGATCGACCACGGCGGGATGATCGTCTCGTTGTAGTTCTCGTACTGGTCGTCACCCCAGATGAACACCAGATCGGGGGCGAACTCGTCGATCCGGCGGCGCAGCCGGCGGAAGTGCTCCAGCGACTTCGCACGATGCTCCCTGGCCGCCGCCAGACCCTGATCCTCACCCCACTCCTCGGCCAGCAGCTGCGGCCAACCGCGCGGTGTCCGCAGGGTCTCCGGCAGATTCGGATCCTGCAGCCGGTTGACGAACATGCTGGCCATGTTCTCGTCGGGGCCGAGGAAGAACGGATAGTGGGTCATGCCCAGGCCGAGGATCGTGGCCATGGTGCCTCCTTGTTTCGAGCGTCGTTCAGCAGCACGAGGACGGTCCGGTCCTCGCGTCGTGGTCTTCGTGTCGTGGTTTTCGTGTCTGGGTGGCGGTTCCGGTCAGCTGGCCCCGAGGCTCTTCTGGTAGCTCCGGGCGGTCTCCTCCAGGGCTTGTCGCAACCGGTCCTGGCGGGCGCGGACCCGATCCGCCGGCCCGGTGAACCCGAGCGCAGCCAGCACCGTCGCGTCGGGACCGAGGATCGGCACCGCGATGCCGCCGACACCCGGGCGCCACTCACCGGAGTTGGTGCCGTAACCGCGGGTGGTGATCTGGGCCAGCTGCCGACGCAGCCTGGCCGGGTCGGTGACGGTGTCCTCGGTGTAGGCCCGCAGCTCCTCGCCGAGCACCCGTTCCTGCTCGGCGTGGTCCTGGAAGGCGAGCAGCACCTTGCCGGTGGACACCGCGTGCGCCGCGGCCCGGCTGCCGAGATTGGTCCGCGTGCAGATCGGCTCGGAGCCCTCGGCCTTGTCGATATAGACGGCCTCTCCGTCCTCGTAGACGGCCAGGTGCACCGTCTCCCCGCCGACCCGGGCGAGCCGGCGTACCTGCTCGCGCAGATCCTGGCGGACATCGATCTGCCCGAAGGCCTGGGTCGCCAGCGACCAGATCCGGTAGGTCATCCGATAGCGGTCGCTGTCGGACTCCTTGCGCACCCAGTCGTGGGAGATGAGCGTGCGCACGATCCGGTACGCCGTCTGGCGCGGCAGACCGGTCAGCGCGGCCAGTTCCCGCAGCGTCGCCGGGCCGCCGGCGAGCGCCTCCATCACCTCGACGGCGTTCGACACCGTGGACAGGGTGGGCGCTCCCGCTTCCCTGGTCGTTGTCGTCATTGCTGCCTCCTTTGGCGAGCCGGCCTCGGGCTCCGACGTTGCTGTCGGATCCGGCCATATCCAATGGTGAACTGGTGTCTTCACCAATCAAACATCGAGACGGTGCAGCGGCAAGGCGCTTCTTCACAATGTGTAGTGACGGGTGCCGTAGAACGGGTTGATGTGACCATGAACACGTTGTCGGGAAGCGTTTTCGGGACTGCTCATCACTATTGGATGAGCTCCCTTGTCGGGTGTGCGAGCACCGATCTACGTTTCCCGAAACCTCGACATTATTCGATGGTTCACGTCGGTATCTGTCATCACGGGGCTTCGTTGATCCGGGGCCGGCGTCGACAAGGAAGTCCAATCCGAGCAGGAGTCAGACCATGACGGTCGAAGAAGATCCCCGGGACGTGATCGCACGGTCCCGGATGCGCACACCACAGATCGTGATCATCGTCGTCGCCACCCTGGTGAACATGATCGACGGGTTCGATCTGCTGGTGATGGCGTTCAGCGCCCCCGCGGTCAGCCGCGAATGGGCGGTGCAACCGGCAGCACTCGGGGTGCTGCTCAGTGCCGCGCTCTTCGGGATGGCGGTCGGGGCCACCGCGCTGTCGGGCATCGCGGACCTGATCGGCCGGCGGATGATGATCCTGCTCGGTCTGAGCGTGGTCACCCTCGGCATGGTCGTCTCCGCACTCGCGCCGAGTTACGGGGTGCTCTGGGGTGCCCGGTTCGTCACCGGTCTGGCCGTCGGCGCGGTGACCACCTGTGTCGCGGTCTACGTCACCGAGTACACCCCCAGGCGGTGGCGGGCGGTGGCCATCTCCTGGTTCGCCGCCGGCCAGCCGATCGGCGCGATGCTCGGCGGCCTGATCGCCGCGGCCCTGCTCGGGCCGCTGCACTGGCGCGGACTGTTCTGGGTCGGGGCCGGGCTCACCGCTCTTCTGGTGCCGGTGATCTTCTTCGCACTGCCGGAGTCGTTGGCCTATCTGATCAGCAAACGGCCGATCGGTGCGCTGGAGAAGGTCCGGTCGATCCTGATCCGGCTCGGCCATCCGCCGATCACCACCCTCCCGGAACCGGAGGCCGCCAATGCCGCCGAACCGGAGCGTGGTTCCGGGACGAGGATCGGCGGGATCGCGGTGCTGCTCGGGCTGGCGTTCTTCACCGTCATGCTGGCCTTCTACTTCGCCAGCAGCTGGACACCGCGGTTGGTGTCGGCGGCGGGTTACACCGATGTCGAGGCGGTACGCGCGGGCACGGTCTTCGCGGTCGGTGGCATTCTCGGCACCCTCGGCTTCGGTTGGACCGCGACCCGGATCCGGGCGGGTCTGCTGCTGCCGATCTGTTTCGTGGTGAGCGCGATCGCGTTCGTCGGTTTCGCGCTCGGGCTGGGGTCGATCATGCTCGCCTATGTCGGGGCGTTCGCGATGGGCATCTTCACCGGTGCGGTGATCGCCGGGTTGTTCGCCACCGCCCCCGCAGCCTTCCCGGCGAGGACCCGGGCCACCATCTCCGGCCTGGTGATCGGCGCGGGTCGGGTCGGTTCGGTCTGTTCACCGATCCTCGCCGGGGCCCTGCTCGGCGCCGGCTGGTCGGTCGGGTCGATCTACATCCTGTTCGCCGGACCGCTGGTGGTCGGTGCCGTCGCCTGCGCGATCGCCCTGCGTCGCCCGTCGGAGCATCGCCCGGCCCGGCAACCGGTTGCCACCCCCTGACCCCCACGTTCATCGAGTAGCCCTGTCGGCGGCGCGAAGCGGCGCCGAGCGGTGTCCCCCCTGACGTTCATCGAGTAGCCCTGTCGGCGGCGCGAAGCGGCGCCGACAGGGCGTGTCGAGATGAACCCCGGCGGCGCGTTCATCTCGACACGGTCGCTTCGCGACCTACTCGATGAACGTGGGGTGGGTCGCTGCGCGGTCTGCTCGATGACCGTAGGCTGCCCGGATGCGGCTCCTGGCGGATGTGGACACCGGTATCGACGATGCATTGGCACTGTGCTGGTTGGCAGCCCGCGAGGATGTCGACCTGGTCGGGGTGTCCACCACCTCGGGCAACACCACCGCCCGACAGGCGGCCGAGAATTCCCTTGCCGTGCTCGAGATCTGCGGCGTCGACGGGGTCGAGGTATGCGTCGGCAGGCCCGCCCCTCTGGTCGTGCCGGCGAGCACGACGCCGGAGACCCATGGGGATCACGGCCTGGGCAATGCCACCCTGCCGCCGACCCGGGGATCGCTGTCCAGCAGGGGATTCCTGGACCTCTGGCTGGACGAGCTGCGGGCCCATCCGGGCGAGACCACCCTGCTGGTCACCGGCCCATTGACCAACCTGGCGGCCGCACTGCGTGCCGAACCCGGGCTGCCCGAGCTCCTTGCCCGGGTGGTGATCATGGGCGGCTCGTTCGATCATCCCGGCAACACCACACCGACGGCGGAGTGGAACAGCTGGGTCGATCCGCACGCGGCCGCCGAGGCGTACGCCGCCTGGGAAGGAAAACCGGCCGACCGGCTGCCGATCGTCTGCTCGCTCGGGGTCACCGAACGGATCGTGATCACCCCGGAGCGGCTTGCCGATTTGATCGCCGGAGCCGGCCCCGACCCGCAGCGCCCCCAGGTGCTCGCGTTGCTCGCCGACGCGCTGGAGTTCTATTTCGATTTCCACGCCGAATACGGCTACGGCTGGCTGGCTCAGGTGCACGACCTGTTCGCCGCGATGGTGGCCCTCGACGCGGTGCCCTGGCCCGCGATGACCACCTGGGTGGGGGTGGAGACGACCTCGGAGCTGACCCGCGGCACGACCGTGCGGGATGCCCGCAACCTCTGGCGGCGTACGCCGAATGCACGGGTGGTCGCCGATACCGACCCGGACCGGGTGTGGGAACTCTTCCGGGACGACCTGACCCGCCTGGTCACTCGGCCAGCGCCGCCTGGTAACTCGGCTCGCGGCGCTTGAGCCAGCCGATCACCATCGAGGTCACCGGCATCGCCGCGTACTGCACCAGCACCTTGTAGAGGAACCCGAAGAAGGTGTAGTTGGCCCACTGACCGATCGAGGTGATCCCGATCGCGGTCGCCGCGACGGTGCAGAACACCAGGGTGTCGACGAACTCGCCGACGCCGGTGGAGGACGCCATCCGGGCGATCAGGCCCTTCTCCCGGTTGCGCTTCTTCATCGCCACCATCACCAGGGTGTTCAGGTTCTGCCCGGCCAGGAAACCGAGGATGCCGGCCAGCACCACCTGCCAGACCGGTCCGAGCGCGGTCTCCAGTGCCGATTGCTTGGCCGTCCCGTAGTCATCGGTGAAACCCGGCAGCGCGATGATGATCGCGTAGCAGAGCACCGAGAGCACGTTGGCGCCGAAGCTGACCCAGATCGCCCGCCGCGCGGCCCGCCCGCCATAGACCTCACTGATCACGTCGCCGACGATGTAGGCGAGCGGGAACAGGAAGAAGCCGCCGTCGGTGATGATCGGCCCGAAGACGACGCCCTTGGAGGCGCCGATGCCGGAGAGGATCACCACGACGCTCATCAGCGCCAGTAGCACCGCATAGTTCGGCGAACCGGTGTCGGCGTACGCCGGGGAACGTGCGGGGTCGGTCGAGGCGGTCACGTCGGGCCAGTCTAGGGGTGCCCCGATCCGGCTCCGAAAGTGGCAGCATGAGGCCATGAGTGAGACGGATTCGGAGTTCATCGACGAACAGGTCCCCGACGAATCGGTGCAGCTGGATCAGCTGGATGCCGAGGACAATCTGGTCGACCGCAACGGCGTCGATCCGCTGGATGAGGGCTACATCGCGCCCGATGACTGGTCGGTCGCCGAGGGCTTCGGCAACACCGCGGCCGAGATGCGGCAGGGGGAGACCCTGGAGCAGCGGTGCCGGCAGGAGGAGCCCGAACAGGGTTACGACCCGGACCGGGTGTCGGGGGAGGACGGCTTCGACGACGATCCCACCGAAGACGACTCCGATCCCGAGGTCGGCGATCGGCGGGCCGGCCGGCTGGTGAGCGCGGGCGGTGGCTACCCGGGTGAGGACGCCGAATCCGAGCTGGTCGGTGAGGATGTCGGCATCTCCGGAGCGGCCGCGAGCGCCGAGGAGGCCGCCATGCACATCATGGACGACGGAGCGGCCGAGGACTCCTTCGATCATCCCCACCGCCCCGACCGGGGCTGAGGCTCAGGCCAGCTTGAAGTGCTGGGCGAGCGAGAGCGGGTCCATCGACATCAGCCGATAGTCCAGCAGGATCAGCTCCTCGACCGAGTAGTCACCGGTCCGGACGCGGGTGCTGGCCGCCATCGCCCGCTGCCAGATCAGGATGCTGCGGGCCTCGCAGATCTCCACCGGCATCACCTCGCGGGTGGTCAGGCCCAGGAAGGTCGGCCCCTTCTCCGCGCAGAACCCGCGCAGCACCTGGTCCAGGTGATGACGGGAGACCAGCGGCTGGTACGCGAAGGTGGACAGCAGCGCGTCGGCGGCCAGCCGGTACGGGTCCGCGGCCACCAGTTGCTGAAAGGTCTGGAAGATCGCCATCAGTGCCTCCTGGGCCGCCAGTCTGCCGTACGCGAATGCCGGTGCCGGAGGAGACCGGGATCACTAGACTGGGTGCAGACACCCGAAACTGGAGGACACCATCAGACCGCAACAAGTTGATCGCCCGGGCGTGGCCGGCGAGCAGGGCTCGCGCAAGATCACCATCCCGGCCAGCATCGACATGGTCCACATCCTCGGACCGGCGGATTCCTTCCTGCGCATCCTGGAGCGGGAACTGGACGCCGACATCCACGTCCGCGGCAACGAGATCACCCTCACCGGCGATCCGGACCAACTGGCCCTGGGGGCCGACATCCTGACCGAGATGGTCACCGTGATCCGCACCGGTCAGGGCCTCAGCGCCGACGCCGTCGAGCGGATCGTCGCCATGATGACCGACCACACCGATGAGCGGCCGGCCGAGGTGCTGACGGCGAACATCCTGTCCAGCCGCGGGCGCACCATCCGGCCCAAGACGCTGAACCAGAAGCGGTATGTGGACGCCATCGACGCGCACACCGTCGTCTTCGGCATCGGCCCGGCCGGCACCGGCAAGACCTACCTGGCGATGGCCAAGGCGGTCCAGGCGCTGCAGAACAAGGAGGTCAACCGGATCATCCTGACCCGGCCGGCCGTCGAGGCGGGGGAGCGGCTCGGCTTCCTGCCCGGCACCCTGAGCGACAAGATCGACCCCTATCTGCGCCCGCTCTATGACGCCCTGCACGACATGGTCGACCCCGACTCGATCCCGCGCCTGCTCACCTCGGGCACCATCGAGGTCGCACCGCTGGCGTACATGCGCGGCCGGACGCTGAACGACGCGTTCATCATCCTCGACGAGGCGCAGAACACCTCGATGGAGCAGATGAAGATGTTCCTCACCCGGTTGGGTTTCAACTCCCGGATGGTGGTCACCGGTGACGTCACCCAGGTCGACCTGCCCGGGGGCCAGAAGAGCGGCCTGCGCGAGGTCCGTTCGATCCTCGACGGGGTCGACGACATCGCTTTCTGCCAGCTGACCAATCACGACGTGGTCCGGCACAAGCTGGTCGGCCGGATCGTGGCCGCCTACGACCGGTACGAGTCGGTGGCCGACGCCGCCGGTGGGGGCGGGGCGCGGCACAGCGGCCCGCGGACGGGAGGCCGGCGGTGAGCATCGACCTGAACAACGAGTCCGGTCTGGAGGCCGACGAACAGGGGCTGGTGGCGCTGGCCCGGTTCGCGCTCGACGAGCTCGGCATCCATCCGCAGGCCGAGCTGTCGGTGCTGCTGGTGGATGAGGAGACGATGTCGGCCTATCACGAGAAGTACATGGACGAGCCGGGCCCGACCGACGTGCTGTCCTTCCCGATGGACGAACTCCGCCCGCCGGCCGAGGACGAGGAACCGCCGCTGGGCCTGCTCGGCGACATCGTGCTCTGCCCGGCGGTCACCTCGCGACAGGCCGCCGAGCACGGGCGGTCGGCGGATGAGGAGGCGGAATACCTGCTGGTGCACGGATTGCTGCACCTGCTCGGTTTCGACCACGGGACGCCGGAGGAGAAGCAGGAGATGTTCTCCCTGAAGGATCGGATCCTCTCCGACTGGGCCGGGGCGCGGGATCGAACGTGACCTCCGGTGACTGGCTCCGGCTCGGGATCGCACTGCTGCTGACGATCCTGGCCGGGCTGATGGCCGCCGCCGAGGCCTCCCTCTATTCCTTCTCCAAGGCGCGCGCCGAGCATCTGGTCACCGAGGGCCGATCCGGTGCCAAACGGCTGCTGCTGATCACCGAGGACCCGCCGCCCTATCTGAACACCGCACTGTTCTTCCGGGTGCTGCTCGAGATCGCCGCGATCACCCTGGTCGCGCTGGTGGTCTTCGACAACGTCCAGCGTGACTGGGTACGCCTGCTGACCGTGATCGGTTCGATGGTGCTGGTCTCCTTCATCCTCTGGGGTGTCGCACCGCGTACGCTCGGCCGCCAGCACGCCGACCGGGTCGCCTGTGTCGCCGCCGGGCCGCTGTCGCTGCTCACCACCGTGCTCGGCCCGCTGCCGCAATTGCTGATCCTGCTGGGCAATGCGTTGACCCCGGGGCGTGGCTTCGCCGACGGGCCCTTCGCCACCGAGGCCGAGTTGCGCGAGCTCGTCGACCGCGCGGTCGCCAGCGATCTGATCGAGGCCGGCGAGCACAAGATGATCAACTCTGTCTTCGATCTCGGTGACACCATCGTCAAGGAGGTGATGGTGCCGCGCACCGACATGGTCTTCATCGAGGAGCACAAGACGCTGCGGCAGGCCATGTCGCTGGCGCTGCGGTCGGGCTTCTCGCGGATCCCGGTGGTCGGTGAGGGCGGCCTGGACGATGTCGTCGGCGTGCTCTATCTGAAGGACCTGATGAAGCGGGTCTATGACAATGCCGATGCGCAGACCAGCGAGCGGGTCGGATCGATGATGCGGCGCCCGGTCTGGTGCCCGGACTCGAAGCCGGTGGATGAGCTGCTGCAGGAGATGCAGGCCAGCCGCAGCCATCTGGTGATCGTCGTCGACGAGTTCGGCGGCACCGCGGGGCTGGCGACCATCGAAGACATCCTGGAGGAGATCGTCGGGGAGATCGTCGACGAGTACGACGACTCCGAGCTGCCGCCCTACGTGCAACTGGGCGAGGACCGGTACCGGATCTCGGCACGGCTCCCGGTCGACGAACTGGGTGACCTGTTCGGCCTGGAACTCGACGATGCGGACGTCGATTCCGCCGGCGGCCTGATGGCCAAGGAGCTGAACAAGGTGCCGATCCCCGGATCGATGGTCCGGGTGCACGGTCTGGAACTGGTCGCCGAGCGCGGCGCCGGCCGCCGCAACCGGATCGACACCCTGCTGGTGACCCGGTTGCCCGACCCCGAGGCCGACGACGCCGGTGCCGAAGCAGCGGCCGCGCTGGCCGCCGAATCCGCCGACCGCGCCACCTGACGCTCATCGAGTAGGACGCCCGGCGCAGCCCTTCCATACGCTCATCGAGTAGTCCGCCCGGTGCAGCGGAGCGGAGCCGGGCGTACGTGTCGAGATGAGATGAGCCGAACCGACGTCAGCCCTCGAGAATCACCCGCAATCGCTGGAGATCGGCGCGTACCAGCTCCGCATCCCGTTCGAAATCGCCGTCCGGTACGCCGGGCAGGCGGTAGAGCGTGAACACCACCTCGCTGCCGTCGTCGTTGGCCAGCACGCGCAGCGGATTGTGCACCACGGTGCCCTCGGGCAACCGGACGTCGTGATCGAGGATTCCGGCCTCGATCGGGCCGGTGAACGCCACCTCCACGGTGCCCATCGGCGAATCGGTCACCCAGGTGTCACCCACCTGACGGATGCCGGCGCTGAGCCCGGCCGCCCACTGCGGCAGGTTCTGCGGGTCGCCCGCGAACGCGATCACCTCCGCGGGCGGCCGCGAGATCGAGATCGACAGATGCCGGGCCGGGAACACCATGGGTCCGAGTATGCCGGAGCCACTGCATCTTCACGGTCATCGAGTAGGACACCCGGCGCAGCGCAGCGGAGCCGGGCGTACGTGTCGAGATGAACAGGCCCACTCGGCTGGTAGGTTCCGGCCGGTGAGTTACCCGCTGGATCGGTTGCGCGGTCGGTACCGATCGATGGCGCTGATCGAAACCCTCAACGCGGTGATCCTCCTACCGGGGCTCTTCTGGTTCTTCGGCTGGCCGCTGACGGTGGCCAACCTGAGCGGTGCGATCGCCTGCGCGGTGCTGCTGCTCGCCGGGGCGGCGTACTGGGCCAGCAAGGTTCGCCAACTCACCGAGCGCACCATGTTGCCCCGCGGCCTGGGCTTCTTCGCCGCGTTCCGGCCGATCGGCTGGGTGCTCAGCATCGGCGCCCTGGCCGTGGTTCTGGTGCTCCGCGGGCCGACTGCGGCCGCCTGGCTGCCCGGTCTGGTCACCGCCGTGTTGGCCGTGCTGGAGCAGATCAACTACTTCCACGTCCAGCTGAGCCACGACAACCCCTCCGATCTGCGGCGGTTCTTCCGCACCGGCCTGCGGAGTTCGAAACTGGCGCGGGACCTGACGGCGCGGCGGACCGGTACGCCACCACCGGGGCTCCGCTTCCCGGAGCGGGACGGCCACGAACCCCTACACTGACCGGGTGACGACCACCGAACCGACCCCCGAGGGTTTCCGCTCCGGCTTCGCCTGCTTCGTCGGGCGCCCGAATGCGGGCAAGTCCACCCTGACCAATGCGCTGGTCGGTTCCAAGATCGCGATCACCTCGAGCAAACCGCAGACCACCCGGCACGTGATCCGCGGGATCGTGACCCGCCCGGACGCCCAGCTGGTGCTGATCGACACCCCCGGTCTGCACAAGCCGCGCACCCTGCTGGGGGAGCGGCTGAACACGCTGGTGCACGACACCTGGTCCGAGGTCGATGTGATCGGGGTCTGCCTGCCCGCCGACCAGCGCGTCGGCCCCGGTGACACCCACCTGGTCTCCGAGATCGCCGCCCTGCCGAAGCGCCCCAAGCTGGTCGCGCTGGCCACCAAGTCCGACCTGGTCTCGGGTGACCGGATGCGGCAGCACCTGCTCGCGATCGCCGGCCTGGAAGAGAAACTCGGCATCCGTTGGGAGCACGTGGTCCCGGTGTCGGCGGTCTCCGGCGAGCAGGTCGATGAGGTCGCGGACGTGCTGATCTCGCTGCTGCCGGAGGGCCCGGCGTACTATCCCGATGGCGAGGTCACCGACGAGCCGACCGAGACCCTGGTCGCCGAACTCATCCGCGAATGCGCGCTGGAGGGCGTACGCGATGAGCTGCCGCATTCGATCGTGGTCACCGTCGAGGAGATGGGCCTGCGGGAAGATCGGCCGGAGGACAAGCCGCTGCTCGACATCTATGCCAACCTGATCGTCGAACGCGATTCCCAGAAGGGGATCATGATCGGCCACAAGGGCTCCCGCCTCAAGGAGGTCGGCAGCGAGGCCCGTCAGCAGATCTCCCGGTTGCTGGGTACGCCGGTGCATCTGGATCTGCGGGTCAAGGTGCTCAAGGAGTGGCAGCGCGACCCGAAGTACCTGAACCGCCTCGGTTTCTGACCGTCTCCCACGGCGGTGGCGCCGCCCCGGATGCGGGATTTTGTCCAACCGGAAAGAAAGTTCGGCACACCCCCTTGCGGGGTCTCTGTGGCTGTCCTAGCGTCTCCGCGTAACCGGTCACTTAAACGTTTACACAGCTGGGCAGCGCAGCCCGAGGGAGGCATCTAGTGAAGAACAGGTTGATCGGGGCCGTCGCGGCCGCGACGCTCGCCCTGGCCGCATCGGGTTGCGGCTCCACCGGCAGCGGTGGTGACACCATCACCTATGCGATCTGGGACGAGGCCCAGCGGCCGGCGATGGAGCAGATCGCCGACAAGTTCGAGACCGCCAACCCCGGGACCACGGTGGAGATCCAGCTGACGCCGAATGCGCAGTACTGGACCAAGCTGCAGACGTCGATGAGCGGCGGCAACGGGCCGGACGTGTTCTGGATGAACGGCGCCCAGTTCGGGCTCTACGCCTCGGAGGGACAGCTGGCCCCGCTCGATGACCAGGGCATCGATCAGTCGAAGTATCCCGCCAGCCTCACCGAGCTCTACACCTACGAGGGCAAGCTCTACGGGGCGCCGAAGGACTTCGACACGATCGGCCTCTGGTACAACAAGAAGCTGTTCGCCGAGGCCGGGGTGCCCGAGCCGACCGCTGACTGGACCTGGCAGGACACCCGCGAGGCGGCGAAGAAGCTGACCCGTGGTGACACGAAGGGCTTCGTCGCCCCGGCGTACACCCAGGAGAACATCTACACCGCGATCCCGCAGGCCGGCGGCGAGGTGATCAGCTCCGATCACAAGAAGTCGGGTTATGGCTCCCCGGAGGCGCTGGCCGGCATCGAATACCTGCTCGGCTTCATCGCCGACGGATCCTCGCCCACCGCGCAGCAGATGGCCGACACCGAGCCGGAGACGATGTTCACCTCCGGCCAGGTCGCGATGGGCTACTTCGCCTCCTATGCCGCACTGCCGTTCTCGCAGTCCCAGGTGGGCAACGACATCAACGTGGCCCCGCTGCCGAAGGGGCCGACCGGCAACCAGTCGGTGATCCACGGGTTGGGCAACGTAGCCAACGCCAAGAGCAAGAATCTTCCGATGGCCAAGAAGTTCGCGGCCTTCGCCTCCAGCGCCGAGGCCGCCGAGCTGCAGGCGACCACCGGCACCGTCATCCCCGCCTACACCGGGACCGCCGAGAAATGGGTGCAGTCGATGCCGCAGTACCGGTTGCAGACCTTCGTCGATGCTGTGCCGGGTGCCGTGCCCTACCCGATCTCGACCCGCCGTGCCGAATGGAGCAAGCTGGAGGCGGACACGTTCCTGCAGATCTGGTCCGGCGCGGTACCGGCCGATCAGGGGCTGCGCCAGCTCGCGACCGGCATGCAGGCGAAGCTGGACGCCGAACAGCGATGACGGCGCTCACCCAGGGCGCCTCCCGGACAGCGTCAAGGTCGGCGCGCCGGCGGCGATCCGCTACCCGGCCCTCGGCCTGGTGGGCGGTGCTGTTCGTCGGACCGATGTTCTCCGGACTGGCGGTGTTCTATCTGTGGCCGGCCGTCCGCACCCTCTATCTGTCCTTCAACGAGGCGGGGGTGTTCGGCGGAACGACGTTCGTCGGTCTGGAGAACTACGCGAAGCTGTTCGCCGATCCGGCGCTCGGCCAGGCGATGATCAATACCGGGATCTACACCGCGATCTCGCTGCTCGGGATCCCGCTCGCGCTGGTCATCGCGGCCCTGCTGAACACCAGTGGACTGCGTGGCCGCGGAGTCTATCGGGTGCTCTATTTCCTTCCTGTGGTGACGATGCCGGCGGCCGTGTCGATCGTGTGGCGGATGATCTACAACGGTGACTTCGGTGTCGCCAATCAGCTCCTGGGTGTCTTCGGCATCGAGGGCAGAAGTTGGCTCACCGATCCCGACACCGCCCTGGTGGCCATCTCGATCGTGGGCATCTGGGCGGCCCTGGGCACCAACATCGTGATCTTTCTCGCGGGCCTGCAAGGGGTGCCGCGGGGGATGATGGAGGCCGCCGAGCTCGATGGCGCCGGCCCGGTCCGTCGGTTCTGGCATGTCACCGTGCCGCTGATCTCGCCGAGCGTCTTCTTCGTCTCGGTGATCACCGTGATCAACTCCTTGCAGGTGTTCGACCTGGTGTTCGTGATGATGGGTCTCTACAACCCCGCGATGCCCCGGGTGAAGACCGTCGTCTATCTCTTCTACGAGGCCGGTTTCGTGAGATCGGATCAGGGCGGAGCGGCCGCCATCGCCTTCGTGCTGCTGCTCATCATCCTGCTGTTGACGGTGGTCCAATTCGTGATGCAGCGGAGGTGGGTGCACTATGAGTGACCTCGTGGCCGGTCCCGGACCGATGGCCGAACCCCGGCCGAAGACCAGGGCCGACAGCCGTCGGCGGCAGCCGATCGTGGTGCACCTGGTCCTGCTGCTCGGTGCGGTGGTGATGGTCTTTCCGTTCCTGTGGCAGCTGTCGACGGCCTTCAAGACCTACGCCGACGCGACCGCGGTGCCCATCCGCTGGTTGCCGACCCAGTGGGAACCCGGCAACTTCGTGCAGGCGTTCGAAGTGCTGCCGCTCGGACAGATGTTCCTCAACTCGACCATCCTCACCGTGGGGCGAACCATTGGGCAGGTGGTGCTGTGCACGATGGCCGGTTATGCGTTCGCCCGCATCGCGTTCCCGGGGCGTAACGTCCTGTTCGTGGCGTTCCTGTCGGTGCTGATGGTTCCGAGTCAGCTGTTCCTGCTGCCGCAGTACGAGATCATCCAGTCGCTGGGTTGGGTGAACACGCTGCAGGGGGTGATGGCACCGGGCATCTTCTCCGCCTTCGGCACCTTCCTGATGCGCCAGTTCTTCAAATCCCTACCGGTCGAGTTGGAGGAAGCCGCTCGCCTGGACGGCGCCAACCAGTGGCAGATCTTCGCCCGCGTGATGCTGCCCCTGGCGCGACCCGGCATCGTCGCGCTCACCGTCTTCACCGTGCTCTGGTCCTGGAACGAACTGTTGTGGCCGCTCATCATCACCACCGACGCCTCGCGGATGCCGCTGTCGGTGGGGCTCACCCAGTTGGTCGGTCTGCACATGACCAACTATCCGCTGCTGATGGCCGGTTCGCTGGTAGCCACCATCCCGATGATCATCGTGTTCATCGTGTTGCAGCGTCAGTTCATCGAGGGCATCGCCTTCACCGGCGGCAAGGGCTGAGGTGCGCCGGTGAGCAATGAATCGAACCGGCGACCCACGATCCGAACCGTCGCCGCCGTCGCGGGCGTGTCCACAGCCACCGTTTCCTATGTGCTGCATGGAAAACAGGGGATTCCGGAAGCCACCGCGGCGCGGGTGCTGGCCGCGGTGCGCGAGGTGGGATACCGGCCCAGCCAGGCAGCGCAGGCGATGCGTACCGGCCGCACCCAGGTCGTGCTGATCTCGCTGCAGATGCTCACCGATCCCTGGTCGCTCGCGGTCAGTGAGGCGATCAGTGCGCGCAGTCGGGCCGCCGGGCAGACCCCGTTGATCCTGGCCGATGGCGACTGGGCGGAGGCCATCGGCCGGATGGATCCGGATGTCGCCTACATCGACAGTCCGGAGACGGTCCCCGATCACCGCCGACTGCTCGGCGAGCTCGTGGACCGCGGTCAGCGGCTGCTGGTCTTCTCCGAAGAACTGGAACCCGACGGTTTCGATGTGATCAGGTCCTTGGCGCGGCCGGGTGCCCAACTGGTGCTGTCCCATCTGATCGGACTCACCGACGACGTGGCCTGTCTCACCACTCAGAGACACCTCGATCAGCTCGATTCACCGACCAGCAGGGTGCGGCCGTATGTGGACGCCGTCGCCGCGCGGCTGCTTCGCAAGCGATCGTTGACGATCTTCGACGGTACGCCGACGGGCGCCTTCGAGACCACGGTGCGGTTGCTGCAGGGGCCGAAGCCGCCGCGTGGGTTGTTCTGCATCACCGACTTCGTCGCCCTCGCCGCGATGCAGGCCGCCCAGGTCCTGGGGCTGGTGGTCGGCAAGGACGTCCTGATCACCGGGTTGGGGCACAGCCCCCAGGCCGACCAGTCGACACCGACCCTGACCACCGCCGGACCGGATGATCTGTACGCCAGGCAGGCGGAGATCCTGCTGGCCGCCGCCGATGCCGCCCCGATCCCGCGCGGCGAGGGGATCGTGCACGAGTTCCCCTGGCGCCTGCGGCCCGGGGGATCGACCGGCATGACGCGCTGACGGCGGAACTGTCCACCCACCAGAAGACGACGGAAGAAGAAGTCTCCATGTCCTTGCGAATCGGATTGATCGGATACGGGGCGCGGGCGCGGCTGGCCCGCGAACTGCAGCGCTCGGGAAACGATGCCACGGTGATCGCGGTCTGCGACCCGAGCGAGCGCGGCCAGCAGGCCGCACGGGAGGCGTACCCCGATGCCCTGGTGACCGCCGACCGCGCCGAACTGCTCGCCGCAGAACTCGACGCGGTGATGGTCTTCACCCCCGACGATGCGCACACCGACCCGGTCATCGACGCGCTGGAGGCCGGTGTCGCGGTGTTCACCGAGAAGCCGCTGGCCATCACCATCGCCGACTGCGACCGGATGCTGACCACAGCCCGCCGCACCGGCAGTCGCCTCTACGTGGGGCACAACATGCGGCACATGCCGGTGATCACGTTGCTCAAGCGGTTGATCGACGAGGGTCGGATCGGGACGGTGAAGGCGGTCTGGTGCCGGCACTTCGTCGGCCATGGCGGTGACTTCTACTTCACCGACTGGCACGCCGACCGGCGCCGCACCACCTCGCTGCTGCTGCAGAAGGGCGCGCACGACCTCGATGTGATCCACTGGCTCGCGGGGGCGTACACGCGGTCGGTGGCGGCGATGGGCGACAACGTCGTCTACGGCGAGATCACCGACCGGCGGGATCGGTCGGAGGAGCGGATGCCCGACTGGTTCTCGCTCGACAACTGGCCCCCGCACTCGCTCACCGGGTTGCATCCGACGATCGACGTGGAGGACATCGCCCAGGTCAACCTGCGTCTTGCCAACGGCGTCTTCGCCAGTTACGAGCAGTGTCACTTCACCCCGGACTACTGGCGCAACTACACCGTGATCGGGACCGAGGGGCGGATCGAGAACTTCGGCGACGGTTCGGGGGAGACCGTCGGACTGTGGAATCGGCGGCATCGCGGCTGGGCCGAACCCGACGAGACCTTCGAGATCCCCGACGGTGACGGTGGGCACGGCGGTGCGGATTCCCTGCTGGTGCGAGAATTCCTGCGATTCGTACGCGAGGGCGGGCGTACCGACACCTCGCCGATCGCCGCGCGGGAGGCCGTCGCGGCCGGTGTGCGGGCGACCGAATCACTGCGCGGCGACGGGTCGGCACTGTCGGTGCCGGCACTGCCGGCGGAGCTGATCGACTACTTCGAGCGGGGCCAGCAGGAGGTCGATCAATGATCATTCGACAGATGGAATAACTATGCGTTAAGCTCGGGGGCATGTCCAAAGTTCTGACCTCGTTGCCCGTCGGTGAGCGCGTCGGGATCGCCTTCTCCGGTGGTCTCGACACCTCTGTTGCCGTTGCCTGGATGCGTGAGAAGGGCGCGGTGCCCTGCACCTACACCGCCGACATCGGCCAGTACGACGAACCGGACATCGCCTCGGTCCCGGGCCGCGCCAAGGAGTACGGCGCCGAGATCTCCCGGCTGGTCGACTGCCGCGAGGCACTGGTCGAGGAGGGGCTGGTCGCGCTGATGTGCGGTGCCTTCCACATCCGCACCGCCGGCAAGACCTACTTCAACACCACCCCCTTGGGCCGCGCGGTCACCGGCATGCTGCTGGTGCGGGCGATGAAGGAGGACGGCGTCGACATCTGGGGCGACGGGTCGACCTACAAGGGCAACGACATCGAGCGGTTCTACCGCTACGGCCTGATGGCCAATCCGAACCTGCGGATCTACAAGCCCTGGCTGGACACCGACTTCGTCAACGAGCTCGGCGGCCGCGACGAGATGAGCCAGTGGCTCACCGAACGCGAGCTGCCCTACCGCGATTCCAAGGAGAAGGCCTACTCCACCGACGCCAACATCTGGGGTGCGACGCATGAGGCGAAGCACCTGGAGCGGCTGGACACCGGGTTGGACATCGTCGTGCCGATCATGGGCGTCGCCTCCTGGCGCGATGACGTGCAGATCGACACCGAAGAGGTCACGCTGAGCTTCGAGCAGGGCCGTCCGGTCGCCATCAACGGCCAGGACTTCCGCAACGATCCGGTCGGCCTGGTGATGAAGGCCAACGAGATCGGCGGCCGGCACGGGCTCGGGGTCTCCGACCAGATCGAGAACCGGATCATCGAGGCCAAGTCGCGCGGCATCTATGAGGCGCCGGGGATGGCGCTGCTGCACATCGGTTACGAACGGCTGTTGAACGCGATCCACAACGAGGACACGATCTCCAACTACCACACCGAGGGGCGGCGGCTCGGTCGGTTGATGTATGAGGGTCGCTGGATGGATCCGCAGTCGCTGATGCTGCGCGAGTCGTTGGTGCGCTGGGTCGGCTCGGCGGTGACCGGTGAGGTGACGGTACGCCTGCGGCGCGGCGATGATTACCAGTTCGTCGCCACCTCCGGCCCGGGGCTGAGCTATCACCCCGACAAGCTGTCGATGGAGCGGGTCGGCGACGCGGCGTTCGGCCCGGAGGATCGGATCGGTCAGCTGACGATGCGCAACCTCGACATCGCCGACTCCCGGGCGCGGCTGGAATCCTATGCCCAGATGGGAATCGTCGGTGGCGCGACCGCCGAGCTCGTCGGCGAGCTGGACGCCGGCGGTGCCAAGGCGATCGCCGGCGGCCAGGGCCCCGACGACGACCAGGAGCTGCTCGATCGCGCCGCGATGGAGTCCGGTACCGACTGAACGCTCATCCCACCCACGCTCATCGAGTAGCGAGCCATGCGGAGCGGAGCGGAGCAATGGGTCGCGTGTCGAGATGAGTCTGCTCGTGCTGGTGGTTCTTCTCGACACGGTCGCTGCGCGACCTACTCGAAGAACGCGGGTGGGGTCGCCGCGACCTGCTCGAAGAACGTGGGTGGGGGTCAGCCGGCGAGGATGACCACCAGGGTGCGCGGGCCGTGGACACCTTCGACCCGGTCGAGTTCGATGTCGGAGGTGGCGCTCGGGCCGCTGATCCAGGTCAGCGGCAACCCCTGGCGTACCGAGTCGGCGAGCCGAGCCACCGCCTCCGGGACATCGGAGACCACCTGGTCGACCCGCACCACGCAGACGTGCAGGTCGGGTACCAGGGTCAATGCCCGGCGACCCTGGTCGGGGCGGTGATCGAGCACGACCGTGCCGGTCTCGGCGATCCCGACAGCGGCCGCCGAAACCACGCCGTCGAGCCCGTCCAACTGCCGCGCCGGCAGCGGTCCGGAGTCGGCCGGATCGGTGACGATCTCGATCCCGGCATCCCGGATCTCCTGCAGCCACACCGAATCCAGTGCCTCGGGGGCGGCGATCCGGCTCGCCCCGGCGGCCTGCAGGGCGGCAGCGATCCGCTGACCGATCTCCTGGGCGGGACAGCGCACGACCTCGGCGCGATAGTCCTCGACACGTTCGGTGAACCGGCCGAGCACGTCATCCATCGCGGTCGGTCGGCCGTAGTTCCACGGCACCTCGACATCGCCCACCGGATCGGCATTCTCGACGTCGCCGATGGCCAGCCGGACCCTGGCCAGGATCTGTTCGCGTGCGCTCATGCCTGCCCCTCGCCCTGCTCGTCACTCTCGCGGTTCCGGCGCCACCACTGCCGGAAGGATTCCTTCGGCGGGACCGGGATGTCGCGGGCGTTGCTCCACGCCGAGGCGATCGGCAGCGGTATCGCGCCGATCCGGGCCCGCTTGCCGAACAGGCGGCCGGCCAACCCTGCGGCGGCCTGTCCCTTCTCCAGATTGGTGTGATCGGAGAACAGCCAATCGGCTGCCTTCATCGCGGCGCGCTCGGCCACATCCGGATGGGTCTCGGTGACCCGATTCCGCAACTCCACCAGCAGTTCCGGGATCTCGATCCGCACCGGGCACACCTCGTAACACGCCCCGCACAGCGAACTGGCGTAGGGGAGTGAGGCATCGAGGTCACTGGTCGTACCCCGCAGCTGCGGGGTGAGCACCGCGCCGATCGGCCCGGGATAGACCGACCCGTAGGCATGCCCGCCGACGCGTTCGTAGACGGGGCAGATGTTCAGGCAGGCCGAGCAGCGGATGCAGCGCAGCGCCTGCCGACCGAGCTCGTCGGCGAGCGCATTGGTGCGCCCGTTGTCGATCAGCACCACGTGCACGTCCTGTGGACCGTCCCCGGCACTGCTGCCGGTCCACATCGAGGTGTAGGGGTTCATCCGCTCACCGGTGGAGGAGCGGGGCAGCAACCGCAGGAACACCTCCAGATCCTCGACCGTGGGCACCACCTTCTCGATGCCGACCACCGAGATCAGCGTCTTCGGCAGGGTCAGGCACATCCGGCCGTTGCCCTCAGATTCCACCACCACCAGCGATCCGGTCTCCGCGACCGCGAAGTTGGCGCCCGAGATCGCCACCTCGGCGCGCAGGAACTTCTCCCGGAGATGGATCCGGGCGGCGGCCGCCAGCTCCACCGGTGCATCGCTCAGATCATCCGGTGCGGCGGCACCGTAGCGCCCCATCTCGGTGCGGAAGATCTCGCGCACCTCGGCCCGGTTGCGGTGGATGGCCGGGACCAGGATGTGCGAGGGGTGGTCGTGGCCGAGCTGCACGATCAACTCGGCCAGATCGGTCTCCCAGGCGGCGATCCCGGCCTCCTCGAGCGCCTCGTTCAACCCGATCTCCTGGGTGGCCATCGACTTGACCTTGACCACCTCGTCGGCCCCGGCCGCGCGGGTCAGCTCGATCACGATCCGGTTCGCCTCATCGGCATCGACGGCCCAGTGCACGGTGGCACCGGCCCGGGTCAGCGATTCCTCCAGCTGCTCCAGATACCGGTCCAGGTGCCGCAGCGTGCGGTCCTTGATCGCGGCACCGGCGATCCGCAACTGCTCCCACTCATCGACCTCACCGACCACCCGGGCGCGCTTGTCCCGGATCGTGGTGGTGGCGTGCCGCAGATTCGCACGGAGCTGACTGTTGCCGAGCGCTTTCCGTGCCCCGGTGGGGAATTTCGGCATCCCGAGGAAGGTGTCGGTCGGCGGCGCGGGAGTACGCCGGGCCGGCGGCTGCGGCGTACCGGCGGTGGCGGGGTGACTCATCGATCCTCCTCGGTGCTCGCCAGGATCTCGGCCAGATGGATCGGTCGGACGCCGGTCTGCTGGCGGGACAGCAGCCCGCCCAGATGGGTGAGGCAGGAGTTGTCACCGGCGACCAGATATTCCGCACCGGTGTCGAGGGTGTGGCGCACCTTGTCACCACCCATCGACACCGAGATGTCGGCGTTCTTGACCGCGAAGGTGCCACCGAAACCGCAGCACTCCTCGGCACCGGCCAACGGCAGCAGGGTCAGCCCCCGGACGGCCTGCAGCAACCGCAACGGCCGGTCCCCGACGCGCACCACGCGCAGCGAATGACAGGTCGGGTGGTAGGTGACCCGGTGCGGGAAATAGGCGCCGACATCGGTCACGCCGAGCACGTCGACCAGGAACTCCGACAGTTCCCGGGTCCGCGGCGCCACCTCCTCGACCGCGGCCGACAGGCCCTGGTCACCGGCGCGGCGGGCGAGCATCGCGTGCTGGGTGCGTACCGATCCCGCACAGGACCCCGAGGGCACCACCACATGGTCGTAGTCGGCGAACGAGTCGACGAAGGTGCGTACGCTGCCCATCGCCTCGTCGAAGTAACCGGTGTTGGTGAACGGCTGCCCGCAGCAGGTCTGGGTCATCGGGAAATCGACGCTGCAGCCCAGCCGCTCCAGCAGGGTGACCACCGCCCGGGCGGTCTGCGGATACATCGTGTCGTTGATGCAGGTGGCGAACAGGGCCACCCGGATTCCCTTGCCCGGTGAGGAAATCGTCCCACTCGTTGTCATCTCTGTCATGGCGGCATCCCGGAGTAGTGGCGCACGGATCTGCTTGGTCCGACCAATAGCGTTGAGGCAGACGCTAGACTCCCCGCCATCAGTACGTCAAGCATGGAGGAGTGCCGTGCCGGCCACGGTCAGTGACCCCACCCCCGTACCGGAACGGGGTGGTCGCAAGGCGTATGAGGTGGTGCTTCGCCACATCGAGGATGAGATCATCGCCGGCCGCCTGCAGGTCGGCTCCCTGCTGCCGCCGGAGCGGGAACTGGCCGCCAGCCTGCGCGTCAGCCGGTCCGCCGCGCGGGAGGCGATCCGGGCGCTGGAGGCGCAGGGCGTGCTCAGCTCCGGGGTCGGGGTCGGCCCCGGTGGAGGGACCAGGGTCACCGACCAGCGCTCCCGCGCGCTCGCCCGGTTGCTGCGGCTGCAGGTCGCGCTGGCCCGCTTCCCGATCGATGAGGTGGTGGAGCTCCGGGTGGCGCTGGAACGCTCGGCCGTCGCGCTGGCCGCCCAGCGCGCGACACCGGCGGCCCTCGCCGAGGTCGACCGGTTGCTGGGGCAGATGGGTGACCCCGGCATCGAACTCCCCGATTTCAACGGCCTCGACAACGACTTCCACGTGCAGCTGGCCCGCCTGGGTGGGATGACGCTGATCACCGACCTCACCGCGGCCGTCCGCGAGTCGGTGCGCCAACCGATCCTGGACTCCTCGGCGCGGATGAGCGATTGGGCGGCCTTCCGGGCCGACCTGCAGTATCAGCATCAGGAGATCCGTGATGCGATCGCGGCCGGGCTGGCCGACCGCGCCGCCGATCTGGTCGAGCAGCACATCCGGTACGCCTACGCGGTGCTGCTCGGTTGATTCGCGATCGCTTCCCCGACTTCCTCGGCGATCACTCATACAGTGGGTGCCGATGACCCGGATCGTGCTGCTCAGAGCCCTGTTGCCGGCCTCGCTCGGGCTGGCGATGCTGCAGGCGACCCTTGGCTGGCCGCTGACGAGCCAGACCAGCGGCATCGTGCGGGTGGTCGGCTTCCTGGTCTGGTTCGCCGCCGTGCTGGCCGCCATCCTGCTCTCCCAGCGGGCGCCCGACCCGCGTCGCGCCCGGACCCGGGACTGGGTCCTGGTCGTGGTCGCGCTGGTGCTGCTGCTCGGCGGCGTGTTCACCCTGGGTGCCCTGGGCGCCCCGGAACAGGCCCTGGTCGCCATCGGTGTGGCGCTGCTCGGCGTCCTCGTCTGGCGGCTGGGGGAGTCCTGGATCTCTTCTGCGGCGGCGAATGCGGGCATCCTGGCGCTGGGTTGCGGACTGTCCGGGCTGCTGCTGGCGTTCAGCCCGCTGCGCGGCTGGACCGGTCTGATCGCCGGAGTCGCCGGCGGTGGCGTACTGCTGATCCAGGGGCTGTGGTCCGCTCTCCGGACCAGGGTGTCCCCATGAGGTTCGCCGTGGGCTACAGTGTTCGCGTGGCATGGCGGGTTCTCCTCCTCCGGTGCCGCAGCGAGGCCAGCTGAGGGGCGGCCTCCTCGCTGCGGAGTCTCTGCGCGCCTCCCCGCCGACTCCCATCAGACAGCGAGGACACCAGAACCATGAGCACCCACGGCACCCGTAACCAGCCCAAGCCCGTCCAGCAGCCCAGCCCGATGCCGTTCGGCCGCTACCGCGCCTTCCAGCCCGTCGAGGTAGCCGACCGGACCTGGCCGAACAACAAGATCACCCAGGCGCCGCGCTGGTTGTCGACCGATCTGCGCGACGGCAACCAGGCGCTGATCGACCCGATGACCCCAGCCCGCAAGCGCCGGATGTTCGACATGCTGGTGGCGATGGGTTACAAGGAGATCGAGATCGGTTTCCCCTCGGCCTCGCAGACCGACTTCGACTTCGTCCGGCAGCTGATCGAGTCCGACGCGATCCCCGACGACGTGCACATCTCGGTGCTGACCCAGGCCCGGGAGGATCTGATCGAGCGCACCGTGCAGTCCCTGATCGGCGCCAAGCGCGCCAACGTGCACCTCTACAACGCCACCGCCGAACTGTTCCGCCGGGTGGTCTTCCACATCGACGAGGCCGAGTGCATCGCGCTGGCCCGTCGTGGCACCGAGATGGTGGTGAAGTACGCCGAGGAGCTGCTCGGCGATGTGGAGTTCGGCTACCAGTACTCGCCGGAGATCTTCACCCAGACGCCCACCGATTACGCCGTCGAGGTGTGCAACGCGGTGGCCGATGTCTGGCAGCCCGATGCGGATCGCGAGATCATCTTCAACCTGCCGGCGACGGTGGAGATGTCCACCCCGAACACCTATGCCGACCAGATCGAATACTTCATCCGCAACATCCGCGACCGGGAGAACGCGGTCGTCTCGCTGCACCCGCACAACGACCGCGGGACGGCGGTGGCCGCCACCGAGCTGGCCCTGATGGCCGGTGCGGACCGGGTCGAGGGTTGCCTGTTCGGACACGGTGAGCGGACCGGCAATGTCGACCTGGTCACGCTGGCGATGAACCTGTTCAGCCAGGGCATCGACCCGCAGGTCGACCTGTCCGACATCGACGAGGTACGCCGGACCGTCGAGTACTGCACCAACCTGCCGGTGCACCCGCGGCACCCCTACGCCGGTGATCTGGTCTACACCGCGTTCTCCGGGTCGCACCAGGATGCGATCAAGAAGGGCCTGGAAGCCCTGGAGAAGAAGGCGAAGGACGAGGGCAGGGATCTGCACGAGATCGACTGGGAGGCGCCGTACCTGCCGATCGATCCGCACGATGTCGGCCGCACCTACGAGGCCGTGATCCGGGTGAATTCGCAGTCCGGCAAGGGCGGAATGGCCTACATCATGAAGTCGGAGTACCGGATGGATCTGCCGCGCCGGCTGCAGATCGAGTTCGCGCGGGTGGTGCAGTCGCACACCGACACCGAGGGCGGGGAGGTGCCGGGTGAGGTGATCTGGCAGATCTTCTCCGACGAATACCTGAACAAGCCCGGGCCGCTGAAGCTGGAGCGGGCCCGCTCGGAGAACAACGGCACCACCAGGATCGACGCGACCGTGACCGTACGCGGCGAGGAGAAGCAGGTCGACGGGGAGGGCAATGGCCCGCTCTCCGCCTTCGTCGACGGGATCTCCTCCCTGGGCTTCACGGTGCGGGTGCTGGACTACAGCGAGCACGCGCTCTCGGCCGGCGGTGACGCGAAGGCGGCGGCGTACGTCGAGTGCGAGGTCGGTGAGGGTGACGACGCCCAGGTGGTGTGGGGGGTCGGCATCGACGCCAACATCATCAACGCCTCTCTCGAGGCCGTCTGCGCCGCGGTCAACCGCGCGAGCTGAGCCACGCAACCTCGAGCGGCAGACCCGGTGCAGCGAAGCGGCGCCGGGTCTGCGTGTCGAGAGGTGCCGGGCCGCTGAATCGGACGGCCTCGGCGGGCCCATCATTTGGTGAAATACAATTGGTTGGACTCCCAATAAATACTCGGGCAGTGGCAGATCAGACCTCTGACTTTGAGGTCATTTTCTTGAATTCCATTGGCGCGCTCTGACTGCTGTGCCAGACTCCGAATTGGTACCACCTCACCCCCAATTCAGGAGGCGCCACAATGGAGCGATCCCTTCGTATCCTGTGCATTCCGGCCGTCTGCCTCGCGATCGGTCTCGCTGGTTGCGTCACCCCCGCCCTGCAGAAATCGGGCCTGTCCATCAAGGATGCGGCGGAACCGCTACGCCAGGGTGAAGACGCCACAAAGAAGCTGTTCAAGTATCAGATCGACCAGCAACTGGTCACCCAATCCCCGGACAGTCGGTGCTATTACGTTCGCCCCGACGCGAAGTCGAAAGAGGTTGAAGACCGGATCTCCTGCGGTCCCTATCGGTGGCTCGGGCAACCTCCCGACCAGGCCTGGCTGAGCATGGACCTGACCTTCAAGCAGTCCGGCAAGGAGGTGACCGCCGTCGTCGGGTCCCCACTGGGCGGGTTGGAATCGACCGACACCGCGCTGCTGGTCCGCCCTGACGGGAAGACCCCTGCTGCCGAGGATTCGGTACCCGATCCGCTCGCCCCGGAGAGCACCGCCAAGAACGTCTCGGCGATGGTCGCCCCGGAGGCGCTCGCCCAGGTGAACTTCACCGATCTGCCCAAACCGCACCGGTTGATCACCCCCGCCGCCACGATCGAGGTGAGCGCGATGGCCGATCTCGACCGGATCCCCGGTGAGGTGCTGACCGTCCTCGAACCGCCGAAGTCCGAGGGTGTCGCGCCCGAATACCGGGTCGGCGCCGGGCAGAAGCTGCAGGCCTGGCGGGTCAAGGTGGGCCCGACCACCGGACATGGAGAGCCGGTGGAGGTGCCCAAGGCGTCCTCGGATGCCAGCAGCGCGCTCGGGGTCACGATCGGGGGACGCAAACTCCCGGTCAAACGGGCCCCGGCGTCCTCGGCGAGCCCGTGGCCGACGCCGAGCTCCGGTGCCGGGGTCGACACCTTCACGGTCGCCTGCGGCAGCAGCGAGTCCTACTACGGCTCCAAGACCTTTCCCTGCAAGGAATTCGCGCCGATCGACCAGGTTCTGCTGGTGATGCACGACGCTCAGCAGCAACCATCGCTCACGGCATCGGTGAACGGGTCGGAACAGGCCCTGGACCTGGCCAGCGGCGAGGTGAAGTCGTCGGTGAGCGCGGTGGACTACTCCCGGACGAACTTCACCCAGAGTGGCGGAGCAACACTCGACCCGGGAGCGATCACGGCACCGAAGGACAGTTACCGCAGCGACTGCACCGCGACCGCTGTTCGGGTGCAGAGCGTCTCGCTGTCCGGTTTCGACCCGTACGCGAACTGGGCCCAACCCGGGCGGGCATGGTTGACCGTCGAGTTCGAGAAGAAGCCGCTCGGTTACTCCTGCTCCTCCTACCGGATCGATGCCGGCAACAGTGCCGTCCTGTCGTTGGGCGGTAAGGACCAGGGTGCGAAGACCATCGACAAGGACGGTGCGCGCTACACCTTCGACGTCCCCGAGGACTTCGCGAACGGTCAGTTCGGATGGCGCCCCAGAGGTCGGGCCTCGGGATACCCGAACGACTGGGACTTCGCTGCGCCCAATCGGGCCACCATGGACATCTCCATCCCGAAATGAGGGGCACCACGATGAAGAAGAGCGCGACCTGCGCCCTGCTGGTCCCGCTTGCGGCCCTCACCGGGTGCTTCGGTCCGTCAGGCCCGGACGAGGTCGCCCAGGCGTGGCTCCGGGCGGTCGGCGCCGGAGACGCGCCGCGGGCGTGCCAGCTGAGTGCGGACTGGAAAGGCGTTCCGATCAAGAGGAACACGCCTGCCTACCGGCAGTGCCTGAGCATGATCGATGGCAACTTCACCACCCGCGGGGGTGGGGAGCGGCTGGCCAACCTGAAGCAGGCCGAGGTCACCTCGGCCAGCGTCGAGGGCGACAAGGCCACGGTCTCCACCGAGGACATCACCGGGGTGATCGATCCGGTGATCGACACCGTCACGCTGATCCGGGTCAAGAATGCCTGGTATGTCGCGCTCGACTGACCGGCCCGGCAGGGCCGGTTCAGCTGAGCTGATTGGGCAGCGCGCCACCGTAGCGCCGGTCGCGCCGGGCGTACGTTTCGATTGCCTGCCAGAGATTGCGGCGATCCCAGTCCGGCCAGAGCGTGTCGGAGAAGACCATCTCGGCGTACGCCGACTGCCAGAGCAGGAAGTTGGAGAACCGCTGCTCACCCGACGACCTCACGAACAGGTCCACATCGGGGATCTCGGGTTCGTCGAGGAACTGCCGGAAGCGGTCCTCGGTGATCCGGCTCGGGTCCAGCCGGCCCTGGCGGGCGAGCTCGGCGATCTGGCGGGTGGCGTCCACGATCTCGGCGCGGCCGCCGTAGTTGACGCAGAACTGCAGGGTGAGGGTGCCGTTGTCCTTCGACTGCTCCTCGGCGATCTCCAGCTCCTTGATCACCGAGCCCCACAGCTTGGGTCGGCGACCGGCCCAACGGACCCGGACGCCGAGGTCGTCCAGCTCGTCGCGGCGCCGGTGGATCACGTCGCGGTTGAACCCCATCAGGAACCGGACCTCGTCGGGGGAGCGGCGCCAGTTCTCGGTGGAGAAGGCGTACACCGACAGGTTCTTCACCCCGATCTCGATGGCGCCCTCGATGACGTCGAAGAGCACACCCTCACCGGCCTCGTGGCCCCTGGTGCGCGGCAGATTGCGCGCCTTGGCCCAGCGCCCGTTGCCGTCCATCACGATCGCGACATGCTCGGGAACCAGCTCGGCAGGCAGTTGCGGCGGCCGGGCCCCCGAGGGATGCGGGGTGGGCGTACGCCGCGGCGGACGCGGCACGGACTTGCGATTCACCCGGATGAGCCTAGCCGAGTGGGTATGTAGCGTGGAGACCAAGCACCCGATCCCGGAGCGATGATGAATCACAGCCCGAAGCACGATTGGAAGCGCCGCGACGCGGTCACCGCCGAGCCCGTCAGCGAACAGCAGCTGACCGCCATCGACCGATGGTGGCGGGCCGCCAACTATCTGTCGGTCGGCCAGATCTATCTGCTGGACAACCCGCTGCTGGACCGGGAGCTGGAACCCGCGGATGTCAAACCCCGGTTGCTCGGCCACTGGGGCACCACACCCGGGTTGAACTTCCTCTACGCCCACCTGAACCGGGCGATCATCGAACGGTCGCTGAACGCCTTCTATCTCACCGGACCCGGCCACGGGGGACCCGGGCTGGTGGCCAACACCTGGCTGGAGGGCAGCTACACCGACAACTATCCCGACATCACCCGCGACAGCGCCGGCATGCAGCGCCTGTTCCGGCAATTCTCCTTCCCCGGTGGGATTCCCTCGCACGTCGCACCCGAGACCCCCGGGTCGATCAACGAGGGCGGTGAGCTCGGCTACGCCCTCTCGCACGGATACGGCGCGGTCTTCGACAACCCCGATCTGCTGGCCTTCACCGTGGTCGGCGACGGGGAGGCCGAGACCGGCCCGCTGGCGACATCCTGGCACTCCAACAAGTTCCTCGATCCGGCCACCGACGGGGTCGTGCTGCCGGTGCTGCACCTGAACGGTTACAAGATCGCCAACCCGACCGTGCTGGCCCGGATCCCCGAATCCGAGCTGGTCGAGCTGATGCGGGGTTACGGCTATCGGCCGCATCTGTTCAGCACCGACGGGAAGGATCACGCCGAGGCCCACGCCCGGTTCGCCAGCCTGCTGGACGAGGTGCTCGACGAGATCGCCGACATCAAGGCCAGCGGGTCCACCGACCGACCCGCCTGGCCGATGATCGTGTTCCGCACGCCGAAGGGCTGGACCGGTCCGGAGACGGTGGACGGCAAGGTCACCGAGGGATATTGGCGCTCCCACCAGGTGCCGCTGTCCAGCGCGCGCGACACCCCCGAACATCTGGCCCAGCTGCGGGATTGGATGCAGTCCTATCGCGTCGAGGAGCTCTTCGACACCGACGGCGCACCGACGGCCGAGATCGACTCCCTGGTGCCCCAGGGGGAGCACCGGATGGGGTCGAACCCGCACACCAACGGTGGCCTGCTGCTGCGCGACCTGCGGTTGCCGGACTTCCGGGCGTACGCCGAGGAGACCAGCGACCACGGGGCCGCGATGGCCGAGGGGACGCGGCGGCTGGGGGAGTACCTGGCCGAGCTGATCCGGTTGAACCCGGACAACTTCCGCATCTTCGGCCCCGATGAGACCGCCTCCAACCGGCTGCAGGGGGTCTATCAGGTGACCGCCAAGCAGTGGGATGCCGAACAGTTGCCGATCGACGCCGATGACGGTCATCTGGCGCGCACCGGCCGGGTGATGGAGATGTTGTCGGAGCACCAGTGCCAGGGCTGGCTGGAGGGTTACCTGCTGACCGGCCGGCACGGACTGCTGAACTCCTACGAGGCGTTCGTGCACATCGTCGACTCGATGTTCAACCAGCACGCGAAATGGCTCAAGGTGACCAACCACATCCCGTGGCGGCGGCCGATCGCGTCGTTGAACTACCTGCTCTCCTCGCATGTCTGGCGCCAGGACCACAACGGCTTCTCGCACCAGGATCCCGGTTTCATCGATCATGTGGTGAACAAGAAGTCCGACATCATCCGGGTCTATCTGCCGCCGGACACCAACACCCTGCTGTGCACCTGGGGCCACGTGCTGCGATCCCGGCAGTACGTGAACGTGGTGGTCGCCGGCAAGCAGCCGACCCCGACCTGGCTGAGCATGGACGAGGCGATCAAGCACTGCGTCCGCGGCCTGGGGATCTGGGAGTGGGCGGGGACCGAGGTGCCGGGCACCGACCCGGATGTGGTGCTCGCCTGCGCCGGGGACGTACCGACCCTGGAGGTGCTCGCGGCCGCCGGGATCCTGCGCGAGGAGATCCCCGAGCTGAAGGTGCGGGTGGTCAACGTGGTCGACCTGATGCGGCTGCAGGATGAGAAGGAGCATCCGCATGGGTTGAGCAGCCGGGATTTCGACACCCTGTTCACCCCGGACCGGCCGATCATCTTCGCCTACCACGGTTATCCGTGGCTGATCCACCGGCTGACCTATCGGCGTACCGGGCACTCGAACCTGCACGTCCGCGGATACAAGGAGGAGGGCACCACGACCACGCCCTTCGACATGGTGATGCTCAACGATCTGGATCGCTACCACCTGGTGCTGGACGTGATCGACCGGGTACCCGGGCTGGCGACCCGGTACGCCGGCTTGCGGCAGCGGATGCAGGACGCCCGGCTGGACGCCCGGGCGTACACCCGCGAACACGGCGAGGACATCCCCGAGGTGGCGCAGTGGATGTGGGGCGATGCCGGCGATTCGACCCAGAGCCCCACCGACACCGCCGGCGACAACGAATAGTCACCCCCCGAAGATGTCAGGGGTTATGCACAGTCCCGCGCCTCAGGACGCTGAGATCTCCCCCAGGAGATGAGCGGGGCAAGCCGCCTGACCACCCGTGAGAACCCGGAGCGGGCGTCCTCGGACGAGGCCAGGACCACCGTCCAGCCCTCGCCGCGGAACGCCTCATCGCGCTGGATGTCCACCCCGGCGCGTTCGGGGCAGAAGTGGTGTTCGCCCTCGTACTGGAGCGCGATCTTCCACTGCCGGTAACCGACATCGGCGGTCCAGCCATCGGGTCGGTCCGGGTCCAGGGGCACCTGCAGACCCGGTTCGGGCAGCCCGGCGCGAATGATCGCCAACCGCAGTCTGGTCTCCTGTGGCGAGTCGGAACCGACCCGGATCCAGGGCAGCAGGTCGCGGGCTCGGCGTACACCGGGACGTGAGCCGTTCGCATCGACCACGACCTGCAGTTCGTCGAGCGTGGCCCAGGGCTCGGTACGGTCCTCGAACCGGGCTCGCGGGAGGCGTACCAGTTGATCACCCAGGCAGATCGCCTGGTCTCTGCCGAGAACTCGCAGCAGATCGAACCAGGTCCTGGCCGGGGTCAGGATCGGGAGGCCATCGAAATCGCTCAACTCCGCCTCGGTCAACCGCTGGCAGTGCCCGCGTACGCCCTCGCGTTCCACCGACCAGCGTGTGCTCCGAGCGGTGAGGTGGATCAGCGGGTCGTCGGTCAACCGGCTCGGCACGTGCAGCCCATACAGCGTCGCCGCGGTGGCATGGGAGACCCAGTTCTTCGGTGCGAGGGCGAGCAGCGGGCGCAGTCGCGCGCGCAGGTCGGGTTCCTCGGTGCCGCGATAGCGGATTCCGTAGCCACCATGGGTCAGATCCTTCGCCCAGAGCCGGTTGCGGCGTACGCCGAGCGCGGCCGCTTCCCGGGTGGTGAACGTGGTCGGCAGGGCGGTTGGGAGCTCTTTTCTCATCGTCATGCAGCACTGTGGTGCGGATCGGGCCGGATCGTGCACCGCTGTCCACAGGCCCGGGGCGGTGCACGTGGTCATCCACAGGCAAACTCGTGGGTCCAACCTCATGGTCGGGATACCTTGCGACCATGCATAACCCCTGACATCTTCGTTTGGGCGTGGGGGAGCCGCCGATTCGGGGGTGTGAGGCAGAATCGTTGGGTGCCGACCTATCGAGACACAGCGGTGGTTCTGCGCACCCACAAGTTGGGTGAGGCGGATCGCATCATCACGCTGCTGTCGCGGAGCAACGGCAAGGTGCGCGCGACCGCGCGGGGGGTGCGACGGACCTCGTCCAAGTTCGGGGCCCGGTTGGAGCCGTTCAGCCACGTCGACATCCAGTTCGTGATCGGCCGCAGCCTGGACATCGTCACCCAGGTGGAGTCGCTGCACGCCTTCGGCAGCCCGCTGGCCGCCGACTTCTCCCGCTACACCGCCGGCCAGGTGATGCTGGAGACCGCCGATCGGCTGGTGGTCGAGGAGCGCGAACCGGCCATCCAGCAGTACCAGCTCCTGGTCGGGGCGCTGCGTGCGCTCGGTGAGGGCACCAGTGACGGCGAGCGGCCACCGGTGATGGTGCTCGACTCCTATCTGCTCCGCTCGCTCTCGGTCGCCGGGTACGCCCCCAGCTTCACCGATTGCGCACGCTGCGGCCGCGCCGGGCCGCACCGGGCGTTCTCCCCCTCGGCCGGTGGCGCGGTCTGCGCCGGCTGCCGGCCGCCGGGATCGGCGCACCCCCGGCCGGAGACCATCGGCTATCTGATCGCGCTGCTGACCGGTGACTGGCCGGCCACCCGCGAGGTGCCGCCGGAGGTGGTGCGCGAGGCCAGCGGGTTGATCGCCGCCTTCGCCACCTGGCACCTGGAGCGTGGGCTGAGGTCGCTGGCACATGTGGAACGCTGACCAACCCCCACCCCGCTTCCAGCAGCAGCGCCCCGACTTCCGGCCGCCGACCACCCGCCCCCTGCCGATCTGGTACTGGCTGATCCCCGCGATCGCCGCCCTGATCGCCCTGATCGTGGTCGGTGTGCTCATCGTGCGACCGCTGCTCGGCCCGGTGATCACCGAGGACGGTGGCGACGGGGTCGGCGATCGCTACTTCCCGACCGCGGGAGGTGGCGGCTACGACGCCCGCGACTATCGCATCGAGGTCAGCTGGCTGGAGACCCAGTCCCGGCTCGAGGGCCGCACCACGATGACCGCGGCCGCCACCCGGCCGCTGCAGCGGCTGCGCCTGGATCTGGCACTGCCGGCCAGCGAGGTGCGCCTGAACGGCCAGCCGGTGCGATTCACCCAGCAGGGGCTCGATCTGGCGGTCACCGCGGACCGGGTGCTCGCACCGGGGGAGGAGTTCCGCGTCGAGGTGGTCTATGCGGGAAACCCCGACGATGCCGCGGGGCTGACCACGGCCCGCGCGCTGCGGCTGAACCGGGAGATCCTGTTCGCCGGGCAGCCCTTCGGCGCCGCGCTCTGGTATCCCAGCAACGACCATCCCAGCGATCCGGCCACCATGGAGGTGATCGCCCGCGTACCGAGCGACCTGCAGGCGATCAGCGTCGGCGCCCTGATCAGCCGCGACATCGGCGATGAACCCGACTGGGACACCTGGCACTGGCGCAGCGACCAGCCGATGGCGACCTATCTCAACCTGCTCGCGATCGGCCCCTACACCGTCATCGAGGACAACACCGGTGTACGCCCCCAGCTCTATGCGGTCAGCAAGCAGCTGGCACCGCCCCTGGCCGCCGGCACGGAGGCGGCGCTGCGGCGTACGCCGGAGACGGTCCGCCGACTCGAGGAGGTCTGGGGGCCCTACCCGTTCGGCCAGGTCGGCGGGGTGGCCTCTTCGGTCGATGTGGGTTTCGGGGCGCTGGAGAACCAGACCCGGCCGCTCTATCGCTCGGAGTCCCTGGCGCAGAATCCCAACCGGTTGCTGACCCACGAGTACGCCCACATGTGGTTCGGGAACCAGGTCACGCTGCGGCAGTGGGACGACATCTTCATGAACGAGGGGTACGCCTCCTTCAGCGAATGGATCGTCACCGAGCGGACCGGCGGACGCAGCGCGAACGAGCAGCTGCTCACGCAGTACAACGAGGTCGACGATCGGCTCTGGGGACTGCGGATCGACGACCCCGGGCCGAACCGGATGTTCGCCGCGGTCTATGTCCGCGGACCGATGGCCCTGCAGGCGTTGCGGAACGTGCTCGGTGACGAACAGTTCTTCGCCCTGGTCGGGACTGGGTCGCCCGGCCCGGTACCGGCAGTCTCGAGGAATGGCAGCAGCGCGCCCAGGCCCGTACCAGCGTGGACCTGGCGCCGTTCTGGGCGGCCTGGTTCTCGGGGACCACGAAACCCGCCCGGACCCCGCAGAATGGCTTCCCTGCTTGAGTTTCGGGACTCCGCGGGCGCGGCTGTCATCTCGACACGCTGCCCGTGGGAGAACAGCGCCGGGGCAGCTACTCGATGAACGTGGGTCAGCGCAGGTCGAGGCCGAGGTCGAGCACCGGTGCGGAGTGGGTGAGCGCGCCGACCGCCACGTAGTCGACACCCGTGGCGCCGACCGCCGCGGCATCGGCCAGCTCCAGGCCGCCGCTCGCCTCGGTGCGCACCCCCGCGGGACGGCACAGCGCCACCGCGTCGGCCAGTTCGTCGAACGACATGTTGTCCAACAGCACCAGCTCGGCGCCGGCATCGATCGCCTCGCGCACCTGGGCGAGGGTGTCGCACTCCACCTCGACCGGGATCTGTGCGTCATGGCGCCGGACCGCGGCGAACGCGGCCGCCACCGAACCGGCCGCCGCGACATGGTTGTCCTTGATCAGTGCGGCATCGCCGAGCCCCATCCGGTGGTTCACCCCGCCACCACACCGCACCGCGTACTTCTGCAGCAATCGCAACCCTGGCACGGTTTTCCGGGTATCGCGGACCCGGGTCGGGGTGCCGGCCAGGGCGTCGGCCCAGGCAGCGGTGGCGGTGGCGGTCCCGGACAGCTGGCCCAGCAGATTCAGCAGGCTTCGTTCGGCGGTGAGCAGGCAGCGCAATGGTCCGGTGATGGTCAGCGCGACCCCGCCGGGTCCGATCCGATCACCGTCGGCGGCGACCAGCTCCACCTCCAGATCGACACCCTGCTGGGCGGCCAGGGTGTACGCCACAGCGGCCGCGACCGGCACCCCGGCGAGGCAACCGGCTCGGCGGGCCACCACATCGGCGGTGCCCGTGGCGGTGGTAGACAGGGTCGCCTCCGAGGTGACGTCGGGGCCCCAGGAGAGGTCCTCGGCCAGCGTCCGGCTCGCCACCTCGAGCACGTGCTCCACCGGCAACCCGGCCGTGGTCAGGGCGTCGGTGACGGTGGCGGGCAGGATGGGGGTGAGCGGCAGGGCGGTCATGCGGCGTGCTCCTCGGGTGCGGGGCTCAGCGGGGTGAAGGTGGTGGCCAGTTGGCCGGTGGTGGTCCGGGTCAGCTCGGTGCGACCCAGCCAGTCCGGGCGGGGCTCGGGGTGATCGGCACGGCGGTGGCAACCGCGGGATTCGGTACGCAGCAGGGCAGCGGTGGCGACCGCCTGGCCGACCGTGTGCAGATTGGTCGCGTCCAGGGTGGCGTCGTCCAGCGTGGTCGAGGGCGCCGGTCGAGCCAGTTCGGCGAGCGCACGGCGGAGGCCCGCGGTGCTGCGGCGTACCCCGACGTCGGCATCCATCACCGCACGCAAGCGGCCGACCAGGTCGGCACGGACGGCCGGACCCGTGGCCCGGGCGACGGGTGCACCGGCACCGAGTGCGAACCGGTCACCGACGAGCAGCGCGCCGACACGGTCGCCGGCGACCAGCGCCTCGGTGACCGAGTTCGACGCCAGCCGATTGGCGCCCTGGACCCCGGTGCCGGCCACCTCACCGACCGCGTACAACCCGGGCAGCGAGGTCCGGCCGTCCAGATCGGCGGCGATCCCACCGCACAGATAGTGCGCCCCGGGGCGTACCGGGATCGGCTCGCTGACCGGATCGATCCCGCGGTCCCGGCACATCGCCAGGATCGCCGGAAACTGTTGCTGCCAACGAGTTTCCCCGAAACCGGTGGCATCCAGCAGGCAGTGCTCGGCACCGGTCTCGGCCATCCGGGCCTGCATCGCGGCCGACACCACATCGCGGGGTGCCAGATCACCGAGCGGGTGGATCCCTTCCATCACGGGGTTTCCGGCCAGATCGACCAGGTGTGCCCCCTCCCCGCGGACCGCCTCGGAGATCAGCACGCCGCGACCACCCGGGACGGCGAGCAGCGTTGGGTGGAACTGCACGAACTCCAGGTCCCGCAGCACCGCACCGGCCCGCAGGGCAGCGGCCAGACCGTCACCGGTGGCCCCGGCCGGGTTGGTGGTCAAACCCCACGCCTGGCCGATGCCACCGGTGGCCAGCACCACCGCACCGGCGAGGATCTCACCGGCCCTGCCCTGATCATCCAGCACCCGTACGCCGCAGCAGGCACCGCTGGCGTCGGTGAGCAGGTCGACCAGCCTGGTGCCGGTGCGCACCTGAACGCTGCTGCCGGTTTCGGCCAGGGTCGCCGAGACGGCGGCGGTCAGTGCCCGCTGCACCTCGGCACCGCTGCGATCCCCACCAGCATGGAGAATCCGCCGGGCGTGGTGGCCGCCCTCCAGGTGCAGGTCCTCGGTGCCGGAAGCGTCGGTGTCGAAGCGGGCCCCCAGCGCGATCAACCGCCGGATCGCCTCCGGTGCCTGGTCGACCAGCTCGCTCACCGCCTCCGGGTCGCACAGTCCGGCACCGGCGACGAGGGTGTCCTCGACGTGCAGCTCCATCGAGTCGTCGGCGGACCAGACGGCGGCCAGGCCGCCCTGGGCCCAGGCCGTCGCCGAATCGTCGACAGCGGCACGGGTGATCACCTCGGTCGCCACCCCCGCGCGCGCCAACCGCAGGGTGGCAGCCAGTCCCGCGGCGCCGCTGCCGACGACGACCACCGCGGTGTGCCGCCGCCAAGCGGGTGCGGGAGCCGAGAGTTCGGCCGGGATACGCATCGGCACCTCACTCACCACCCGCGGGCTGACCGATCGCGACCATCCGCTCCACGGCCCGCCGGGCGCGGCTCGCGACGGCCGGATCGACCAGCACCTCATCGGTGCCCTCGCGCAGGCTGCGGAGCAGCTTGGGCGGGGTGATCTGCTGCATGAACGGGCAGGCCGCGCGGGGGTTCACCGGCCGGAAATCCGTGTGCTGATTGACCTTCCGGAGCTGGTGCAGCATGCCGATCTCGGTGGCGACCAGGACGGTTCCGGAGCGGGTGTCGCGGGCGCGATCGAGCATCCCGCCGGTGGACAGGATGTGGGTGCGCTCCGCCGGGAGCTCGCCGCTGCCGGTCAGCCACAGCGCGCTGGTGGTGCACCCGCACTCGGGGTGCACGAAGAGTTCGGCGTCCGGGTTGGCGCGCACCGTCTGTTGCAGGTCGCTCGGGGAGATGTCGGCGTGCACGTGGCATTCGCCGAGCCAGACGTGGATGTTCTCCCGGCCGGTCATCCGGCGGACATGGGCGCCGAGGAACTGGTCGGGGCAGAACAGGATCTCCTGCTCGGCAGGGATCGCGCGGACCACGTCGACCGCATTGGAGGAGGTGCAGCAGATGTCGGTCTCGGCCTTCACCGCGGCGGTGGTGTTCACATAGGAGACCACCGCGGCGCCCGGGTGCTCGGCCTTCCAGGCGCGCAGCTGATCGGCGTCGATGGTGTCGGCGAGCGAGCATCCGGCGGTGGCGTCGGGGATCAGCACCCGCTTGGCGGGGGAGAGGATCTTGGCGGTCTCGGCCATGAAATGCACGCCGGCGAACACGATCGTCGACTGGGGTGCGGAGGCGGCGAGCCGGGAGAGGGCCAGCGAGTCACCGACGTGATGGGCGACGTCCTGGATCATCGGCAGCTGATAGTTGTGCGCCAGGATCACCGTGTCCTGCTCGGCGGCGAGCCGGCGTACCTCCTGCTGCCAGTCGCGGACCTGCTCGGCGTCCCAGCTCTGCCAGTCGGTGTCGACCTCGATGGCGGTCATCGGCGCTCCTTTTTCGATTGGAAGTCGAAAACCAGTTTGCGCCTAACAGTCGAAAAAACGCAAGCGGTAGGGTCGCATCGTGGACACGACGGTGGACAGGTTCCGGCACGAAGCGCTGGCCGTGGTGCTCCAGGTCCGCGGGGTGACCGAGGGGAAGCCGCGGCTTTCGGTGCTGCTGAAGGCGAGATCGCGCAAGCCGTTCACCGGCGCCTGGGGTCTGCCCAGTGGGGCGGTCGCTGCCGACGAATCATTGGGGGAGTCGGTACGCCGGCACCTGGCGCGGTTGGTGGATCTGGGTGAGCTGGCCCATCTGGAGCAGTTGGAGACCCGGGGTGCGGTGGATCGGGACCCCGCCCAGCGCACGATCGCGACGGCGTACCTCGGCCTGGTTCCCTGGACCCGGGAACCGGAACTGCCCGAGCGGGTCGGCTGGTTCGGGGTCGATGAACTGCCCAAGACCGCCTTCGACCACGACCAGGTGATCGCCGACGGGGTACGCCGGCTGCGGGCCAAACTCTCCTACACCAACATCGCCTTCGCGCTGGCGCCGGAGGAATTCACGATGTCCGAACTGCGCTCGATGTACGCCGCAGCGCTGGACCGCGACGTCGCCGTCACCAACCTGCAGCGGATCCTGCTCCGCCGCGGTCAGCTGGCGGCGACCGGTGAGCAGCGCGGCCCGCTGCGCGGCGGCGGACGGCCCGCGGGCCTGTTCCGCTTCACCGGGTCCCGGCTGGAGGTCACCGACCCGTTCGCGACCCTGCGGCCCTCGGACCAGCGGTAGGGGGTCTCATCTCGACACGGCCGCCATTGCTCCGCTTCGCTACGCATCGCTGCCTACTCGATGAGCGTGCCTCAGTCGGTGGTCGCGCAGTTGGAGCAGACGCCGAAGAGTTCGAGCTCGTGTCCGACCTCACGGAATCCGTGTTCGGCGGCCACTCGGGTCGCCCACTTCTCGACCGTCGGGCCGGAGATCTCGACCGCCCGGCCGCACTGGCGGCAGACCAGGTGGTGGTGGTGCTCGCTGGAGCCGCAGCGCCGATAGGCCTGCTCACCGTTGACCCGGATCGCGTCCAGTTCACCGGCATCGGCCATCGCCTGCAGGGTGCGATAGACCGTCGTCAGCCCCACCGACTGGCCGGCGGCCCGCAACAGGTCGTGGGTCTGCTGGGCGGTCCGGAAGTCGTCGACCTCGGCCAGCAGGGCGGCGATCGCGGCCCGCTGCCGGGTGCGGCGCTGCCCGGGCTGGGCCGGGGCGCCCGACTGGTCCTGACCCGGCTGCTCCCGACCCGACTGCTCCCGACCCGACTGCTCCCGACCCGACTGCTCCTGATGCATCGTCATCGCACACGTCCTTCCTGGGCAGGGTTTCCGGCGGCCAGGCCGGTGTCGGTGGCCGCATCGGCCAGGCGTACCCGGCGATTGCGGAGCCGTGACAACGGCCAGCTCAGCACGAACACCGCGATCGCCAGCACCACGATCATCGCACCGGGCGCGGCATCGGCGTAGAACGAACCGGCCGCCCCGCCGACCGCGACCACCACCCCGATCGCCATCGCGGTGAACAGGGCGGGGGCGAACCCGCGGACCAGATTGCTGGCCGCCGCCACCGGCACGACCATCAGGGCGCTGACCAGCAGCAGTCCGACGGTCCGCATCGAGAGGGTGACGGTGACCGCGGCGAGGACCACGATCAGCAGGTTGTATGCCCGGACGGGCAGCCCCTGGGTGTGTGCGAAGTCCTCATCGGCGGTCACGGCGAACAACTGGGGTGCCAGCCCGATGCCACAGATCAGCACCAGCACCGCCAGCACGGCGACGAACCAGAGATCCCCGGCGGTCACGGTGGTCAGCGAGCCGAACAGATACTGCGACAGCGCCCCGGCGCCCTGTCCGGCCACCCCGGCCATCAGCACACCGGAGGCGAGCCCGCCATAGAAGAGGATCGCCAGGCCGACGTCCCCGGATGCGCGGCCGTGCTGGCGCAGCAGCTCGACCACCACGGCGCCGACGACCGCGACGACCACCGCCACCGGGGTGGGTGCGGTGCCGGTCATCACCGCCAGCCCGACCCCGGCGATCGCGACATGGCCGAGGCCGTCGCCGAGCAGGCTGAGCCGGCGCTGCACGATGTAGGTGCCGATCGCGGGCGCCATCAATCCGGTGAGCAGGGCCGCGATCAGTGCCCGCTGCATGAACTCGTACTGCAGCAGCTGGATCATCGTTCCCACTGCCGTTCCACGGCGCCGTCGACCAGCGACAGCTCGGCGTCCTGGTCGGGATCGGCGCAATGTGCGTCGTGCGGGTCGTGACCGGCTGCCCGCGGGCCGCCGTCGTGGACCAGCCGGCCGCCACGCAGCACCCAGGCCCGGTCCATCAATCGGTCCAGTGGGCCGAGGTCGTGCAGCACCACCAGCATCGCCATCCCGTCGTCCTTGAGCCCGGCCAGCACCTCGGTCAGCTCCTCCTGGGTGGCCAGATCCACCCCGGCCATCGGTTCGTCGAGCACCATCAGCTCCGGCTCGGCGGCCAGCGCCCGGGCGATCAGTGCGCGCTGCTGCTGCCCGCCGGACAGTTCACCCAGCTCCACCCCGGCCAGCGGGCCCAGTCCGACCCGGTCGATGCTCTGCTCGACCAGCCGGCGGTCCGCGGCGCGGGCGGGCAGCAGCAGGCGGCGGTGTGCCAGCCGCCCGGAGGCGACCACCTCGCGTACCGTGGCCCCCTGCAGTGAGGGTGCGGAACGCTGCGGCACATAGCCGATCTTCGACCAGTCGCGGAAGCGCTGCTGGGGCGTGCCGAACAGGGTGATCCGGCCGTGGTGCGGCACCAGGCCGAGCACGGCGCGGACCAGGGTCGACTTCCCGGAGCCGTTCGGGCCCATCAGGGCCACCGCCTCACCGGCCCCCAGCCGCGCGGTGACACCGAGCAGCACCTCGGTACCGGCCAGACTGACGCGTACCTCATCCAGACCGAGCACCTCGGCCGTCGTCGTCATCGACACCCGTTCGCCTCCTTGAGCGAGTTGAGGTTCGATCTCATCACCTCGATGTAGTTGTCGCCGCGGGACCTGTCGGTCAGTCCTTCGAGCGGATCGAGCACGTCGGTACGCAACCCCAGATCGCCGGCGACGGCGTTCGCCACAGCGGGGGAGACCAGGGTCTCGTAGAAGATCGTGGTGATGCCGTGCTCGCGGGCGATCTGCTGCACCTCCGCGATCCGGGCCGGGGAGGGCTCCGCCTCCGCGCTCAGCCCCCGGATGCCGATCTGGGTGAGCCGGTAGCGCTCCGCGAGATAACCGAAGGCCGCGTGCGAGGTGATGAAGTCGCGGCGTGCGCACTCGGCGAGGCCGCGCTGGAACTCCTGATCCAGTGCGGTCAGGTCGGCCTCGGCGGCCTTCGCGTGCTGCTCGAAGGTGGCCGCCCGCTCCGGTTTCGCATCGGCGAGTGCCCGGCTGACCGCCTGGCTGACCGTGACCAGGTTGGTGGGATCGAGCCAGGCGTGCGGGTCGAGTTCGTCACCGCCGGTGCCGTGGTCGTGGTCGTGGCCCGGTTCGGACTCGGCGCCGTGGGCCTCCTCCTGCGCGGTCGTCCTCAGGCTGACCACCTGGGCGACATCGACCGTACGCCGCGGCTTCGCCTGCTCGATCGCCTTGTCGACCGCGGGCTGGAACCCCTGCTGATAGATGACCAGGTCGGCGTCGCTGAGCGAGGCGACCTGCCGCGGGGTGAGTTCAAGATCGTGGGGCTCGGCGCCGGGTTGGGTCAGATTGGTGACCACGGCGTCGGTGCCGCCGACCCGCTCGGCGATGTATTGGAACGGATAGAACGCCACCACCACCCGGAGCTGACCGGGCTGGGCCTGCGGGGTGGCGGTGCTCGCGCAGCCGGCGGCGAGCAGGAGCGCGATGCTGGCGGCGATCGCACCGACGGCGCGGAGCATCTTCTGCGGCATGGGGGAAGCCTGTCATAGTGCAGGTGAAAATCAAAATCATTAACGACCGGCCGGGGTTCACGTAACCGGACGTGCAGTAGTCCTCACGGTCCATGATCAAACCCAGTCGGACTGGGTTTCGAACCGAGCCTCCCGGGACTACTGCACGTCCGGTTACGCGCGCCCCACGCGCTAGCGTGGCCCGCATGATGGTGGTGAACCGGTTCCGCGCCGGGCAGGGTTTCGAGGAGCGGGTACGCCCGGCGCTCGAGCTGTTGCGGACCAAGGACGGTTTCGTCGACGCCGAGCTGGGGCAGAACCTCGACGAGCCGGACCTGTGGGTGCTGGTCACCCGCTGGCGCAACGTCGGTTCCTACCGCCGGGCGCTCAGCGGGATGGAGTCGAAGATGGTGATCGTGCCGCTGCTCAGCGAAGCCATCGACGAGCCCTCGGCCTACGACTCACCCGATCAGGTGGGGGAGAATCGTCCGCGCGGCGCGTGACGCGCTCCGGCGTACCGGCGAAGTCGGATAGCCTGTCCGCTGGACCAGAAGCGGGTGCCAGCCGGGTACCCGTGGGCTGTCGGCCCCGGCTGACGGCCAGAGCGAGCAAGGAGTGCACGTGGCGCCCACGACCAGGTTGGACAAGGTCATCAATCTCTGCAAGGACCGCGGATTCGTCTTCCCCAGCGGGGAGATCTACGGAGGTACGCGGTCGGCGTGGGACTACGGACCTTACGGCGTGGAGCTGAAGGAGAACATCAAGCGGCAGTGGTGGCGCTCCATCGTCACCTCCCGCGACGACATCGTCGGCCTCGATTCCTCGGTGATCCTGCCGACCAAGGTCTGGGAGGCCTCCGGCCACGTCAACGCGTTCACCGATCCGCTGGTCGAATCGCTCTACACCCACAAGCGTTACCGCGCCGATCACCTGATCGAGCAGTACGAGGAGGAGCACGGCCACCCGCCGGCCAACGGCCTCGCCGACATCCCGGATCCGGAGAACGGCAAGCCGGGCAAGTGGACCGAGCCGCGCGCCTTCTCCGGGCTGCTGAAGACCTACCTCGGCGTGATCGACGACGAGACCGGTCTGCACTACCTGCGTCCGGAGACCGCGCAGGGCATCTTCGTGAACTTCGCCAACGTGATGACCTCGGCGCGGATGAAGCCGCCGTTCGGCATCGGCCAGGTCGGCAAGTCCTTCCGCAACGAGATCACCCCCGGCAACTTCATCTTCCGCACCCGCGAGTTCGAGCAGATGGAGATGGAGTTCTTCGTCAAACCGGGTACCGACGAACAGTGGCACCAGTACTGGATCGATGCGCGGATGGGTTGGTACACCGGCCTGGGCATCGACCCCGAGAACCTGCGGCTTTTCGAGCACCCGCAGGAAAAGCTGTCGCACTACTCCAAGCGCACCGTCGACATCGAATACCGCTTCGGCTTCCAGGGTTCGGAATGGGGTGAGCTCGAGGGCATCGCCAACCGCACCGACTTCGACCTCACCACGCATGGCCAGAACTCCGGCAAGGAGAAGCAGCTGCAGTACTACGACCAGCAGGCCAATGAGCGCTGGACGCCGTTCGTGATCGAGCCGGCGGCCGGGCTGACCCGCTCGATGATGGCCTTCCTGGTCGATGCGTACGCCGAGGAGGAGGCCCCGAACGCCAAGGGCGGCACCGACACCCGCACGGTGCTCAAGCTGGACCGGCGACTCGCCCCGGTCAAGGTCGCGGTGCTGCCGCTGTCCCGCAACGAGGCGCTCTCACCGAAGGCCAAGGAGCTCTCGGCGACCCTGCGCCAGCACTGGAACGTCGACTTCGACGACGCCCAGGCCATCGGCCGCCGCTACCGCCGCCAGGACGAGATCGGTACGCCGTTCTGCGTGACCGTCGATTTCGACACCCTGGAGGACAATGCGGTCACCGTGCGCGATCGCGACACCATGGGCCAGGAGCGGGTCTCGCTGGACCAGGTCGAGGGCTACCTGGCGCAGCGGCTGATCGGCGCCTGACGCTCATCGAGTAGGCCGCCATGCGCAGCGAAGCGGAGCATTGGCGGCCGTGTCGAGATGAGCCGAGCCCGGCGCGGAGAAGCCACCCGCGGTGACCCTCTGCCGGGTCGATGATGGCGGCATGAAGACGTGGATCGCGCTGGCCGGGGCGCTGCTGGTGACCGGTTGCGGGTTCGGGGGAGCGTCGACCGCGGCGACCCCGGCGGGTGCGCCGTCGGGGTCCGGTACGCCCCAGCCCACGCAAAGCGTCCGCGCGACCTCGGTGCTGGGTGGCTCATCCGGTGGCGGCCGGACGACCACCACGCGCGCCAGTGGTGGCGCGGTGGGCAACAAGCCCGAGGACTTCAAGTCCGGCAACGCCTGGTACTTCAAGTCCCCGAGCGGCAACATCTACTGCGCGATCAACCCGGGTACGCCGACGATGGCGGTCGGCTGCCAGGCGAGTTTCCGGATCCCCTCGCTGCCGAAGTGCAACGACCCCAACTCGCTGGCGCCGGCCGTCTGGGTGCCCGCGGACCCGAATGCCAAGGTGGTCGAGGACTGCGTGAACCAGGGCTTCTTCATCGGGGAGAAGGCGAAGGTGCTGCCCTACGGGAAGGTGCTCACCGCGGCAGGCTATCGCTGCGAATCGCGACCCACCGGCGTACGGTGCGGCCTGGACGGCACCGACCGCGGCTTCACGATCGCCCGGGAGGGCATCGAATCCAGCGGCTGAACGGTGATCGGGTAGGGCGCGTCATCTCGACACGGTCGCTGCGCGACCTACTCGATGAGCGTGGGGCTCAGGCCTTGGCCAGGTTCAGCCCGGAGTCACCGTCGAAGAAGTGCAGCTCGGAATCCACCGGCTTCACGTGCAGCAGGTCGCCGACCTGGGGGCGGTGGTGCTTGTCCAGCCGGACGGTGATCCGGTCCTGCCGGGCGTCGACCGCTGAGCCCTCGGTGGTGGGGGTGGCATAGACGAAGAACTCCGATCCCAGTGCCTCCACCAGATCCACCTGCAGTGCGACGGCCTCCGGGTCCTCACCGCTCACCGGCTTCCAGGACTCCGGCCTTACCCCGACGGTGACCGTGCTCGACTCGGTCCGCCCGGGCAGCGCGAACCGGTGCCTGCCGAGCCAGGCCGCACCCTCGCGTACCTCGACCTGGTCGATCAGGGTGATCGCGGGCGAGCCGATGAACCCGGCCACGAACGTGTTGTCGGGGTGGTTGTAGAGCTCCTCGGGCGAGGCCACCTGCTGCAGCCGGCCGTCGAGCAGCACCGCGACCCGGTCGCCCATCGTCATCGCCTCGGTCTGGTCATGGGTGACATAGACCGTGGTGGTGCCGAGCCGGCGCTGCAGGGCGGCGATCTCGGAGCGGGTGGACACCCGAAGTTTCGCATCCAGGTTGGACAACGGCTCGTCCATGCAGAACACCGCCGGCTGACGGACGATCGCCCGACCCATCGCCACCCGCTGCCGCTGCCCGCCGGACATCTTGCCCGGCTTGCGATCCAGCAGATCCTCCAACTGCAGGATCCGGGCCGCGTCGGCGACCCGCTCGGCGATCTCGGCGCGCGACATCTTGTTGTTCTCCAGCGCGAACGCCATGTTCTGCCGCGCCGTCATGTTCGGATACAGCGCATAGGACTGGAACACCATCGCCACGTCCCGGTCCCTGGGCCGGGTGCCGGTGACGTCCTTGTCGTCGATCAGGATCCGGCCCTCATCGACCGGCTCCAGCCCGGCCAGCATCCGCAGGCTGGTCGTCTTGCCGCAGCCCGAGGGACCGACCAGCACCAGGAACTCACCGTCGCCGATCTCCAGATCGAGCGCGTCGACGGCGGGTCGGGCACCGGCGTCGAAGATGCGAGAGGCCTGTTCATAGCTGACGGTCGCCATTGGGTTTTCCTTCTGTGCTGGGGATCGGCGCCGCCCCCGGGTCAGCCCGGGAGCGGCGCGCGTGCGGGAAGCGTACGCCTCAGAGCTGCGGCTTGATGTCGCGCTCGAAGGCCTTCTGCGAATCGTCGGCGAGCTGCTTGAACACCGTGGCGACGTCCTGACCGCCGGTGGTGATCTTGTCCAACCCCTCACCGATCCGCCGACCGCCACCGGGCACGAACACCCGGGCGTAGTCCTGCGGCGCGGTGTTCTCGGCGAGCTGCTTGATCGCGGTCATCGCCCGCGGCTCGGACTCCAGGTACTGCTTCTCCGACGGATCCTCCAGCGCCGACTTGCGGACCGGCATGTAACCGGTGGCCTGGCTGAACATGGCGGTGTTCTGGGCGTTGGTGATGAAGTCGATGAACTTGACCGCCAGCTTCTTGCGGTCGTCGGAGATGTTTGCCGGTACCGCCAGACCCGCGCCACCGGTCGGGCAACCCGGTTTCGGCCCGGGCAGGAAGGCGGTGCCGAAGTTCACCTGTGCCTGCTTCTTCAACCCACCAAGGGATCCGGTGGACTCCAGCAGGGCGGCGCTCAGGCCGGTGCCGAACTCGTTGACCGGGTCCTTGGTGACCTTGATCTTGTTGGCCTTGACCATCGAGGCGAGGAAGTTGCCGGCCTCCAGCGACCCGGGGGTGGTGAACTTCATGTCCCACTTGTCGGAGTACTTGCCGCCGAAGGTCCAGATCATGCCCTGGAAGTACCAGTCCAGGTAGTTGGTGCCATTGGCCACCGACAGCGGCGCGACATTGGGGTCGGCCTGCTGCAGCTTGGTCGCGAACTGGTCGAACTCCTGCCAGGTGCTCGGCCCCTGGTCGGGCAGGCCGGCCTTCTGCCACATGTCCTTGTTGTAGTAGACGAGGCAGGTCGAGCGGGAGTAGGGCATCGCGTAGTGCTTGCCGTTGTAGAGGTAGTCATCGCGCAGCGTGTCGACGTAGTCGTTGGAGTCCACCCCGACCTGGGTCCACAGCTCATCGAGCGGGGCGAGCGCCTTGTTCAGCGCGAAGTTGAACCAGGTCACGTCGGAGGCCACGATCACATCGGGCAGGTCACCACCGGTGAGCGCGGCGTTGAACTTCTGCGCCAGCTCCTCGTAGTTCGCACCACCGTCGACCAGTTCGACCTTGGTGCCCGGGTTCGCTGCGACGAAGGCGTCGATCAGCTTCTGCTCCAGTTCCTTGGACTTGCCCGGGTGGTTGGACCAGAACTTGATGACACCCTCTTCACCCTGCTGCACCGGCGCGGAACCGGTGCCGGCACAGGATGTGAGAGTGGCGGCCGCGGCTACGCCGCCGGCCAGGGTGAGGAAGTTGCGGCGGTTGATCTGCATGGTTCTCCTAGCTGGCGATTTCTTCTGGGTCGTCTGGATCGGATTCGGCGGCGGGATCAGCCCTTGACCGCACCGGCGGTGAGGCCCTTGATCATCTGTTTCTGCAGGATCACGAAGATGATCAGGATCGGCAGCATGGTGAGCACCGTGCCCGCCATCACCGGCCCCCAGTTGGTCAACCCCTCGTTGTTCTGCAACAGCGTGAGTCCGACCGGGAGCGGGGCCACCTTGTCATTGCTGGCCATCAGGAACGGCCACAGGTATTCGTTCCACTCGTTCACGATGGTGATCAGGGTGAACGCGATCAGCGTCGGCCACGACATCGGCAGCACCACCCGGAACAGCAGCTTCATCGGACCCGCGCCATCCATCCGGGCGGCCTCGATGATCTCCCCGGGCAGCGACAGGAAATGGTTGCGCAGCAGGAAGGTGCCGAAGGCCACCCCGGCCAGCGGCACGATGATGCCCTGGAAGGTGTTGCGCCAGCCGAGCTGGGCGACCATCGCGTAGTTGGAGATCACGGTGATCTGGTTGGGCACCATCAGCGCCGAGATCACCACCACGAACAGCACCGTGCGGCCCGGGAAACGCAGGAAGGACAGGGCGTACGCCGACATCACCCCGAGGGTCACCTTGGCGATCGTCAGGGCCGTGGTGATCAGCACCGAGTTGGCCAGGTAGCGCAGGAACGGCACCTCGGTCATCACCGTGCCGTAGTTCTGCCCGGTCACCGGATTGGGGAACCAGGTCACCGGCTGGGTGTAGATGTCGGGTCGCTCCTTGAGCGAGGTGATCAGGATGAAGTAGATCGGCACCATGATCATCGCGACGGTGAGGATCAGGCCGAGGTAGCCGAGCACCCGACCGAGGCGGCCCCGGTGCATCGCGGCGGTGGGATCTTCGCGGTGGGACACCGCCTGGGTCTGGCTGGCCATGTCAGTCCTGCCTGTCCTGGAGGCGTACCTGGATGAGCGTGATCACCAGCAGGATCACGAACATGATGGTGGCGATCGTTGCGCCGTAACCGGCCCGGCCGTTGACGAAGGTCTCCAGATAGACCTGATAGACCATCGTCGTGGTGCCGGTGCCGAAGGGCCCGCCGCGGGTCATCACGTTGATGATGTCGAAGACCTGCATCGAGTTCAGCAGCACGGTCACCGACAGGAAGAAGGTCGTCGGCCGCAGTTGCGGGAACACCACCCGCCAGAACCGCCGCCAGGCCGAGGTGCCGTCGATCTCGGCCGCCTCATCGAGCTCGGCCCGGCGACCCTGCAGCGCGGCCAGATAGATCACGAACACATAGCCGACGGTCTTCCAGATGTAGGTCGCGGTGACCATGAACAGCGCCCAGCGCGCGTTCTGATAGAAGTCCGGCGGCGTCAGGCCGACCCGGCGCAGCAGATCCTGGATCAGCCCGAACGACGGATCGAAGACGAACTGGAAAGCCACCCCGATCGCGGCGCCGGAGATCACGAACGGTGCGAACACCATCGAGCGCACCACACCGCGGCCGACCAGCTTCTGATCCAGCAGCAGCGCCAACCCGAGCCCGATCGCCATCGAGCCGAGAACGGTCGCCACGGTGAAGATCGCGGTGTTCGACACCACCTGCCAGGTGTCGGCGCGGGTGGCCCACTCCACATAGTTCCCGACACCGAGGAAGGTCGCGGTCGGGGACGAGATGTTCCAGTTGAAGAAGGACAGCCGGATGTTGTCCAGCAGCGGCCGGTAGGTGAACACCGCCAGCAGGGCCAGGTTCGGCAGCAGCAGCAACGCCGCCAGCAGCACCTCGCGGCTGTCGTAGCGGCGCTTGCGGGGCGCCCGCACCGACGCGGCGGCGCCGTTGGTGGTCGGCGCATCCGAGCTCGCGGGGGCTGAAGTCACCCCCGGATCGTGTCGGCCGGCCTCCAACTTCCGGTTTCTGGCCGGTGTCGGGTCGGTAAACGGTTGTTGCACAAGTTCTGTATACCCCAACCAGTGGGTGCTCCATCTAGACTGGTCAGTCGGTTTCGCCATCGCTTTTCCGAATCGTGATCAGCCCAGGAGTACGCCCATGTCCACCGCTTCGGCTCCCGCCGCGCAGCAGCTCGCCCCGCTGCGCTTCGCCACCCCCGGTGGGGAACGGGCCGTGGTCAGTGAGACCCCGGTGGTGCTCGCGCCGATGGCCGGGGTGACCAATGCGGCGTACCGGCAGCTCTGCCGGGAGCAGGCCGAGGCGGGGGGTGCGCCCGGGACCGGGCGCAAGGGGCTCTTCGTCTGCGAGATGATCACCTCCCGCGGCCTGGTCGAGCGGGACCGCAAGTCGCTGCAGATGCTCGCCTTCGATCCGGGCGAGACCCTGCACTCGGTGCAGCTCTACGGGGTGGACGCGCCGACGATGGCCGAGGCCACCCGGATCCTGTGCGGCGAGTTCGGGGTCGGCCACGTCGACCTCAACTTCGGCTGCCCGGTGCCGAAGGTGACCCGCAAGGGCGGCGGTGGCGTACTGCCCTGGAAACGGGACCGGTTGCGCGCCATCCTCGCCGCCACGGTCACCGCGGCCGAACCCTACGGCGTACCGGTCACGATGAAGACCCGCAAGGGCATCGACACCGACCACCTCACCTACCTGGATGCCGGCCGGATCGCCGCCGACACCGGGATCGCCGCGATCGCACTGCACGGACGGACCGTCGCCCAGGCCTATTCCGGTGAGGCCGACTGGGACGCGATCGCCGAACTGGTCGCCGCGGTGGACATCCCGGTGCTCGGCAACGGCGACATCTGGGAGGCCGAGACCGCCCAGGCGATGGTCGCCCACACCGGGGTCGCCGGTGTCGTCGTCGGCCGCGGTTGCCTGGGCCGGCCCTGGCTGTTCCGCGACCTGGCCGACGCCTTCGCCGGCCTGGAGCGGCGCGCCCGGCCCACCCTTGGCGAGGTGGCGGCGACGGTACGCCGGCACGGCGAGCTGCTCGCCGAGTTGATGGGGGAGCAGCGCGGGGTGACCGATCTGCGCAAGCACATCGCCTGGTATTTCAAGGGCTATCCGGTGGGCGGTGAGGTACGCCGAGGGCTCGGCCTGGCGTCCTCGCTGGCCGATCTGGACGAACAGCTCGGCCGGCTCGACCCCGACCAGCCGTTCCCCGAATCCGAACTCGGCAGCCCGCGCGGCCGGCAGGGTACGCCGCGGGACAAGGTCGTGATGCCCGAGGGCTGGCTGGACGACACCAGTGGACTCGACCTGGATCTGGCCTCCGCCGAGGTCGGCGTCTCCGGCGGCTGAGCCCGACACTCATCGCGTGTCGAGATGCACGTCGCGCGTTCCATCGTGAGGAACGGACCGTCGAGGCGTTTCCGCTGCTGCGGCATGCTGGGGCAATGTCGAAGATGACGGTGCAGCCGAACGGCGTCGAGGTCCCGGTGGGGACCGACGACACGATCATGGCCGCGCTGAACAAGAACGGCTACACCTATCTGCTCGGTTGCCGGCGCGGTGGCTGTGGGATCTGCAAGGTCCGGGTCGAGTCCGGCGAGATCGAGCACAACCGCCCGGTCGCGGAGAGCGCGCTGTCCGCCGAGGAGCGGGCCGAGGGGATCTGCCTGGGCTGCCGGGCGGTCCCGCAGAGCGACGTCACGATCAGCCTGTGCCAATCGGCGCTCCGCGTCACCAACCCGTTGCTGCACCCGCGCAGCGCCTGACCACCCCGTTCCGTGAAGCAAGGAGCATCCGTGTCCGAAACGACCCGCAACCAGCCGAACATCACCCGCGCCGGAGCCCGCACCGCGATGGATGCGGCCCTGGCCCGCGCCGAGGAGCTGGGACTGGCGATGAACATCGCGATCGCCGACTCCGCGGGCCGGCTGGTCGCCTTCGAACGGATGGACGGCGCGATGCCGATCAGCGCCGGGATCGCCCAGGACAAGGCGTGGACCGTGATCGCCGGCAACGGACTGCCGACCGCCGACTGGTACGAGACGATCTCCGGTGATCCCGCGCTCAAACAGGGCTTCCCGCACCGGGACCGGCTGGTGATCTTCGGTGGCGGGGTGCCGATCACCGTCGACGGTCAGCTCGTCGGCGCCGTCGGAGTCTCCGGTGGCTCCGCCGAGGAGGACGCCGACGTCGCCTCCGCCGGCGCCGCCGCCGTCAGCTGACGGTCCTCGAACAGGCCGCTTGCGGCCGGGTGCTTCACGGTCCTCGAACAGGCCGCTCGCGGCGGGGTGCTTCACGGTCCTCGAGTAGGCCGCTTGCGGCCGTGTCGAGAGGACCCTGGGCATCGGCTCATCTCGACACGCGACCCATTGCTCCGCTTCGCTCCGCATGGCTCGCTACTCGATGAGCGTGGGGGTGGCTAGCGTGGGGGTGCGTGGGAGAATCGGCGGCATGACGACCAAGCCAGCCGCCGAGTCCGAGGGACTGCGCTCGGTGGCCTCGGCACTGGACCTGTTGGAGTGCTTCGCGGTCGACGGGGAGCTCGGGGTGTCCGATCTGGCGCGCCGGATGGGGGTCGCCAAGTCCACCGCGCACCGGCTGCTGTCCACCCTGCGCAGCCGCGGTTTCGTCGAGCAGAACCCGCAGACCGGCCGCTACCGACTCGGGCTGCACCTGTTCGAACTCGGCCATCTGGCCCAGGTGCGCTCCACCCTGCGGCAGGTGGCGCTGCCGATCTGCCAGGACCTGGTCCGGCGTACCGGGCTGACGGTCAACCTGTCGGTGCCCGACGGAGCCGACGTGGTCTTCGTCGAGCGGATCGACGTGGGTCGCAGCGGGGTGGAGCTGAACGAGTCCGGGCGCCGGCTGCCGGCGCACGTCTCCAGCTCGGGCAAGGCGCTCGCCGCCTGGCACCAGCGCCTGGCCGACGCCCGCACCGAGGCCGGTTTCCCGCCGCGGGCCAGCAACACCGTGCGCACCGCGACCGACTGGGAGCAGGCGCTCGCCGAGGTCCGCCAGCGCGGGTACGCCACCAGCCGCGACGAGTCCTACGACGGGGTCAGCACGATCGCCGTCCCGGTGCTCGACCTGCGCCGCGAGGCGATCGCCGCGGTCTCCTTCTTCGGGCGTACCGACGACCTCGACCGCCGCCAGGCCACCCTGGTCCGCCTGCTCCAGCACGCCGCCGCCCGGATCACCGCCGACCTCACCGCCGCCCGGCGTTCCTGAGCACGGAACGACCCACCCGCAAGCCGTCCTGCGGTCCTAGGGTTGAACTCGCAATACAGCGAATCGAGGAGGATCCATGGCCCAGTGGGACGAGCAGAGCGTCGGCGAGGAATTGTTGGCGTGTGAGGCCGAGCGACGTGACCGGGAACCGTTCACCGACGAATGGCCCGAACTGGACGTGGACACCGGTTATCGGATCCAGGACGCCACCCTGGCCAAGCGGCTGGCCCGCGGGGAGAAGCTGATCGGGGTCAAGCTCGGCCTGACCAGCGAGGCCAAGCAGAAGCGGATGGGGGTGTACGCCCCCTTCGTGGCCTGGCTGACCGATGCGATGGTCCTCGAACCCGGCCAGCCGGTGCCCCAGGACAAGTTGATCCACCCGCGGATCGAGCCGGAGATCGTCTTCACCATGAAAGATCGGCTGTCCGGCCCCGGTGTCACCCGGGACAGCGCGATGGCCGCGGTCGGCAGCATCTCCCGCGGCGCGGAGATCATCGACTCCCGCTACAAGGACTTCCGGTTCAAGGCCGGTGACGTGATCGCCGACAACGCCTCCTCCGGTGCCTTCGTCGTCGGCGCCGACGAGGTCAACCCCGACGACATCGACCTGGTGAACGAGAAGGTCGAGGTCTACACCGACGGCGAACTGGTCTACACCGGTACCGGCGCCGATGTGCAGGGTCATCCGGGTGAGGCGCTGGCGCTGGCCGCCAACGACCTGGCCCGCCGCGGCCTGGCCATCGAGCCGGGCTGGATCGTGCTCACCGGCGGCATCACCGACGCCGTCTTCGCCCCGCCCGGTAGCCGGACCGAGGCGAAGTTCTCCACCCTGGGCGAGATCACCATCGACGGGGGAGAGCCGGCCGAGAAGGCGGCCGGCTGATGCCGATCGTCGAGGTCACCCTGGCCGAGGGGCGTACCCCGGAGAAGCTCCGGAACCTGATCACCGCACTCACCGACGCGGTGGTCGACACCGGGGTCGGCCCCCGGGAATCGGTGCGGGTGATCCTGCGTGAGGTCCCCGCCACCCACTTCGCCGCGGCCGACGAAACCCTCGCCGAACGCGCCGAACGGCGTACCCGCGAAGCCGCGGAATCGCAACCACAGCAGCAGAATCAAGAAGGGTCAGTGAAATGAGCAATCGCAAGGAGATCACCGTTCGGCAGCTGCCGAACTTCATCAACGGCGAATACGTCAGCACCGACGACACCTTCGACGTGCTCTACCCGATCACCGGTGAGGTGACCGCGAAGGCGCACCGCGCCGGGCAGCAGCAGGTCGACGACGCCGTCGCCGCCGCCCGCGCCGCACTCAGCGGACCCTGGGGCAAGCTGTCGGTGTTCGAGCGTTCCGCGATGGTGAAGGCGATCGCCGAGGGTGTCCGCAAGCGCTTCGACGACTTCCTCGAGGCCGAGGTGCTGGACACCGGCAAGCCGTACGCCACCGCCAGCCACGTCGACATCCCGCGCGGCGGCGCCAACTTCGAGGCCTTCGCCGACGTGCTCAAGGAGCACGCCACCGAGGCCTTCCCGATGCCGACCCCCGACGGCCGCGGCGCGCTCAACTACGGCGTGCGCCGCCCGCGCGGAGTGATCGGAGTGATCTCGCCGTGGAACCTGCCGCTGCTGCTGATGACCTTCAAGGTCGGGCCGGCGCTCGCCTGCGGCAACACCGTCGTCGTCAAGCCCTCGGAGGTCACCCCCTCCACCGCCACCCTGCTCGGTGAGGTGATGAACTCCGTCGGCGTGCCCGAGGGTGTCTACAACGTCATCCACGGTTACGGCGACACCGGTGAGATGCTCACCTCCCATCCCGGGGTGGACGGCATCACCTTCACCGGTGAGACCGTCACCGGCACCCACATCCTGAAGGCGGTGGCGCCGACGCTGAAGGCGTCCTCGATGGAGATGGGCGGCAAGAATCCCGGCATCGTCTTCGAGGATGCGGATCTCGACGTCGCGGTCAACGAGCTCGGCCGGGCGTCGTTCCTGAACACCGGCCAGGTCTGCCTGGGCACCGAGCGGATCTATGTGCACGAGTCGGTCTTCGACGAGTTCGCCGAGAAGCTCACCGAGTACGCCAAGAACCTGCGCTACGGCTACCCCGATGAGAAGGAGACCACCTTCGGACCGGTCGTCTCCGACGAGCACCGCGACAAGGTGATCAACTACTACAAGCTGGCCCAGGACGAGGGTGCGGAGGTGCTGCACGGCGGCGGCGCGCCCAGCTTCGGCGACGAGCGCGACGGTGGCTCGTGGGTCGAGCCGACGATCTGGAAGGGCCTGGCGCACGACTCCCGAACGATGACCGAGGAGATCTTCGGCCCCTGCACCGGGTTGATCCCGTTCACCGACGAGGACGAGGTGATCAAGCTCGCCAACGACACCAAGTACGGACTGGCGGCCACCTTCTTCAGCTCCGATGTGTCCCGGGTGCACCGGGTCGCGCCGCAGCTGGAGGCCGGGATCATCTGGGTCAACAGCTGGTTCCTGCGCGATCTGCGGACCGCGTTCGGTGGCATGAAGCAGTCCGGCATCGGCCGCGAGGGCGGTGTGCACGGGCTGGAGTTCTACACCGAGACCTCCAACGTCTGCGTGAAGCTCTGATCCGACGCGGAGTCGCCGCGGGGATCGCCGCGGGGGTCGTGGTTCCGGTCATCCCCTAGGGTTGGCCCGGAACCGCGACCCGACGGAGGCGATCGATGGGGCACACCCGCCTGTTCCTGCAGCACAGCCTGGCCAATTACAAGACGGTCGGGGCGGTCCACCCGACCTCGGCCCGGGCGGCCCGGGCGATGGCCGCCGAGCTGATCCGCCGCGACGGGGCGCCCACGCGGGTGCTGGAGATCGGCCCCGGGGTCGGCCCGATCACCGCACAGATCGTCAAGGCGATGGGGCCCGAGGACACCCTGACCTGTGTCGAGCTGATGCCCGAGTACGCGGAGGTGCTGCGCCGCCGGTTCGCCGACGAGCCCGACTTCCGGCGCGTCGCCGGGCGCAGCGAGGTGATCACCGGTGATGTCCGCGAACTCGCCGAGGACGCCGAGTTCGATGTGGTGATCGCCTCGGTACCGTTCAACACTCTCGGCGAGAAGACCACCCGCGGCATCTTCGAGGTGATCCGGCGGGTGCTGCGGCCCGGCGGCACCTGCACCTACATCGAGTACGCCTGGCTGCGCGGTTTCCGGCAGGCCTTCGACCGGTTCACCGGTCGCGGTGGTGGGCACTCGGACTTCCTCGATGATCTGCTGGACCGGCACCGGTTCCGGACCGACCTGGTGTTCGGCAACATCCCGCCCGCCTGGGCGCACCATCTGCGCTTCACCGACGCCCCCGATGCGGAGGCCGAGGAGGTGGGCCCGGCGCGGGTGCCGACCAGCGTTCCGCTGACCCGCCGGATGCACATCGACCGGGACGGCGTGGGGATCGCCGCCGGTGCGGCGGTGGCCACCGGGCTGGTCGGGTTGGCCGGCCGCGGGACACAGTCACGCCTGGCCCGGGGAGCATGGTTGCTGCCGGCCGGGCTGGGACTGGCCGGGGCGGCGTTCTTCCGGGACCCGGTACGCGAGGTGCCGGCCGACCCGGAGGCGATCGTCTCCTCGGTGGACGGCAAGGTCCTCAGCGTGGAACGGCTGGACTCCGACGAGCATCTCGGCCCGGGTCCGTGGCTGCGGATCGCGACCTTTCTGTCGATCTTCTCGGTGCACATCAACCGCTCCCCGGTCGCCGGGCGGGTGGTCGAGGTGATCGACCGCAACGAGGGCGGGTACGCCGCGGCGATGAAACCGGCCGCCGAACACAATGTCGCCAAGACCGTGGTGCTGCAGACCACCCGCGGCCGGGTCGGGGTCACCCAGCGCACCGGCATGGTGGCCCGCCGGATCGTGGTCCGGCACGGTGCCGGCTCGGTGCTCGCCAAGGGCGAGCGGTACGGGCTGATCCGCTTCGGCTCCCGGACCGATGTCTACCTCCCCGCCGACCGGGCCGAGGCCGTGGTCAGCAAGGGGGCCGTTGTGCATGGTGGCGAGACGATGATCGCCCGCTGGCGCTGACCGACGTTCGTCGAGTAGCGGGCCCGGCGCAGCGAAGCGGAGCGTGTCCGTGCCTGCGGCCGATGCCCGGGAGCAGCCCAGTGAGCAAACGCTCCTTCTTGCGTGGCCACCCAGTCGGTGCAGGCCCTCGCCTCGCTGCTCCCACCGGAATCTGCGGCTCGATTCCCGACCGGCGCCCGGATCGGCGGATTTCTCGATCGAGCCGCAAATTCTGGCTGGTCAGCGGGGACCACAACGGGTCAGGCCGGCCGGTGGCGCCAGATCCGCACGGCGCCGGTGCCGTCGGTGACGACGATGTCATTGTCGATGTAGCGGGGAAACCCGGGTAAGGCATCGGAGCGCTCGGTCCCGGACCGGTCCAGCGCGGTGACCCGAGTCTCGCGCGAACCTGCACCCACCCAGAGATAGCCGTTCGTCACGCCATGGACGAAACGCAGGTCGTCGAGTTGCCCAGGGCCATGCAATGGCTGGGGATCGCTCAGTCGCTGACTCCACATCGCGTAGGTCGACCCTGTCGGGGCGTTGCTGACCCAACTGGCGAAGGGGATACCGTCGAGGTCGGTGCCAAGGCCGACGAACGAGCGCTGGCCCAGTTCTGGGCCGAGTTCGCCGCCGGGCAGTGCGACGGGTCGAGGCTGCAATGGGTTGGTCAGGTTTCGATCTGCCCGGTCAAGCAGTGCGATACCGGCAGTGGCGTCCTGCCACCGTCCGGGTTCGGACAGTCGCCATCGTTCCCGGCCGGTCCGGGCATCGAGGGCCAGCGGCGTCGGAAGGGTTCCGCCGTCGTCGGGAGTGGCTACTCCGAGGGCCAGACCGTCGACCAACTTCTGGGTGAGGACGCCGGGGATCTCCCACAGTTTCTCGCCGGTCGCCGGATCGAAACCCATCGTCACACGGGGCGTGCCATCGGTTGGTCCGTACCCGGTCCCATGGGGCGGGTCGCCGCCGATGTTCACCACGACCACGTCACGGGAAGCGCCGACGATACTCGGGAAGATGTTGTTGCGGCCCTTGGCGCCGACGGAGTCTCTCGGCACCGGTGGCAGCACCGGGGCACTCCAGAGCAGTCGTCGATCCACCGCCGAGAACGCCAGCAATCCCTTGCCCTCGGTCAGCGTGGCCCGGTCGGCGGTGCACCCGGCGTCGCCCGGACACGGATCTTGGTAGTACTGCTCGACCAGCAGACCCCCGCGATCATCCGCCGTGGCCCAGCCGTCCGTGGTGAACAGGCTGACCCGGCCGATCTCGGGCAGGGTGAAGGTTTCGGGCAGATCGCGGCCGTTCCACTGCTCTGCGCCGGTCCGTAGATCGATGACGCTGAAAGCGCCGCCCCCACCGAGGACCAACGTGTTCTCGTTGAGCCTGGTCACCTGGCGGTCCACACTCCGTACCGCCAGGTTGGGATCGACCGGTATCTCCTCGGTGATCAATCGGGGCAGCTCGGGGCCCCGGTAGACCGGTGGACCGGTCGGCGTGGGTGCGGGCTCGGTGCCGCTCCCGGTACACCCCGTGACCACCAGCATCAGGCAGCTCGCGGCGGCGACCAGGGTGCGGAGCATCCGATGAGGTTAATCCGCGCGCGGGTCAGCCCGGCCGATGGCGCCAGATCCGCGGGGGCCCACCTGGGCCCCCGGTCACCAGGAGCTCGTCGTCGACGTAACGGGGGAACCCGGGGAGTGGATCGGAGCGGACGGACCCGGTCCGGTCGATCGCCGTGACCCCGTTCTCCGGAGCGCCGAGAGTCTGCCAGGCGTACCCTCGGGCGACCCCGACCACCGAACCGAGCCCGTCAACGCGCGTCGCCCCCGTCCATGGCTGCGCGTCACGAAATCCCTGACTCCGCACCGCGTATCCACGGCTGCCCGGGACGGACTCGATCCAGATCGCGTACGGGACCCCGTCGCTGCCGCTCCCCAGGCCGACGAAGATCTCGTCCTGCGGCAGTTCCGCCCCGACCTCGCCACCGGGCAGGGAAACCAGCCGGGGTGTGGTCGCCCGGTTGGTCGAGAAGTCTCGCCGGCGCAGCAGCCCCAGACCCGGGGTCACCTCCACCCAGTCACCCGCCTCCGCCGCGGGCAGGCGCCAGCGCTCGGTCCCGGTGCCGAGATCGAGCGCCACGGGCACCGGCGGGTTCGCGCTGTCGGCCGGCGCGGCGATGCCCAGCGCCAGATCATCGACGACCTGCTGGATGAGGACGCCCTGGACCTCCCACAGGCGTCGCCCGGATGCCGGATCGAGCGCGAGCGTCATCGGCGGCGGTCTGCCCGGTAGGTACCGGGTCCCGTCACCGGGGTCGGCGCCGATGTTGACCACGACGGCCTTCGCGGTCGCGGCGACGACCTTGGGGAAGCGCCAGCGGTTCTCCTCGGCCACCGGGGTGTTGCCCGGCACCGATGGCAGCAACGGCGCGCTCCAGAGCAACCGCCGATCCGCGACCGAGAACGTCAGCAAGCCCTTGCCCTCGGTCATCCCGGGTCGGTTGTCGGGGCACGGCTGAGCCTTGTCCGGGCAGGGATTCTGATAGTAGGACGCGACCAGGATGCCCCCGCCGCCATCATCGGCGGCGCGTACCTCGGATGAGGAGGCGCCGACCCGACCGATCCCGGGCACCTCGACCCGTTCCGGCAGATCGGCCGAGCTCCACAACTGCCGCCCGGTACGCAGATCCAGCACGCTGAAGCCCGCGCCACCCTCGGCACCACCACCACGGACGACCACGGTCTCGGTGCCGGTCCTGACCACCGGACCGTACGCCTCCCGCACCCAGACGCGCGGGTCGACCGGCACCTCCTCGGTGACCAACCGAGGCAACTCGGGGCCCTGATACATCGGTGGCCCCGTCGGGGTAGGCGTGGGGGCGGGCCGGGGCTGGTCGACTGTGGCCGTGCAGCCGGTGACCGCGAGCACCAGGCAGGCGGCGACGGCGGTCAGGGTGCGGAACACCCAGTGAGAGTACGCAGTCAGCGGGCCAGTACGAGCGTGGCGAGCAGGCCGCCCGCGACCAGCCACAGCAGGTCCATCGGGTCGAACACCCCGCCGAGCACGAGGCCCGCGCCGGGCACCGTCGCCGCGATCCGCTGTGGCAGCTCGGAGAGCTGCCACAGTTCCACCCCGCAGGCCAGGACGGTCCCGATCAGCCCGGGCAGCAGCGCACCCCGGTGCGCCAGCAGCAGTGCCCAGATGCCGACGGCCGCTGCGGCGTACATCGCCGAACCGACCGCATCGGTACCGGGCAACTCACGAAACGGCTGGACCGCGAACCCGACCACCAGGGCGACGATGAGGACCAGGACTGCCCGCTTGCGGGTCGGCGTACGCACTCGACAATCCCAGCGGACCGCGGGCGGTCCGGGCATCGCCCGTCGGTCCGGGCATGGTGTGCGATGCCCCGACCGAAGTCCGATGCCCCGACCGAGCGGGTCGGCCCGGGGAGGCGCTCATCTCGACACGCTGACCCGGCTCGGCTTCGCTGCGCCGGGTCAGCTACTCGATGAGCGTTGGTGGCTACCCGGCTCGGCTTCGCTGCGCCGGGTCAGCCACTCGATGGGCGTTCGCTACTCGGGGAGGGCGTCGGCGTCGTCGGGGGCGAGCCGGTAGCGCAGGGCGAGCAGCGGGCCGCTGAGCAGGAAGGTGCCGATCACCGCCACGAAGACGGTCGGCATGCTGATGATCGCGCCGATCCCGACCAGGCTGAGCAGCCAGGTGCGGATCCGCAGCATCTGGTTCAGCTTGGGATAGGGCAACGAGGAGACCATGGCGGCGGTGCAAGCGAGGATCAGGATCATCGCCGGTACGAACCCCAGCCGCGGCACCGCCAGACTGCTGCCGATCAGGATCAGCGCGGCGATCGTCGTCGGCAGTCCCTGGAACCAGGTGCTGTTGTAGGGGGTGACGTTGAAGCGGGCCAGCCGGACCGCGGCGGCCAGTGCCATCGCGATGCAGGCCCCGGCGACCAGCCACGCGGGCCCCCGATCGGCCAGCCAGTAATAGGTGACCAGCGGGGTCGCGATCCCGAACGAGGCCATGTCGGCCAGCGAATCCATCTGGGCGCCGAACGGGGTCGACACCCCGAACTTCCGCGCCAGGCTGCCGTCCAGGCCGTCCAGGGCGATGCACCCGAGCAGACAGCCCCGGGCCTCGGTCAGCCCGCCGTTGGCGGCGAACAGGATGGCCGCCAGGCCGAGCAGGATGCTGCCCAGGGTGCAGGCCTGCACCAGGGCGAAGCCGATCATCCGTTTCGCGCTCCGGTCCCCGCAGACCAGTTGCTCCCGGCAGCTCGGCTGCGGGGTGTTGTTCGGGTGCTGCCGGTCCGGACGCAGCGCGAGCCCGCTGAGCCGCTGGTGCGGCCGCATCGGTTGTTGGCTCATCTCCGTCCTCCTCGGGCGCGTTGCTCAGTCACGATAACGGTCCTCAGGGGATTTCACCGGAATTCCCCCGATCATTCGAGCCGGAACCTGCCGCGGTGTGGAACGATTCGGCACCCGGAAACGTTGAGTTCCCGCACCCGTCCCGCCCCGGGAGCACTGCTCGCCCGCGGTGCAGTAGGGTCGGGCACCGATCCTGCGATCGCCTCTAGGAGAACGATGTCCCAGCCGCTGCCGCGGGCTGTGCAATGGGCCGCCACGATGGCCGGCCACCAGGTTTCCGACGACGGTACGCCCAGTGCGCTGGTCCGGGCGCACCGCGATTCGGCCGCCGGCATCGACCTCGGCCGACGCAACGGCCGCGAGGAGCGTGAGGCCCGCGAGGCGGCGTTGTTCAGCCCCGGTGCCACCCTGGCCCAGGGCGCCGGCAACCGCGCCGTCGAGGAGGAACCCGACCCCGAACGCACCTGTTTCGAACGGGACCGGGACCGGATCGTGCACTCCACCGCCTTCCGCCGGCTGGCCGGCAAGACCCAGGTCGTCGTGCACCCCGCCGATCACGAACGCACCCGGCTCACCCACGCCCTCGAGGTCGCCCAGGTGGCCACCTCGATCGCCCGCGGCGTCGGGGTCAACGTGGCGCTCGCCGATGCCATCGCGCTCGGTCACGACTGCGGCCACGGGCCCGGTGGGCACGCCTCCGAGGACGCTTTCGACCACTACATCCCCGAGGGCTACGACCACGGTCCGTGGGGCGCCGACGTCGTGCTCACCCCGCTCAACCTGTGCGCCGAGACCCTCGATGGCATCCGTAACCACTCCTGGTCGCGGCCCGCGCCCGGCACCGTCGAGGGTGAAATCGTGTCCTGGGCGGACCGGATCGCCTACTGCGCCCACGACCTGGAGGACGCGGTGCACGCCGGCATCGTCGCCGAACGCGACATCCCCGCCGAGATCGCCGACATCTGCGGTCGGACCCGGCGCGAACAGCTCGGCACCTTCGTGCATGCGGTGATCGACGGTGTGCTCGAATCCGGCCAGGTCGGCATGGCGCCCGAACCGGCGGCCGCACTGGCCGGGCTGCGCGCCTTCAACTACGAACGCATCTACACCCGGCCGACCTCGCTGGCCCAGGCGAGTGCGGTGGTCCGGTTGCTGTGTGCGCTCACCGAGCACTACGCCGAGCACCCCCGCGATCTGCCCGGACAGCCCGCCGTGGACCCCGGCAGCCCCGAGGCGCTGCGGGCCGCGGTCACCTGGATCGGCGGGATGACCGACCGGTACGCCTTCGACACCGCGGTCCGTGTCCTGGACTGGCCCACCGACCAGCTACCCCAAGGAATCGACCGTGCCTGACCCGGCCAGACCGACGCACCCGATCCACCTGCGGGGCGAGGGCACCAGTGTGATCTTCGAGCTCGACGACGAGCAGGCACCGGCGGTCGTGCACTGGGGCGCCGACCTCGGCGAGCTGAGTGCCGAGGACCTCCTGGAGCTCGCCCGCGGAACCGCCGAGAGCACCCGCACCAACGGGGCCGATGTGCCGATGCGGCTCGGCATCCTGCCCGAGCAGCGCACCGGCTGGGCCGGCCGGGCCGGGGTGCTCGGCTCCCGATCCGGGCGCGACTGGTCCCCGGCCTGGCGGCGCACCGGTGTCGACCAGCAGGAGCGCTCGGTGCGCTTCGACCTGGTCGATGAGGCGGCCCGGTTGACCGCCACCCTCACCGTCGAGCTGCTCACCGGCGGTGCGCTGCGGCTGCGCGCCGAGCTGACCAACACCGGTGCCGAGGACTACCAGCTCGACCGGCTGAGTCTGGCGCTGCCGGTCCCGGAACGGGCCACCGAGATCCTCGATCTGGCCGGCAGCGGCGTACACGAACGCGTCCCGCAACGTCACCGACTGCAACAGGGCCGCTGGGAGCGGGAGTCCTGGCGGGGGCGTACCGGTGCCCAGGCCGCCACCATGGTGCATCTCGGTACGCCCGGCTTCGACTTCGCCGACGGCGAGATCTGGGCGGTGCACACCGGCTGGAGCGGCAACCACAGCCACCATGCCGAACGGACCTGGTCGGGGCAGCAGGCGATCGGCGGCGGGGAGGCGCTGTTCCCCGGCGAGGTACGCCTGGCCGCCGGCGAGTCCTACACCAGCCCCTGGTTGTACGCCAGCCACGGCCGCGGCCTCGACGAGGTCGCCGGCCGGTTGCACACCTGGCTGCGGTCCCGGCCGACCCACCCGACCCGGCCGCGTCCGGTCACCCTCAATGTCTGGGAGGCCGTCTATTTCGACCACTCCCTCGAACGGCTGCTGCCGATCGTTGAGCGGGCCGCCGAGGTCGGTGTGGAACGGTTCGTGCTCGACGACGGCTGGTTCGGCGCCCGCCGCGATCAGCGAGCCGGCCTGGGTGACTGGGTGGTCTCGCCCGAACCCTGGCCGGACGGGCTCGGGCCGCTGATCGATCGGGTGCACCAGCTCGGGATGGAGTTCGGGTTGTGGATCGAACCGGAGATGGTCAACCTCGACTCCGACATCGCCCGCGCCCACCCCGACTGGGTGATGGCCACCGGCGACCGACTGCCGCCGGCGCAGCGCGACCAGCAGGTGCTGAACCTGGGTATCGCCGAGTGCTACGACCATGTCCGCGACCAGTTGGTGGCGCTGCTGGATGAATACGACATCGGTTACTTCAAGTGGGACCACAACCGGGATCTGATCGATGCCGGTACCGCGCCGGACGGCCGGCCCGGGGTGCACGCCCAGACGCTCGCCTGCTATCGGTTGATGCGCGAACTCAAGGAACACCAACCCGGGTTGGAGATCGAGTCCTGCGCCTCCGGCGGTGGCCGCGTCGATCTCGGGGTGATGGACATCTGCGACCGGATCTGGGTCTCGGACAACATCGACCCGCACGAACGGCATCGGCTGCACCGCTGGAGCAACCAACTGCTCGGCTGGGAGCTGCTCGGCAGCCACATCCCCTCACCGCGGAACAAGGTCACCGCCCGGGTCAGCGACCTCGGTTTCCGCGGCGCCACCGCGCTGTTCGGGCATCTGGGCATCGAATGGGATCTGTCCGAGGTGAGCGATGCGGAACGGGCCGAGGTGGCCCAGTGGGTGGCGCTGCACAAACAGGTCCGTGACTGGGTGCACCGCGGCCGGATCCATCGCAGCGACCCCGCGACCGCGCTGCAGCTCGACGGGGTGGTCGCCGAGGATGGCTCACAGGCGCTCTACAGCCTGGCGCAGCTGGACATGCTCGATACCGGCCGGGCCGGCACGGTCCGCCTGCCCGGCCTCGATCCCGACCGTCGCTACCGGCTGCATCGGGTCGCACCGACCGGTCCCCGGCTGGCGAACCGGGGCGCCCCGGCCTGGTGGGGCAGCGAACCGGTGCTGTCCGGCCGGGTCTGGGGCAGTGTCGGTGTCCAGGCGCCCGAGCTGACCCCGGACCAGGCCGATATCTGGCATCTCGTCGCCGAATGATCGGCGCCGCGGACTGATCAGGGCCGCAGCTGGCCCCGCAGATCGGCGGGCAGCAGTTTCGCCGCGGCCACCAGCCGGGCGGCGACGGTGACGGTGATCGTCTGGGCGGCCATGATCCCGACCAGCACCAGGATCTGCGCGGCACCGGCCTGCAACGGGCTGCCGCCGCCGAGCAGCACGCCGATGAACGCACCCGGCAGGGTGACCAGGCCGACGGTGCGGGTCTGGTCGATGTTGGGCACCAGCGCCTCGGTGCGCGCCGGATCGACCAGCTCGGTGAGCACCTGGTGCCGCTCCAACCCGATCGACAGCCCCGCCTCGTACTGCGGCTGCTCGCCGCGCAGCTGCGCGAAGGCGCGGCGCGCGAACAGGGTGTGGCCGGTCATCGTGTTGCCGCCGATGATGCCGGCGATCGGGATCAGCGAGGCGCCGTTCAACGGGGCCGCACCGGTGGCGAAGACCACGACCAGCACCGGCAGCAGACCGCAGCCCATGGCAAGAGCCACCCACCACCAGCGATCGCGTACGCCACAGCGGCTCGCCGAGGTGCCCACCGCGACCGCGAACATCAGCAGCACCAGCGGCGCCGCCAACCACAGGTGTCGGATGGCGACGACGATGATCAGCGAGATCGCGGCGAGCTGCAGCACCGCGCGGACCGCGGCGACCGACAGCTCCCGCGCCAGCCCGAGCCGGGACAGCACCGAGAACAGCATGGCCAGCCCGACGAGCAGCACGATGGCGGCCAGCAACGACCAGCCCAGCTGTCCCTCCACGCGGCAAACTCTAGGCCGGTGGACCGACAACCGGGCCGGTGGGCCGCGGCCGCGGACCGGAACCTCAGCCGGCGAGCAGCGAACGCCAGGTCAGCGGACCGACGATGCCGTCCACTTCCAGCTTCTCCCGGGTCTGGTACGCCTTCACCGCGGCGAGTGTCTTCGGGCCGAAGGAGCCGTCGACCGCGATCCGGGCGCCGGCGGTGTTCAGCGCGAACTGCACCGCCCGGGCCAGATCTCCGGTCGCCCCACGCCGGGCGACCACGGCCAGCTTCGGCCAGGTCTTCGGGCCGATCACCCCGTCGGCGCTGAGCCGCTGGGCGCGCTGGAAGGTGGTCACCGCGGTCTGGGTCGCCGGCCCGAAGGACCCGTCGACCTGCAGACCACCGGCCGCCCGGTGGTGCCGCAGCAGGTGCTGGGCGGTGCGGACCGCGTCACCGGTGCTGCCCCGCTTGAGCACCGGCCAGGAATCGGCGGGCGGGGGCGGGGGAGGCGGTGTGGGCGTGCCGCCACCGCCGAGCACCTTGGCGACCTCGCTGCGGAACCGCGCCAGGTCCTTGTGGAAGGTGTCACCGGGGCAGACCGTCGACGAGCCGATGCTGTCGCGGTGCCCGATGATCTGGGACACCGGGATCTTGTACTGCTGGCACAGCCAGGCGACCAGCTGCACCAGCGCCCGGCGCTGCGCCGCCGGCGGCAGCTGGGCGGTGTAGGTGCCCTCGTTCTCGATGCCGATGCCGGTCCGGTTGCTGCCGGGGGCGTGGATGCCCTCGATGAAGTTCTTCCCGCCGATCGCCGCGGCCAGGCTGCCGTGCCGGGCCTCCATCACCACGCCGCCACGGGAGACGGTGAAGTGCTGACCGGAGTCACCCCAGCCCTTGTCCATGTGCCAGTTCTGGATCTGTCGGGACAACCGGAACGCCTGGGCCTGCGAGGTGTCGCTGACGTTCTGGGTGGCGGTGTGGTGGATGACCACGTAGGTGGGCCGGTAGCCGAGGGTGTTCAGCCGCCGGTCGGGATTGCGGGCACCCCACTGGGCGGTGGTGTAGATCCGGGGGCGGGCGACGGCGGCGTACGCGGCGCCACCGATGCCGAGGGCGGCCACGGTGCCGACGGCGGCCGCGCCACCGATGAGGGCTCGGCGGCTGAGCCGCGGCTGGGTGATCGGGGTGTTCATGGGGCGTCCTCCTAGGTCTGCGATGAACCTAGGGCTCGCCCGGTGCCCGGGGAACCTCGGTGACTGCGGAACTTTCCCTTGCCTGGAAGGGGAAACTTCCGCTTGCTGCGGGTCGCGAAATCAGCTGTTGGCGCGCTGGAAGGCGGTCACCTCGGTGCGCAGCCGGGGCAGGTCGGCATGGAACCGGGCCCCCGGGCAGTCGGTGTTCGAACCCTGGCTGTCCCGGTGGCCGATGATCCGGGAGACCGGGATCCGGTACTGCCCGCAGAGCCAGGCGAGCAGTTGGACCAGGGCCTGCCGCTGGGCCGTGGGCGGGAGCTGGGAGACGTAGTCACCCTCGGTCTCGATGCCGATCCCGGTGCGGTTGCTGCCGGGAGCATGGACGCCCTGCACGAACCGTCGACCGCCCTGGGCCGCGGCCAGGCTGCCGTGCCGGCCCTCCAGCACCACGCCGCCGCGGGAGACGGTGAAGTGCTGGCCCGAATCACCCCAGCCCTGTTGCATGTGCCAGTTCTGGATGGAGCGGGCGAGGGAGTACGCCTGGTTGCGCGAGGTGTCGCGGGTGTTCGCGGTGTCGGTGTGGTGCACCACCAGATAGGTGGGTCGATAGCTCAGCGTCCGCAGGCTCCGGTCGGGGCTGCGGGCACCCCAGTCATCGGTGCCGGCGACCCGGGGAGCGCCGACCAGCGGCTGCGGCGTACCGTCGTCGCGGAACAGCGCATAGCCACCCAGGCCGAGGGCCGCCGCACCGGCGGCCGCGCCACCGCCGAGCAGGGCGCGACGGCTGACCCGTCGCTGCCCGGTGCTCGGGTAGGGGTCCATCGGTCCTCCTGGCCTGCGGCGAGAATCCCTGTGTCAGCAGAGAAAGACTGCCGGCAGGTGAAGGCGGTCCTGATTCGAGGGTAGCGCCGGAACCAAGCCCGGGACGTGGACTCAGGGTCGTTTCAGGGCCCCCACGGTCATCGATTAGGCCGCCATGCGCCTTTCCCCACGGTCATCGAGTAGGCCGCCATGCGGAGCGAAGCGGAGCAATGGCGGCCGTGTCGAGATGACCTCGCCCAGTCGGCGTAGGTTGACACCATGGACACCATGGCGGAGGAGGGTGAAGTCGTCGAGGTAGGGGGACAGCGGTTCCGCTTCGACCGCGCCACCCGGGAGGACGTGCCGGCGATCGTGGCGATGCTGGCCGACGACCCGCTCGGTTCCGGACGGGAGAGCGGGGTGGAGGAGGCCGGTTATCGGGCGGCCTTCGACGCCATCGACGTCGACCCGGCCCACCTGCTGGTCGTCGTCCGGGATCGGGCGGGTGAGCCGGCCGGCACCATGCAGTTGACCCTGTTGCCCGGACTGTCCCGTGGCGGCGCCACCCGGCTGCAGATCGAGGCGGTCCGGATCGCTGCGGCGTACCGCGGCCACGGACTGGGCACCGCGATGATCGAGTGGGCCCACGAGCACGGCCGCCGCAACGGTGCCCGGCTGGTCCAGCTCACCACCGACAACTCGCGCACCGACGCGCACCGGTTCTATGAACGGCTCGGCTACCGGGCCAGCCACGTCGGGATGAAGCGGCCACTGGACTGAGCCGGACCGCACCGGACGGGCGGGCTGCGGGCTTCGAACCGGCGCGTACACTGCACCCCGTGGCGGGCAGGATCTCGGATGAGGACGTGGCGGAGGTACGCAACCGTGCCCGCATCGAGGAGGTCGTGGGGCAGGTCGTCGCACTGCGCAACGCCGGCGGCGGATCGCTGAAGGGCCTGTGTCCGTTCCACGACGAGAAGACCCCCAGCTTCCAGGTCACCCCCAGCAAGGGCTTCTACTACTGCTTCGGCTGCGGTGAGGGCGGCGACGTGCTCAGCTTCCTGATGAAGCACGACAACCTGTCCTTCACCGAGGCCGTGGAGAACCTGGCCGACCGGGTCGGGGTGCAACTGCGCTATCTGGACGGCCCCGGGGCACCGCGCACCGAGCCGGGCCTGCGGACCCGGATCCTGGAGGCGAACGCCGCCGCCGCCGAGTTCTTCTCCGGGCAACTGGCTGGTTCGGACGCGCTCGCCGGCCGGCAATTCCTTGCCCAGCGGGGATTCGATCGTGCCGCCGCCGAGCACTTCGGCATCGGCTGGGCGCCGCGCGGGGGCAAGGAACTGCAGCGTTTCCTGCAGAACAAGGGATTCTCCCGTGCCGACCTGGTCAAGGCCGGTCTCGCCCGGGAGTCCGGGTGGGATTTCTTCCAGGGCCGGTTGCTGTGGCCGATCCGGGACTCCTCCAAACAGGTCGTCGGCTTCGGTGCCCGGCGGATCTTCGACGACGACCGGATGCCCGCCAAATACCTGAACACCCCGGAAACCCCGGTGTACAAGAAATCCCACGTGCTCTACGGCCTCGATCTGGCCCGCAAGCAGATCGGGCAGAAGTCCCAGGCGGTCGTCGTCGAGGGCTACACCGACGTGATGGCCGCGCACCTGGCCGGGGTGGACACCGCGGTCGCCTCCTGCGGCACCGCCTTCGGTGAGGACCATGCGCGCACCCTGCAGCGGCTGATGGGCGGTGACGCCTTCGCCGGCGAGATCATCTTCACCTTCGACGGTGACGCCGCCGGTCAGGCCGCCGCGCTGAAGGTCTTCAGCTTCGACCAGAAGTTCATCTCCCAGACCTATGTGGCGATCGAACCGACCGGGTTGGATCCGTGCGACCTGCGGCTCGACCACGGCGAGGCCGCGGTCCGCGAGCTGGTCGCCCGCCGGGTGCCGCTGTATCGCTTCGTGATGAGCAATGTGTTGTCCCGGTTCGACCTGGACCGCGCCGATGGTCGCCTCGGGGCGCTGCGGGCCGCGGCACCGTTGGTGTCCTCGATCCGTGACACCTCCCTGGTGTCGGGGTATGCGCGGGAGCTGGCCGGGATGATCGGCATGGACGTCGACGAGGTACGCCGCGAGCTCGCCCGGGCGGCCCGTCGCGGCGGTGCCCCGGAGGAGGACGCGGCCCCGCAGCCGCAACCGGCCCGGGAGCGGTCCGGTGGGATGCCGTGGCCGGATCCCCGGGATCGACGCCTGGTGGTGGAACGTGACATCGCCAAGCTGCTGCTGCAGCAACCGGAGCTGTTCGGCGCCGACTGGCAGCAGATCACCAGCGACGACTTCACCCATCCGGCGTACGCCGCGGTGCTGACCGCCTGCCGGTCGGTGGCCGAGGCGGGTCCGCGGGGCGGGGACGACTGGGCGCAACGGGTGCAGGCCGCCAGCGGTGACACCGAGCTCCGCCAGCTGGTGGTCGCGCTCTCGGTGGAGCAGCTGCTGCACACCGCCGACGAGGCCTATGTAGCGGCGTACGTGGCGAAGCTGCGGCTGCTGACGGTGAATCGCCGGATCGCGGACCTGAAGTCGCGGCTGCAGCGCACCAATCCGGTCGAGCAGCAACCGAGCTACAACCAGATGTTCGCCGAGCTGTTGTCCCTGGAGGCCGACCGCAAGACCCTGCAGGTGCGGACCCTGGGGGCCACCGACTGAGGGTGGATGTCAGCGGGCCGGAGGAATCCGTGTCGTCCGGTTGTTGACTCCACAGGAGGGCCGATCGGCCGCTCGATCCGGCCGGTGGCGACCATGGTGTGGGCATGGAGTACTGCACGGTGGAAGCGGCCGAGGTGTTGAGCGCGGCCGAGGAGATCGAGCTCGCGCGGCGGATCGAGGTCGGGCTGTACGCCGACCGGTTGCATCAGGCTGGTGGGCATCCGGCCGCGACGATGGCGCAGCTGGACCGGTTGGTCGCCGAGGGGGAGTCGGCGGCCGAGCGTTTCCTGATGGCCAATGTGCGGCTGGTGTCGATGGTGTCGCGGCCGATGGCCCGGGCCACCGGTGCCTGCGAACCGGACCTGTTCCAGGAGGGGTTCGCGGCGCTGGTGACCGCGCTGTATCGCTTCGACCACCGGCACGGCACCCGGTTCGCGACCTATGCCCTGCCCTGGATCCGTTCGGGGGTGGCCGAGGCGATCGGGCGGCAACAGGTGTCACCGGCGCCGATCGACCGGGTCCGGATCCGGCAGCAGTGGTGGCGGCTCGCCCAGAGCCTGCGCCGGGAACCGCGTGCCGCCGAGGTGGCCGAGCTGCTGGGCGTACCGGCCAATCGGGTGGAGCGGGCGATGCATGCCGAGGCGACGGTGCTGCTGTTCGACGGGGCCAACCACCACGAACCGGCCGACCCGACCGCCCAGCAGCGGCTGAGCCGGGTCGTCGACGCGCCGGCACCGGTGCATGACTGGCTGGCCGCCCTGCCCAAGCTGGAAGCCCGGGTGCTCTGGTTGCGGTTCGGTTTCGCCGGCGAGGTGACCTCGTACGCCGAGACCGCCCGGATCCTGCACCTCGACGCCTCCCGGGTGCGCCGACTGGAGCACCGCGGTCTCGACCGGCTGCGCGAGGTCTGCCACACCGACGACCTGCCCGCCGCCGGCTGAGCGAGACGCACCGCTGGTTGAGCGAGCGCCAGCGAGTCGAAGCCACCGCCGGTGGAGTTGCGTTCGCTGGTTGGCGAGCGCCAGCGAGTCGAAACCACCGCCGGTTGAGGACCCTAGGATGGCGCCATGCCCCTGTTCCGCCGCCAGCAACCGAAGCTCGACAAGACGACCGCCGACGGACTGGCCGAGGCGTACACCGAGCGGTTCGGCCGCCGGATCTCCCGCCCGATCGTGGCGACCGAGAACGACGGGTTGTGGACCGTGCTGCTGCCCGATGCGCTGGCGGTGCAGCGCGGCGATGGCTGGCTTTTCGTCGGTTGGCACGAGATCGACCGCGGCGGCTGGAACTCGCAGAACTCCGAGTTGCGCTGGGAACTCGTCGACGGCCGGCGGGGGAGCGTGCTGCTGGACAACCCGGGTCGGGTGCCCGAGGTCTTCGCCGAGCGGGTCGCGGCCAGCATCGTGGTGCAGCAGCATCTCGACATCGAGGGCACCCGGGAGGGTGCGGTGGTCAGCGCCCGGCGCGACCTGGGGGACCGCTCCGCACCGCTGCTGTGGCGCACCCGACGGGGCCGCGGCACTCCCGATTCGGCCGAGGTGCGGGAGCTGCTGGGGGCCGAGACCAGGCGCCTGCAATCCGATTACGACATTTGAGGCGATCCTGCTAGAGTTTCCAACCGCGCCACGGCGATCCCCCGTAGCTCAATTGGCAGAGCATTCGACTGTTAATCGAAGGGTTACTGGTTCGAGTCCAGTCGGGGGAGCAAGATCGAACAGGCTCCTGACCACAGCGGTCAGGGGCCTTTTTCTTTCGCTAGGCTCACTGCCGTGAGCGAAGCTGTCAGGGTTGCCGATGTCAACGAGCTGGAACCGGGTCAGGCGATGAAGATCGACGCCGAGATCGCCGGTACCGAGGACGACGTCTGCCTGGCCCGCACCGCCGACGGCACCTTCTATGCCGTCGACAACACCTGCAGCCACCAACTCGCCTGGCTCGATGAGGGCTGGGTCGAGGGGGACACCATCGAGTGCCCGGTGCACTCCTCGGAGTTCTGCCTGAAGACCGGTGTACCGCTCACCCTGCCCGCCACCGAACCGGTCGCCACGCACCGGGTCGAGGTACGCGACGAGGGCGTCTGGCTGCTGCCCGACGAGGTCACCGAGGACTGAGCCGCGGCGGCCGCGGAACCGGACCGGTGGCCCGGCTGGCGCGAACGGTGGCGGGTCGGCGGATCTGGTCGGCATCATGCTTCGATGGAACGAAGCGCACGCTGGGACCGCATCACCAGCACACCCCTGCTCATCGCGGCACTCGCCTTCCTCGCGGCGTACGCCATCCCGATCCTGTGGCCCGGTCTCAGCAACCCCGGTTTCGAATGGGTCATCCTGGTCGTCTGGGTGCTGTTCGCGATCGACTATCTGGCCAGGGTGGTGCTCGCCGAGAACCGGCTGCGCTACGTTCGCACCCACCTGATCGACCTGGCCGCGATCGCGCTGCCGATGCTTCGCCCGCTCCGGCTGCTTCGTGTGGTCACCATTCTCTCGATCCTGAATCGTCGCGCCTCGGTCAACCTTCGCGGCCGGGTGGCTGCCTACCTGGTCGGCGCCACGACGCTGCTCGGGTTCTGTGCGGCCCTCGCTGCACTGGATGCCGAGCGGTATGCCCCCGATGCCACCATCACCACCTTTGCGGATGCGGCATGGTGGACACTGACGACCATGACCACGGTCGGTTACGGCGACTGCTATCCGGTCACCGCCACCGGACGCTGGATCGGTGCCGGGCTGATGATCGGTGGCATCGCGATCCTGGGTACGGTGACGGCCACGATCGCGTCATGGTTGGTCGAACACATCAGCGAGGGCAGTGAGGTCGAACGCCTGCGCGCCGAGATCGCTGAGCTCAGACGCAACCGGGAATGAGGCGACGATTGCGGCCTGTGCCTCGACATCGCACCCGATCGGTCCACCTCGCACCCAACCCATGGGCGTGCAACGGGTGCGAAGTGGACCGGACGGGTGCGAAGTCGAGGGCTGGGTTCGGGTGCGTTCATCTCGACACGCGCCGCCGGCTCCGCTGCGCTGCGCCGGCGGCGCTACTCGATGAACGTGGGGGGTCAGGAGGGGAGGCGGCTGCGGCGCAGCATCCGGTGCCGGGCGGCGTACGCCTGGGAGGCCTTCACGCAGACCTCGCGCAGGGCGTCGGCCTGGCTGCGCGGGTCGAAGTGCTGGGTCGGGCCGGAGACCGAGAGCGCGGCCACCGGCGTACCGGTCGCCGACAACACCGGCGCGGCGACGCAGTTGAGCCCCATCCGGATCTCCTCGCGGTCGAAGGCGATCCCGCTCCGCCGGATGTGCGCCAGCTCGTTGCGTACCTGGCCCGGATCGGTCACGGTGTTCGGGGTCCACTGCGGCAGCTCACCGCCCAGCACCTGCTCGATCAGCTCCGGATCGTGGCTGAGCAGCACCTTGCCGACCGCGGTGCAGTAGGCGGGGATGCGCCCACCGATCCGGGAGGGGGAGGGCACCTGGTGCAGGCCGTGCAGCTTGTTCAGATAGACCACATCGGTGCCGTCGAGCATCGCCAGATGCACCGTCTGCCGGGTGCGTTCATAGAGGTGCGCCAGGAACGGGGTGAGGACGTCGCGGACCTCCTCGACCTCGGGCAGCAGCACCGGGGCGGTGAGTTCGGTGAGCAGCGGGCCGAGCCGATAGTTGCTGCCCGCCCGTTCCACCGCGCCATTGCGTTCCAGCATGCCGAGGACCCGGAACGCGGTCGATTTGGACAGATCGGTGCGCCGGGCGAGCTCGCTCACCCCGACCCCGGACTCGGCCTCCTTGCCGAAGGCCCCGAGCAGGGCCAGCGCCTTGTCCACCGCCGTCCGGCTGTCCCTGTTCCCGGTCAATGTCGCCTCACTCCGTCGTCCGCGGCGCCAGTCTAGCCAGTGCGGCGCCGCGGACGTACGGGTGAAATCACCCGTATTTCAGCTCGCGCTGGGCTCCTTGGCCTTGTTCGCCATCGCCACCGCGACGTCGATGATCATGTCCTCCTGGCCGCCGACGTAGCGGCGTCGGCCGACCTCTTCGAGGATCTCGTACGCCGGCACGCCGTAGCGCTCCGCGGCCCGCTCGGCGTGGAACAGGAAGGAGTTGTAGACCCCGGCCTTGCCCTGCACGATCGAGGAGCGTTCCATGATCGGCAACCGCGGGATGATCGGGCGCATCACATCGTCGGAGGCGCTGAGGATCTTCTTCGGGTCGATGCCGGTCTCGATGCCGACCCGGTCGAAGGCGGCGACCAGCACCTCGGTCGGCGAGTTGCCGGCACCGGCACCCATCGCGCACAGCGAGCCGTCGATCTGGTCGGCGCCGGCGCGGACCGCGAGCACCGAGTTGGCGACACCGAAGCTCAGGTTCTGGTGACCGTGGTAGCCGACCTGGGCCTCGTCACCGAGCTCCTGCTTCAGCGCGGTGACCCGATCGGAGACGTCCTCAAGGATCAGCGCACCGGCGGAGTCGACCACATAGACGCACTGGCAGCCGGCGTCCACCATGATCCGACCCTGCTTGGCCAGATCCTCCGGGGTGGTCATGTGCGACAGCATCAGGAACCCGACGGTCTCCAGGCCCATCTTGCGGGCCTCGGTGAAGTGCTGGATCGAGACATCGGCCTCGGTGCAGTGGGTGGCCAGCCGGATGATGTCGATACCGCGCTCGCGGGCCTCCTTCATCTCGTGCACGGTGCCCAGCCCGGGCAGCATCAGCGCCGCGATCTTCGCGTTCTTGACCACGTCCTTGGCCGCGGAGATCAGGTCCATCTCGTTGGTGCCGGAGAAGCCGTAGTTGAACGAGGATCCGGCCAGCCCGTCACCGTGGGTGACCTCGATGACCGGTACGCCGGCCTCGTCGAGGGCGCGGGCGACGTCGGTGACGTTCTCCTTGGTGTACTGGTGCCGGATCGCGTGCGAGCCGTCGCGCAGCGTGGTGTCGGTGATCCGCACCTTGTACTTCGGCTTCTCGGCTCCGGCCGTCTGCTCGGTGGTGCGCTGGTCGTCGCTCATGCCTGGGCCCCTTCCTGGGCGGCGTGCTCGGCCATCCGCTGGACCAGCATGTCGCCGGTCCGCGCGGCGGCGGAGGTGATGATGTCGAGGTTGCCGGCGTACTCCGGCAGGTAGTCGGCGGCGCCGCGGACCTGTACCAGGCAGGTGACCCGGCCCCAGTCGTTCCACTCCGGGCGGGCGTGGTCGAACTGCGGTTCGGCGGTCAGCCCGTAGCCGGGCACGTAGTCCTGGACGGTCTTCACCATCTCCTCGATCGACTCGCGGATCCGGTCCTGCACCTCACCCGGCTCGGCGGCCTCGGCGGGCAGCGAGCAGTAGACGGTGTTGCGCATCATCAGCGGCGGCTCGGCCGGGTTCAGGATGATGATCGCCTTGCCGCGCTCGGCGCCGCCGACGACCTCGAGGGCCTTGGAGGTGGTCTCGGTGAACTCGTCGATGTTGGCCCGGGTGCCGGGGCCGGCCGACTTGGATGCGATCGAGGCCACGATCTCGGCGTACTCCACCGGGACGATCCTGCTCACCGCGGCCACCATCGGGGTGGTCGCCTGGCCGCCGCAGGTGATCATGTTGACGTTGTCGATGTCGGTCAGCGAATCCAGGTTGACCGGCGGGCAGAGGTAGGGGCCGACCGCCGCGGGGGTCAGGTCGATCGCCTTGATCCCAGCCTCCTTGTAGCGCGGCGCATTCGCGGCATGCGCCTTGGCGCTGGTGCACTCGAAGACGAAGTCGGGCAGCTTTTCCTGCTGCAGCAGCCAATCCACGCCCTCGGCGGAGACCTCCAGGCCGAGCCGCTTGGCGCGCGCCAGGCCGTCGGACTTCGGATCGACACCGATCATGTAGGTCGGCTGGATCTGGGTGGAGCGGCGGAACAGCTTGAACATCAGGTCGGAACCGATGTTGCCCGGACCGACGATCGCTGCGGTGTAGGGACGCCCGCTGGCATCGGGCAGTTCGGTGGTTTCGGACACGGTGTGGTCCTTTCGTTCGTCGGTTGGTCAGTCGAAGTTGATGGTGAAGGAGCCGAGCTGGCCGTAGTCGGCGGTGACGCTGTTGCCGGCCTGCACCGCGACCGCGGCGCAGAAGCTGCCGGGCAGGATCACCTGGCCGGCGCTCAGCCCGACGCCGTGCTCACCGAGGGTGTTCGCGAGCCACTGCAGCGGTGCCGCGGGGTGACCCATCACATCGGCCCCGGTGCCGGAGCCCCTGGCCTCACCGTCGACGCTGATCGTGCACTGCACGATCGGCAGGTCGTCCTTGTCGAGCCGCAGCGCTTCCTCCGACCAGGCGATCGCACCGTAGGAGGCGTTGTCGGCGACGGTGTCGACGAGCTTGATGTTCCAGTCGGCGACCCGGGAGTCGATGATCTCGATCGCCATGTGCACGGTGTCGATGGCATCGACCGCATCGGCCAGGGTCACCCCCGGCCCCTGGAGATCCTTGCGCAGCACGAACGCGAACTCGGGTTCGACCTTGGGCTGGATGAAGTTCTTCGAGTCGAAGTGGGCGTTCTCGTGGCCGATGAACCGGTCGTCGTCGAACATGAAGCCGAAGTCGGGGGAGTCCACCCCGAGCGCCTGCTGCATGGCCAGCGAGGTGAGGCCGATCTTGCGGCCGATCAGCCGGCCACCGGCGTCGGCGAGCTGCTTCTCCTGGATCTGCTGGATCGCGTACGCATCCTCGACGGTCATCCCGGGGAGCTGTTCGCGGAGCGGCGGGATCGGCTGCTTGGTCTGGTACGCCTGCAGCAGATCCGCTGCGAGCTGCTGGTACTGCTCGGTGCGCTGCTGCGTCGATTGATCGGTCATCGGGCCTCCTTGCTCCTCGTCTGAAACGATCGTAGGAGCAAGCACGCCACCCGGCGGCGCCCTGTACCGCCCTCCGGAACAGGCGTGTGGTCACTCCTCGCTGGTGCTCGCTCAGCCGACGTACCCGCGGATCACTCCTCGGTGAGATCCTTCATGAAACGGTTGGCCCAATGGTCGATGTCGTGCTCGAAGACCTGCTTGCGCATCGCCTTCATCCGGCGCCGCAGATCGGCCGGTGAGGCCGAGGCCGCCTCGGTCATCGCGCTCTTCAACCCGTTGATGTCATAGGGGTTCACCAGGAACGCCTGCTTCAGCTCCTTGGCCGCGCCGGCGAACTCGCTGAGCACCAGCGCACCCTCCCCATCGCGGCGGCAGGCGACGAACTCCTTGGCGACCAGATTCATCCCGTCCCGCAGCGGGGTCACCACCATGATGTCGGCCGCCGAATAGAGCGCCGCCATCTCGGTCCGCGGATAGGAGGTGTGCAGATAGGTGATCGCCGGCATCCCGATCCGGCCCAGGTTGCCGTTGATCTTGCCGACCAGCCGATCGATCTCGTCGCGCAGCAGCTTGTATTCCTCGACCCGCTCCCGGGACGGGGTGGCGACCTGGACGAACACCACCTCCTCGGGATCGAGCGTCCCCTCCGCGACCAGCTCGCCGAAGGCCCGGATCCGCTGCTTGATCCCCTTGGTGTAGTCGAGCCGGTCCACCCCCAGGAACATGGTGCGCGGCTGACCGAGATCCTCACGGATCTGCTTGGCCCGCGCCTCCACCTCCGGTTCGGCGGCCAGCGCTTCGAAGGCCCTGGCGTCGATCGAGATCGGGTACGCCTTGGCGCGCGCGACCCGGCCGTCGGGCAACCGGATCGCATCGCCCTTGGTCTCCAGCCGCAGCAGGTGGCGTACCAGCCGCAGGAAGTTCTGCGCCCCGCCGGGGAGCTGGAAGCCGATCAGATCTGCGCCGAGCAGCCCGGCGACGAGCTGCCGGCGCCACGGCAGCTGCAGGAACAGTTCGGTGGGCGGGAACGGAATGTGCAGGAAGAAGCCGATCCGCAGGTCCGGGCGCAACTCGCGCAGCATCTGCGGCACCAGCTGCAGCTGGTAGTCCTGCACCCAGACGGTCGCATCCTGGTCGGCGACGGCGGCGGCCCGCTCGGCGAAGCGCCGGTTCACCGCGACATAGGCGTCCCACCACTCGCGGTGGTATTCGGGGAAGGCGACCACGTCGTGGTAGAGCGGCCACAGGGTGCCGTTGGAGAAGCCCTCGTAGTATTCCTGCACCTCGGTCGCGGACAGCTCGACCGGGACCAGGTGCAGGCCGCCGTCGGTGAAGGGTTCCAGGGTCTCATCGGGCGCCCCGTGCCAGCCGACCCAGGCACCGTCGTGGGCCCGCATCACCGGCTCCAGGGCGGTCACCAGGCCGCCGGGGGAGGTGCGCCAGTCCACCGAGCCGTCGTCGTGGACCACCCGATCCACCGGCAACCGGTTCGCCACCACCACGAAGCTCGCGGTATCGGTCTGCTCGGTCTCTTTTCGGTTGCGCGCCATCGGCTGTGTGCCTCCTCGGGTACGGGGGTCATTCTAGATACCCCCGATCCGGGCCCGGCAGACGGGTGCCGGCTCGATCTGGAAGGCTGGCCCCATGCCAGACACCGCACGGATCAACGAACTGGGTGGCACGTCCGAGGGGGCCCGGGCCGTCGCGGCCATGGTCGCCGATCCCTCGCACTGCCTGTTGGCGCTCGACTTCGATGGGGTGCTGGCCCCGATCGTCCCGGACCCGGAGCAGGCGTACGCCCTGCCCGCGGCGATCGCCGCGCTGTCGCGGCTGGGCGGGGTGCTGCCGCTGGCGGTGGTCACCGGCCGTCCGGCGCGCACCGCGGTCCGGCTCGGTGGGTTGGATCGGGTCGAGGGCCTGGAACGGCTGGTGCTGCTCGGCCAGTACGGGGTGGAGCGCTGGGATGCCGAGACCGGGGAGTTCAGCGAACCGCCGGATCCCGAGGAAGTCCGCCAGCTCGCCGCGGAACTGCCGGAAATGCTGTCCGGGTTGGGATTGCCGGATGTGTTCATCGAGGACAAGGGCCGTGCGGTCGCCGTGCACACCCGCCGCGCCGCCGACCCCGCGGCCGCCCTGGCGATGATCGCCGAGCCGCTGACCCGGCGGGCCACCGAGCTCGGCCTCCATCTCGAACCGGGCCGGAACGTGCTCGAGGTGCGCAGCCCGGGTCAGGACAAGGGGATGGCGCTGCGCGCGCTGGTCGCGGAGAAACACGCCCGCGCGGTCGGGTACGCCGGTGACGACCTGGGTGACATCCCGGCGTTCGAGGCCGTGGAATCCCTGCGCAGGGAGGGAATCGCGGGGGTCACCGTCGCCTCCACCTCCGATGAGCAGCAGGCGCTGGCCGAACGCGCCGACGTGGTCCGGCGCGGCCCCGAGGGGGTCGCCGACTGGCTGGCCGGCCTGGCCGAACTGCTGGGCCGCTGACCCGGGCCGCAGGGCGCGGCGGGTGCGAATCGGTGGTGCGCTGGCCCCGGTACGGATAGCCTGCTTGCGACCGAGAACCCCGGGGGAGCCCATGCGCCGACCATCCACCCTCGCCGCCCGCCTGCTGGTGACGCTGGCCCTGATCGCAGGCCTGCTGCTGCCGTTCGCGCCGCGGGCAAGCGCCGCGCCGCCGGTGATCGGTGCCATCGCCCAGAAATGGAACCAGGTCCGCAGCATCGTCGGTGAACCGCTCGAACCGGAGTTCTGCGGTCTGCGCGAGGGAGGCTGCGCGCAGCGATTCCAGCGCGGCATGATCTATTGGTCACCGGCCAGCGGCGCCGCGTTCGTGCGCGGCTCGATCCAGCAGCGCTGGGGGACCTTCGGCTGGGAGACCGGATTCTACGGCTATCCGACCACCGATGAGTTCTGCGGGTTGCGCGACGGTGGCTGCGGGCAGCACTACCAGCGCGGCTCGATCTACTGGTCGCCGGCGACTGGGGCGTACGACGTGCGCGGTGCGATCCGCGACATCTGGAGCTTCCACGGTTGGGAAGGCGGGATGTCGGGCTATCCGACCAGCGGCGAGTTCTGCGGGTTGCGCGACGGCGGCTGCGGGCAGCGCTACCAGAACGGCGCCATCTACTACTCCCCGGCCGCGGGCACCCATCGGATCTTCGGCGCCATCTGGCAGGGCTATTCGGCGATCGGCTGGGAGACCTCATCGCTGGGGTACGCCACCGAGGACGAGTTCTGCGGGTTGCGCGACGGCGGCTGCGCGCAGCGCTTCACCGGCGGCTCGATCTACTGGTCGCCGGCCTCCGGGGCGTACGCCGTGAAGGGCGCGATCGCCGGCTTCTGGGCCGAGAACGGCTGGGAGAACGGACGCTTCGGATACCCACGCAGCAACGAATCCTGCCGCACCGACAACGGTGTCCGGATCTGCGACCAGGACTTCACCGGCGGCCGGATCACCTGGCGCAGCGACCGCGGGTTCATCACCGGTGTCGACTGCCGGGTGCAGAAATGCATCGCGCTCACCTTCGACGACGGACCCAGCCCCTACACCGACCGGCTGCTGGACACGCTGTCCCGGGAGGGTGTGAAGGCGACCTTCTTCACCGTCGGCTACAACGTCAGCGCCCGGCCAGCGACGATGCGCCGGATGCGTGACCTGGGCATGGAGATCGGCAGCCACACCGTGAACCATCCGGATCTGCGGACGAAATCCGAGAGTGAGATTCGCTACGAGATCGGTGACAACCAGCGCCGCATCGAGTCGGTCACCGGGGTCCGGCCCGGATATCTGCGGCCGCCCTACGGTGCCCACAATCCAACCGTGGAACGGATTGCGGCCGAGAACCGGATGGCGATCGTCAACTGGAGCTACGACACCTGGGACTGGCGCGATCGTGATCCGAACCTGATCGCGAACCGGGTGATCAACGAGGCCGGACCGAACTCGGTGGTGCTGATGCACGACCTGCACTCGACCACCGTCGATGCCGCACCGGCGATGGTGCGCGGCCTGAAGGAGCGTGGCTACACCCTGGTCACCGTCAGCGAACTGCTCGGGCCCGCGCAGCCGGGGCAGGTGCACTACCCGAGGTGACATGGACCGCGTTCGGGCACCGATTCCCGCGATCATCGCGGCGCTGGTGCTCGCCGGCTGCGGTGCCGGTGGCGGTGGAGACGGCCAGGGCTGGGACCGGATCCGGTTGGAGTTCGAACCCGATTCGGTGACCGCGGCGCCCGCCGGCGCCCTGCTGATCGGCGGGCACACCGGCACCGGCGAGGACACGAAACCGGCCTATGCGGTGCGGATCGAGGGCCGGGTGTCGCCGCGGACGGTGGTGCCGTCCACGCCCTATGGACAGCTGGCGTCGCTGGTCGCGGTCGGGGCGGCCGACCGGGCGTACGCGCTGGGTGTCGCACGCGGCGGTGCGCATGGCAATCCGCGCTGGACCGTCTGGGTCGCCAACGGGCGAGGGGATCCGCTGATCGAGCACGAGCAGGTGTTCTGGGTCTTCGGTGGGCACGAGTCGGGCACCATGGTCGCCCAGGTCGCCACCCCCCGCGGGCCGGTGGTGGTCGGCAGCTGGGCCGGGGCGGTCGGGATGGATGTGGCGCTGTGGCTGGGCGACCCGGACGGCGCCCGGTACGCGCGCCGGGAGTCGGCCGGTACCGAGTTGGCCTCGACCTCGACCCGGCAGTACGAGGCGCACGGTGCCACCGCCGCGGGGGACCTCACGGTGATCGCCGGCGAGCAGTTGGCGTTGGATCGTGAGTTGCTGCGCCAGCCGGTGGTCTGGTTGTGGGAGGGCGCGGACCGGCCGGTACGCCGGGTCGAGCTGCCCGCCCCCGAGGGCCGGGCCGACTCGGCGGCCTGCGGTGCCGGACGCTGCTGGGTCGCCGGCGTGGCCGAGGGCCGGGCCGCGCTGTGGCAGGTCTGGCCCGGGCCGGTGCAGCGGGTCGAGCTGGCCGAGCTGCCGGTGGACCGGGAGGCGACGGCATACGTGCTGGTCCGGGGGAGCGAGCCGATGGTGCTGACCACCGCCGGCGGCCGGGCCCGCCGGGTCGGGGTGAGCGGTGACGGGCCACCCGGCCGGGTGATCGGTGCCGCCGGTGCCGCCGACGGGGAACAGTTCGTGATCGTCACCGGGGATTCCGGACGGGAGCTGTGGCGGGTGGGGTGAGTCCGCCTGCGGTGTCGGTGGTGCGCCGAGTGGGGCTTGAACCCACGACCCAGGGATTATGAGTCCCTTGCTCTGACCGGCTGAGCTATCGGCGCCTGCGGCGGTCATCCTAGCCCGCGTGGCTTCGACTCGCTGGCGCTCGCTCAGCCGACGCGGGCGCTCGCCAGACGGCGGTGGGCGGTCACTTCTCGTCGTGGTGGGGTTCGGCGGAATCGCGTACCGGGCTGCCGACAGCGGTCGCACCACCGGAACCGGCCCCGGCACCGACCGCGACGGCCGCGGGTGCGCCGATCTCGCGTTCGCGCAGGGTGAGCGGCAGCCAGGGCAGGCCGTTGCGGCGGCGTACCCAGATCGCCATCCCGATGGCCAGCAGGAAGAAGCCGATGCCGAAGATCATCGAACCGGCGTCGATCAGCTTCTGGCCGAGGGTGTACTTGAACTCGTCCTCGCCGTCCTTGAACTGCATGAACGGGGCGTACATCACCCAGATCGCATAACCCAGGCCGTAGAAGCGCAGGAACTCCGGCAGCCCCTTGTCCACCAGCAGCACGATCGTCAGGGGCAGCACCCAGACGAAATGGTGGCTCCAGGAGATCGGGGAGGCGAGCAGCGCGGTGTAACCGGTGATGCAGACCGCCAGCCCGGCGTACCCGTTGCGATGCCAGAGCACCGCCGCGGCCACCCCGATCACGCAGACCAGCGCCGCCAGCACCAGGCCGCCGAACGGGATCTTGTCCGGGTTCACCTCGGTGAAGCGGACGTAGTTCCCGATGATCGACTGGTTCGTGTAGTACTTCATCCCGGTGTTCAGCCCGGAGTCGCCGTTGATCAGCCGGCCCCAGAAGACCATCGACTGGCCCGGCAGCACGACGAACCCGATCACGGTCGCGGCGACGAAGGACAGGAACGTCACGATCGCCGCGCGGACCTTGCCGGAGAGGAACAGATAGACCGCGAAGATCGCCGGGGTGAGCTTGATCGCGGTGGCGATCCCGGTCAGCCAGCCCTCGGGCAGGAAGCGGCGGCGCAGCACCCGAGGCCCGGGCATCAGGTCGTAGACGACCAGCGCCATCAGCAGGATGTTCACCTGTCCGAAGCCGAGGGTGACCCGCAGCGGCGACATCAGCCACATCGACGCGGTCGCCACCAGCGACAGCTGCCAGCCGGAGAACCGCAGCCGATAGCAGATCGCCATCACCATGAGCACGTTCAGGATCAGCCAGACGATCTGGCCGCCGGCCTTGTCCAGCAGCGCGAACGGTACGCCGAGCAGGGCCGCGAACGGCGGATAGATGAACGGCAGCCAGTCACCGGAGATGCTGTAGAAGTCCTGACCGGCGAGCACCCGGCCGGCGGTCCGCACGTAGACGTCCCAGTCGATCATGTTCGGCCGCCACGGGGTGAACGAACCGTCCGCGATCTCGGTCGCGCCGGCGTAGAGCCCGGCGAACAGCGGGGGGAGCGCGTAGATGATCCACAGCGCCGCCTGCTTGACCGTCTTCATGCAGTGCCCTTCATGCGGCGCCCCTCGCAGGGCACCGGTCGTCGTCCATCGTCCATCACTGGTACGCCGAGTCCTGGCCCAGCCAGCCCTCATCCGTGCCGCACAGCGGCAGCATCACGACAATATCCGTTTCGGCCGCGATCGTCGGCCTCGCCACGGGCCTTGGCCGATATCGCGTCGCGCGCCGTCACCGGCGGTCACCGGGACCCGCGTGGATCCGCTCGGCTCCTCCTCGACCGCCTCCGTGGCCGGTGCTGCGTCCGGGGTCGGTTCGGTGTCCTCGTCGGGGTCGTCGTCCCCGGGGCGCTGCCGCTGCGGCGTACGCCCGCCCGGTACGAACAGCAGCGCCACCGCCAGCAGTGCGGCCGCGACATCGGGTCCGGCGGCGAACCACTTCTGGGCGATCGAGTATTCGAAGATCTCCCGACGCGCCCACGGCGCCCCGCCGAGCAGCTGCTGCGGATTGATCAGGCACCACAGCACCACCACCAGGGTCAGCACCCGCTGCCACTGCGGCAGCGGCCGGCGTACCCGGCCGGTGGCGCGCCAGGCGGCGTACCCGAGCGGCAGCACCCAGGTCAGGTGGTGGCTCCAGGCGATCGGGTTGGCCAGGCTGGACGCCAGCCCGAGCACCCCCAGGGCGAGCACCGGACGCCCGGTCCGGTGGCAGCGCCAGGCGGCCGCCAGCGCCAGCAGCACCAGTGCGCCGGCCAGCAGCAGCCCGATCCGGCCGCCCTGCTCGACGCCGAGGAAGCGCTGGGTCGCCGAGGTCACCGAGATGTTGCCGATCCAGCCGAACGCGTCCGGGTTGGCACCGGAGTCACCACCAGCGAGCCGCGCCCAGTAGCCCAGTGCCGGCCGCGGGGCGACCGCGATGCCGAGCAGCACGGTGCCGAGGAAGGTGCCGGCGGCGACCAGGCCGTCGCGACGGCGCCCGATCAGGAAGAGATGGACGATGAACACCCCGGGGGTGAGTTTCAACCCGGCGGCCAACCCGATCAGGACACCACCGGGCAGGATCCGTCGCCGCCCACCGGTCGGGCCGAGCAGATCGAGGACCACCATCGCCATCAGCAGGATGCCGAGCTGACCCAGCCGCAGCGTCGCCATGAACGGATCGGTGAGCAGCAGCACCGCCGCCGCGGCCACGCTCGCCGACCAGCCCGGCATCCCGAGCCGGCGCAGCACCGCCAGGGTGAGCACCCCGTTCAGTGCGGTCCAGACGAACTGCGCGACGCTCCACGGCAGCAGGGTGAGCGGGATCGCCAGGAGGGCGGCGATCGGTGGATAGAGATAGGGGAAGGTGACGACGTGGGTGTAGAAGTCGACCCCGGCGAGCAGGTCGTTCGCGGCGAACAGATAGACCTGCAGATCCTGGGTCCAGGGTCGCCACGGCCACAGCGACGGCGGGGCCACTCCGGGCGGTGCGGGCGGCGCCAGGTTGACCGCGGAGTAGCAGGCCCCGAGCACCGGGAGCACGGCGAGCGCGAGCCAGCGCAGCAGGCGTCGGGTTACAGCCACGTGCGGATAGTACGCCCGACGGCGGACTCCGCGTTGCTTCCGATGACCGTGGCGCCGAGGTCGCGCAGGGATTCGTGCCCATTCGCCATCACATGGGGCTGACCGGCCCATTCGAGCATCGCGCGATCGTTCGGCATGTCACCGAAGGCGGCGACGTCGGCGGCCTCGATACCGAGCGAGGCGGCGTACTCGGCCAGCGTGTGTGCCTTGGTGACCCCGGGCGCGCTCACCTCGATCAACCCGGGCAGCTCGGCGAAACTGCTCCAGGTCAGTGTCACGCTCTCACCGACCACGGTGGCGGCGCGCGCCGCCAGTGCCTCGGAGCCCAGGTTCGGGTGCTGGACCAGCAGCTTCACCGGCGGCTGATCGAGCAGCTGTTCGATCGGGCCGATGAAGAACCGGGGGTCCTCGGCCAGTTCGGAGGCCGGCTGCCAGCCGATCCGGTAACCGGGCTCGCTGCCGAACTGCAGCCCGCGCTCCACCCCGAAACTCGCCTCGGGCAGTTCGGCGCGCAGGTCGGCGATCACCCGGCAGGCGACGTCCACCTCGATGGCATGGGTACGCAGGGCCCGGTTGTCACCGAGATCCCACAGCAGGGCACCATTGCTGGCCACCACGATCGGATGCCCCACCGGCAGGTCGGCGATCACCTGCAACCAGCGCGGCGGCCGGCCGGTGGCGAAGACCACCAGCAAGCCGGCCTCGAGCGCGTCCGCCACCGCCGCGGCGTTCTCCGCGCTCACCGTGCCGTCGGGGGAGAGGAAGGTGCCGTCGAGGTCGGTGGCCACCAGGCGCGGCCGGCTCACAGCCGCGACGGGGGAGTCGGGGTGCCGCCCGGGCTGGCGGTACCGGTGGTCGTCGGGCCCTCCGGGCCCGGGGTGGCGCTGCCGCTCTGGGTCGGCGACTGGCTCGGGGACTGGGAGCCGTTGCCCGGCGCATCGGTCGGCGAGGGCGTCGGGGTCGCGCTCCCCGGCGGCGGGGTCGGCGGCGGCGAGCCGGGGGAGCCGGTACCGGACTGGGGGCTCTGCGGCTGGCCGGTGCCGGACTGGCCGGTCTGCGACTGCGGGGACTGCGGGGCGGAATCGTGGAACAGCCAGATCGCGATCAGCACCGCGATCGTCGCCAGCACCATCATCAGCGCCCAGGACGCCAGGATGCTCAGGAAGCCGGCCCGGGTGAACCGGCCCGGCCAGGGCAGCGGCCAGACCCGGTTGTGGCCGGGGGCGAACCGGTCCACCCACGGCAGCCGGTAGTCCGGTCCGCTGGGGCGGCCCATCGGGGCCAGATCGATCAGATCCACCTCGGCCAGGATGCCGCGCGCGACCTCGGAGATCCGGCGGTCGTTGGCCGGCTCACCGGTGAGCGCCAGCGCGGCCCAGGGGGCGATCGGATGACTGTCGTCGGGGTCGACCGGGTCGTCGTCCTCGGAGCGGAAGCGCCGGCCCAGCCGACCCTCGTCCTGCTCGTGGCCGCCGCGGGCCAGCACGTCATCGATGTGCAGCGCGTTGACCATCCCGGAGAACCGGTCCCGGGCGTTCTTGTCCCCGGCCGCGCCGGCGTGCAGCTGGATCAGCACCGCCGCCTGGTCGGCATCGGTCACCGTGCCCCGGGTCAGGTGCTGGACACCGTCCCCGTGCGCCAACCAGGCCGTGCCCGAGGGCCGCCAGTGCAGCCGCCCGTCCAGCCAGAAGTCGCCGACCTTGGCCGGATCCTCCGGCAGCACCGGAGTGACCTCCAGCCCGGACCAGCCGGCTCCGGGCTGGGACTCGTGGTCGGTGTTCGGCATCCATCCTGCTTCGGCTCGGGATCGATTCGCGACACCCTGGCCGCGACGGTCTCGGCACCGGGGGCCGGCACCGCCCCCATTGTGCCAGTGCCCTGGTGCGGTACCGGATTTCACTGGGTGTGCCGGGGGTGTGGGTACGCTGGGGCGAGCCCGCGAGAGCGACGCCAATCCGGTGAGTACAGGAGAGATTGAGTGACCAGTCCGACCAGCCAGCCCTCGGCCAGTGGTCAGCCCGCCAACAATCAGCCCGCCGGCCAGCAGTCGGTGAACACCCAGGACGCCGCACGGCTGCTCGGCGACGCGATCCGGCAGGTGCAGCGGATCATCGTCGGGCAGGAACACATGGTCGAGCAGCTGATGGTCGGCCTGCTGGCCAAGGGCCACGTGCTCCTCGAGGGCGTACCCGGGGTGGCCAAGACCCTGGCGGTGCGCTCCTTCGCCACGGTCGTCGGCGGCGACTTCGCCCGCATCCAGTTCACCCCCGACCTGGTGCCCTCCGACATCGTCGGTACCCGGATCTACCTGGCCACCCAGGAGAAGTTCGAGGTCGAGCTGGGCCCGGTGTTCGTGAACTTCGTGCTCGCCGACGAGATCAACCGGGCGCCGGCCAAGGTGCAGTCGGCGATGCTGGAGCTGATGGCGGAGAAGCAGGTCTCGATCGCCGGCCACACCTATGACGCGCCCAAGCCGTTCATCGTGATCGCCACCCAGAACCCGGTCGAGTCCGAGGGTGTCTATCCGCTGCCCGAGGCGCAGCGCGACCGCTTCCTGCTCAAGGTCGACGTGCCCTATCCGCGTGGCAACGAGGAGTTCGAGATCCTGCGGCGGATGAGCGTCAGCCCGCCCGAGGCGCGCCCGGTGCTCGACCCGAGCCTGGTGCTGCGACTGCAGCAGCAGGCCTCCGAGGTGTTCGTGCACAACCTGGTCGCCGAATACATCGTCCGGCTGGTGCTGGCGACCCGGTCGCCGGCCGAGTTCAACATGCCCGATCTGACCTCGGTGATCCAGATCGGCTGCTCCCCGCGTGCCACCCTCGGCCTGGTCGCCGCCTCCCGGGCGCTGGCGCTGATCCACGGCCGTGACTACGTGCTGCCGACCGATGTGCAGGCCGTCGCGAAGGATGTGATGTCGCACCGGCTGGTGCTCGGCTTCGATGCCGTCGCCGACAACATCCAGCCGACCCAGGTGATCGACCGGATCCTGGCGATGGTCCCGCCGCCCACCCCGGTGTGGAACCAGCAGGGCGGCCAGCCGAACCGCGACCAGCAACAGCAGCAGCCCGACTTCAACCAGCACTGAGCGGGACGGACCGAGGGAACGACGTGAGCCAGCACCCGATCGATTTCACCGCCCCGGCCGCCGCGGCCTCGGTGCTCGGTGAGCCGACCCGGGCCACCCTCCCGCTGAACAAGCTGGCCCCGGAGGCGGCGCTGCGGCGCCTCGAGCTGGCGATCGTACGCCGCCTCGAGGGTTTCCTGCACGGGGACCATCTGGGCCTGCTGCCCGGGCCCGGCTCGGACACCAACGATGCCCGCGAATACGTGCCCGGCCAGGACGATGTGCGCAAGATGGACTGGGCGGTGACCGCCCGGACCACGGTGCCGCACGTCCGGGACACGATGGCCGACCGCGAGCTCGAGGTGTGGGCACTGCTGGATGTCACCCCGTCGATGAACTGGGGCACCGCCGGCATCACCAAACGCGACCTGGGCATCGCCGCGGTCGCCACCATCGGTTTCCTGAGCCAGAAGATGGGTGACCGCTTCGGCGGGATGATCATGAAGCCCGACGGGATCCGCCGGCTGCCCGCCAACTCCGGGCGTACCGCCCTCTATGGCCTGCTCGGCAAGATGCTCGAGGAACCGATCGTTCCCGACCACGCGACCGGCCCCTACGACCTGCCCGAGGGCATCGAGCAGCTGGCCCGCACCCAGCGGCGCCGCGGGTTGCGGGTGGTCGTCTCGGACTTCCTCACCCCCGGTGATCACGAACTCGATCCCAACGTCGAACCGCCCTGGGAGCGGGCGCTGCGCCGGCTCGCGGTCCGCAACCAGGTGCTCTGCGTGGAGGTCGTCGACCGGTTCGAGCTGCAGTTCCCCAATGTCGGCGAGATCCTGATCCGCGATCCGGAGACCGATTTTGAGCGGTATGTGAATACTGGAGATGCCGCCGCCCGACAGCGGATGGACGCCGCCAGCGCCGCACAGCGTGAACGGATCCGGATCGCACTGCGTCGGGCCGGGGTGGGCCACATCCAGTTGCGTACCGACCGGGACTGGGTCGCCGATATCGCCCGCTTCGTGCTGGCCTATCGGCGGGTCGCCAGCATGTTGCACGCACCACCGCAGGGGGTGAGCCGATGATTCCACTGGACGGGTGGCTGCCCAACTTCTCGGCGCCCGGGCGGTTGATCTGGCTGATCGCGATCCCACTGCTGGTGGCCGCGTATTTGTGGGCCTCGCGCCGCAAGAACCGGCGCGGGATGCGCTTCACCAACACCTCGATGCTCGGCGCGGTGGTGCCCAAGCAGTCCCAGTGGCGCCGGCATCTGGCGGTCGCGTTCTCGCTGCTGTCCCTGGTCAGCCTGACCGGCGCCTGGGCCAAACCGGTCGCCCAGGTCGACGTGCCCCGGGAGCGGGCCACCATCGTGGTGGTGCTGGACGTGTCCCAGTCGATGGCTGCCAACGACATCAAACCCGACCGGTTGACCGTCGCCAAGAACGGTGCCAAGGATTTCGTGCAATCGCTGCCGGAGAAGTACAACGTGGCGCTGGTCGCGATGTCGGGCAACCCGTCGCTGGTGATCCCACCGACCCTCGATCGGGCCGCGATGATCCGCGGCATCGACTCGCTCCAGCTGCGCGACTCGACCGCGATCGGGGAGTCGATCGTCGTCGGGCTGCGGGCGCTGGACATGGCACCCAAGGACAAGGCCGACGGTGACAAGCCGCCGCCCGGTGCGATCGTGATGCTCTCCGACGGCACCAACACCCTCGGCCGGCCGGCCGAGCAGGGCGCCCAGGAGGCGATCCAGGCCAAGGTCAAGGTCTACACGATCGGCTACGGCACCGAGAATGGTTATGTGGACCTGGACGGCAAGCGGGAAGCGGTGCCGGTGAACCAGGCCCAGATGGAACGGGTCGCGCAGATGACCGGCGGCTCCTACTTCCGGGCGGCCACCCCCGACCAGCTCAAGAAGGTGTACGAGAACATCGGATCCTCGGTCGGTGTGGAGAAGGCCGAACGCGAGACGACCGCCGCCTGGGCGGGCTGGGGTCTCGGTTTCGCCGCCCTCGCCGCGCTGGCCGCGATCTCCCTGGCTGCGAGGTGGCCATGATGCTGATTCCGCTCGACCTGCCGAACTTCGCCCACGCCGGGCGGCTCTGGGCACTGCTCGCGATCCCGGCCCTGGCGGGTCTCTATCTGCTGCTGCTCTGGTATCGGCGCGACACCGGCCGGCGGACGCTGCTGATCAACCCGGATCGGAAGTGGGTACGCCACCTGGCGGTGGTGCTGGCGATCCTCAGCCTCGGCATGCTGACCGTCGCCTGGGCGACACCGCGGCAGACGGTCGATGTGCCCCGGGAGCGGGCCACGGTGGTGGTCACCCTGGACGTGTCGCTGTCGATGGAGGCCGCCGATGTGCCGCCGAACCGGCTGGCGGCCGCCAAGACCACCGCGAAGGAGTTCGTGAACTCACTGCCGCCGGCGTTCAATGTCGCGGTCGTCGAGTTCGCCGGGAACGCCTCGATCGTCGTCCCGCCGACCACCGACCGCGGCGTGGTGAACGCCGGTATCGACAATCTGCAGCTGCGGGAGTCGACCGCGATCGGTGAAGGCATCTACACCGCCCTGGATGCGCTGCTGATGGTGCCGCCGGATCCGCGGGATGCCGACGGCCAGGTCCCGGCGACGATGGTGGTGCTCTCCGACGGTGAGTCCCAGCGTGGCCGCAGCGCCTTCGCCGCCGCCACCGAGGCCAAGAAGCGCGGCGTACCGGTGAACACCATCGCCTTCGGCACCGAGAGCGGCTACATCGTCGACAAGCGCACCGGGCGTCGGGAACCCGTCTCGGTGAACAAGGAGCAGCTCGCCGAGATCGCCGCCACCGGCGGCGGCAAGGGCTACTACGCGCCGACGGTGGAGAAGCTGCGCGAGGTGTACGCCGACATCCGCCGTTCCGCCGGCACCGAGAAGGCCTATCAGGAGGTCACCTCCCGCTACGTCGGCGGTGGCCTGGTGCTCGGCCTGCTCGCCGCCGTCGGCATCGTCTCCCTCGGGGCCCGCTGGCCGTAGCCCGCCCACGCTCATCGAGTAGGTCGCGCAGCGACCGTGTCGAGATGTGCACCCCGCTAGGTTGGCCCCATGACCTCCGACATCGCCGCCAACCTCGCCACCATCCACCAACGGATCGACCGGGCCGCGGCGGCCGCCGGACGCAGCAGCGAGGAGATCCGGTTGCTGCCGGTGTCCAAGACCAAACCGCCGGAAGCCGTGCTGGAGGCGTACGCCGCGGGGGAGCCGATCTTCGGCGAGAACAAGGTCCAGGAGGCCCAGGCCAAGGCGGAGGCGCTCGCCGACACCGACATCCGGTGGGCGGTGATCGGGCACCTGCAGACCAACAAGGCGAAGTATCTGGCGCGGTTCGCACACGAGTTCCATGCCCTCGATTCGCTCAAGGTGGCGACCGAGCTGGAGAAGCGGCTGCAGAACGAGGGCCGGGGGCTGGACGTGTTCATCCAGGTGAACTCGTCGGGGGAGCCGCAGAAGTTCGGGCTGCCGCCCGAGGAGGTCGCCGACTTCGCGCGGGAGTTGCGGGCCTTCGATGCGCTGAACGTGCGCGGGCTGATGACGCTGGCGGTGTTCGCCGAGGACCCGGAGGTGGTCCGGCCCTGTTTCGAGCGGATGCAGCAGCTGCGGCAGCGGCTCCGCGACGACGACCGGGCCGCCGGCAGCTATGACGAGCTGTCGATGGGGATGAGCGGGGACTTCGAGCTGGCGATCGCCCACGGGGCCACCACGGTACGCGTCGGGCAGGCGATCTTCGGGGACCGGTTGGATCCGAACGACTACTGGCCGGGGTGACACCTCGACTCGCTCCGCTCGCTCGGTGGGTGTGGAGCGTGATCGCTCGCTCGGTGGGCGTGGAGCGTGATCGCTCGCTCGGTGGGCGTCGTCAACCCGCCGCGCTGGTGCAGAAGTGACTTGTGATGCACAATGGGCGCATCGTTCGTCCACGTTTTGAGGATGTCGGGGAAGGCAACCCTCAAGCCTTGGGAGGAACGATGAGCACGACCCGTGGAGTTCTTTTTGTCCACTCCTCGCCGTCAGCGCTGTGCCCGCACATCGAATGGGCCGCCGGCGGCGTACTCGGCATGCCCACCTCCCTCGACTGGACCGGGCAGCCCGCCGAGCGCTCGGCGTACCGCGCCGAATACTCCTGGCAGGGGCCCTCCGGCACGGCTGCGCGGCTGGCGAGCGCGCTCAAGGGCTGGCAGAAGCTCCGCTTCGAGGTGACCGAGGACCCCAGCCCCGGAGTCGAGGGTTCTCGGTACGCCTACACGCCGACTCTGGGCGTCTTCCACGCCACCACCGGCATCCACGGCGACATCATGATCCCCGAGGACCGACTGAAGGCCGCCGTCGTCACCGAGGCGCTCGGCGGGAAGTCGCTGCACGACGCCGTCGACGAACTCCTCGGCCGCCCCTGGGACGACGAACTCGAACCCTTCCGGTACGCCGGCGAGGGCGCCCCCGTGCGCTGGTTGCACAAGGTCGTCTGAGGCCGCCGCCGATTCCGCCGCACCGACCAGATCCTCCGACCCCGCGCGGGTGTCTGCCGAGATCCGGGTGGCCGCTTCCTTGTTGCGACCCCCCTCAAACCGATGCACGTTTGATCCCAAGCTGGCATCAAGGAAATCGCTGATGCACGGGAGGGATCAAAGAAATGTCTGATGCTCACCACGCATCAAACCGATCTTTGATGCTGTCTGGGCATCAAGAAAATCTTTGATGCTGTCCGGGTATCAAGGCCGTATCGGTTGGCGGCACCATCCCAAGGGCCATATTCCGGACAGGTCAGCCGAGCTCCCAGGCGCGGCGGTGGAAGGCGCGGCGTACCGGGTCGTCGGGAATGCCATAGCTGGCGAGGAAGCGCGGCCACCAGCCGGGGCCGAAGTTGTGCTCCAGGCTCCAGTGCGCCGCGCCGAGATCGGACCAGTGGTCCCCGACGCCGAGTTCGCCCAGGTCGACCAGCCCGACGAGACCGCCCGCGTCGTCGACGATGGTGTTCGGCGCACACGGGTCGCCGTGGCAGACGACCAGCCGATCGACCGGTGGCGGCGCACCGAGCTCGGCCAGCGCGGCAGGGGAGAGCCGGGTGAGCGGCTCCCGGCGCCACGGGCAGGCGGTCACCGGTGCCGTCTCGTGCAGGCGCCGCAGACCGATACCGAGGGCGTCGATGACCGGTCCGGGATCGGTGGAGAAGAGCGGATCGATGGTGTTGCGGCCGGCCAGCGCGCGGGTGTGCAGCCAGCCGTGACCGTCGGTGAGACCGGCGCCCAGCACCTCCGGTACCGCGATGAACTCCCGCGCCCAGCCCAGCTTCGCCGCTTCCAGCTCGGGATCGAACTCCGGATGCGGCGGCCCGACCTTGACGAACTCGGCGTCGCGTTCACCGGCACCGATCCGCCAGGTCGTCCCGCCGATCTCGTTCGCCCAGACCGCGCGGGGGAGCGGTCGCCCACCGGCGATCCGGGCGACCACTGCGGGCACCGCGGGATCGACGGCAGGGACGCTCACCGGCTCGGTTCAGTCCTCGGTGACGTTGGCGTTGGTGAAGGCGATGGCGACGTTCGGGCCGCCGAAACCGAAGGAGTTGTTCAACGCGGCCAGCTCGCCGGCGGGCAGCTCCCGGGCGGTGTTGGCGGCGATGTCGATGCCCAGGTCCGGTTCCGGATTGGCCAGGTTGATCGTCGGCGGCACCTGCCGGTTCTTCAATGCCAGCACGGTTGCCAGCGACTCGAGCGCACCGGCGGCGCCGAGCAGGTGGCCGGTCATCGACTTGGTGCCGGTGACGATCGCCCTGTTGTCCTCACCGAGCGCCTGCCGGATCGATCCGGCCTCGGTGATGTCACCCTGCGGGGTGGAGGTCGCGTGCGCGTTGACGTGGGCGATGTCGGCGGCGGCGAGGTCGGCGTCCGCCATCGCCCGCTTCATCGCCGAGGCCTGTCCCTGACCGGTCGGGTCGGGCTGCACGATGTCGTGTGAATCGGCCGACATCCCTGCCCCGGCGAGGGTTCCGTAGATCTTCGCGCCGCGGGCCCGGGCGTGCTCGAGGGTCTCCAGCACCAGCGCCACCGCACCCTCGCCGAGCACGAAACCGTCACGATCCACATCCCAGGGGCGGGAGGCACCCTCGGGGTCGTCGTTGCGCCGGGACAGCGCCTGCATCTGACCGAACGCGGCGATCGGCAGCGGGTGGATGACACCCTCGGTGCCACCGACCACACACACGTCGGCGCGGCCGGAGCGGATGATCTGCAGGCCCTGGGCGATGGCCTCGTTGGAGGAGGCGCAGGCCGAGACCGGGGTGTGCACACCGGCCCGCGCGCCGATCCGCAGCCCCACCTGGGAGGCCGGCGCATTCGCCATCAGCATGGGAATCGTGAACGGCGAGACGCGGCGGACGCCGCGCTCCTTCATCACATCCCAGTTCTCCAGGATCGAATGCAGGCCGCCGATCCCGGTACCCACCGACACAGCCAGCCGGTCGCGGTCCAGGTCGTTCTCCTCGCCCAGCTTGAAGCCGGCATCGGCCCACGCCTCGAGTCCGGCCACCACCGCCAGCTGGCTGGCCCGGTCCATCCGGCGGGCCTCGACCCGCGGCACCACCTCGGTGGGTTCGGTGGCGACCCTGGCGGCGAACCGGGTCGGCAATTGCTCGGCCCACTCCTCGGTGATGGCGTGCACGCCGGTACGCCCGGAGACCAGGCCCTCCCAGGTGCTGGCGACATCGCCACCGAGCGGGGTGGTGGCGCCCAGACCGGTGATCACAACGGTGCGGCTCATATCGACTCTCGTTCGGTTCGGTTCGGCTCGGATGGGGTGCTGGCGGGGAGTGCGGAACCGGCGGGATCCCTGTCGATACAGGGAACCCGCCGGTCTCGACTCAGGACTGGGCGCGCTCGATGTAGGCGACGGCGTCGCCCACGGTCTTCAGGTTCTTGGCCTCCTCGTCGGGGATCGAGACCCCGAACTTGTCCTCGGCGGCGTAGATGATCTCGCTCATCGCCAGCGAGTCGGCGTCCAAGTCGTCGATGAAGGACTTGTCCATCTGCACGTCCTCGACCGGCACATTGACGACCTCGTGCACGATCTCGGCGAGCTGGCTGCGGATCTCTTCGGTGGTGGCCATCTGCTTTTTCTCCTTTTTCTTTCCTGGTTGGAAAATCTTGGTGGGTGGTTCTCGGTCAGGGCAGCACGATGACCTGGCCGGCGTACACCAGCCCGGCGCCGAAGCCGACGATCAGCGCGATCTGGCCGCTGTGGCCCTGGCCCTCGGCGTACAGGGTCTCGATCGCCAGCGGGATGGAGGCCGCCGACGTGTTCCCCTGCTGCTTGATGTCGCGGGCGACGGTCACGTGCTCGGGCAGCTTCAGGGTGCGGATCATCGCGTCGGTGATCCGGTTGTTCGCCTGGTGCGGGATGAACACCTCGAGGTCGTCCACGCTGATGCCCGCACGGTGCAGCATGTCGAGCGTCTTGCGGGCGACGGTGGTCGACGCCCACTTGAACACCGGCCGGCCGTCCATGTGCAGCTTCGGCATCCCCTCACCCTCGTAGTCGGGGATCATCGGGGTGTGGATCACCTCGGCGGCCTCGCCCTCGGAGCCCCAGACGACCGGGCCGATGCCGGGGGTGTCGCTGGGCCCGACGATCGCCGCGCCGGCGCCGTCGGCGAACAGGAACGCGGTGCCCCGATCGGTCAGGTCGGTGATCTCGCTGAGCTTCTCCACCCCGACCACCAGCACGTTGGTGGAGGCCCCACTGCGGACCAGCGCATCGGCCTGGGCGATGCCGTAGCAGAAGCCGGCGCAGGCCGCGGAGACGTCGTACGCCGCAGCGGTCCCGGCGCCCAGTTCCTGAGCCAGTTGCGGGGCCAGGCCGGGGGTGGTCTGGTGGTGCGAGACGGTCGCGACGATGACGGTGTCCACCTGGTCCGGGGTGAGGCCGGCACGTTCCATCGCCTGCTCACCGGCCCGCTTGGACATCAGCATCACGGTCTCGTCGGCATTCGCCCAGCGACGCTCGGTGATGCCGGTGCGCTGCTCGATCCACTCGGGGGTGGACTCGATCATCGTGCACATCTCCTCGTTGCTGACCACCCGCGAGGGGCGGTAGCTGCCGAAGCCGAGGATCCGGGAGTAGGGGGAGCCGGCGGGCGCCTGGATCTGCCGGCGGCCGGTGCTTGTCTCGGTCATCTACGAATTCTCCGTCCCCGCGCCGTGCCGGCGTACGAAATCCTGCGCCTCGGTGAGCTGGTCGGGGCTGTTCAGTGTGAACAGTTCGACGCCCTTGAGATTGCGCTTGGCGATGCCGGTCAGCGTACCGGCCGGTGTCAGCTCCAGCAGCCCGGTGACACCCAGCTCGAGCATCGTCTCCATGCAGAGGTCCCAGCGCACCGGATTGGCCACCTGGCCGACGATCCGCTGCAGCACCTCGGCACCGTCGGTGACGACCTGGCCGTCGGCATTGGACAGCAGCCGGATCCGCGGATCCTCGGTGGTCACCGCCGCGGCCAGCTGCTCGAGGTGGGCGACGGCCGGCGCCATGTGCCTGGTGTGGAAGGCACCGGCGACACTGAGCGGTACCAGTCGACAGCGGCGCGGGGCGTCGTCGGCGAGGGCGGCCAGCTGCTCGGTGGTCCCGGCGGCGACGATCTGCCCGCTGCCGTTGTTGTTGGCGGCGGTCAGGCCATGCTTCTCGATCGCGGCGAGCACCTCGTCGCGATCCCCGCCGACCATCGCGGTCATCGAGGTCGGGGCCACCGCGGATGCCTCGGCCATCGCCTTGCCGCGTTCGCGGACCAGCACCATCGCCTGCTCGGGGGACAGCACGCCGGCGAAGGCGGCGGCGGTCAGCTCGCCGACCGAGTGGCCGGCGCTCACCCCGGTCAGCCGGTCGGCCTCGTCCGGTTCGTCGAAGAGGGCGGCCGAGGTCAGCAGTCCGGCCGCGACCAGCAGCGGCTGCGCGATCGCGGTGTCGCGGATCGTGTCGGCGTCGGCCGTGGTGCCGTAGTGCACCAGATCCAGGTCGGCGACCGCCGAGAGCCAGCGCAGCCGGCTGGCGGATTTCGGATCTGCGACCCACGGTTCCAGGAAACCGGGAGTCTGGGCACCCTGACCGGGCGCGACGATTGCAAGCACGGTCCAACTCTGTCGGTTCCCGGCCCGGCGCGCGTGCACCGACGCCACGAAAAGGGCAAAACGATTTTGTCGGATTCCCACAATCGGGGTCCGGGTTCGGGGTGGGGTGTGCGCTGGGACATGCAGTAACCGGAATCGACCGGTTGGTAATCCCAGTCCCACTGGGTTTGATCATGGATTTCTCGGACTACTGCATGTCCCAGCGCGGCGACCATTGACTTCAACCGCACGTGAGGTTGCAGCATCCAACCCATGACCACTGATGTGACCGACCAGCGTGCCCCGCTCACCTGGGCCGCCATCCTCGAGCATCCCGGCGCCGACCCGGTTCGGGACCGCCACGAACTGAGCGCGCCCGGCATCCGCGCGCTGATCGTGCCGGTTCCCTCCGGTGCCCTCGCCGCCGAGGTCGCCCGGGACCTGGCCGATGAGGGGGTACGCCTGATCGAACTCTGCGGCGGCATCACCACCGCCGACGTCGCCGCCGTCCAGGAGGCCGTCGGGGACCGGGTCGCGGTTGGCCACGTGCTGTTCTCCGTCGAGGCCCTGGCCGGCGCCGCTGCGTACGCTCGCAGCGCCCAGGAGAACTGACCTGACGGTGCCAGCGGGGCGGACCCGCGCCGTTCTACACTGCCGCGGTGGCCAAGCATCGGATCGTGCAGACCTGGCTCGGGGCCGTGCTCGCGGCAGCGGCCGTGGCGCTGGTCGGGGTGAGCGTGCTGCCGGCGGCGTTCGCGGCCCGGACCGACCGGGTCAGCACCGCGGCGCCCGGTGAACTCATCGACGCCGGGGCCTACCAGCTGCGGGTCGACCGGTTGCGGAGCTTCCGCGACGCCGAGGGGGTCGCCAGGCTGGTGGCCGAGGTCCGGGTCACCAACCGGCACAAGGAATCGGTATCCCTGGAGCTGGTCCCGATCACCCTCGACCTCGGGGATCGGCCACCGATGGAGATGGAAGCCCAACTCGGCGACGGCGTGGGATCGAGCTCTGATGTGCAGGTGCGCAAACTATCCCCGGGACTGGTGGACCGGACGGCCGTGGTCGTTCCCACCGACGACGATCTCGCTCGGAATCCGCTGCCGCCGGAGGTGACCGTGGTGGTGGCGCGTACCGCCAGGGGGGACCGCTCGGTGACCGGGATCGTGCCGACCTGGCAACCGGACGGCCGCACCGTCCGGGTGCGGCTCCCGGTCCTCACCGGGTGACCAGCCAAACCTTTCCGTCCGCAGCGATCCGTGCGCCGCGGATCCCGTCGGCATATCCCTCCTGCACCCGGAACAGAGTGGTGTAGGTCCCGGTCTCCCCGCGATTCAGCGTGCAGCCGTAGAAGCCGTTGAAGGTGGCTTCCGGGTCCAGCGAGCGGAGGCGGGTGTCGCGCCAGGTGAGCAGGTCGGTCGAGCCGACCAGCTTGATGTCCGCACAGTAGTCGTTGGCGTTGAGGGTGGTGGTGAGGGTGACCGCGACCAGCGTCTCACCGGGGCGGGCGCGGGCCGGCTCCACCGGGAATCCGGGGGCGGCATCGGGCGGATACAACTCGGTACCGATGTCGATGCGTTCCATCCGATAGGTGTCCGCGCCCACCTGCGCCACCTTGCCCACCGACTGCCAGGGCCGCTGGTCGTTGCGCGGATCGCGTTCGCCGGCCCGCCACCACAACCCGGTGAGCACCAGGGCGGTGAGCAGCAGCAGCGCGAGGGTCCGGAAGAGCCCACTCATCGGAGCACCTCCTCGGGCCGGTCGTCCTCGAGATGCACCACCGCGTCCGCGGGCGGATTGCCCACGGCCGAGAGGTCGATCCGGATCCTGGCCCGCCACTCCAGACCCCGCACCTGATCGAAGCTGCCGCCCTGGTTGAGGATCACCTCGGCGCCCGACCCGAGCCGGTCCAGGTCGCGGCGGCTGATCTCATAGACCGCGACGCCATATCCCCGGTACCCGGGTTCGGAACCGCCGAGCGGGTTGTTGATCGAGGTATAGGAACGGCCCAGGAACTCCAGCGTCGCGCCCTCCACCGCGCAGTAACGAGTCAGCGAGTCCACCGCGAAGCCGACCGATACCAGCAGCCCGTCGGCGCGATAGGGCTGCTGGCCGTCCGCCTGATCCTCCGGGCTCTCGTACGCCTGCCGCGCGGCCCTGACCTCACTCACCCGGACCCGGCACCCGTCGAAGGTGTACGCCTCCGAGGCCGGGCCGCGGACCCCGACCAGCAGCTCACCCGGTTTCGGGATGGCGGTCGCGATCGCCCCGGCCAGCAGCAGCACGGTCAGCGCGCCACGCAGGAGGCGGCTCATCGGTTCACCGCCAGGGGCTCTGGCTCCCCGGGCTCCGCCGCGGCGGCCTCCGGCGCGCTCCGGCGGCGGGGCCACGCCAGGCAGACCTGGAAGGCAACGGTGAGCAGCGCCAGCCGCAGCGCCTCCAGCGGCAGCATCAGCACATCGCTGGTCGCCTGGGCCGCGAAGGCGTACACCGCGGGCCGCTCACCGATCAACCAGACGTAGACCCAGGTCCCGATGAAGTCGGTCAGCAACCGCAGCACCCCGTAGCAGACCAGGAAACCGGCCAGGAAGAGCAGCCCCGGGCGTACCACCAGCCGCAGCGCCTGGAAGGTCGGCACGTAGCGGTCGTCGATATCGCCGAGGAAGGCCTCCTGGAACTCCAGCCAACCGCGCCGGACCGTCCCGGACTCCCGCAGCCGCCGCAACCGGCGCCGCTCGACGGCCGGGGCGTCGCTGCGACGCCGCCACAATTCGGCCACCGACAACCCGCCGGTGCCGAACACCAGCGCCGCGACGGCCAGCCAGAGCAACGGCTCGAACACCGCGGTGCCGAGCGTCGGCCAGGCCGTCTCGGACCAGAACCGCCAGAGCCGGGCGAAGAAGTCCGGATGACCGAAGGCCTTGGCGAGCTCGCGCAGGAAGCCTTCGATCCAGGCCGAGAACTGACGCCCGGCCAGCCAGTTGCGGACCAGTTCCAACACCCGGCCACCGACCAGGATCAAGGTGAGCAGGAAGAACGCTTCGAAGAAGGCGCCGACCAGGCCGAGCAGGGTGCGTCCCGAGCGTTCACCCAGCAGCTCCAGCGAGCGCCGCAGCAGGTAGGCGCCGACGATCACGATCACCGCGATCCCGAGTCGGCTGCCGTTCGCGGTCGGGTCGAGCAGGTCGGAGACATGATCGGTCAGGGTGGGGTTCGCCAGCCAGATGTCGACCAGTTCCAGTTCGGCCGCCCGCTGCCGGACCTTGTCGAAGGCCGCGTAGATCCCCAGCAGCGGCAGCAGGGTGACCGCGACCAGATCGGTGAGCCGATTCGGTGCAGCGGCCGGGGCGCTCTCGGCGGCGGGCTCCGCCGATGGTCGTCCGGTTCGGGCGAGCCATTCCCGGCCGAGGATGTGCAGCACCGCCACGGTGGCGACCACGGTCGCGACCAGACCGAGGCTGAACACCACCAGGGCCAGCCAGGAGTTGTACCGGATCAACATCGCCGCACCCCAGAGCGCGACCTCGGCCAGCAGCCACGCGGCCAGCAACCAGCTCAATGTGGCGGGGAGGGTGCGCCACCAGATCTGCGCGGTGGTGGCCGCGAGCCGGGCCGGATGGGCAGCATGCACCGGCTCATCGTAGAAGCCGGAAGGGCTACCCGAGCGGCCCGCCGACGTGCCCTTCGGGGAGGGTTCGCTCACCGGCCCAGGGTCGCTCGTGGGTGACCACGATCCACAATCCGGCGATCAGGCAACCGGCCATCGCTGCCTGCCACAGGTACCAACCGGGCTGGCGCACGAACAGGTCGCCGACGGTCTCCTCGGGAACGTACAGCTCGATGCCCACCCGGGCGAGGATCAGCAGCGCCAGGGCGATACCGGCGACCGCGAGACCGGGCCAGATGGGTGAGGGACGCCGGGCGGCCAGATACAGCAGGACCAGGATCGCCACCGTACCGAGCGGCAGGGCGACCGCGGTCAGCATGCCGGCGGCTGCCCGGTCGTCGAAGATCTCGGTCGCCAGCCAGAAGCCGTACGCCTGATCTGGCAGTCGGCGCGGGGGCAGCGACGGTTGCCACTTCGCCACCCATGGCATCGTCAGCGACAGCACCGCGATCCAACCGAGGACGAGCCCGGTGATCCGGGGTAGCTGGGCCCGCGACAGCGTCGCCGGGCCCGGGGCGTCGGTGCTCATGGGCTGGTGCTCCCTTCTCAGCGGCGGATCATCTCCAGCTGGATCCGGCCCGGAATCCCGCGCATCGGCTCGGTCCGGCCGGTGGGTTCGAAGCCGTGCCGGGCGTACAGCTTGCGTGCCGCGATGCTCTCGGTCTCCACCCACAGCCGCAGGGTGTCCGAGCCGCGGCCGGCGGCCATCGCGACGGCGGCCTCGACGAGCAGGTCGGCGACCCCGCTGCCGCGGTGGGCGGGGATGACCCACATCCAGACCATCAGTTGGTTCCCGTCCTCATCGGGGCGTACGCCGACCGTGCCGACCGGCTCGCCGTCATCGGCCGCCCAGAGGCTGTGCCCGGAGCCCGCGCGGGCCTGCCAGTAGCTCTCGGTATAGCTCCGCTCCTCATCGAAGGAGGACCCGAAGGCCCGCGGGGCGTCGCTGAGGGTGGCCAGCCGCAGCGCACGCATCAGCTCCCAGTCCTCGGCGGTGAAACGATGGATGGTGATCGTCACCGGTTGTCTCCAGAGGTCGACTGCGGGCCGACGAGCCGGCCCAGGGTGAGTGCCATCCGCAGCACATAGGCATCCCGCGGATCGCTGGGATTGAAACCGGTCACCTCGGCGATCCGGCGCAACCGGTAACGCACCGTGTTGGCATGGACGAACAACCCGCGCGCGGCGCCCTCGATCGAGGTGCCGGCGTCCAGGAAGGCGACCAGGGTCTCCAGCAGGCCTCCTCCGGCCTCGGCGAGCGGGCCGAAGACGTCGTACGCCAGGGCGCGCCGGGCGTGCCCGTCACCGGCCAGGGCACGTTCGGGCAACAGGTCGGCCGAGCTGACCGGGCGGGGTGCCTCGGGCCAGGCGACCGCGGCGCGCAGCCCCGACAGCGCCGAGCGGGCCGAGGAGGAGGCGTCGACCAGGTGGTCCACCGCCGGTCCGAGCACCACCGGGCCCGGCCCGAAGAAATCCAGCAGCTGCCCGACCAGCGCCAACCCGCTGTCGGTCTCGCCGAGCGCGTCCCCGCCGAGCACCAGCACCAGCCGGTCACCCTGGGTCGCGGAGAGCACGTCGACGTGCTGGCGACCGGCCGTCCGGCGCAGCAGCTCACCGAGCCGGGGGTCGTCACCGTTGGGCGAGGCGCCGACCGCGACCGCGACGGCGCTGGTCGCGGTCCAACCCATCGTCGAGGCCCGGGAGAGCACCGACTCGTCGGTCTCGCCGCGGACCACCGCATCCACCACCAGGGCCTCCAGTCGGGCATCCCAGGCGCCGCGGGTCTCGGCCGCGCGGGCGTACACCTCGGCGGCGGCGAAGGCGATTTCCCTGCTGTAGTTGATGATCGCGACCTGGGCGACCGGGCGATCACCGCGTGGCAGCAGCTCCTGCAGCTTGGTCTCCACCACCTCGATGGTGGTGCGGACCAGCTCGACGGTCTGGTGCAGGCTGATGTGTCGGGCCAGGGCGCGCGGTGCGGTGGAGAACACCTCCAGCCCCGAGGAGGCCGCCTCCGGGTCGGCGAACCAGGTGATGAAGCCGTCGATCCCGGCGCGGGCCACCACGCCGACCCAGGAGCGGTGTTCGGCGTCCAGGTTGGTGAACCACTCGTGCCGCTGCTCCATCTCCGCGGTCGCTGCGGTGGCCATGGTGGCGGCGATCCCGGAGAGCCGCTTGGTGATCGCGGCCCGCTGGCGCGCGGACAGCTGGGGCGAGCGGGCGCCGCGGGACTCCGGGGTCATGGGGGAGAGACTAGTGGCCCACGCCCGCGCGGTCCGGTTGTCGACGCCGACCGAGCAACACGAGTGTGACGGCCGCCGTGCCGAGCAGCAGACCGACGAGCTCGTTGCCACCGGGTGGCCGGCCGAACAGCGCCCAGGCCCACAGGGTCGTCACCGGCGGGGTGAGATACAGCAGGCTGCTGGTCCGTGCCGCGCCCAGCCGCCGCAGACAGACCAGGAAGGTGGCGTACCCGCCGATCCCGGACAGCAGCACCAGCCAGCCGATCGCCGCGAGCAGGTCGACGGTGACCGGCACCAGCAACCGGCCGCTGACGGCCGCGTACCCGGTGAAGACCGCGGCCGCGACGACCACCTGGATCGTCAACGCGGTGAGCACATCGGTGCCGGCCGGCCAGCGCCGCTCCGCCACGGCGGCCGCGGAGAGGGCCAGCAGGCTCAGCACCGGCAGCAGTACGCCCGGGCCGGCCGTGGTGCCGAGTCCGACGGTCACCGCGACCGCGACGAGTCCCAGGAGCAGGCCCAGCAGTACGCCGCCACCGGGCCGTTCCCGCCAGCAGACCCAGCCGATCAGGGTGACCAGCATCGGTTGGGTGGCGCAGACCAGGGCGACCGTGCCGGGTGCCACCCCGACCGCGCTGGCGCCGAAGACCCCACCGAGGAAGACGACATGCGCCAGCAGTCCGATCGCCATCTGTCGACCGATGACCGGTGCCGGGAGCTGTGGGCGACGGGGCAGGGTGATCAGCAGCAGGACCACCGCGGTGGCCAGGTAGCGCCATGCCAGCACCGCGGTCGGATCGCTGGCGCTGGCCAGTTCGGCGCCGACGAACCCGGAGCTCCAGAACACCACGAAGCCGCTCGCCCAGAGGATTCGAGTCATGGCATCGAGGTAAACACACAGGTCTGTATACTCGCAGTGCACGGTGCGGCCCGAGGGGGAGGCGATGGAGCAACTGGACGAGCTGGTGCCGATCGAGATGCCGGTCACCACACCGGTCGGGGAGCGACTGCTGGACACCGCCAGCGAGCTCTTCTACGACCGGGGCATCACCGCCGTCGGCGTCGACCTGATCTCCGAGCAGGCCCGGGCGACCAAGCGGACGCTCTATCAACGCTTCGGCTCCAAGGATGGGTTGGTGGCGGCCTACCTGACCCGTCGCGCGCACCGCTGGCAGGTCGGCCTGCTGGCGGCGGTGCGGGCCGCCGACCCGCAGGATCCGGCCGAGGCCCTGCGGGTGGTCTTCGACTACAGCCGATCCTGGGCCGCACACAACGAGCGCGGTTGCGCCTTCGTCAACGCCTGGGCCGACGTCGGCCCCAGTGACGCGGGGGCGGTGCGGATCATCCGCGAGGAGAAGCAGTGGATGGGCCTGCTCTGGTCGGCGCTGCTCGGCGACGCGATGCTGGCCGGGCAGGTGCAGCTGCTGCACGAAGGCGCCCAGGTGGCGGCCTCGGTGCTCGCCGACGAGGCGGCCTTCGACCGGGCGTACGCCGCGGCGCTGCGGCTGCTTCCCCAGTGATCCGGCTGGCATAGGCTGGCCGGGTGGATCCGGTGAATGCGCTGCGTGAGATCGCCTACCTGCTGGAGCGGGACCGGGCCGACACCCATCGCGTCAAGGCCTATCGCCGCGCCGCCGACCTGATCGCCGAGCTGGACGCGGCCGAACGCGAGCAGCACCGCAGCGCCGACGACTGGCGCGGGCTGCCCGGGATCGGCCCGAAGACCGCGACCGTGGTGTCCCAGGCGGTCGCCGGCCGGGTGCCGGACTATCTCGCCCAGCTGCGCGAGCAGCAGCAACCGCTGGTCAGCGGGGGAGATGCGATCCGGGCGGCCCTCAAGGGCGACCTGCACTGCCACTCCACCTGGTCCGACGGCGGGTCGCCGGTCGAGGAGATGATGCTGGTCGCGCAGTCCTTCGGCTATCGCTATCAGGCGATCACCGATCACTCGCCGCGGCTCAAGGTGGCCCGCGGTCTGTCCGCCGAACGGCTGCGCGAACAGCTCGAGCTGGTCGATGACCTGAACGAGGCTTTCCAGGCTCAGGATGCGGATTTCCGTGTCCTGAAAGGGATCGAGGTCGACATCCTCGACGACGGTGCGCTGGACCAGGAGCCCGCCCTGCTGCGTGAGCTCGACGTGGTCGTCGCGTCGGTGCACTCCAAGCTGGCGATGGATTCCGAATCGATGACGCATCGGATGGTCGGTGCGATCGCCAACCCCGCGACCAACATCCTCGGGCACTGCACCGGTCGCCTGGTGATGGGGGCGCGGGGGACCCGGCCACAGTCGGTCTTCGACCCGGAGGTGGTGTTCGCCGCCTGCGTGCAGTTCGGGGTCGCGGTCGAGATCAACTCCCGGCCCGAGCGCTGCGATCCACCCGATGACCTGTTGGCGCTGGCGGTGGAGATGGGCTGCTTCTTCTCGATCGACACCGACGCGCATGCTCCCGGTCAGCTGGACTGGGTCGCCTACGGCTGCGAGCGGGCCGAGCGGCACGGCCTCACCCCCGATCGGATCATCAACACCTTCGAACTGGAGCGCCTGCAGGAGTTCTGCCGGCGCCGCTGAGCGGTGTGACGCCCCTCACGCCCATTGGCTGAAATTATCGAGGCATTGTGATTGACAATGCCTAGTGGGTGGGCTTCAGTTGAGGTACGCCCGGGTTCGAACCGGGACCAGACGAACCGATCGAGAGGACGTCACATGTGCGGTTCCGCGCGTGAGACCGTTTCCTGTGCTCCGGTGGCGCCGTCCCTGGTGACGCGTGCCCACATCGATCTGCTCCTCGTCTGCAGCGCCTTCTGTATGCGCTGATCACCCCCTGCGTGGCCGTCGACGACGGCACCCCATAGGACCCGGTCGCCGGATCTCCCACCAGCACGGAGTTTCCGGGCGTCCGGTGACGTCCTCACCCATCGAACCGCACCGTCTCGCATCCGCGGACGAGTGCGCCCAGCCAGGAGCAACCGTGTCCATCTCCACTCGTTCCCGCCCGGTCGACGAGACCCCCGAGGCCCCGCGGGCGGCCGGGGAGCAACCCTCGGTGTCGGCCGCCCTCGATCCCGCCGCGCTGCGGATCGTGCCTCGCCGCCGCCCGCTGACCTGGGTCGCCACCGTCGTGGTGGCCCTGCTGCTGGTCGGGCTGGTGCGCGCCCTGGTGACCAACCCGGCCTGGGAGTGGGGCACCTTCGCCGACTACTTCTTGTCGGTATCGATCCTCAAGGCGTTGCTGACCACGCTCCAGCTGACCGCCCTGGGCACCGTGATCGGTTTCGCGCTCGGGGTGGTGCTCGCGGCGATGCGATTGTCGGAAAGCCTGCTGCTGCAGGCGGTCGCGTACACCTTCGTCTGGGCCTTCCGCTCGATCCCGCTGATGGTGCAGCTGATCTTCTGGTTCAACTTCGGCTATCTCTATCGCCAGCTCAGCGTCGGCATCCCCTTCGGTCCGGAACTGTTCAGCATCGACACCAATGCGCTGCTGAGCGCGATGGCCGCGGCCGTGCTCGGCCTCGCGCTGCACCAGGCGGCCTATGCCGCGGAGATCGTGCGGGCCGGGATCCTGTCGGTCGACGCCGGCCAGGTCGAGGCGGCAGAGGCGCTGGGAATCCCACGGTGGCGTCGATTCCGGCGGATCGTGATGCCGCAGGCGATGCGCTCCATCCTGCCCAATGCGGTCAACGAGGTGATCAGCCTGTTCAAGGGCACCTCGATCGTCTCGGTGATGGCGATCCCCGAGCTCTTCTATCAGGTGCAGGTGATCTACGGCCGCAACTCCCGGGTGATCCCGCTGCTGATGGTCGCGACCGTCTGGTACATCATCTTGACCACGCTGCTCTCGATCGCCCAGTACTTCATCGAGCGGCACTTCGGCCGGGGCAGCGAACGCACCCCGCGCGCCACCCCCGTGCAGCGGCTGCGCGCCGCACTCGGACAGCAGGTGCAGCGCGGCCGGGTCACCCGGGTGACCGGGGGTGCTGACCGATGAGTGCGGTGGAGCTGCGCCAGGTACGCAAGAGTTTCGGCACCCTGGAGGTGCTGCGCGAGGTCGACCTGAGTGTGCCCGAGGGCTCGGTGACCGCGATCATCGGGCCGTCCGGTTCGGGCAAGTCGACCCTGCTGCGGATCATCAACCACCTGGAGAAGGTCGACCAGGGGCTGGTCACCGTCGGTGGCCGACTGGTCGGCTATCGCCAGCGCGGCGACCGGCTGCACGAGCTGTCGGAGGCGGAGATCCTGCGCCAGCGCAGCCGGATCGGGTTCGTCTTCCAGAACTTCAACCTGTTCGGCCATCTGACCGTGCTGGAGAACATCATCGAGGCACCGGTCTCCGCCCAGCGGCGGCCGCGTCGGGAGGTGATCGGTGAGGCCCGCGAACTGCTGAGTCGGGTCGGTCTGGCCGACAAGGCCGACGTCTATCCGCGTCAGCTCTCCGGCGGTCAGCAGCAACGGGTCGCGATCGCCCGCGCCCTGGCGCTGCGGCCCGGCCTGATCCTGTTCGACGAACCCACCTCCGCCCTGGACCCGGAACTGGTCGGTGAGGTGCTCGAGGTGATCCGCGAACTCGCGCACGGAGGCACGACGATGCTGATCGTCACCCACGAGATCGCCTTCGCCCGTGAGGTCGCCGACACCGTCGTGTTCATGGACGGCGGCCACATCGTCGAATCCGGGCCGCCGGAGCAGGTGCTGACCAACCCGACCCATGCCCGCACGCGGTCCTTCCTGGCCCGTACCCAGTGACACCGCCTTCCCAGAATCCTTCCCAGAAACGAATCCAGGAGCATCCCATGCCCACCTTCCACACCGTCCGCCGCCGGCTGACCGCGCTCACCGCGGCTGCTCTGGTCGTCAGCCTGGCGGCCTGCGCCGACCCGTCCGAGGAGCCGCGGCAGGCCGCGGACGGCCCGGTCGCCGGCTCCCAGGTGCAGGTGATCAAATACGACACCAGCCCGGATCAGCCGCGGGTGAAGGGAAACTTCGATCCCGCGCTGGCGGCCCAGCTGCCCGAGTCGGTACGCCGCAGCGGCGTGCTGCGGGTGGCGGCCAACGGCGCCGGGAACGCACCGCTGGTGTTCGTCGCCTCCGACAACCGCACCCCGATCGGGGTGGAGGTCGACATCGCCAACCTGGTCAGCGATGTCGTCGGTCTGCGCGTGGAGATCGTCAACACCAGTTGGGAGAACCTGTTCGTCGGCCTGGACGCCCAGCGCAGCGACGTCGGGATCTCCAACGTCGGGGTCTCCGAGGAACGCAAGGACAAATACGACCTCGCCACCTACCGGCTCGGACTGCACGCCTTCGAGACCGCCCAGGGAACCGGCTGGAAGGTGAACGGCCCCGCCGACATCTCCGGCAAGCGGATCGGCGTCGGATCGGGAACCCTGCAGGAACAGGTGCTGCTCAACTGGAACAAGCAGAACACCGATGCGGGCCGCCCGGCCGCCGAGGTGCTCTATTTCCAGAACGCCACCGATTCCTACCTGGCCATCCGATCCGGCCGGTTGGACGCCTACCTGGGCCCCAACCCCAGTGCCACCTACCACGTGGCCACCAGCGGACAGACCGAGATCGCCGGCACCGTCTCCTCGAGCTATCCCATCGAAGGCAAGGTCGGGATCATCTCCCGCAAGGGCAGCGGGCTCGCCGACCCGCTCTCCGCGGCCGTCAACCGGGCGATCGCCGACGGCACCTACCAGCAGGTGCTCGCCAAGTGGGGCCTGGAGTCCGAGGCGGTGCCCCGCTCCGAGGTGAACCCGCCAGGTCTGCCCCGGCCCAACAAGAAGCCCAGCGCCCAACCCACCGCCCGCTGATCGCGTCAGAATCCCATCGCCGGAAGGAGATCCAGAGCATGGCCCGGATCGTCACCATCTCCAGCAGCCCCTCGGTCGCCTCGAGTACCGACATCCTGCTCGCCCACGTCCAGGCGATCATCGAGGCAGCGGGACACACGGTCGTCCCCGTCGTGGTGCGGGACCTGCCCGCCAGGCCGCTGGTGCTCGCCGAAGCCGGTGATCCGGAGATCGCCGCCGCGGTGGCCGCGATCGCCGACGCCGATGCCGTCGTGGTCACCTCACCGGTCTACAAGGCCGCCTACAGCGGGCTGCTGAAAGCCTTTCTCGACCTGCTGCCGCAGACCGCGCTGGTCGGCAAGCAGGTGCTGCCGCTGGTCACCGGTGGCTCCCCGGCCCACGTGCTGGTCGTCGACTATGCGCTGCGACCGGTGCTGGAGTCGTTGGGTGCCGATCACATCTCCTCCGGCCGGTTCGTGCTGGCGCGGGCGATCGTGAAGGCCGAGCAGGAGCAGCGCGGCCACCTCGAGGAGGGCGCCGCCGCCGAGGTGGACGCGGTGACCGGTGCCTTCCTGGACCGGTTGCACGCCCAGCTCGCCTGGCGCTCCCGCGGCGAACGCGCCGGTGGTGAGGCGGTGCCGCAGCCGGAGGTCGCGCCGCGACGCACCCCCTCGGTGGTCTTCGTCGGCGGCGGGCCGCGGACCCTTGGTGTGCTGGAACGCATGGGCGCCAGCCTCGGCGACGATGCGCAGCTGCAGGTGCACATCGTCGATCCGCACCGCCCCGGTACCGGACGGATCTGGCGCGGCGATCAGTCCCGACTGCTGTGGATGAACTCGCATGCCGCCGACATCACGGTGTTCACCGATGAGTCGGTCGACTGCGCGGGCCCGGTACGATCCGGACCCTCGCTGGGGGAGTGGATCACCGGTGCGGGGCGCCCGGTTCTGGTCGACCAGGGCTGGCTGGCCCCCGACGACGAACCCGACCCGCAGGCATTCCTGCCGCGCGCGGTGCTCGGTGAATATCTGGGCTGGGCGTGGGACCGGATCCGTGGACAGCTCCCGCCGGGGGTCGAGGTGATCCTGCACGCCGACCGGGCCGTCGACGTGATCGACCAGGCGGGCCGTCAGGTGGTGGTGCTGGCGGGCGGTGAACGGCTGCTGGCCGACGCCACCGTGCTCGCCCAGGGGCACCTGGACCAGCTCCTCACCGACGACCAGCGTGAGCTGGTGGACAAGGCGCGCCAGCAGGACCTGACCTACATCCCGCCCGGGTACACCGCCGATCTCGACCTGAGCGCCCTGCAGCCCGGCGAACCGGTGATCGTGCGCGGGATGGGGCTGGCGTTCATCGATCTCGCGGTGCTGCTCGCCGGTGGCCGCGGTGGCAGCTTCATCGAGGAGAACGGTGAGTTGACCTATCGGCCCTCAGGGCTGGAACCGATCCTGTACGCCGGTTCGCGCCGGGGCGTGCCCTACCACGCCAAGCTGGGGTACGCGATCGCCGACGGGCCGGCACCGCTGCGCCACCTCAGCCTCGATCGGCTGGGTGAGAGTGGCCAGCTCGACTTCGACAGCCAGGTGTGGCCGCTGATCGAGACCGAACTCGCCGATGCCCACTACCGGCGGTTGTTCACCGCCCACCCCGAACGCACCCGCGGTGGGTGGGCCGACCTGGAGCAGGCCCTGAAATCCCACCGGGCAACCGATTCCCGGGTCACCGCGCTGGTGGACGAGCTCGTTCCCGACCCCCGGGACCGCTTCGATCTGGCCGCCATCGACCGGCCCCTCACCACCGACCGGGTCCCGGCAGCGGGGGCCGAGTCGGCGGTGGTGGCGCACATCACCGACGATCTGGCTCGGCGCCGGGACCGGGCGTACTCTCCCGACCGCGCGGTCTTCGACGCCTTCGTCAGCATCCACGGTTTCCTCTCCGGGCTGCTGGCGGAGGGGCGGTTGGCGGTCGGGGATCGGATCACCCGTGTCGAGGACGGCTGGCGGGGGCTGTTCTCGTTCGTGTGCAGCGGCCCGCCGCCGCGGCGGCTCGCCGAACTGCTGGCCCTGCACCGCGCGGGCGTCGTGCACTTCCTGGGGCCGGAGCTGAGCGTCGAACTCGCCGGCGATCACTTCGTGGCCCGCTCACAGGGCCACGAGACCGGGGTGCGGACCCGCGCCCTGGTGGACGCCTTCCTCGCCAGGGTCGACATCAACGAGACCGCGGACCCGGCGATCCGCTCGCTGCTGGCACGAGGCCAACTGGCCACCGAACGGATCCCAGGACCGGATGGTGGCCGGCTGCCCGGGGGGCTGTTGCGCACCGACCGGGAGGCCCGGGCGCTGCGCCGCGACGGGAGCGTGCACCCGAACCGCTACCTGGTCGGGCCGTCGGTCTCCGGCAGTGCCGGTGCCGGTGGGTTGGCGCGACCGGGTTTCAACGCACCGGCATTCCGGCAGAACGATCGGCTGGCCCGCACCCTGCTCGGCGGGCTCGGCCTGGGCACCGTACCCGACCGGCGCACCACCTCGATCACCCCGGAGGCCGCCGCATGAACCGGGTGAGCCGGATGACCCGGATCGAGAACTGGCTCCGCAGCGCCGCCGTCGTCTCCGGGGCGGAGGGTGCCTGGCACTGCCTGGCCCCGGTCGAGCAGGCGGTCGAGCTGGCCGCCGAGTGCCGCCCCGGCCACCGCGGCAAAAGCCGAATTTCGCCACCAGTGAAGGAGAATCGCCGATGAGCACCATCGGAACACCGGGCACCGCGCCGCTGCAGATCGCCGTTGCGCTCGACGGCGCCGGGTGGCATCCCGCCGCCTGGCGGCTGCCGCAGGCACGACCCGCGGATCTGTTCGGGGCACGGTACTGGACCGACCTGGTCACCGAGGCCGAACGCGGCGGTGTCGACCTGGTGACCTTCGAGGATGCGTTGCGGCTGCAGTCCCACGACCGATTCACACCCGACCGGCGCACCGACGAGGTGCGCGGTCGGCTGGACGCGGTGCTGGTCGCCACCCGGGTGGCACCGGTCACCGATCGGATCGGGCTGCTGCCCACCGTCGTCACCTCGCTGACCGAGCCCTTCCATGCGGCCAAGGCGATCGCGACCCTCGACCACATCTCGCACGGCCGCGCCGGGGTCCGGGTGCAGGTCGGCGGGCGGCGCGACGAGCTGGGCCATCTGGGTCGGGACCGGCCGACCAGCATCGAGGAACTGTTCGCCGAGGCGGGCGACTACGTCGAGGTGCTGCGCCGGTTGTGGGACAGCTGGGAGGACGACGCCGAGATCCGCGACGTGGCCACCGGTCGGTTCATCGACCGGAACAAGCTGCACCACATCGATTTCTCCGGCGCGACGTTCTCGGTGAAGGGCCCGTCGATCACCCCCAGGCCGCCGCAGGGACAGCCACTGGTCGGCGCGCTCGGGCATGTCCCGGTGGCGTACCGATTGATCGCCCAGGCGGCCGATCTGGCGTTCGTCACCCCGCAGGACGCGGTGGCCGCTGCCGCCATCGTCGACGAGCTCGAGGCGGAGCAACCGGTCCGCGCGCCCACGGTGTTCGCCGATCTGCTGGTGCTGCTCGAGGACACCCCGCAGACGGCCCGGGCGGCGCTCGATGAACTGGACTCGGCGAACGGCGAACCGTTGACCAGCGACGCGCTGATCGTCGCCGACACCCCGGCCGCGGTGGCCGACCTGATCGAGGACTGGCGGGCCGGCGGCATCGACGGGGTACGCCTCCGGCCGGCCCGGTTGCCGCGGGACCTGGATCGGATCACCAGCGAGCTGCTGCCGCTGCTGCGCCGGCGGGGTCTGCATCGAGGAATCGAGGAACCCGTCACCCTGCGCGAACGGCTCGGGCTGGTCCGGCCGGCGAACCGGTACGCCCTGACCTGACCGATCAGCGAATCCCCACCAGCACAGCGAAAGACGTGAGAGGACCATCATGACCACGGCAAAGCAACTGCACCTCGGTGCGCACTTCCCGGGGGTGAACAACACCACCGTGTGGAGCGATCCGGCGTCGGGCAGCCACATCGACTTCGACTCCTTCGTCCGCTTCGCCCGCGACGCCGAGCGGGGCCTGTTCGACTTCCTGTTCCTGGCCGAGGGACTGCGGCTGCGGGAGCAGGGCGGCGAGATCTACGACCTGGACGTGGTGGGCCGGCCGGACACCTTCCCGATCCTGACCGCGCTCGCCGCGGTCACCGAACGGCTCGGCCTGGTCGGGACCATCAACGCCACCTACAACGAGCCCTACGAGGTCGCCCGCCAATTCGCGAGCCTCGACCACCTCTCCGAGGGCCGGGCGGGGTGGAACGTGGTGACCAGCTCCGATGCGTTCACCGGCGAGAATTTCCGTCGGGGTGGATATCTGGAGCATTCGCTGCGTTATGAGCGGGCCCGCTCCTGCGTCGAGGCGACCCGGGTGCTGCAGGACTCCTGGGTCGACGGGGACGTCGTCGCCGACCGGGACACCGGCCGTTTCCTGGCCACCGAGCGGGCCGGGGAGTTCAGCTACACCGACCAGTTCTTCGACATCGCCGGCCGCTTCAATGTGCCGCGCAGCCCGCAGGGTCACCCGGTCCAGTTCCAGGCGGGTGACTCGGACCAGGGCCGGGAGTTCGCCGCCCAGACCGCGGAGGCGATCTTCACCCGGCACAGCACCCTGGCCGACGGGCAGGCGTTCTATGCCGATCTGAAGGGTCGCCTGCCCCGCTACGGCAGGAATCGCGACGAGCTGCTGGTGCTGCCGGGGGTGACCTTCGTGCTGGGCGACACCGACGAGCAGGCCCGGGAGCTGGCACACCAGGTCCGCCTGGCGCAGGTCAGCGGACGGACCGCGATCGCCTTCCTCGAACAGGTCTGGAACACCGATCTGTCGGCCTATGATCCCGACGGCCCACTGCCGGACATCGACCCGCTCCCGGGGGACCTGATCAGCAAGGGCCGAGCCAGCGTACGCCGATTCCGCGATCCGCTCGCCACCGCCGCCGAGTGGCGGGAGATCGCACAGGCGAAGGGATTGTCGATCCGTGAGCTGATCATCGAGGTCACCGAACGGCAATCCTTCGTCGGCTCCCCGGAAACCGTTGCCCGGGAGATGAACGAGTTCGTCCAGGCCGACGCCTGCGACGGGTTCATCCTGATCCCGCACCTCAGCCCCGACGGCCTGGCCCCGTTCGTCGACCAGGTGATCCCGCTGCTGCAGGAGTGGGGCGTCTTCCGCACCGATTACGAGCACGACACGCTGCGCGGGAACCTCGGACTCCCGGCACCGCGAACCGGCCACGAGCACGCCGCGCTGACCGGCTGAGGCCGGCTGGTTGAGACCGGTCGAGGTCCTCGGATCAGTCGGTGGTGATGTCGGCGGGGGTCGGCCACTGCCGGTCCGCGCCCGGCGTCCACTCGACCTGCATCGAGGACAGCAGGCCGTCGATGACTTTGACCACCACCTCACCGCGCCGGTCGCTGCCGACCCAGTAGCGGCCGATCAGCGGCCCGTCGGACAGCGCCACCGGCGGCGCATCGTGCACCACCAGCGGGACCAGCCACTCGTCGTCGGAGGGCAACCGCCGGATGCCCATCAGCTGGCTGTTCAACCCGATCGTCGCCGACGGTTCGTTGCCGTCGAAGGTGCGCTCGGTCTCCAGCGCCACGATCGCCGCCAGCAGGCTCTCCTGGGCGGGGGAGAGGGGAATGGATTGCTCGGCTGTCATCGCGCCAGCGTATCCCCGGAGCGGGCGTTCCTCTCGGTGCTCCTGGGTCATGCCCCGGGTCCATTGCACGGCATCGGGTTCGTGAAGCTGCGCGGTGTGTACGACTGGTGATCCGGACAGGTCTCCCGACCCGGGGCACGGAGGTGCCCGATTCACCGGTTGAGTTCGCCGGGTGATCGGGACGGCCTCGCGGCCGCGTTCCCCGGTGCGGTGCAATCCAAGGGCAGGAGTGGGGATCGCTGAGGGCCTGCGGAATTTGCGGCTCGATCGCGGAATCGGTCGATCTGGGCACCGATCGAGAATCGAGCCGCAGATTCCGGTGGGCCGGGCCCCGGCGCGGCCCCCCGGGGTGGGCTCGGTTCATCTCGACACGCCGCCCATTGCTCCGCTTCGCTGCGCATGGCCGGCTACTCGATGAACGTGCGGGGTGGATTCATCTCGACACGCCGCCCATTGCTCCGCTTCGCTGCGCATGGCCGGCTACTCGATGAACGTGCGGAGTGGATTCATCTCGACACGCCGCCCATTGCTCCGCTTCGCTGCGCATGGCCGGCTACTCGATGAACGTGCGGAGTGGATTCATCTCGACACGCCGCCCATTGCTCCGCTTCGCTGCGCATGGCCGGCTACTCGATGAACGTGCGGAGTGGATTCATCTCGACACGCCGCCCATTGCTCCGCTTCGCTGCGCATGGCCGGCTACTCGATGAACGTGCGGGGTGGGTTCATCTCGACACGCCGCCCATTGCTCCGCTTCGGTGCGCATGGCCGGCTACTCGATGAACGTGGGAAGGGAACAGCCCCGGGTCCGCCTACGCGGAGCCAGGGCTGCTCTTCGTCAGACGACCGGCGGGTCAGGCGCCGGCGCCCTCCTGCTCGACATTGGCGACGGCGGTGGGGTCGTCCACCTTGTAGCGGCGGAAGGCCTCGGCCGGGGCGTCCTTGCGGTATTCACCCTTGCGGGCCAGGGCGTCCAGGGTGGCCACCACGATCGACTCGGCATCCACCCGGAAGTAGCGGCGGGCGGCCGCGCGGGTGTCCGCGAAGCCGAAGCCGTCGGTGCCCAGGGAGCGCCACTCGTGCTTCACGTAGGGCCGGATCTGGTCCTGGACCGCTCGCTGGAAGTCGCTGACCGCCACCACGGGCCCGTCGGCGTCGGCCAGCTTGCTGGTCACCCACGGCGTCTTGTTCGGCTCATCGGGGTGCAGGAAGTTGTCGTCCTCCACCGCCATCGCCTCGCGGGCCAGCTCGTTCCAGCTGGTCACCGACCAGACGGCGGCGTCCACCGACCACTCGTCGCGCAGCATCTGCTGGGCCTTGAGCGCCCACGGCACACCGACGCCGGAGGCCAGGATCTGTGCCTTGGCCATGTTCGGATCGCCCTTGGCCGGGGAGAACAGATACATGCCCTTGAGCAGCCCCTCGACGTCCAGGTCCTTCGGCGGGCCGGGCTGGTCGGTCGGCTCGTTGTAGACGGTGAGGTAGTACATGATGTCCTCGCCGTTCGGATGCTGCTCATCCGAGCCGTAGCCATACATCCGGCGCAGGCCGTCCTTGACGATGTGCGCCACCTCGAAGGTGAACGCCGGGTCGTAGTGGACCACCGCCGGGTTCGAGGCGGCCAGCAGCGGCGAGTGCCCGTCGGCGTGCTGCAGGCCCTCACCGGTCAGCGTGGTCCGACCGGCGGTGGCGCCGATCAGGAAGCCACGGGTGAGCTGGTCGGCGGCCGCCCAGATGAAGTCACCGACGCGCTGGAAGCCGAACATCGAATAGAACAGGAAGACCGGGATCATCGGCTCGCCGTGGGTGGCGTACGAGGTGCCCGCGGCGGTGAAGGAGCTCAACCCGCCGGCCTCGGAGATGCCCTCGTGCAGCATCTGGCCGTCGGTCGCCTCCTTCCAGGACAGCAGCAGCTTGCGGTCCACCGACTCGTAGGTCTGCCCGCCGGGGTTGTAGATCTTGGCGGTCGGGAACATCGAGTCCATGCCGAAGGTGCGGTACTCATCGGGGGCGATGGGCACGAAGCGGGCACCGATCGACTTGTCCTTGATCAGATCGCGGAGCAGGCGTACGAACGCCTGGGTGGTGGCGACCTTGGGGACCTTCTGACCCTCACCGGGGCTCTGCATCAGCGGCGCGTACGCCTTGTCACCGGGCAGTTCCAGCTTGCGCGGCTTGACCCGGCGGACCGGGGCGAAGCCGCCGAGCTTCATCCGCCGATCGACCATGTACTTGATCACCTCGGAGTCCTCGCCCGGGTGGTAGTAGGGCGGGTTGTAGGCGTCCTCGAGGTCCTTGTCGGCGATCGGGATGTGGATCCGGTCGCGGAAGGCCTTGAGGTCGGCCGAGGTCAGCTTCTTCATCTGGTGGGTGGCGTTACGCGCCTCCAGGGCGTCGATCGTCCAGCCCTTGACCGTCTGCGCCAGGATCACCGTCGGCTGCCCGTGGTGGTTCACCGCCTGGTTGAAGGCGGCGTACACCTTGCGGTAGTCGTGGCCACCGCGGGACAGCATCTCCAGATCCCGGTCGGTCATGCCGGAGACCATCTTCTGCAGCCGCGGATCGTCGAAGAAGTGGCTGCGGATGTACGCGCCGTCCTCGGCGGTGTAGGTCTGGAACTGCCCGTCGGGGGTGGTGTTCATCTTGTTCACCAGGGCACCGTCGGTGTCCTTGGCGAGCAGCGGATCCCAGTCCCGGCCCCACAGCACCTTGACGACGTTCCAACCGGCGCCGCGGAAGAACGACTCCAGTTCCTGGACGATCTTGCCGTTGCCGCGCACCGGGCCGTCCAGCTGCTGCAGGTTGCAGTTGATCACGAAGGTCAGGTTGTCCAGGCCCTCGCGGGCCGCGACGCCGATCGCACCGAGCGACTCGGGCTCGCCCATCTCGCCGTCACCGAGGAAGGCCCAGACATGCTGCTGGGAGGTGTCCTTGATGCCGCGGTTCTGCAGGTAGCGGTTGAAGCGGGCCAGGTAGATCGCGTTCATCGGGCCGATGCCCATGGACACGGTCGGGAACTCCCAGAAGTCCGGCATCGACCGCGGGTGCGGATAGGAGGACAGGCCACGGCCGGGGCCGCGGGAGTGCTCCTGCCGGAAGCCGTCGAGCTGGTCGGCGTTCAGCCGGCCGAGCAGATAGCTGCGGGCGTAGATGCCGGGTGCGGCGTGGCCCTGGACGAAGATGTGGTCGCCGCCACCGGGGTGGTCCTTGCCGCGGAAGAAGTGGTTGTAGCCGACCTCGTAGAGGGAGGCCGCCGAGGCGTAGCTGGCGATGTGACCGCCGACCTCGAGGCCCTTGCGGTTGGCCTTGGAGACCATCACCGCCGCGTTCCAGCGGATGGCGCGGCGGATCTCCCGCTCCAGGTCCTCATCGCCGGGGAACCAGGGCTCGTCCTCGGGGGCGATCGTGTTGATGTAGTCACTGCTGCGCAGCGACGGCAGGCCGACCTGTCGTTGGCGTGCGCGGTCCAGCATCTTCAGCATCAGGAAGCGGGCGCGGTTCTGGCCGTCGGCGTCCAGCATCCCGTCGAAGGAGTCGAGCCATTCCTGGGTCTCCTCCGGATCGATGTCGGGAAGCTGGAAGGCCGTGCCCTCAGCAGTGATAGCGGGACGTTCTCCTGGCCTGGCCAATGCAGATCTCCTTCTGAGCTTGCTCGTCAGGCCCATTTTGCACCCCTTCGCCACACCTCACCAGCCGAGGGGTTGCGATGGGACGTGCGTCACCAGGCGCCACCGGTCTGTTCGCGGGGTACCGCCCACGCGCGGGTCATGGCACGATTCTGCACAAGGCAGAGTTCGACCTCAGCGAATGTCCGGATCAGAACAGGAGTCAGTGGGTGGCGAGTACGGCCGGGGGCAAGGCAGCAGCCGTTGCCGAGCAGTTGGGACTGTCCAAGGGGATGGTCGTCCAGGAGCTCGGCTGGGATGACGATGTGGACGACGACCTGCGCATCGCCGTCGAGGATGCTTTGGACGCCGAGATGGTCGAGGAAGCCATGGAGGCCTGTGATGCGGTGCTGCTGTGGTGGCGGGAGGACGACGGCGACCTGGCCGACGGGCTGGTCGATGCGCTCACCGATCTGGCCGACACCGGCTGGATCTGGCTGTTGACGCCGAAGGTCGGCCGGGACGGGCACGTCGATCCCGCCGAGGTCGCCGAGGCCGCGACCACCGCCGGCCTGCAGCACACCAGCACCGCCCCGATCTCGGAGGACTGGGTGGCCAGCAAGCTGGTGCGCCCCAAGGGCTCGCGCCGGTGACCGTCCCGATCGCGGACGGGGACCGGGTCGGGATCGTCGAGGCCACCAACCAGTTCGGCCAGCAGGTACGCCTGGGTGCGGGCGAGTGGGCGCTGCTGTTCTTCTATCCGTACGCCTTCACCGGCATCTGCACCGGTGAGCTCGGCCAGCTGGAGACCGACCGGGAGGCGTACGCCGCCGCGGGCTGTCGGATCGCGGGGGTGTCCTGCGATTCGATGTTCTCCCAGCGGGTCTTCGCCGAGACCGAGGGGCTGAGTTTCGACCTGCTCGCCGATCACTGGCCGCACGGCGCCCTGGCGCAGCGGTTCGGGGTCTTCGACGCGGAGCGGGGGTGCGCGGTACGCGGGTCGTTCCTGCTCGACCCCGACGGGGTGCTGCGCTGGAGCGTGGTGAACCCGATCGGCGAGGGCCGCGACCTGGCCGCCCACCTCGCCGCGGTGCGCGAGCTCGCCGCCTGACGCTCATCGAGTAGCAACCCCGACGCAGCGAATCGGAGCCGGGGTTGCGTGTCGAGATGAGTCAAGTCAGCTCGCGTCATCTCGACACGGCAGGCATTGCTCCGCTTCGCTGCGCATGCCTGCCTACTCGATGAGCGGGCGGGATCAGTCCACCTGCGTACCGCGCACGTACGCCTTCAGCGTGCCGTACTCGGCCGCCTGGCCGGCGGGCACGATCCGGTACGCCCCCACGGCGGCCGGTACCACGAAGGTCTCGGCGTAATGCACCTCGTAGGGCTCGAACGCACCCGTCGGCGACTCCACCCGGACCACGTCACCCTCGACCAGGTTGAGCACGTTGACCGTACCCCGGGTGTCGTGCTCGACCGGGCCGGTGAACCAGTGCCGGCGGGTCTCGATGAACTCCAGCTCGTGCAGCCCGGTCCGTTCCTCGCGCCAGCCCTCGCCCTTGTCGACCGGCTGGACCTGATCCACCAGGTTGGCCGTGGTCCACGCGGTGTCGCGGTCGAACTGGATGTTCTTCGACCCGTGCTCCAGGTGGATCGGGCGGGGCTTGCCGTCCAGGCCGAGGCGGCCCCAGTCCCACAGTTTGAACGTGAAGATGTAAGGCGTCGCCGAGATCTCCAGCACCATCGATCCCGAACCCGAGGCGTGCACCGTACCCGCCGGGATCAGGAAGTGGTCGTGCTTCTCGGCCGGGAACACGTTGACATACGCCTCCGCGTCGAACAGCTCCTCACCCCCCTGCGCCCGGGCCAGCGCCGCCAGCATCGCCTCCGGTTCGACGCCCTCCTTCAGCCCCAGATAGACCTTGGCGTCGTCGTCGGCGTCGAGCAGGTAGTAGCTCTCGTCCTGGGTGTAGTGCATGCCGAAGGTGCGCTGGATGTAGTCGGTCAGCGGGTGCACCTGCAGGGACAGATTGCCGCCCTCGATGGTGTCCAGGAAGTCGAAGCGGATCGGGAATTCCGCGCCGAAGCGGGCGAAGGTGAGCGGGCCGAGCAGTTCCCGCGGGTGGCTCAGCACCAGATCCATCGACGGGATCTCCACGATGGTGCCGTCGACGTCCAGCAGCAGGCTGTTCTCCTCCGGTACGCAGTCGAAGCACCAGGCGTACTTCTTGCCGTCGATGTGCTCCAGGCCGACCGTCTGCTCCATCCACACCCCGCCCCACGGGCCGGGGTCGAAGAACGGCACCAGCCGGAACGGCTGACCGGCGGCGGCGGCGAGACCGGCGCGGACCGCGGCGCCGCTGACCAGCTTCGGCTCGTGCGTGGTGTCCAGCAGGAAGTCGATCCGTTCGAACAGCGGCCGCTTGTGGTTGTCCGCGACGCGCCACTCGATGAAGAAGCCGCGCTTGTACTTGCGCAGGATGTCCTCGTCGGGGTTGTGGGTACGCCAGTTGCTGGCGCCGGCGCGGTAGCGCTGCTGGATCTCCCAGCGGGGCAGATCGGCGAGCACGAGGGCATCGGCGTGCACCTCGGCCAGCGTCGCACCCCAGCCGACCAGGGCGATGTCCTGCTCGGCGTCGCGGACGTCCGCGGCCAGGCTGCTCAGTTCACCGGGCCGGTAGAACTCGCACAGCTGGTGGTGGCTGAGGATGCCGAAAACCCTGTCGTCGGTGAGGTTCTGGGCGATCAGTGCGTTCAGCTCGGCCTCGCTGAGCGCGGCGCGTTCCTCCACGTCGATGACCCGCGCGGACGGGTTGGCGTCCTTGAGGCCGGCGATGATGGCGGCGTTGTCGACACCGGGATAGGTGTCGACGACGACCAGGGCCGGCCGGTCACCGGCGGCGTCGTGGGCGTACCGCCAGATCTCGGGGTAGACATCGGCGCCGTGGGTGGTGGCCCGCTGCTGCTCGTCGAGAGTGTCGAGCGGGACGCGTACGGTGGGGGTCCGGTCATAGTTGCCGGGGGCATCGATCTTCATCTGTGCTGTCCTCTGATTTCCTGTGTGGGTGGGGTTTCAGTCGGCCGCGTGCTCGGCGAGATAGGCCATGCCGAGGGTCGCTGAGGCGTACACGTCGGCGGCCACCTCGATCCGCGGGCGGCCCCAGATCGCCCAGATCCGCTCGTCGACCTCTTTGCGGATGGTGTCGATCATCAGGTCGGCGGCATTCATCAACCCGCCGCTGAGCACCACGACCTCGGGGTCGAGGACGTGCACCAGGTTGACGATCCCCACCCCCCAGATGCGGGCGCATTGCTCGGTGATCTGCAGGGCCAGCGGGTCCCCGGCGTACGCCTGGCTGGAGACGTCGGAGAAGGTCGCCTTGTCCAGCGCGCCGAGGGGCGAGGCCTCGATACCGGGCCATTCGCGGACCACTGCCGGCATCGACCAGCCGCTGGCCTCGGCCTCCAGGCAGCCACGGGCACCGCAGGTGCAGATCCGGCCCAGGAACGGGTTGATCTGCTGGTGTCCGCCGAGGATGGCGCCGTGCTCGTGCGGACCGTGCAGCGCCTTGCCGTCGACCAGGGCGGCGACGCCGATACCGGTGCCGAAGGTGAGCACCAGGACATCCTTCTCGCCCCGCCCGGCGCCGTAACCGACCTCGCCCCACAGGGCCGCCCGGGCGTCGTTCTCCACTGCGGCGGGCATCCCGAAGGTGTCGCTCATCCAGGTGCGTAGATCCATGCCCAGCATGTAACTGACCTTGTCGTGGGCCGAGACCATGGCGCCGGTGCTCTGGTCGATGATGCCCGGCAGGCTCATCCCGGCCGAGGTCGGGCGCTGGTCGGGGTCCACCCGATCCATCAGCCCGTTGCAGAACTCGGTCAGCCGCTCGAGATCACCGGGTTCGGAGGTGTGCGGCAACCGGTCCTGGGTGAGGATCCGCCCGCCGTCCACGATCGCGACCTTGAAGCTGGTACCGCCGACGTCGATCGAGAGCGCGCTCACTTGCCGACCTCCTCGGTCTGGCCGGACTCCTCGGCATGGGCGATGGTCCGCTCGCTGAGGTCCTCCAGGGTGCGGCCCTTGGTCTCCGGGACGAAGAAGTAGGCGACGAAGAAGAAGACGACGCCGAAGAAGCCGTAGATGAAGTAGGGCAGCGCACCGTGCATGACATCGACGTTGAAGCGGGCCTGGTTGATCATCGGGAAGGTCTGCGCGACCGCGACGTTGGCGAGCCAGAGCACCATGGTGGCGAAGGCGACGATCTTCGCCCGGGCCAGCGAGGGCGGCAGTTCGGCGATCACCAGCCAGGCAAGGGAACCCAGCGTTGCGGCGAACAGGACGATGTAACCGACGATGAAGATCATCACCCAGGTGCCCGTGCTCTGGGTGAGGTTGGCGATGCCGACCACCGAGATCATCGCTGCCACCCCGAGGGTGCCGATGATCAGCAGCGGGCGACGACCCCAGCGGTCCACCACGAGCATGCCGAGCACGGTCGCGCCGACGTTGACCGAGCCGATCAGCACCTGCTGCAGGAACGGGTCCGCGATGTTCATCTGGGCCATCATCTCGGTGCCGTAGTAGATGATCACGTTGATGCCGACAAGCTGTTGCAGGGCGGCGATCGCGGAGGCCAGCAGGACGATCGGCAGCAGAGCCTTGGTGAAGATCTTGACCGCATGGGCGCGTTCCTCGCGGGCCAGGTCCTCCTTGATCTGCGGGACCCGGGTCGGGTCCTCGACGCCTTCCAGGCGGGTCAACAGGGCGGCGGCCTTCTCCTCCCGGCCGCGGGCGACCAGCCAGCGCGGGCTCTCCGGGAGGAACAGGATCAGGACCAGGAAGTGGATGGCCGGGACGCCCTCGGAGGCGAGCATGATCCGCCAGGCGGTGCTCACCTGCCACGCCGGGTCACCGGCGTTGGCGACGAGGTTGTTGACGATGTAGACCAGCAGGATGCCGACGGTGATGGCGAGCTGGTAGACGCTGGTCAATCGCCCGCGGATGGCGGCGGGGGAGATCTCGGTGATGTAGGCCGGCACGATCGCCGACAGGCCGATACCGAGACCGCCGACGACGCGGAGCAGCCAGAAGGAGGTGAAGTCCCAGGCCAGGGCGCAGCCGATGGCGCTGGCGGTGTAGAGGATCGCGGCCAGGAAGAGTGTGGTTCGCCGGCCGAGTTTGTCGCTGATCCAGCCGGAGACCGCCGCGCCGATGACGCAGCCGATCAGTGCGCTGGAGACCGCGAAACCGGTCTGGACCGCGTCGAGAGCGAAATAGTCACCCAGGAAGCCGATGGCTCCCGCGATGACGGCGGTGTCGTAGCCGAAGAGCAGACCCGCGAGCGAGGCGATCACCGAGATCGCGATGGGATAGGCGGAGCGTTTGGGCATTTCGTTGTCCTAGGTGCTGGGGAGGTCGTCTTCGACCTCATGATGGTAACGTTATCATTTGGGTCATCGGGGGCGCAACGGGCAGTTCTGTGACGGTGCTCTCGTTACCTGTCGGTCGCAACCGCGGCGCCGTGCCGGTGCAGGGAGACCGGCAGGACCAGCTGGGTGGGGGAGCCGGACGGGGAGTCCAGATTCTCCAGCAGCAGCGTCGCCGCGTCCGCGCCCATCGCCACCGGGTCATAGCTGACCAGGGTGGTCGGGATGCGCAGCAGCCCGGCCAGGTCGAGGTCGTCGAAGCCGGTGATCAGCGGTGGCTCGGCCACGTCGGCGTACGCCTGCAGGGCACCGATGGTGGTCTGGTTGTTGACGCAGAACAGGGCGTCCGGGGCCAGGTTCGCGCGCAGGCTCTCGGCCGCGGTGCGGGCATCGGAGACGGTGCGGCAGCCCAGACGGACCAGGCGTTCGGTGAAGTCGATGCCCGCCTCGGCGAGCGCGGCACGGTAGCCGGCCAATCGGTCGACGGTGGTGGCGATCCGGTCCTCGTTGCCGATGAACCCGATCCGGGTCGCCCCGCGCGCGATCAGGTCGGCGGTGGCGATCCGGGCTCCCTCTTCATCGTCAACGGTGACCTGACTGATGGTGTCGGTCGCGGCACGGCGGCCGGCCAGCACGGTCGGAATGCCCGCAAAGCGATCCTCGGCAGGGACCTCGGCGAGCGCCGGTACCGCGATGATGCCCTCCACCCGCCAGGAGCGCATGTCGGCGATCAGTGCCGCCTCGCGCGCGGCATCGTCCTGGGAGTGGCCGAGCAGCATCCGTCGCCCGTTGGCGGTGAGCACCTGGTCGATGCCCTGGGCGAGCTTGGAGTGGAACGGGTTCTCGATGTTGGCGACGATCACCCCGACCAGCCCCGACTGCTGGCTGCGCATCGCCGCGGCCAGCGCATTGTGCCGGTAGCCAAGGGAATTCGCGGCCGTGATCACCTTCTCCCGGGTGCTGGGGGAGACCAGTTCTGGCCGCGCGAACGCCCGGGAGGCGGTCATCACCGCGACGCCTGCCGCGGCGGCCACGTCCTTCAGGGTTGGGGCGCGCTCGCTCACCCGATGAGGATAACCGGGTGCGGGCGATCACTCAGGCATCCGGCGCGCCGATGCCCTGCACGTCGGCGGCCCCGGAAAGGGAGCGGTCCAAGGGATCCGACCACTGGCTGGTCGCGCGGTCGAGGGCCTCGAGACGAACCCGCAGCGGCGGGTGCTGATCCGGCGGGCAGATCGACAACAGGGTCTGGAAGAGGGCCCGGAGCCGACGTTCGATCTGCATCGAGGTGGTGCCGAACTGGCGGATCTCATCGGTCGCCGCCGACACCCAGACCTCCCAGGGCCGCCACCAACCCCGGGACAGACTGGCGTCGTCGGCGGTCTCACCGGCCAGGGTCTTGCCCTGTTCGCGGACCAGCGGGGCGACCCGGGCCAGGATGTCCTCGATCGCGTCCAGGCACTGCACCGCCCGGGTGGGATCGTTGATCGCCGGGGAGAGTGCCTTGAGCGCGATGTCGACGATGGCCCGGATCGTGCCGTAGAGGCCGTTCGCGGGGGAGTAGGTGTCGCCGAACGCGACCGCGTTCTCGAGATCGGCCGCCCGATCCCGATCCAGGGGTGCGCTGGTGCGGAACAGTGTTCCGCCGAAGACCACCGCGGAACCGAGGCCGGGTACGAGTTCGAGCTGGATGCCCCACTCGTTCTCCAGGTCATAGACCCGGCGGGCATTGATCGCCTGCACCGTGTCCCCGTGCCTGACCGGGGTGGTCCGGGTGACCGGGTGCGGCAACGGCTCGGGCGGGATCCGCAGCGGCGGTTGGTCCTGGTGGAAGGCGATCAGATCGGTCGCCAGACCCCGCTGGCCCGCGGCGACCAACCGGTGCAGCAGCATCGCCGGATTGAGGTGCTGGCAGACCCGAGCGATCAGCGCGAGCAGCATCACCGCGCACAGCACGCTGAGGAGGACCGCCAGCGCGGTCGCGGCCACCGGCTGGTAGCCGTCCTCACCGGCCGCCACGCTCACCGCGATCAGTAACACGTAGGCGAACGTGCCGAGGAAGGTCCCGATGCTCCAGCGCACCACGTTGTCCTGCTGCAGCAGCGGCACGATCCGCACCGACATGTTGGACAGCCCGATGCTCATCGCGGTGGCGAGCGCGCTGAACGCCAACCCGGTCAGCGTCATGGTCGCGCCGGCGACGATGCCGAGGATCCCCGCGATCGCCCCGGAATCGATGCCCGGATAGGGCTGGAGGACCCGGGCCAACAACCGGTCGACGATCGGCAGAGCCAACCCGAGAGCCAGGCCCGCCAGCAGCAGGATCAGCGGGACCCCCCACATGGTGCGGATCCGCAACCGACCGACCAGCCGTTGCCATTCCTTGCGATGTTCCTCGGATTCGGTCGCCATCGTGCACCGTCGCTCTCGCCACTGGGTCCTCGGAGTTGTCACCCTAACGGCCACCGCGCAGCGAGCGTGGTGTCCCCGCTCATCGAGTAGCTCGCGCAGCGAGCGTGTCGAGATGAGCCTGCGATGCTCAGGCCGACTCGGAGCACCCGTCGACCACCGGCCGAGTGGGTACCGAGCGGGTGGCCACCGCCAGGTTGAGCGCCGCCAGCCCGGCCAGCAGATAGGTGGCGGCGACGATGGCGACGGCGAGGTGCAGGCCGGCGTACCAATCGGTGCTGGCCTGCAGCACCAGACCGATGATGGCGATCCCGATCAGTACGCCGACCTGCCGATTGGTGTTGAGGACCGCGCCGGCGTAGTTGGCGTAACGATCCTCCGCAGCGGCGACCGTGGCGGCGGTCATCGCGGCGGTGACCAGACCGGCCCCGCTGTTCGCGACGCCGAGGGCGAGGGCCAGATACCAGTAGGGGGTCGCGGGACCGACCCCGATCAGCAGCAGCGTCGCCGCGCCGGCCAGCAGCAGGCAGGCGGTCATGATGACCGGATTGCTGACCCGGTGATGGATGCGGGTGTAGAGCACGTTGCCGAGCGGGAAGCAGATCGTCATCGGCAACAACTGCAGACCCGCCTCCAGCGGACCGGCCTGCCGGGCGTTCTGGAAGAACAGTCCCATCAGGTAGAGGCCTCCGTAAAGTGCTGCGCTGTAAAGGAATCCGATCAGGTTCGGGGTGGCGAATGCCCGGTTGCGGAACAACCGCCACGGCATCACCGGATGGGCGGTCCGCCGCTGCTGGAGGGCGAGCACGACCGTGCCAAGAACCAGGACGCCGATGGCACCGAGGATGAGCGGGGTCCCGAAGCCGCTGCTGTGTCCCTGGATGAGGACGAAGGCCGCGGCGCAGACCACCACGAGCAGGGTGAGATGCCCGCTGGGGGAGATGCGTTCGCGGCTGCCCGGATCCTGCGGGATGCAGGTCAGGGTCAGGGCGATGCCGGCGACGACGACCGGGATGTTGATCAGGAAGATGCTGCGCCAACCGAAGGTGCTCACCAGCACTCCACCGAGGGTCGGGCCGATCGCCGCCGACATCGCCACCATCGCCGACCACAGGCCGAGCATCCGGGCGCGCTGGCCGGGGTTGGTGAACTGGGTGACCAGCAGAGACAGTGAGCTGGGCATGAACATCGCCGCCCCGGCGCCCTGGACCGCGCGTGCCGCGATCAGTATCAGCTGGGCCGGTGCGAGCGCACAGACCAGTGAGGCCCCGAGGAAGACGACCATGCCGATGAGATAGAGCCGCCGGCTGCCGTACGCCGTCGCCAGGCTCCCGCCGAGCAGCAGCAGGGACGCGAAGGCCAGCACGTAGACATCCACGACCCAGGTCAGCGCGGACAGGGAACTGCCGAAGTCGACCCCGATCGAGACGGCCGCCACGTTCACGACGGTGGAATCGATCGAGGCCATCACGAACCCCGAGGCCAGAGCGGCGAGGACGAGGGCCGGATGACGCGGTGTGTTGCTCACGACAACTCCTAAACGGACGGATATGTTCCGTTTGAACGGTACGCCAACCGGACGGAGATCGTCCACTTGCTACGATGGACCGCATGACCGAGTCCTCGCATGCGCTGACGCTGCTGCTCGGGGACACGCCACCCCGCGCGGATGCCGAGCGCAATGTGGAAGCCCTGCTGACCGCCACCCGGGAGTTCGTGCTCGCCGGGGAACTGAACCCGTCGGCGGCCCAGCTCGCTGCCGCCGCCGGGGTCGGTGTGGGCACGCTCTATCGGCGGGCACTCGGCAAGGAGGCGCTGCTGGCCGCCGCGGTGATCGACCTGCTCGACGAGGTCAGTGCCCGAGCGAGCCGGGAGGCCACCGGTGCATCCTGGCCGGCATTCGAGGAGTTCGCGATCGAATACCTGCGGATCCGGGAAGTCACCTGTTCGCTCACCCATTCCCTGGATGGCGAGTTCGACGGCGGGGTGGCCGGGGCGAAGCGGCGCGCCCGGGCGGCTTTCGAGACCCTGACCGCGCGGTTGCATGCGGCCGGGCTGCTGGCCGAAGAGGTGGACGCCGCCGAGCTGATGGTGCTGCTCGCCTCCATCGACATCACCGATGACACCCTCGGGCTCAGCCCGAACCGGAAGCGGCGGGAGCGGGTGGCGCGGCGGATGCTCGCCAGCCTGCGGGCCGCCGGCTGATCAGACCGGTTCTGCGGTCGCGATACTGGAGAGATGCCGGATCGAACCGAACTGCTGGGGTGGTACCGCCGCTATCTCGATGCCTGCAATCGCAGAGTCTGGGACGAGCTCGGTGGCCTGGTCGCGGACTCGGTGCTGGTGAACGGGGTCCCGCGCACCCGCGCCGAATACATCGAGGACCTCACACGGTTGGTCGCGGTCTTCCCCGACTACGTCTGGGAACTGCGCCGCAGCGTGATCGAGGGGGAGTGGCTGGCGGTGCACCTGCGCAGCACCGGTACTCGGGTGGGTGAGTTCATGGGCGTACCGGGGGACGGGTCCCGCGTGGAGACCGACGAGTTCGACATGTACCGGATCGTCGACGGCCGGATCGTCGAGGTGAAAGGGACCGCCGACAACGCACGGCTCTGCCGCTGAGCGCTGTGTTGGGCTTCCGTTGAGAGTTCGAGAACCCCTGGGCGTCTATCGGCCGGGCCGCATTGCCCTACGGCTGCCGGACAGCTTGTCTGTCCGTCGTTCCGATCCGAAGGCGCGGTCTCGATGAGCGCCACATCGCAGAAGCCGGTGGATTAAGCTCCCGCGCTTGATCTCGCAGATGTGGGGTTGCGGTTCGGGGGGTTAGCTAGGAGACGGTCGGGCGCGCGCTCGTTGCTGTAGGGGATCGCTCGACGGCCGAGCGGGCGTAGGTCTCAGGCCACTGCCTGGCGGGTTTCGTCGCGGAGGGGCGATGATCAGGACTCGCTCGACCTGCGCTCCCGCCTGCAGTGGCCAGACAGAATCTGGAGACCAGGCTGTTTGGCCAGTGCTCTCGGTCAGGGACGCGAGCGGCCAAATATATGTGGGTCAAACAGGGAATTTTTACGTAAGTTGAGTCAGCAAATTGTTCAAGGAAGTTCACGCAAGCTGAAGTTGATGTCGCGCAGTGAGCCCACGTTCAGGGAGGGAAACATGGCGGGAGATTGTCTAGTATTTTGACGGGATAGCTTCGGCGAACCACGCAAACCGTAGTCAACGCAGTCAATCTCGTCAGGAGTATACGCCAGACATGTGAGATCATGGGAGGTATGGGTCACAGTTACACGCTTGAGGCGTCCCCTTTCAGGGCCGGAGGAGTCGATCTGGTCGTGACCGGTGTGTGGTCCGATCAAGCTCGTCGCGCCATTGAAGAGGGGCAGGCTGATGGGCTCATATTGAACTATGCGCGAGGCTTCCGTGGCGAGTCCATCGAATTCATCAAGCGGCTGCCAGTACGAAGCCTAGATATTCTGGCTCGTTGGTTGGATGACGTCGAACCAATCTATGCGCTTTCGCCTACGCTAAACGCTCTGGCAATCGAGGTAGCGCCGCATACTGGGGTTGAGCTGGAGCGGCTTCCTGGGTTACGCTCACTCTCGGCGAATTGGCCACAAGTTCACGGGTCCATCCATTTCGCGACGCGGCTGGAATCGTTCTCAACGTATCGGTACGGGGAAGCGGACCTGTCTATTCTGGAGAACCTCGCCCAGCTGAACTATCTCGGATTGAAAAATTCACCGCGCCTAGAGTCTTTGCAGGGTATGGCTTCGCTGCAATGGTTAACGACGCTAAGAGTTTCATTGGCGCCAAGGTTGGCCGACATATCAGACGTCGGTCATATCGCCACAACCCTGCAAGAGCTCGACTTCCTGGCTTGCAAGAAGGTCAATAACATCGCGCCCGTGAAAGACTGTCGATCGCTAAGATTTTTCAGCTTGAGCGAGGGTGGAGAAATCTCATCTGTAGGCCCGATAGCGAATCTTGACCTAATCGAACGTCTTTACTTGTATGATTCTACTCGAGTTATGGACGGAGACTTGGGGCCGATTGCCTCTCTGCCGCGGCTTCGTGATTTCCGAATGATGAATCGGCGCAACTACAAGCCGACGGTGAAGGAGATTGAGAGCGCAATCGCTCGCCGCTCCAACACGTGAACCCGCAAGCAGGCCGGTGTGATCGACTTGGCTGGCGAGTCGCGTTCGAGAACGAAATCGACTCTTCGCATCTCACGCACCGGCCTGTGGCGGAAGAGTGGCGCCGGGCTGTGCCTGTGGTTCGAGCGCCTGTGCGATGTCGTTCACCGAGTTGAGGAACACTTGCGCTTGCTCGGGCGACCAGCGCCCGAAGATTCTGAGTAGTTCGTCAATGCTGTCGGCGTAGAGGGCATCGAAGCGCTCTATGCTGGTCGGGTGGATGCGGATGGAACGGCGATCGTTGATGTCCGGGCGGCGTTCGGTCCAGCCTGCGCGTTCCAGCCGGGTGAGCACTCCGGTCATGGTCGCGAGGTGGGTGCTGGTGCGCCGAGCGAGCACGGTCGGGGTTTTGCGGTCCCTCCCGATGCAGCACCTCCAGCACTTGAGCTCGCCTTCCTTCAGGTGCACAGATTCGGCTACTGCGCGATCTCGCGCGGCCAAGTTGGTGCGGAGCCACCTGAGCGCGAGCAGCAGCGGCTCAATCGGATGTGTCGTGTCGTTCACGCTCGCAGTCTCCTGGCGATGAGCGGGAGCGGTTCGATCCCGACATCGTGCAGTTGCTTACGGACGACGCTGTAGAACCACCGGGTGACCGACGGAGCGGGTGCGCGCTGTAGGCGGGCAGCGATGATGAGCCAGCCGACGATGACTCAGAGCACGACCGTGAGTAGACGATTGCCGAACTCGAGGGCGCCATGCAGCCCCATCTCACGGGTCGGGGCCAGGGTGTTGCTGGTGCAGTAAGACCAGGTCTCGCATCCGAGACCTGAGCCGGCGACACGTACGTCGCTCCCGTTGCGACGATGAGGATGCTGGCGGCGAGTGCGACGAGCTTGATGCCGATTTTCATGTAGTTCAGTTCGTGATCGAGACCCCACGGTGCCGCGAGCGCAAGGCCGGAAGCGAGTGCGATCGTCATTCCGAACATTCAACTTTACGTGGTCGCAGAGGGACTCGAACCCCCGACACCCTGCTTGTAAGGCAGGTGCTCTAACCAACTGAGCTATGCGACCTCGACGGTGCATGGTAGCCGAGCAGGCGGGTCCGGCACCACTTCGTTAGGGTCGGAGGCGTGACTGACAGCTACCGTTTCGGCGCCCTGACCCTGACCGACCACACCCTCACCGTTCCGTTGGACTGGGACGCGCCCGAGGACGGCCGCACGATCGAGGTGTTCGCGCGGGTGATCAACCGGGAGGGCGGCGAGGAGCTGCCCTATCTGGTCTATCTGCAGGGTGGTCCGGGCTTCGAGGCGCCGCGGCCGGGGGACGCGCCGGCAGAACCGGCCTGGCTGCCGGTGGCACTGGAGCACTATCGCGTGGTGATGCTCGATGAGCGGGGTACCGGGCGGTCCACCGCCGTCGGTGACCGGCTGCTCGAGGGCCGCACCGCCGACGAGATCGCTGACTACCTCACCCACTTCCGGGCCGACTCGATCGTCCGGGACTGCGAAGCGATCCGCGAGCACCTCGGCGTACCGCGCTGGAACGTGCTCGGCCAGTCCTTCGGCGGCTTCAGCACGCTGACCTACCTGAGCAGGTACGCCGACTCGATCGACCAGGCGTACATCACCGGTGGGCTCTCGGCGGTCGGTCGGCACTGCGACGAGGTGTACGCCTCCTGTTACGACCGGATGCGGGAGCTGTCGCAGGCCTACTATCGCCGCTTTCCCAACGACCGCGAGAAAATCCGGGCCATCGCCGAACAGGCCGCGGCCGGTGAGATCGTGCTGCCGACCGGTGAAGTCCTCTCGGTGAGTCGGTTGCGCAGCCTCGGCATGCAGCTCGGCGGTGACCACGGCTGGAAGACCCTGCACTGGCTGCTGGAACAGGACCCGACCAGCAACGCGTTCCGCCACGACATCGCTGCCACGCTGCCGTTCTCGCCGCGGAACCCGATCTATTACGTGATGCACGAATCGTCCTACGCCGACGGCGTCGTCACCGACTGGTCGGCGATGCGCACCATGCCCGAGGACTTCGTGAGCGACCCGAGCCTGCTCACCGGTGAGCATGTCAGCAGCGAATGGTTGGACACCGTGCCGGCCTACCGCCCCTGGGCCGAGGTCACCCAGAAACTGGCCGCCCACCAGTGGCCGAAGCTCTACGATGCCGACGCGCTGGCCGCCAGCAACGGCCGGGGCGCCGCCTCGGTCTACCTGCGCGACGCGTTCGTGCCCTTCGACTTCTCCATGCAGACCGCCGAACTGCTGCCCGGTGTGCAGGTGTGGGTGACCAGCGAGCACGAGCACAGCGGCCTGCGGACCAGCAACGGTGCGGTGCTGGACCACCTCATCGGGCTGGCGAAGGGCGCCCGCGTCCGCTGAGGTACGCCCGGGTCAGGCGGCGGGTTCCTTGCGGGCCGGGGTCGGCTGAACTGGGGTCGGCCGATCCAGCGGGCCCAGCGCCACGGTCGGCTCGTCACCGTCGGTCACTTGGCCAACAGGTTCGCGAACCGGTACCGGTGGAGTGGCTGGTGCGGTCTCGTCATCGGCGCCGGCCAACCACAAGGTGACCGACGCCCAGGCGATCACCAGCAGGGTCGCGGCCAGGGCCATGATTCCTGGGCTGGCCGCGAACCACAGATCCCGGGTCGAATAACGATCCTCCGGGACCCCGCCCAACCGCAGTTGCGGCTCGATGGCCAACCAGGCCAGACAGATCAGCATCCCCGAGCGCAGCAACGGTGGCTGGGTCCGCTGCAGCAGCACCACGACACCGGGCAGCACCCAGACCAGATGATGCAACCAGGTGATCGGGTTGGCGAATGCGGAGGTCAGCCCGAGCACCGTCAGCCCGATCAGGGGTTGACCGGCCCGGTGGGCCAGCCAGGCGGCGAGCAGGCCGAGCCCCAGCAGCACCGCACCGAGGGCCAACCCGGGCAGCCGGCCGGCGTCCACCCCGATCGCGCGCTGCACGCTCGAGGAGATCGAGTGATTGCCCAGCAACCCTTCCGCCACCGGGTCGGCGCCGGAGTCACCACCGGCCAGCCGAACCCAGTAGCCGAGGGCCACCGAGGGAGTGATCAGCAACCCCACCAGTACCGTCATCGCGAAGGTGCACCCGGCATTGATCGCCGCCCGCCGCTCGCGAGTGAGCAACAGATAGATGACGAAGGCGGCCGGGGTCAGCTTGATACCGACCGCGATCCCGATCAGCACACCGCGGGGCAGCAGGCGTTCGCCGTTCGCAGGTTCCACCAGATCGAACACCACCAGGAAAAGCAGCAGCACCCCGACCTGGCCGAGCTGCAGGGTGGTCTGCACCGGAGGTAGCCAGAGGACGGTCATCGCCGAGACCAGACCCAGCAGCCAGCGAGGTTGCAATCCCAACCGGTGCAGGACGGCGACCACCAGCCAGGAGTTGATCACCGCCCAGATCACGGTGGCCGTCGGCCACGCGAACAAGCGCAGCGGCACGAACGCCAGGGCGGCGAACGGTGGATAGATGTAGGGAAAGACATCCGGGACGGGGGCGTAGATGTTCCCACTGCTCAACAACACCCCGGCGGCCGCGTAGTAGACCCGCAGATCCGAGGCAGAGGACACCCACGAACTCGCCGGATCCTGACTGGCCGCGGGGCCGCTGGCGAACCAGCCGGCGAGCCCCGTCAACGCCAGCACTGGCAACAATTTCCATCCTCGGGCCAGGATCGGCCCAATTCCCCCCATGCCAAAGGAAACTAACCCGCGAATAAGTGAACCGACGGCAACCGGCCCGGCGGGTCGCGCTGTGATCTGGGTGCAACATTGCCGACCCGCGGCTGAAACAGAGCGCTGCAAGGCTTCCTGCCACACCGGGTGAGCCCACCCGGAGGCAGGAGGCGCAGGATGCTGCTCACCCCACGGGAGCAGGAAAAGCTGATGATCGTGGTGGCCGGCGACCTCGCCCGGCGGCGCCGCGATCGCGGCCTGCTGCTCAACCACCCGGAGGCGATCGCCTACCTGAGCGCCGAACTGCTCGAGGGCGCCCGCGACGGTCGGTCGGTGACCGAGCTGATGTCCTGGGGTGCCACCCTGCTCACCCGCGATGACGTGATGGCCGGCGTACCCGAGATGATCCACTCGGTGCAGATCGAGGCCACCTTCCCCGACGGCACGAAGCTGGTCACCGTGCACGACCCGATCCGGTGACGCGATGATCCCAGGAGAACTGATCCTCGGCGACGGTGAGATCGAGATCAACCCCAATCGGGAGACCGCCGAGCTCTGGGTGACCAACACCGGCGATCGGCCGATCCAGGTCGGCTCGCACTACCACTTCGCCGACGTCAACCGGGCCCTTGAGCTGGATCGTCAAGCGGCGCAGGGATTCCGGCTGGACATCCCCGCCGGCACCGCGGCCCGCTTCGAACCCGGTGACGCCCGCAGCGTACGGCTGGTCGCGCTCGCCGGCACCCGGGGAGCGCAGCGATGAGCCGCCGGTTGAGCCGCGCCGAGCACGCGGCGCTCTACGGGCCGACCACCGGAGACTCGGTGCGCCTGGCCGACACCGATCTGTTCGCCCGGGTCGAACACGATCTCACCGCGCCGGGGGAAGAGGTCGTCTTCGGCGGTGGCAAGGTGATCCGTGAAGGCATGGGCATGAACGGTCGGCTCACCCGGGCCGACGGCGTACCCGACACCGTCATCACCAACGCCCTGATCCTCGACCACACAGGGATCTACAAGGCCGACGTAGCCCTGCGCGACGGTCGCATCGACGCGATCGGTCGGGCCGGCAATCCCGACATCACCGACGGTGTGGACATCGTCATCGGTGCCGCCACCGAGATCATCGCCGGGGAGAACCGGATCCTCACCGCCGGCGGTGTCGACGCACACATCCACTTCATCTCCACCGATCAGGTGTTCACCGCGCTCGCCTCCGGGGTGACCACGATGATCGGCGGCGGGACCGGCCCGGCCGAGGGCAGCAATGCCACCACCGTCACACCCGGACCCTGGCACCTGTCCCGGATGCTGCAGGCCGTCGACGACCTGCCGATGAACATCGGTTTCCTCGGCAAGGGACACGCCGATCGGGTCGAACCGTTGGCCGAGCAGCTGCGCGCCGGCGCGATGGGGCTGAAGATCCACGAGGACTGGGGTGCCACGCATACCAGCATCGACACCGCGCTCCGGGCGGCCGACGCATTCGACGTGCAGGTGGCGATCCACACCGACACCCTGAACGAGAACGGCTTCGTCGAGGACACCATCGCCGCGATCGCCGGCCGGGTGATCCACACCTACCACACCGAGGGCGCCGGTGGCGGGCACGCGCCCGACATCATCCGGCTCGCCGGACTCCAGCACGTGCTGCCCTCCTCGACCAATCCGACCCTGCCCTACACCGTCAACACCATCGAGGAACATCTCGACATGCTGATGGTCTGCCACCACCTCAACCCCGACATTCCCGAGGATGTGGCCTTCGCCGACTCCCGGATCCGCCCGGAGACCATCGCCGCCGAGGACGTGCTGCACGACCTGGGCATCTTCTCGATGGTTTCCTCCGACTCCCAAGCGATGGGCCGGGTCGGCGAGGTGGTGTTGCGCACCTGGCAGGTCGCCGACCAGATGAAGAAGGCACGTGGCCCGCTGGCGGGCGATGAGGCGTACGCCGACAACGAGCGGATTCGCCGCTATGTCGCGAAATACACCATCAACCCGGCCATCACGATGGGCATCGCCGACCAGGTCGGATCGGTCGAGGTCGGCAAGCTCGCCGACCTGGTGTTGTGGGAACCGGCCTTCTTCGGTGTGAAACCGCACCTGGTGCTCAAGGGCGGTCAGATCGCCGCCGCGGTGATGGGCGACCCGAACGCGTCCATTCCCACCCCGCAGCCGCAGACGATCCGGCCCCAGTTCGGCGCGCTCGGGCAGGCGGTGCACGAGGGGTCCCTGCGGTTCGTCTCCCGAGCGGCGTTCGAGGATGGGGTCGGGGAGCGGCTCGGCCTGCGGATGCCGGTGGTGCCGGTGGGGAACACCCGCACCCTGACCAAGTCCGACCTGGTGCACAACGGCAACACGGGCCGGATCGAGGTCGACCCGCAGACCTACCAGGTGCGCGTCGATGGCGAACTGGTCACCTGCGAACCCGCCGAGCAGTTGGCGATGACGCAGCGCTATTTCTTGTTCTGAGAAAGGAATCCCCATGCTGGTTGAGGAGATCACCGCCACCCTGGCCGAGCTGGAGCTGGCCGACCGGCACCTGGAACGTGTCCGGTTGCCCGCGACCGACCGCACCCGGGCGGTGCAACGGGTCGTCACCGACCATGGCACGGTGGTCGGGTTGCGGCTGCCGCGCGGGACGGTGCTGAGCGACGGGGACGTGCTGCACGCCGACGACACACGGGTGATCGTGATCAGCTCCGAGGCCTCCCCGGTGATCGTCATCCGTCCCCGCACGATGCTGGACATGGGGCAGGTCGCCCACACCCTGGGCAATCGCCATCTGCCGGCCCAGTTCGAGACGCGCGGCCCCGAGGGAGTCGCCGAGATGATCGTGCCCGACGATCACACCGTCGTGCAGCACCTGGCCGCCCACGGCATCCCGCACGAGCGCACCGAACGGGTCCTCACCGTCCCTTTCCGCCATGCCGAGCACACCCACTGAGGGCTGGTGGCTGCCGCTGCAGCAACTCGCCGACTCCGCGGCACCGACCGGTGCGTTCAGCCACTCCTTCGGCCTGGAGACCGCGATCGTCGACGGGCGGGTGGCCGGTGCCGACGCCACGCTGGACTGGGTACGCCGGGAACTCCTGCCCGGCCTGGCCCGCACCGACGCGCTGGCGATCCGGCTGCTGGCCGCCGACCCGGAACAGCTGGCCTGGTTGGATCGGCGGCTGCACGCGGCTATCGCGCCGGAGGCGGTACGCCGGGCCACCATGACCATCGGCCGCCGGGTGCTGCGGATCGCGAACGACTGCTTCGCCGGACCGCACTCCCGGGCATACACCGTCGGTGTCGAGGTCGGGGAACTGACCGGGCACCCGGCACTCGCCCTCGCCTGCTGCGGGCTCGATCTCGGCGCACCGTGGGAGCAGGTCGCCCGGTTCTCGTTGCTGGGCACGGTCTCCAGCCTGGTGCAGAACGCCGTCCGCGCCGTCCCGCTTGGCCAGGACGCCGGGCAGCGGGTGCTCGCCGGACTGCACCGGCCACTGGAGGAGGCGATCGAGTACGCCGCGGCCGCGGACCCCGACGAGCTCGGTGCCCTGGTGCCGTTGCTCGAGCTCGACCAGATACGGCACCGCCGGCTGCACAGCCGGATGTTCATGTCCTGACCCATCACCACCGCGAGGAGCATCCATGACCAGCACGCAGACCAGGACCAGCGACTCCACCGACCGACGCGGGCCGGTGCGGATCGGTGTCGGCGGACCGGTCGGGGCCGGCAAGACCCAGCTCGTCGAACGGGTGACCCGCGCGCTGGCGGGGAAGTTCTCGATGGCGGCGGTGACCAACGACATCTACACCGTCGAGGACGCCCGAATCCTGGCCCGCAACGGAATCCTGCCGACCGACCGGATCATCGGGGTGGAGACCGGCGGCTGCCCGCACACCGCGATCCGCGAGGACACCTCGATGAACGAGGACGCCATCGCCGAACTCACCCAGCGGCACCCGGACCTGGACATGATCTTCGTCGAATCCGGCGGTGACAATCTCTCCGCCACCTTCAGCCCGGAACTGGTCGACGCCTCGATCTATGTCATCGACGTCGCCCAGGGGGAGAAGATCCCGCGCAAGGCCGGCCAGGGGATGATCCGCTCCGATCTGTTCGTGATCAACAAGATCGACCTGGCTCCGCACGTCGGTGCCGACCTGGCCGTGATGACCGAGGACTCCAGGCGGTTCCGCGGGGAACGGCCGTTCTGCCTCACCAATCTGCGCACCGATGAGGGGCTGGATGCGGTGCTCGACTGGATCCGCAACGACGTGCTGCTGGTCGACCTCCGGTGAGCACCGGCACCCTGTGGCTCCGGCTCGGGGGAGGGGAGCGGTCGGTCACCGAGAACCTTGCGCACTCCGGGGCGTTGCGGCTGCTGCGGCCGCACCGCGGGCCCGGGGCGCGCTGGCCGACCTGGACCGTGGTCAATCCCGGTGGCGGTTATCTGGCTGGTGATGACTACCGGATCCGCGTCGAGGTCGGTGCGGGCAGCGGGGCGGCCCTGGTCGGCCAGTCGGCCACCAAGATCTATCGCAGCGATACGGAGGCGACCACCACCCAGCACACCGAGGTGCGGCTGGCCGAGAACTCCTTCCTGGATTGGCGTGCCGAGCCGGTGATCGCCTATGCCGGGGCGCGGTACCGACAGCACACCCGCGTCGAACACCACCGGGACGCGACGCTGCTGCTCGCCGAGATCGTCACCCCGGGGTGGGCCGCCGACGGCGGTGAGTTCGGATGGCGACAACTGCAGCTGTGCACCGAGGTATGGCGAGCCGATCGGTTGCTGACGCTGGACAACCTGGTGCTCGACCCGCTGCCGTTCGGTGACCTGATGCTGCCGGGTACGCACCTGGGCAGCCTGCTGGTCCTCGACCGGCGGATCGACGGCGAGCTGGTCGATTCGCTGCCGCTGCCCGCGGACGGTACGCCGGTGGCGGGGGCGTCGCTGGTGGAGGGGCCCGGACTGGTGGTACGCGTGCTGGCCGACTCGACCGAGGCCGCCCGAAGCGTGCTGGACACTGTCGCCGACGACCTCCGGCAGCGTTGGGGCTTCGGGCCCCGCGGATACCGCGGCCAATGGTGATCCCTCCGTTCCTCGAGTAGGTCGCGCAGCGACCCCCACACGTTCCTCGAGTAGGTCGCTCTGCGACCCCCACACGTTCCTCGAGTAGGTCGCGCAGCGACCGTGTCGAGAGGAGCTCCTGGGTTACTCGGTTCATCTCGACACGCAGCCCATTGCTTCGCTTCGCTGCGCATGGGCTGTTATTCGATGAACGTGGGGGCAGTGAGAGGTGACCGTAACGGGGGCGTCACCTGACGGGCTTTCCTTTCACACCGGTGAAACCCGGCGGACAACCCGCGAAACACAGCAGCCATAGCTTCGTAGTCGCCGCGCAGGGACCGCGGCATTCGCCCGGTACGAAGGGAAACAACAGCTATGACGACCAGCAAGCGTCGCGGCCTCGGGCTGCTCACCGTCGCCTCCATCGCGGTGACGCTCACCATGACGGCCTGCGGGGGAGCCAAGGTGAACCAGGCCGGTGCCGCCCCGCAGGCCGCCGCGAAGTCCTGCGTGGACACCAGCGGCAGCGAGATCAAGGTCGGCTTCCTGAACTCGCTGTCCGGCACGATGGCGATCTCGGAGAAGACGGTCAACGACTCGCTGAACCTGGCCGCCGAGGAGATCAACGCCGCCGGCGGCGTACTCGGCAAGAAGCTCCAGGTGGTCACCGAGGACGGCGCCTCGGAGCCGACGAAGTTCGCGGAGAAGGCACAGAAGCTGATCACCGCCGACTGCACCGCCGCCGTCTTCGGTGGTTGGACCTCGGCCTCCCGCAAGGCGATGCTGCCGGTCTTCGAACGCAACAATTCGCTGCTGTTCTACCCCGTGCAGTACGAGGGTTTGGAGGCGTCGAAGAACATCTTCTACACCGGCGCGACCACCAACCAGCAGATCATCCCGGCCCTGGACTACCTGCGGGAGCAGGGCAAGAAGTCGATCTATCTGGTCGGCTCCGACTACGTCTTCCCGCGGACCGCCAACAAGATCATCAAGGCCTACGCCAAGCAGTACGGCATGGAGATCAAGGGCGAGGAGTACGCCCCGCTCGGGCACACCGACTTCTCCACCATCGTCGGCAAGGTGCGCAGCGCCGATGCGGACGCGGTCTTCAACACGCTGAACGGTGACTCCAACGTCGCCTTCTTCAAGGAGTACCGCAACGCCGGCCTCACCGCCGAGGCGATGCCGGTGATGTCGGTGTCGATCGCCGAGGAGGAGGTCGGCGGCATCGGCGTCGACAATCTACGCGGGCAGCTCACCGCCTGGGACTACTACCAGACCGTCCAGTCACCGGAGAACGAGAAGTTCGTTGCCGCGTTCAAGAAGAAGTACGGTGCGAACCGGGTCACCTCGGACCCGATGGAGGCGGCGTACACCTCCCTCCATCTGTGGAAGGGGATGGTCGAGAAGGCCGGCTCCTTCGACGTGCCGGCCGTACAGGCCGCGGCCGGGGGAGTGACCTTCGACGCCCCGGAAGGCAAGGTCACCGTCAACGGTGAGAACCACCACATCACCAAGACCGCGCGGATCGGCCGGATCAACGACCAGGGCCTGATCGACACCGTCTGGGACTCCAAGCAGCCGATCGACCCGGATCCGTTCCTGAAGACCTATCCGTGGGGTGCGAGCCTCAGCTGATCGCGCGACGGAATCCAATCCAGGAAGGAGATGCGATGGACATCATCGTCTCCCAGCTCTTCGCCGGGGTGAGCATCGGGTCGGTGCTGCTGCTCGCCGCGCTCGGTCTGTCCCTCACCTTCGGGCAGATGGGGGTGATCAACATGGCGCACGGTGAGTTCATGATGGCCGGTGCCTACACCGCCTTCGTGGTGCAGTGGTTCCTGCCACCCGGCATCTCGTTGCCCGTCGCGCTGCTGCTGGGCTTCGGCGTCGGCGGCCTGCTCGGGCTGCTGCTCGAGGTCACCCTGATCCGGCGGATGCACCAGCGCCCCCTGGACACCCTGCTGGTCACCTTCGGGGTCTCGCTGGTGCTGCAGCAGGTGGCCCGCGACATCTTCGGCGCCCCGAACGTCGACGTCGCGGCACCGGGGTGGCTGGCCGGTCCGTTGATGATCGGCCCCTACGCCTTCCCGAAGGCGCGGTTGTTCATCATCGTGTTGGCGATCGCCTGTGTGGTGGCACTGATGCTGGTGCTGTCCCGGACCTCCTTCGGTCGGCGGATCCGGGCGGTCACCCAGAACCGTGACCTGGCAGAGGTTTCCGGGCTCTCGGCGGTGCGTACCGATCAGCTCACCTTCTTCATCGGCTCCGGCATCGCCGGGGTCGCCGGGGTGGCGCTCACCCTGCTCGGGTCGATCGGCCCCACCCTGGGCCAGAACTACATCGTTGATGCGTTCCTGGTGGTCGTCGTCGGGGGCCTGGGCCGGCTCAAGGGCGCGGTCGCCGCGGCCCTCGGGCTCGGCATCATCCAAGCCTTCGTCGAGCTCAGCCTCGGCGCCTCGTTGGCCGAGGTCGCCGTGTTGCTGCTGATCGTCGCCTTCCTGCAGTTCCGCCCGCAGGGCCTGGTGCAGGTCCGGACAAGGAGCCTGGCATGAGCTGGCAACGTTTCTGGAGCCATCCGTACGCCCGGCTCGCGGCCGGCCTGGTGGTCGCCGCGCTGCTGCTGTTCGTCGTTGCCCCGTTGGCATTGAGCGACTTCCGGCTGGTGCTGCTGGCCCGCTACCTGTGCGTGGCGATGGTCGCGGTCGGGATCGGGCTGGCCTGGGGGCAGGGCGGCATGCTGGTGATGGGCCAGGGGGTCTTCTTCGGCCTCGGCGGCTACCTGATGGCGATGCACCTCAAGCTCGCCGATGCCGGCCCGGGCGGGGTGCCGGACTTCATGCTGCTCTACGGCACCGGTGAACTGCCGCTCTGGTGGGAGCCGTTCCGCTCACCGGTGCTCACCCTGGCAGCGATCATCGTGCTACCGGCGCTGCTCGCCGCGGTGATCGGTTATCTGGTGTTCCGCCGCGCCGTGCGCGGGGCATACTTCGCGATCCTCTCCCAGGCGCTCGCCGCGGCCTTCGCGATCCTGCTGATCGGGCAGCAGCAGACCACCGGCGGCACCAACGGGTTGAACGGATTCGTCGGCTTCTTCGGCTTCGACCTCAACGATCCGGTGAACAAGCGGATGCTCTACCAGATCTGCGCGGTGGTGCTGCTGGTGATGGTCGTCATCGTCTGGCAGCTGCGCCGCTCCCGCTTCGGCGAGTTGCTGGTCGCGGTCCGGGACCAGGAGAACCGGGTCCGCTTCCTCGGTTACAACCCGGCGCTGGTGAAGACGGTCGCGTTCGTCATCGCGGCGGTGTTCGCCGCGATCGGCGGGGCGCTGTTCGTACCGGTCGTCGGCATCATCTCGCCCTCCGACGTCGGGGTGGTGCCCTCGATCCTGTTCCTGGCCGGGGTGGCGATCGGCGGCCGCGCGACCCTGCTCGGGCCGGTGCTCGGTTCGATCGGGGTCTCCTGGGCCGGGACCGCGCTGTCGGAGAGCCTGCCGGGTGCGTGGACCTATCTCCAGGGCGCGCTTTTCATTCTGGTGCTGGGATTCCTGCCCGGTGGGCTGGCCCAGCTGCTGGGTTCGGTACGCCGGCTCATCGGCCGCCGCGCCCAACCGGCCGCGGACCCGCCCGCGACCGGGTCCGCGGTCGGCGTACCCGAACGAGCCGAGCGAGGCGAACCGGAACGGACCGAGGAAAGGATCAAGGCATGAGCGAACTGGCGAAGGTCATCGCACCGGTCGATGTCCGACACGACTATCTGGAGGTCCGCGAGCTGACGGTCAGCTTCGGTGGTTTCGTCGCCGTCGACTCGGTGGACCTGACCGTCACCCAGGGTGACCTGCGGTTCCTGATCGGACCCAACGGGGCCGGCAAGACCACGCTCGTCGACGCACTGACCGGATTGGTACCCGCCACCGGATCGGCCCGCTTCGGAGGGGTCGACCTGATCGGCCGCCCGGCCCATCGGATCGCCCGCTCGGGGATCGGGCGAACCTTCCAGACGGCCAGCGTGATCGCCGAGCTGAGCGTGCTGCAGAACCTCGACCTGGCCGCCGGCGCCGGCCGCGGTCCGCTGACCATGCTGCGGGCCCGGCGAGGCGTTCCGGAGCGGATCGAACAGACGCTGGAGGCGATCGGGCTCGGTGCACACCGGGACCGGCCCGCCGGTGTGCTCGCGCATGGGCAGAAGCAGTGGTTGGAGATCGGAATGCTGCTGGTGCAGGATTCCCGGCTGCTGCTGCTCGACGAACCCGTCGCCGGGATGACGGCCGAGGAACGCCAGCAGACCGGTGAACTGCTGCAACGGATCGGCGACCTGCGCACCGTCATCGTCGTCGAGCACGACATGGAATTCCTGCGCAGCTTCGCCGATTCGGTCACCGTGCTGCACCGCGGCCGGGTGCTGGCCGAGGGCAGTGTCGCCGAGGTGCAGGCCGATCCCCAGGTGATCGAGGTCTATCTCGGCCATCCCGCAGCAGAAGGAGCAGCAGATGCTTGAACTCGACGACGTCTCGGTCGGCTACGACCGCACCACCGTCGTGCACGGGGTCAGCCTGCGCACCGCGACCGACGGCATCACCACGGTCCTCGGCCACAACGGTGCCGGCAAGACCACCCTGCTGCGCGCCGTGCTCGGGCTGCTCAAACCGACCAGGGGCCGGATCCTGCTGGACGGCGAGGACATCACCGCGCTGCCCACCCATCAGCGGGTACGCCGCGGCCTCGGCTTCGTGCCCCAGGGCCAGCAGTCCTTCGGGGACCTCAGCGCCGAGGAGAACCTGCGCGTGGTCGCCGACTCGGTGACCGGCGGACGGAAGCGGATCGCGGAGGTGCTGGAACTCTTCCCGGCACTGGCCGAACTGCGGAACCGGCCGGCCGGCCTGCTGTCCGGCGGCCAGCGGCAGCAGTTGGCGATCGCCCGGGCGCTGCTGCGCCGGCCGCGGGTGCTGCTGCTCGACGAACCCACCGAGGGCATCCAGCCCTCGGTGGTCGCCGAGATCGAACGCACCGTGCTGCGGCTGGTCACCGAGCAGCAGGTGGCGGTGCTGCTGGTGGAGCAGCAGGTCGGCTTCGGGCTCGATCACGCCGCGCGGTACGCGGTGCTGGAATCCGGGCGGATCACCCGACAGGGCCGGGGCGGTGCGGGTGCCCGGGACGAGGTGCGCGGGGCGCTGATGCTCTGAGTTAGGTTGGGCCCATGACCGACGTATGGGCCCATCGCGGCGCCTCGGCGTACGCCCCGGAGAACACCCTGGAAGCCTTCCGGCTCGCCGCGGAGCAGGGTGCCGACGGGATCGAGCTCGATGTCCATCTCAGTGCCGACGGGGAGCTGGTGGTGATCCACGACGAAACCGTCGACCGGACCAGTGACGGCTCCGGCGCGGTGTCGGCGATGTCGCTGGAATCGCTGCGTGGGTTGGATTTCAGCAATGGCAAGGAAGGCTACGCCGAGGTCCGGATCCCGACGCTCGCCGAGGTCTTCGAGCTGGTCCGGCCCACTCGGATGGTGGTCAACGTCGAGCTGAAGACCAACCTGAACTTCCAGCCCGGGATCGAACCCAAGCTCGCGGAGCTGGTGGCCGCCTCGGGGATGGGGGAGCGGGTGCTGATCTCCTCGTTCAACCACCTGACGCTGAAGACGCTGCAGCAGATCGCCCCGCAGCTGCCGGTGGCGCTGCTGTTCGACGAGATCATGTATCTGCCCTGGGAGTACGCCCGCGACTTCGGCGCGGTCGCGATCCATCCGGCGTACAGCTATCTGCAGGTCAACGGCGCGGTCGAGTTGGCGCACGCGGCCGGGGTACGAATCAATCCGTGGACGATCGACGACCCGGCGCATCTGCGCTGGGCGCTCGGGCTCGGGGTCGACGCGGTGATCACCAACACCCCCGATGTGGCGCTGCGGCTGTGCTCCGAACTCGTCGGGGAGACCTCATAGTCCTCGGGGGTTGCAAGGGTGCATAACCCCTGACATGTTCAGGACTGGAGGCGGGATTTCACCAATCCGGCGATCTTGCCGCCATCGGCGCGGCCGGCGGCCCTGGCGTTGACGGCCTTGATGATCTGGCCCATCTGCTTCATCGACACCTCGGGGCCGGCGGCGGCGACCTCCGCATCGACCAGGGCGGCGAGCTCGTCGTCGGTCAGCGGGGCGGGCAGATAGACCTGCAGGATCTCGGCCTCGGCGAGCTCGACATCGGCCAGGTCCTGCCGGCCGCCCTTGGTGTATTCGGCGGCGGAATCACGGCGCTGCCGGACCTGCTTGGTGACGATCTTCAACTCCGCGTCGGCATCCAGCTCATGGGCCTCATCACCGGCGACCTCCTCGGTCTGGATCGCCGTCAGCACCGCACGCAGCACCTTGGTGGTGTCCTTGTCGCGGGCCTTCATCGCGGTCGTCATGTCGGCGCGCAGCCGGTCCTTGAGCTCTGCCATGGTCCTCTCCTGATTCACGAACCCTTCCATGCTCCCACGGCGGGGAAGTGAGTTTCAGCCGCGCAGCGGGCCGAGGCCGCGCAGGGCGAGGCCGACGGCGGCGGCACCGAGCAGGCCGGCGTTCTCCAGCTCGGCGCGGCGCAGATCGATCTCGGGCACGAACAGGGTGCCGGTGAAGTCGGCCAGGTGGGCCCGCAGCGGATCGAAGATCACCTCACCGGCCTTGGACACCCCGCCACCGATGACGAAGACCCGGACATCGAGTTCCGCCGACAGGGCAGCGATTCCGGCCGCCAACGCCCGCATCCCGCGATCGATCGCCGCCTCGGCCGCCTCATCGCCCTCGGCCGCATCCATCGCCAGCTTGCGGGCGTCATCGCCACCGGTCCAGCCGAGCTGGCGGGCATAGGCGACCATCGCCGGCCCCCGGGCGTACATCTCCACGCAGCCGCGCGAACCGCAGTCGCACTGGGCGCCGAGGAAGTTCACCGAGGTGTGCCCGACGTGCACCGCGTTACCGGTGTCACCGCGGAACAACCGGCCGTCCAGCACCGCACCGCCACCGACCCCGGTGGAGACGATCATGCCGACCATCGAGTCGACGTCCCGGGCCGCACCCAGCCAGTGCTCCCCGAGCGCGATGCAGTGCCCGTCACCGGCCAGCCCGACCCGCACCGGCCGGTCGAGCAGGTCGGTGACCACCTGGCGTACCCGATCGGCGACCGGGAAATCGCGCCAGCCGGGAATGTTGATCGGGGAGATGGTGCCCTTCGGTTCGTTGATCGGCCCGGCCGACCCGATCCCGACCAGCACCTCATCGGTGGCACCCCAGCCGTCGACCAGTTCGCCGAGCCCGTCGGCGATCTGGGCGAAGAGCTCCTCCGCGGCGCCACCGGGCACCGTCGGGCGGAGCACTTCACGGCGGATGTCACCGCTCTCGTCGATGATGGCCAGGGCGATCTTCGTGCCGCCGATGTCCAGGGCCAGGGTCTCCACCATCGCCTCCATGCAGGTGTTGCAGGTTCCACGTTTTGGGCCATCCTGCCACCCGCTGATACTCTTGCGCGGTTGCCGTCACGACGGCCGCGGATCACCAAGAGCCCCAGCACCACCGACGCCGGGGCGCCGCGCAACGGGAAACCGGAAGGAGAGCGTCATGGACGCCGACACCAAGCAGAAGATCATCGAAGAATACGCGACGAAGCCCGGCGACACCGGCTCTCCGGATGTGCAGATCGCGCTGCTCACCAAGCGCATCTCGCACCTCACCGAGCACCTCAAGGAGCACAAGGGCGACCACCACTCCCGTCGTGGCCTGATGTTGATGGTCGGCCAGCGCCGCCGGCTGCTGAACTACGTCGCCAAGCAGGACGTCGAGCACTACCGTGCGATGATCAAGCGCCTCGGCCTGCGTCGCTGACGCTCCACCTGCGCGGTACGCCGCTGAGGAGCCGGTCCCCATGGGGCCGGCTCTTTTCGTTGCGCGGGCGTGCAAACCGGTTTGCGCAAACCCTTGGTACCGGGCCCCTCGGGTGCCTACCCTCACCGCATCCCCAACGAGGTGGAGGTGCAGATGGCCGTCACGATCAGCGATGTGGCCGCCCAGGCCGGGGTGTCGAAGACGACGGTCTCGCACACCCTGAACCGGCCGCACCGGGTTTCGGCCAAGACCCGGGCGAAGGTGCTGGCGGTGGTGGACGCGCTCGGCTACTACCCGCACGAGCTGGCCGAACGCCGGCAGCGGGCGAGTACGCCACGGATCGCGGTCGTCGCCCCGTTCACCAGCTATTCGTCCTTCCACGAGCGGCTGGACGGTCTGCTCAACCGGGCCCGGCACGGCGACGGCGCCTGTGAGGTGGTGCTCGTCGACCACGGTTCCGCCGCCCGCAGCGCCGACCCGCAGCTGTCGGTGCTGCCGCTGCAGGGCCGGGTGGACGGCATCGTGGTGATGGGGCTGCCGGTCGACGACGCCTGGGTGGAACGGGTGCAGCAGCACCGGCTGCCGGCGGTGCTGGTGGACAGTCGGCACCCGGAACTGGACACGATCACCATGAACGACGAACTGGGCGGGAAACTGGCCGCCCAGCACCTGCTCGCCCGCGGGCTGACGGAGTTCGTCTATGTCAGCGAGGGGCAGGTCTCGAGCTATCCGTCGGCGGCGCAGCGGCGGATGCTGGGCTTCCAGCAGGCGCTGGCCGAGGCCGGGATGGGTCGCCAGCAGTTCCGGCACCTGAAGGTGCCCGACGGGCTGGCGGCCGCGGAGGAACGCGGGCTCGCACTGGCCCGCCGCGGCCGCGACGGCCTCGGCATCTTCGCCCACCACGACCGGGTCGCGGTGGGCCTGCTGAACGGGTTGCGGGCCGGCCGGGTCAAGGTGCCCGGTGATCATCACCTGGTCGGCTTCGACGGCCGGGAGCTGGCCCGGGCGGCCAAGCTGACCACCATCCGGCAGCCGCTCGCCGAATCCGGCACGCTCGGGATGGAGCTGCTGCTGCGCCGGATCGCCGACCCGGACCTCCCGGTGACCCACACCATGATGAACGTCGAGCTGATCGAAGGAGAGACCACATGAACCCGCTCACCGGGCTGGTCGACCGCGTGCAGGAGGTGTTGCGGGCACGGGACCTGCTGGAACCCAGCCCGGTCCCGGTACGCCCGGCGCCCGGCCAGGGCGTACCCGAGTGGCTCGCGGCGGTGGCCGAGATCCGCGAGGAGCACAACGAACGGGCCCTCGTCGCGATCGACGCGGCCGAGGAGTTCGGCGGGGAATTCTTCGGCGGGCCACCGCGACCTGCGGGCCCCGGGGCGGGACGGGTCCGCCGGCGCAGCGTGCGGGTACCGGTGGACGACCGGTGGCCGCCCCGCGGGGAGGTCGAGCTCGCCCCCGGCGTACCCGCCGCCGCGCTGACCCCGGTGCCGTCGCTCGCCCCGGCCGTCAACACCTTCCGGATGGTGGTGCACGAACCGGTCGACGGCCCATCGGCGGGTGCGGTGGTGGTGCTGCACGGCGGCGGATTCTGGATGGGTGGGGGGTCCTTGCTCGATGCCGTCGGTGACGAGTTCGCCGCCTTCCTGGTCGACCGGGCCGGGCTCACCGTCGTCACCCCGGACTACCGGTTGGCCCCCGAACATCCCTTCCCCCGTTCGACATCCGACGCCCTGGCCGCCGTGCGCTGGCTCGCCGAGCAGGGTTTCGGGCACGACCGGATCGTGCTGCAGGGCACCTCCTCGGGTGGCAACTGCGCCGCCGCCGCCGCCATCCTGGCGCGAACCATCCCGGGGTTCGCGCCGCTGGCCGGACTGATCCTCTCGATGCCCGCACTGGACCTGCCGGAGTCCATCCGGATCTCCGACGACCCCGGGTCGCGCCGCGATCTGCTGACCGCCTGGGCCGGGCCGAATCCGTTGCACCACCCGGTGCTCTCACCCGCGCTGGCCCCGGCCCTGGCCGGATTGCCGCCGAGCCTGGTGCAGCTCGCCACCGATGACGAGATCGCCCGCGGGGGAGCGGAGTTCGCGGCGGCGGTCCGCTCGGGTGGTGGCCGGGCAGAGGTGGAGTCCCATCCGGGTACGCACACGGTCGCGGCACCCGGGGTGCAGACGGCGCGCTGGGAGTCGTGTGCGGTGTTCGCGCGGCGGGTCTGCGCAGCGGCGTAGGGCTCAGCTGCTCTGGATGCCCGTCACCACCCAGCCGTCCTTCAGCCCGGGCAGATACTTCACGGTGAGCACCGTCGGGCGACCGGTGCGGCTCTGATCGACCAGCTGACCCCACCAGTTGTTGTTGGTCCGCAACACCCCGAGCAGGTCGAGATTGTCGGTCTTCGTGGTGCCGTCGGCGTACCGGATCGTCACGTCGTAGTAGAGCGAGGCATTCCGGCGGGTCGCGTAACTGCCGGTGTTCGCGCCGACGGTGACGGTGGCGTCCTGGCCGTACGCCGCCACGGTGCGGCCGCGCAGGTTGTCGGTGAACTTCAGCTTGTCGGTGAGAAAGAGCCCCACCGAGGCCAGGAACGGGATCAGCAGGACCAGCGGGATGAACCGCAGCCGGCGTACCGCTGCTGGTCGTTTCCGGTTCGACAACACGCCCCACAGGGCGAGCAGTGCCAGCCCCAATCCGAACCCCAGAAGGAAATTCGCCTGGAACCAGGCGATGACGTAGGCGAGTACGACCATGGCGAGAACGGTATCCAGACCCGGGTTCATCGCGGTTTGTGTCAGGATGCCGGGGCGAGCAGAGGAGTGATGTGACCAGCCAGCAGGACCCCACCCAGCAGGACCCCGCCCAGCCCGGGAACGAGGCGCCGGTGATCGCCTTCGGCGCGCTCGGCGGCACCATCTCGATGGTCTCCGGGGACGAATCCGGGATCCGGCCGAGCCTCGGCGCGGACGATCTGGTGACCTCGGTGAGTGCGGCGGCCGGGGTGCGGATCCGGACCGCGACGCTGCAGCGGGTCGGCTCCTCCTCGCTGACCGCCCGGCAGCTCGTCGAGACCCTCGCCTGGGCCGAGCAGGAGGTCGACGCCGGTGCCGCCGGGGTGGTGATCTCGCAGGGCACCGACACCCTCGAGGAGACCGCCTATCTGTGGGACCTGCTCTGGCAGCGCAGCGAGCCGCTGATCGTCACCGCCGCGATGCGCGGGCCGGAACAGCCCGGTGCCGACGGGCCCGCCAATGTGCTCGCCGCGTTCACCGTCGCCGCCTCACCCGGTGCCCGGGACCGCGGCGTACTGACGGTGCTCGATGACCAGATCCATGCCGCCCGCTGGGTCCGCAAATCCCACACCGTGCGTACCGGTGCCTTCGCCAGCCCCGGTGCCGCTGCGCTCGGCCTGCTCGTCGAGGGTGAGGTCGCCTGGACCGCGACCACCCCGCGGGATCCGGCGGTGCCCGCCCCGGACCGCGCCGCGCTCGCTGCCGCCGACTGGCCCTGGGTGCCGCTGCTGGAATTCCACCTCGGCGACGACGGCCGACTCGCCCGGGCCGCCGTGGACGCCGGCGCCGCCGCCCTGGTGGTGGCCGGCAGCGGTGGTGGGCACGTCAGCATCCCCGCCTCCGACGTGTACGCCGAGCTGGCCCGGCGGGTGCCGGTCGTCCTCGCCGGCCGGACCGCCGCCGGGCCGGTGCTGCAGCGCACCTACGGCTACCAGGGCGCGGAGATCGACCTGATCGCGCGCGGCCTGCTGCCGGCCGGCTGGCTCGCCCCGCTCAAGGCTCGCACCCTCACCCAGCTGCTGCTCGCCGCCGGGGCCGATCGCGACCAGCTCGCCGCCGAGCTGGCCCGCCGGGGGAGGCTGCCGCGATGACCCAGGAGCCCGAGCAGCGCCCCACGCCCGAGCCCGAGTCCGAGCCCGAGGAGGAGTTCAAGCTCATCGATTTCGGCCGGATCCTGCGCTACATGGGCCTGGCGCTGCTGGCCATGGCGGTCCTCGGCGGACTGATCGTCGCCGTGGCGTACCTGCTCGTCAAATAGGGGAGCGCGGGTCGATCCGCTAGCCTGAGTGGTACAACCGAACAAGTATTGATCACACCAGATCGCCCGCCCGGCCGTTTCCGGGAGTCCTCGGTCCTCGGTAGTGGTCCTCGGGAGCCGCCCAGCCCATCGCTGCGCGTGAGTGACCCGCGGACCTCGATCGAAGACCGGCCTCCATCACAACGGGTCGGCTGTGTGCGGCTGCGATCGCCCACACGAAAGGAATCCCTGTGGAGGGACCTGACCTCAAGTTCACCGAGGCCATCATCGACAACGGCAAGCACGGCAAGCACGTCGTGCGCTTCGAGTCGGGACTGCTGGCCCGTCAGGCGGCCGGCTCGGCCGCCGTCTACCTGGACGGCGACACCATGCTGCTGTCCGCCACCACCGCGCAGAAGACCCCGCGCGATGCCATCGACTTCTTCCCCCTCACCGTGGACGTGGAGGAGCGGATGTACGCCGCCGGCCGCATCCCCGGCTCCTTCTTCCGCCGCGAGGGCCGCCCGTCCGAGGGTGCGATCCTGGCCTGCCGGCTGATCGACCGCCCGCTGCGCCCGTCCTTCGTCAAGGGCCTGCGCAACGAGGTCCAGGTCGTCGTCACCGTGATGGCGCTGAACCCGGACGTGCTCTACGACGTGGTGGCCATCAACGCCGCCTCGATGTCCACCCAGCTCGCCGGGCTGCCCTTCTCGGGCCCGATCGGCGGTGTCCGGATCGCGCTGATCGACGACCAGTGGGTCGCCTTCCCGACCGTCGAGCAGCTCGAGGACGCCACCTTCGACATGGTCGTCGCCGGCCGGGTGCTGCCCGATGGCGATGTCGCGATCATGATGGTCGAGGCTGAGTCCACCGAGCAGACCTGGAACCTGGTCTCCGCCGGCAAGACCGCCCCGACCGAGGACGTGGTCGGCAAGGGCCTGGAGGCCGCCAAGCCGTTCATCAAGACCCTCTGCGACGCGCAGGCCGAGCTGGCCGCCCAGTTCCCCAAGGACACCGCGGACTTCCCGGTCTTCTCCGACTACGCCGACGACGTGTACGCCGCGGTCGAGGCCGAGGCCGCCGACCGGGTCAAGCAGGCCATGCAGATCCCCGGCAAGGAGGAGCGCAACGAGGCCACCCACGCGATCCGCCAGGAGGTCACCGAGAAGCTCGCCGACCGCTTCGAGGGTCGGGAGAAGGAGATCTCGGGCGCGCTCAAGGCGCTGACCAAGAAGATCGTGCGGCACCGCACGCTCACCGAGAACATCCGGATCGACGGCCGCGGGCTGGCCGACATCCGCACCCTGTCCGCCGAGGTCGGCGTCCTGCCGCGGGTGCACGGTTCGGCACTGTTCCAGCGCGGCGAGACCCAGATCCTGGGTGTCACCACGCTGAACATGCTGGGCCTGGAGCAGAAGCTGGACACCCTCTCCCCGGAGACCAGCAAGCGCTACATGCACCACTACAACTTCCCGCCCTACTCCACCGGTGAGACCGGCCGCGTCGGTTCGCCGAAGCGCCGCGAGATCGGCCACGGTGCGCTCGCCGAGCGCGCCCTGGTGCCGGTGCTGCCGGACCGCGAGGAGTTCCCCTACGCCATCCGCCAGGTCTCCGAGGCGCTCGGCTCGAACGGCTCCACCTCGATGGGCTCGGTCTGCGCGTCCACGCTGTCGCTGCTGAACGCCGGTGTGCCGCTCAAGGCGCCGGTCGCCGGCATCGCGATGGGCCTGATGAGCGAGGAGATCGACGGCACCACCAAGTATGTGGCGCTGACCGACATCCTCGGTGACGAGGACGCCCTCGGTGACATGGACTTCAAGGTCGCCGGCACCAAGGACTTCGTGACCGCGCTGCAGCTCGACACCAAGCTCGACGGCATCCCCGCCGAGGAGCTGTCGAAGGCGCTGCTGCAGGCCCGCGAGGCCCGGCACACGATCCTCGAGGTGATGAACGAGGCCATCGATCGCCCCGACGAGATGAGCATCTACGCCCCGCGGATCATCACCGTGAAGATCCCGGTCGACAAGATCGGCGAGGTCATCGGCCCCAAGGGCAAGATGATCAACCAGATCCAGGACGACACCGGCGCCGAGATCACCATCAACGACGACGGCACCATCTACATCGGTGCGGTCGACGGCACCTCCGCCGAGGCCGCCCGGTCGACGATCAACGCGATCGCCAACCCGACGATGCCGGAGAAGGGCGAGCGCTACCTCGGCACCGTGGTCAAGCTGACCAACTTCGGTGCCTTCGTCTCGCTGCTGCCCGGCAAGGACGGCCTGCTGCACATCTCCAAGCTGCGCGCGCTCGCCGGCGGCAAGCGCGTCGAGTCGGTCGAGGACGTGCTCTCGGTCGGCCAGAAGCTGCAGGTGGAGATCTCCGAGATCGACGACCGCGGCAAGCTGTCGCTGATCCCGGTCGTCGAGGAGTCCGACGAGGAGTCCGGCGACCAGGGCAGCGACGACCAGGTCGAGGCCGGGTCCGAGGCCTGAGTTTGGCCAGTAGCAACCGCGCAGCCGCCCGGCAGCACTACCTCGGTGGGAACTCCCGCCGCAGTGTGCTGCCGGGCGGCCTGCGTGTGGTCACCGAGGACATGCCCGGGACGGGCAGCTTCAGCATCGGCTGCTTCGTCGGTACCGGCTCCCGCTTCGAGGCACCGCACCTGCACGGGGTCTCCCACTTCCTCGAACACGTGCTGTTCAAGGGCACCCGGCGCCGCGGTGCGGAGGAGATCTCGGCCGCCATCGAACAGGTCGGCGGTGACCTGAACGCGTACACGGCCAAGGAGCACACCTGCTTCTATGCCAAGACCCTCGCCGACGACGCCCCGATCGCGGTCGACGTGCTCACCGACATGCTGTCCGCCTCACTGCTCCGCGAGGCCGACATCGACGCCGAGCGGGCGGTGATCCTGGACGAGATCGCGATGCACCACGACGACCCGGCCGACGCCGCCGGCGAACTCGTCTCCAGCCGGCTGTTCGCCGGCACCCCGCTGGAACGCAGCGTGATCGGCTCCGACGCCTCGATCTCCGCCCTCAGCCGGGACCAGATCAACAGCTTCTGGCGGCGGCACTACCGCGCGCCCAGGATCGTCGTGGCCGCCGCCGGCCGGGTCGATCACGACCGGCTGGTCGACCAGCTCGCCGAGTTCGACGAACGGCTGGCCGGCAACGGCGACCAGCCCCGGCAGCGGCCCGCCCGCCCCAAGATCGACCCGGGCAGCGTGCTGGTCCGCAGCCGGCCGCTGGAACACGCCCTGGCCGTGCTCGGCTTCCCCAGCCCCGGTGTGTTCACCGACGGACCGGGCAGCGCGGTCGACCAGCGCCGCTACCCGCTCAACCTGCTCTCGGTGGTGCTCGGCGGCGGGATGAGCTCCCGGCTGTTCGTCGAGGTGCGCGAGCGCCGCGGGCTGGCGTACGCGATCGACGCGGGGGAGTCGGCGTACGCCGATGCCGGCAGCTTCACCATCGAATGGGGCAGCGTGCCCGAGCGGGTCGCCGACGTCACCGCGGTGGTCCGCGGCAGCCTCGCCGAACTGCTCGAGAACGGCATCGGCGAGGCCGAACTGGCCCGCGCCCGCGGCCAGCTGCTCGGCCAGACCCTGCTCGCCTTCGAGGGGCCGACCGCCCGGATGAACCGGCTCGGCACCGCCGAACTCTCCGGGGACGCCCGCCGGATGAGCGAGATCCTGGAGCACTACGAACAGGTCACCCCCGACGAACTCGCCACGGTCGCCGAGGAGTTGCTGACCGTGCCACCGGTGCTGTCGGTGGTCGGCGGCCGGGTGAACCGGAACCGGCTCACCGGACTCGTCGAACGGTGGCTCTGACCCGCGCCGCCCGAGGCGCCCGCACCTCCTAGAGTGGGGGCGTACCCCTGCGATGAGACCCGAGAAGTGGAGTGAGCAATGGATATCGCTGTCTTTGGAGCCAACGGCCGGATGGGCGCGGAGGTGTGCCGGGCCGTTGGTCGTGCCGAGGGACTCGATCTGGTCACCGGGCTCGACTACGGCGACTCCAAGGAGGACGCCGGCCAGGCCCAGGTGATCGTCGACTTCACCCACCCCGAATCGGTGATGGACAACCTCAAGTGGGCCATCGAGAACGGCATCCACGCCGTGGTCGGCACCACCGGTTTCACCGAGGACCGGATCGCCCAGGTCCGGGAATGGCTGGCCGACAAGCCCGAGGTCGGGGTCGTGATCGCCGCCAACTTCTCCATCGGCGCGATCCTGATGATGGACTTCTCCAAGCGCGCCGCCCGGTTCTTCGACTCGGTGGAGATCGTCGAACTGCACCACCCGACCAAGGCCGACGCCCCCTCCGGCACCGCGACCAGCACCGCCCGGCAGATCGCCGCCGCCCGGCAGGCGGCCGGCCTCGGTCCGGTCCCCGATGCCACCGAGCAGGAGGTGCCCGGTGCCCGCGGCGCCGACATCGACGGGATCCGGGTGCATTCGGTCCGGGTGAAGGGCCTGATCGCCCACCAGGAGGTGCTCTTCGGCACCGAGGGGGAGACCCTCACCATCCGGCACGACTCGCTGGACCGGGCGAGCTTCATGCCCGGGGTCATCGAAGCGGTCCGCGCGGTCCCGAACCGGCCCGGACTGACCATCGGCATCGAGGGCATCCTCGGCCTCGAGGACCCGACCCCGAACGCGTGAGTCAGCAGGTACCGCAGTCCCAGCAGACCAGGGCGCAGCGGCGGCCCCGCCGCCGCGGCCTCGGCTGCCTGATCGCCTTCCTGGTCGTCTTCGCGCTGCTCCTCGGTGTGCTGGTGGCCGCCGACCGGATCGGCCGGCGGTACGCCAACGACCAGGTCGCCCAGCAGGTGCAGACCCAGCTCGGGCTGGCCCAGCAACCCGCCGTCGACATCACCGGCTTCCCCTTCCTCACCCAGGTGGCCGCCAACCGCTTCGACCGGGTGGTGGTGGATGCGGCCGACGTCTCCACCGGTGGTTCGAAACCGATGACCGTGCAGCGGCTGCGGCTGGATCTGGGGCAGGTCGTCACCGGTGACAACTTCAGCCGGGCCACCGCCGGCACTCTCACCGGCAGTGCCGAGATCGCCTGGCCGGAGGTGCAGCGCGCCGCCGGCGTACCGGTGACCCCGCTGCCCGACGGGCGGGTCGAGCTCAAGGTGTCCCCGCGGGTGCTCGGGCAGCAGGCCACCGTGCTGCTGCGCGGCCGGCCGGCGCTCGATGTGGCCGCGCAGTCGCTGCGGGTCACCGATGTGCAGGCCGAGGTGGCCGGGTACCAGCTGCCGGATTCGGTGGTCAGCCGGGTCGTCGAGGAGTCGGTGCCGGCGGTGCCGCTGCAGCTGCCGCTCGGGGTGCGGGCCGGCGGCCTGCAGGTGGATGCCCAGCAGCTCACCCTGGACCTGTCCGGGCAGAACATCGTGCTGGCCAGCTGACACCTTCGTACCGGGGTCATCCCTACTTTCTTACCACTTGGTATTAGAAATTTCTGATACCCCCATCTGTCCCCGATTCGTATGACAGACTTTCTCTCGCAGCCCGTGATTGCCAGATCCCCCGAGCCGGCAGTCACGGGCTGTTCCACGTCCGCGTCCCGCCCCCTTGCGCCCTCGATAGGCTGATCCGGTGAGTGAACCGCGTCCCGATTCCGTCCGCCTGGCCCTTCCCCGGGAGGCCCCCGAACTGGCCGCCCTGCAGCGCCGGGTCTGGGCCGCCGAGCTGGGGGAGCGGGCCGATGCCGTGCTGGGCCAGCTCGACCTGGACACCATGACCGAGGCCTGGCAGCTCTCCATCACCCGCCCGCCGCTGGCCAGCTACCGGGTGCTGGTGGCGGTCGCCGCCAATGACGGGCAGGAGCCGGATCGGGTGGTCGGGATGGCGACCACGATGCCCAGCGACGACCCGGACGCCACCCAGGGTGTCGACGGGTTGGTCGGGGAGTTCCTGATCGATCCGCTGGCCCGCGGCCGCGGCCACGGTTCGCGGCTGTTGAACGCCTGCGTGGACACCCTGCGCGCCGACGGGTTCGGGCTGGCCACCTGGTGGGTGAACTCCACCGATGACGACCTGCGCGGTTTCCTGACCGGGGCCGGCTGGGCGGCCGACGGCTCACACCGAGAGATCGGCACCGAGGACGAGAGCGTACGGATCAAACAGGTCCGCCTGCACTCCGACATCTCCGGTGGTCCGGCGGACGCCGCGGAAACCGGGTCGCCGGCCGCCGACTGAGGTGGCAGGCTGCCGCCATGACTCTCCTGCACCTGCGCCCCGGCCGCGGCGCGGTCGACCAGCCGGACCTGGTGCGGATCTGGCGTCGGGCCGTCGACGCCACGCACGACTTCCTGGCCCCCGCGGACCGCGATGAGATCCAGGCGAAGCTGGCCACCGACTACCTGCCGGCGGTGACCCTGACGGTCGCCGAACGCGCGGGGGCGCCGGTGGGGTTCTCCGGGGTGGCCGGGGACGGACTCGAGATGCTGTTCGTCGACCCGGACAGCCGCGGCAGCGGGGTCGGTACCGCGCTGCTGGAGCAGGCGATCACCGAGCAGGGAGTCCGGCGGGTCGAGGTCAACGAACAGAACCCGGCGGCGACCGGCTTCTATCTGCATCGAGGATTCGAGATCGTCGGACGCAGCGACACCGATGCCGACGGCCGGGCGTATCCACTGCTGCGACTGCGCCTGCGCGGCTCCGGTCCGCTAGCCTGAAACCCATGTCTGCTGCCGGTCTGCGAATCCCCCCGAAGCTCAAGCCCGACACCCTGCGGGTGATCCCGCTGGGCGGTCTCGGCGACGTCGGGCGGAACATGGCCAGCCTGGAGATCAACGGCAAGATCCTGCTGATCGACTGCGGCGTACTGTTCCCCGACGAGGCACACCCCGGTGTCGACCTGATCCTGCCCGGCATCGAGGCGATCCGGGACCGGATCGACGACGTGGTCGGCCTGGTGCTCACCCACGGCCACGAGGACCACATCGGCGCGGTGCCCTATCTGCTGCGGTTGCGCAACGACATCCCGGTGTTCGGCTCCCGACTCACCCTGGCGCTGCTGCGGGAGAAGCTGAAGGAGCACCGGATCCGCAACACCGACCTGCGCGAGGTCGAAGAGGGTTCGATCGTCACCGTGCCGGAGTTCGAGCTGGAGTTCCTCGCGGTCAACCACTCCATCCCGGACGCGCTGGCGGTCTTCCTGCGGACCGCCGCCGGGACGGTGCTGCACACCGGTGACTTCAAGATGGACCAGCTGCCGCTGGACGGCCGGCTCACCGATCTGCGGGCCTTCGCCCGGCTCGGCGAGGAGGGCGTCGACCTGTTCATGGTCGACTCCACCAATGCCGAGGTACCGGGTTTCACCACCCCGGAGAAGGACATCCAGCCGGCCCTGCAGCGGGTCTTCGCGACCAGCAGGCAGCGGCTGATCGTGGCCTGCTTCGCCTCCCACGTGCACCGGGTGCAGCAGGTGCTCGACGAGGCGGTACGCCACGGTCGCAAGGTCGTCTACGTCGGCCGCTCGATGGTGCGCAACATGTCCATCGCCCGCGACCTGGGCTATCTCAAGGTGCCCGGCAACACGCTGATCGAACTCAAGGACCTGGAGAAGTACAAGCCGGAGGACGTGGTGATCATCTCCACCGGCTCCCAGGGCGAACCGCTCTCGGCGCTGTCACGGATCGCGAACCGCGAGCACCCGGTGATCGAACTCAAGCCCGGCGACACCGTGCTGCTGGCGTCCTCGCTGATCCCCGGCAACGAGAACTCGGTCTACCGGGTGATCAACGGGCTGACCAAGCTCGGTGCCCGGGTGGTGCACAAGGGCAATGCGATGGTGCACGTCTCCGGGCACGCCTCGGCCGGTGAGTTGCTCTACTGCTACAACATCGTCAAGCCCAGGAACGTGATGCCGGTGCACGGCGAGGTACGCCACCTGGTCGCCAACGCCGAACTGGCGCAGGCCACCGGCGTACGCCGCGACCACACGGTGATCGTCGAGGACGGCGACGTGGTCGACCTGCACGACGGCAAGGTGTCGGTGGTCGGCCGGATCGACGCGAGCTACGTCTTCGTCGACGGCTCCAGCGTCGGCGACATCTCCGAGACCGAGCTCACCGACCGCAAGATCCTCGGCGAGGAAGGCTTCATCTCGGTGCTGGCGGTGGTCAACGTGCACACCAACCAGATCGTCTCCGGACCCGAGATCAACGCCCGCGGCTTCGTCGGCGACGACGCGGTCTTCGACGGCATCCGCGGGGAGATCTCCGAGGCGCTGGTGCAGGCCATGCAGGAGGGCGTCGATGACTCGCACCGGTTGCAGCAGGTGATCCGTCGCAAGGTCGGCCGCTGGGTGAACAAGACCCACCGCCGCCGCCCGATGATCATCCCCATCGTCGTCGCGACGTGACGCTCATCGAGTAGGCCGCCATGCGTAGCGCAGCGGAGCAATGGCGGCCGTGTCGAGATGAACCCCCGATCTCTTGCGGGAGATCCCACGGTGCGCGTGCCTGGGACGGTGCATAACCCCTGACATGTTCGGAGCGGGTGTCGGGGAAACCCGACACCGAGACACCAGCCTGCGGGATACTGCGCGGTGTGACCGACGAGCAGGCTGGAGCCATGAGCACACGCCCCGCCTCCAGCCCCGTCGAGGACCAGCCCACCGAATCGCCGAAACCCCTGCCGGTACGCCATTTCCGCGGCGTGGCCGCCGGGTCGGCGTACCTGCTGCTGAGCTTCCCGATCGCGCTGATCGCGTTCGTCCTGGTCGTCAGCATCGCCCTCCTCGGCGTCGGCATGTCGATCGTCTGGGCCGGGCTGCCGATCCTGGTGCTGACCGTCCTGATCGCCCGCGTCTTCGCGGCAACCGAGCGCCGGATGATCGCCTCGGTGGACGGCCGGCAGGCCCCCGAACCGGCGTACCTGGCGCCTGGGGGTGGCATGGTCGGGCGGTTGCTGACCCCGCTCCGGGATCCGCAGTCCTGGCTCGATGTGACCTGGGTGCTCGTCCGGTTCCTGTTGTCGATCATCACCTTCTCGGTCGCGCTGACCTGGCTGGTCGGCGCCGCCGCGATCGTCCTCGGCCCGCTGTCGGCGCTGGTCCTGGACGCGGTGCTGCCGCCCGGGGACTACAATCCGGCGCTGCGCGCGCTCGGTCTGGCCGACTCGATCTGGGCCGACGCCGCCCTGCAGGGTCTGGTCGGGCTGATCTTCCTGCTCACCCTGCCCTGGGTGATCCGCGGGCTGGCCACCGCCCAGGTCGCCCTCGCGCGCGGACTGCTCAGCTCCCGCGCCGAGCACCAGCGCGAGGTCGGTGAGCTGCGCAGCTCCCGGGCGGCGGTGCGGCAGGCCGAGACCGATCAGCTGCGCCGGTTGGAGCGCGACATTCACGACGGGCCGCAGCAGCGGCTGGTCCGCCTGAACATGGATCTGGCCCGGGCCCGCCGGATGGCCGCCACCGACCCCGAGAACGCCCAGATCGTGCTCGCCGGCGCGATGGAGCAGACCCAGGAGGCGCTCGGCGAGCTGCGGATGCTGAGCCGCGGGATCGCGCCGCCGGTGCTCGTCGACCGTGGCCTGGCCGCCGCCCTCGGGGAAGCCACCACCCGATCCCTGGTGCCGGTCCAGGTCGAGATCGACGTGCCCCGGTTGCCCGCCCACGTCGAGACCGCGGCGTACTTCGTCGTCAGCGAGGCGCTGGCCAACCTGAACAAGCATTCTGGAGCCAGCCAGGCCCGGGTGCTCGCTGGTGTCGAGGACGACTGGCTGTTCGTGACCGTGATCGACGATGGGGTCGGCGGTGCCGATCCGGCCAAGGGTCACGGCCTGGCCGGGCTCGCCGAACGGCTCCGCGGGGTCGACGGGCGGCTGGAGGTGGATTCGCCGGTCGGTGGTCCGAGCATGGTGCAGGCTGTCATCCCGTGCGCATCCTGATCGCCGACGACTCGGTCCTGCTCCGCGAAGGGCTCGGGCTGATCCTCGGCGACGCCGGTCACCAGGTGGTGGCCGGCGTCGACAACGGCGAGAGCCTGTACGCCGAGGCGCTGGCGCTGCGGCCGGACCTGATCATCACCGACATCCGGATGCCGCCCTCGCACACCGACGAGGGGCTGCGGGCGGCCGTCCGGATCCGCGCCGACTGGCCGGGCGCGCCGATCCTGCTGCTCAGCCAGTACGTGGTGCTCTCCTACGCCCAGGACCTGCTCGCCGCAGGGGAGGGCGCGATCGGCTATCTGCTCAAGGACCGGGTCTCCGACATCGACGGATTCCTGGATGCGGTGCAACGGGTCGCCGGGGGCGGTTTCGCGATCGATCCCGAGGTGGTGCAGCAGGTGTTCGCGCAGCGGCGTACCAATGATCCGATCGACGAGCTCACCCCGCGCGAACGGGAGGTGCTCGAGCTGATGGCCCAGGGGCACTCGAACGCCGGGATCGCCGCCGACCTGGTGATCACCGAGGGTGCGGTGGAGAAGCACACCCAGCGGCTGTTCGCCAAGCTCGGGCTGACCAGCGAGGACGGCCGGCACCGCCGGGTCAGCGCGGTACTGATGCTGCTGAACGGATAATTGTGTCTCGCCGGCCGAGCTCATCTCGACACGCACGAGCGTGGGTGGGACGCTGCGCACGGCGTGCTGCTCGATGAGCGGGGATCAGTCCTCGTCCTCGACCCAGTTCAGGGTGCGCTCGACGGCCTTGGTCCACTTGCCCATCAGGCGCTTGCGCTCCTTCTCATCCATCGTGGATTCCCAGCGCTTGTCCTCGGCCCACTGCTTGGTCAGCTCGGCCTCGTCGTCCCAGAAGCCGACCGCGAGCCCCGCGGCGTACGCCGCGCCGAGCGCGGTCGTCTCGGTGACCTTGGGCCGGATCACCGGCACATCGAGCAGATCGGCCTGGAACTGCATCAAGGTGTCGTTGGCGACCATCCCGCCGTCGACCTTCAGTTCGCTCAGGTCGACCCCGGAGTCGGCGTTCATCGCATCGACGACCTCCTTGCTCTGGAAGGCGACCGCCTCCAACGCCGCCCGGGCGATGTGGCCCCGGTTCGCGAACCGGGTCAGCCCGACGACCGCGCCGCGGGCATCGCTGCGCCAGTGCGGGGCGAACAGCCCGGAGAAGGCCGGTACGACGTAGACGTCGCCGTTGTCGTCGACCGACTTGGCCAGCTCCTCGACCTCGGGTGCGTTCTTGATCAGCTTCAGGTTGTCGCGCAGCCACTGCACCAGCGAACCGGTGACCGCGATCGAGCCCTCCAGGGCGTAGACCGGCTTGTTCTCGCCGATCTGGTAGCAGACCGTGGTGACCAGCCCGTTCTTGGACAGCACCTTCTCGGTGCCGGTGTTGAGCAGCAGGAAATTCCCTGTGCCATAAGTGTTTTTCGCCATCCCGGGTTCGAAGCAGACCTGGCCGAAGGTGGCCGCCTGCTGGTCGCCGAGGATCCCGGCGATCTCCACCCCGGCCAGCACGCCACGCTCGCGGACCGTGCCGTAGACCTCGGAGGAGGAGACGATCTCGGGCAGCATCGACTTCGGCAATCCCATCGCGGCAACGATCTCCTCGTCCCAGTCGAGGGTGTCCAGGTCCATCATCAGGGTGCGCGAGGCGTTGGTGACATCGGTGGCGTGCCGGCCGCCGTTGGCCCCGCCGGTCATGTTCCACAGCACCCAGGTGTCCATCGTGCCGAACAGCAGGTCACCGGCCTCGGCCTTCTCCCGGGCGCCCTCGACGTTGTCCAGGATCCAGCGTGCCTTCGGCCCGGCGAAATAGGTCGCCAGCGGCAGCCCGGTGGTCTCCTTGAACCGATCCGCTCCCTGGTCGCCGGCGAGCTCGGTGCAGATCTTGTCGGTCCGCGTGTCCTGCCAGACGATCGCGTTGTAGACCGGCTTGCCGGTGTTCTTGTCCCAGACCAGGGTGGTCTCGCGCTGGTTGGTGATCCCCACCGCGGCGATGTCGGAGGCCTTCAGGTCGAGCTGGGCCAGCACCTCGGCGCACACCTTGCGGGTGTTGTCCCAGATCTCCTGCGGATCGTGCTCCACCCACCCGGCCTTCGGGAAGATCTGTTCGTGCTCCATCTGGGAGACGCCGACGATGGTGCCGTCGTGGTCGAAGACGATGCACCGGGTGCTGGTCGTGCCCTGGTCGATGGATGCGATGTAGTTGGTCATGTCCGGATCCTCTCTGATGCCGTGCCGGGTCGGGGTTGTTGGACGCGTTCAGCCGCCGTACCAGTGGAACAGTAGGCCACCGAGCACGCCGCCGATGATCGGGCCGACCACGGGAATCCAGGCATAACCCCAGTTGCTGGAGTCCCTGTGCGGGATCGGCAGCAGGGCGTGCGCGAGCCGCGGCCCCAGGTCGCGGGCCGGGTTGATGGCGTACCCGGTCGGTCCGCCGAGGCTGGCGCCGATGCCGACCACCAGCAGGGCCACCGGGATGGCCTCCAGCATGGTTCCCCGGCCGCCGTCCCAGGCGCCGAAGCTGAGCGCGCCGAAGACCAGCACGAAGGTGCCGATGATCTCGGTGATCAGATTCCACGGCACGCTGGCGACCTGGGGTGCGGTGGCGAAGATCAGGCTGGGCGCGTCCCCGCGGGTGTCGAACTGTTTCTTGTACGCCGCCCAGGTCAGGATCGCGCCACCGAAGGCGCCGACCAGCTGAGCGATCAGGTAGACCCCGATCGTGGGCGCGGTGACCGGGACGCCGGGGGCGAACTCGGTCGCACCGGAGGCCCAGACACCGAGGGTGACCGCCGGGTTCAGGTGACCGCCGGTGCGTGCGGCGGCGTACACCCCGGCCATCACGCCGAGGCCCCAGCCGAAGTTGACCATCAGGTTGCCGCCGCGATAGCCGTAGCTCTTCGGGAAGGCATTGTTGGCGACCACGCCCGCGCCGAGGACGATCAGGATCGCGGTGCCGATCAGTTCACTGGTGAAGATGCTCCACAGGCTCATCGATGGGTGCCTCTCAATCCGGGGGTGAGGTGTGAGGGCTGTCTCGGATGTGTGACTGTATCAGTGATCCAGAGTGTTGGATCGATGATCCATTCATACCCGGGTGGGCCGATCCGAACCCCGGTCCCGAGGATTTGGATGGGGGAGTGGGCGTCGGCTATGCTCTACCGGTTGCCGATCGCGTGATCGGACCCCAATCAATGAAGTTCTGACGAGGAGACACTCCAGTGGCTGCCGTATGTGACGTGTGCGCCAAGGGCCCGGGCTTCGGCCACAACGTGCCCTGGTCGAAGAAGAAGACCAAGCGTCGCTGGAACCCGAACATCCAGCGCGTCAAGGCCGTGATCGGTGGCACGTCCAAGCGTGTGAACGTGTGCACCTCCTGCCTGAAGGCCGGCAAGGTCGCTCGCTGACCCGGCCTGCGCCTGAGGACCTGTCCCATCCGGGGCAGGTCCTTTTTGCGTGTCCCGGGGTGGCTTCGACTCGCTCGTTCCTCGCTCGCCCAGCCGACGTGGGACGTCACAGGCGGTTCAGCACCTCATCGAGCATCGCCTCGGTGAGCTTGCCGGTGAAGGTGTTCTGCTGGCTGACGTGGTAGCTGCCGACCAGGCGTACCGGCTTGTCGCCGGGAGCCAGCAGCGTCGCCTCGGCGCCGTGCCCGAACCGCGGTTTCGGGCGGGGTACGCCCCAGTCGAGTCGGCGGGCGGCGGCCATGGTGGCGTCCCAGGCCAGTGAGCCGAGCGCCATGATCGAACGCAGCCGCGTTGCCGAGAGCTGCAGTTCCCGGTCCAGCCAGGGCGCGCAGGCAGCCCGCTCGGCGGTGGTCGGTTTGTTCTGCGGCGGGGCGCAGTGCACCGAGGCGGTGATCCGGATCCCGGTCAGCGCCAGCCCGTCGCCGGCGTGGGTGGCCGTGGGCTGGTTGGCGAACCCGGCCCGGTGCAGGGCGGCGTACAACCAGTCCCCGGAGCGATCCCCGGTGAACATCCGCCCGGTCCGGTTGGCGCCGTGCGCGGCTGGCGCCAGACCGACGATCAGGACCGGCGCCTCGGGATCGCCGAACGCCGCCGCCGGTCGTCCCCAGTAGGGCTGATCGCGATAGGCGGCGCGGCGTTCGGACGCCACCTGCTCCCGCCAGGCGACCAACCGCGGGCAGGCCCGGCACACCGTGACCCGGGCCTCCAGCTCGGTGACATCACCCGCGGCGGCCGCCAGCTCGACCACCTCGGCAGGATCGTGCGCCACCGGCGTACCGGCCGTCGCCGGATCACCCGGCCACCCGCTGCCCGGCGGTACCGGGGAGGCGAACTGATGGCCGGTGATCGGGTGCGGGTCCATGGTCGGCAGCGTAGGGCCAGACCCGTCGGGGCAGGTCGCTAGGGTGTGGCCCATGTGGCAGACCCCGGCGTACCGCGTCCAGGCCACCCGGCTGGAGACCGTGCTGGGGGACAAGACCGCCAAGGCGTTCGAGCAGCTCAAGGTGCGCACGGTCGGCGACGCGCTGCGGCACGTGCCCCGGCGCTATCTGCGCGGCGCCGAGTCGACCAGCCTGCGCGATCTCAAGGTGGGCGAGGATGCCGCGTTCATCTCCCGGGTGATCAAGAGCGAGACCAAGGGCAACCAGCGCTCGCTGCGGCTGGAGGTGATCGTCGGCGACGGCACCGGGACCCTGCGGCTCACCTTCTTCGGCCGCAGGCACCTGATCGACTTCTGGCAGCGCACCCTGCCCGAGGGTGCGCGCGGGCTGTTCGCCGGCAAGATCGGGGTCTTCAACGGCCAGCTGCAGCTCACCCACCCCGATTTCGTCACCCTCGACGAGGCCGGCCACATCACCGGCGGAGCGCAGCGCAACCAGCAGATGGGTGAGCTGGCCTCCCGGGTCGGCGGGCTGATCGGCATCTATCCAGCGACCGCGAAGCTGCCCACCTGGACCATCGCCCAGTGCATCGACCTGGTCCGCGAGCAGACCGGTGAGCTGCCCGAGCCGCTGCCCGCCACGGTCCGCGAGGCGGTGGATCTGGTCGCCCTGGCCCGCGCCGACCGCGCCATCGACTTCGAACCGGCCGCCGACGAGCGGTTGCCCGAGTTGGCGGCCGCGGTGCAGTACGTGCACCGCCCCGACGACCTGGCACAGGCCTGGCTGGGCCGGCAGCGGTTCCTGTTCGACGAGGCGTTCGCGGTGCAGGCGGCGATGGCCTACCGGCGCGCCGCCGCTCGGTCCCAGCCCGGTACGCCCCGGCCGCGGCAGCGCGACGGGCTGCTCGCCGCCTTCGACGCCACCCTGCCCTTCGAGCTGACCGCGGGCCAGCAGCAGGTCAGCGAGGAGATCTTCACCGGCCTGGAGCAGACCCATCCGATGCAGCGGCTGCTGCAGGGTGAGGTCGGTTCCGGCAAGACCCTGGTCGCGCTACGGGCGATGCTCACCGTCGTCGACAACGGCGGCCAGGCGGTGCTGCTGGCACCGACCGAGGTGCTGGCCCAGCAGCACCACCAGACGATCAGCCGGATGCTCGGCCCGCTCGCCGAGGGGGAGGGCGGCCTCTTCGACGCCGGTGTGCTCGGCGACGGCCCGCGGACGAAGGTGGTGCTGCTGTCGGGGTCGATGACCGCCGCGCAGAAGAAGAAGGCCCTGCTGCAGATCGCCTCCGGGGAGGCCGGGATCGTGGTCGGCACCCATGCGCTGCTCGCCGACCGGGTGCAGTACGCCGACCTGGGCCTGGTGGTCGTCGACGAGCAGCACCGCTTCGGCGTCGAGCAGCGAGCCGCGCTGAACGACCGCGCCGAGGCCCGCCCGCACGTGCTGGTGATGACCGCCACCCCGATCCCGCGGACCGTCGCGATCACCGTCTTCGGCGACCTCGAGGTGTCCACGCTGACCGAGATCCCGGCCGGTCGCAGTGAGGTCAGCACCCAGGTGGTCCCGGAGAACGTGCGCCCCGAATGGGTCGAGCGGGCCTGGCAGCGGATCACCGAGGAGGTCGCCGCCGGCCGGCAGGCGTTCGTGGTCTGCCCGCAGATCTCGGCGGGGGAGAAGAACAGCGAACTGGTACCGCAGGATCCCTCGTTGGAGGGCAAGGACGCGCCCGCACCGCGCAACGTCACCGACCTGTACGCCGAACTGACCGGCCCCGGCGGACCGCTCGAGTCGCTGCGGGTGGCCGCCCTGCACGGCAAGCTGTCGGCCGACGAGAAGGACCGGGTGATGGCCGCCTTCGCCGCCGGTGAGCTGGACGTGCTGGTCTCCACCACCGTCGTCGAGGTCGGGGTCGATGTGCCGAACGCCTCGGTGATGGTGATCTGCGACGCGGACCGCTTCGGCATCTCCCAGCTGCACCAGCTCCGCGGCCGGATCGGCCGTGGCGAGCACCCCGGGCTCTGCCTGCTGCTGACGCGTACCCCCGGCGACTCACCGGCCGCCGAACGGCTCCGCGCCGTCGCCGGCACCCGCGATGGGTTCCAGCTCGCCGAGGTCGATCTGGCCCAGCGCCGCGAGGGCGACGTGCTCGGCGCCAGCCAGGCCGGTGCCCGCTCCTCGCTGAAACTGCTGCGGGTGCTCGATCACGTGCAACTGCTGGAACAGGCCCGCGCGATCGCCGAGGACTGCGTCGCCCGCGACCCGGAGCTGACCGATCCCGGGGTCGCCGACGCCGTCGCCCAGGTGGAGGAACAGGCCGCCGCCGAGTGGCTGGAGCGCACCTAGGACCGGGGCCTCTCAGATCCTCGAGCAGGTCGCGCAGCGACGGTGGTACCAACGATCCTCGAGTAGGTCGCGCAGCGACCGTGGTTCCTACGATCCTCGAGTAGGTCGCGCAGCGACCGTGTCGAGAGGTCGTGCCGGATCCAACCGGCGACCCGCCCGGGACCGGCTGCTGTTGCGCTCCGTGGCGCAAATGCATCCCCCGACGCGCGCCACCTGGCTGCAGTCGCGCCCCAATGCGCAACTGCAGGTCCTCGGCGGCGTGTCTCTCATCTCGACACGTCGGCCATTGCTCCGCTTCGCTCCGCATGGCCGACTACTCGATGAGCGTTGCGGCCGGCGTCAGAGGCCGGTGGTCGAGGTGATGTGGTCGGGGATTTCGCCGGCGTAGTCGCCGGTGCTCAGCGTCCCGGTCGGCTCCATCAGCAGCACGCTCGCACCGTCGGCGGTACGCGGGCAGTGCTCCATGCCCCGCGGAACGACGAACACGTCGTGCCGGCCGAGGCGTACCGATCGCTCGGCGCCGTCCTCACGCAACTGGATCTCCAGCGAGCCGTCCAGCACCAGGAACAGCTCATCCGTGTCGGGGTGGGAGTGCCAGACGTAGTCGCCCCGGAGCCTGGCCACCTTCACATCGACGTCGTTGAACCGCGACAGCACCCGCGGGCTCCACAGCTCGTCGAAGGAGCCGAGCAGCCGGTCGATGTTGGCGATCTCGTCCGTCACTTGCGGTGCTCCTGTTCGTACGCCGTCATCTCGCCGATCCGGCGGATGTGCCGCTCTCCTTGGGAAAACGGCGTCCCGAGGAAGGTCTGCACGATCTCCCAGTGCTGCTCGGGATCCTGCATCCGGGCGCCGAGGGAGAGCACGTTCGCGTCGTTGTGCTGCCGGGCCAGGCTCGCGGTCGTCGTGTCATAGGCCAGCGCCGCGCGGATGCCGCGCACCTTGTTGGCCGCCATCTGCTCACCGTTGCCGGAACCGCCGATCACGATGCCCAGCGACCCCGGGTCGGCCGCGACGGCCTCGGCACCGGGGATGATCCAGCGGGGATAGTCATCCTCGGGATCGAGGGTGTGGGCGCCGTGGTCGATCACCTGGTGACCGGCCTCGTGCAGCCGATCGGCGAGCAGATTCTTCAGTTCCAGACCGGCATGGTCGGTGGCGAGGTGGACGCGCATGCCCTCATCGTCGCACGCGCGATAATGGCCGGGTGAGTCGGATCATCACCGGAACCGCCCGCGGCCGCAAGCTGGCCACCCCCGATCATCAGCGCACCCGGCCCACCTCCGACCGGGTCCGCGAGGCACTGTTCTCGGCGCTGGTGTCCTGGGCCGACGGGCAGGACGAACCACCCGATCGGGCACTGCGCGGGTTCAGCCTGCTCGACCTGTACGCCGGCACGGGCGCGGTCGGGCTGGAGGCGGCCAGCCGCGGCGCCGACCCGGTCCTGCTCGTCGAGTCCGACCGGAAGACCGCCGACCTGGCCCGCCGCAACGCCACCGACACCGAACTCGAGGTGGGCGTACGCACCGCCAAGGTGGAGCAACTGGCGGTGACCCCGGCCCCGCAGGGGTTCGACATCGTCTGGCTCGACCCGCCCTATGACCTGCCCGCCGAGCGGCTGGACCGGGTGCTCGCCGATCTGGTCGGCCACGGCTGGCTGGCCACCCACGGCCTGCTGGTGGTCGAGCGCGGCAGCCGCGGCGCGGCACCGCAGTGGCCGCCCGGCGTCGGCGACGGCTGGCAGCGACGCTACGGTGAGACCACCCTGCACTTCGCCGAGGAACTGACCGCGGCGGCGACCGAGGAGGTGACGCCAGGGTGAAGGCCATCTGCCCCGGCTCGTTCGACCCGTGCACCCACGGGCACCTGGACATCATTCGACGGACCGCGCACCTGTTCGACGAGGTGGTCGTCGGCGTCGGCACCAATACCGCCAAGAACAGCCTCTTCAGCCCCGAGGAGCGGGTGGAGATCCTCGATGAGGCGCTCGAGGGACTGCCGGGGGTGCAGGTGATGACGATGTCCGGTCTGCTCGTCGATTTCGCCCGCGAGCACGGTATCGGCGCGATCGTGAAGGGCCTGCGGTTCGCCTCCGACTTCGACTACGAGCTGCAGATGGCCCAGATGAACACCCGGCTCAGCGGGATCGAGACCATCCTGCTGCCGACCGCGGCCCAGTGGTCCTTCGTGTCCTCGACCCTGGTCCGCGAGATCGCGCTGATGGGCGGCGACGTGTCCGAGTTCGTACCGCCCGCGGCGGCCGCCCGGATCAGGGCCCGCGCCGCCGATCGAGGGGAGAGCCGATGAGCGCGGATCAGTTGACCGAGTCGCTGGCCGCGCTGCGGCAGGCGGTCAGCCAGGCCAAGGGCGTACCGATGTCGGCGTCCTGTGTGGTGAACCGCGCCGAGATGCTGGAGCTCCTCGACCGGATCCAGGCCGCGCTGCCAACCGAACTGGAGCGGGCCAACCGGGTGCTCGCCGACTCCGAGGGGCACCGCGATCAGGGGCGTACCGATGCCGAACAGATCGTCGCCGACGCCCGGCAGCGCGCCGAGCAGCTCGCCACCGAGCACGAGATCACCCGGCAGGCCCGGGAGCAGGCCGAGCGGTTGCGCAACGAGGCCGAGGAGGAGTGCCGGGCGCTGCGGCGGGAGACCGACATCTTCATCGACTCCCGGATGGCGTCCTTCGAATCGGTGCTGCACAAGACCTCCAGCCAGGTGGCGGTGGCCCGGCAGCGACTGGCGGAGCGCTCCGGCCTCGACGCCGAGACCGCCGAACCTCTGCCGCCCGCCTGAGGTCCCGGTGCTGGTCAGCTGACCAGATTTTCTGGCCGGTGGCTGTTGGGATTTAGTTGAAAGCGGTAATGTAGTCGACTGATTACAGAGTTCTCACCCACGAGCCGAGGGATTCACCGATGCCTGCCTCCCGCGCCACCACCACCGTGGTGGGTGTCGCCGTCGCCATGACGGTGACCATGGGTGCGATCAACTACGGGCTCTTCCCGGGTTCGCAGGAGCTCGGCGGGATGCTGTTCGGCCGGCAGCTGCCGCACTCGGTGGCCGACGGCCCGGTACCGGGCGGTGCGGGTCCCGGTGGGCCGACCGCGCCCGGTGAGCTGCCCCCGGGGGAGCCGACGGGTACGCCCGAGGCGCCGTCCCCGTCCGCGCAGCCCAGCGACCGCGCGCTGGCCACCCCGCGGCCGGCCGAGGGTGTTCCGGGGGCCACCGTGGGAACCGTTGTTCCCCAGCGGCGCGCCGGCGCAGCCCCGGACGCGCGCAGCGGTGCCACCGCCGGTGCCCCCGCGGCCGGTGCCCCTGCCCCCGGTGCGGCTCCGGCGCGGCCGGGTTCCGTCCCGCAGGCCGGGACCGGGACGCGGACCGGGGGAGGGCAGCAGCCCGTGGCGCCCAGCTCGGCCCGGCAACCCGCCCCGACCCAGGCACCCACCACGACCGGCTCGACCGGTGCGGCCCCGACCGCCGCCGCACCGACGGCCGGTTCCACCGGTTCGGGTGGCGGCCGTATCGAGCGCGGTCAACCCGCCCAGGGCCTCCGCCCACCCACCAGCTCGACCATCGAGCAGGAGACGATCACCCCGCTCCCGGAGGACGAGCAGGGCGATGATTCCGACGGTGGCAGGAAGGGCGACACCGAACGGGGTTCCGGCAGCGGTGAGCCGACCACGAAGCCGCGCCCGAGCACCGGTGCACTGAAACCCGGCCCGAGTCACATCGACGCCCGGGAGAAGCCGAAGAGGACCCGCGTCGGGACGAGCTCGGCCATGCCGACTCCGGCACCGACGGCACAGGCGACCCCGGACCAGCAGGACCAGCAGGACCAGCAGGACCAGCAGGGCCAGGACCAGGACGGTCAGGCCAACCGGTAACCGCGGCCCCGCACGGTCTGGAAATACTGCGCGCCGATCTTGCGGCGCAGGTAGCGCACATAGACCTCGAGCACGTTCGAGCCCGGGTCGGAGTCCAGCCCCCACACCATCGACAGCAGCTGCTCACGGGTCAGTACCTCACCCGGATGCCGCAGGAAGGCCTCGGCCAGCGCGAACTCGCGGGCGGTGAGCTCGACCTCGTGCTCCCCGGCGCGGGCCCTGCGGGTGCGCACATCCAGGCTCAGGTCGCCGTGGCTGAGGACCAGCGGTTCGGTGTCGGCGGGGCGCAGCCGCAGCCGGACGCGGGCGACCAGTTCGTCGACGCTGAACGGCTTGGCCATGTAGTCATCGGCCCCCGACTCCAGCCCCGCGACGGTGTCGGTGACCGAGGTGCGGGCGGTGAGGATGATCACCGGCACCCGCGAGCCCGACTCGCGCAACCGGCGTACCACCTCGAAACCGTCGATGTCGGGCAGCCCGACGTCCAGCACCATCAGGTCGACCTCGCCCGCCGACACCCGCTCGATGGCCGCCTGCCCGGCACCGACCGTCTCGGTCTGGTGGCCGGCGGCGCCCAGGCCCCGGGCGATGAACGAGGCGATCTCGGCCTCGTCCTCGACGATCAGGATGCTGCTCATCGTTCGTCCTCGTTCTCGTTGGAGAGTTCTGCGTCGAAGGGGCGTGCTGTGGTCGCGGGTGGGCGTCTCGGCAGGATGAGACTAATGGTCGTACCTACCGAGTGGGGGGATTCGATCGTCAGCGTGCCCCGGTGTCCCGCCGCGATCTCGGAGACGATCGCCAGTCCGAGCCCCGACCCCTCGGCCTGCGCACGCCCGCGGACGAACCGCTCCCGGACCCTGGCGGCCAGTTCGGGCGCGATCCCCGACCCCTGGTCGCGCACCCAGAACCGGACCTCGGTGCCCTCGGCGCGCGAACCGATCGCGATCATCGATCCGGGTTCGGAGAACTTGACCGCATTGCGGGCCAGTTCCAGCAACGCCTGGGAGACCCGCTGCGGATCCAGCTGGGCACGGACATCGGCGACCTCGGCGAGCTGCCACTGGCGATCGCCCAGCGACCGCGCCTTCTCCAGCACCTCATCGGTCAGCGTCCCGACATCGACCGACTGCAACCGGATGAAGTCCGGCCGCTCGGCCTTGGCCAGGGTCAGCAGATCCTCGACCAGCCGGGCCATCCGGTCCACCTCGGAGATGCCGCGGGCGCGGACCGCGCGGACATCGTCCGGGTCGCCGGGGTCCATCACCTCCAGGTGGCCGCGCAGGATCGTCAGCGGCGTACGCAGCTCGTGGCCGACGTCGTCGTAGAGGTCGCGCTGCGCCGCGAAGGTGTGCGACAACCGGTCCAGCATGGCGTTGACGGTGCGGGTGAGCTGGGCCAGGTCGTCGTTGCCGCGGACCGGGATCCGGCGGGAGAGGTCGGTCTCGGTGATCTCCCGGGTGGTCCGCCGCAGCAGCGAGATCGGTTCCAGCAGCTGCCCGATCAGCAGCCAGGAGGCGAACCAGATCAGCAGCAGCGAGGCCGCGCCGACCAGGAAGTAGTTGCGGAAGTTGCGGTTCAGGGAGGCGTACTCGGCGCGCGAATCGATGGTGACGACCAGCAGCCCGATCTGGCTGTCCCCGGTCATCCGCACCGGTGCGACCAGATAGCGCAGCTGCGGGGAGGTGGTCGGTACGGTGCCGAACCAGCTCGCCAGGCTCACCCGGTCGGTGGGCTGGCCGAGCACGGCGGCCAGGAAGGCGGGGTCGGTGTAGGTCCTGCCGGTCGGATCGGGTGCGGACCAGGTGATCATGCCGTTGATCAACCCGAGCCGGCTCTCGTGATCCTGGGTCGGGGTCTCCAGCACCGCCGCCTGCAGCAGCTCCGCGGTGGTGGTCAGCGGCTCCCCGGTCCGCAGATCCCGGGCCCGCTCGGTGAGCGCGGTGGTGTCGGAGAGCCGGCGGCGCAACAGGTCGTCGATGTCGCGGTCGATCCGCTGCCGCTCCAGGGCGTACGCCACCACACCGGCCAGGCTCATCGCCAGCAGCGAGAGCACCGCGACGGCGAGCAGCACCCGGGCGCGGACGGTCAGACCGATCCGCGTTCCGGCGGCGGAATCGGGCTGCGGCACCCGCACAGCCTAAGCCCAGCGGGCCGGCGGGGCCCGCGTTTGCATGGGTCTCCGGCTGGCAGGTAGTCTGGGACGTCGGTTATGGCGACGCCATGCCGTCGTGCGCGCGAGGGGGTTGGCATGAGCTCAGCAACACGCCCGCTGGACCGGAGGGATCCTCTGGTCATCGATACCCACGATCTGGGTCGTCGAGCGGGTGCGATGAGGGAGCTGCGGACCAGCACCGAGGCGCCCGAGGGCATCGGCAGCGACGTAATCGGAGTACCCACCGGATCGCCGATCCGGCTCGATCTGAAACTCGAGTCGGTCGTCGAGGGGGTGCTGGTCACCGGGACCGCCGAGGTCGAGGTGGCCGGGCAGTGTGGACGCTGCCTGGAGCCGATGGAGCAGCAGCTCGAGATCGACATCCAGGAGCTCTATCTCTACCCGGACGCCGAGCCCGACGACACCGAGGCCAGCAGGATGGAGGGCGAGCTGCTCGACCTCGAACCCCTGGTCCGCGACGAGGTGGTGCTGGAACTGCCGTTCATGCCGCTGTGTCGGCCGGACTGCGCGGGACTGTGCCCCGATTGTGGGGCCAATCTCAACGCCGATCCGGAGCACACCCATGAGTCGGCCGTCGACCCGCGCTGGGGTGAACTGGCCGGGTGGCGCGCCGATGGCGAGCCCGGCAGGAGCTGAACCGCAAGACCACCCCGCACCCGCGGGAAAAGAGCCGGAACGCCCGGCGTACGACCGACACAGGAGAGAATCGTGGCCGTCCCCAAGCGGAAGATGTCCCGCAGCAACACTCGGCACCGCCGCGCCCAGTGGAAGACCCAGGCCCCGACCCTGGTCACCTGCGCCAACCCGGCCTGCCGGCAGAAGCACCTGCCGCACACCGTCTGCCCGTCCTGCGGCCAGTACGGTCCGCGCGCGGCGCGGCGACAGGTCCTCGAGTCCTGATCCCGCCGCCGGGGCGACGCCCCGGTCGGCCGTCGAGCGGCGGCCGCTGACGCGATGGCGGGTATCGAGCAACTCTGCACCGAGCTGGGGGTCCCGATGGACCCCCAGCTCTTCGTGCTTGCCCTGACCCATCGCTCGTACGCCTATGAGAACGGTGGCCTGCCGACCAACGAACGGTTGGAGTTCCTCGGCGACTCGGTGCTCGGGCTGATCGTCACCGAACACCTCTATCGGGTGCATCCCGAGCTGAGCGAGGGTGAGCTGGCGAAACTGCGCGCCGCGGTGGTGAACGCCCGCGCGCTGGCCCAGGTGGCCCGCTCGCTGGGCATCGGCCCGCAGATCCGGTTGGGCCGCGGTGAGATCACCACCGGTGGCGCCGACAAGTCCTCGATCCTGGCCGACACCATGGAGGCGCTGATCGGCGCGGTCTATCTGGCCCACGGCATGGACGGCGCCCGGCTGCTGGTGCACCGGCTCTTCGACCCGCTGATGGAGCGGGCCGCCCAGCTCGGTGCCGGGTTGGACTGGAAGACCTCGCTGCAGGAGCTCACCTCGACGCTGGGGCTGGGCGCGCCGCGATATGAGATCACCGAATCCGGGCCCGACCACGACAAGCGCTTCGAGGCGGTCGTGGTGCTCGGCGAACTGCGCTTCGGCCACGGCCGCGGCCGGAACAAGAAGCAGGCCGAGCAGGAGGCCGCCGGCAGCGCCTTCGCCGAACTGCGGGAACGCCAGCAGCCGACAGCCGAGCCCGGTACGCCCGAGGCCGGCGAGGTCGGCTGAGGTGCCGGAGCTGCCCGAGGTCGAGGTGGTCCGTGCCGGGCTCACCCCATTGATCGCCGGCCGCCGGTTGAGCGCGGTCCAGGTGCTGCATCCCCGCCCGGTACGCCGGCATCCGGCCGGCCCCGAGGACTTCGCCACCACCCTGGTCGGGCGCACCTTCGACACCCCGCGACGGCGCGGCAAATACCTCTGGCTGCCGTTCACCGACGGCGACGCGCTGCTGGTGCATCTCGGGATGAGCGGCCAGTTCCGGACCGCAGAACCGGGTCTGCCCGATGCCCGCAACACCCGGATCCGCTTCTCCTTCGACGATTCCGGGCACGAGTTGCGCTTCGTCGACCAGCGGATGTTCGGTGGCGTCTCGCTGTCGCTCGACGGGGCCGAACTGCCCGCCGAGATCGCCCACATCGCCCGCGACCCGTTCGATGCGGCGTATGACGTCGCCGAGACCGCCCGCCGGTTGCGCCGCCGCCGTGGCGGGGTGAAGCGGGCGCTGCTCGACCAGACGCTGGTCTCGGGGATCGGCAACATCTACGCCGACGAGGCGCTCTGGGCCGCGCGGATGCACTACGACCGACCCGGCGAGCGGCTCAGCCAGGCCGCCGCCGTCGGCGTACTCGATGCCGCGCGGGCGGTGATGGCCGAGGCGCTGGCCGTCGGCGGCACCAGCTTCGATGCGCTCTATGTCAACGTCAACGGCGAATCCGGCTACTTCGACCGGGCGCTGCACGCCTACGGTCAAGAAGGTCTGCCGTGCGAGCGCTGCGGTACGCCGATCGTGCGGGAGGCGTTCATGAACCGCTCGGCGTTCCGCTGCCCACGATGCCAACGCGCGCCACGCGCGGCCGCTGGTTCGGTGAACGGCGGGCGCGCCGTTAGGGTGGTCCAATCGTGAAGAGAGCCGCCCACTACGTCTTCGTGCGTCACCGCCACAACTGGCTGCAGTTCCTGCGTTTCGGACTGGTCGGTGGCTCCGGCGTACTCGTGAACCAGATCGTGGTGATCATCCTCAACAAGCTGCTCGGGGGTGATTACCGCGACGTGGCGTTCCCGCTGCCGTTCTCGGATTTCAACATCCGTTGGTATGTGGTGATCACCACGATCGCGTTCCTGGTCGCCAACGTCTGGAACTTCCAGCTCAACCGCACCTGGACCTTCAAATCCGGCAAGCATGCCGGCTGGTGGCGGGAGTTCTTCCCCTTCCTGGCGGTCGGCTCGGTGGCCTACCTGGTCGGTCAGGTGATCATTCAGCTGCTGCTCTGGCACGGCTCACCGGTCGAGCTGGCGAAACTGTTCCCGGTCCTGGACGACAGCTCCGGGCTGCGCAAACCGCTCTACTGGGCCAACCTGATCCAGATCACGCTGACCATGCCGATCAACTTCGTGGTGAACAAGCTCTGGACCTTCCGCGCGGTCCGCGGCAAGCGGCTGCATCCCGAGCAGGAGCTGCCGATGGTGGCCGCGGTCGTCGCCCCCGAGGTGGTCGACGAGGAGGGCAACCCGATCCCCGAGGGTACGGTGCACGAGGACACCATCCACGACGACTCGGTTCGCGACGGTTCTGGGGACACGGAACGGGGCTGAACCGTGTACCTGAAGAGCCTCACCCTGCGCGGCTTCAAGTCCTTCGCCTCCGCCACCACCCTGAACTTCGAGCCCGGTATCACCTGTGTCGTCGGGCCCAACGGCTCCGGCAAGTCCAATGTCGTCGACGCGCTGGCCTGGGTGATGGGTGCCCAGGCCGCCAAGTCGCTGCGCGGCGGCAAGATGGAGGACGTCATCTTCGCCGGCACCTCCGGGCGCGCCCCGCTGGGCCGGGCCGAGGTGGCCCTGACCATCGACAACACCGACGGCGCGCTGCCGATCGAATACACCGAGGTGACGATCTCGCGGACCATGTTCCGCAACGGCGGCTCGGAATATGCGATCAACGGCAACGCCGCCCGGCTGCTCGATGTCCAGGAGCTGCTCAGCGACTCCGGTATCGGCCGGGAGATGCACGTCATCGTCGGCCAGGGCCAGCTCGACTCGATCCTGCAGGCCACCCCGGAGGGCCGCCGCGGGTTCATCGAGGAGGCCGCCGGCGTCCTCAAGCACCGCAAGCGCAAGGAGAAGGCGCTGCGGAAGCTGGAGTCCACCGAGGGCAACCTGAACCGGCTCAACGACCTGATCGCCGAGATCCGCCGACAGCTCAAACCGCTGGGCCGGCAGGCGGAGGTGGCGCGCCGGGCCGTGGTGATCCAGGCCGAGGTCCGCGACGCCCGCGCCCGGCTGCTCGCCGACGATCTGGTGCAGGCCACCCTGGCGCTGGAATCCGAGCTGGCCGATGAGCAGGCGCTGCGCGATCGGCGAACCAGCGTCGAGAACGCGCTGGCCGCCGCCCGGGACGCCGAGGCCGAGGCCGAGGAGCAGTTGCGGGAGGGTACGCCACGGCTGACCGCCGCGCAGGAGACCTGGTACGCCCTGTCCGGGCTGCGCGAGCGGGTCGCCTCGACCATCTCGATCGCCGCCGAACGGGTCCGCAACGCCGACAACCAACCCACCGAGGACCGCCCGGGTCGCGACCCGGAGCAGCTCGAAGCCGAGGCCAAGGAGGTCGGCCGGCAGGAGGAGCAGCTGCGCGCCGAGGTGGCCACCGCCGACGCCGCGCTCGCCGAGGCGACCCAGCGGCGTACCGATGCCGAACAGTCCCATGCCATCGAGGAGAAGCGGCTCGCCGCCCAGCTCCGCGCGATCGCCGACCGCCGCGAGGGCCTGGCCCGGCTCACCGGCCAGGTCAACTCCGCCCGCTCCCGCGCCGAGGCCGTGGTCGAGGAGATCGGCCGGCTCACCGCCGCCCGGGAACAGGCACTGGAACGCGCCCAGCGGGCCCGCGCCGAGTTCACCAGCCTGGAGACCAGGGTCGCCGGCCTGGACGCCGGCGAGGTCGACCTCGACTCCGAGCACGAACAGGCCGCCGACGAACTCGAGGTGGTCGAGACCGAACTGCGCGAGCTGCAGCGCCAGGAACAGTCCGCCAACCAGGAACGCGCCGCCGCGGCTGCCCGGTTGGAGGCGCTGAAGCTCGGCCTGGAACGCAAGGACGCCTCCGCCGCCCTGCTCGCCGCCACCGACCGGGTCGGCGGCCTGCTGGGTTCGGTCGCGGCCCTGGTGCAGGTGGAACAGGGCTACGAGGCCGCGGTCTCGGCGGCCTTCGGCTCCGCCGCCGACGCGGTCGCGGTGACCGGTCCGGATGCCGCGGTCGGCGCCTTCGACCATCTCAAGGCCGAGGACCTCGGCCGGGCCGGGCTGCTGCTGCGAGGGGCGGTCACCGACGGCGAGACCTGGCCGCGGCTGCCGGACTGGGCCCGGTACGCCGCCGACGTGGTCGGCTGCGACGACGAGCTGCGGCCCTCGGTGCTGCGGGTGCTGCGCAAGGTCGCGGTGGTCGACGACCTCCCGGCCGCCCGCCGGCTGATCGGCGACCTGCCCGATGTCACCGCGGTCACCCGCGACGGGGACATCCTCTCGGCCTGGTTCGCCGCTGGCGGCTCGGGGTCGAAGCAGTCGCTGATCGAGGCCCAGGCCGCGGTCGATGAGGCCGAGAAGCGACTGGTGGCCGCCGACCACCAGGTGGAGCGGCTGCGGTTCGCGCTCGGCGAGGTGCGCAACCGGCACGAGGAGGCGCAGGGCCGCCTCGACGTGGCGCTGGGCAAGCTGCACGAATCCGATGCGGTGATGGCCGCCCTGGCCGAGGACCTCGGCAAGTGGCAGAACCTCGCCAAGCAGGCCGGTGACGAGGCCGGCCGGCTCGCCGACTCGGCGCAGAAGGCCGAGGCCCAGCAGGCCGCGGACGCCGAGAAGCTGGCCGAGCTGGAGCAGCGGCTGGAGCTGGCCTCGGCCGAGGAGATCGACGAGGACGCCGATACCGGCGAGCGGGACCGGTTGGCCGAGCAGGCACGCGGTGCCCGACAGGCCGAGATGGACGCCCGGCTGGCCCTGCGCACCACCGAGGAACGGGTCCGCGGGCTGGCCGGTCGCGCCGACTCGCTGCGCCGCGCCGCCGAGAACGAACGCCGCGCCCGGGCCCGGGCCGAGGCCCGCCGGATCCAACTGCAGCGCGAGGGCGAGAACGCCCGCGCGGTGCGGACCGCCGCCGAGTGGCTGCTGAAGCGCGTCGAGGCGTCCCGCGAGATCGCGGCCGCCGAACGCGCCGCGGCCGAGCAGGTCCGCGCCGCCGCCGACCGGGAACTCGCGGAGGCCCGGCGACGCTCCCGGGAGCTGGCCGCCGAACTGCAGCAGCTCGTGGACACCGTGCACCGCGACGAGCTGGCCCGCGCCCAGCAGCGGATGCGGGTCGAATCGCTGACCGAGAAGGCGATGGAGGAGCTCGGGCTGGAGGCGGAGACGCTGATGGCCGAGTTCGGGCCGGAGAACGCGATCCCGGTGCTCACCCGCGCCGACGGGTCCGCGCTGACCGAGGAGGACGAGCAGCCCGAGCCGGTACCGTTCGTGCGCGCCGAGCAGGAGAAGCGGCTGCGCAAGGCGGAGAAGAACCTGCAGGTGCTCGGCCGGGTGAACCCGCTCGCGCTCGAGGAGTTCGACGCGATGACCGAGCGGCACCAGTTCCTCTCCGAACAACTGGAGGATCTGCGGCGTACCCGCAAGGACCTGACCGACATCATCGCCGAGGTCGACAACCGGGTGCAGGAGGTCTTCGCGCAGGCGTACGCCGATGTCGAGACCGCGTTCGAGCAGGTCTTCGCCAAGCTCTTCCCCGGCGGCGAGGGCAAGCTCGTGCTCACCGAACCGGGGGAGTGGCTGACCACCGGCGTCGACGTCGAGGCCCGCCCGCCCGGCAAGAAGGTGAAGCGACTGTCGCTGCTGTCGGGTGGCGAGCGCTCACTGGTCGCGGTCGCCTTCCTGGTCGCGCTGTTCATCGCCCGGCCGAGCCCGTTCTACATCCTCGACGAGGTCGAGGCGGCCCTGGACGACACCAACCTGGGCCGGCTGCTGGAGATCTACGAGCAGTTGCGGGAGAACTCCCAGCTGCTGGTGATCACCCACCAGAAGCGGACCATGGAGATCGCCGACGCGCTCTACGGGGTGACGATGCGCGGCGACGGGGTGTCCACGGTAATCAGCCAGCGGATCCGGGACTGAACCCTCGACTCCTTGATGAGATCGTGATCCGGACAACTGGAATCACACGAGTCACAGGTGTAACACTGGTCCCGCCGGAGTGGTCGACCGGCGCCTTCCCCAGTTGGACCTTGAGAAAGGTGTGCCGTGAGCAGCATCGTCCTCTTCACCCTCCTCGCCCTCGTCATCGCCGCCTTCGTCTGCGGCGCCGTGGCGATGGGCATGGCCGGGCACGGCCGCAGCCAGCACCCGAAGGTCGCGCACGGCTTCGCCCGCGCCGCCCAGGCGCTGAACGGCGACGGCGAGCCGCCGAGCGGACTGGTCAAGCTCTTCCGCTGATGCACCTGGAGAACCTGGTCGTCGACGCCCGGGATCCCCGTGGGCTGGGCGGCTTCTGGGCCGCGGCGCTCGGTGCCGAACCGATCACCGAAGGGCCCGACATCTTCGAGGCCCGGTTGCGGTATTCCGACGACCAGTTTCTCGATCTGTGCTTCCCGTTGGTCGATGAGCCGGCGGTCGGTACGCCGCGGCTGCATCCCGATCTGGCCGGTGGGGTACGCCAGGGCGAGGTCGTCGAGCGGCTGCTCGGGCAGGGCGCCGCGCGGTTGGATATCGGTCAGGGTGACGTGCCGTGGGTGGTGCTCGCCGACCCCGAGGGGAATCCGTTCTGCGTGATGGAGGAGCGGGCCGAGTACGCCGACCGCGGGCCACTGGCGGCGCTGCCGTTGGACTCGGCCGATCCGGCGCGGGACCTGGAGTTCTGGGCGATGCTCACCGGCTGGGAACAGCTGGTCGGCGGCTCGGTGCCGGCGACGCTGACGCACCCGTCCGGGCTGGGCCCGCTGCTGGAGCTGTGCCCCCAGGTCGAGCCGAAGGTACGCAAGAACCGGATGCACCTCGACCTGCGCTACGTCACCGGCGACGATCGGGACGACTGGGCGCGCCGCATCGAGGCCGCCGGCGGCAGCCGCTACGACCCCGGCTGGGGCGAACTGCCCTGGGAGCTGTGGCGCGACCCCTCCGGCAACGAGTTCTGCCTGCACGGCTGACCGCGCACCGGCCCCGGGCCACTTTCCACGATTCTCCTGGCCCACTGCTCCCGACTGATACAGGTTTGATGCTCGAGAGGCATCAAGGATTTCCTTGATGCCCGGTGAGCATCAGAGATCGTCCTGATGCCCAGGAAGCATCAAAGATTTCCTTGATGTCGGCTGGGCATCAAACATTTCTTTGATGCTTCTCGGGCATCAAACCCGTATTGGTCGACAGCTACCCGGTATGGGGAGCGCGATGGTCGGACGCAATGGGGGTGCGCCACGTGTGGGCCGGGGCCCGGTTCAGTAGGTGATCGGTTCGAGGATCAGGACCGGGATCTGGCGGTCGGTCTTCGTCTGGTACTCGGCGTAGGGCGGGTAGGCCGCGACGCAGCGTTCCCACCATTCCTCGCGCTCGCTGCCGCTGAGTTCGCGTGCCCTCACCGCGAAGGTCTCGGTGCCGTCCATCAGGTCGAGAACCGGGTTCTTCTTCACGTTGGCATACCACTTGGGGTTCTCCGGGGCGCCGCCCTTCGACGCCACTGCGGCATACGAGCCGTCGTGCTCGACGCGCATCAGCGGCACCTTGCGGACCTTGCCGGAGACACCCAGCATCGTCAGCATCACCACATCGCGATCCATCACCTGGGCGGCGCGGGTGTCGCCAGCGGCCTCGATCGCCTCAACCTGCTTGCGGACCCACTCGGTGGGGCTGGGGACATATTCACCCTTGATCGTCATGGCCCCGAGCCTAGCCCGGGACCATGACGATCACCGGTTGTTCAATCGGTGGTCGGGCGGAGCTGGCCGGGCCGCGTACCACCGCCACCGAGCCCACCCCCGCCGCCACCGGGGCGACGGCCGGCGGGTCGGGACAGCACCCCCGGTACGCCACGGCCGCGCAGCGAGGCGCCCTTGGTCTCGATCACGAAGTGCAGGGCCACCATCGCGACCGCGCAGGCGGCCATCATGTAGAACGCCGGGATCAGCGGGTTTCCGGTGGCGCCGATCAGCGCCTCGTTGATGGCCGGAGCCGTGCCGCCGAAGGCGGCTGTGGCGACGTTGTAGGAGATCGCCATCCCGGCGTACCGGACATGCGAGGGGAACATCGCCGGGAAGGTGGCCGAGATCGTACCGAGCTGCAGCACATAGATCGCGCCCAGCACGGTGAAGCCGATGACGGCCAGCACCATGCCCTTGCCCATCAGCCAGAACATCGGTACCGAGAGCACGAACAACCCGATCAGCGAGATCCACCAGCACGGTTTCCGGCCGATCCGGTCCGACAGGGCACCGGCCATCGGCAGCAGGATCATCATCACCACCTGGCCGATCAGCACCATGATCTCGGCATTGCCCTTGGACATCCCGACGGTGTTCGGCAGGTAGGTGGGCATGTAGGTGAGCAGCAGGTAGTTCGCCACGTTCAGCGCGATGACCAGGCCGAAGAGCTGCAGGATCGGCTTCCAGTGCTCCTTCAGCAGATTCTTCAGTGCGCCGGTGGCCTCGTCCTCGGACTCACCGGATTCGGACAGCTCCTGGAAGACCGGGGTGTCCTCCATCTTCATCCGCAGATACAGCCCGATGCCGCCGAGCGGCCCGGCGACCAGGAACGGGATCCGCCAGCCCCAGTCCTGCATCGCGGCGTCACCGAGGAAGAACCGCAGCACCGCCACGATGATCAGGCCCGCGGTCAGCCCGGCCAAGGTGCCGAACTCGAGGAAGCTGCCCCAGAATCCGCGCTTCTTGTCCGGCGCGTACTCGGCCATGAAGGTCGCCGCGCCGCCGTACTCACCGCCGGTGGAGAACCCCTGCACCACCCGGAGCAGGATCAGCAGGATCGGTGCCCAGATACCGATCTGGTCGAAGGTCGGCAGCAACCCCATCAGGAAGGTGGCGCTGCACATCAGCAGGATCGTGGTGGCCAGCACCTTCGATCGGCCCAGCCGGTCGCCGAGCGGGCCCCAGACCAGACCGCCGAGCGGGCGCAGCACGAAGGAGACCGCCAGGCCCAACAGGGCGCCGAGGGCCTCATGCTCACCGGGGAAGAAGTTCGCCCCGATCTCGGTGGCGAGGTAGGCGTACACACCGTAGTCGAACCATTCGGTGGCGTTGCCCATCGCCGAGGCGGTGACTGCCCGTTTGAGCAGTTTTGGACTTGCTTCTTTTGGTGCGTCGTCGATCAGCGGGACGCTGGGGGACACCCCAGCAGAGTTGGACTCCATCGTCGCTCCTTCGCGTGATCCGTCGGATCACTCGATCTCTGTACTCGCTCTGTACTCGGCCGCGTCGCTCGATTGTACTTTTGTAGACAATCGGACACGTTACATGAGTTCCTTGGGGTCTGACCACCCCTACCCGCAGTACCCCTCGGGTGCAACCGGTACGCGCCGAACCTCCTAGGATGGCGGCCGTGGACCCACTGATTCTCAGCATCATCATCGGCGCGGTCGTGCTCCTCGCCGCCGGGATCGGCATCGGGGTCGCGGTCGGTCGGCGACGTGCCCTGGAGCGGCAGCACCGGGCCGAGCTGGAGGCCGAGCAGCGGGGCGGTGCCGGTGCTGCCGGCGGCGGCGGTGATGACGACCGGGAGGGCGGCGGGGTCGCCACGCTCGACCCGGACCTCGACCCCGGTGCCGGTACCGCGGCAGGCGCGGGCCCCGACCTGCTGGACCGTCCCGAGGCACCGAGAACCCGCCTGCAGCGGCTCCGGGCCCGCCTGGCCGGGCAGAACAACGCCCTGTCCCGCGGCCTGCTGAACCTGCTCTCCGGCGGCACCATCGACGAGGAGACCTGGGAGGACTTCGAGGCCACCCTGATCTCCTCCGACCTCGGGGTGGGCCCGACCACCGAGCTGGTCGACCGGTTGCGTACCCGGTTCAAGGTTGAGGGCGTCACCGACGGTGCCGAGGCCCGCCGGATCCTGCGCGAGGAACTGCTCGCCCTGGTCGACCCGAATCTCGACCGGACCCTGCACGACCAGCGGGTCGGTGACGATCCCGGCGTGGTGATGGTGGTCGGGGTGAACGGCACCGGCAAGACGACCACGGTCGGCAAGCTGGCTCGGGTGATGGTGGCCGAGGACCGCGACGTGCTGCTCGGCGCCGCCGACACCTTCCGCGCCGCCGCGGCCGACCAGCTGGAGACCTGGGGTGCCCGGGTGGGTGTGCCGACGGTCCGCGGGGCCGAGGGAGCCGACCCGGCTTCGGTGGCATACGAGGCGGTGACCGCCGGGGTCGACCTGGAGGTCGACTGCGTGCTCATCGACACCGCCGGCCGATTGCACACCAAGACCGGCCTGATGGACGAGCTCGGCAAGGTCAAGCGGGTGATCGAGAAGAAGGCACCGGTCACCGAGGTGCTGCTGGTCATCGACGCCACCACCGGCCAGAACGGGCTGATCCAGGCGCGGATCTTCCGGGAGGTCGTCGATGTCACCGGCATCGTGCTGACCAAACTCGACGGCTCCGCCAAGGGCGGCATCATCGTCCAGGTGCAGCGCGAACTCGGCGTACCGGTGAAACTCGTCGGACTCGGCGAGGGCCCCGACGACCTGGCCCCCTTCGACGCCGAGGAGTTCGTGGACGCCATCCTGGGCTGAACAGGCTCACCGCGGGGTGAAACAGGTCATACTTTGCCCGTGGGGTTGCGAAGTGGCGGACTGGCGGTGCTGCTGGTCGCGCTGACGGTGCTGATACCGCTGCTGGTCCTGGTACGCCTCGACCGCAGCGGTGCCGGGGGCCGGCGCTGGGCCGTGCACCGCTGGCGGCTGCGCGGCCGCGAACGACCCCGCAACCTCGGCTGGCTCGGGGTGCGCTGGGTGGCCATCCTGCTCGCGCAGACCCTGGCCGTGTTCGCGGTGCTGGTGCTCGCCAACCGGGAGATGCGCTTCTACATGACCTGGGGCGATCTGCTCGGCACCCGGGAGGCCAGCAACGACCTGCAACCGCGGCAGGTCGGCCCGCCGTTGGCCCCGGATCCGGCCCGTCCCGAACCGCCGCCGACCAGCACCCGGCCCACCCCCTCGGGGGCGACCCTGGTGCGGATGCTGGTCCGCGGGCAGGCGTCCGGGGTGAACAGCGAGATCCTCATGTGGCTGCCACCGGCCTATTTCAGCGCCGGCCCGGACGCCGAGTTCCCGGTGCTGTTCATGATGTCGGGGTCTCCCGGTACGCCGGAGGGTGTCTACAACCAGTTCGAGTTCGACAAGGTGGCCAGCGAGTCGATCGCCAGCGGTGACACGAAACCTTTCATCGCGGTCTTCCCGACCGTGATGACCCATCCGCCGCGCGACACCGAATGCCTCGACATCCCCGGCGGCCCGAAGTCGGAGACCTGGCTGGTCACCGACGTCCCGGCGGCGGTGAACGCCGCGGTCCGAGCCAGCGGTGATCGGCGGCAGTGGAATCTGGCCGGCTATTCCACCGGCGGCCTGTGCGCCACCAACCTGCTGCTGCGCTACCGCGACCAGTTCGGGGCGGCCGCCTCGATCGGCGGCTACTACCATCCGTGGGTGCAGCCCAGCGAGGGTGATCTCTTCGGCGGCTCGGAGGAATTCCGCCGGTCGGTGACACCGCTGTGGCAGTTCCAGAACGCCACCCCGCAGCCGACGAAACTGCTGATCGTCACCTCCGCCCGCGACAAGATGTCCTGGGACGGCAACACCTACGGCGACGGCGACTCCAAGGCGATGATCGAGGCGGCCCGACGGTGGCCCGGTACCGCCAAGATCGTGCTGGGCACCGGCGGCCACGGATTCAAGACCTACGTCCCGGCATTTCCGCAGGCACTCGCCTGGCTGGGCCGCACCAACGGCCTGTGACGGCCTCCATCTTGTAAAGTTGGTCCGCAGCGCACGCACCCGTACGCCCTCGACCGCTCGATCCCGCCCAGAACCCATTTGACCGAGGAACCGCCTTGTTCGACACACTGTCCGATCGCCTCTCCGCCACCTTCAAGAATCTGCGGGGCAAGGGGAAGCTGAGCGACGCCGACATCGACGCCACCGCGCGCGAGATCCGGATCGCGCTGCTCGAGGCCGACGTGAACCTGGCGGTGGTCAAGGAGTTCATCGCCGCGGTGAAGGAGCGCGCCAAGGGCGAGGAGGTCTCCCAAGCGCTGAACCCGAGCCAGCAGATCATCAAGATCGTCAACGAGGAACTGGTCAACATCCTCGGTGGCGACACCCGGAACGTGCGCTTCGCCAAGAAGCCGCCGACTGTGATCATGCTCGCCGGCCTGCAGGGTGCCGGTAAGACGACGCTGGCCGGCAAGCTGGCGTACTGGCTGAAGTCCGAGGGTCACTCGCCGTTGCTCGTCGCGGCCGACCTGCAGCGACCCAATGCGGTCACCCAGCTGCAGGTGGTCGGCCAGCGCGCCGGCGTACACGTCTTCGCCCCGCACCCCGGGGCCTCCTCCGCGGCCGAGGCCGCCAACCCCGGTGGCGTCGGCGACCCGGTCGCGGTGGCCCGGGACGCGCTGGTCGAGGCCGACCGCAAGCTCTACGACGTGGTGATCGTCGACACCGCCGGCCGGCTCGGCGTCGATGAGGTGCTGATGCAGCAGGCGGCCGACATCAAGGCCGCGGTGAATCCCGATGAGGTGCTGTTCGTCGTCGACGCGATGATCGGCCAGGACGCGGTGAACACCGCCCAGGCCTTCGCCGACGGTGTCGGCTACGACGGTGTGGTGCTGACCAAGCTCGACGGTGACGCCCGCGGCGGTGCGGCGCTGTCGATCGCGCGGGTGATCGGCAAGCCGATCATGTTCGCCTCCTCCGGCGAGCAGATGAAGGACTTCGACGTCTTCCACCCCGAGCGGATGGCCTCGCGGATCCTCGGCATGGGCGACATGCTGACCCTGATCGAACAGGCCGAGAAGACCTTCGATGAGGAGCAGTCGCGCAAGGCCGCGGAGAAGATCTCGTCCAAGGGCGGTTCCCAGTTCGGCCTGGGCGACTTCCTGGAGCAGATGAAGGCGGTACGCCGGATGGGGCCGCTGTCGAAGATCTTCGGCATGCTGCCCGGGATGGGCGAGATGAAGGATCAGATCGCCAACATCGACGAGCGGGAGGTCGACCGGCTGGAGGCGATCATCCTGTCGATGACCCCGGCCGAACGCGACGACCCGAAGATCCTGAACGGCTCCCGGCGGGCCCGGATCGCCAAGGGCTCGGGCACCGAGGTGTCGGAGGTCAACCAGCTCGTCGAGCGGTTCTTCGAGGCCCGCAAGATGATGTCGGCGCTGGCCAACGGGCAGATGCCGTCGGGAATGCCCGGCATGCCGGGGATGCCCGGTGCCGGCGGCGGCAAGAAGAAGCAGCAGCAGACGAAGAAGGGCAAGAACCGCAAGGGCGTCTCCGGCAACCCGGCCAAGCGCAATGCGCCGGTCATGCCCGAGCCGCCGCAGCCGGCGGCCGATCCGGCGGCCGCCTTCGGCGGGCACGGTTTCGACATGGGACAGTTCAAGGGCAACGGGGCGGGCTCCGGCAGCGAGTTCGAACTGCCGCCGGAGCTGCAGAAGATGTTCAACAACGACAAGAACGACAAGAACGACAAGAAGGACTGATGACCCCGTGAGATCGATCCTGCTGATCATCGTCATCCTGGTGGTGGTGCTGCTCTTCCTGGGTGTGGCGGTGCTGCTGCTGGTGAACCGCATCGGGCGGGCCCGGTTCCGCAAGGAGGTCGCGGCCGACGGGCACAGCTACACCGCCGACGACCCGGCGATGCTGGAGCGGTTCCAGGCGCCGCCCTTCGGCCTCGGCGGGGAGAAGCGCGCCTACGACGTGGTCCGCGGGCAGCGCGACGGCCGGCCCTTCAGCTACTGGACCCAGGACTGGTGGGCCTCCCGGGCCCTGCCGCAGTCCGGCCGGGACCGCAGTCTCGGTGACAAGCACGCCATCGCGGTGGCGGCGGTCGATCTCGACGGGCAGCGCCCGGTGCTGGACATCGTCACCCACCGGATGGGTGACGACGAGTTCGTACCGATCGGCCAGCAGCTGCCGGATCATCCCGGCCTGCCCGGGGTGTCGATCTTCGGCGACGACCCGGCGTACGCCGCCCAGGTGCTCACCGACGACCTGGTCGCCCGGATCGCCGCCCAGCCCGTGGAGGACCGGATCAATCTGCGGGTCGCCGAGGGGGCCGCGATCGCCTGGAGCGACCCGGCGAACAAGGGTTCCGCCGAGTGGCGTGACATCGTCGACGCCGCCCAGGTGCTGGCCACCCGCGCCTGAGCCGAGCCCCGCGCTCGCGGGCGGGTCGGCCCGGGGCAGACTGAGCCCATGGGACACGACCACAGCCACGCCCAGCCGCATCGCCGCATCGATCCGAACGCGCCCGCGCCGCGGCTGCACCTGGACGGGGTGCTGCTGCCCGAGGGGGAGCGCCGTGAGCTGTGGGTGGTCGATGGGCTGATCCGTTTCGAACCGGTCGCCGATGCGGTGACGATCTGTGCCGGCGGTCACATCCTGCCCGGTCTGGTGGACGCGCACTGCCACATCGGCCTCGATGAGGCGGGCGCGGTCGATGACGCCACCAGCGAGGAGCAGGCGTACACCGACCGGGACGCGGGCACCCTGCTGATCCGCGACGCCGGGTCACCGGCCGACACCCGCTGGATCGACGACCGGGAGGATCTGCCGCGGCTGGTCCGGGCCGGCCGCCACATCGCCCGGCCCCGGCGCTACATCCGCAACTATGCCGCCGAGGTCGAGCCCGACGACCTGGTCGCCGAGGTGGAGCGGCAGGCCGCCCGCGGCGACGGCTGGGTGAAGCTGGTCGGCGACTGGATCGACCGGGAGACCGGTGACCTCGGCCCGCTCTGGCCGGCCGAGGCGGTGGCCGCCGCGATCGCCCGCGCCCATCAGCTCGGCGCCAAGGTGACCGCGCACCAGTTCGGGGAGGCGGGGCTCGCCGAGCTGATCGCCGCCGGCATCGACGGCATCGAGCACGGAACCGGGCTGACCGACCAGACCATCACGATGATGGCCGCCCGCCAGGTCTCCCTGGTGCCGACGCTGGTCAACCTGGAGACCTTCCCCGACATCGCCGCCCGCGGGGAGGGCAAGTTCCCGGGTTATGCGGCACACATGCGGGACCTGTACGCCCGCCGCTTCGAGACCATCGGTGCCTGCATCGACGCCGGGGTGCCGGTGTTCGCCGGTACCGATGCCGGCGGGGTGATCCCGCACGGCCTGATCGGCCGCGAGATCGAGCTGCTGGGGCGGGTCGGCAGCGCCGAGCACGCCCTCGGCGCCGCGAGCTGGCGGGCCCGCGACTGGCTCGGTTTCGCCGGCATCGCCGACGGCGCCCCCGCCGACCTGGTCGTCATCGACGGCGACCCCCGCGAGGATCTGTCTCTGGTGCGTACGCCGATCCGCGTCGTGCTGCGGGGCCGCGTCGTGCTCTGATCCGCGCATCATGGCAATCTTGCGACCATGAACTTCTGGTCAGCCGTCGAGCACGGTTTCGCCCGCGTGGCGGCCTGCACCCTGGGCGTACAGATCGCCGATCCGCACGCCAACGCCACCGCCACCATCGAGGTGCTGCGCGAGTGCCACCAGGAGAGCGTGTCGCTGGCGGTGTTCCCCGAACTCGGGCTGACCGGGTACGCGATCGACGACCTGCTGCTGCAGGACCCGTTGCTGGATGCCACCCTGGCGGCGATCGACGAGGTGGTCGCGGCGAGCGCCGAACTCGACCCGGTGGCGGTCGTCGGCGCGCCGCTGCGCCGGGGGACGCGGGTGTTCAACTGCGCGGTGGTGATCCACCGCGGCCGGATCCTCGGGGTGGTGCCCAAGGCGTACCTGCCGAACTACCGGGAGTTCTATGAGCGCAGGCATTTCGCGCCCGGTGACGATCAGTGGGGGCAGTCGATCCGACTCGGTGGGCAGAGCGTGCCGTTCGGTCCGGACCTGATCTTCGATGCGGTCGATCTGCCCGGATTCGCTGTGCACGTTGAGGTCTGCGAGGACCTGTGGGTACCGGTGTCGCCGAGCGCCGAGGCCGCGCTGGCCGGTGCCTCGATCCTGGTGAACATCTCCGGCAGCCCGATCACCGTCACCAAGGCCGACGCCCGGCACCTGCTCTGCCGGGCCGCCTCGGCGAGTTGTCTGGCGGCCTACGTGTACGCGGCGGCGGGGATGGGGGAGTCCACCACCGATCTGTCCTGGGACGGGCAGACGATGATCTATGAGAACGGCCTGCTGCTCGCCGAGACCGACCGCTTCGGGATGGAGTCGCTGCGCTCGGTCGCCGATGTCGATCTGGATCTGCTGCGCCAGGAGCGGATGCGGCAGGGCACCTTCGACGACAACCGGCGTACCCATGCCGATCGGCTGAATCGCTTCCGACACGTGGAATTCGAGCTCGGCCCCGACCGCGGTGACATCGGCCTGCGGCGCGAGATCGCCCGCTATCCCTTCGTCCCCGCCGATCCCAGCCGGCTCGCCCAGGACTGCTATGAGGCGTACGCCATCCAGGTCTCGGGGCTGGAGCAGCGGCTGCGCGCGATCGGTCAGCCCAAGGTGGTGATCGGCGTGTCCGGCGGTCTCGACTCCACCCATGCGCTGATCGTCGCCGCTCGCGCGATGGATCGGATGGGGCGCCCGCGCAGCGACATCCTCGCCTTCACGATGCCCGGATTCGCGACCACCGAGCACACCCGCAACAACGCCACCAAACTCTGCGAAGCCCTCGGGGTGAGCTTCGAGACGATCGACATCACCCCGGCGGCGAAGCAGCTGCTGCTCGACATGGGGCATCCCGCCGGCCGCGGCGAGGAGGTCTATGACGTCACCTTCGAGAACGTGCAGGCCGGGCTGCGCACCGATTATCTGTTCCGGTTGGCGAATCAGCGCGGTGGCATCGTGCTCGGCACCGGTGATCTGTCGGAGCTGGCGCTGGGCTGGTGCACCTATGGCGTCGGCGACCAGATGTCGCACTACGCGGTCAACGCCGGCGTACCGAAGACGCTGATCCAGCACCTGATCCGCTGGGTGATCTCCGAGGGCCTCTTCGAAGACGAGGTGGCGACGATCCTGCGTTCGATCCTCGACACCGAGATCACCCCCGAGCTGGTACCGACCCGAGAAGGGGAGCAGCCGCAGGCCACCGAGGCGACGATCGGCCCGTACGCGCTGCAGGACTTCAACCTCTTCCACGTGCTGCGCTTCGGGATGCGGCCGGACAAGATCGCCTTCCTCGCCTGGCACGGTTGGCACGACCCGCAGCAGGGGCAGTGGCCGGCGAACATCGAGCACGACGAGCGCTCCGGTTACGACCTGGCCACCATCCGCAGGTGGCTCGAGGTCTTCGGGAAACGCTTCTTCGCCAACCAGTTCAAGCGATCCGCGCTGCCCAACGGCCCCAAGGTGCTCTCCGGCGGCGCCCTCTCCCCGCGCGGGGACTGGCGGATGCCCTCCGACGCCAGCCCGGCTGCCTGGCTGAAGAACCTGGAGCAGGTACCGAAGGAGTGAGGCCATGACCGAACCACGCGATGTCCGACCCGAGCTGATCGCCGAAGCGCGCCGCACCCTCTATTCCCCGGTGATCGGCGACGTGCTGGATCAGCTGGGGCGCCTGCATCAGTTCCTGCCCCCGGACATTCGTGGACTGACCGCGGAACATCGGCTGCTCGGTCGGGCGATGCCGGTGATCGTCGGGGACGTGTTCGGTGCCAACGACCGGCCCTTCGGCAAGTTGACCCAGGCCCTCGACCAGCTGGAACCGGGGGAGGTCTATGTGGCCGCGACCGGGGTGTCCTCGGCGGCGGCCTGGGGTGAGATCCTCACGGCGGCTGCGCGGACCCGCGGGGCCGTGGGTGCGGTGATCGACGGGTATCACCGGGACACGCCTGCGGTGCTGGAGCAGAACTGGCCGGTGTTCTCGCGCGGCTCGTACGCGCTCGACTCCCGACCACGATCCGCCGTCGTCGACTATCGGGTACCGATCGAGGTGGGCGGTGTCGCCGTGCGGCCGGGTGACCTGATCTTCGGGGATGTGGACGGTGTCGTCGTGATTCCGCAGGAGATCGAGTCCGAGGTGCTCGAGCGAGCCCTGCAGAAGGCCAGTGCGGAGAACACCGTGCGAAGCGAGATCGAGGCGGGTGCCAGCGCCACCGAGGTTCTTGCTCGGCACGGGATTCTCTGATCACACGGCATTCCAGCCGGGGTCAGTCCCACCAGTGGGCCCAGTGGTGGGACCTCACCACCGGTACCCAACCCCACAGTCCGTTGGGTTCGACCGAGTCCGGGGCCAATACGCCGTGTTCCGCTGCCACCGCGAGCGCCTCGGCGTCGTCGCTGGGAGGGGTGCCGACCTCCAGCGCCCAGTCGGACGGGCCGATGATCATCAACCGTGCCTCCCAGCGCTGCTCCCAGATTCGCAACACCTCCGCGAGCTCGTCGGCCTCGATGCCGAGATTGACCGGGCCGAGATAGTCCATCCACAACGGGATGAGCCACCGACGGGGGTCGGGGAAGATCGCCACGTAACCGGAGGAAGGCGCCAACTCGGTCGATTGCGTCAACGGATCACCGGGGCGGCCCACGTCCAGGGCGACGGGGACTTTCTCGCGCAGGCGGTCGAAGATGTCGTCCGTGTCCGTATCCATGGACGCGAGCCGATCGATGCGGGCGTGGTGATCCACGAGGTCCCGATCGACCGTGAGGATGCCGAAGTAGTCCTCCGCCAGATCGTCAGCGTCGGCCACGATCACCGCACTGATACCGTCGAGCGAGGACAACTGCCGCCACACCCCCTCTGCTTCACCGGGTGCGACAGGGGTCACCCAGATCGTGCCGAGCCCGGGTACGTCCGCCAGCGGGAACACTGCGCGCTCGCCGAGCAACTGGGTGACTTCAGCGGCCAGGGGCACCGGCGCGGTCGAGGTCGCCGATTCCGGCGGTCCCGGGCGGGTGGATTCCGCAGGCTCGGTTGGAGCAACCGATCGACGCGTTTCGCTGGATTCTTCGGTGGTGGAGTGTTTCGCGCGGCCGGTCAGTCGATCCCAGAGTCCCATGATCAGACCCTATGGGCACTGATCCGACTCAACCCGCGTATCGGGGGTCGGTCGGCTCGACCCATTGGACGAGCTGGAAGATGACGCCGTTCGGATCGGCCATCTGGAAGTAGCGCTCGCCCCACGGCTCGGTCTCGATGGGGGTGACCACGTCAACGCCCTCGGCCCGCAGGCGCGTGTATTCGGTGTCGATGTCATCGACGGTGAACACCACCAGCAGTCCGTCCGCCGTGCCCGCCACCGATGCGGGCTTGAACGTCGAGAGCCCGGTGCGAAGGAAGATGAGGTTGATGCCCGCGTCCGGGTGGGCCAGCGAAGTGAACCCGTCCGCGGCCATGGCCGCAGTGAATCCGAGGTGTTCGATCGCCCACGTGGCCGATGCCTCGACATCGGGCACATTGAGGGAGATGGCGGTGCTGGTGATCTGCATGGCGCTCCTTCGGTGACCTGGCGTTGTACGTCGTACAGTGTACGGGGTATGGAGAAGCGTGGCAGACTCGTTCCCGTGACCAGGGAGAGGACCGGAGTCGGTGAGCCGAGCCGTACCCTGGCGCTGCTGTGGGGTGAGGAATCCGCCGAGCCACGCCGCAAGGGGCCGAGCCGGTCGGTGACCGTGGCCCAGATCGTGCAGGCCGCCCTGGCCATTGCCGATGAAGAGGGGCTCGGCGGTGTCACCATGCGCAGCGTCGCGGAACGGGTCGGAGTCTCGACGATGTCGGTCTACACCTACGTGCCCGGCAAGGTCGAGCTGCTCGACCTGATGGTGGACGCCCGGTATCTGCAGATGTCGCGCAAGCCGTGGCGCAGCAGGTCGTGGCGCCGCCGCGTCACCGCCGTTGCCGAGGCCAATCGCACGTTGCTCACCGATCATCCCTGGCTCACCGAAGTCGCAGCGCTGAGCCGCCCGCCGCTCGGCCCGGGGCTGCTGGCGAAGTATGAGCACGAGCTCGCGGCCTTTGACGGCACCGGGCTCGATGACGTCACCGTCGACGCGGCGCTGACGTTCGTGCTCGGCTTCGTGCAGTCGCTGGTGCGATCGACCCACGACGCCGTGCGGGCCGCCACCGATGGCGCGGTCAGCGATGCCGACTGGTGGGCCGCGAACGAGCCGGTGCTGGCGCGCGCCTTCGACCCCGCCACCTATCCCCGCGCGGTACGCATCGGTGCCGTGGCCGGCGCGGCGCAGGGCAGTGCGTGGGATCCCGAGGCCGCCTGGGCATTCGGGCTCGCGCGTACCCTCGACGGCCTCGCCGCACTCATCGATGGCCCCGGCGGTCGCGAATCGCGCGGTGTGGACAGCCGGTGAATCGGACGGTCAGAGATCGACCCGCTCGAAGCGGGTGGCGGCGATCCGGTAGGTGAGCCAGTTGCCGAGGGTGAAGACGAGTACGCCGAGCAGCAGGACTCCGAGCTGCGGGGGAAGGGCCGCCCGATCGGTGGCGGCGAGCACGGGTGCCAGCGAGGGCAGGTTGGCGGCGGCTTCGGCAACACCGAGGTAGACCATGGTCGCCAATCCCGCGCAGAGGAAGGGCAGGCCCAGGGCGTACCCGGTGCGGAAGTGCATGGTGAAGAAGATCGCGTTGAACAGGGTGTACATGATCAGCGCCGATCCGAAGAGCGCCGGGTTGGCCTCGAAACCCACCGGTGCCCCGGGGTCGAGCCAGCGGCGCAGCATCGCGAACGGTACCGCCACCAGCAGTTGCAGCACTTCCACCAGGCAGCAGAACAGCACCCGACCGCGCACCAGGTCGCGCTTGCAAATCGGCAGCAGCATCGAGAAGGAGACATCGTTGGACTCCCGGAAATGCAACTGGGTCTGGAAAATCGCCAGACAGACCCACATCAGCGCCACGTGCAGGGGATAGGTGGGGACCAGCAGCAGGGCATCCATCGCCAGGAAGATCGCGAACAGCGGCCGGTTCGCCAACCGCAGGTCCTTGCCGACCAGGACCGACATCTCTCTCATTCCCGCTCCAGATTGATCATGATCGATTCGAGGTCAGCGGCCCCGCCACCGGCTGGGCGATGGTCGGCCAGGAAGTCGGCCAGGCCGGGTGCTGGCCAGCACCCGGCCCTGCTTGATGTAGGTGATCGTGTCGGCCGACCGCTGCAGATCCGACAGGATCTGGGTGGAGAACAGGATGCTGGTCCGCCCATCGGCGACCAACCCGCGGAACAGCCGTAGCAGCTCGTCCCGGGACACCGGGTCCAGCCCCGAGGTCGGTTCATCGAGCACCAGCAGCTCGGCGCCGTGGGAGAGGGCGAGCGTCAGGGCGTACTTCACCCGCATTCCCTGGGACAGTTGGCCGAGCTGTTTGGTCGCGACGAGTTGGAAGCGCTCCAGATGGGCACGGTAGGCATGCTCGTCCCAGCCGGCGAAGAACGGTCGGTATGCGTCGGTGACCTGGCGGATGGTCTTCTTCAGATAGAAATTCACCTCACCGAAGGTGAACGAGATCCGCTCCTTGATCTCGAACTCGTGTTCCCGCATCCTCATCTCGAAGAACTCCACCTCACCCGCATCGGGATGCACGAAGCCGAGCATCGACTTCAGCGTGGTCGTCTTGCCGGCCCCGTTCCGCCCGACGAAACCCATGATCGTGCCGGGGGCCATCTCGAAGGAGACCTCGCGCAGTGCGAAGGAGGGATAGGCCTTGCTCAGCCCGCGGACACTCAGGACTGCTGCCATGGTCGCTCCATCTCGGCGCGCCGGGCGAGCTCGCGGAGCAGGTCCACGAACCGTTTCGGATCCGCGCCGTGGAAGTCGTGTCCGGTGTCGGCCTTCACGAATTCCACGCGGTCGATCGACGAACGGGCCCGCGCGGCTTCCGCATCACCCATCGCGGCCATCAGGATGCCGTCGGCGTCGTGGCGGACTCTGGTGTGCACCAGCGTGGCCGGTACGCCGATCGCACGCAGGCTGGCCTCGAGGTCGAACCCGGAATCCCAACTCGTGGTGAAGAAGGCCTCGCCGAAGCGCGGGTCGTAGGCGGGGATCGCCCGGGTGACCTCGTCGAGCTGGGGGAGGAACCAGAGCCGGATCGGGCGGTCGGGATTCCTACGGTGATAGGAAAGGCCGGCCCTGATCAGCCGCGGGGCGGCCTTCCCGAAGAAGTGCCACATCCGCTGATGGCGCCAGTGGTACGCCACCCAGTCCTGCTCCGCGCTGGTCAGGAAGCCGTGGCAGGTGGTCGCCAGGTCGACGAAGTTCCAGGTGGTCGCCGCCCGCGGCAGCGTGGTGGTGAACAGTGGCGGATCCTCCAGCAGGACCGCATCCACCCAACCCGGTGCGTTGCCGGCCAACCAGGCCGCCAGCAGGCCGCCGGAGGAGTGACCGCTGGCCACGGCCGGCCGGCCGATCACCGTCTCGATGAACTGCGCCAGCAGCTGCCCGTGCGCGTGCGCCGAATAGCGCCCGGGATCACGGGCGGACCGGCCGTGCCCGAGACAGTCCACCGCGAACACCTGGAAGTCCCGCGCCAGCTCGGGCAGCACCGCGGCATAGGACCGCCAGTCGGTGGACTGGCCGTGGATCAGCAGCAGCGGTGGCCGCCCATTGGCCGGGCCCGCGGCATAGTGGATCGACGCACCGTCGATCGCCACGTCGTGTTCGGCGTACCCGGCCGCCCGGACCGCGGCCATCCGCCGCCGGAACCGGTGGGGTGGGTTATCGTGCGAGTGCATGACAACACGGTAGCACTATTTCGTGCGATCGCATGAGAAAGGGGGCGGGGTGCCCAAGGTGGTGGATCACGACGCGCGTCGGCGGGAGATCGCCGACGCGGTGCTGCGGCTGGTGGTGCGCGAGGGCGTCGAGGCCGTCAGTCTGCGCAAGGTCGCCGCCGCGTCCGGGATGGCGATGGGCACCACCCAGCACTACTTCACCGACCGCGAGGAGATGCTGACCTTCGCCCTGGCGACGATGAACGAGCGCCGCAGCGCCCGGGTGCAGGCAGCCGTTGCTGCGCTGGGGGAGCGTCCCGATGAACGCCGACTGCTGCGCACGATCATCACCGAGGTGCTGCCGCTCACCGAGGAATCCCGATTCGAGGCGGCCGTCGGGGCGGCGTACTACATCCGCGCCCTCGGCGACCCCGAGACCCGGGCCCTGCTCTCCGCCGGCCCACGCCAGGTGATCGACCTGCTGCGGGGCCTGCTGACCGGTGCCGCCGCCCGCGGCCGGTTGGCCGCCGGGGTCGACCCGGCGCAGGAGGCCCGGTTCATCTGGGCCCTGCTCGAACCGGCGCCGGTGATGGGTGGCTACTGGGATGCCGAGGAGGCCGTCGCGCTGGCGGACTACCAGCTGGACCGGATCTTCACCGCGGCTGACTGAGCCTGGCGCAGATTTCGCCGGTACCGGGCCCCTGTGGCAGAATGAGTCCGCTTCTGTGCCCGGTCGCGCCCTCTCATCGCGCCGGGTGTGGATCCGAACCCGAGCCCGGGTACGCCTGCCCCACAGGTCCGCCCGTGCTCACCCGCCCGCCCCGGAACGACCTGAGAATCCAGGACCGGGGCAGTCAACTAGGAGAACCACCCAACGTGGCTGTCAAGATTCGTCTGAAGCGCCTCGGCGCGATCCGCTCCCCGCACTACCGCATCGTCGTCATGGACTCGCGCGCCAAGCGCGACGGCCGGGCGATCGAGGAGATCGGGAAGTACCACCCCAAGAACGACCCCTCGGTGATCGAGGTCGATTCCGAGCGCGCCCAGTACTGGCTCGGCGTCGGCGCCCAGCCGACCGAGGCCGTCGTCGCGCTGTTCAAGCGCACCGGTGACTGGCAGAAGTTCAGCGGCGACAAGAGCCCCTCGGGCGTCGACCCGCAGAAGGAGAAGGCCGACAAGACCGAGCTGTTCAACGCCGCGCTGGCCGACAACGACGACTCCGCCAAGGTGTCGGCGTTCAGCAGCAAGCAGCAGGCCGAGGCCAAGGCGGAGGCCAAGTCCGACGATGGCGAGGCGGAGTCCACCGACACCGCCGACGAGTCCACCGAGGCCTGAGATGCTGGCCGACGCACTGGAGCACCTGGTCCGCGGCATCGTCGGCAACCCCGACGACGTCCGGGTCAGCGACAAGGACCTGCGCCGCGGGCGGATGCTCGAGGTGCGGGTGCACCCCAGCGACATCGGCAAGGTGATCGGCCGGCAGGGCCGGACCGCCGGTGCCCTGCGTACCGTCGTCGCCGCGCTGGCCGGCCGCGAACAGGTCCGGGTCGACTTCGTCGACGTCGACCGGCGCGGCCGTGGCGGCCGCCGCTGACGCGGTACCGCACCCACTGCACCCAGAACCGCCCCGCTGCTTCGGCAGTGGGGCGGTTTTCTGTCTGTGGGGTGGGGGTTCATCTCGACACGCGCCCCCGGCTCCGCTTCGCTGCGCCGGGGGCGCTACTCGATGAACGGTGCGGGCGTGTGACGGGTGACATCGGACACCAACATGGAATAGGGTTTCACAACTGCTGGGGACGGCGGTGGGTGGGCCGGGGTGGTGCGGGCACGGCAACGGTCTCAGGCGCATTACAGGTCGGCGGGAAAGGTTGACAGGCCCTGGGGGCTGACCCAGAGTGATTGCAGTTCTTGGACCTCGCGTCCGGGGAAGTGAAACGGCGTTCTGCCAGAACAAGGAGGATCTCGTGGGCGTTTCGAGGAAAGTGGCAGTCGCAGCAGCGCTGACCGCTGCGCTGCTGGCCCTGCCGGGCTGCGCGCCGGCCGGCCAGTCGGGGGGCGCCGGTGGCCAGGGCGGCCAGGGCGGCGAGGCGAACAAGAACTTCAGCTTCTACCTCTACCAGAAGGCCACCGGGATCAACCCCTACGACGCCGGTGGCGGTGCCGACCAGACCCTGGTGCACCTGGTCTTCCAGCCGCTGCTCACCTGGGCCAACGGCAAGTACGAGGGCCGGCTCGCCGAGTCCTGGGACTTCGCCCAGGACGGCAAGACGTTCACCTTCAACCTGAAGAAGGACGGCAAGTGGAGTGACGGCAAGCCGATCACCGCACCCGACCTGAAGTGGGCGCTGGAGAGCCACCTGGACAAGAAGACCGGTTCCTACATCAACGGCTACCTCGGCTCGGTCAAGGGCGCCCAGGAGTTCCGCAACGGTCAGGCGCAGGAGGTCACCGGCATCACCGCGCCCGATGACACCACGCTGAAGATCGAGCTGAACACCCCGAACGTCGGCTTCCCGGCGCTGCTCACCGAGGCGGCGCTCGCGCCCAAGCACGTCTACGAGTCGATCCCGCGGGACCAGTGGAAGGGCAACCAGGCCTTCCGCGAGCCCAAGGTCGGCAGCGGCCCGTTCCTGTTCAGCCGGTGGATCTCCGACGATCAGACCGAGTTCACCGCCAACCCGGGTTACGTCCCCAAGCCGAAGATGGACAAGGTCTACGCCAAGTACCTGACCGGGGACGTGGCGGCCGCGCAGCTCGGCACCGGTGAGATCGACGCCGCCGAGATCCCGGCCGCCGATGTGAAGTCGATGAAGTCCGACCCGAACATCACCGTGGTGCAGAAGCCGGGCAACCGGGCGATGACCCTGCACACCGTGGTCACCCCGACCAGCAAGCTGAAGGATCAGAAGGTCCGGCAGGCGATCATGTACGCCATCGACCGGCAGGGCATCGTCGACTCGGTGATCGGTGGCGAGGGCAAGGCCCTCGATGCCTACCTGTTCGCCCCCGACTGGGTGGTCCCGCCGAACAAGAATCCCTACAACCGGGACGTGAACAAGGCCAAGCAGCTGCTCCAGGAGGCCAACTGGGATCCGAACACCGAGGTGAACCTGCAGATCGTGCCCGGGCAGGCGGACCGCGACGCGGTGATGCGGATCGTGGTCGGCAATCTGACCGAGGCCGGTATCAAGGCCAAGATCACCCCGGTGACGGCGGCCGACAGCGGCAAGCTCGTCACCGACGGCACCTTCGATGTCCTGATCAGCCCGCTGACCATGGCCGTCCCCGAACCGTCCCTGCTGGCCACCCGCGTCACCTGCGCACAGCGGTCCCCGAACGGGGCCAACATCGCCCGCTACTGCAACCCGGAGCTGGACGCGCTGATGGCCGAGGGGCAGTCGACCGACGACCAGGCCAAGCGGCAGCAGGCGTACCAGAAGGCGTACATGATCCTGAACACCGACGTGATGAACTTCCCGCTCTATTCCCCGACGCTGAACTGGGGCACCGGGAAGTCGGTCAACGGTTTCGACCCATCGGCGAACCCGATCACCGCCACCGCCGCACAGTGGGGCAAGTGACCGCCTGACCCGATAACCATGATCGGCCGGCTCTGAACGGGGCCGGCCGATCACGGCCGAAACCGACCGCGGAGAAGGAGACGGATGCTCCGGTTCGTCCTGAAGCGCCTCGCCGTCAGTGTGGTGACGCTGTTCCTGATCAGCATCCTGCTGTTCCTGCTGATCCGGAACGCCCCCGGCGACCCGATCGAGATGTACTACGACCCGATCACCTTCACCGGCCCCGACCGGGAGGAGATGATCGCGATGGCCCGGGCCCGGCTCGGCCTGGACCAGCCGCTGGTGGTGCAGTATTTCGTCTGGCTCGGTGACGCGCTCACCGGCAACCTCGGCCGCTCGTTGGCCGACGGCCGGGCCGTGGCCACGGTGCTCGGGGAGCGGCTGCAGAACTCACTGGCACTGATCATCCCGGCACTGCTCCTGCAGGTGGTGATCGGCCTGCTCAGCGGTGTCTGGTCGGCGCTGCGCCGCAACAAGCCGGTCGACTACGTGATCTCCTTCGCCTCCCTGCTCTGGCTCTGCGTCCCGCCCTTCTTCGCCGGCCTGATCGCGATCTACGTCTTCGGCCTCAAGCTGCGCTGGCTGCCCACCTCGGGGATGAACGCCCCCGATCCGACGGTCTTCGAGGGCCTGCGGCACCTGATCCTGCCGGCGCTGCTGCTCGGCATGCAGGGCGCGGCGGTCTATCAGCGCTACACCCGCTCCTCGATGCTGGACGTGCTCGGCCAGGACTTCATCACCACCGCCCGCTCCAAGGGCCTCAGCAACCTGCGGATCACCTGGCGGCACGCGGTGCACAACGCGCTCATCCCGATCATCGCGGTGATCGCGGTGAACGTCCCGACGATGTTCGGCGGCGCGGTGATCATCGAGCAGATCTTCGCCTGGCCGGGCCTCGGGCGACTCGCGGTGGACTCCATCACCGGCCGCGACTATCCGATGCTGATGGGCTTCGTGATGTTCATCGCGATCCTGGTCGTGATCGCGAACCTGGTCGCCGACCTGCTCTATGCCGTCATCGATCCCCGGATCCGGGTCTAGGAGGCCGAACCGATGAGTGAACCGATCACCGGTGCGTCCGGCATCAACGACCCGACACCCGCGGTCGCCGGCGCGAGTGGCGATGCCGACGGCAGCGAACTCACCCCGCGCCAGCTCGCCTGGCGCCGCTTCCGCAGCCACAAGATGGCGATGGTCGGCGCGGTCGTGCTGATCCTGTTCCTGCTGGCCGCCTTCCTCGGCCCGCTGCTCTATCGCGTCGACCCGTACGCCGTGGACACCGCCTCCTATCGGTTGCCGCCGGCCCCCGGGCACCCGCTGGGCACCGACTCGGCGGGCCGCGATGTGCTCGCCCGGCTGCTCTCCGGCGGCCGGATCTCGCTGACCATCGGGTTGGCCGCCTCCTTCATCGCGACCGTGCTCGGCATCATCCTGGGCATCGTCGGCGGCTACTTCCGCGGCTGGATCGATGCGCTGCTGAGCCGGATCGCCGAGGTCTTCCAGAGCTTCCCGCTGATGATCGTGATCATCGTCATCGTGGCCTTCTTCGGCTCCGGGGTGCTGCGGATGATCCTGATGCTCGGCCTGCTGCTGTGGACCCAGTCCTTCCGGGTCACCCGCAGCGTCACCCTGCAGCTGCGGGAACAGGACTCGGTGCAGGCCGTCGAGGGGCTCGGCGGCACTCCCTTCCACATATTGCTCAAACACATGGTGCCGGCGGTGCTGCCGCACGCCTCGGTCACCTTCACCCTGCTCACCGCCCAGGTGATCGGCACCGAGGCCGCGCTGTCCTTCCTCGGCCTCGGCGTACCACCACCCACCCCGAGCTGGGGTTCGATGATCTCCGAGGCGCAGAGCCTGCGGATCCTGCAGTCGATGCCGTGGATGTGGCTGCCGCCGGGGTTGGCGATCGCGCTGACCGTGCTCGCGGTGAACTTCGTCGGCGACGGCCTGCGGGACGCCTTCGACCCGAAGCAGGTGCGCTGATGAGCGCGGCAGCCAACTCCGACGCCCTGCTGCGGCTGGAGAACATCACCACCGAGTTCAGCACCCTCAACGGCCTGGTCCGCGGCGTCAACGGCGCCAGCTATCAGGTACGCCCGGGGGAGACCCTCGGCGTGGTCGGCGAATCCGGCTCCGGCAAATCGGTCACCGTCATGTCGGCGCTCGGGTTGCTGCCGGAATCGGCGAAGGTCGTCGCCGGGCACGCCTGGTTCGACGGTGCCGACCTGCTGACGATGTCGCAGCGCCGGCGGGCCGAGGTGCGCGGCGGGGAGATCGGGATGATCTTCCAGGACCCGATGACCGCCCTCAACCCGGTGATGACGATCGGCGCCCAGATCGATGAGACGCTGCGCCGGCACTCACCGGATCTGCGGACGAAGGCCCAGCGTCGGGACCGGATCATCGAGCTGCTCACCGAGGTCGGCATCCCCGCCCCCAGACAGCGCATCGACCAGTACCCGCACCAGTTCTCCGGCGGCATGCGGCAGCGCGCGATGATCGCGATCGCGATCGCCAACCGGCCTAAGCTGGTGATCGCCGACGAACCGACCACCGCGCTCGACGTCACCGTGCAGGCGCAGATCCTGGAACTGCTGCAGAAGCTGCAGGACGACTACGGTGCGGCGCTGGTGATGATCACCCACGACCTCGGGGTGATCGCCGAGGTCGCCAGATATGTGGTGGTGATGTACGCCGGCCGGGTCGTCGAGGAGGCACCGGTCGACGACATCTTCCACGCCCCCCGCCACCCCTACACCGTCGGGCTGCTGGAATCCCTGCCGCGGGTCGACGACCGCCGCGAGCAGCTGCACGCGATCGCCGGCCAGCCGCCGGACCCGCGGTTCCTGCCCGAGGGGTGCGCGTTCCAGCTGCGCTGCCGACTGAGCAACGGGCGCACCGAATGCCAGACCCAGCCGCCGCTGGCCGAGGTCGGGCCGGCCCACCGCTCGGCCTGCCACTTCCACGCCGAGCTGGACGGATTGGACCCCAGCCTGATCACCCCGACCGGGACAGCACGGGAGGACGCGTCGTGAGCACCAGTGTGGCCGAACAGACCCCCACCGAGGGCGCGGGCGGGCGTACCGACGACCTGCTGCTCAGGGTCGATCATCTGGTCAAGCATTTCCAGGTCGGCGGCGGATTCATGAAGAAGCCGACAACGGTGTACGCGGTCAACGACATCTCCTTCGACCTGCGCCGCGGCGAGACCCTGGCGCTGGTGGGGGAGTCCGGCTGCGGCAAGACCACCGTCGGCAAGACGCTGATGGGCTTCTATCAGCCCACCTCCGGCTCGGTCCGCTTCGACGGCCGCGAGATCGGCGGCCTGTCGCGGCGCGAGCTGCGCAGCGTACGCCGGGACATGCAGTTCGTCTTCCAGGACCCGTACGCCTCGCTGCCGGCCCGCTCCACGGTGCAGGACATCCTCACCGAACCGCTGGAGATCCACGGCATCGGCGACCGTTCCGCGCGGATCCGCCGGGCCCGGGAACTCCTGGAGCTGGTCGGGCTGCGTTCGGCACTGGCATCGCGCTATCCGCACGAGTTCTCCGGCGGTCAGCGGCAGCGGATCGGGATCGCCCGCGCGCTCGCCCTGGAACCGAAGATGCTGGTGCTCGACGAACCGGTCTCCGCGCTCGACGTGTCGGTGCAGGCGCAGGTGGTGAACCTGCTGGAGCGGCTGCAGCAGGAGCTGGACCTGGGGTATGTCTTCATCGCCCATGACCTCGGCGTGGTCCGTCACATCTCCGACCGGATCGCGGTGATGTATCTCGGCTCGATCGTCGAATACGGCGCGGCGGGCGACATCTTCACCGACCCGCAGCACCCCTACACCCAGGCGCTGCTCTCGGCGGTCCCGATCCCCGACCCCCGCCGCAAGGGGATGGCGCGCCGCCGGCTGCTGGTCGGCGACCTGCCCTCGCCGACCACCGAGCCCGCCGGCTGCCCGTTCCGGGGACGCTGCTGGCGCGCCCAGGACATCTGCGCCACCGACAAGCCGCCGCTGGAACTCTCGGAATCCGGTGCCGAGGTCGCCTGCCACTTCCCGGGGCCGGAGCGGCCCGCCGCCTGAGGCGTGGCCCTCGGGCGTACCCCCCGACCCGCGATCCATCGAATCCAGGGTGCATCCCCCTCACCCTGCAGGATGCGCGGGGTGTACGCAGGATTCGATGGATCGCAGCAGGGGGTGGGAGGATGACCCCCATGCCGCAGGCATCGACCAACCCACCCAGCGAGGAACCGACCGTCGAGGTACGCGTCGGCCGGATCGGCCGCGCCCACGGGATCCGCGGCGAACTGACCGTGGAACCGCTCACCGACGAACCCGACCGCCGCTTCGCCACCGACACCCGGTTGCGGGAGGAGGGCGCCCGGCGCGAGTTCACCGTGACCGGCTCGCGCTGGCACTCCGGCCGGCTGCTGATCCGGCTCGCCGAGGCCGCCGACCGCAACGCCGCCGAGGCACTGCGTGGGGTGCTGCTGGTCGCCGACGTGCCGACCGATCAACCGCCGGCCGCCGACGACGAGTTCTGGGACCGCGACCTGGTCGGCCTGCAGGTACGCCGCCACGACGGCACCCCCGCCGGCCGGATCACCCGGGTCCAGCACGGCCCGCAGGACCTGCTGGAGATCCGCACCGACACCGGCGCGACCCGGCTGGTGCCCTTCGTCGAACCACTCGTCGTCGAGATCGACCCGGCCGCCGGGTTCTGCCGGCTGGCCGATGTCGACGGCCTGCTGGAGGACCTCGATGAGTGAGCCGAGCGCGGACCCCGGGCTCCGCCTCGATCTGGTCTCGATCTTTCCCGACTATTTCGCGCCGCTGCAGCTCTCCCTGGTGGGGAAGGCGATCCAGGCCGGCATCGTCTCGGTCGGCGTACACGATCTGCGGCAGTGGACCACCGACCGGCACCGCACCGTCGACGACACCCCCTACGGCGGTGGCGCCGGGATGGTGATGAAACCCGAGCCCTGGGGTGCGGCCCTGGACGCGCTGGCGACCGCGGGCAGCACCCTGGTCGTGCCCAGCCCGTCGGGGGAGCGGTTCAGCCAGCCGGCGGCGTACGAGCTCGCCGACGCCGGCCACCTGATCTTCGCCTGCGGACGCTACGAGGGCATCGACGCCCGGGTGATGGCGTACGCCCGGGAACGGATGCCGGTGCGGGAGCTGAGCCTGGGCGACTACGTGCTGAACGGCGGCGAGGTCGCCAGCCTGGTGATGATCGAGGCCATCGTCCGGCTGCTGCCCGGGGTGATCGGCAACCCCGAGTCGCTGACCGAGGAATCGCACAGCGCCGGCCACGACCGGCTGCTCGAATACCCCGTCTACACCAAGCCGCCGAGCTGGCGCGGTCTCGCGGTGCCCGAGGTGCTGTTCTCCGGCCACCACGCGCAGATCGCGGACTGGCGCCGCCAGCAGGCGGTTGAACTCACCCGGCGCCGCCGACCGGATCTGCTGGCCGATGGCCCCTAGGATGGCAGCGGCCCGGATCGGGGACACCGGCCAGCACCGGGGAGACCGAACCCGGGCAGACACAGGGAAGGAAGCCCAGAACCGATGCGGGAACCCATGCGCGGCCGGTTGATGCTCGCGGCGGTCGTCGCGCTCCTGCTGACCGTGGTCGGCTGCGCCCCGGTCTCTCCGGAGGTGGCGGCCCGGGCCCGCGCCCCCAAGCAGGGACCGGTCGGGCAGATGGCCTTCCAGTTGCCGGAGCGGGCCACCTCGTTCAACCCCTTCGCCGGTGCCGACACCGCCGAGGGAATGCTCGCCGCGGCCCAGTTCCAGCCGCTGCTGAGCAACATCGACGGCAAGATGATGCCGCGGATGGCCGACCGCTGGCAGGTCACCGACGACGGCTCCGGACTGGTGGTGACGCTGCGCCGGGACTGGTGGAGCGATGAGATCCGGATGTCGGCCAATGACCTGATCTGGACCATCGAGCAGCACCTGAAACCGGAGAACCGGTCGCCGCTGGCCCCGGCCCTGATGCAGCTGGCCGGCGCCGCCGATTTCGCCGCCGGGCGCAGCGAGCGGATCTCCGGCCTGGTCGCCCAGACCAACCGGGACGTGGTCTTCACGCTGACGGCGCCGAACCCGCAGTTCATCGACAACCTCACCCAGCTGGTGGTGCTGCCCGAGCACGTCTACCGCGGCAAGGATGTGAGCGACCCGGCGACCTTCGCCGAACCGAAGGTGGGTTCGGGGGCGTACCTGTTCGACCGCTGGGAGAGTGACGGCCGGGTGGTGCTGCTGCCCAACCCGCGGGTCCAGCCCTACACCCGGATGAACCAGGTGATCGGCGTCCCGGTCACCCCCGACAAGGCCACCGAGAAGCTGCGCGACGGCACCCTGCAGCTCGCCACCGCGCTGCCCGCCCCCGAGGTGGGCCGGCCGGTCGAGGGATTCCGCAACCAGCAGGCGCCCGGCAACCGGGTGCTGGCGCTCACCGGCCTGCACGGCCGGCTCGCCGACCCGCGGGTCCGGCAGGGCATGATGTACGCCCTGGACCGCGCCCAGCTGATCGAGCGCTACGCCGGCGGGAACGCCCGGGTGGTCGACTCGCTGATGTTCGCCCCCGACTGGGCGACCACCGGCGGCGACCGGTACCGGCCCGACCAGAACCGGGCCCGCGACCTGCTCCGCGCCGGCGGCTGGAAGACCGACGCGCCCTTGCGGATCATGGTGCTCTCCGCCGACCCCGATCCGGCGATCTGGGAGGCGATGGCCGACCAGCTCAGCGCCGTCGGGGTGCGCGCCAGCGTCGAGGTGCGCTCGCCGAGCCGGCGCGCGGCGGTGCTCGCCGATCCCAATGTGGACGCGGTCGTGCAGGCGTACCCGATGCCGGTCCCCGACCCGTCGATGATCACGCCCTGGGTCTCCTGCGCCACCGCCGGCGACCCGCTCGGCCCCAACCCGGGCGGATACTGCAACCCGAAGGTCGACCAGCTGCTGACCAAGGGGGCCGCCGAGATCGACCCGGTCGCCCGCGCCGAGAACTACCACCAGGTGGCTCGGTTGCTGACCGAGGAGGTACCGGCCCTGCCGCTGTGGGTTCCCGACGCCGGGCTGCTGGTCAGCACCCAGTACTCGGGGGTCAATCCGCTGCTGATGCCGGCCACCTCGATGATCGACTTCTGGGGAGTCGGCTGAGCCGAACCGACCGGGCGCGGAGCGGTTTCCGGGTCGTCACCGGGCGCCTCCGCGTGTCGGCCGAATCCGGGCGCCCGGCGCACCTAGCATGACGGCAGCGTGGGGAGTTGGTTCCACGCGGTTGGGCCAGGAGTCGGGGGATTGCGGATCGTGCGGAGGCGGCGCCACTGGTTGATCGGAGCACTCGTTCCGATCCTGATCGTGCTGACCCTGGTCACCGCCGGCTGCATCGGCGGAGACGGGGTACGCCCCCGCGGTTCCGGTGCGCAGCCGCCCAGCGTGGCCACCAGCGACCTGCCCGGGCGTTACAGCAAGGCCGACGGGGCCCTGGTCGTCCAGATGTCCACCGACACCTTCAGCGATCCCGCCCGCGGCATCCGCGCCGAGGTGCCCACCTTCGGCACCGCGCGGCAACTGACGCTCGCCGCCGGCGTGCTCCGCGACCGGGCGCTGCGGGAGGCGGCCTGGGCCGGATCCACCGACACCAGGGTCAACTGGCAGCTGCTCGCCGCCGGACAGGGCATCCTCGGCGTACTCGTCACCGCCCAGCACACCGCCGCCGACGGACCCGCCGGGGTATCCTCGGCGATCTGGTACGACGCCCGCAGCGGCCGGGTGGCGTCCTCCCCGGTGCTGATCGAGGCCAACCAGTGGGGCGCGTTCAAGAACCAGGTCGCCCAGGTCGCCGGCGCGGTGGACCCGATTCGGCTCTCCCGCGCCCTGGACGACGCCCCCGCCCCACAGGGCGCCGGGCCGGCGCTCGGCTTCGCGGCCAACGGTGACCTGGTCGCCACCTTCCCGCCCGGCGGCGCCGCCGATGGCCAGCTGGTGCTGCAGGTACCGGGCCGGGCCGTGCAGCCGCTGCTCTCCGAGGTCGGGCAGCGGGCGCTGGCCGCCTCCACCAACCCCGGCGCCTTCGACGGCACCGCCCGCCCCGACGCCCAGTCCGCGCCCGGGGCCGCAGCGGCCGCCGGCGGCGACCAGCAACAGCCCGCCGGCAACCAGGTGCCCCGCCCCACCACCACGGTCGGGGTGGACTGCAGCCGGGCGACCTGTGTCGCGCTGACCTTCGACGACGGCCCCGGCGCCGGCACCCAGAAGATCCTCGACGACCTGGCCGCCGCCCGTGCCCCGGCCACCTTCTTCCAGCTCGGCGGCATGCTGCAGGCCTCTCCCGAGCTCGGCCTGCGGGTCGCCGCGGCCGGCAACGAGATCGGCTCGCACACCTGGTCGCACCAGACGATGACCTCGATGTCCACCAGCAAGCTGGGGCAGCAGGAGATCGGGCGGACCGCCGACGAGATGGCCCGGGTCTACGGGCGCCGGCCGCTGCTGATGCGCCCGCCGAGCGGGGTGCACACCAAGGCCACCGACAAGGTGATCGGGGCGGCGGGGCAGTCGCTGGTGCTGTGGAACATCGACACCCGGGACTGGCAGACCCGCGACACCGCGAAGACCGTCGCCGAGGCGGTCAAGGGCGCCGACGAGGCCGGTTCGATCGTGCTGATGCACGACATCCACCCGAGCACCGCCGCGGCCACCGCGCAGATCATCGAGCAGCTGCGGGCCCGCGGGGTGACGCTGGTGACCGTCGGTGAGCTGGCGCTGAACACCGCCGGATTCGAGGCCGGTCAGGCATACTGCTACGTCCCGCAGACCGGTCAGCCCACCTCGGGTTGCAAGTGAGCGACACGCCCGGGACGTGACGTCTGTCTCGGTGGGCGCGTGCGCTTGGACGAGCCTCTGTCAACAGGAATATGGTGCTGTTGTGGCGACAACGACGACTCCGACTCTGACCGTGAAACAGCGGGCCGCCCGCTCCACGGTGATTCGTAAATACTGGATGGCGGCCAGTGGCCTGGTGATGATCGGTTACCTGGTCCTGCACATGTACGGCAACCTCAAGATGTTCGCCGGCAAGGTGACCGGCACCGACGTCTACGCGTTCGACGAGTACGCCGAACACCTGCGCACGATCGGCGAGCCGATGCTCCCGTACGCGGGCCTGCTCTGGGTCGTGCGGATCGTGCTGCTGGCAGCGATCCTGGTTCACATGTGGGCGGCGTTCACGCTCTGGGCCCGGGACCGCAAGGCCACCGGTGGCGCCAAGCGGTACGCCAACCAGCGCGCCATCCAGCGCTCGTACGCCTCCTACACGATGCGCTGGGGCGGGGTGCTGATCCTGCTCTTCGTGATCTACCACATCCTGAACTTCACCGTCGTGGTGATCGACACCGCGCCGGGCGCCACCTCGCCGTTCGTGCGGGTCTACAACAGCTTCCAGAACCCGGCCGTGCTGATCAGCTACGCCGTCGCGATGATCGCGGTCGGGCTGCACGTGCGGCACGGTTTCTGGAGCGCCTTCGCCACCCTGGGTGCGAACACCAGCCCGAAGACGCGCGCCTTCTGGAACACCGTCGCGGTGCTGCTCGCCCTGATTCTTGTGGTCGGATTCCTCTCCGGCCCCGTTGCCATCGCCCTCGATTGGATCAAGCTGTGACAGATGAGAACGTGATCGACGAGCCCGAGACCAGCGAGCAGACGCAGGTCGAGGCCACCTCGGAGCTGATGAACGACGCCGCCGACGACTCCTCGCGCAGCGTGCCGGCCGGCCCGGGTGCCAGCCTCGACGGTGACGACCTGTTCCGGCAGGGTGTCGACATCGCCGACACCCGCGCCCCGCTCGACGTGCCCATCTCCCAGATGTGGGAGCAGCGCAAGTTCGAGGCCAAACTGGTCAACCCCGCCAACCGACGCAAGATCTCGGTGATCATCGTCGGCACCGGCCTGGCCGGTGCCGCGGCGGGCGCCACCCTCGGCGAGGCCGGTTACCAGGTCAAGTCGTTCTGCTACCAGGACAGCCCGCGCCGCGCCCACTCGATCGCCGCCCAGGGCGGCATCAACGCGGCCAAGAACTACCGCAACGACGGCGACTCGGTGCACCGGTTGTTCTACGACACCGTCAAGGGCGGCGACTACCGCTCCCGGGAGACCAACGTCTACCGGCTGGCCGAGGTGTCCGCGAACATCATCGACCAGTGCGTCGCCCAGGGCGTACCGTTCGCCCGCGAATACGGCGGCCTGCTGGACAACCGCTCCTTCGGCGGTGTCCAGGTCTCGCGCACCTTCTATGCCCGCGGCCAGACCGGCCAGCAGCTGCTGCTGGGTGCGTACCAGGCCCTGGAGCGGCAGATCAACGCCAAGACCGTCACCATGTACACCCGCCACGAGATGCTCGAGCTGATCGTCATCGACGGCGTGGCCCGCGGCATCGTGACCCGCGACATGGTCACCGGCCGGATCGAGGCGCACACCGCCGACGCCGTGGTGCTGGCCACCGGCGGCTACGGCAACGTGTTCTTCCTGTCCACCAACGCGATGGGCTGCAATGTGACCGCCACCTGGCGGGCGCACCGCAAGGGCGCGTACTTCGCGAACCCGTGCTACACCCAGATCCACCCGACCTGCATCCCGCAGTCCGGCGACACCCAGTCCAAGCTGACGCTGATGTCGGAGTCGCTGCGCAACGACGGCCGGATCTGGGTGCCGAAGAGCGGCGAGGACGCCGACAAGGATCCGCGGGAGATCCCCGAGTCCGACCGCGACTACTACCTGGAGCGGATCTACCCCTCCTTCGGCAACCTGGTGCCCCGCGACATCGCCTCCCGGCAGGCCAAGAACGTCTGCGACGAGGGTCGCGGTGTCGGCCCGGAGCTCGCCGGGCAGGGCCGGCGCGGGGTCTACCTCGACTTCGCCGACGCGATCGCCCGACTGGGCCGCAAGGCGGTCGAGGCCAAGTACGGCAACCTCTTCGACATGTACCAGCAGATCACCGGGGAGAACCCCTACGAGGTGCCGATGCGCATCTACCCGGCGGTGCACTACACGATGGGTGGGCTGTGGGTCGACTACGACCTGATGTCCAACCTGCCCGGGCTGTTCGTCACCGGTGAGGCCAACTTCGCCGACCAGGGCGCCAACCGCCTCGGTGCCTCGGCGCTGATGCAGGGGCTCGCCGACGGTTACTTCGTGCTGCCGAACACCCTCGCCAACTACCTGGCCGACGCCGGGCACCGGGCGGTCGGGGCGGACAGTCCCGAGGTCGCCGAAGCGGTCCAGGCCGTGCAGCAGCGGGTGGACAAGCTGATGTCGATCAAGGGTTCCCGCACCGTCGACTCCTTCCACAAGGAACTCGGCCACATCATGTGGGAGTACTGCGGCATGGAGCGCAACGAGGAGGGCCTGCGCAAGGCGATCGGCCTGATCCGGGAACTGCGCGAGGAGTTCTGGCGCGACGTCAACGTCGTCGGCGACGCCGATGAGATCAACCAGACCCTGGAGCGGGCCGGTCGGGTCGCCGACTTCCTGGAGCTGGGCGAGCTGATGTGCCTGGACGCCCTGCACCGCCGCGAATCCTGCGGTGGGCACTTCCGCTCCGAGTCGCAGACCGAGGACGGCGAGGCGCTGCGCCACGACGACCAGTTCCTCTATGTGGGTGCCTGGGAGTTCGGCGGCGAGGGCCAGCAGCCGGTGCTGCACAAGGAACCGCTGGAATACAAGTTCATCGAGCTGAAGCAACGGAGTTACAAGTGAAGGTCACTCTGCAGATCTGGCGCCAGAAGAACACCGAGTCGAAGGGCCGGATGGTGCCCTACGAGGTCGACGGCGTCTCCGATCACATGTCGTTCCTGGAGATGCTCGACCTGCTCAACGAGCAGCTCACCGTCGCCGGCGAGGAACCGGTCGCCTTCGACTCCGACTGCCGCGAGGGCATCTGCGGCATGTGCGGTGTGGTGATCAACGGTGTGGCGCACGGCCGCGGCCAGACCACGTACCAGACCACCACCTGTCAGCTGCACATGCGGGAGTTCTCCGACGGCGACACGATCACCGTCGAGCCGTGGAAGGCCGAGCCGTTCCCGGTGCTGAAGGACCTGGTCGTCGACCGGTCCTCCTTCGACCGGATCATCCAGGCCGGCGGTTACATCTCCGCCCCCACCGGTACCGCGCCGGACGCGCACGCCGTCCCGGTGAACAAGGTGGACGCCGACCACGCCTTCGACAACGCCACCTGCATCGGCTGCGGCGCCTGCGTCGCGGCCTGCCCGAACGGCTCGGCGATGCTGTTCACCTCCGCCAAGGTGACCCAGCTCGGGCTGCTGCCGCAGGGCCAGCCGGAGCGCTGGACCCGGGTGCTGGGGATGGTCGCCGAGCACGACGCCGAGGGCTTCGGCAACTGCACCAACATCGGCGAGTGCACCGCGGTCTGCCCCAAGGGCATCCCGCTGGAGAGCATCTCCCAGCTGAACCGGGACCTGTTCAAGGCGGTCACCACCCGGCACTGAGGCGTACGCCCGATGCCATCCATCGAACCCGACGTCCACCCATCGCGCCCTGGAGCAGGCGCGGGGTGGAGGTTGGGTTCGATGGATCGCGCCGGTGGGTACGCCGGGGCGGTAGCCTCGTCGCCATGCGCATCCCCGCCCTGTTGATCGTGCCCTGCCTGCTGGCCGTCGCCGCCTGCAGCAGCGGCCCCGGTGCCGGCGGGCAGCCGTCACAGCCGATCGCTCCGACCGATGCGGGCGGGATCTCCCAGGCGCCCACCGCCCCGGGCACGCCCGGGGCGGTGCAGACCCCGGTGTCCGGCAACGCCAGCCCGGCACCGACGACCCGGCCGCCGGCCGGCGCGGTGACCGCCGCGGCGCTGCCCACCGGAGCCGATCTGGGCGGCTGGAGCGAGGGCCGGACCGATACCGGTGGCGGCACCGAACAGCTCAGCGTCTGCCAGCAGAACCGCTGGGAATCCACCGGCGCGACCGGCATCGTACGCCGCAGCTACAGCAGGGGCGCCGATTCGGCGGCCGCGGTGGCGATGAGCTTCGACACGCCCGAACTGGCCGACCAGGCGTACCAGTCGACCCAGCGCTGGTTCGCCGACTGCACCGCCACCTTGCAGGCCCGCGGTGGGCAGGCCAGGCAGCAGAACCGGGCCCGGCCGGTGCCGGTGCCGGGTGGGAAGGCCGAGCTCACCGAATGGGGCTGGGCCGGCAACGAGCACGAGGCGCAGGCACTGATCCAGATCGGCAACCGGGTCGAGGTGCTGGCGATGCGCGCCCCGCAGCCCTTCGACCCGCTGGAGCGGGCCGTCCCGACGGCCGCCGAGAAGCTGCCCGGCTGACCCCCTGCCCCGATTGGGCAGGCGTACGCCCGGTGTGGCAGACTGTGTCGCTGTTGCCCGCATCGCGGCTCCTGCCACAGGGGGATCGACCGCGACGGGAGACATCCAAGACATACCCACGCGACGGGTGACCTGTGGCACCGGCAAGGACACATCATGAACAAGCTGATCTCCGAGGTCAACCAGGGCGCCCTGCGCGAGCACCCGGCCTTCCGCGCCGGCGACACCATCAAGGTGCACGTCCGCGTCGTCGAGGGCAACCGCTCCCGGATCCAGGTCTTCACCGGCGTCGTGATCGCCAAGAACGGCGGCGGCATCGCCGAGACCTTCACCGTCCGCAAGGTCAGCTTCGGCGTCGGCGTGGAGCGGACCTTCCCGCTGCACAGCCCGATCATCGACAAGATCGAGGTCGACCGCCGCGGTGATGTGCGCCGGGCCAAGCTCTACTACCTGCGTGGGCTCTCCGGCAAGGCCGCCAAGATCAAGGAAAAGCGCGAGAACTGATCGCATCCGCGGGCTGGCCGCGCGGGCGGGTACCGTTGCCTCGGTGCCGCCCCACGCGGCCGGCCGGCCGATCCCGAGCTGATCGGTTCGGCCGCCATTGCGCCGGAGAGGAAGTCAGCCGTTGAGCCAGTGGTCCGATGGTTCCGGCTGGGCGGGAGATGATCCCGATCGGACCGCGCTGCGTCCGAGCAGCCCACGGCGGGCGGCCGCCGATTCCCCGTACGCCCCCGCGATGCGCGGCGGCGGTGGATTCGACACCGACGACACCCAACCGCCGCCCTGGCCCGAACAGGCCAGTCCCCGGCGGGCGCTGACCGGCGGATCCGCCGACCTCGCCGATGCGACCCGGGAGAGCCCGCGGCCCTTCGAGCCCGCGGAGATCGACCGAACCACCCGTCGCGACCAGACCCAGCCACGCGGCACCGACGGCTTCGCCCCGGGCGGTCCGGCCGGCCCGCAGGCCCCCGATCCGTGGCAGCGGCCGATCCCGAACCCGCCGACCGGTGCCCCCACCTCCCCGCCGGTGCACGGTGCCCCGGCCGCGCCGGTGGGCGGCCCGCCGCCCGCACCGGCGCCCGCTGGGGCGTACGCTCCGAGGCGGCTGGACCCGGCACCCGCGCCGCGTCCGATCGGCCAGCCCGCACCCCGGCACTCCGCCGACGAACCCGACGACAGCACCCTGCCCAGCCGCACCGACACGGTGGCGGACCGGACGGCCGGCGCGAAGTCCGACAAGAAGGCCGACAAGAAGGCCGGGAAGCGGGCGAAGGCGGAGGAGAAGGACCAACGCCCGACCAGTGCCAAGGTGCTCGGCATGGTCCGCGAGATCGGTGTCATCGTCGTCGGTGCGCTGATCATCACCACCTTGTTGCGCAGCTTCGTCTTCCAGCCCTTCGAGGTGCCCTCGGGGTCGATGGAGAACACCCTGCAGATCAACGACAAGATCATCGCCCAGCGGGTGCTCGACTTCCGCCGCGGCGACATCGTGGTCTTCTCCGATTCCAACAAGTGGCTCGACGACGGCAGCGGAAAACCCGCCCCCGGACCGGTCCGCAAGGCGCTGGAGTTCGTCGGGCTGCTGCCAGACTCGGCCGATGAGCACCTGGTGAAGCGCGTGATCGGCATGCCGGGGGACCGGGTGAAGTGCTGCGACAAGCTCGGCCGGGTCAGCGTGAACGGCTATCCGCTCGATGAGGAGAGCTACCTGTACGCCGACTCCGGTGGCCGCAACAAGCCCGCCGAGAAGCCCTTCGAGGTGGTCGTACCGGCCGACCGGATCTTCGTGATGGGCGACCACCGCGCCAACTCCGGCGACTCCCGCTGCCACCTGCAGGACGTCACCGCCGCCGGTGGCAAGGCGGGCAGTTCGGCGTTCATCCCGATCTCCGACGTGGTCGGCTCGGTCGCCCTGATCGCCAGTCCGTTCTCCCGGTTCCAACGCCTGGAGACACCGCAGATCTATGCCGGCATCCCGCCACCGCAACAGGTGCCACCCCCGGAGCCGGTGATCGTGCAGGTCTCGGAGGGCTGCTGAATGCCGCGCTTCGTGGTGCGCCGCGATGCCGGTCTCTACGGCTATGAGCGGGCGCTGGGCCGGGCCGGGCTGGCGCCGGTGGCGGGTGCCGACGAGGCCGGCCGGGGCGCCTGCGCCGGGCCGTTGGTGGCGGCCGCGGTGATCCTCGGTGAGGGCCGCTCCCGGCAGATCACCGGGTTGCGGGACTCCAAGCTGATGACCCCGCTGGCCCGCGACCGGGCGTACGAGGAGATCCGCCGCAAGGCGCTGGCCTGGGCCGTGGTCGAGGTGTCCCCGGGCGAGTGCGATCGGCTCGGGATGCATGTGGCGAACATCTCCGCGCTGCGCCGGGCGCTCAGCCGATTGGCGGTGCCGCCCGGGTTCGTGCTCACCGACGGATTCCCGGTCGACGGGCTCGGCGGACCGGGGCTGGCGGTCTGGAAGGGGGACCGGGTCGCGGCCTGCGTGGCGGCGGCCTCGGTGCTGGCGAAGGTGACCCGGGACCGGATCATGACCGCCATGGATCAGGTGCATCCGGGATACGAGTTCGCGGTGCACAAGGGCTACTGCACGCCGCTGCACCAGCAGCATCTGGACGCCCTCGGGCCCTGTCCGGAACACCGGATGATCTTCGACAATGTGGCTCGGACGGTGGGGGTGGCTCGCACGGCACCCGGTGCCGGCGGCGCTAGAGTGGCCTCACCATGAGCGCCGATGACCTTGAGCAGTACGAATCAGAGCTGGAACTGCAGCTGTACAAGGAGTACAAATCCGTCGTCGGGATCTTCACCTATGCGGTGGAGACCGAGCGCCGGTTCTATCTCTGCAATGCGGTCGATCTGAAGGTGCGCACCGAGGGCGGCGACGTCTACTACGAGGTCTCGATGGGCGACGCCTGGGTCTGGGACATGTACCGCCCGGCCCGCTTCGTGAAGAGCGCCAAGGTGCTCACCTTCCGCGACGTCTCCATCGAGGAGATCGTGCACAACGACCTCGAGGTCCCCGAGCGCTGACCCCCGCGGCGAGCGACGAGTCGAAGGGTTGTCCACAGCTCGTACCCGCCCGAAGATCCATCCACAGACCCGGCCTCGGCGCTGCACGATATCGGCGGGTCCGCACCATCGTGCGGACATGACAGGCATCAAGCAACGACTCGGCTCGCGCGGGGAGGGCCTGGCCGTGGAGCACCTCACGGCCGCCGGACTGGTGATCCTCGACCGCAACTGGCGCTGCCGCCACGGTGAACTCGACATCGTCGCACTGGACGGCCAGGGCGCCGACGCGACACTGGTGTTCTGCGAGGTCAAGCTGCGCACCGGGACCGGTTTCGGTACGCCCCTGGAGGCGATCACCGCGTCCAAGGTGCGCCGGTTGCGGGTGCTCGCCGGGGCCTGGCTGAGCGCCCACCCGGCCCATGCGGTCCGGATCCGGCTCGATGCGATCGGCATCCTGGATCGGCCCGGTCAGCGCCCGGAGATCACCCATCTGCGAGGGATCGGCTGATGGGGTTGGCACGGGCCTGCTCGGTCGCCCTGCTGGGGATGGACGGCGAGCTGGTCGAGATCCAGGCGCACACCGGTGCGGGTCTGCCGCGGACGGTGCTGGTCGGCCTGCCCGACACCTCCCTCTACGAATCGCGCGACCGGTGCAAGGCCGCGGTCGCCAGCGCCGGCTTCCGCTGGCCGGATTCGCTGCTGACCATCAACCTCACCCCGGCCACGCTGCCCAAGGCCGGCAGCCACTACGACCTCGGCATCACCGCCAGCGTGCTCGCGGCCGCCGAGGTGGTGCCGGCCGATGCGCTGGAGGGGGTGGTGCTGATGGGCGAGCTCGGCCTGGACGGACGGGTACGCCCGGTCCGCGGCGTGCTGCCCGCGCTGCTGGCGGCCCGGGCCCGACAGATCCGACGGGCCATCGTGCCCAGTCAACAGCTCGGCGAGGCCCGCCTGGTCGCCGACATGACCTGTCGCGGGGTGGCCTCGGTGGGGGAGCTGGTCGACCTGCTGCACGGCAACCCGGTGCCCCAGCCCGACCCCGCCGAGGAGCCCGTCGACGACCCGGCCGCGCCGGGGAAGGACCTCTCCGACGTGATCGGCCAACCCGAGGCGCGGTGGGCGCTGGAGGTCGCGGCCGCGGGCCGGCACCACATCTATCTGCACGGGCCGCCGGGGGTGGGCAAGACCATGCTCGCCGAACGATTGCCGGGTCTGCTGCCCGAGCTGAGCGTCGTCGAGGCGCTCGAGGTCGCCGCGGTGCGCAGCCTGGCGGGTGCCGAGCTGCCCGCCGAGCTCAGCCTGCGCGCGCCGTACGCCGACCCGCACCATTCCGCGTCCGAGGGCAGCCTGATCGGCGGCGGTGGCCGGATGCCGAAGCCGGGAGCGATCTCGCTGGCCCATCGCGGCGTGCTCTTCCTCGACGAGGCACCCGAGTTCGGCAAGAAACTCGACTCCCTGCGCACCCCGCTGGAGTCGGGGTCGGTGCTGATCGCGCGCACCCAGCACCACATCCGGTTCCCGGCGATGTTCCAGCTCGTGCTGGCCGCCAATCCCTGCCCCTGCGGGCAGGCCGACACCCCCGGTGGCAACTGCCACTGCCCGCCCCAGGTGGTCCGCCGCTACCGGGAGCGGATCTCCGGCCCGATCATGGATCGGGTCGACATCCACCAGCAGCTGATGCCGGTCCGGCGCTCCCTGGTCAGCGACGGACCGGGGGAGAGCTCGGCGACGGTGCTGCAACGGGTCATCGAGGCCCGGGATCGGCAGCAGCGGCGGCTGTTGGGCACCGGCTGGCGGACCAACGGTGAGGTGCCCGGCCCCTATCTGCGCACCCGGCTCCCGGTCCCGCCCGGCCACGAGGACCTCGACGTGGCGGTGCTGCGCGGCCGCCTCTCCTCGCGTGGGGTCGACAAGTGCCTGCGGCTGGCCTGGACGCTGGCCGACCTGGCCGGGCTCGACGTGCCCACCCGCACCGAGGTCCGGCGCGCGCTCGCGCTGCGCCGCGGGGAGATCCTGCCGACCGCGGAGGTGGCCTGATGACCGAGACCGTCACCCCGACACCGGGGACCGTCACCGATGTCGAACGCTGGGCCCGGATGGGCCTGGCCTGTGCCAGCGAACCCGCCGATCGTGCGCTGACCCGACTGGTCACCGACGAGGGGGCGGTCGCGGTCTGGCAGTCGCTGTCCGGGGCCCGCCGGGACACCGTGTGGGGCCGCCGCGCGGTCGGCGTACGGCTGACCAGGGTGCAGCGGGCCACCGACCAGTGCGGTGCCCGATTCATCGTTCCCGGTGACCCGGAGTGGGCGGACCAGCTGGGCGATCTGGCCGAGGCCGAGTTGACCATCTCCGAGAAGACGATGGGCGGTGCCCCGCTGGGGTTGTGGCTGCTCGGCCCCGGACACCTGAAGCTCTGGGCCGCCGATTCGGTCGCGGTGGTCGGGTCGCGGGCCGCCACCAGTTACGGTGAGACCGTCGCCGCCGACCTGTGCGCCGAACTCGCCGGCCGTGGCCGCACCGTCGTCTCCGGTGGGGCCTACGGCATCGACGCGTACGCCCATCGCGGTGCGATGGCCGGCGGCGGGCAGACCATCTGCGTGCTCGCCAACGGGGTCGACGTCGGCTATCCGCGCGGCAACAACCGGCTCTTCGACGCACTGCGCAGCGAGCAGCTGATCTGCTCCGAGCTGCCCCCGGGTGATCATCCGACCCGGACCCGGTTCCTGGGCCGCAACCGGGTGATCGCGGCCCTGGCCGCCGGCACCGTGATGGTCGAGGCGGGGATGCGCTCGGGTGCCCGGAACACCCTCAGCTGGGGTGAGGAGCTGAGCCGGCGGCTGATGGCGGTGCCCGGTCCGATCACCTCGGCGCTCTCGGCCAATCCGCACAAGGTGATCCGAGACCGCACGGCCGAACTGGTCACGACCGCCGCCGAGGTCTGCGAACTGGTGGCACCGATGGGCCAGGATCTGCTGCCGCTGCAGCGCGGCCGCTCCCGGGTGCTGGATGGTCTCGATGAGGTGCAGCGGTCGGTGTTCGAGGCGGTCCCGGGCCGTGGTGGATTGAGCGCGGGGGAGCTGTCGGCGCGCTGTGGGCTGGATCTGATGAGCGTGCTCGACGCCCTGACCGAGCTCGAGGACACCGGTCTGGTTCGGCGTACCGACCGCGGTGGCTGGAAACTCGAACCGGGCTCGGTCGGGTGAGGCGCATGGGTAGGCCACACTGGGGCCATGGCCCTCTATGCGCGTCCGTCGTGGAAGCTGGCCCGGCAGGTGTCGGCGGACCTCTTCGTCGTGGCGTGGACGATCGCCTGGTGCGTGGTGTCCTGGTTCGTGCACCGCACGATCTCGGCGGTCGCCCAACCGGCCCGCGACACCGCGGCGGCGGCGATCAAGGCCCGCGACGGCTTCCTCTCCGCCGGCAACAGCGCCGCCGGGGTACCGCTCGCCGGCGCGGAACTGCGCAAACCCTTCGACACCGCGGCGGCCTCGCTCAACGACGTGATCACCGCCGCCAACCAGCAGGTGACCACCATCGAACAGGTGGCGAGCGTGGTCGCGATCGTCGTCGTGGTGATGCCGGTCTCGGTGCTGCTGGCCTTCTGGCTGCCGGCCCGCTGGCGGTTCCACCGGACCTCCAGCGCCGCCAAGCGGTTCATCGACAGCGACGCCGATGTCGACCTGTTCGCGCTGCGGGCGATGGCCAATCAGCCGATGGCCGAACTCGGCCGGATCTCCGACGACCCGGTCGGCGACTGGCGGGCCGGCGATCCCGAGGTGATCCGGGCGCTGGCCGATCTCGAACTGCGCCGCAGCGGGCTGTCGCTACCGCCGCCGCGGTCCGGGTAGTACGCGCTCAGGCCAGCAGGTCGGCGTACTCCGGATGCCGATCGACCCAACTGCGGGTGTAGGGGCAGCTGGGGATCAGCTTCCAGCCGCGCTCGCGCACGTCGTCCAGTGCGTAGCGGGTGAGCTGACCCGCGATGCCCTGTCCCTGGGTCTCCGGGTTGACCTCGGTGTGGGTGAAGTCGGCGACCCCGTCGGTCAGGGTGTAGCCGATCAATCCCACCGGCTGCCCGTCGAACGAGACCAGATACTGATGGGTCTCGGGGTCGTGGTCGAACTCCAGCATTCGCCCTCCTTGGGCTGGTCGGACCGAGTTGCTCGGTCGGTCGATCGTGCCGCATCGGGCCCGCCGACCGCAATCGGCCGGCGGGCCCGATGGGGCCGTCACCGGTCAGCCGACCCAGGCACCCCGATCCCGGTTCCACAGGATCCGTCCGCCGGTGAACTGCTGCTGGCAGTTGTTCGCATCCGAGCAGATCTCATCGGTGGTGGGGTAGCCGAGCGAACTCGCCCCGCCGCCCAGGGAGAAGTACTTCTCCCGGATCGTGCCGCGGACGAACTTCGCCCCGGTCGGCGCGGAGTACATCAGGCTGCCACCGGTGAAGTCCTGCCGGCAGCCGCCGTTGGCGCAGCGCTCGTCGGTGGTCGGGTAGCCCAGGAAGCTGCGCGGGCCGTTCATCTGCAGATAACGCGCCTGCACCACGCCGCGGGTCCAGTGGCTCGCGGTGGGGAAGGAGTACCAGATCGTGCCGCCGACGAACTCCTGCCGGCAGCCGGTGCTGTCGCACTGTTCACCGGTCCGCGGGGCACCGAGGAATCCGGTACGCCCGCCCGCGGCGCGGTAGCTGTCCAGGATCGACCCCCGCACCACCTGCGCACCGGTCTGCGGGCTCCACACGATGCTGCCGCCGGTGAAGTCCTGGTGGCAGCTGTTGTTGCTGCACACCTCGTCGGTGGTCGGGTAGCCCAGGAAGCCCTGTTCGTACCCCACGCTGGCGTACTTCTCCCGGATCGCGCCGCGGTTGAAATGCGCACCGGTGTTCGCCGACCAGAGGATCACCCCGCCGCTGGTGAACCCGTTGAAGCAGCCGGTTCGGCCGTCGCAGATCTCATCGGAGTTCGGGAAGCCGAGAAAGGAGTTCGCGGTGCCCAGCGAGCGGTACTTGTCCCGGATCGTGCCCTTGGTGAAGCTGGTCCGCACGCCGGCGGCGGAGAAGATGTCGTAGTTCTCGAACTCGGTCACCCGGCCGGTGGCGACCGGCGCCTCCCCGACCCGGGGTTCACCGGCGGGCCCGCGGGCCCCGCCGAGCTGTTCCCAGCGCGTCTTGATCGGGGTCTCGAAGGAGCCCATGGCGTCGGCGACCCGCTGCCGGAAGGTGGGTAGGTAGGCGTACAGCGCATTCCCCGGACAGTCGGTGCTGTAGACGTCGCGGTGGCCGTTGATCACCTCGGAGGTGATCCCGTTGATGGTGATCCGGGCCCACGGGTTGCGGTAGTAGGCCGCGAGCCGCCAGGCGATCAGCCGGACCGTGGCATCGAGCTGCACCTCGGTCGGCATCGTAGAGGTGTAGCTGCCCATCAGCGAGACACCCATGGTGTCGGTGTTCCAGTTGTACGCGTGGGCGCCCTTGACCGGCTGGGTGATGCCGCCGCGGCGGCCCTCGAAGATCTGGCCGTACTTGTCGACCAGGAAGTTGTAGCCGACATCGCACCAGCCGTTGCTCTGCACGTGGTAGGCGTAGATGCCGCGGACGATGCCGGGTGACTGTTCCTTGGTGTAGTTGTTGTTGCCCTCGGTGTGGTGCACCGTCGCGGCCCGGACGGTGCGGTTGTAGGAGCTGTCGCAGGAACCGGGGAGCGACTCGTCGGCGCCCCAGCCGGCCCGGGTGATGATGCCGGGCGGCATCGGGGCCTGGGCACGGGGGCTGGCCGGCTGGACGGTTTCGGGATTCGCGTCGCTGGCGAGCAGCTTCGGATCGATCAGCGCGACCTTCAGATCCTGCGGCTGGGCGGCACCCTCGTCGACCAGTGCCCGGACCTCGACACCGGCGGAGTCGCCGACGAAGGTGGGCGCGGTGCCGGGGCGGGCCGTGGGGTCGTCACTCTGGGTGTCCGGATCGGCGGCCAGTTCGCGCCAGTCGCTCCAGGCCCCGTTCTGCAGCAGCCGCACCTCGATCCGCGGCGCGGTCCTGGTGCCCGGTGCCCAGGTGACCCCGAGCATGGTGAACGGTTCGGTCTCCCGGGCGGGCAGGGCGGCGGCCTGCCGGCCGGGTCGGCCACCGGATTCGATACGCGGGGCGTTGGCGCGCTCGAGCGCGGGGACCGGCAGCTGGGTCAGCGCGGTCCTGCCCGATCGGCCGCTGGCCGGCGTACCGGACCTTCGGGGGCTGGGCGTGGCGGTCGGCTTGCCCGGGGTCGGTGTGGCCGAGGCCGCGGGGGTGGCGGTCTTCGTCGGGGTGGGGGTCTTGGTGGGGGCGGCGTACGCCGGTGTCAGGCCGGCGAGCAGGATCAGCCCCGAGAGCCCGGCAAGGGGGCGAGTCGGCGGGAGAGCATGGGGTGGAACCCTTCGGGTGGAGGAAGAAACTCTGGCCGCGCGTCAGTATGGCCGCCGGAACCGCAATTCGTCACCTGTTGACTTGAGGTTGAGGCTGAGCCTCCCGCCCGCGTCCCGTCCGTGCACCGTCAGGCGAATTCCTCGCCGGTGTCCTCGGTGATCCGGCCGCGGCGCAGCACCACGAAGGGCCGGTGGTGCAGGTCGAGCCGGACCCGGACGTTCTCGGTGCGCGCCAGGTAGATCGCGATCGCGATCCAGGTGATCGCCATCGCGATGCCGCCGATGCCGAGCGTCCAGCGGGCGCCCAGATGCTGGCCGACCCAGCCCAGTGCCGGTGCGCCGATCGGTGTGGTGCCCATGAACACCAGCATGTAGAGCGCCATCACCCGGCCCCGGTAGCGCGGGTCGGCGGTCAGCTGGAGCAGCGAGTTGCAGGTGATCATCACCGTGATCCCGGCCAGCCCGGAGGGGATCAGCAGCAGCACGAAGATCCAGAAGTTGGGTGCGATCGCGCTCAGCAGGGTGCTCACCACGAAGATCGCCAGCGCCCCCATCAGCAGCCGCAACCGCGGCCGGGCCCGGCGGGCGGCGAGCAGCGCCGCGGTCAGCGAGCCGATCGCCATCACCGACCCGAGCATGCCGTATTCGGCGGCACCCCGGCCGAAGACCATCGTGGACATCATCACGTTGGTCAGCTGGTAGTTCATCCCGAACAGCCCGACCACCGCCGCGACCACCATGATCAGCAGCAGATACGGTCGCTGCCGGACATAGCGCAGCCCCTCGCGTACACCGCCGCGCCCCTTCGCCCGGGGCGCGGGGGAGAGTTGGTCGGTGCGCAGCGTGGCCAGCGCCAGGATCACCGCGATGAAGGTGCCGGCGTTGATCCAGAACACCGGACCGGTGCCGAAGGCGGCGATCAGCAGCCCGGCCAACCCGGGGCCGACGAGTCGCGCCGCGTTGAACGAGGCCGAGTTCAGCCCGATCGCGTTGGACAGTTGCTCGGTCGGTACCAGCTCGGAGACGAAGGACTGCCGGGCCGGGTTGTCGATCGCGGCCGCGGTGCCGTCGATCATCGCGCAGACATAGACGTGCCAGAGCTGGACGTGCCCGCTGAGCACCAGCGCACCCAGCAGCACCGCGTTCAGCGCCATCGTGGTCTGGGTGCAGATCATCAGCAGCCGCTTGGGGAAGCGGTCCGCGAGCGCCCCGCCGAGGGTGCTGAACAGCAGGATCGGCAGGAACTGCAGCCCGGTCACCACCCCGAGCGCCTGGGCGTCGTGATCGGTGAGCACCACCAGCACCAGCCAGGCCTGCGCGGTACGCGCCATCCAGGTGCCGGCATTGGAGGTCAGGATGCCGAAGAAGTACTGCCGGTAGTTGGGGACGCCGAGGGAGGAGAAGACGGTCACCGGCCACCTCCGGCCGACTGCGTGGTCGCGGCGGGCCGTTCGGTCATCCGGGTCAGGATCGCGGTGGCGGCGGTGAGCACCTCGAGCTCCTCGGCGGTGCAGTCCTCGAGCTGCCGGTTCATCCAGCTGGTACGCCGGCGCCGCGACTCGGCGATCGCCTCGCGTCCGGCGGGGGTCATGGTCAGCACCCGCTGCCGGCCGTCGGTGGGATGCTCGCTGCGCCGGAGGAAGCCGAGCGACTCGAGTTCCTTGACCGTCCGCGACATCGAGGCGTTGCTGACCTGCTCACGGGCCGCCAGCCAGGTCGCCGTCCGCGGTTCGACCTCCAGCGGTGCCAGCGCGGCGAACAGGTGCGGGGCGAGGCCGCCGGACTCCTGCCGCGCCCGCCGGGCGATCCGCATGCACGCCACTCGCAGTTCATGGGCCAGTCGTGGTCGCTGTGGCACCGTTCCCTCGTCAATCGCACCCGGAATGATAGTTAGCGTAACTAACCATATCACCCGGGTGCTGCGATCCATCGAACCCTGGGTGCATCTCCCCAGTGCTGCAGGGGGAGTGGGATGCAGCGAGGATTCGATGGATCGCGGGTGGGGTCAGGAGGTCGCGCCCTCGTGGGTGCTGGCGATGAGCTGCTCGAGCTCGGCCAGGTCGAGCCCGTTCCGGCTGAACACCGCGACCGAGCGCAGCGGGGAGCCCAGCAGCATCGCCGCGGCCGCCTCCTCGTCGGGGACGATCGCCGACAGCTCACCCAGATCGGCCATCAGCGGGGTGAGCAGCTCCTGCATCCGCTCGCCGGCGACCGGATGGTCCAGCGCCTCACCGATGGTGGAGTTCCGGGTCAGCGGCAGCACCACCTCGTCACCGGCGACGGCCACCGTCACCGCACCGCGCAGGTCGCGGCTGGATGCGCCGACCTCGAGCAGGTAGTCACCGCCCTCGACGACCCAGCGATCGGCGAGCACGTGCCAGTACGCCAGGTCCGCGCGCCGGATCGTCAGCCTCACCTCCTGCGACTCACCGGCTCCCAGCGGCACCGAGGCGTACGCCTTCAGCTCCCGCGGCGGGCGCTGCACCGCCGAACCCGGCAGCGAGCTGTAGACCTGCACCACCTCGCGGCCGGCGACCGGGCCGGTATTGCGCACGCTCACCCGCACCGCGAGATCGCCCTCGGCGGTCACCTCCGCGGTCGGTGTGCCGTGCTCGAAGGTGGTGTAGGACAGTCCGTGCCCGAAGGGGTAGGCGACCTCGAGGCCCTTGGCGTCATACCAGCGGTAACCGACGAACAGCCCCTCGCCGTAGCGGACATGGGAGAAGTCACCGCCGAAGTCCAGGTACGCCGGGGTGTCGGCGAGCCGCACCGGGATGGTCTCGGTGAGCTTGGCCGAGGGGTTCACCCGGCCGAAGAGCACATCCGCGGTCGCGCCACCGCCGGCCTGGCCGAGCAACCAGCCCTCCAGGATCGCCGGTACCCGGTCGGCGAACGGCAGCGCGACCACACCGCCGTTGGACAGCACCACCACCACGTTGGGATTCACCGCCAGCACCGCATCGAGCAGCTCCAGCTGGTCGGCCGGCAGATCGATGTCGGTGCGGTCGTAACCCTCCGACTCCAACCGGGCGGGCAGTCCGAGGAAGAGCACGACGGTCTCCGCCTGTTCGGCGGCGGCCACCGCCTCCTCCCGCAGCGCGGTCCGCCGGCCGGTGTCGGCCTCCCCGGCCAGGTCGAAACCGGGTGCATATCCCACCTCGCCGGTGGCCAGGGCGCGGATCTCCGCCAGCGCCTTGTCCAACCGGGTCGGGTTGATCAGCGAGGAGCCCGCGCCCTGGTAGCGCGGCTGCTCGGCGAAGGCGCCGATCACCGCGAGCTTCGCGTCGGTGGCCAGTGGCAGCAACCCGCCCTCGTTGCGCAGCAGCACGATCGAGCGGCCGGCGGCCTCGCGGGCCAGCGCGTGATGGGCGTCGACATCGAGCGGCCCGGTCGCCGCGCCGGCACCGGCCCGGGCGCGGCGGATCAGTTCCAACACCCGGTCGGCGGCCAGATCGAGGGCTCGCTCGTCCAACGAACCGTCCCGCACGGCGGCGACGAGCTGGGCATCGGTACGCCCGCCACTGGCCGGCATCTCCAGATCCAGCCCGGCCGGCAGTCCCACCACGCGGTCGTTGACCGCGCCCCAGTCGGAGACGACCAGCCCGGTGAAACCCCATTCGTCGCGCAGCACCTCGGTGAGCAGCCACGGGTCCTCCGAGGCGTACACGCCGTTGATCCTGTTGTAGGAGCACATCACCGTCCACGGCTGCGCGTCGGTGACCACCCGCTGGAAGCCCCGCAGATAGATCTCGCGCAGCGGGCGCGGGTCGACATCGGAGCTGGAGCGCAGCCGGTCGGTCTCCTGGTTGTTGGCCGCGAAGTGCTTGAGCGAGGTGCCGACACCCTGGGACTGGATGCCCCTGACCAGCGCGGTCCCGTAACCCCCGGAGACGATCGGGTCCTCCGAGGCGTACTCGAAATTGCGTCCGCACAGCGGGGAGCGCTTGATGTTGATGCCGGGACCGAGCAGCACCGCGACGTCCTCGATCGAGGTCTCCACCCCCAGGGCCCGGCCGACCCGTTCGATCAGCTCGTCGTCCCAGGACGAGCCGAGCCCGACCGCCGGCGGGAAGCAGGTGGCGGGCACGCTCTGCCCGAGCCCGAGGTGGTCCCCGCGGCCGGCCTGCTTGCGCAGTCCGTGCGGCCCGTCGGTGACCATGATCGACGGTACGCCGAGGCGTTCGATGCCCTTCAGGTGCCAGAAGTCGAGGCCGCTGGTCAGCGACGCCTTTTCTTCCAGGGTGAGATCTGCGGCGGTCACGGGGTGCTGCTCGGTGGTCATCGTCATCCTCGGCGTCGGTGCATGGACGCCCACCAGTCAAGCAGCACCCCGTGCCGCCGGGGCACCGGCATCAGGCGACGGCGGTGCCCTCCAGCTCGACGAGCTGCCCGGGGATCGCCAACCGGGTCACCTCGAGCATGGTGGTCGCCGGTGCCACCCCGGCGGCACCGAGCCGGGCGGCGAGCACACCGTAGTGCGGGAACAGCCCGTCGACATCGGTGGTGTAGACGTTCAACCGCACCAGGTTCGCCAGGGACATGCCGGCCTCGGCCAGCACGGCCTCCAGATTGTCGGTCGCCAACCCCAGCTGGGCGGCCGGATCTCCTTCGTGCATGGGTTTTCCGTCACTGCTCATGGCGGTCTGCCCGGAGCAGTGCAGGGTGCGGGTCGGTCCGGTGACCAGCTCGCCCTGGTTGAAACCCAGCTCGAGGGACCAGCTCACCGGGTTGATCGCGGTACGTTCCATGGGAAATCTCCATTCGTGGTTCGCAGTAGTGCTGGACCCGAGCCTGACCGCGAATCACGCCACCTGTTGTCGTGATTGCTGAGAGGAAGTCCGGATGCGCGCCGATCGGTTGGTCTCCCTGGTGCTGCTGCTGCGCCAGCGCGGGCAGCTCTCGGCCGCCACCCTGGCCGACGAGCTGGAGGTCTCCACCCGCACCGTGCTGCGCGACATCGAGGCGCTCTCGGCCGCGGGTGTGCCGGTGTACGCCGAACGCGGCCGCTACGGCGGGTTCGCGCTGCTGCCGGACTTCCGCACCGACCTGACCGGGTTGACCCACGACGAGGCGCTCGCGCTGCTGGTCGCCGGTTCGCGCCGCGGTGTCCAGTCCCTGGGGCTCGGCTCCGCACTGGCCGCGGCGATGCTCAAGGTCGTCGACGCCCTGCCCGAGGCGCAGCGGGGCGCCGCGGTCGCCGTCGCCGAGCGGTTGCTGATCGACCCGGAACACGATCTGCTGGCCCGCCGCCAGGCGGTGGAGGAGGTCGACGAGCGCATCCTCGCGGCGGTGCGCCGGGCGGTGCTGGCCGGGCTCCGCCTGCAGATCCGGTACGCCGCAGCGGCGGACCGGGCGCCCGGTTGGCGCACCGTCGATCCGATCGGCCTGGTCACGGTCCGGGGACAGGGCTATCTGCTGGCCACCCGCGACGGGGCCGATCGCACCTACCGGCTGGCCCGCATCGACGACGCCCGCGCCCTCGACGAACCGGCCCGGCGCCCCGAACGGGTCGACCTGGAACGTGCCTGGGCCGAACGCAGCGAACGGTTCCGCACCGGTGGGGAGCAGCTGGTGGTCCGGCTGCGGCTCGATCCCGGGTGCCGCGACCAGCTCGCGGCCACCGCGTCGTCGGTCACCGAGTGCGGCGAGGCGGAGCTGGCGGCGAGTTTCTCCGACTTCCGGCACGCCGAATGGGCGCTCTGGCAGCTCGGCGCCGCGGCCGAGATCCTTGCCCCGACCGAGATCCGGGCGCGGCTGGGGGAGCGGGCCGCCGCGCTGGCCGCCCGATACGGCGCGGGCTGAACCGGGCAACCACGCCGCCGCCAGCAATGATCATGGAATGGTCATTCCTGGGCCGCGCGTCGCTCCACCATCCGCAGCACCAACGAGGCGAACGCCCGGGAGGCCCACTCCAGCGGCCCCTTGCCGAGCCGACCGGGTACCCAGCGATGCCAGGCCCACAGCCCCGCGGTCAGCAGGATCACCTGGGCCAGCCAGTGCAGCAGTGGGCTGCCGGGCAGCAACCCCGCGCGGACGCCCCAGCGGCCGGCCCGGACCAGCAGCACGTGCACGAAATAACCGGTGAACGTCATCGATCCGGCGATCGCCGCCACCCGCACCGCCGGACTGGCCGCACCGAGCCACCGGCAGACCGCCGCGATCCCGGCGGTGAGCACCAGCACCACCCCGGTGGAGAACAACAGGCTGGGCACCGACGGCAGATAGGGCCCGATCACCAGCAACCACTGCCAGGTCTGGGTGAGGGTGGGGAACTCGCCGTCCGAGACCCCGGGCAGCGTGTAGGGATCGGGCCGGCCGAACAGGCTCACCAACACCGCGGTGACCAGCAGCGCGGCACCGGCCAGCAGCACCCCGCCGACCGCCAACCGGCGCAGATCCGCGGGGTCGTCGAAGCGCAGCCGCCGCCCGAGCCAGACCCCGAGCACCGCGATCGCGAGCCAGGGCAGCACCGGATAGTAGGGGTGGAACAGCAGATACGGCCAGGTGCCCGGGTGCAGCACCGCCGACCAGCCGCCGGTGGCGCTGGCGGTGTCGAACCAGCCGGGCCTGTTGCGCATCAACCACCAGCCGACGGCGGTGCTGCCGAATCCGATCGCCAGCGCCACCGGCGGCAGCCAGCGATCCGGCAGCAGCGAGATCGGGGCGACCAGGGCGGTGATCAGGGCCAGCCGCACCAGCACCACCGCGACCGCACCGGCCTGCAGGTCCTCCAGGGTCCACCCGGCCGCGGCCAGCACCACCGCGCGCAGCACCGCCGCGGCGACGGCCCGGCCCCGACCGGGCCGACCGGGACCGGGAATGGCATAGGAGGAGCCGACCCCGATCAGCCAGACGAACGCGATCGCGTGCAGATCCCACAGCGCGCCGACGACCGGGCCGACGGCCCAGACATGGTTGGCCATGATGCCCAGCAACGCCAGATAGCGGGTCACGTCGATCGCCGGCACCCGGCCGTCGACCCGCCCCGCAACCTGCCGGCCGCCGTTGGTCATGGCCGCATCATGCCGCACGGCCGCGGCGGCGCGCTGAACTGCTGGGCGTAGTTTTGACCCATGAGCGAAAAGACCCGCACCGAACGCGACTCCATCGGCGAGATCGAGGTCCCCGCCGACCACTACTGGGGCGCGCAGACCGAACGCAGCAAGGAAAACTTCGACATCGGCGTACCCGCATTCGTCTGGGGACGGCCCATCATCCGTTCCCTCGGCATCCTGAAGAAGAGCGCCGCGAAGGCGAACGCCGAGCTGGGCGAGCTGGACGGTGAGCTGGCGACGTGGATCGAGCGGGCGGCCGATGAGGTGATCGCGGGGGAGCGGGACGAGGAGTTCCCGCTGGTGGTGTTCCAGACCGGTTCGGGCACCCAGTCCAACATGAACGCCAACGAGGTGATCGCCAACCTGGCCAGCGAGCTCGCCGGCGGCCGGCGCGGTGAGAAGTCGCCGGTGCACCCCAACGATCATGTGAACCGCGGCCAGTCCAGCAACGACACCTTCCCGACCGCGATGCACATCGCGGTGGTGCTGGAACTCAACGAGCGGCTCTATCCGGCGGTCCAGCGGCTGCGGGACGTGCTCGCCGCGAAGGCCGAGGAGTTCACCGACGTGGTCAAGGTCGGGCGGACCCACCTGCAGGACGCCACCCCGATCACCCTGGGCCAGGAGATCTCCGGCTGGGTGGCCCAGTTGGATGCGGCGCTGGAGGCGGTACGCCGCAGCGAGGACGGGGTGCGGGAGCTGGCGATCGGCGGCACCGCGGTCGGTACCGGGCTGAACGCGCATCCCGACTTCGGGGCGAAGGCCGCGGCCGAGATCTCCGCCGAGACCGGTTTCGAGTTCCGGCAGGCGGCCAATCTGTTCGCCGCGCTCTCCGCGCACGACGGGCTGGTCGGGGTGAGTGCCGCGTTGCGGACCCTCGGCGGGGCGGCGATGAAGGTCGCCAACGACGTCCGCTGGCTGGCGTCCGGGCCGCGCAACGGGATCGGTGAGCTGATCATCCCGGCCAACGAGCCGGGTTCCTCGATCATGCCGGGCAAGGTCAATCCGACCCAGGCCGAGGCGTTGACGATGGTCTCCACCCGGGTCTTCGGCAATGACGCCACGGTCGCCTTCGCCGGCAGCCAGGGCAACTTCGAGCTGAACGTCTACAAGCCGGTGATGGTGCACGCGGTGCTGGAGAGCATCCGGTTGCTGGCCGACGGTTGCCGCTCGTTCACCGAGCACTGCGCGGTCGGCATCGAACCCAATCACGAGCGGATCCAGCAGAACCTGGACTCCAACCTGATGCTGGTCACCGCCCTGAACCCGCACATCGGCTACGACCGGGCCGCCAAGATCGCCAAGCGCGCCCACGCCGAGGGCAGCACCCTGCGCGAGGCCGCGCTGGCCGAGGGGCTCAGCGGTGAGGACTTCGACCGCTGGGTGGTACCGGCGCAGATGACCACCAACCAGCGCTCCTGACCGACGGCCGGCGTACCCCCCTCGCGCGATCCCGCGATCCATCGAACCGTCCGTGCATACCCCTAACCCTCCAGGGGGAGCGGGATGCACCGAGGATTCGATGGATGGCGGAGGGGCGTCGCGGGAGCACCCCAAAGAACGAGAAAGCCCCGCCCGACCAGTGGTCGAGCGGGGCTCATCGATGGTGTCCGAGAGAGGACTTGAACCTCCACGCCCTATAACGGGCACTAGCACCTCAAGCTAGCGCGTCTACCTATTCCGCCACCCGGACAGGGTGTCCGCCGACTCGTCGGCACAGCGCAGAAACTATAGCAATCTTTGGACCGTGCGTCGAAGCGATAGCCGCACGCGGCAGACTGGGGGGATGAGCGATGCGATGATGCCGACCTTCTCCCTGCAGGTGCCGATGCGGTTCGCCCCGGACGAGGTCCCGCGTCCCACCCCGGACGATGTGGGTGAGGGTGAGGTGCTGCTGAAGATGGTGACCGGCGGCATCTGCGGCAGCGACATCCCCTACTTCCGCGGCAACATCGGCACCGTGGTGGTCGGCGGCCGCGACTTCGGCAAGCCCAATCCCGGTTACGTCTCCACCCCCGGTACGCCGATGCACGAGGTGCTCGGCGAGGTCGTCGCGAGCCGGCACCCGCAGCACCGGCAGGGCGATCTGGTGGTCGGCTGGTCGCTCAACTTCCAGGGGCTGCGGCCCTACCTGATCACCGAGGGTGACGAGGTGTTCGGCTACGACCGGCGCTGGAGCCCGGATGTGGCGATCAACCTGCAACCGCTGGCCTGCGTCCTGTACGCCGTCGAGCGGCTCGGCGATCTCCGCGGCAAGCGCGTCGCGGTGCTCGGCCAGGGACCGATCGGGCTGATGTTCGCCCGGTTGATCTCCGAGGCCGGTGCGGCCCACGTGACCGGTGTCGACCCGATCGACCACTCCCAGGCCGCCGCGGCCTTCGGGGTCGATGAGTTCCTGCAGCTGAACAGCCACTACTGGGCCACCCGGATCGACGACGCGGACCGCCCCGATCTGATCGTCGAGGCGGTGGGCCACAACTCCTACACCCTCAACGACGCGATCACCGCCGTCCGCAGCGGCGGCCTGGTCTTCGGCTTCGGCGTACCCGATGATCCCGCCCAGTCGCTGAACTACTTCGACTTCCAGCACAAGGATCTGACCCTGGTCTCCGGGCTGACCCGGGAGCACCAGCGGATGCTGAAGGCCGCCGATGACTACCTGGCGGCCGACCCGGAGCTGGCGACCAATCTGACCACCGACAAGTTCTCCATCGACGATCTCGAGCAGGTGCAGACCGCCTATGATCGCGCCAATGTCCCGCAGACCGGACGGCTCAAGGTCGTCCTGAGCCGCTGAGGAGCACACCACCACCGATGAACAACCAGAACCGGGCCCCCGAGGCCGAGGTCGTGCAGCTGTGCCACGAACTGATCCGCATCGACACCACCAACGACGGCACCGGCTCCGGACCGGGGGAGCGGGCGGCGGCCGAATACGTCGCCGGCAAGCTCGACGAGGTCGGCATCGGTTGTGAGTTCTACGAATCCGAGCCCGGGCGGACCACCCTGGTCGCGCACTGGGAGCCCGAGGGCTGCGATCCCAGCCTGCCACCGCTGCTGGTGCACGGGCACACCGACGTGGTCCCGGCCAATGCCGCCGACTGGCAGGTCGACCCGCTCTCCGGGGAGCTCCGCGACGGTTGCATCTGGGGCCGTGGTGCGGTGGACATGAAGGACTTCGACGCGATGGTGCTCAGCGTGGTCCGCGACCGGGTCCGCACCGGCCGGCCGACCCGGCGGCCACTGCGGCTGGTGTTCACCGCCGATGAGGAGGCGGGCGGGTCGCTCGGCGCGCTCTGGCTCGCCGACAGGCATCCCGACACCGTCGCCGACTGTTCCGAGGCGATCGGTGAGGTCGGTGGTTTCTCGCTGACGATCCGCGACGACCTGCGGCTCTATCTGGTGCAGACCGCGGAGAAGGGGCTCTCCTGGCTGCGGCTGATCGCCGACGGGGTCGCCGGCCACGGGTCGATGCGCAACGACCAGAACGCGGTCACCGAGCTGGCCGCCGCGGTCTCCCGGATCGGCGCCCACCGCTGGCCGCACCGGATCACCCCGGCCCAGCAGGGTTTCCTGGACGCCGTCTCGGAGGCGCTGGAGATCCGGATCGACACCGACAACGTGGAGGAAACCCTGTCCCGGTTGGGATCCATCTCCCGGATGGTGGGTGCCACGATGGGCAACACCACCAACCCGACGATGCTGGAGGCCGGTTACAAGGTCAACGTGATCCCCGGGCAGGCGACCGCCGGCGTCGATGGCCGGGTGGTGCCCGGTGCGGAGGAGGAGTTCCTGGCGACGATGAAGGAACTGCTCGGCGACAAGGTCCGGATGGAATATGTGATCCACGAGCCGGCGATCGAGACCGAGTTCGCCGGCGATCTGGTCACCGCGATGCAGAAATCCTTGCAGAGCGAGGATTCCGGCGCCCGGGCGGTGCCCTATCTGATGAGCGGCGGCACCGATGCCAAGGCCTGGACGAAGCTCGGCGTACGCTGTTTCGGGTTCGCGCCGCTGAAGCTGCCGCCGGAGCTGGACTTCGTCGGCATGTTTCACGGGGTCGACGAGCGGGTACCCACCGAGTCGCTCGAGTTCGGCGCCAAGGTGCTGGACCACTTCCTGGAAATCGCATGAGCCTGGAGATCGCATGAGTCTGCGTACCCCGGTCGAATACGAGGAGCAGAAGGTACGCCTGCCCGCGGATCTGTCCCGCAACGCGGTGCGCCGGTTGCTCACCGACCGCGCCGAATACGGCGGCTGGGAGCTGGTCCGGCTGCGCCGTTACCGCGACGGCACCCGCGATGTCTGGGTGCGCCGCAAGATCATCCGGGTGCGTCCGACGATCTGAAGCCCCGGCGCAGCGCCCAGCTCGCCGCCACCACCGCGAACACCGCCAGCAACCCCACACCCCACCACTGGGTGTCCACCTCGGCCAGCGCCGTGACCACCCCGCCGGCCCACCCGTGTTCGGCCGCGATCCCCGCCAGGGTGAGGATCGCGACGGCCAGTGCCGCGCCGATCGAGATCGCCGTGACGACCAGGTTGAGCCGGGCCCGGGAGCGATCGGCGACCGCGGCGGTGTAGAGCCGCAGCATCAGCAACTGGTTCACCGAATCGCCCAGGGTCATCCCCGCGGCGAACAGCAACGGCAGCGCGAGCAGCGTCAGCGGTGGGGCCCCGGCCACCCCGGCGGCCGCGGTGAGCATCAGGATCGACAGCGTCGAGGCGGTGTCGAAACCCAGCCCGAAGAGCACCCCGAACCAGTAGATGTGCCCCGCATGCCGGACCCGCGCCAGCGGCGCCCGCAGCACCCGGCCCATCAAACCCAGCGGCCGCGGACCGGCGGCACCGGAGGTCCGGTGGTCCCGCCAGGCGGCGATCAGCGTCGGCAGATTGGCGGCGGCCACCAGCAGCAGGTAACCCGCCGACACCAGACCGCCGATCAACCCGAGCCGCCCGGCGAGCGCGCTGCCCGGATCGGCGGCCTCCCGGATCCAGCCAACCCCTGCCACCACGGCGATCCCGGCGATCACCACGACCGTGGAGTGGCCACCGGAGAAGGCCAGCCCGACCGCCGCCGGGCGGTGCCCCTCGGCCAGGAACTTGCGGGTGGAGTTGTCGATCATCGCCAGATGGTCGGCGTCCAGGCTGTGCAACCAGCCACGGGTGTAGGCGAACCCGGCCATGCCGAGCGTCAGCACCCCGGCCGGGGTGGTGGCCAGTCCGACACCGAGCAGCGCCAGTCCGAGCAGATGCAGCAGCGCCACCACCGACAGGGCGGCGGCGGCCCGCAGCCGCAGGGGCGCCGACCGGCGGCCGCGGCGGGTCAGCAGCGACCGCCAACCCACCGCCGGCGCCCCGGCGCTCATTCCGGATTCCGGTCGCGGCCCTGGGCCGGTCCACCGGAGACGTCGTCCAGGGCGCCGGTGATCTCGGCGGGCAGGCGTACCTCGACGGTGGTCAGGCACTCCTGCAGCTGCCGCGGGGTCCGCGCACCGAGCAGCGGTGCGGTGACCCCCGGCGCATCCCGCACCCAGGCCAGGGCGACCTGGGTCGGGCTCAGCTCGAGGCCCTCGGCGGCCCGGGCGACAGCCTCGACCACCGCCCGGGATCGCTTGTCCAGATAGGGTTCGGTGAACCAGGCGAAGTGCGAGGCGGCCCGGGAATCCTTCGGGATGCCGTGCCGGTACTTGCCGGAGAGCACCCCGCGGCCCAACGGCGACCAGGGGAACAGCCCCATCCCCGCCGAGCGCACCGCGGGTGCGATCTCGACCTCCGCACGCCGGGCCAGCAGCGAATACTCGACCTGGTTGGACACGATCGGCGTCCGGCCCGGCACGGCCCGCTGCCAGGTCGCGGCGGTGGCGGTCTGCCAGCCGATGAAGTTCGACACCCCGACATAGCGGACCCGGCCCGAGGAGACCGCGAAATCCAGTGCCGCCAGGGTTTCCTCGATCGGCGCGGTGCCCCAGGCGTGCACCTGCCACAGGTCCAGATGGTCGGTACCGAGCCGGCGCAGCGAGCCGTCGAGGTCGGCCAGCAGGGCCCGGGCGGAGGTGTCCACCGTCCGCTGTCCGTTGCGCAGCACGAATCCCGCCTTGGTGGCCAGCACCAGCCGCTCCCGGCGTACCCGGTCCCGCAGCAACCGGCCCAGCATCCGTTCCGCCTCACCGGCGCCGTACGCCGCCGCGGTGTCGATCAGCGTGCCGCCGGCCTCGACGAAGGAGTCGAGCAGCTCCGCCGCCTGCTCGGGTGAGGTGTCCCGGCCCCAGGTCATCGTGCCCAGACCGAACTCCGAAACCTCCAGCCCGGACCGGCCCACCGTGCGCGTCTGCATAGCAGTGACCCTAACGAAGTCGCCCGCGCGTCACCCCTGCGCCATCGGCTGGAGCACCCCGGCGAGCAGCAACCCGGCGACCACGGCGGCCAGCACCAGCCGGTAGATCACGAAGATGGTGAAGTTGTGCTTGCTGACGTAACGCAGCAGCCAGTGGATCACCGCCAGGCCGATCACGAACGCCAGGATGGTGGCGACGATGATCGGGCCCCAGGGTGCGGCGGGTTCGGCGAAGACGTCCTTGAGCTTGAACAACCCGGACAGGTAGACCGCCGGAATGGCCAGCAGGAAGGAATAGCGGGCGGCGGCCTCGCGGGTGTAGCCCATGAACAGGCCGCCGGCGATGGTGCCACCGGAGCGGGAGACACCGGGGATCAACGCCATCGCCTGGAAGAGGCCGTAGAGGATGCCGTCGCGCCAGGTCAGCTGGTCCAGGGTCTTCTCGTTGCGGGCGACCCGGTCGGCGATCGCGATCACGATCGCGAACCCGGCCAGCATCGCCACGGTGATCCACAGGTTCCGCAGGTTCGAGTCGATCGCGTTCTCGAACAGCACACCGAGGATGCCGATCGGGATCGACCCGATGATGATCAGCCAACCCATACGGGCGTCGGGATCCGACCGCGGCACCCGCCCGATCAGCGACAGCGCCCAGTGCTTGATGATGCGGCCGATGTCGCGGGCGAAATAGATCACCACCGCGGTCTCGGTGCCCAGCTGGGTGATGGCGGTGAACGCCGCCCCCGGATCGATGCCGCCGAGCAGCTGTCCCACGATCGATTGGTGCGCGCTGGAGGAGATCGGCAGGAACTCGGTCAGTCCCTGCACGATGCCCAGCACGATCGCGTCCAACCAGTCCATATTCGTCTGCTCCTCGATCCGGGTGTGGGCCGTCGGACACACTAGGGCCCCGTGACCACCCGGTGACCGCCATTCGGGGTTGTGGCGCGCCGAATCCGGCCCGTGGTCGCAGCAGGATCGGACCCTGGGCGGAGCGTCCTTCGCGGCGGCGGGTCAGGATGGGGCCATGACGATCCACGATGAGCACCCCTTCGCCACCCCGGAACCGGACCGTGATCCGCTACGCCGGCTGCGCGGCCGGCTGGCCGCCCCGGTGACGGTCTGGACCACCGGCTCGGGCACCGATCGGGAGGGCTGGACGGTGTCCTCGATGCTGATCGCCGATGGGGCGGCACCCGGCGCGAGCGGACGCCCGGCCGAGGTGCTCGGCCTGCTGGACGAAGAATCCGAACTCGTCGACGCCCTGCGGCGTACCGGGACGGTGTCGGTGAACCTGCTGCCGGCGAGGCAGGAGCCGCTCGCGGAGGCGTTCGCCCGGACCATGCCGGCACCGGGCGGGCCGTTCCGAATGGGGGAGTGGCGGGACACCGAGTGGGGGCCGCGGCTCGCGGGGGTGCCGTGGCTCGGTGCCCGGGTGATCGGCGAGCCGACGTACGCCGGCTGGGCGCTGCTGGTGCGCGCGGCGATCGAGCAGCTCGACGTGGCCGGTGCGGAACCGGCGATCCATCTGCGCGGGCAGTACCTCGACCCGTCGGTATTGTCGAAACCATGACCACGCTCTTCCTGGTCCGCCACGGCCGCTCGACCGCGAACACCGCCGGTGTGCTCGCCGGCCGCGCCGAGGGGGTCGAACTCGACGACATCGGACGCGAGCAGGCCCGCGCGACCGCCGCCCGGCTCGCCGGCGTACCGCTGGCCGCCGCCGTCAGCTCGCCGATCACCCGCTGCGTGCAGACCGCAGAGCTGCTGCTCGCCGGCCGCGAACCGGCCCCGGAGCTGATCCCGCAGCTCGAACCGGGGCTGACCGAGTGCGACTACGGCGAGTGGACCGGGCACAAGCTCTCCGAGCTCGCCGGCAACGAGCTGTGGAAGACCGTGCAGCGGCACCCGTCGGCGGCCGTCTTCCCCGGCGGGGAGGCACTCACCCAGATGTACGCCCGGGCGGTCGAGTCGGTGCGCGGCTGGGACCGCCGGATCGCCACCGAGCACGGCGAGAAGGCCGCCTGGCTGGCGGTCTCGCACGGGGATGTGATCAAGTCGATCCTCGCCGATGCGCTCGGGCTGCACCTGGATTCCTTCCAGCGGATCATGGTCGACCCCGCCTCGGTGTCGGTGATCCGCTACACCGCCAGCCGGCCCTATGTGGTGACGATGAACTCGACCGCCGGCGAGCTGGCACCCCTGGTGCCCGCCGAGGACGACGACAACAACACCGATGCCGCCGTCGGGGGTGGTCTCGGCGCTCGGGCGAGCACCCCCGAGACCGGTGAGTAGGCTTGTCGCATGGCCATCGTCGAGCATCGCTACGAGTCCCCCGACCGGTTCGTCGCCGGCACCGTGGGCGAACCGGGTGACCGCGCATTCTTCCTGCAGGCCCGCGAAGGGAACCGGCTGACCAGCGTCTCCTGCGAGAAGCAGCAGGTGTCGGTGCTGGCCGAGCATCTGGACCGGGTGCTCGGCGAGATCGGCCGGCTCTCCGGTGGCATGGTGCCGGTCCCGCCGCAGCGCGAGGTCGCCCACGACAACGAGCCGCTGGACGCGCCGATCACCGAGGAGTTCCGGGTCGGCACCATGACCATCGCCTGGGATCCCTCCGACCAGCGGATCGTCATCGAGATGTTCTCGGTCACCGACGGTGAGGAGGAGATCGAGCTCGACGACGAGACCTCCGCCGAACAGGCCGCGCAGGCCGAGGCCGAGCGCGCCGGTGAGGTGCTGGTGGTGCGGATCCGCCCGACCGTCGCCCGCGACTTCGTCGCCCGCAGCCAGGCACTGGTGGCCGCCGGCCGGCCCGCCTGCCCGTTCTGCCTGCAGCCGATCGATCCCGAGGGACACATCTGCCCGCGTGCCAATGGCTACCGTCGACCGCTCTTCTGAGGCCGGGTTCGCCGACCGGCTCGCCGGCGCCGAGCTGACCGTCACCGGCCGGCTGGTGCAGGCCTCCAACGCGACCTTCCTCTGCGAGCTGACCCCTGCCGGTGGCGAGGCCGAACTGTGCGTCTACAAGCCGGTACGCGGGGAGCGGCCGTTGTGGGACTTCCCCGACGGCACCCTCGCCCAACGTGAGCTGGCGGCGTACAAGATCTCGGCCGCGGCCGGATTCGACCTGGTCCCCGAGACCGTGGTGATCGAGGGACCGCTCGGTGCGGGCTCCCTGCAGTGCTGGATCGAACAACCCGACCAGCTCGCCGATCTGGTCGACCTGGTGCCCGAGGACGAGGTGCCCGAGGGCTGGTTCGAGGTGGTCGAGGGCGTCGACCCGCACGACCGGCCGGTGGTCGTGGTGCACGCCGATGACCCGGCGCTGCGGCGGATGGCGCTGTTCGATGCGATCATCAACAACGCCGACCGCAAGGGTGCGCACGTCCTGCGTACCCCCGGTGAGGTCTGGGGTGTGGACCACGGCGTCAGCTTCAACACCGAACCCAAGCTGCGGACCGTGCTCTGGGGCTGGGCGGGGGAGGAGCTGACCGCTGCCGAACGGGAGCTGGTGACCGCCGCGCTGGACGCCTCCGGGGAACTGGAGGGACTGCTCACCGACGACGAGGTCGCCGCCTTCGAGCTGCGCTGCGAGGAACTGCTGTCCGAGGGCCACTTCCCGCTGCCGCACGGCGGCTGGCCGTCGATCCCGTGGCCGCCGGTCTGAGGGGGACCCTCTCCCGACTCGTCGCTGCGCACCTCGTTCGGGGGGAACGGGGAGCCCGGACTCTGAGCGAATAGGTGACAGTCGCCACCCCTCGCTAGGCTCGTGCCCATGCGTGCGTGGACCGTCCCGGAGCTTCCCACCCTGCCCCCGGCGGCGGATGGACTCCCACCGATCAGCCTTCATGACACCGCCTCCGGTGAGGTACGCCCGGTCGGGCCGGAGACCGGCACCGCCCGGCTCTACGTCTGCGGGATCACCCCCTACGACGCGACGCACATGGGTCATGCCAACACCTACGTCGCCTTCGACCTGCTGAACCGCGCCTGGCGGGACCGCGGGCTCGCGGTGCGTTACGTGCAGAACGTCACCGATGTCGACGACCCGCTGCTGGAACGCGCCCGCGCCACCGGCGTCGACTGGCGCGACCTGGCCGAGCAGCAGACCGAACTGTTCCGCACCGACATGACCGCGCTCAACGTGCTCCCGCCGGCCGACTACATCGGTGCGGTCGAGTCGATCGACCTGGTCACCGAACTGCTGCAGCGATTCACCGACGAGCAGGTCTACCAGGCCAGCGAGGGGCCCGCCGACTGGTATTTCGCGGTGCACTCCGACCCGGAGTTCGGGCAGATCTCCCACCTCGACGAACGCCAGGCGCTGGCCACCTTCGCCGAACGCGGTGGCGACCCGGAGCGGGCGGGCAAACGGCACCCGCTGGACTGTCTGGTCTGGCAGCAGGCCCGTCCCGAGGAGCCGAGCTGGCCCAGCCCCTTCGGCGAGGGCCGGCCGGGCTGGCACATCGAGTGCGCCGCGATCGCCGAACGCTACCTGGGCACCGAATTCGACGTCCAGGGCGGCGGTTCCGATCTGGCCTTCCCGCACCACGAGATGAGCGCCGCCGAGGCCTTCGTCGCCACCGGCAAACGATTCGCCCGGGCCTACGTCCATGCCGGGATGGTCGGCCTGGACGGGGAGAAGATGTCGAAGTCGAAGGGCAACCTGGTGCTGGTCTCGCGGCTGCGGGCCGCCGGTGTCGACCCGATGGCGATCCGGCTGGTGCTGCTCGGCAACCACTACCGCAGCGACTGGTCCTGGACCGACGGCCAGCTGGCCGAGGCGACCGCGCGGCTGGCGACCTGGCGGCAGGCGGTCGCGCTGGAGGCGGCCCTGCCGGCCACCGAGGTGCTCGCCGAGGTGCGCCGGGCGCTCGCCGACGATCTGGACGCCCCCGCCGCCCTGCGCGCCATCGACGACTGGGCGGCCGCGTCGATCGACGCCGACGGTGACGACACCGAGGCGCCCGGTCAGGTCGCCGAGCTCGCGGATGCCCTGCTCGGCGTACGCCTGCGCCGCGAACCGGTCGCCCAGCCGGAGTCCCGATGAGCGCCACCACCGCCGGGCGGCGCACCGGCCTGCCGCGGATCCTGATCATCCTGCTCGGCCTGGCCGCCGCGCTGGTGCTGCTGAACCAGCTCGAGGGATTCCGCTCCTTCGCCGCCCCGGTCTTCCTGGCGCTGAACCTGGTGCTCGCGGTCTCCCCGCTGCAGCAGCTGCTGGTCCGGGTGCACGTGCCGCGCTGGCTGGCCGCCGTGCTCGCCGGGATCGTGGTGCTGGTGATCCTGTGCGCGTTCTTCTACGCCATCGGCTGGTCGCTGACGCTGCTGGTCACCGAGCTGCCGAACTACCGCGACCAGTTCCTCGATCTCTACCAGGAGATCATCTCGCTGCTGGCGCAGTTCGGGGTCTCGGAACAACAGCTCGCCGAGCAGGCCAAGGCGATCGACCCGCAGCAGGCCGTCGGCGTGCTCACCGGGTTGCTGAGCAATCTGCAGGGTGCCTTCTCGCTGCTGCTGATCGCGGTCACCTCGGTGTTCTTCCTGATGATGGACTCGGTCGGTTTCGGCGACCGGCTCAAGCGCGCCGGGGCCTACCACCCGCAGCTGACCGACGCCCTGGTCTCCTTCGGCAACGGCGTTCGGCAGTACTGGATCGTCACCACCATCTTCGGCCTGATCGTCGCGGTCATCGACTGGTTCGCGCTGGTCGTGCTCGGGGTGCCGCTGGCGCTGGTCTGGGCCGTGCTGTCCTTCCTGACCAACTACATCCCCAACATCGGATTCGTGATCGGCCTGGTCCCGCCGGCGCTGATCGCGCTGCTGGCCAAGGGGCCGACCACCGCGCTGATCGTGGTCGCGATCTACTGCGTCGCCAACTTCGTGGTGCAGTCGATCATCCAGCCCAAGTTCACCGGTGACGCGGTGGGACTGACCCCGAGCGTGGTCTTCATCTCGCTGCTCGTCTGGGCGGCGGTGCTCGGCCCGATGGGTGCGCTGCTGGCGCTGCCGGCGACCCTGCTGGTCAAGGCGATCCTGGTGGACGCCGATCCGGGCGCCCGCTGGGTGAACGCGCTGATCGCGGCCAACCCGGCCACCGCCGACGCCGACACCGCCGAGGATTCCCACCGCGGCGAGGACGCCGACCCCGAGGCGGCCGAGGAGCAGACCACCGCCGACCCGCGCCCGCCGGCGGAGTCCACGTCGGCTGAGCGGCGAGCGAGGAACGAGCGAGACGAAGCCACCGAGGAGCCATCATGACCGAGCCCGCGAAGACCTTCGAGGGACTGTTCGCCGAACTGACCCGGATCGCCAGGGAGCGCCCCGAGGGGTCCTCCACGGTGCGCCGGTTGGACGGCGGGGTGCACGAGATCGGCAAGAAGGTCGTCGAGGAGGCGGCCGAGGTCTGGATGGCCGCCGAGTACCAGTCGCGGACCGAGGCGGCCGAGGAGATCAGCCAGCTGCTCTACCACCTGCAGGTGATGATGATCGCACTCGACCTCGACCTCGAGGATGTGTACGCCCACCTGTGAGCACTCCGACTACGCTGGCCGCCGTGAGTTCTGAGAACGGCGCCGACCGTCCGACCCTGAAGATCGCCGTCCCCAACAAGGGTGCGCTGTCCGAGGCGGCCACCCAGATGCTGCGCGAGGCCGGTTACCGGCAGCGTTCGGACAGCAAGGAGCTGGTGCTCACCGACGCCGCCAACCACGTCGAGTTCTACTATCTGCGTCCCCGCGACATCGCGGTCTACGTGGGGGAGGGCACCCTCGATGTCGGTATCACCGGCCGCGACATGCTGCTCGATTCCGGTGCCCGGGCCGATGAGGTGCTGTCACTGAACTTCGGCGGCACCCGATTCCGGTTCGCCGGCCCGGTCGGTCAGGGCCTCACCGTCCCCGGGCTCGCCGGCCGCCGCGTCGCCACCTCCTATCCGGGTCTGGTGGGGGCGTACCTCACCCAGCAGGGGATCGAGGCCCGGTTGATCAAGCTCGACGGGGCGGTGGAGAGTGCCATCCGGCTCGGTGTGGCCGACGCGATCGCCGATGTGGTGGAGACCGGGCGGACCCTGCGGCAGGCCGGGATGGAGGTGTTCGGCGAGCCGATCATGGTCAGCGAGGCGATCCTGATCAAGCGCGCCGAGCTGCCCGAGCCGGCCGGCCTGGACCTGCTGGTACGCCGCCTCAGCGGCGTACTGGTGGCGCGCAATTACGTGATGATGGACTACGACTGCCCCTCCGCGCTGGTCGAGCAGGCGAGCGCGGTGACCCCCGGGCTCGAGGCCCCGACGGTGTCGCCGCTGGCCAAGGACGGTTGGATGGCGGTCCGTGCGATGGTGCCGCGGGGGCAGGCCCAGCAAGTGATGGACGATCTGTGGGAGCTCGGCGCCCGCGCGATCCTGGTCACCGACATCGCCGCCTGCCGACTGTGAGCGCGCGCGACATGACCGGGAAGCAGCAGACCACCGGGCCGCGGGAGGTGTTCCGACCGCAGGCCCTGATGTATTGGGCGGTCAGCCTGTCGGCGCTGATCGTGATCGGCCTGGTCGCCGCCGGATTCGGGCTGTCGCCGACGATGCGGGTGCGGTTCACCCTGTTCCAGCTGTCGACGCTGTTCGTGATCGCCGGCGGCGGAATCTTCATCATGATGTCGCTGGCGTTGAGCCGGGTGGTGGCCGATGCGGACGGGCTGACCGTCCGCAACTCGGTGCACACCCGCAGGCTGCGCTGGGACGAGATCCGCGACGTGCGCTGGGGCCCGGGTGCCTCCTGGGCGCAGCTGATCCTCGACGACGACCCGACCCATCCCAGCCGGTGGCCGATGCTCGCCCTGCAGACCGTCGATCGGCGGCGTACCGACCGGGCCGTGCGGCGGCTGCGCGAGATGCTGCGTGAGCACCGGGGAGATCAACCGAACGGTTGATGGATCGCGCCGTGGCGCGGCGTTGACTGGTCGGCATGAAGAAGTTGTACGCCTCAGCCGCCCTCTACACCGTGCTCGGCCTCGCCGCCGGCCTCTACTACCGCGAACTCACCCGCAGCCGCGCCTTCACCGGTGACTCCCAGCTCGGCCTGGCGCACACCCACTTCCTCACCCTGGGCACGCTGGTGCTGCTGCTGGTCCTGGTGCTGGAGCAGGTCTTCCGACTCTCGGGCAGCCGCGCCTTCGGCTGGTTCCTCGGGTTGTGGAACGCCGGGGTGCTGATCACCGGTGGGATGATGCTGGTCCGCGGCACCTTCACCGTGCTCGGCGAACCGCTGACCAGCAAGGCCTTCGCGGGCATCGCCGGACTGGGCCACATGCTGCTCACCGCCGGTTTCGTGCTGCTGTTCGTCGCGCTCTGGCGCCGGCTGCCCGACCGGTCCCTCCAACCGGCCGATCGCGGTGCGGCGATGGCCGCGAGCGTCACCGGTCGGCGCTGATCGCGGTTCTCGCATCGGAGTTCGGTTCTCGCATCGCATACCGTGCGAGAACCGAAGTGCCGTGCGAGAACCGAAATCATTCATCGAACCCTGTGGATAACCCGGGGATCTCGGCGGCACGGGTCACCGGATTTCGCTTGGCTGGCAGCATGATCGAAACCACCGAGCAGCTCCTCGCCCGCGGATGGTCGTACGCCGAGATCCGGCAGCGGGTCCGCGACGGTGCACTGCATCGGTTGGCGCGCGGTAGCTACTCCGATCAGAACCCGGCCCGATTGAACGCCGATGAACGGCATCTGCAGCTGGTGACCGGTCTCTACGCCGGGCTGACCGAGGGCTCGGTGCTCAGTCATGCCAGTGCGGGTGTCCTGCACGGTCTCTGGCTCCCGGTCGAGCAACTCACCCGCGTACATGTCGCTCGGCCCGGCGCCCGGGACTCGCAGGGGCGACGGGTCCACATCCATCCGCTGCCCGAATGCGCGGTGGTGGACCCGGTGCAGCGACTCGGGAGTGAACCCGCCCGGATGACCGACCTGTGCACCACCACCCTGGCACTGGTGTCGACCCTGGAACTGCCGGCCGCGGTGGCTGTCGCCGACTCGGCGCTTCGGCAGGGCCTCGATCGGCAGGCCGCGCTGGACGTTGTCAGCGGATGGAAACCGCGACCGGGTCGCCGCCGAGCCCGCCTCGCCCTGGAGTTCGCGAACGAGCGGAGTGAGAGTGCGGGGGAGTCACGGTCACGATGGTTGATGCATGAGCTGGGTCTGCCCGCCCCGGTGCTGCAGCAGGAGTTCGCGAACGAGAACGGCGAGTGGATCGCGCGGGCCGATTTCTGGTGGCCGGAGCAGGGCGTGATCGGTGAGTTCGACGGCAAGGTCAAATATGGACGGCTGCTGAAACCGGGCCAGCGGATCGAAGACATCATCGAGGCCGAGCGAGAACGGGAGCGCGCACTGCAGAACCTCGGCCACTGGGTGACCCGCTGGACGTGGCGGACCCTCGATGCCCCGAGCGAGTTCGCCAAGCAGCTCCGGCGGGCGCTCGCGCGAGGTCGACGCTGACCTGGTTCTCGCATCGGACTTCGGTTCTCGCATCGCATACCGTGCGAGAACCGAAGTGCCATGCGAGAACCGCGGGGATCGTGCCCTACTCGATCCCGCGGTTCTTCAGGATGGCCTCGATCTCGTCCATCTCCGGGTCGGACTCGGCGGCCTGCTTCTTGCCACCTCGGGCGGGTGTGCCGGACTGCTTGCCCGCCACCGTGCTGCCGGTCGCACCAGCGGCACCGGTCGCACCGGCCGCACCGCTCGCACCACCGGCCGCCGCACCCCGCGTACCCCGCCCGACCGCCGGCCGGCCGCCCGGCTGCTCAGCACCGCGGGCCTTCTCCACCGCACGCCGGGTGCGGTTGCGGGAGGCGATCATGCCACCGACGATCCAGAGCACCACGGCCAGCGCGATCAGCCCGAAACCGGTCCAGATGGTGGTGTTGAACACCACCGACCCGGCCCAGCGGATCACCGCGACGACCGCATCCCAGATCATCCGCAGCAAGCCGGTGAGATAGAGCCCGACCGGGAGCGCGGCGAAACCGAGGGCCTGCACCGCGCGACCGCGCCGATCGCGGACCCAGAGCAGGACCGCCAGGATCAGACCGAGGACGCCGATCGCGATGCAGAGCGGGAGCAGTGCGGTGTCGGGATTCATGTCGCCATTCTCCCACGCGACCCCGCATCCGGGCCGATGCCGCGGCCCGGGTCGACCCCGGAGAAGAACCCGAGACGAATTTTCCCGGCGATCGGGGAATAGCCCCACCCGGGTGCTGGTTGCAGCAGTCGTCCCGGCTGGCGAGGAAGGCAGTCCTGCCCGCACGCTCCCCGAAGGACCCCTTCATGACCACACCCACCATCAACCGCGCCGCCCTGCGCCGCCGGCTCACCCCGCCGGCGCCCGGCACCGACCCGACGACCCTGTCCCGGCGCCGGGTGCGGGCCGCCGAGCTGGCGCTGATCATCGGCGGCGTCGCCATCGGCACCGCCGAGTTCGTCAGCATGGGCCTGCTGCCGCAGATCGCCGCCGGTGTCGGGGTCGACATCCCGACCGCCGGACACGTGATCTCGGCGTACGCGATCGGCGTGGTCGTCGGCGCCCCGCTGTTCGCGATCTTCGGCGCACGCCACCCCCGGCACCGGATGCTCCAGCTGCTGATGGGCATCTTCATCGTCGGCAATCTCGCCGCGGCGATCGCCTCCGGCTACGGGCTGCTGGTCGGCTCCCGGCTGCTGGCCGGCCTGCCGCACGGCGCCTTCTTCGGCCTGGCCGCGCTGGTCGCGGTCGACCTGGCCCCACCGGGCCGCGCCGGCCGCGCCGTCGGTCGGGTGATGCTCGGCATCCCGCTCGCCAACATCGTCGGCGTCCCGGTCGCCACCTGGCTCGGCCAGGCGCTGGGCTGGCGCAGCGCCTATCTGCTGGTCGCGCTGGTCGGGCTGATCTCGCTGGCGATGGTCGCCTGCTTCGTCCCGCGCAGCCACTCCGATCGCAGCCGCACGGTCCGCCGCGAGCTCGGCGACTTCGCCAACTGGCAGGTCGCGCTGACCCTGCTCACCGGCGCCGCCGGCTTCGGCGGCATGTTCGCGATGTACTCCTACATCGCACCGACCGTCACCGAGCTGACCCGGCTGCCCGAATCCCTGGTACCGGTCTTCCTGCTCGTCTTCGGCGTCGGCATGTTCGTCGGCACCAGCCTCGGCGGCCGGCTCACCGACTGGTCGATCGGCCGGACCATCGTGATCGGCCTGGCCGCGGCCGGGGTGCTGCTGGTCGCGTTCACCCAGCTCGCTGCATATCCGATCCCGGCCCTGCTGACCGTCTTCGGGATCAGTGTCTCCACCTCGCTGTTCGTGGTCGGGCTGCAGCTGCGGTTGATGAACGCCGCCGGCGACGCCCGCACCCTCGGCGCGGCCAGCAACCACGCCGCCCTCAACCTGGCCAACGCGCTCGGCGCCTGGCTCGGTGGTGTGGTGATCAGCGCCGGTTGGGGGTGGACCGGTCCGAGCTGGGTCGGCGCCGGGCTGTCGGTGCTCGGCCTGGCCGTCTTCCTGGTCGCGCTGCTGGTGCAGCGCCGCGGGCTGCGTACCGGCCATTCCGCTCGCTAGGCTGAACCGCGATGACTGCCGACGACCAGACCAGCGGAACCGGGCGCGACCTGGGCGGCTACTCCGAGCGCTACGCCAGCGACGACGGCGCCGCCGACCAGGGCGTACGCCATGCCATGGGGGTCGCCGAGGAGACCGGGGACGGCACCGACTACCTGACCGCCGTCGTCGCGCTCTGCGGCGCCCGGCTGCTGGTGCCGCTGCTGGCCACCGGTGACGAGACGATGAGCCCGGACCCCGGCCGACAGGCGGAGATGGCGGCGGTGCTGCTGCGCCACCCCGAGCGCGGGACCGCGATGCTCGCCTTCAGCGGCATCGACGCGCTGCAGCGCTGGAACGCGAAGGCCCGGCCGGTGCCGGCCACCCTCGACGTGGTCGCCCAGACCGCCCAGCAGTCCGGGGCGGGCACCCTGCTGATCGACTTCGCGGGGCCGCATCCGCTGGTCATCGACGGGGAGGTGCTGGCCAATCTGGCCCAGAGCCGGCGATTGGTACGCCTGCCCGACGGCTTCGGCTGGGCCGCCACCGGCTCCTAGAGGCGGGATTTCGCCTCCGGGGCGGTGTCGACTATCATGGATCGCGATTGATCCGCCCTCGGGTGGATCCGCTTCAAGTGGGGACCTGGTCTCCCACCCGCACGACTTCCGGTCGTCGGGTCCGAACGCACCGCCTACGCCTCCCGGCGTACGCCTCCGACGTTCCTTCCAGGCCTCCGCTGCGCGGGGGCCTTTCTGTGTTCCGGTGCACGATGCGGATCGGTCACCGAGAGCGGCAGGACAACCCAGGAGGACACATCAGCACCGAACCGCGCATCAATGAGCGTATCCGCGTTCCCGAGGTCCGCCTCGTCGGCCCCGCCGGCGAGCAGGTGGGCATCGTCAGGATCGAGGACGCCATGCGGCTGGCCCGGGAGGCTGACCTCGACCTGGTCGAGGTGGCCCCGATGGCCCGCCCGCCCGTGGCCAAGCTCATGGACTACGGCAAGTTCAAGTACGAGGCCGCGCAGAAGGACCGCAGCAGCCGTCGTAACCAGACCAATGCCGTGATCAAGGAGATGAAGCTCCGACCCAAGATCGACGGGCACGACTACGAGACCAAGAAGGGTCACGTCGTGCGCTTCCTGAAGGCCGGGGACAAGGTGAAGATCACCATCATGTTCCGTGGCCGCGAGCAGTCGCGCCCCGAGCTCGGCTTCAACCTGCTCAAGCGGCTGGCCGACGACGTCGAGGAGTTCGGCTTCATCGAGTCCGCGCCCAAGCAGGACGGCCGCAACATGCTGATGGTGCTCGGCCCGACGAAGAAGAAGACCGAGGCCCGCGCCGACGTGCAGGCCGAGAAGGACGCCCGCGCCGCCGCTCGCACCGACGAGCAGGAGGCCGAGGACGCGTACCTGGCCGAGCGCCGCCGGCAGGCGGAGCAGCAGGAGAAGAAAAAGAAGAAGAAGGGTCCGGCCGACAACATGGACCCCGACGTCGACCTCTGATCCACTCGCGATCGGAGTTCACCCGACGGCCAGGCAGCCGACCGGGACATCACGACCGCACGGTGGGATCGCCGTGCGCAGAAGGAGCGGCACAATGCCGAAGATGAAGACGCACTCCGGTGCCAAGAAGCGCTTCAAGATCACCGGATCGGGCAAGGTCATGCACCGCAAGGCCGGCAAGATGCACCTGAACGAGCACAAGCCCAGCACCCGCACCCGCCGCCTCGACGGCGATGCCGTGCTCGTCAAGGGCGACGCCAAGAAGGCCAAGAAGCTGCTCGGCAAGTGAGCATCACCGCTGGCTGAGCGAGCGCAGCGAGTCGAAGCCAGACCTACCCACCGAACCACCCGGCCGAGAGATCCCCGGCCGCAGAACAAGGAGTTATACCCATGGCACGCGTCAAGCGTTCTGTGAATGCGCAGAAGAAGCGCCGCGAAGTTCTCGAGCAGGCCTCGGGCTACCGCGGTCAGCGCTCCCGCCTCTACCGCAAGGCGAAGGAGCAGATCCTCCACTCGAACGTGTACGCCTACCGCGACCGCCGTCAGCGCAAGGGCGACTTCCGCAAGTTGTGGATCCAGCGCATCAACGCCGCCGCCCGCGCCGAGGGCATGACCTACAACCGCTTCATCAACGGCCTGAAGAACGCCGGCGTCGAGGTGGACCGCAAGATCCTGGCCGAGCTGGCCGTCTCGGATTCGACCGCGTTCGCCGCACTGGTCGCCGTCGCCAAGGCCAACCAGGGCGAGTCGACCGCCGCCTGATCTCCGCGTGAGCACAGGAGAATCATCGACCGAGCCGATCGGTGACCGACCCGGATCATCACGATCCGTTGGTCGGCTCCGGTCGGCTCGACGGTTGTTGCAGCGCAAGCAACGCCTGGCCACCGGGCTGTTCCTGGCCGAGGGGCCGCAGGCGGTCCGGGAGGCGCTGAGCGAACCCGGCCGGGTCCGCGAACTCTTCCACGTCGCCGACAACGACCGGATCGAACCGCTGCTCGCCACCGCCCGCAGCGCCGGCGTCCGGGCGTACCAGGTCACCGCCGCCGAACTGGCTCGGATCACCGAAACCCAGCACCCACAGGGAATCGTCGCGGTCTGCGAGGCCCGCGAGGGCTCCCTGGACGAGCTGTCCGCGGACGCGAAGCTGGTCGTGGTCTGCGCCCAGGTTCGCGACCCCGGCAACGCCGGTACCGTGATCCGCTGCGCCGACGCCTTCGGTGCCGATGCGGTGGTGCTCACCGCCGACTCGGTCGAGGTGACCAATCCCAAGGTGGTCCGGGCCTCGGTCGGCTCGGTCTTCCACCTGCCGGTGATCACCGGTGCGCACCTGGCCAACACCCTGGATTTCTTCCGGGACAAGGGATTCCAGGTGCTCGCCGCCGATGGCGGCGGTGCCGACAGCCTGGACGAGCTGGCCGCCCGCGGCGAGCTGGATCGACCGACGGTGTGGCTGATGGGCAATGAGGCCTGGGGTCTGCCGCCCGAACACGCCGTCCTCGCCGACCGGCAGGTGTCCGTCCCGATCTTCGGCCGCGCCGAGAGCCTCAATCTCGCCACCGCCGCCGCCGTCTGCCTCTACGCCACCGCGACCGCCCAGCGTTCCTGACGCCAGGAACCTCAGGGCAGGTTGGGTTTCTCGTCGGGCTGGGTACGTTCGTCGTCCGAGGACGGCTCGCCACCGGCCGGCGTACCCGCCGGTGCCGTCTCGGGCTCCTGCCGACGCCGCCGCCGGCGCAGCAACGAGTCCTGTTTGGTGGCGCGGGTGAGGGAGTGCTCCTCCACGTTCACCACGTCGTAGGGGCGGGTCTCCACCAGCAGGCCGGGGGAGCGGATCCCGGCCTCGCGCAGCACCGTCATCGCCCGCGCCCGGATCTCCCGCTCGACGCTCCACTGCTCGTTGCCCGGTGACTTCGCCATCACGGTGAAGTTCATCACCCGGTCGTTGAAGTTGCTCAACCCCAGCACGGTCGGTGTCTCCAGCAGCTGCTCGCGCCACTCGGGTTCGGCATCCAGGCTGGCCACCACCTCCTCCAGGATCCGGACCACCTTGAACGGATCCTCGGTGATCCCGACCGGGATCTGCACATAGCTGCTCGACCAGCCCTGGGTCTGGTTGCCGACCTTGGTCACCTCGCCGTTGCGGATGTACCAGATCTCACCGCTGGCATCCTGCAACTGGGTGACCCGGAAACCGACCTTCAGCACCGTGCCCTGGACACCGTTGATGGTGACGTAGTCGCCGACACCGAACTGGTCCTCGAAGATCAGGAAGACACCCGAGATCAGGTCCTTCACCAGGCTCTGGGCGCCGAAACCCAGTGCCAGGCCACCGATACCCGCCGAGGCGATCGCCGGGCCGACCGACAGGCCCAGGGTGCTCAGCACCATCAGCGCCACCACGATCACCAGCACCAGATCGAAGACCGAGGCCAGCACCGACCCGAGGGTCTCGGTACGCTGCCGGGCCCGGTCCTGGTTGCCCTGCTGGGCCTTGGCCAGCACGGCGACGGCCCGATCGGCCAACCCGGCCCCGGCCAGCTTCCGACGACTCGCGGCCGCGGTCTGGATCGCCTTGTTGATCGCCTTGTGCACGACCCAGCGCAGGATCAGTGCACAGACGATCGTGACCAGGATGTAGAGCGTCTTCTCGGTCAGGATGGCCTGCCAGTTCTCAGGGATCACGGCGGGAGTCACCTCTCGGTCTCGGCTTCGGCCGCCATGATGTCAGGCCCGGGCAACCCGGTCGCGACCGTGACCTGCGCACCGCGACGCTGGCACCTGTCAGTGGCGGGGGTCACACTGGAGGTATGACAGCGAATCGAGTGCACACCCTCCTGCCGCCCTATCTGCTCGAGAATCTCGCCCAGCGGGCCGACGGGCCCACCGCCGAGCGGGCCCGCGCCACCCTGGCCATCGACGCCGGATTCCGCGGTGCCCGGGCCCGGGCCGGCGCCCGGCCGACGGCCACCACCCGCCGCTCCGCGACCACCCCCAAGGGGCCCGAGCGCACCATCTCCGACGCCCAGAACACCGAGACCCTGCCGGGGGAGACCGTGCGCACCGAGGGGGCGCCCGCCACCGGTGACGCCGCCGTCGACGAGGCGTACGACGGGTTCGGCGTCACCTGGCGGTTGTACGCCGAGGCGTACGCCCGGGACTCGCTGGACGGCAACGGGCTGCCCCTGCTCGGCACCGTGCACTACGGCCAGGACTACGACAACGCCTTCTGGGACGGCACCCAGATGGTGTTCGGCGACGGTGACGGGGAGCTGTTCAACCGGTTCACCGTGAGCCTCGATGTGATCGGCCACGAGCTCACCCACGGCGTCATCGAGCACACCGCCAACCTGACCTACCAGGGCCAGTCCGGTGCGCTGAACGAGTCGATCGCCGATGTCTTCGGCATCCAGGTCAAGCAGTTCCTGGCCGGGCAGACCGCCGAACAGTCGGACTGGTTGATCGGCGCCGGGTTGTTCACCGCCAAGGTGAAGGGCCGGGCGCTGCGCTCGATGCGCGAACCGGGCACCGCCTACGACGACCCGACGCTGGGCAAGGACCCGCAGGTGGGCGACTTCGCCGACTACGTCGAGACCACCGAGGACAACGGCGGCGTGCACATCAACTCCGGCATCCCGAACCGGGCCTTCTGCCTCACCGCGTTGGCCCTCGGCGGCCGGTCCTGGGAGGCCGCCGGTCAGGTCTGGTACGCGGTGCTCACCGGCGGGAAGGTTCCCACGGACTGCGATTTCGCGACCTTCGCCGCCCTCACCATCGCCGAGGCCGAGGCCCGCGACGTCCGCACCGCGGCCGCGGTCACCGACGCCTGGCAGCAGGTCGGCGTCACCCCGGCGGCCACCCCGGCACCGGCCCCCGGCACCCCCAAGCGGCCGACCCCCAGCCCGACGGTCGACCCGCGGACCCGGATCGAGGTCAGCCGCAGCGGCGGCATCACCGGCCGGCAGCAGCGCCGCGAGGTGCGCCTGGACGACCTGCCGGGCTCCGACGGCGAACGCTGGCAGCAGCTGCTCGCCGGCGACCAGCTGCAGCAGCTGGCCGACCGGCCGGCCACCGGTGCCGACCGCTTCGTCTACGGGTTGCGCTGCCCGGATGCCGATGTGGATCTGAGCATTCCCGAGCCCGACCTGCCCGATCAGGTGCAGCAGTTGTTCCGGCGCACCCTGGAGGGCTGAGGGCTCGCGGTCCGAACGCGTTCGCGCGGGCGGTGCGGACTTCCTAGACTGACCCCCGGCAGGGAGAAGGACTGCCGCACCGCCGAGCCGAGGGGAGCCCATGTCCGGGCCGAACACCAACTTCGATCCAGTCCAGGTGACACCGCTGAACGCCGACCAGGTCGACGGCTTTGTCACCGAGGCCCTCGCCGCCTTCGACGCTGCGACCAGCAGCACGGAGTTGAAGCAGGCCCGGATCGAACACACCGGCGAGCGGTCCCCACTGGCCCTGGCCAACCGCGAGATCGGTGCGCTGCCGCCGCAGGCCCGCAAGGATGCCGGCAAGCGCGTCGGCCAGGCCCGCGGCCGGGTCAACCAGGCGCTCAAGGCCCGTGAGCAGGAGGTGAGCGCCGCCGAACTCGAGCAGCGGTTGGCCGCCGAGACCGTCGACGTCAGCCTGCCGGTCGAGCTCACCCCGCGCGGTGCGATCCACCCAATCACCGGGATGATGGACATCGTCTCCGACGTCTTCCTCGACATGGGCTGGGAGATCGCCGAGGGCCCGGAGGCCGAGTCGGAGTGGCTCAATTTCGACGCGCTGAACTTCCCGCCCGACCATCCCGCGCGCTACCTCCAGGACACGCTGTTCCTCGACCCGCCGCAGAACCACCTGGTGATGCGCACCCACACCTCACCGGTGCAGGTCCGCGCCCTGCTGGAACGGGAGCTGCCGGTCTACATCGCCTGCCCGGGCAAGGTCTACCGGGCCGACGAGTTCGACGCCACCCATCTGCCGGTCTTCCACCAGGTGGAGGGTCTGGTGGTGGACAAGGGCATCTCGATGGCCGATCTGAAGGGCACCCTGGACCACCTCGCGAAGGCGCTCTTCGGACCGGAGGTGGAGACCCGGTTCCGGCCGCACTTCTTCCCGTTCACCGAACCGAGCGCCGAGGTCGACATCAAGTTCAACCTGGCCGGTGCCGGGGACGCCGACGGTTGGATCGAGTGGGGTGGCTGCGGCGTGGTGAACCCGCGGGTGCTGATCGCCTGCGGCATCGACCCCGAGGTCTATTCCGGTTTCGCGTTCGGCATGGGCATCGATCGGGCGGTGATGTTCCGCAACGGCGCCACCGACCTGCGCGACATGGTCGAGGGCGACGTGCGGTTCTCCCGGTCGCTGATCGGCGAGGCCCGATGACGCCCCGTCGCCACCACCCGCTCCACCAGATCAAAGGAATCGTTCGATGAAGGCCCTGCTGTCCTGGCTGCGTGAGTACGCCGAAATCCCTGCCGACATTGACATCGCGACCATCTCCGAGGCGTTCGTGCGCGCCGGCATCGAGGTCGAGGATGTCGAGGCCGGCACCGAGGTGACCGGCCCGGTCGTGGTCGGTGAGGTGTTGGAGCGCACCCCCGAACCGCAGAAGAACGGCAAGACGATCAACTGGTGCCTGGTCGACGTCGGCGAACTCAACCCCAGCGACGAATCCGGTGCGCCGCTGCGCGGCCGCGGCATCGTCTGCGGTGCGCACAACTTCGAGGTCGGCGACAAGGTCGTGGTGGCGCTGCCCGGTTCGGTGCTCGCCGGCGGCTTCGAGATCTCGGCGCGCAAGACCTACGGCCATCTCTCCGACGGGATGATCTGCTCGGCCACCGAGCTCGGCCTGCCCGAGGACGGCACCGACGGAATCATCGTGCTGGAAGGGGATCCGGCGATCGGCGAGCCGGCGATGCCGCTGCTCGGTGCCGACGAGGTGATCTTCACCCTCGAGGTGACCCCGGACATGCCGCACTGCCTGTCGATCCGCGGGCTGGCCCGCGAACTCGCCCAGGGGCTCGGCGTCGACTTCTCCGATCCGGTGACCGAGGACCACGATCCGGTCGACGGGACGGTCGGGGTCGTTCTCGACGACCCGCGCAGCAGCCGGTTCGTCGCGGTCCAGGTGACCGGTTTCGACCCGACCCGGCCCAGCCCGGCCTGGCTGCGCCGCCGCGTCGCCGCCGGTGGCATGCGCTCCATCTCGCTGGCGGTGGACATCACCAACCTGGTGATGTTGGAGATCGGCCAGCCGTTGCACGGCTACGACGGCGACAAGCTGTCCGGGCCGATCACGGTCCGCGCGGCCCGGCCGGGGGAGCGCCTGACCACCCTCGACGACCAGCAGCGGACGCTGGCCGAGACCGATCTGGTGATCGCCGACGACTCCGGTGCCATCGGCCTGGCCGGGGTGATGGGTGGTGCGGCCACCGAGCTGTCCGACAGCACCAGCACCGTGGTCATCGAATCGGCGCACTTCGACCCGGCCTCCATCTCGCGGACCGCGCGCAGCCACCGGCTGCCGTCGGAGGCGTCCCGCCGCTACGAACGCGGTGTCGACCCGGGGGCGGCGTACGCGGCCGCGATGCGCGCCGCCCGGCTGCTCGAGGGCCTCGGCGGCGGCACCATCGACGAGGCGGTGACCGTCGTCGGTGAGGTGCCGCAGCTGCCGTCGACCACGCTGCCCGTCGGCCTGCCGGACGCGATCCTCGGCATGCCGGTCGGCGCCGATCGGGTGGTCGAGTCACTCACCGGTGCCGGCATCGAGGTGCAGCAGAACGGTGACACGCTGACCGTCACCCCGCCCAGCTGGCGGCCCGACCTGCGCGACCCCTACGACTACGTCGAGGAAGTCGGCCAGAAGGTCGGCCTGGACAAGATCGTCGGGACGCTGCCGCCGGCCCCCGGTGGCCGGGGCGCCACCGCGAGCCAGCGCGGCCGCCGCGCCGTGGCCCGGGAGCTCGCCGCGCTGGGCCTGGTGGAACTGCTGACCTTCCCGTTCGCCGCCGAGGCCGAGTTGGACCGGCTCGGCATACCGGCCGACGACCAGCGCCGCCGGTTGGTCCGGTTGGCCAACCCGCTCGCCGAGACCTCGCCGTATCTGCGCAGCACCATGCTGCCGGGTCTGCTGGCCGCGGCCGCCCGCAACGTCAGCCGCGGGCAGGACGACCTGGCCCTGTTCGAGGTGGGCGCGGTCTTCCGGCAGCGTCCGGGTGCCGGCCCGGCGCCGATGCCGCCGGTGGACCGGCGACCCAGCGACGCCGAACTGGCCGCGATCGAGGCCGCCCTGCCGGAACAGCCCCGCCAGCTGGGGGTGCTGCTGGCCGGGAACTGGCTGCCGCAGGCCTGGGACCATCCGGCGCAACCGGCCGGCTGGCAGCAGGCGATGGGCATCGTCGACGCGGTCGGCCGCACCCTGGGCGTACGCCTGGAGCGCCGGCAGGCGCAGCAGCCGCCGTTCCATCCCGGCCGCTGCGCCGAGGTGCTGCTCGACGGAACCGTGATCGGGTACGCCGGCGAGCTGCACCCGAGCGTGGTCGCCGAATTCGCACTGCCGCACGGCGCCGCCGCGGTCGAACTGGACCTGGACGCGGTGCTGGCCGCGCAGCCCGGACCGGGGCGGATCGCACCGCTGTCGGGTTATCCGGTGGCCAAGGAGGATGTCGCGGTCGTCGTCGACGACCAGGTGCCGGCCGCCGAGGTGCAGCGGGCACTGACCGCCGGCGCGGGGAATCTGCTCGAGTCGATCCGGCTGTTCGACATCTACACCGGTGACCAGGTCCCGGCCGGCAAGAAGTCGCTCGCCTACGCGCTGCGGTTCCGGGCCCCGGGCCGCACCCTCACCGACGCCGAGGCCGCGACCGCCCGGGACGCCGCGGTCGCCGCGGCCGCCCAGGCCTGCGGGGCCGTGCTGCGCTCCTGAGCGGCCCTCGGTCGATGCTCACCCGTCGGCCGGCCGGCTCCGTCGACCGCGGATCGCCAACCCGATCCGTTCGGCGGAGCCGACCAGCACGAACACCAGCAGGGTGAGCACCGCAGTCGCGATCGTCGAGGCGATGCTGGAGCGCTCCGGATTGAGGAACGCGTAGGGGATCGGCGTACCCCACAGGGCACGGGCGATCAGCAGGAAGGCACCGTAACCGAGCGGGAACACCAGAGTGAGCGCGGTCTGTCGCCAGCTCAGCGGGGTCATCGGGGTGCGCCGGTACCAGATCGCCAGCAGGGTGACGACCGGTGCGACCAGATGCATCGACACGTTCGCCCAGACCTGTGACTCGTCGTGGCCGAACCCGTTGTCGGGGAACACCAGCAGCCAGAATCCCAACGAGGACACGATGATCCCGGCCACACCGGCCCGCGCCAGCACCGTACCGCCCCGCCAGCGGAACGGCCGGGTGAGCGCGGTGAGCGTGATCAGCGCCGCGCTGTAGACGCTGAAGTAGAGCCAGGCCGGGGTCGGATCGGTGGGCTGGTTGGCCTGCAGCCAGATCCCGGCCAGACCCGCCATCGGCACCAGATGTTGATCTTGTAGCGCGGGGTGAAATAGCTCATCGCGCTGTCGGCGAAGATCGACCAGAGCACCAGGCTGAGCAGGATCGGCAGCACCACCGTCCAGGTCCGGTTCGGATAGTCCGGGTTCAGCCGCGCCGCCTCCGAGCCGAGGAACCAGGTGCAGGCGACCCCGATCGCGTACAGCCCGAAGAACGGCAGCCCGGCGGCGACGTAGCGGGAGATCCAGCGGTCACCGCGCTGGGTGATGATCGCGTAGGGGTTGACGATGGGGCTGCGCGCCGGGGTGCCGAGCAGTCCGCGGGCGTAGGGGGCACCGAGCCCGGCGATCTCGACCAGTTCGGCCTCCACGATGGCCGCGGACCGGGCCCGCCTTGCCATCGCCGCCATCTGCACCATCTGGAAGAACATCAGCAGCACCACCGGCAGCGGCAGGTACGCCAGCACCTCGCGGCCATAGCCCTGGTAGACCGCGAACAGCGACACCGGCAGATAGGCGGCGATGATCCCGATCAGCGCCATCGAGGTCTGCCCGGCGTTCTGGATGCCGGTGTCCTCGGCCGACAGCAGCGCGGCGAGCGCCTCGGTCCGTTCGCGCTCGGGTTCGGCCTCCGCCGCCGGCTGCTCGGTCATGACGGCAGCCTAGGGGTGCGTGGGACGGCGCGCGGTGAAATAGATGGCGTAGGTATTCCGAGTGTGGCATAGTTATGCGCATGGTTGTGAGAGTTGCGGTGGCCGGATGCACCGGGTACGCGGGCGGCGAGGTGCTGCGCCTGCTGCTGGAGCACCCGGGTGTGGAGATCGGCGCGTTGACGGCGGGGTCCAGCGCGGGTGGCCGACTGGGTGAGCACCAGCCGCACCTGTGGTCGCTCGCCGACCGCGAGATCCAGCCCACCGACGCCGGCACGCTGGCCGGCCACGATGTCGTCTTCCTGGCGCTGCCGCACGGCACCTCCGGCCCGATCGCCGAGCAGCTCGGCGACGACACCCTGGTGATCGACTGCGGTGCGGACTTCCGGCTCACCGACCCGGCGGCCTGGCAGCAGTTCTACGGCAGCGAGTACGCCGGCAGCTGGCCCTACGGCCTGCCGGAGCTGCCCGGCCAGCGGCAGACCCTGGCGCGCACCACCCGGGTCGCGGTCCCCGGCTGCTACCCGACCTCGGTCACCCTGGCCCTGATGCCCGCGGTGACCGCCGGGCTCATCGACGGCCACGATGTCGTGGTGGTCGCCGCCTCCGGGCCCTCGGGTGCCGGCAAGTCGCTGAAACCCCATCTGCTCGGTGCCGAACTGATGGGCTCGGCCAGCGCCTACGGAGTGGGCGGGGTGCATCGGCACACCCCCGAGATCCTGCAGAACCTCGCGCTGCTCGGTGCCAGCGAACCGACGCTGTCCTTCACCCCGGTGCTGGTGCCGATGAGCCGGGGCATCCTGGCCACCTGCACCGCGCCCTTGGCGAACCCGGGGATCGGCATCGAACAGGTCCGCACCGCCTACGCCGAGGCGTACGCGGGTGAGGAGTTCGTGCACCTGCTGCCCGAGGGGCAGTGGCCGCAGACCCAGGCGGTGCTCGGCAGCAACTGCGTCCAGGTGCAGGTCGCCGTGGACGCCGCCGCCGGCCGCCTGGTCGCGGTCGCCGCGATCGACAACCTCACCAAGGGCACCGCCGGCGGCGCCGTGCAGTGCATGAACCTGGCCCTCGGTCTCGACGAGACCACCGGCCTGCCGCGGATCGGAGTCGCCCCGTGAGCAGCGGAATCACCACCCCGCAAGGATTTGCCGCCGCCGGGGTGACCGCCGGGCTGAAGGCCTCCGGCACATCGGATCTGGCGCTGGTGCAGAACCTCGGGCCCACCTATGCCGCCGCCGCGGTCTTCACCAGCAACCGGGTCCAGGCCGCCCCGGTGCGCTGGTCCCGGCAGGTCGCCGACGGCACCCTGCGCGCGGTGGTGCTCAACTCCGGTGGAGCGAACGCCTGCACCGGCGAGCCGGGCATGGCCGATGCCGCCCGGATGGCCGAACTCACCGCTGCCGCGCTCGACTGCCCGGTCGACGAGGTCGCGGTCTGCTCGACCGGCCTGATCGGGGAGCGGTTGCCGATGCCGCTGCTCGAGGCCGGCATCCCGGCGGCCGCCGCGGCACTCTCCACCGACGGCGGGACCGCCGCGGCGACCGCCATCATGACCACCGACACCGTCGCCAAGCAGGCCAGCCACAGCGGCCCCGGCTGGAGCATCGGTGGCATGGCCAAGGGTGCCGGCATGCTCGCCCCCGGACTGGCGACCATGCTGGTGGTGCTCACCACCGATGCGGTGATCGACGCCGATGCCTTGCAGGGCAGTCTTTCCGCGGCCTGCCGGCGCACCTTCGACCGGATCGACTCCGATGGCTGCATGTCCACCAACGACAGCGTGCTGCTGCTCTCCTCCGGCGCCTCCGGGATCACCGTCGACGCTGCGGAGTTCACCGAGGCGCTGACCGCCGTCTGCCACGATCTCGGTCAGCAACTGCTCACCGATGCCGAGGGTGCCGCCCACGACATCGCCGTCGAGGTGGTCGGCGCGGAGTCCGAGACCGATGCGCTGGAGGTGGCCCGTTCGATCACCGCCAGCAACCTGTTCAAGTGCGCGATCTTCGGCAGCGATCCCAACTGGGGCAGGGCATTGGCCGCCCTGGGCACCACCGATGCCGCCTTCGATCCCGACCGGGTCGACGTCAGCTTCAACGGGGTGATGGTCTGCCGCGCCGGAGGGATCGGCGAGGACCGCGGGCTGGTCGATCTGGCACCCCGCGCGGTGCACGTGCTCGTGGACCTGCACGCCGGCAGCGAAACCGCCACCGTCTGGACCAACGACCTCACCTATGACTACGTCAAGGAGAACGCGGAGTACCCCACATGAGCGAACCCGGCAGCGAACCCACCACACGGGGCGATCTGGGCCCCAGCGAGAAGGCCGCCGTCCTCACCGAGGCCCTGCCCTGGCTGGACTCCTACGCCGGCACCACGATCGTCATCAAATACGGCGGCAACGCGATGATCGATGAGGACCTCAAGCGGGCCTTCGCCGAGGACATCGTCTATCTGCGCCGCAGCGGGGTGCAGCCGGTCGTCGTGCACGGTGGCGGCCCGCAGATCTCGGCGATGCTGAAACGACTGGACATCAGCTCCGAGTTCCGGGGCGGCCTGCGGGTGACCACCCCGGAGGCGATGGATGTCGTCCGCATGGTGCTGATGGGGCAGGTCAATCGGGAGCTCGTGGGGTTGATCAACACCCATGGGCCGCTCGCGGTCGGATTGTCCGGTGAGGACGCCGGCCTGTTCACCGCCGCCCGCAAGGGATTGCTGCTCGACGGGGAGGACGTCGACCTCGGTCTGGTCGGCGAGGTCGCCCACGTCCGGCCCGAGGCGGTGCACGACCTGATGGAGGCCGGCCGGATCCCGGTGGTGGCCACCGTCGCACCCGATGAGGACGGCACCGTGCACAACGTCAACGCCGATACCGCCGCGGCCGCGCTGGCCGTCGCGCTCGGCGCCGAGAAGCTCGTCGTGCTCACCGACGTCGCCGGGCTCTACCGCAACTGGCCCGAGGATCCCGAGGTGATCACCGGGATCACCGCCTCCGAACTGCGGGCCATGCTGCCCAGCCTGGAATCGGGGATGGTGCCCAAGATGGAGGCCTGCCTGGCCGCCGTGGACGGGGGACTGAGCCGGGCCACCGTGCTGGACGGCCGCGTACCGCACGCCCTGCTGCTGGAGATCTTCACCAACGCCGGTGTCGGCACCCAGGTGGTCGCCGACCCGATCGGTGACATCCCCGCCACGCCGCAATTCGTACCGCAGAAAGGAAACCGGCCATGAGCGAGCTCGCCGAACAGTTGCCGCACGGTTCGGGCAGCGAGCTGGTCGATCGCTACCAGCACGCGGTGATGAACACCTTCGGGCCACCCAAGCGGGTCTTCGTCCGTGGTGAGGGTGCCCATGTCTGGGACAGCGACGGCAACCGCTACCTCGACCTGCTGGCCGGCATCGCGGTCAACGGTCTGGGCCACGCCCACCCGGCGGTGCTGGCGGCGATCACCGCCCAGCTCGCCACCCTCGGCCACGTCTCGAACTTCTTCGCCACCCCGGCGCAGATCGCGCTTGCCGAACGGCTGGTCGCGATGGTCGGCGGCACCGGGGGCGATGGGAAGGTGTTCTTCGCCAACTCCGGTACCGAGGCCAACGAGGCCGCGTTCAAACTCACCCGGCGGACCGGCCGGACGAAGCTGATCGCGATGGAGGGTGCCTTCCACGGCCGCTCGATGGGCGCCCTGGCGCTCACCCACAACGCGAAGTATCGCGAACCGTTCGAACCGCTGCCCGGCGAGGTCACCTGGGTGCCCTACGGCGATGCCGACGCGCTCGCCGAGGCCGTCGACGACACCGTCGCCGCGGTGGTGATCGAACCGATCCAGGGCGAGAACGGCATCATCGTGCCCCCGGACGGCTATCTGACCGCGGCCCGCGAGATCACCCGCGAGCACGGCGCGCTGCTCTGGTTCGACGAGGTGCAGACCGGGGTCGGGCGCACCGGGCGCTGGCTGGCCAGCCAGCACGAGGGGGTGGTCGCCGATGTCGTCACCCTGGCCAAGGGGCTCGGCAACGGCTTCCCGATCGGTGCCTGCGTCGCGACCGGCACGGCGGCCGACCTGCTGCAACCCGGCATGCACGGCACCACCTTCGGCGGCAACCCGGTCGCCGCGATCGCCGGATTGGCCGTGCTGCAGGTGATCGAGCGCGACGGCCTGCTCGACCACGCCACCGCACTCGGCGAGCGGCTCGAACAGCGGGTGGCCGCGCTCGAGCATCCGCTGATCGACCACGTCCGCGGCCGTGGCCTGCTGCGCGGCATCGTGCTCACCAAGGACATCGCACCGGCCGCCTACGACGCGGCGCTGCAGGCCGGGTTCGTGATCAACGCGCCGCGGCCGCACGTGATCCGCCTGGTCCCGCCGCTCAACCTCAGCACCGAACAGCTCGACTCATTCATCGACGCCCTGCCCGCCATCCTCGAGCAGGCCCGCGGAACCAGCAAGGAGAACGCATGACCCCCCGGCACTTCCTCGCCGATGACGACCTCACCCCCGACGAGCAGGCGCAGGTGCTGTCACTGGCCGCCGAATTGAAGGCCGCACCGTTCGACCACCGGCCGCTGGCGGGCCCGCGGTCGGTCGCGGTGCTCACCGACAAACCGACCCTGCGTACCCAGGTGTCCTTCAACGCCGGAATCGCCGAACTCGGCGGCAATCCGATGTTCGTCGACGGCCGGTTGGCCGGGGTCGGGATCCGCGAGACCATCCCGGATGTGACCCGGGTGTTGTCCCGCCAGGTGGCGGCGATCGTCTGGCGCACCGGCGCCCAGCAGCGGATCGTCGAGATGGCCGAGTATGCCTCGGTGCCGGTGATCAACGCACTCACCGATGACTACCACCCCTGCCAGATCCTCGCCGATCTGCAGACGCTCACCGAGCGGAAGGCCGCCCAGAACGGCGGATCCCTTGCCGGGCTGCGATTCGCCTACGTCGGCGATGGGGCCAACAACATGGCCCAGTCCTATCTGCTCGGCGGCGCGGTGGCCGGCCTGCGGGTCCGCATCGGCGCACCGGCGGCGTACCACCCGAGCCCGGAGGTGGTGGCCCGCGCCGAGGCGATCGCCGCCCGGACCGGTGGGGAGATCCTGATCACCGACCAGGTCAGCGAGGCGGTCGCCGACGCCGACGCGGTCGCCACCGATACCTGGGTGTCGATGGGTCAGGAGGGCGAGGATTCCGAACGCCTGCAGGCTTTCGGGCCGTACGCCGTCACCGACGAACTGCTCGGCCATGCCGACGCGGAGGCGATCGTGCTGCACTGCCTGCCCGCCTACCGCGGCAAGGAGATCACCGCCGAGGTGCTCGAGGGGCCGCGATCGGTGGTCTGGGACGAGGCCGAGAACCGCCGGCACGCCCAGAAGGCGATCCTCAGCTTCCTGCTCGAGAAGTCCGGCTCGGACGACCCCCAGCGATGAACGCCGTCGTCAGCAAGGCGGCCCGGCAGGGCGCGATCGTCGATCTGATCAGCGCCGGGCTGGTCCGCTCGCAGACCGAGCTGGGTGACCTGCTCACCGAGCGCGGCATCACCGTCAGCCAGGGCACGCTGTCGAAGGACCTGCTGGAGCTGGGCGCGACCCGGATCCGCACCGGGGAAGGCCAGTTGGTCTATGCGGTGCCGGGGGAGGGCGGTGACCGCAGCGCCGTCGCCGGGGAGTCCCGCTCCGCGGACCAGAAGCTTGCCCGGCTGGCCAACGAGCTGCTGGTCTCCGCCGACGCCTCGGCCAACCTGGCCGTGCTGCGCACCCCGCCGGGTGCGGCGCAGTATTTCGCCTCCGCCATCGACAAGGCTGCCTGGGACACGATCCTCGGCACCATCGCCGGTGACGACACCGTCCTGGTGATCACCCGCGACCCCACCGGTGGGCCCGCCGTCGCCGAGCGGATGCTCCAGCTCGGCACCCACACCCGCACCGACCGATAGATTGGCCCGCATGCCTGAGCAGACCAGCGACCCCCACAACAGCAGCGATTCGAAACAGAACAGGGATTCAGGCCAGACCAGCGATTCAGGACGCAACGGCGATTCAGGCGAGGGGCGGCTCTGGGGCGGCCGGTTCACCGGTGGACCGAGCGAGGCGATGTTCGCGCTCAGCAAGTCGACCCAGTTCGACTGGCGACTGGCCCGCCACGACCTCCTGGGCTCGCTCGCCCATGCCAAGGCGCTGCACGCCGCGGGCCTGCTCACCGACGACGAGTACGCCGGCCTGCGCGACGGGCTGTCGGGGATGCTCCGCGATGTGACCGAACCGGGCCGCGCCGATGCCAGTCCGATCGGTCCCGCACCGAGCGACGAGGACGTGCACGGGGCCCTGGAGCGGATCCTGATCGAGCGGATCGGCCCGGAGCTGGGTGGCCGGTTGCGCGCCGGCCGGTCCCGCAACGACCAGATCGCCACCCTGGTGCGCCTCTATCTGCGCGAGGAACTGCGTCAGCTCGCCGGGGCGGTGGCCCAGGTGGTGCAGGCCCTGCTGCAGCAGGCCGCCCGGCACCTGGCCCTGCCGGTGGCCGGGGAGCAACCGCTGGACCGGCCCACGGTGATGCCGGGGCGCACCCACCTGCAGTCCGCGCAGCCGGTGCTGCTCTCCCACGCCCTGCTCGCCCACGCCTGGCCGCTGCTGCGCGATGTCGAGCGGATGCGGGATCTGGACGCTCGGCTCGCGGTCAGCCCCTACGGTTCGGCCGCACTGGCCGGCACCTCGCTCGGCCTCGACCCGGAACTGGTCGCCACCGAGCTCGGCTTCGACACCAGCGTGGAGAATTCCATCGACGGCACCGCGGCCCGCGACCTGGTCGCCGAGGCGGCCTATGTGCTCGCCCAGGTGGGGGTCGACCTGTCCCGGATCGCCGAGGAGGTGATCCTCTGGTCCACCGTCGAGTTCGGCTTCGCCACCCTCAGCGATCAGTGGTCCACCGGCTCCAGCATCATGCCGCAGAAGAAGAATCCCGATGTGGCCGAGCTGGCCCGCGGCAAGTCCGGGCGCTTCATCGGCAACCTGACCGGGCTGATGACCACGCTGAAGGGTCTGCCGCTGGCCTACAACCGGGACCTGCAGGAGGACAAGGAACCGGTCTTCGACACCATCGATCAGCTGCAGGTGCTGCTGCCGGCGATGGCCGGGATGCTCGCCACCCTGGAGTTCCATCCCGAGCGGATGGAGTCCCTCGCCCCCCGCGGGTTCTCGCTGGCCACCGATGTCGCCGACTGGCTGGTGCGCCAACGCGTCCCGTTCGCCAGTGCGCACGAGATCGCCGGCGCCACCGTGCGCTACTGCGAGCAGCAGGGCACCGAACTGTCGGAGCTCACCACCGAGGACCTGCCGCGGATCGCGCCGGAGCTCGGCCCCGGGGTGCTCGAGGTGCTCACCGTCCGCGGTTCGGTGGACAGCCGCGCCGGGAAGGGCGGCACCGCGGTGGCCCGGGTCACCGAACAGCTCGAGCAGGCCGAGGCGGCGCTGCGGCGGGCAGGGGAGTGGAGCGACTCCCCGCTGCGGAATCCGCAGCCCTGAGGCGTACCGGATCGCTAAGGTTGTCGCCGTGAACGCTGTCCTTGATGAACTGCTCTGGCGTGGCCTGGTGGCCGACTCGACCGATCGGGAGGCGCTCTCGGCGCACCTGGATGCGGGGCCGGTCACCAGCTATGTGGGCTTCGATCCCACCGCGCCGAGCCTGCACATCGGGCACCTGGTCCAGCTGATGGTGGTTCGCCACCTCTACGCCGGTGGACACCGTCCCCTGCTGCTGGTCGGTGGTTCCACCGGGCTGATCGGTGATCCGAAGCAGACCGGGGAACGGGTGATGAACGGTCGCGAGGTGGTGGCCGGCTGGGTGGAACGGCTGCGCGAGCAGATGAGCCGCTTCGTCGAGCTCAGCGGCCCGAACCCGGTGCGGTTCGTGAACAACTACGACTGGACCGCCGAGCTGTCCACCCTCGACTTCCTGCGGGAGGTGGGCAAGCACTTCTCGATCAACCGGATGCTGGACCGCGACGTGGTCGCCCGGCGGTTGGATTCGGGGATCTCCTACACCGAGTTCAGCTACGTGCTGCTCCAGTCGTTGGACTACCACGAGCTCTTCAAGCGTTACGGCTGCACCCTGCAGAGCGGTGCCCAGGACCAGTGGGGGAACATCACCGCCGGGATCGACTACATCCGGCGCACCGAACGCGCCACCGTGCACGGGCTGGTCACCCCGCTGCTCACCAAGGCCGACGGCTCGAAATACGGGAAGACCGAGAGCGGCACGGTCTGGTTGGATCCGCAGCTGACCAGCCCGTACGCCTTCCACCAGTTCTTCCTGAATGCCGAGGACGCCAAGGTGGCGGAATACCTGAAGGTGTTCAGCCCGCGCAGTCGGGAGGAGATCGACGATCTCGCCCGGCAGGTGAGCGAGGCACCGCAGCTGCGGGCCGCCCAGCGGGCGCTGGCCGACGACATCACCGATCTGGTGCACGGGGAGAGCGAGCGCCGGGCCGCGGTGGCGGCGGCGGCCGCGCTCTTCGGACGCAGTGAGTTGAGCGAGTTGCCGGTGTCCACGCTGTCCCAGGTGGCCGGTGAGGTCGGTGGCGGCAAGGTCGAGGCCGGTGCGGAGCTGCCGCTGGTGGTGGATGCCCTGGTGACGGGTTCGGTGACCGACTCCAAGGGAGCCGCCCGGCGTGCGATCACCGAGGGCGGGGCGTACCTGAACAACCAGAAGGTGACCGATGTGGAGCAGCGGGTGACCGACGCCGATCTGCTGCACGGTCGCTACCTGGTGGTACGCCGGGGGAAGAAGACCGTCGGCATGGTCGAAGTGGTCCGTTGACGCTCGTGTGGGGCCCCGGGAACGGGGTCCGACCGGGTGTGACCGAGGACACCCCGTCTCGATTTGACCCACCGCCCGCACATCCGTAATGTTCTCTGAGCCCCGAGGGTGCAAGGGACGCAGGAGAGCGGCGAAAGCCAGCCTCACGGCCCGGCCCAGGTGGGCACTCCACTGGTGCACAGGACGACCGGACGGATGTGTGTTCAAGAAGAACCCATCACCCGGCGGCTGAGTGCTGGCTGGATCCGGAACTGACCGGTCGGTTTGACGCCGACCAGCCGGCCCGGTAAGGTTGATCGAGTTGCTCCGAGCTCCGGTTCAGAGCGGCAAGTCACCCCGAATCCCCGGTTTGACAAGGGGAAACGCGGTAACTAAGATTGATCGAGTCGCTCGGGAAGCCGAGGCGGAAGAGCGACTTAGATGTGGCCAAGGTCACACCGATCGCCCCGGAAGCGGAGTTGACACCGCGGAAGGAAGCGAGTAAAGTAAGACAGGTTGCCCCAAACGAGGCCGAGAGGCCTCGGGCGGTGTGCGAACGAAACTTGAGAACTCAACAGCGTGCTTAAAAGTCAATGCCAAAGATGCACAGAAACCCCGTGCTCTGGCGACTGATCGGATCACCGATCCGTCAACGGAGGATGGATTTCTTTGAGTTGATTATTGATAGATCCAGCAATGGATCCTGTCAGGAATCAGACTCGTTGATTTTGAGGCGGACTTCGGTCTGCCGAATTTTTTCAACGGAGAGTTTGATCCTGGCTCAGGACGAACGCTGGCGGCGTGCTTAACACATGCAAGTCGAACGGTAAGGCTCTTCGGAGTACACGAGTGGCGAACGGGTGAGTAACACGTGAGCAACCTACCCTTGACACTGGAATAAGCGCTCGAAAGGGCGTCTAATACCGGATATTACTTCTTCAGACATCTGATGAAGTGGAAAGCTCCGGCGGTCAAGGATGGGCTCGCGGCCTATCAGCTAGTTGGTGAGGTAACGGCTCACCAAGGCTTCGACGGGTAGCCGGCCTGAGAGGGCGACCGGCCACACTGGGACTGAGATACGGCCCAGACTCCTACGGGAGGCAGCAGTGGGGAATATTGCACAATGGGCGCAAGCCTGATGCAGCAACGCCGCGTGCGGGATGACGGCCTTCGGGTTGTAAACCGCTTTCAGCACCGACGAAGCGAAAGTGACGGTAGGTGCAGAAGAAGGACCGGCCAACTACGTGCCAGCAGCCGCGGTGATACGTAGGGTCCGAGCGTTGTCCGGAATTATTGGGCGTAAAGAGCTCGTAGGCGGTTTGTCGCGTCGGAAGTGAAAACTCAGGGCTTAACTCTGAGCCTGCTTCCGATACGGGCAGACTAGAGGAAGTTAGGGGAGAACGGAATTCCTGGTGGAGCGGTGGAATGCGCAGATATCAGGAGGAACACCGGTGGCGAAGGCGGTTCTCTGGGACTTTCCTGACGCTGAGGAGCGAAAGCGTGGGGAGCAAACAGGCTTAGATACCCTGGTAGTCCACGCCGTAAACGGTGGGCACTAGGTGTGGGTCACATTCCACGTGATCCGTGCCGTAGCTAACGCATTAAGTGCCCCGCCTGGGGAGTACGGCCGCAAGGCTAAAACTCAAAGGAATTGACGGGGGCCCGCACAAGCGGCGGAGCATGCGGATTAATTCGATGCAACGCGAAGAACCTTACCTGGGTTTGACATATACCGGAAACATCTGGAGACAGGTGCCCCGCAAGGTCGGTATACAGGTGGTGCATGGCTGTCGTCAGCTCGTGTCGTGAGATGTTGGGTTAAGTCCCGCAACGAGCGCAACCCTCGTCCTATGTTGCCAGCGGATAATGCCGGGGACTCATAGGAGACTGCCGGGGTCAACTCGGAGGAAGGTGGGGATGAGGTCAAGTCATCATGCCCCTTATGTCCAGGGCTTCACGCATGCTACAATGGCTGGTACAAAGGGCTGCGAAACCGCAAGGTTTAGCGAATCCCAAAAAGCCAGTCTCAGTTCGGATTGGGGTCTGCAACTCGACCCCATGAAGTCGGAGTCGCTAGTAATCGCAGATCAGCAACGCTGCGGTGAATACGTTCCCGGGCCTTGTACACACCGCCCGTCAAGTCATGAAAGTCGGCAACACCCGAAGCCGGTGGCCCAACCTTTTGGAGGGAGCCGTCGAAGGTGGGGCTGGTAATTAGGACTAAGTCGTAACAAGGTAGCCGTACCGGAAGGTGCGGCTGGATCACCTCCTTTCTAAGGAGCCCATGGCACTCACTCATAGCAGTGATTGTCCAGCGTCCGGTTCCGAGACAAACGTTCTCGGTCGGACAGGCTACGGAATGTGGAACATTGACCATTAAGCCGACCGGCGAAGCCGGCTCAAGTACAACCAGCGATCACATCAACGGAGTGGAACCAGCCAGGTGGAGCGGCCGGCCCGAGCACGCTGTTGGGTCCTGAAGGGTCGTTCGCGTAAGCGACAACTCTTCTGCGGACCACCGATCAGCACCCAAGGGTGTTGGTCCTGGTACCGCCCGTATCTTGAGAACTTCACAGTGGACGCGAGCATCTTTGTAGTAACAACAAGCTACTAAGGGCAATCGGTGGATGCCTAGGCACCAAGAGCCGATGAAGGACGTTGTAACCTGCGATAAGCCCCGGGGAGCTGGTAAACGAGCTTCGATCCGGGGATCTCCGAATAGGGAAACCTCGAAAGAAACCGGAGTAATGTCCGGCGACCCCTGCCTGAACACATAGGGCAGTGGGAGGGAACGTGGGGAAGTGAAACATCTCAGTACCCACAGGAACAGAAAACAACCGTGATTCCGTAAGTAGTGGCGAGCGAACGCGGAAGAGGCCAAACCGCATCTGTGTGATAGCTGACAGGCGTTGCAGTTGCGGTGTAGTGGGGCCGCTCCGACCAGGCTGTTGACTGGTCAAAGAGTCAAAAATGATCACCGAAGACGAAGCACTTTGGGATAGTGCGGCACAGAAGGTAACACCCCTGTAGTCGTAACGTGATCACTCTTGAGCGTCACCCCAAGTAACACGGAACCCCTGAAATTCCGTGTGAATCCAGCGGGACCACCCGCTAAGCCTAAATACTCCTTGGTGACCGATAGCGGACAAGTACCGTGAGGGAAAGGTGAAAAGTACCCCGGGAGGGGAGTGAAATAGTACCTGAAACCGATTGCCTACAATCCGTCGGAGCCCGTAAGGGTGACGGCGTGCCTTTTGAAGAATGAGCCTGCGAGTTAGTGGTACGTCGCGAGGTTAACCCGTGTGGGGAAGCCGTAGCGAAAGCGAGTCCGAACAGGGCGAGTGAGTGGCGTGCTCTAGACCCGAAGCGGAGTGATCTATCCATGGCCAGGTTGAAGCGACGGTAAGACGTCGTGGAGGACCGAACCCACCTAGGTTGAAAACTGGGGGGATGAGCTGTGGATAGGGGTGAAAGGCCAATCAAACTCCGTAATAGCTGGTTCTCCCCGAAATGCATATAGGTGCAGCGTCGCATGTTTCTTGCCGGAGGTAGAGCACTGGATAGTCTAGGGGGCCCATAAGCTTACCGAAATTAACCAAACTCCGAATGCCGGCAAGTGAGAGTGCGGCAGTGAGACAGTGGGGGATAAGCTTCATTGTCGAGAGGGAAACAGCCCAGATCACCAACTAAGGCCCCTAAGCGATAGCTAAGTGGAAAAGGATGTGGAGTTGCGCAGACAACCAGGAGGTTGGCTTGGAAGCAGCCACCCTTGAAAGAGTGCGTAATAGCTCACTGGTCAAGTGATTCCGCGCCGACAATTTAGCGGGGCTCAAGCTATCCGCCGAAGTTGTGGCATTCACACAATAACCTGATTTCGATCCAGGTGTGTGGATGGGTAGGGGAGCGTCGTGTGCGCGACGAAGCGGCGGGGTGACCCAGCCGTGGAGAGCACACGAGTGAGAATGCAGGCATGAGTAGCGAATGACGGGTGAGAAACCCGTCCGCCGAATAACCAAGGGTTCCAGGGTCAAGCTAATCTGCCCTGGGTAAGTCGGGACCTAAGGCGAGGCCGACAGGCGTAGTCGATGGACAACGGGTTGATATTCCCGTACCGGCGTACAAACGCCCCTGCCGAATCAGGTAATGCTAAGCATGGAAGGTCGTGGACGTCTTCGGACTGAAGCGACTGACTCTGTGACCCAAACTTGTACTAGGCAAGCTGCGGAGGGACGCAGGAAGGTAGCTCATCCCGGGCGATGGTAGTCCCGGGCTAAGTGTGTAGGGCGAGACGTAGGCAAATCCGCGTCTCATGCGCCTGAGACATGACGGCTGGGTGGGATACGTCCCATCGAGTGAGTGATCCTATGCTGCCTAGAAAATCTTCGTGAGCGAGTTTGTAAGCCGCCCGTACCCCAAACCGACTCAGGTGGTTAGGTAGAGAATACCAAGGCGATCGAGATAATCGTGGTGAAGGAACTCGGCAAAATACCCCCGTAACTTCGGAATAAGGGGGGCCTGACACGTGACGAGACTTGCTCTTCGAGCGTTGAGGGCCGCAGAGACCAGGGGAAAGCGACTGTTTACTAAAAACACAGGTCCGTGCCAAGTCGCAAGACGATGTATACGGACTGACTCCTGCCCGGTGCTGGAAGGTTAAGGGGAAGTGTTAGCTTCGGCGAAGCACTGAACTTAAGCCCCAGTAAACGGCGGTGGTAACTATAACCATCCTAAGGTAGCGAAATTCCTTGTCGGGTAAGTTCCGACCTGCACGAATGGAGTAACGACTTTCCTACTGTCTCCACCACGAACTCGGCGAAATTGCACTACGAGTAAAGATGCTCGTTACGCGCAGCAGGACGGAAAGACCCCGGGACCTTTACTATAGTTTGGTATTGGTGATTGGTGCAGCTTGTGTAGGATAGGTGGGAGACTTTGAAGCATTCACGCCAGTGAGTGTGGAGTCAACGTTGAAATACCACTCTGGTTGCTCTGGTTATCTAACCTCGATCCGTTATCCGGATCAGGGACAGTGCCTGATGGGTAGTTTGACTGGGGCGGTCGCCTCCCAAAAGGTAACGGAGGCGCCCAAAGGTTCCCTCAGCCTGGTTGGCAATCAGGTTTTGAGTGTAAGTGCACAAGGGAGCTTGACTGTGAGAGAGACATCTCAAGCAGGGACGAAAGTCGGGACTAGTGATCTGACGGTGGCATGTGGAAGCGCCGTCACTCAACGGATAAAAGGTACCCCGGGGATAACAGGCTGATCTTGCCCGAGCGTCCATAGCGACGGCATGGTTTGGCACCTCGATGTCGGCTCGTCGCATCCTGGGGCTGGAGTCGGTCCCAAGGGTTGGGCTGTTCGCCCATTAAAGCGGCACGCGAGCTGGGTTTAGAACGTCGTGAGACAGTTCGGTCCCTATCCGCTGCGCGCGTAGGAGTCTTGAGAAGAGCTGTCCTTAGTACGAGAGGACCGGGACGGACTAACCTCTGGTGTGCCAGTTGTTCTGCCAAGAGCACGGCTGGTTGGCTACGTTGGGAAGTGATAACCGCTGAAAGCATCTAAGCGGGAAGCACGCTTCAAGATGAGGGCTCCCACTCTTTGTGAGTTAAGGACCCCGGAAGACCACCGGGTGATAGGTCGGATGTGGAAGTGCAGCAATGCACGGAGCTGACCGATACTAATAGTCCGAGGGCTTGTTCCTACAAAGGTGCTACGCGTCCACTGTGAGGTTCCCGAGATACGGTCGGGAAACCGCCGCCACAACTAGCTTGTGGCCTGGTCGGTCCGACACATCTCAATAGAGTTTCGGTGGCCATGGCGAGGGGGAAACACCCGGTCCCATTCCGAACCCGGAAGTTAAGCCCCTCAGCGCCGAAGGTACTGCACACGGGAGTGTGTGGGAGACTAGGACGTCGCCGGACAACACAACACCTCTGGGTGGCTCATTCGTGAGCCACCCAGAGGTGTTTTTGCGTCTCCGGACGCTTTGCACACAGCCGGGCGCTCCGGCAGGATTGGCAGGTGGCAGAAAATGAACGCCGTGGATCCGGCGGCAGCAGCGACCGGCCCCGAGGCCGCGGAGGGCGGCCCGGTGGGCCGCAGGATCGGCGGTCCGGTGGTGGTCGACCTGGCCGCGACGGTGATCGCCGGCCCGCCGGCCGCGGTCGCATAGACCGCCGGGAGGACGGCTCGGACGGACGCCGGGGTTCTGGTCGCCCGAGCGGGGAGCGTCGCCAGGACGATCGGCGTCGTGATGATCGTGGCCGGGACGATCGGCGTCGAGATGACCGCGGGCGGGATGATCGCCGTCGAGATGACCGCGGCCGGGATGATCGCCGTCGAGATGACCGCCGTCGAGATGACCGCGGGCGGGATGATCGCCGTCGAGATGACCGCGGCCGGGATGACCGGCGTCGAGATGATCGTGGCCGGGACGATCGGCGTCAAGACGACCGGCGTCGGGATGACCGGGGTGACCGACGGCAGGGTGGCCGGCCGCAGGGCGACCGGGACTTCCGACGCGGTGCTGATCGCCCGGACCGATTCCGCGAGGGCTCGCGCCCCGAAGCTGCCGAGAACGATCGGATCACCCGCGGTCTGGTCCGTACCCCGGAGAACGAACCCGACCTCCCCGAGGATCTCGATCTGCGTCAGCTCCCGCGCGGGGTGAAGGCCGAGCTGCGGGGTCTGCCGGCCGATCTCGCCGACAGGGTCGGTCCGCGACTGCTCGCCGCCGGGCTGCTGGTCGATGAGGACCCGGAACTGGCGTACGCCCATGCGAAGGTCGCTCGCCGGCTGGCCTCCAGGTTGCCGGTGGTACGCGCCGCGGTCGCCGAGACCGCCTACGCCGCCGAGGATTACGCCGCGGCCCTCAGCGAATATCGGGCGCTGCGCCGGATGAGCGGGGACGATGAATACCTCGCGGTGCTGGCCGACTGCGAACGTGCCCTCGGCCGCCCCGAGGAGGCGCTGAAGCTCGCCCGCCAGGGCGCGGAGGCCGACCTGGATCCCGGGACCCGGATCGAGTTGCGGATCGTCGAAGCCGGGGCCCGCGCCGATCTCGGTCAGGACGCCGAGGCGCGGCGGCTGCTGCAGAGTGAGATCGCCGCCTCCCGGGGACGGCGGGTTCCCGCCGACAGTGCGGCGCGGTTGCGCTACGCCTATGCCGACCGGTTGCTCGAAGCCGGGGACCGGGAGGCCGCGCACACCTGGTTCGCCGCCGCGGCGAAGCTCGACACCGACGGGGTCACCGACGCCGACGAGCGCGTCGCCCGGCTCGAGGGCCTGGTCATCGACTTCGACGACGCCGAGGAGGCTGACCCCGAGCCCGGGACCGGCGAAACCGGGACCGGTGATGCGGAGGATCGGCCCACGGAGACCGAGGAGTGAGCGCACTCGTCGACGGCCACGATGCGGCGCTGTTCGACCTCGACGGAGTCGTCTATCTGGGCCCGCAGCCGATCCCCGGTGCGGCGGAGGGGATCGCCGCGCTGCGCGAGCGAGGGGTGCAGATCGGCTACGTCACCAACAACGCCGCCCGCACCCCGGCCGCGGTGGCGGCCCACCTGCGCGAACTCGGCGTACCGGCCGAGACCGGTGACGTGGTCACCTCCTCCCAGGCGGGTGCCCGGATGCTCGCCGATCGCCTTCCCGCCGGTTCCCCGGTGCTGGTGGTCGGCACCGACGCGCTGCGCGATGAGGTGCTGGCGGTCGGCATGACACCGGTCACCAGCACCGCCGACCGGCCCGCCGCGGTGATCCAGGGTTATCACCCCGAGTTGCCCTGGCAGCTCATCGACGAGGCCGGCTTCGCCATCCAGGCGGGTGCGCTGTGGGTGGCCACCAATACCGACAGCAATCGGCCCACCGACCGTGGTCTGGTCGCCGGAGCGGGCGCCCAGATCGGTGCGCTCCGGCAGGCCGTCGCCGTCGACCCGGAGGTCGCCGGCAAACCGCACCCGCCGCTGCTCACCGAGACGGTACGCCGACTGGGCGCCACCGACCCGATCTTCGTCGGGGACCGGCTGGACACCGACATCGACGGCGCGGCCGCGGTCGGCATGACCAGCCTGCTGGTGTTCACCGGCGCCCACGGCAAGACCGATGTGGTCGCCGCGACCACCCGCCCCGATCACCTCGGCCTCGGCGTCGGTGCCCTGCTCGAACCGGCCGCCCGGCTCGAGACCGGCGAGGGATACGCCCGCTGCGGCGCGCACACCGCCCGGCGCACCGGTGACACGCTGGAACTGGAGGGGCCGCTGCAGAGCCCGCAGCAGCAGCTGGACGCACTGCGCGCGCTGCTGGGCGTACTGCCGCCGGGCAGCGATCCCACCGAACCCGCGGTGGCCCGGGCCCTGGCACGACTGGACCGGCTGCCATGACCGGAGGAGACGGAGGCGAGATGTCCGACGACGAAACGACGCGGCCCGACCCCACGGTGCCGCCCGCGCCGCGGACCGGGCACGACCAGGTGGACGGGGTGCTGGCCGAGCTGGACGGCCTCGCCGACCAGCCGGTCGCCGAACACCACGACCGGCTGGCCCGCGCCCACGAGGCCCTGCACGGCGTACTCTCCGACGAATCCAGCGATTCCGGGGCGCAGGGAAGCGCCTGAGGCGTGCGCCTGGATGCCGAACTCGTCCGCCGCGGGCTGGCCCGCTCCCGCGGCCACGCCGCCGAACTGATCCGCGACGGCCGGGTCAGTCTGGCCGGTGAGGTGGTACGCCGCCCCGCGGCGATCGTGCCCCACGGCATCGACCCCGTCATCGAGCACGGGGCCGGCGACCATTACGTCTCCCGGGCCGCCGAGAAACTGCTCGGCGCCCTGAACGACACCGGTGCCCGGGTCCCGCCGCGGGTGCTGGACGCCGGATCCTCCACCGGCGGGTTCAGCCAGGTGCTGCTCGAGCGCGGCGCGGAACGGGTCTATGCGATCGACGTCGGCACCGATCAGCTGCATCCGATGCTGCGCGCCGACCCACGGATCAGCGTCCACGAACAGACCAACCTGCGCGACCTCACCCTCGACCACGTCGACGGCGAACCGGTCGACCTGGTGGTCGCCGATGTCTCCTTCATCTCGCTGAAACTGCTGCTCGCCCCGCTGTTCTCGGTGCTCGCACCGGCCGGGGAGGCGCTGCTGATGGTGAAACCCCAGTTCGAGGTCGGTCGGGAACGGCTCGGCAAGGGCGGGGTGGTCCGCGACGAGGCGTTGCGCGAGCAGACCGTCGCCGCGGTGGAGTCCGAACTGGCGGCGTACCGGCGGCGCAGCCGGGGCCGGTTCCGCAGCCGGCTGCCCGGACCCTCGGGCAATGTGGAGTACTTCGTATGGGTGTCCGGAACCGTCGGGGCCACGCCCTATGCTGAGGGCCGTGACTGAGCCCGCAGCCGACCAGCCGACCCGCAGCGTCGCCGTGCTCACCCACATCCACCGCCGGGAGGCGATCGAGGCCGCGGCACGCTGCATCGCCGGGCTGACCGCCCGCGGCATCGTCAGCCGGGTGCCGGCCGAGGACCTGGCCCAGCTCGGTGAACTGCTCGCCGGTTGTGCGGTGCAGGAACTCGACCAGTCCGCCTTCGAGACCGACTGCGAACTGGCCGTCGTCTTCGGCGGCGACGGCACCATCCTGCGCGCGGCCGAATGGGCCGTGCCCCGCGATGTGCCGCTGCTCGGGGTCAACCTCGGCCACGTCGGCTTCCTCGCCGAGGCCGAATCGCACGAGCTCGACCAGGTCGTCACCGCGGTGGTGACGCGCTCCTATTCGGTCGAGGAGCGGATGACCGTGCAGGTCACCGTCCGTGACCGGCCACGCAGCGAGAACGGGCAGACCGTGTGGAGCTCGTTCGCGGTCAACGAGGTGTCGTTGGAGAAGGGCTCGCGGGAGCGGATGCTCGAGGTGCTGGTCGCGGTCGACGACCGGCCGCTGCACCGCTGGGGCTGCGACGGGGTGCTGGTCGCGACCCCGACCGGCTCCACGGCGTACGCCTTCTCCGCCGGCGGCCCGGTCATCTGGCCCGGCGTGGAGGCCCTGTTGGTGGTGCCGCTGCAGGCACACGCCCTGTTCGCCCGCCCGATGGTCCTCGGCCCGACCTCCGACATCACCATCCAGCCGCTGGTCAGCTACGACAACCGCGGGGTGGTCTGGTGCGACGGCCGCCGCTCGGTCGACATCGTCGGCGGGATGGAGGTCGAGGTGCTGCGCAGCGAACACCGGCTGCGGCTCGCCCGGCTCTCGATGGCACCGTTCACCGATCGACTGGTGCGCAAGTTCGACCTGCGCGTCGAGGGCTGGCGCGGTGCCGCGGAAGCCCGGACGCCGTGATCGGCGAGCTGCGGATCGCCGACCTGGGCGTGATCGACGACGCCGTCATCGAACTGGCCCCCGGGCTCAGCGTGGTGACCGGCGAGACCGGTGCCGGCAAGACGATGGTGGTCACCGGGCTCGGGCTGCTGCTCGGCCAGCGCGCCGACTCCGGTGCGATCCGCCGCGGCGCCCGCAGCGCCCGCGTCGAGGGCGTCTTCTCCCGGCTGCCCCAGGGCCTGGCCGACCAGGTCAGCGAGGCCGGCGGGGAGCTCGACGACGGCGAACTGCTGCTGGCCCGCCAGCTCGGCGGCAGTCGCTCCCGCGGATTCGTCGGCGGTGCGGGCGTACCGGTGGCGCAGCAGCAGGAGATCGCCGAACAACTCGTCACCATCCACGGCCAGTCCGAACAGGTACGCCTGGCGGCGCCGGCGCGGCAGCGGGAGATCCTGGATCGGGCGGCCGGGCCGAAGCTGGCGAAGGCGCTGGCCTCGTACCGGGCCGACCACGCCGCCCGCGAAGCGGCCGCCGCCGAACTGGCCGATCTGCGCGACCACGCCCGCGAACGCGCCCGTGAGGCCGACCTGCTGCAGTTCGGCCTGGACGAGATCGAGAAGGTCGATCCGCAACCGGGGGAGGACACCGCGCTGGCCGCCGAGGCGGAGCGACTGCAGGCGGTCGACGATCTGCGGCTGGCCGCGCACACCGCCGTGGTGGCGCTGGCCGGCGATGAGGACTCCATCGACCAGGGGTCCGCGCTGACCGCGGCCGCGACCGCCCGCAAGGCGCTCGAGGGGGCCGCCGCCCAGGACCCCGAACTCGCCGGCCTCGCCGACCGGTCCGGGGAGGTGATGGTGCTCGCCGCCGAGCTCGCCCAGGATCTCTCCGGCTATCTCGCCGGGTTGGAGGCCGACCCGAACCGGCTGGAATGGATCGCCGAACGGCGGGCCGCGCTGCAGGGGCTGACCCGCAAATACGGCGAGACCGTCGATGAGGTGCTCGCCTGGTCCGCCGACGCCGCCGGCCGGCTCGGCGGACTCGCCGCCAGCGACGACCGGATCGAGGCGCTCGCCGCCGAGGTGGCCGCCCTCGACGAGCGGCTCGCGACCCGGGCCGCGGAGTTGACCGCGCTCCGCACGAAGGCGGCCGAACGGCTCTCCGCGGCGGTGTTGACCGAGCTGGCCGCGCTGGCGATGCCGCACGCCCGGTTGGAGTTCGCGATCACCCCGTTGGACCGGCTCGGTCCGCACGGCGCGGACCAGGTGGTGCTGCAGTTCACCGCGAACCCCGGTTCGGATCCCCGGCCGCTGGCCCGGGTCGCCTCCGGTGGTGAGCTGTCCCGGGTCCGGCTGGCCCTGGAGGTGGTGCTGGCCGATGCGGCCGAGCGCACCACGCTGGTCTTCGACGAGGTGGACGCCGGCGTCGGCGGCCGGGTCGCTGTGGAGATCGGCCGCCGGCTGGCCCGGCTGGCCGAGCACCATCAGGTGCTGGTGGTCACCCACCTGGCCCAGGTCGCCGCCTTCGCCGACCGGCATCTGGTGGTGCAGAAATCCTCCGACGGCCAGGTCACCACCTCCGGCGTACGCCAGCTCGACGGCGCCGAACGGGAGGCCGAACTGGCCCGGATGATGGCCGGCATCGACACCAGCGACAGCTCGCTCGCGCACGCCCGCGAACTGCTCACCGAGGCCGGTCAGGCCCGGCCGGTGAAGAAGAAGCGGAGCCGGAGCGCGCGCGATGCGGACGAAATCGGCGATCCGAGATAGGCTGGAACCCCGTGGGAGCCGCCAAGAAAACCAAGCACGTATTCGTCACCGGAGGCGTCGCCTCCTCGCTCGGCAAGGGCCTCACGGCCTCCAGTCTGGGCAGCCTGCTGATCGCCCGCGGGCTGCGGGTGACCATGCAGAAGCTGGATCCCTATCTGAACGTCGATCCGGGCACGATGAACCCCTTCCAGCACGGCGAGGTGTTCGTCACCGAGGACGGCGCGGAGACCGATCTTGACATCGGCCACTACGAGCGCTTCCTGGACGTCAACCTCACCGGCGGCGCCAACGTCACCACCGGCAAGGTCTACTCCCAGGTGATCGCCAAGGAGCGGCGCGGTGACTATCTCGGTGACACCGTGCAGGTGATCCCGCACATCACCGGTGAGATCAAGGACGAGATGCTCGCCATGGAGGGTCCCGACATCGACGTGGTGATCCACGAGATCGGTGGCACCGTCGGCGACATCGAATCGCTGCCGTTCCTGGAGGCCGCCCGGCAGGCGCGCCGCGAGGTCGGCCGGGAGAACGCGTTCTTCCTGCACGTCTCCCTGGTGCCCTACATCGGCCCCTCCAAGGAGCTGAAGACCAAGCCCACCCAGCACTCGGTGGCCCAGCTGCGCCAGGTCGGCCTGCAGCCCGATGCGATCGTCTGCCGCGCCGACCGGGATCTGCCCGAATCGGTGAAGCGCAAGATCGCGCTGATGTGCGATGTCGAGGAGGAGGCCGTCGTCACCGCCTTCGACGCCCCCTCCATCTACGACATCCCCAAGGTGATCCACGCCGAGGGCCTGGACGCCTACGTGGTCCGCAAGCTCGATCTGCCCTTCCGCGATGTCGACTGGACCCGTTGGAACGACCTGCTGGACCGGGTGCACAACCCCACCGACGAGGTCACCATCGCGCTGGTCGGCAAATACATCGACCTGCCCGACGCCTACCTCTCGGTGGTCGAGGCGCTGCGCGCCGGCGGTTTCCACCACAAGGCCAAGGTCAACGTCCGCTGGGTCGCCTCCGACGAGTGCGCCACCCCCGAGGGCGCTCGTGCCAACCTCAGCGACGTGGACGGTGTGCTGATCCCCGGCGGCTTCGGAATCCGTGGCGTGGAAGGAAAACTCGGCGCCCTCCGGTACGCCCGGGAGAACCGGACCCCCACCCTGGGACTGTGCCTCGGCCTGCAGTGCATGGTGATCGAGTACGCCCAGAACGTCGCCGGGATGCCGGACGCCGCCTCCACCGAGTTCGACCCGCAGACCGAGCACCCGGTGATCGCCACGATGGCCGAACAGATCGACATCGTCTCCGGCGAGGGCGACCTGGGCGGCACCATGCGGCTCGGCTCCTACCCGGCCGACCTGGCCCGCGGCTCGATCACCGCCGGCCTCTACGGGGTGCACCGGGTGGAGGAACGGCACCGGCACCGTTACGAGGTCAACAACGCCTACCGCGAGCAGCTGGAACAGGCCGGGTTGCGGATCAGCGGCACCTCTCCCGATTCCACCCTGGTGGAGTTCGTCGAACTGCCCGCCGAGACGCATCCCTTCTACGTCTCCACCCAGGCGCACCCCGAGCTGAAGTCGCGGCCCACCAAGGCCCACCCGCTGTTCGCCGGCCTGGTCCGGGCCGCGATCCGCAACCAGCGCAGCACCCGGTTGTGGGACGAGCCGGAGCACCCGGCCACCGAGCCCGGGACCGAGGAGAGCGACGGCGCGGAGCAGACCGCCGACCAGCAGCAGACCGAGCAGGTGGGAGCCGGCAGCGGTGAGTGAGGACTGGATCCAGCGGTTCCCGCTGCGGCGCGGCGCCGAGGTCGCCGATGTCGGTGAGCACTGGCCGGTCCGCGAGCGCCGGCTGCTCGGCAAGGGGCGCCTGTTCGACTACGTCGGCGATGTCGTGGAGACCCCGTCGGGGGAGACGATGACCCGCGACTGGCTCGACCATGTCGGTGCGGTCGGTGTGATCGCGGTCGACGACGAGTTCAACGTGATCGTGATCGGGCAGTACCGCCACCCCCTCGGTCAGCGGCTCGTCGAGCCGCCCGCCGGACTGCTGGACGTGCACGCCGAGGCGTACCAGCTGGCGGCGGCCCGCGAGCTCGCCGAGGAGGCCGGTCTGGCCGCCAGCGACTGGCGGGTCCTGGTCGACATCACCACCACCCCCGGCGGGGTGAGCGAGACCCTGCGGATGTATCTGGCCACCGGGCTGAGCGCCGCGCCGGCACCGGAGGGGTTCACCCTGCAGGGCGAGGAGGCCCACCTCGACCACTACCGGGTGCCGCTGGCCGACCTCGTCGACGGCATCCTCGCCGGCCGGCTGCAGAGCCCGTCGCTGGTCTCGGGGTGCCTGGCGCTGTGGGCCGCCCGCGACCGCCTCGACGCCCTGCGGCCCGCCGACGCGCCCTGGCCGGCCCGTGACCAGGTCGCCGAACTCCGCGCGGCCGCACCGATCGAGCGCGCCCCCGATGGCGAACACCGCGGTTGAGCGGCTGATCCACGGCTACCTGGACCATCTGGTCGTGGAACGCGGCATGTCCACCCACACGGTGGCCAGCTATCGCCGCGACCTGTTCCGGTACGCCGATTTTCTCACCGAGCGGGGGATCGGTGACCCCGGCCAGGTCACCGCGGCCGACATCACCGCCCATGCCGCCGAGCTGAGCACCGGTGCCCCGGATCGGGCCGCGCTGGCCCCGGCGAGTGTGGCCCGCGCGGTGGTCGCGATCCGCAGCCTGCACCGGTTCGCCGCCGAGGAGGGGATCACCGCCGACAACCCCGCCGCCCAGGTGCAGCCACCGCGCGCCGGCGCCCGGTTACCGAAAGCGCTCAGCCTCAGCCAGGTCGAGGCGCTGCTGGCCGCCCCGGACACCGAGACCCCGACCGGGTTGCGGGATCGGGCGCTGCTGGAACTGCTCTACGGCACCGGTGCCCGGATCTCCGAGGTCGTCGGACTCGACGTCGACGATGTTTCCCGGCTCCTCGGCCCCGACGCCGACGAGGATCTGGGGCTGCGGCTGATCGGCAAGGGCAACAAGGAACGGATCGTCCCGCTCGGCGGGTACGCCCGGCAGGCACTGGACGCCTGGCTGGTCCGCGGCCGCCCCGAGTTCGCGCGCCGCGGCAAGGGGAGCGGGCCCGCGCTGCTGCTGAACGCCCGTGGCAACCGGTTGTCCCGGCAGAGTGCCTGGGCGGTGCTGCAGGCGGCCGCGGCGGCGGCGAAGCTCGAGGTCGAGGTGTCCCCGCACACCCTGCGGCACTCCTATGCCACCCACCTGCTCGACGGCGGCGCCGATGTCCGGGTGGTGCAGGAGCTGCTCGGCCACGCCTCGGTGACCACCACCCAGATCTACACCCTGGTCACCGTCGACCATCTCCGGGAGACGTACCTGACGGCGCACCCACGCGCGTACTAGGCTCGATCAGAACAGCAGTCGCACCACAGTCACGACCAGCAGGAGGAAACCGGGTGTCTTCGCTCGACCAGGATCGGCACGACCCACGGCGGGACGAGCCCGGCTTCGGCGTACGCCCGCAGCCCGTCGACGAACCGGAGACCCTCTTCGACGGAGGCGAGTCGCCCAGCGCGCCGGCCGTCGTCGCCGCCGAGGCCGCCGAGTTCGAACCGGCCGAGACCACCACCGAGATGGCCGAGGAGCAGCGGGAACGCAGCTGGCCCGAGCGGGCGGCGGACGAGCCGACCCCGCCGCGCGTCGAGGACGAGGACTCCGCGGACGAGCAGTCCGAGGACCGCGACACCGGCGCCGAGGAACCACTCGGCCCGACCGGTCGGCCGTTCCCGCAGCTGCCCGAACCCGCCCCGCCGGCCGCCGGGCCGAAGCACGCGCAGATCATCGCCATGTGCAACCAGAAGGGTGGCGTCGGCAAGACCACCACCACGATCAACCTCGGTGCCGCGCTCGCCGAGACCGGCCGCCGGGTGCTGCTGGTCGACTTCGACCCGCAGGGCTCGCTGTCGGTGGGGCTGGGGGTCAACCCGCACACCCTGGAGACCAGCGTCTACAACCTGCTGATGGACCGCGGCACCGACATCGACGAGGTGATCGACGAGACCGTCGTGGAGGGCATGGACATCCTGCCCTCCAACATCGACCTGTCCGCCGCCGAGCTGCAACTGGTCAGCGAGGTCGCCCGGGAACAGATCCTGGCGCGGGTGCTGGACCGGGTCCGGGACCGCTACGACGTGATCCTGATCGACTGCGCGCCGAGCCTCGGGCTGCTCACGATCAACGCGCTCACCGCCAGCGATGGGGTTATCATGCCGCTTGAGTGCGAGTTCTTCGCATTGCGGGGGATCGCGCTGCTCACCGATACTATTTCCAAGGTTCAGGAACGCCTGAATCCCCGACTCCAGGTCACCGGAATCCTCGGGACCATGTACGACGCCCGGACCCTGCACAGCCGCGAGGTGCTGGAACGGGTCGTACAGGCCTTCGGTGACACCGTCTTCCACACGGTGATCCGCAGGACCGTGAAGTTCCCCGAGACCACCGTGGCGGGAGAACCGATCACCACCTACGCATCCTCCTCACCGGGGGCGGAAGCGTACCGAACACTCGCGCGTGAGGTGCTGACGCGATGCCACGCAAAGTAGCAATGCCCGGATCTGCCGAGATCCTCAAGGGGAACGAGCCGGCCGACGGTGAGATGTCGGGCGACTCGCCCGACACGACCCCCCGGCGTACGCCGAAGTCCCGCACCCCGGCCCAACGGGGGAGCGGCCGGGTCCGCCATGAGGACAAGATCACCGTCTATGTGAGCCGCGAGGAACTCGTCCGGCTGGAGCAGGCCCGATTGACGCTGCGGGCCGAGCACGGTCTGGCGGTGGATCGTGGGCGGCTCGTCCGGGAGGCGGTGGCGGCCGCACTGGACGACCTGGCCGAGAGCGGGCCGGATTCGGAGCTGTTGAGCCGGCTCACCGAATCGTGACCGGACCCGCCCCGGGATCGGTCGACGAGAGCACGCCCCCCGCGCCCGAGCGGCCGCAGGACGGATTCACCCTGCGCCTGGACAACTTCGAGGGCCCCTTCGATCTGCTGCTGCAGCTGATCGCCAAGCACAAGCTGGACATCACCGAGGTCGCATTGTCCCGGGTGACCGATGAGTTCATCGCGCACATCAAGGCCGGCGGCGAGGTCTGGGATCTGGAACAGACCAGCCAGTTCGTGCTGGTCGCGGCGACCCTGCTGGACCTGAAGGCGGCCCGGCTGATCCCCAGCGGCGAGGTCGACGACCCCGAGGACCTGGCGCTGCTGGAGGCGCGGGACCTGCTGTTCGCACGCCTGCTGCAGTACCGGGCGTTCAAGGAGGTCTCCGGCTGGCTGGCCGAGGTGCTGGCCGGCGAATCGCTGCGGCATCCGCGTCCCGGCGGGTTGGAGGACCGGTACGCCGGCCTGCTGCCCGAGGTGCAGCTGACCATCACCCCCGAACAGCTGGCCGCGCTGGCCGGGCGGGCGATGGCACCCAAGCAGGCCGTCGAGGTCTCGCTGACCCACCTGCACGCGCCGACGGTCAGCGTCGTCGAGCAGGCCCAGGTGGTCGTCGACCGGCTGCGCCGCTCGCGTACCCTCACCTTCCGCGCGCTCACCGGGGATTCACCCGACCGCGTCACCACCGTGTGCCGGTTCCTGGCGCTGCTGGAGCTGTTCCGCGAACGCGCGGTCTCCTTCGAGCAGCTCACCCCGCTCGGCGAGCTGACGATCCGCTGGACCGGTAGCGATTCCGGCGATCTGGACATCTCCGCCGAGTTCGACGAACCGCCGGGGGAGCAGACCGATCAGCCGGCAGATTCCGAAGCACAGAAGGAGAACGATGACTGACGCCCCCGAGACCGTCACCGAGCAGGACGCGGCGGCCACGGAGACGGACCCCGCAGAGACCGCGCCGGAGGAGACCGCACCGGAGAACCTGAGCGGGGCGATCGAGGCGCTGCTGTTGATGGCCGAGGAGCCGATGGCGGCCGCCACCCTGGCCGAGGCGACCCGCGCGCCGGTGGACCGGGTGATCGAGGTGCTGTCCGAACTGGCCGCGTTCTACGACAGCAGCGGACGCGGGTTCGAGCTGCGGCACGTCGGCGGTGGCTGGCGCTACTACACCCGGGCCGAGCATGCCGAGCTGATCAACCGCTGGGTGCTGGACGGCCAGCAGGCCAAGCTCTCCCAGGCCGCCCTGGAGACCCTGGCGGTGGTGGCCTACCTGCAGCCGATCTCGCGGACCCGCGTCGCCGCGGTACGCGGGGTGAGCGTGGACGGGGTGATGCGTACCCTCACCGCCCGCGGCCTGATCGAGGAGGCCGGCCACGATGAGGAGACCGGTGCGCTGCTGTTCCGCACCAGCGACCTGTTCACCGAGAAACTCGGCCTCACCTCGCTCAACGAGCTGCCCGCGCTCGCGCCCTACCTGCCGGAGGCCGCCGAGCTGGAGGCCGAGCTGAGCACCCTGGTCGAACAGCCCACCGTGCCCGCCGCCAGCACCGAAACCGCGCCGGATACCGAAACCGACCCGGATACCGAAACCACCCCAGATACCGAAACCACCCCCGAGACCGAGGAGACGCCGTGAGCGAGAAGGACGAGGACGGCGTACGCCTGCAGAAGGTGCTCGCCCAGGCCGGGGTCGCCTCCCGACGGGCCGCCGAACAGCTGATCGCCGACGGCCGGGTCGAGGTGAACGGCAAGCTGGTGATCGAACAGGGCGTCCGCGTCGATCCGGAACGCGACACCATCCGCGTCGACGGGTCCCGCATCCCCTCGGCGCGCCGGCAGGTCTATCTGGCGCTGAACAAGCCGCGCGGGGTGATCTCCACCATGGAAGACCCCGAGGGCCGGCCCGATCTCACCGAGTACCTGCCCCGCGGGGTTCCGCGACTGTTCCACGTCGGGCGACTGGACGGTGAGACCACCGGGTTGCTGCTGATGACCAACGACGGGGAACTGGCCCAGCGGCTGTCCCACCCCTCCTACGAGATCGCCAAGACCTACCTGGCCGAGGTCGAAGGTGTGATGGACAACCACGCCCTGAAGCGCCTCGAGAAGGGCGTCACCCTCGAGGACGGCAAGGTCAGAGCCGACAAGATCAAGCTGGTCTCCCGCAGCCCGCACACCGAACGCACCCTGCTCGAGGTCACCCTGCACTCGGGTGCGAATCGGGTGGTACGCCGGATGCTGGACTCGGTCGGGCATCCGGTGCGCAAGCTGTCCCGGATCGCCTTCGGCCCGGTACGCCTGGGGCGGCTCCCGCTGGGGGAGACCCGCGAGCTCACCCGCGAGGAACTCGGCAAACTCCTCGACGCCGCGCAGATGTAACACCCCTTCCGCGATCCAGCGAACCTTGAGTGCATCCCGCGGGCCCTGCAGGGAGAGGGAAATGTACGCGGGATTCGATGGATCGCGGACGGGCCGCGGGGCACCTCCTGCGTAGACTCGCGGGATGGAGCAACCCTTCCTCACCCGGCGGATCTACGGTCTGGAGACCGAATACGGCGTGTCCTGTTCCACGCCGGGGCAGCGCCGGCCCAGTCCCGAGGAAGTCGCGCGTACCCTGTTCCGCTCGGTCGTCGCCTGGGGCCGCTCCAGCAATGTCTTCCTGCGCAACGGGGCTCGGCTCTACCTCGATGTCGGCTCGCATCCGGAGTACGCCACCGCCGAGTGCGATGCGCTGGCGGATCTGATCGCCCAGGACCGGGCGGGGGAGACCCTGGTCGACGACCTCGGCGTACAGGCCACCGAACGGATGCGGGCCGAGGACGCGCCCGAGGCGCAGGTCTATCTGTTCAAGAACAACACCGACTCGCACGGCAACTCCTACGGCTGCCACGAGAACTACCTGATCGCCCGGAACCGCGACTTCGCCCCGCTGGCCCGGGTGCTGATCCCGTTCCTGGTGTCGCGGCAGCTGATCTGCGGGGCCGGGAAACTGCTGCCCGGCGGCAGCTATGTGCTCTCCCAGCGGGCCGCGCACATGTGGGACGAGGTGTCCTCGGCCACCACCCGGATGCGGCCGATGATCAACACCCGCGACGAGCCGCACGCCGACCCCTCCAGGTTTCGCCGGCTGCACGTCATCGTCGGCGACTCCAATCCGTCGGAGACCACCACGCTGCTCAAGGTCGGCGCCACCGAACTGGTGCTGCGGCTGGTCGAATCCGGCGCCGCACTGCGCGACTTCAGCGTGGAGAACCCGACCCGGGCGGTCCGCGAGCTGTCCCGCGACCTCTACGGGCGGACCCCGGTGCCGCTGGCGAACGGTCGCACCATCACCGGACTCGAGTTGCAGCGGGCCTACCTCGACGCGGTCACCGACCAGGTCGAACGCACCGGTGACCCGGGCCCGGCGTTGACCCGCGTCCTGGAGCTGTGGCGCCGGGTGCTGACCGCGCTGGAGGCCCGCGACACCGACGACCTGGCTCGCGATGTGGATTGGGTGATCAAGCAACGACTGTTGCAGCGGTATGCCGACCGGCACGGACTGTCCTGGGACGACCCGCGGATCGCCCAGCTCGACCTGGCGTACCACGATCTGCGGCCGGGCCGCGGCCTGCACCAGATCCTGCGGGAACGCGGCCAGGTGAGCACCGTCGTCGACCCGGACACCGTCCGCCGCGCCCGGAGCGTCGCCCCGCAGACCACCCGGGCCCGGTTGCGCGGCGAGTTCGTCACCGCCGCCCAGGAGGCCGGCGCCGACTACACCGTCGACTGGACCACCTTCAAGGTCAACGAGCCGCCGGCCCGGAGCTGGCAGACACCCAGCCCGGTCACCGGGGCGCCGCTCTATTCACCGGTGCTGTGCACCGACCCGTTCGCGGCCGCCGACGACCGGGTGGAGTCGCTGCTCAGCGCGCTCCGCCCGCCCGCCGAATCGCCGGCGAGCTGATCGGCGCCGCGTCGGACTTCGGTCCGGGCCGGATTCTGGCTCCGATCGGGTACCGTTGGCCGCCGGGTGCCGCCGTGCGCCCAGCCGTTGCAGAGAACGACCGAAAGCCCGAGGAACTGTGATCCGTCGTCCGCGTGGACTCACCCCCGCCAAGCTGTTCGCCGCCCCCGCGCTCGCCGCGCTGCTGGTGCTGTCGGCCTGCTCCGGAAACCAGCCCGCCGATCCGGCCAGCGCGAGCCCGTCCGCGGCACCGAGCGCAGAGGCCACGCCGACCCCGGCGACCGAGCCGACGCCGACCCCGAGCGCCAGCCCGACCCCGGATCCGGTGAAGACCACCCCGGCCACGAACCTGGACGCGATCAAGGTCGAGGGTGAGCCGAACAAGGAACCGAAGGTCACCTTCCCGGCGCCGTGGGGCATCGCGGAGACGACGACCAAGGTGCTCACCCCGGGCAACGGGCCGAAGCTCAACGACAACAGCACCGTCGAGGTCAACTACTACGGCGTGAACGGCCGGACCGGGCAGAAGTTCGACGACTCGTTCTCCCGCGGCCAGACCGCCACCTTCCCGCTCGGCCAGGTGGTGCCAGGCTTCAAGAAGGGCCTCAGCGGCCAGCAGGTCGGCAGCCGCGTCCTGATCGCGATGCCCGGCAAGGACGGTTACGACCAGGCCGGCGGCAGCCAGCAGGCCGGGATCGAGGTCGGTGACACGCTGATCTTCGTCGTCGACATCGTCGCCACCCCGCTGGAGGCCGCCCAGGGTGAGCCGGTGCCGCCGAAGGAGGGCCTGCCGACCGTCGAGATGGTCGACAACAAGCCGAAGGTGACCATCCCCGCCGGCGCCCAGCCGCCCGCGCAACTGGTCACCCAGCCGCTGATCAAGGGCACCGGCAAGCCGGTCCAGCCCAGTGACACCATCACCGCTCGCTACCAGGCCGTCACCTGGGACGACGGGAAGGTCGTCGAGGACACCTACGGCAAGGACCCCGAGCAGGGGCCGCTGACCAGCCTGGTACCAGCCTGGCAGGAGGGTCTGGCCGGGCAGCCCGTCGGCAGCCGGGTGCTGATCGTCTCCCCGCCGGACAAGGCGTACCCGGCCGATCCCTCGGCCGCCACCCCGAACCCGTCCGCCGGCAAGACCGTCGTCTACGTCGTCGACATCCTCTTCGCCACCGCCGGTCAGTAGGGGGCGCGCACCCCTCGTCGACACGCTCGCTGCGCGAGCTACTCGGGGAACGTGGGGTTCAACCCGGTGAAGACCACCGGATCCAGTGGCGTGCTGGCCGGGTCGAAGCGGTCCCGCAGCAGGGCCAGGTCGACTCGGTCACCCGGTGCGGCCAACCCCAGCGAACGACCGATCCAGGCGAGCACCTCGGCGGTGTCATGGCCCTCGGCCGCCAGCTCGGCGAGCCCGACCGCGCCATCGCGCTTGGCCAGGCGTACGCCGCGGGCATTGACCACCAGCGGGACGTGCGCATAGTCCGGCACCGCACCGCCGAGGCGTTCGGCCAGCCAGGCCTGCCGGGGCGCGGAGGAGAGCAGGTCGTCGGCGCGCACCACCTGGTCCACGCCCATCGCCAGATCATCGACCACGACCGCGAGGTTGTAGGCCCATACGCCGTCGGCCCGGCGCAGCACGAAGTCGTCGACGACCCCGGAAACCTCACCGTGCAAGAGATCGCGGACGCTCATCCGCACCCCGTCGGCGCGTACCCGCAGCGCCGCCGGGCGCTCTCGGCGTCGCGCGGCGCGTTCGGGTTCGGTCAGCTCCCGGCAGGTGCCCGGATAGGGCCGGTACCCGTCCGCGTGCGGGGCGCTGGCCGCCTCGGCGATCTCCCGGCGGGTGCAGAAGCACTCGTAGACGGCCCCGCCGAGCCGGTCGGCCGCGTTGGCGTACGCGGTCAGCCGCTCGCTCTGCCGCACCACCGGGCCGTCGAACCGCAGCCCGAGCGCGGCCAGATCGGCCAGTTGCTGTTCGGTCACCCCGCCGGCGGCGCGGACCCGATCGGTGTCCAGATCCTCGACCCGCAACCGCAACGCGCGCCCGGAGGCGTGCGCGAACAGATCGGCCAGCACCGCGGTCCGCAGATTGCCGACGTGCAGCTGGGAGGTCGGACTGGGTGCATAGCGGCCCGCCCCGGACGCTGCCTCAGGCACCGCGCTCACCTCCCGGATTCGTCGCTCCACCGCTGGTAATCTCCACGATGGCGCAGGCCGGCAGTGGAGAGGGGGAACGGTCCAGCATGGCACCTCGCAAGACCGAACGCATCCTCAACCTGACCATCTGCCTGCTCGCCGCGCCCCGATTTCTCAGCAGGGAACGGATCCGCCGCACCGTCGAGGGTTACAGCGGGCTCACCGACGGCGCCTTCGAGCGTACCTTCGAACGCGACAAGGACGAGCTGCGCCGACTCGGGGTACCGGTCGAGGTGGGCAGCAACTCCGCCTTCGAGGACGAGGTCGGCTACCGCATCTCGCGCACCGACTTCGAGCTGCCGCCGGTCGAGTTCACCGCCGAGGAGGCCGCCGTGGTCTCGGTCGCCGGGCAGGTCTGGCAGCAGGCCAACCTGGCCGAGTCGACCCAACTGGCGCTGGCCAAGCTGCGCGCCGCCGGGCTCGCCACCGATACCGGCCGGCTGGCCGCGCTGGCGCCCACGGTGACCGCGCGGGAGGCCGCCTTCGAACCGCTCTACCAGGCCGTCGTGGACACCACCCGGGTCAGTTTCGGCTATCGCCGCGGCGGCGCCGGTGAGGTCGTCGAGCGGACCGTCGAACCCTGGGGAATCGTTTCCCACAAGGGAAACTGGTATCTGATCGGGCACGATCTGGATCGGGACGCGACCCGGATGTTCAAGTTGGCCCGGATCACCGACACCCCGCGCCTGGTCTCGGCCGCCGGGGCGTACACCGTGCCCGAGGTGGACCTGCGCGAGCTGGCCGGCACCCTGGAGCCGGCGCCGGCGACCCACCGGGCGGTGCTCGCGATCCGCGCCGAGCAGGCCCCCGGGCTGCGTCGCGGCGCCGAGCCGGCCGAGGTGGACGCCGCCCTGGCCGGCCGGCTGCCGACCGGTTTCGACGTGCTGGCGGTCGGGTACGCCGCTGCGGACGATTTCGCGGCCCAGCTTGCCGGGTACGGTGCCGATGTGCTGGTCCTCGAACCGGCCGAGCTGCGGGACCGGGTCCGCGGGCTGCTGGCCGCGGTCGCCGACGGGGGAGCGTCATGAGCAGCGGCACCGCGCTGGAACAGCTGACCCGCCTGCTGTCGCTGGTGCCCTATCTGCAGCGGCACCAGGGGGCCAGGCTCGACGATGTGGCGGCGGCGTACCGGGTCACGCCCGAACAGCTGCGCGCCGACCTGGGCGTGCTCTACATGTGCGGACTGCCGGGATTGCTGCCCGGGGACCTGATCGAGATCGACATGGAGGCCGTCGACGGGCGCGGTGTGATCTATCTGAGCAACGCCGACTACCTGTCGCAGCCGCTGCGGCTGGCCGCCGATGAGGTGCTGCCGCTGCTGCTCGGGCTGCAGACGCTGCGCGAGGTGGCGACCACCGAGGTGGCCGGCACCATCGATGCAGCGCTGGGCAAACTGCAGGGCCTGGCGGGGGAGTCGGCCGCGGCCGCCGACCGGGTCAGCGTCCGGGTGCAGACCGCGGCCGAGGAGATCCGGCAGGCGATCAGCGACGCGCTCGCCGAGGGCCGCCGGCTGCGGCTCGGGCACGATTCGACCAGCCGCGGTCGCAACCTGAGCCGGGTGGTCGACCCGGCCCGGCTCCGGGTGGACAACGGCTACGCCTATCTGGACGCCTGGAGCGAGGCGCCCGCGGGGGAGCCGGGGGCCGAGCCCGGGTGGCGCAGTTTCCGGCTCGACCGGGTGACCTCGGCCGAACTGCTCGACGACCCGGTGCGTGAGCATCCCGGGGAGCCGGACGGCAACGACTGGCTCGCCCGCCTCGGCGCGGCGCCCGAGGTCACGCTCGCGCTGAGCCCGGCCGCCGCCTGGGTCGCGGAGTACCACCCGGTGGAATCGGCGACCCAGACCGACGACGGGGGTGTCGAGGTACGCCTGAAGGTCGCCGACCCGACTTGGTTGCGTGGGCTGCTGCTGCGCCTCGGCCCGGACGCCCGGGTGCTCGCCCCCGCCGAGGCCGCCGACGGCGCCCGCGCCGCCGCCCGCGAGGCCCTGGACCGGTACGCCGACCTCTTCGACTGACGTCCACGCTCCTCGATTAACCCGGCATGCGCAGCGAAGCGGAGCAATGCCGGGTGTGCCGAGAGGTGTGGGGATTCCCGGTTCTCGCATCAAACTTCGGTTCTCGCACGGCACACCATGCGAGAACCGAAGTCCGGTGCGAGAACCGGCGGGCAGTGGAGTGTGGCGCTCATCTCGACACGCTGGCCCGGCTCCGCTTCGCTCCGCCGGGCCAGCTACTCGATGAGCGTCAGTTCAGCGCGAGCCAGACGGCGAGGCCGAGGCCGCAGAGGGCGACGCCGACCCGCAGCACCCGCTCCGGGAAGAGCTGCTGCACCAGCGGCCCGAGGTTCCCACCGAGCAGGCAGCCCAGCCCGAGGGCCAGCGCGGCCAGCCAGTTCACCGGGGCGACCAGGGCGAAGGTGATCGCCGCGACCAGGTTCGAGACGCCGAGCAGCAGCGACTTCCACACCATCGCCCGATGGAAGGGCATCGTGGTCAGGATCGCGGTCACGGCGAGATAGATCGTGCCCGCCCCGGCGCCGAAATAGCCGCCGTAGACCGAGATCGCCAGCATCGTGACCAGGTACACCACCGGGCGCGGCCGGTCGCCGCTGAGCCGGCGCAGCCACGGCTGGGCCAGCAGGGCCAGCGAGGCCGCCACGATCAGCAACGGCACCACCCGCTCGAAGGTGCCCTCCCCGGCGTACAACAACAGCAGTGCACCGCCCAGCCCGCCGATCGCCACCACGACCACCTGCGCAACCAATTGGCGCCACTGACCGGAGACCTGCCGTCCCGCCCGGGCGGTGGAACCGATCCCGACGCCGACCAGGCCCAGGGTGTTGCTGACATTCGCGGTCAGCGGCGACAGCCCGGCCGCCAGCAGGGCGGGGTAGCTGACCAGCGACGCCAGGCCGGTGAGATAGCCGACCAGGCCCGCACCGACCCCCGCCAGCAGCAGCCAGCAGAAGGTGGCGATCGTCATCACCCGCCGACCCTAGGCCGCCGCGCATCCGGCGGCTCGCGGTGGTCGTGGGTTGGGACGCCACACCGGCGTGTCTAGGATTGGCGTGTGGTCCCCAGGCGGGGCACGATGGGGATGCCCCGCAACGGGGCATCCGACGATGCGGGGTCGCAAAGGATCCCGCCGAACGCAAGGATGTGCGATGACTCCCATGGCCCTGTTCGGGCTCGGCGTTCCCGAGCTGCTGATCATCCTCGCGGTGGTGCTGCTGCTCTTCGGCGGCACCCGGCTGGCCGGTATCGGGCGCAGCAGCGGCCGTGCGATCCGCGAGTTCAAGGAAGAGACCAAGGGTCTCAGCGAGGACGAGAAGGCCGGCAAGGGCGGTGCGACCGCCGCGGGCGCCAGCACGCCGAAGGCGGGCCCGACCGAGCCCCGCGGGCTCGACAAGCCGGCCACCGGCCAGCGGGACGAGGTGGTCGACGCCGAGGTCGTGGACCGCAACCCGGATGACCTGCGCTGATCGGTGGCGATCAACGTGGCCGGCCGGCGGCTGAGTCTGGCCTGGCTGAAACCACCTCCCGTCCCGCCGGACGGGAACATGACGCTGTTCGAGCACCTGCGCGAGTTGCGCTACCGGTTCGTGGTGGCCGCGGTCTGGATCGTGCTCGGGATCGCGATCTGCGCGTTCTTCTACCAGACGCTCTATGAGTTCCTGCTGCAGCCGTACAACCTGGCAGCCATCGATCTGAAGGCGACCCGCCCGGACGCCAACACCGAGGTGGTGAACATCGGCGTCGCTGCTCCGATGACGCTGGCGATGAAGATCGTCGGGATCGCGGGCCTGGTGCTCACCGCGCCGTTCTGGCTCTATCAGCTCTGGGCGTTCATCGCCCCGGGTCTGCTGGCCAAGGAGAAGAAGTGGGCGGTCATCTTCGTCGGCGCCGCCACCCCGCTCTTCCTGTCCGGGGTCGCCATCGGCTACTGGGTGATGCCGAAGGGCATCTCGGTGATGCTCAGCTTCACCCCGCAGAGCGTGCCGGTCACCAACATGCTCGACATCCAGTATTTCCTCACCTTCCTGATCCGGCTGATGCTCGTCTTCGGCATCGCGTTCCTGCTGCCGGTGGTGCTGGTGGTGCTCAACCTGGCCGGCATCCTCAGCGGTGCACAGCTCGGCAAGGCGCGGCAGTACGCCATCTTCGGCTGCTTCGTCTTCGGTGCGGTCGCCACCCCCTCCACCGACCCGTTCTCGATGCTGGCCCTGGCGCTACCGATGGCCGTGCTCTACCTCATCGCCGAACTCATCTGTCGGGCCAACGACCGGGCGCGACGCCGGCGCGGTGATGTGGCCCCCAGCGACGCGGCTCCGCGCGACGCGGCCTGACAGCGGTTCCCACCCACCGACACCGACCAATAGGCTCACCGACATGCCCGCTCTGACGCGCTACGACGGCTCCACGCTGACCCTGGTGGTCAACCCGACCGCCGGCCGGGGGCGGGCCGCCAAACTGTTGCCCGCGGTCTGCCGTGAACTGCTCCAGGGTCTGCCCGGGGCCACCCTCCGCGTACACCAGACCGCCGACTTCGCCGAGGCCCGGCAGCGCACCATCGCCGCCGCCGAGCAGGCGCGGCCGGCGCACGACGGCGTACCCGCGGATGCGCTGCTGGTGATGGGTGGCGACGGCATGATGACCCTGGGGGTGAACGCCTGCGCCGGGACCGAGGTGCCGCTCGGGCTGATCCCGGCCGGCACCGGCAACGACATGTGCCGCGGCCTCGGCATCCGGGTGTTCAACCCGATCCAGGCGGCGCACTGGGTGATCGGCGGCCAGACCCGGCGCGTGGACACGCTCCGGGTGGAGGGGGATCTCGTCGGTGGCGCCGAGGTGCGCCACGTCGGCACGGTCGTCGCCACCGGTTACGACTCCCGGGTCAACCGGCGCGCCAACGGGATGCGGCTGCCGATCGGCAATCTCCGTTACGCCGCCTCCGCCCTGGCCGAGCTGGCCACCTTCGAACCGCTCACCTACCGGTTGCGGATCGACGGCCGGGAACGCACCCAGCCGGCGATGTTGATCGCGGTCGGTAACGGCGCCTACTTCGGTGGCGGGATGAAGATCTGCCCGTCCGCCGATGTCACCGACGGCCTGCTCGATGTCACCGTGATCCACCCGGTCAGCCGGGCCACCCTGCTGCGGTTGCTGCCGGCGATGTTCTCCGGCAGCTTCGTCCGCGATCCCGCGGTGGAACGCTTCACCGCCCGCGAGGTCACCGTCGACGGCGACGGGCTGTTCGGGATGGGTGACGGCGAGGAGCTCGGTCCCACCCCGCTGCGGATCAGCGTCGAACCCAGCTCGCTGACCGTGTTCGGAACACCGCCCGCGAAGTGAGCCGGCGTGAAACACTGCCCGGGTGAGCGAACCGACCAACCTGCCTGATCGCAACGATCGGCCCGGGGCGGCCTGGGACCGGTTCCGGCAGGACCCGCGCCGGGACGCGGCGCTGCGCGCCTCGGACAGCGACCGGGACGTGGCGCGGGAGGTGCTCGCCGAGGCGTACGCCGACGGGCAGCTGGACCACGACGAATACCTGCAGCGACTGGAGGTGGCCGGTGCCGCCACCCGGCACGGTGAGCTGGTTCCGCTGGTCGGCGATCTGACCGTGTCGCCCTCCGGATCCGAGACCACCCCGCGTCCCGCGGCGAGCGCACCGGCACCGGGCACCGAGCGCCGGCGGCGCCGCGGTCTGGACCATGCCGTCACCGCCACCATGGCGAGCTGGTTGTTCGTCGCGATCGTCACCAACCTGGTCTGGTTCCTCACCTCGGTCGGCGACGGCGAGGCCGACTACTACTGGCCGATGTGGCCGATGCTCGGTGTCGGCATCGGTGTGATCGGCACGATCATCTCCCGCGGCGCGATCCGGAACAGTCAGGACCCCGACGATCCCCGCGAGCTGGATCGGTGAGCAGACGTGACCCGCTGATCCGCAGCCGCACCGCCGGGTGGGTGCTGTTCGGCCTGCTGGCGGTGGCGCTGCTGCTGCGGGCCCCGATCACCGGGGTGCCGCCGGTGCTGCGCCAACTCAGCGAGACCCTGCAGCTCAGCCCCGCGCAGGCCGGGCTGGTGTCCACCCTGCCGCTGCTCTGCTTCGGCGTCTTCGCCTTCCTCACCCCGGTGCTGGCGGCCCGCTTCGGCCTGGAATCGACGCTCTGGGCAGCCGGGGCCCTGATCGTGATCGGCATCGTGGTGCGCTGGTGGATCACCGTGCCGACCTTCTTCGGCGGCACCCTGATCATCGGGCTCGGGATCGCCATCGGCAATGTCGTCGTACCGGCCCTGGCACGGCCCTGGTTCGCCCACCGGTTGCCGCTGGTGATGGGGCTCTACTCGGTGATGCTGCAATTGGGCGGCGCCGCCGGGCCGTTCACCACCTCGACCCTGGTCGGCGCGGGCGTGGACTGGTCGGTGGCGATCGGGGTGTGGTTGTGGCCCGGGCTGATCGCGCTGCTGCTGTGGACCTTCGTCAGCCTGCGGGTCCGCCGCGACCCGGCGGCCGGTGAGCACCGCGCGGCGGTCCCGACCGGTCTGCTGCCGCTGCTGCGCCGACCGCTGGTCTGGCTGATCACTTTCGTGATGGGCACCCAGTCCCTGGTCTTCTACACCATGCTCACCTGGCTGCCGAGCATCTTCCAACGAGCCGGGCTGAGCGAGCACGCCGCCGGACTGCTGCTCTCGGCGTACTCCCTGCTCGGCCTGCCCGGAGCGCTGCTGGCCGGCTGGTTCGTCGGCCACCGGCACGCGGTCCGCAATCTGATCGCGATCTGCACCGTCTATCTGTGCGCCCTGCTCCTGCTCGCCGCCGGAACCCTGCCGACGGTGCTGCTCGGCGCCGTCGTCGGCGGGATCAGCCAGGGCGTCCTGCTGCCGATCGCGCTCACCTTCATCGCCCACCAACCGCGCCCGGCGGACGTGCCCGGGGCGTCGGCGATCGCCCAGGGCGGTGGCTATCTGTACGCCGCAGCGGGCCCGGTGCTGCTCGGCTGGCTCTATTCGGCGACCGGCGGATTCACCGCTGGACTGTTCGTGCTGGTGGGGTTGATGGTGCTGTTCGCGGTGGCCGGTGTGTTCGTGTCGCGGGCCCAGCAACCGGGCACGCCGATCACCCGCCGGTAGCGTGGGAGGCACCATGACTGAACCCCTGAACCCCGCCGACCGGTCGGACCCCGCAGCCAGCCTGCATCCGAGCGACCCCGACGCCGAGCTCTCCCCGAGCCAGCGGATGGCCCGTTTCCGTGAACAGCAGCGCAATCCGCAGCTGACCGAGTTCGCCGCCGTCTACGGTTTCGAGTTCGACGACTTCCAGCGGGCGGCCTGCCGGGCCATCGAGGGCGGCTCCGGTGTGCTGGTCGCCGCGCCGACCGGTGCCGGCAAGACGATCGCCGGCGAATTCGCGGTGTTCATGGCCGTGCAGACCGGTCGCAAGGCCTTCTACACCACGCCGATCAAGGCGTTGTCGAACCAGAAATATGCCGATCTGGTTCGCCGCTATGGAGCGGACCAGGTCGGGCTGCTCACCGGTGACTCCTCGATCAACTCCGAGGCACCGATCGTGGTGATGACCACCGAGGTGCTGCGCAACATGATCTACGCGCAGTCCTCGACGCTGGACAACCTCGGTTACGTGGTGATGGACGAGGTGCACTACCTGGCCGACCGGTTCCGCGGCGCGGTCTGGGAGGAGGTGATCATCGGGCTGGCCGAATCGGTGCTGCTGGTCGCGCTGTCGGCGACGGTGTCGAATGCCGAGGAGTTCGGCGACTGGCTGCGCGAGGTCCGGGGCGCGATCGAGGTCGTCGTCTCCGAACGCCGCCCGGTGCCGCTCTACCAGCAGGTGCTGGTCGGCCGCCGGCTCTACGACCTGTTCGAGGACGAGGCACCGACCGCGATCGTCGGCGAGGCCAGCGCCGCCGGGGGCCGGCACGAGGTCAATCCGGCACTGGTCCGGATCGCCAAGGACGAATCCCGCACGGTGCGCGACGACTCCCGCCGTCCGCGTGGCCGGTCCGGGCGTGGCAAGCGCGGTCACGGGCACGGCTCCGGCGGTTACGGCGGGGCCGCGCATCGCGATCACCGGGAGCGTTCCCGCTACCGCCCGCCGAGCCGGGCGCAGATGGTGGAGACCCTGGAGCGGGCGCGGCTGCTGCCGGCGATCGTGTTCATCTTCTCCCGGGCCGGCTGCGATGCGGCGGTGGGTCAGGTCGTCGGGGCGGGGGTACGCCTGACCAGCGCCGAGGAGCGCGAGGAGATCCTGGCGATCGCCGGCCGGCACACCGCCGGGTTGAGCAGCAGCGACCTGAACGCGTTGGGGTACGCCGATTTCCTCGACGCCCTGCTCGCCGGGGTGGCGGCGCACCACGCGGGCATGCTGCCGGCGTTCAAGGAATGTGTGGAGGAGTGCTTCGTCCGCAACCTGATCAAGGTCGTCTTCGCCACCGAGACGCTGGCGCTGGGCATCAACATGCCGGCGCGGTCGGTGGTGCTGGAGAAGCTGGTCAAGTTCAACGGCGAGGCGCACGTCGACATCACCCCGGGTGAGTACACCCAGTTGACCGGCCGGGCGGGTCGGCGGGGGATCGACGTCGAGGGGCATGCGGTGGTGCTGTGGCAGGCCGGCATGGAACCGCGGCAGGTCGCCGGACTGGCGTCGAAACGCACCTATCCGTTGCGCTCGTCGTTCGCCCCGACCTACAACATGGCGGTCAATCTGGTCGGGGCGGTCGGTCAGGATCGCGCCAGAACCCTGCTGGAGCAGAGTTTCGCGCAGTACCAGTCAGACCGTTCGGTGGTCGGGCTGGCCCGGCAGCAGCAGCGCAACAATGATGCGATCGCCGGTTTCCTGGCGCACGCCGAGTGCGACCGCGGCGACTTCACCGAATACGCCCGGATCCGTGAAGAGATCTCCCAGCTGGAGGCCGACGCGGCCCGCGACCGCAAGGCCGACAAGCGCGCCGAGGCCTTCGAATCCCTGCTGCAGTTGAAAGCCGGCGACATCGTGCACGTGCCCAGCGGCCGGTTGCAGGGCTGGGCGGTGATCATCGACCCGGGTGTCCGCTCGCACCGTGAGGAACCGCATCCGCTGGTGATGGGGGAGGACCGGCAGACCAAACGCCTCACCCTGAACGATTTCCCGACCCCGGTGCAGGCCGTCGGGCGGATGCGGATCCCGAAGAAGTTCCACGTCAAGGAGCCGCACTCCAGGCGCTCGCTGCACGCCGCGTTCATGTCCCGGCTGAACGAGATCGACCGGTCCCCGAGCCGCTGGCGGCCCGGTGCGGTGGACGCCGAGGTGGCCGCCCGGATCACCGAACTGCGCAACGAGTTGCGCCACCATCCCTGCCACGACTGCCCGGAACGCGAGCAGCATGCCCGCTGGGCGGAGAAGGCGATGCGGTTGGAGCGCGAGAACGCGCAGATCGAGTCCCGGATGCAGCGCCGGACCAACACCATCGCCACCGAGTTCGACCGGATCTGCCAGGTGCTGCAATCGCTGCACTATCTGGAGGGGGAGCCGCTGCGGGTGAGCGCCGACGGCCGGATGCTGGCCCGGATCTACAACGAGCTGGATCTGGTCGCGGCCGAGGCGTTGCGGCGCGGGGTCTTCGACGGCCTGTCCGCACCCCAGCTGGCGGCGGTGCTGTCCACGCTGGTGTTCGAGGCCCGGCGCACCGATCACCGGGCCCGCCCACCGCGGATGCCCGATGCCGAGACCGACGCGCGGATGACCGCACTGCGCCAGGTGCATCGGGAGATCTCCTTGCTGGAGCGGGATTTCCGGGTGGAGCGCGGTCCGGATCTGGAGATCGGTTTCGCCCAGCCGGTGTTCGCCTGGGCGGCCGGCCGACCGCTGGCGACCGTGCTGGCCGAGTCCGGGATGACCGCGGGCGACTTCGTCCGCTGGGTACGCCAGGTCATCGACTTCACCGATCAGATCGGCGATGCGGCGAACCGGGAGGCGGCCGAGGACGAGAGCCGGGCGGCGCTGCGGCGTACCTGCCGGGAGGCGACCCGAGCGATGCGGCGCGGTGTCGTCGCCTTCGTCGCCGACGACACCGAACCCTGATCAGCGGGTGGGTCAGCGCCGCACACCGACCGGCGGGTGGGGCGTCTCGCACTGTGACATGGCGTCCGGATGACCCCATCCCCGGCGGGGTGTTTCGTGCTTGACTGAGGCGAATCTGTCCAGCGACGGAAGGTTCTTGCCATGGCGGACGTGCGGAACACCGGCGGCAGGCTGGAGGCCGGGGCCACCCGGCAGCTCGACGAATCCGAGGCCCGGAAGGTCACCTGGGGTGCGCTGGTCGGCACCGCGATGGAGTGGTACGACTTCTTCCTGTTCAACACCGCCGCGGCGCTGGTGTTCAACAAGCAGTACTTCACCGGCGGCCCGGCGGCGGCGACCATGGCCTCCTTCGCCACCCTCGGGGTCGGCTTCGCGGCCCGGCCGATCGGTGGGCTGATCTTCGGCTGGCTGGGGGATCGGATCGGCCGGCGTTCGGTGCTGCTGACCACGATCGTCGGGATCGGCATCTTCACCGGTGTGATCGGCCTGCTGCCGAACTTCGCCAGCATCGGCGTCTGGGCCCCGATCGCGCTGGTCATCCTGCGGGTGCTGCAGGGGCTGTTCGTCGGCGGCGAGTGGTCCGGGGCGATGACGATCGCGGTGGAGAACGCGCCGCTGGCCAAACGGGCCAGGTATGCGGCGATGCCGCAGATCGGATCACCGATCGGCACCATCCTGTCCTCGGGTGGCTTCTTCCTGGTGTCCTATCTGCTCGGCCCGCAGACCTTCGACGCCTGGGGTTGGCGGATTCCCTTCCTGGCGGCGATTCCGCTGCTGCTGGTCGCCCTGTGGATCCGGGCCAAGCTGGAGGAGTCACCGGTCTTCCGGGAACTCGAGGAGACCGGTGGGTTGGAGAAGTCGCCCCTGCTCGCGGTGCTGCGGCAGTCCTGGCTGCAGATCCTGATCGGCTCCGCGGTCGCCTTCCTCGGGGTCGGTGGCTTCTATCTGGTGACCACCTTCGTCGTCTCCTACGGCACCAACACCCTCGGCATGTCGAAGAACCTGCTGCTGCTCGGCACGATCATCGCCGCGGCGGTGGAGATCGGTGTGCTGGTCTCCGGTGGCCGACTGGGGGAGCGCTTCGGGGCCAGCAAGGTGGTGATCTGGGGCGCGGTCGCCTCGATCGTGCTGGCCGTGCCGTCCTTCCTCATGGTGGTGTCGAAACAGCCGGTCCTGGTGGTGCTCGGGATGACCATCGCGGTCGCAGCACTGTCCTATCCGTACGCCGCCAGCGGGACGGTGATGACGGGTCTGTTCCCGGCCGCCACCCGCTACTCCGGTGCCGCCATGTCGCAGAACCTGGCCGGTGTGGTCTCCGGCTTCGTCCCCTTCATGGCCACCGCCTGGGTCGCCGCCGCCGACCGGCACTGGTGGCCGGCCGCGGTGCTGCTCGCGGCGATCTCGCTGATCACCCTGATCGGCGGTGTGGTCGCCCCGCGCAACAGCGTCGACCTCCCCGGCTTCAAACACTGACCTCGACCCACGGTCCTCGAGTAGCCCGGCATGCGCAGCGGAGCGGAGCAATGCCGAGCGTGTCGAGAGGACCTGCGCGGCGCAGCTCATCTCGACACGGTCGCTTCGCGACCTACTCGATGAGCGTGGGGGACTGGTCGCTTCGCGACCTACTCGATGAGCGTGGGTCGGGGGTCGTACTCGGTCAGGGCGCCGGCGGCATCGAGCCCGATGAAGCGGTCGATCCCCAGCCGGGACAGGAAATGCGTGTCGTGGCTGACCACCAGCAACCCACCGCGATAGGACTCCAGCGCAGCCACCAGTTGGTCGACGGTGTCCAGATCGAGGTTGTTCGTGGGCTCGTCGAGGATCAGCAGCTGCGCGGGTGGCTCGGCGAGCAGCAACGCCGCCAACGCCACCCGGAACCGTTCCCCACCGGACAGTGAGCCCACCGGTCGTTCCACCACCGCACCGCGCAGCAGAAACCGCGCGAGCCGGCCACGGACGTCCTGCACGCTCACCCCGGGGAGCCGATCGCGCAGATTCCGCACCGCACTGGAGTCGTCATCGAGTCCGTCCAGTCGCTGCGGCAGATAACCGATCCGGGCCAGGGGAGTGCCATGGGCGGGCAGCCGGCGCGGTCGGTCGGGATGGACCAGGGTCTCCACCAGGCAGGTCTTGCCGACACCGTTCGGGCCGGTCAATGCGATCCGTTCCGGTCCCTGGATGACGATCCGCGAATCCGTGCCGGTGAGCTCGGCGAGCCGACGGCTCTGCGGCACGCCGGGATCGGGCAGGTCGACCGCCACCCGCTCGTCGGTGCGGACCCGTGCCTCGCTGTCGCTGAGCGCCTCGGTGGCGGAGGCGACCCGGTCGTCGAGCTGACCGCGCAGCTTGCCGGCGGAGACCTGCGCCTGGAACTTCCGGGTGTTCATCACGATCTTCGGCATCCGCTTGTTGGCATGGTCCTTGTCCGCGGCACGGCTGCGCCGAGCCAGCTTCGTCTCCGCCTCGACCCGTTCCCGCTTCTCCTTGCGCAGTTGCTGTTCGGCGTCGCGGACCGCACGCTTCGCCGCCTGCTGCTGCCCCGCCAGCTGGCGCTGCCAGTCGCCGAATCCGCCACCGGTGAGGGTGAGCCGGCCGGCGTACACCTCGGCGATGCAGTCCATCTCCTCCAGCAGCAGCGGGTCGTGGCTGGCGACCACCAGGGTGCCGCGCCAACCGCGGATCAAGGCGTACAGGTGTTCCCGGGCGGTGCCGTCGAGGTTGTTCGTCGGTTCGTCGAGCAGCGCGATCGGCACCCCCCGAAGCTGCACGCCGGCGATCGCGGCGAGCATCGTCTCACCACCGGAGAGGGTGCCGATCCGCCGGTCGAGCCCGACCGCGCCGAGCCCGATCGTGCCCAGCGTCTGCGCGCAGCGCGCCTCGAGATCCCAGTCGTCACCCAGGATCTCGTAATCGGCGATCTCGGTGCTGCCGTCACTGATCCGTCGCCAGGCCCGCAGTTTCTCCGCGACCCCGAGCAGGTCCGCCAGGCTGCGGTCGGTGTCCAGGGTCAATCGCTGCGGCAGGTACGCCACCTCGCCACCGACCTGGCAGCTGCCGCTGCTCGGGGCGAGTTCACCCGCGATCACGCGCAACAGGGTGGACTTGCCGGATCCATTGCGGCCGACCAGGCCGGTACGCCCGGCGCCGAAGGTGGCGTCCAGGTGGGAGAGTGCGGTGCTGCCGTCCGGCCAGTCGAAGCCGAGATCGGCGAGGGTGATGGGTGCGTGGGATGACATGGTGGCTCCTCGGAATCGGTGTGGGTACGCCGATCCGGAGCCGGGCTCATCGGGGAGCCGTTCGCTCGACGGGTCAGCGCGTGGGCGACACCGGGAGGTACACCAGTCGATCCTCTCGCAGGGAATGCAACGTCATCCATGATGCATCCACACCGTCACCGCGGCAAACGGGTTCTGCACCGCTCATCGAGCAGGTCGCGCAGCGACCGTGTCGAGATGGGCACAACCCGGGCGGCTCATCTCGACACGCACGCCATTGCTCCGCTTCGTTGCGCATGGCGTGCTGCTCGATGAGCGTGGGGGATCAGTGCGCCTGGGAGACGGTGGACATGTTGAAGTCCGGGACGCGGACCGGTGGCATCACGGTGAGGGTCAGCCAGTCGTTCCACTCGCGCGGGAGCGTCTGCTCGCTGCGGCCGGCCTCGGAAATCCTGCCCAGCAAGGAGATCGGGGATTCGTTGAAGCGGAAGTTGTTCACCGCACCGACCACCTCGCCGTCCTCGATCAGATAGACCCCGTCGCGGGTCAGCCCGGTGAGCAGGAGGGTCTCGGGGTCGACCTCGCGGATGTACCACAGGCAGGTGAGCAGCAGCCCGCGGCGGGTGTCGGCGATCATCTCGTCCAGTCCCTGGTCACCGCCGCCGGTGAGCAACAGGTTCCAGGTGGCCGGCCGCGCCGACAGTCCCTGGTCGGCGGCGACCCGACGATCCCGGACCAGATCGGTGAGCACGCCGTCGGCGACCCATTCGGCGCGTTCGACCGGCGCACCGTTGTCGAAGACCGACTGCTCACCGCCGGCGGAGGCGTGCGCGATCACGAACGGTGCCCGTTCCAACCCGGGCGCGGCCGGATCGCTGGCCAGGGTCAGCGGCAGCTCGCTGAGCCGCTGACCGATCCGGGTCCGGCCCACCGCGGCCGGGTCGGCGAAGGCATTGCGCCCCTCGGCGGCATCGCGCGCCGACATCGACCAGTAGGCATAGATCAGCAGATCGGCGATCGCCGAGGGTGGCAGCAAGGTCTCGTACCGGCCCGCGGGCAGATCGATCCGGCGCGCGGACCAACCCAGGCGACGCCTGGCCTCGGCGTACAACCCCGGCACCGAGACGTCGGTGAAGTCGAGGGTCGCCACCCCGACCCAGGCCGATCCGATCAGGTCCGGCAGTTTGGCGTTCAGCTCGACCCGGCCCATCGGCTGCACGTGCCGGCGCCGGGTGCCGGTGCTGGCGGCCAACCAGGTCGTCGTCAGCCGGTGCTCGGCGAACCCGAACAGCAGCTGCCCCTCGGCCACGGCCAGTTGGAACGCATCCCCCAGTTCGGCCGCGAATCCTGCCAGCACGGAGAAATCAGCCGCATCGGCAGGTTCGGCGAAGTCGGTGTCCCGGCCGCCGTCCAGCAACGGCATCGCATCAGGGGCCGCCACGGCGTCCACCAGCGCGGCCTCCGCCCGCCCGACCAGGGCGATCAGCTCCGCGGCATCGGCCAACGGGCCCGAGACCGCGGCCGTCCGCGGACCGTCGAAGGCGATCACGGTCGCGGATCGATCGTGGGTGTCCCCGTTGCTGGTGACGGCGTTGTTCGCCCAGCGCAGGTTGGCCTCCCGGGATTCGTCGACGATGATCGTGCAGTCCGGGCTCCGTGCAGCCCCCAGCGCCGCCTCGATCCAGTCGGCCACCCGCTCGCTCACAGCGCACCTCCCTCGGCATTGGTGTTGAGCACATTCACCTCGCGGAACAGGCACGCCGGCGCACCGTGCGACACCGAGGCGATCTGACCCGGTTGTCCCTTGCCGCAGTTCATCGCCCCGGCCAGCAGATAGGTCTGCGGCCCACCCACCGCCGCCAGCGAACCCCAGAAATCGGTCGTGGTCGCCTGGTAGGCCACATCGCGCAGCTGCCCGACGAGTCGGCCGTTCTCGATCGCGAAGAAGCGCTGTCCGGTGAACTGGAAGTTGTAGCGCTGCATGTCGATCGACCAGGAATTGTCTCCCTGGACAAGGATTCCGCGCTCCACCCGGGAGATCAGCCCGGCCACGTCCGGGCCCTGCGGGTCGGGCCGGATCGAGACGTTCGGCATCCGCTGCAGGGGAATGTGGGATGGCGCATCGGCGAACGCGCAGCCGTTCGAGCGGCCGAGTCCCCGTTCGGCGGCCATCTGCCGGTTCAGCTGGTAACCGACCAGCACCCCGTCGCGGATGATCTCGAACTCCTGCGCGCCCACCCCCTCGTCATCCCAGCCGACGCTGGCGAGCCCGTGCTCGGTGACCCGGTCCCCGGTGACCTGCAGCAGCGGCGAACCGTACTGCAGCGACCCCAGCCCGTCGACGGTCGCGAACGAGGTGCCGGCGTACGCCGCCTCATAACCGAGTGCCCGGTCCAGTTCGGTGCCGTGCGCGATCGACTCGTGCACGGTCAGCCAGAGATTGGTCGGCTCGATCACCAGGTCGTAGCGGCCCGGTTCGACACTCGGTGCCGCCGCGTGCTCGGCGAGCAGTCCTGGGAGTTCGGCCACCTCGGCATCGAAATCCCAACCCTCCCCGGTCAGGTACTCCCAGCCACGACCCACCGGGGGCGCCAGCGTCCGCATGGTGGCGAAGCCGTGCTCACCGACCGTCACCGCCGTCAGTGCCGGCGCGATCCGGACCCGCTGCTGGGTGGTCTCGGTGCCGGCGGAATCGGCATAGAACTTGTTCTCCCGCACCGCGTCGACGGCGGCCTGCACATGGTCGACCCCGGACCCGGCGAGCAATGCGGCGGACAGCTCGATCAACCGGGCGTCGCGTTCGGGGGCCGGCACGCTCAGCGGATCGATCCGGTACGCCGACACCCAGCTGCCGCGGTGCACCGGTTCGGGCGCGAGCTCCACCGGCCGGGAACCGGCGGCCGCCGAGATGCGGGCCACCTCGACCGCCTGTTCGGCGATCCGCGCCGCGGCCTGCGGGGTCAGCGTGATCCCGGCGGCGAATCCCCACACGCCCTGCCAGAGCAGGCGTACCCCCAGACCCAGCACCTCGCTGTCGCTGGCCGATTCCAGGGCCGCATCCCGGTAGGTGCGGTGGTCGCTGCGGGTCCGTTCGATGCGCACCTCGACGTGCCCGGCACCGAGCGCCGCGGCGCGGTCCAGGGCGGCATCGGCGAGAGCCCGCAGCGGCAGGGCGGTGAAGGTGGGGTCCAGCTCCGGCATGTGCCCACCCTAGGCCGGTAGGGTCGGTGCCCATGAGCCTGGCTGTCCGCATCATCGCCTGCCTCGACGTCCACGACGGGCGGGTCGTCAAGGGCGTCAACTTCACCAACCTCCGCGACGCCGGCGATCCGGTGGAGCTCGGACTGGCCTATGACGCCGCCGGTGTGGACGAGCTGACCTTCCTCGACATCTCCGCCTCCCACGAGGGCCGGGCCACCACCCGGGAGGTGGTCTCGCAGACCGCCGAGACCGTGTTCATCCCGCTCACCGTCGGCGGTGGGGTGGGGTCGGTCGCCGACGTGGACGACCTGCTGCGGCACGGTGCCGACAAGGTCGGGGTGAACACCGCCGCGATCCGCCGCCCCGAACTGATCCGCGAGATCACCACCCGGTTCGGCAACCAGGTGCTGGTGCTCTCCCTGGACGCCCGGCGCGAGGCCGGCCAGCCCTCCGGATTCGGTGTCACCACCCACGGTGGTCGCACCTCCGCGGGTCTGGACGCGCTGGAATGGGCACGCCAGGCGGTCGATCTGGGGGCGGGGGAGATCCTGCTCAACTCGATGGACGCCGACGGCACCAATGCCGGCTTCGACCTGGAACTGATCGAGGCGGTCCGCCGGGTGGTCGAGGTGCCGGTGATCGCCTCCGGTGGTGCCGGCACCGCGGAGCACTTCGTCGACGCCGCCCGGGCGGGGGCCGATGCGGTGCTCGCCGCCAGCGTCTTCCACTTCGGTACCGTCTCGGTGGCCGAGGTGAAACAGAAGATGGCGGCCGCGGGCTTCGAGGTCCGCGCCGAGACCGACGCCTGAGGACCACCCGACCCACACACCGGAGGTGACGATGACCGGCAAGCTCGCCTGGCTCCCGTTCCGCAGCCGCGCGGAGGCCGAGGAGAAGCTCGGTGGTCTCCCCGAGGGCGTCGAGATGGCGCCGTTCGTCGACCCCGGTGAGCCCTGGCCCGACTCGATCGCCGAGGTCGGGTTCCTGGTCGTGCCCTACCTGAGCGGGAACGCGGCGCTGCAGCGTACCGAGGAGATGACCGGCCTGGAGGTCGTCCAGCTGAACATGGCCGGGTTCGACGGGGTGCCCGAGCTGATCCCCGACGGCGTCGCGCTCTGCAATGCCGCCGGGGTGCACGACACCGCGACCGCCGAGCTGGCCATCGGGCTCGCGCTGGCCCAGGGCCGGCGGCTCGACCAGTACGCCCGGAACATGCCGTCGGGCAGCTGGGATCGCGGGCCGATGGGGCAGTCGCTGGCCGATCAGCGGGCCCTGATCCTGGGATACGGGGGAATCGGCAAGGCGATCGAGCGGCGGCTGGAACCGATGGAACCGGCCGCCATCACCCGCGTCGCCTCCCGGGCCCGCGATGGGGTGCACGGCATCGACGAGCTCGACGAGCTGCTGCCGCAGGCCGATGTGGTCTTCGTGATCGTGCCGCTCAATGACTCCACCCGTGGGCTGCTGGACGCCCGCCGGTTGGCGCTGCTGCCCGACAATGCGCTGGTGGTCAACGTCGCCCGGGGCCCGATCGTCGACACCGACGCGCTGCTCGCCGAGACCTCGGCCGGCCGGTTGCGCGCGGCGCTGGATGTCACCGACCCCGAACCGCTGCCCGCCGAGCATCCGCTGTGGCGCAGTCCCGGTGTGCTCATCTCCCCGCACACCGGTGGTCCCGCGACCGCGTTCTGGCCGCGGGCCAATGCGCTGATCGCGCGGCAGCTGCGGCACTGGGCGGCCGACGAACCCCTGGAGAACCGAGTCCGTTGAGCCCGCCGACTCGCCTCACCGACGCCGAGCGGGCCGAGGCCGCGCTGGACCGGCCCCACCGGGCGGTCCGCTGGCTGATCGAATTCCTGCCGGCGTTCGTGGTCGCGCTGATCCTGCTGCCGTGGATCATCGCGACCGGCACGGCGAGCCCGTGGCGCCCCGCCACCATCGACCTCGACGTCTATGTGGCCGCGGTCCGCGATCTGCTGGCCGGCAAGGACATCTACGCCACCCGCACCCCCGGTTGGGACCTGCCCTACATCTATCCGCCGATCGCCGCGATCCTGCTGGTGCCGTTCGCGCTGCTGCCGATGCTGGCGCTGCAGCTGGTCTGGACCGCGCTCACCGTGCTCGCCCAGCGGCTGATCCTGGCCCGGGCGCGGGTGCCGCGCGGGCTGACCCTCGGTCTGGTCAACGTGGTGCTGGTGGTGGCGTTCGAACCGTTCCGGACCACCATCGGCTACGGCCAGGTGAACACGCTGCTGATGGCGCTGGTCGTCGGCGACCTGCTGCCGCGCGCGGTCGGCGAGCGCCGTTGGCTGCCGCGCGGTGTGGCGACCGGGCTGGCCGCGGCGATCAAACTCACCCCGCTGCTCTTCCTGGTCTTCGCCTTCCTCACCGGGCGGCGCAGGGTCGCCATCATCGGGCTGCTCGCCACGGCCTTCTTCACCGGCATCGGTTATCTGCTGCAACCCGCCGCCACGGTCCGGTTCGCCGAGAAGGTGCTGCGCGGTGACACCTACGGAAACCCTGTCTATGTGGGAAACCAGTCGCTGAACGCCGTCTTCGCGCGCACCCTGGGAACCGACCCGTCCACCGTCCGGCTGGGCCTGGTGGTGAGCATGCTGGCCGCTCTGATCGGGTTGCTGGCGGCCGTCGGACTGTGGCGGATCGAGGAACGGGTGCTGGCGGTCGGGGTGGTCGGCCTCGCCACCTGTCTCGCCTCGCCGCTGTCGTGGACCCATCACCACGTCTGGGCGCTGCTGGTCGGCCTCGGGGCGCTGCAGGCCGCCCGGCAGTACCGGGATCGGGTGGCGGGCACCCGCGGGCGGGGGCGCCGCCCGGGACTGCCGAGCTGGTTGACGATCCCGTGCCTGGTGTACGCCGGCTGGGTGGCGCTCTGCCCGGTGCTGGCCTTCCTGCCCTACGGCTACGACGTCGAGCGCCGCTACACCCCGCTGCAGGCATTGGCCGGCAATTTCCTGCCGCTGTGGGGGACCGCGCTGTCGATGGCGCTGCTGGCGTACGTGATCCGGGTGCGGCCGCGGGCGGGCAGCGCTGGACGCTGACGGCTCGGATGCTGGGCGCTCATTGGGTACGCCGACCGGTGCGGGTTACGCTCGGGAGAGTCGTCCGTCCGCGAAGGAGCCGTCATGCCCGCACTGCGTTCCCGCACCACCACCCATGGCCGCAACATGGCCGGGGCGCGCTCGCTCTGGCGGGCCACCGGCATGGTGGATGAGGACTTCGGCAAACCGATCGTGGCGATCGCCAACTCCTTCACCCAGTTCGTACCCGGCCACGTGCACCTGAAGGACATGGGCCAGCTGGTCGCCGGCGCGGTCGCCGAGGCCGGCGGGGTCGCCAAGGAGTTCAACACCATCGCGGTCGACGACGGCATCGCGATGGGCCACGGCGGCATGCTCTATTCGCTGCCCAGCCGTGAACTGATCGCCGACGCGGTCGAATACATGGTGAACGCGCACTGCGCCGACGCCCTGGTCTGCATCTCCAACTGCGACAAGATCACCCCCGGGATGCTGATGGCCGCACTCCGGCTGAACATCCCGGTGGTCTTCGTCTCCGGCGGTCCGATGGAGGCCGGCAAGGCGGTCATCGCCGATGGGGTGGCGTTCCCCAGCACCGATCTGATCTCGGCGATGTCGGCCTCGGCCGACGACTCGATCGGCGAGGCGGGGATGAGCGAGATCGAGCGGTCCGCCTGCCCGACCTGCGGTTCCTGTTCGGGCATGTTCACCGCCAACTCGATGAACTGCCTGACCGAGGCGCTCGGTCTCTCGCTGCCCGGCAACGGCACCACTCTGGCCACCCACGCCGATCGCCGGGAGCTGTTCCTGGAGGCCGGTCGCCGGGTCGTCGATCTGGCCCGCCGCTGGTACGAGAAGGACGACGAGGGCGCGCTGCCGCGCAACATCGCGAACAAGGCGGCCTTCCGCAACGCGATGTGCCTGGACATCGCCATGGGTGGTTCCACCAACACCGTCCTGCACACCCTGGCCGCGGCGATCGAGGGGGAGATCGACTTCACCCTGGCCGACATCGAGGACCTGTCCCGGCAGGTCCCGTGCCTCAGCAAGGTGGCTCCGAACTCGCCGAAGTACCACATCGAGGACGTCCACCGCGCCGGCGGAATCCCTGCCATCCTTGGCGAACTGCGACGCGCCGGGGTGCTGGACGAATCGGTGCACACCATCCACTCCGACGACCTGGGTTCCTGGCTGGACGCCTGGGACGTGCGCGGCGGCAAGGCGACCCCCGAGGCCGTCGACCTGTTCCATGCCGCGCCCGGTGGGGTCCGCACCACCGAGGCGTTCTCGACCCAGAACCGTTGGGACTCCCTCGACCTCGATCAGGCCGAGGGCTGCATCCGGGACTTCGAGCACGCCTACACCGCCGACGGCGGATTGGCCATCCTGTATGGAAATCTCGCCACCGAGGGCGCGGTGATCAAGTCGGCCGGCATCGATGAGGAGCTGTTCAACTTCGTCGGCCCCGCGGTGGTGATGGAATCCCAGGAGGAGGCCGTCGAGAAGATCCTGAACAAGACCGTCAAGGCGGGCGATGTGGTGGTGATCCGCTACGAGGGCCCCAAGGGTGGACCGGGGATGCAGGAGATGCTCTATCCGACCTCCTTCCTCAAGGGGCGCGGCCTGGGCAAGAAGTGCGCGCTGATCACCGACGGCCGTTTCTCCGGCGGCACCTCGGGCCTGTCGATCGGACACATCTCGCCCGAAGCCGCCGGCGGTGGGGTGATCGGGCTCGTCCGCGACGGGGACGAGATCGAGATCGACGTGCACAACCGCAAGCTGCACCTCAACGTCGACGACGCCGAGCTGGAGCGGCGCCGGCTGGCTCAGGGCGATCTGCCCTGGCGGCCGGCGAACCGGCAGCGCGAGGTCTCCAAGGCGCTGCGCGCGTACGCCTCGATGGTGCGCCCGGCCTCGTACGGGGCCGTGCGGCACGTGGACTGAGCCGAACGAGGAGTCAACGACCGAGTCGGAGCCACCCGCGAGAGCGAGGGTGGCTTCGACTCGCTGCGCTCGCTCAGCCGACGTGGAAGGTGCTGGCGCTCGCTCAGCCGGCGTGGAAGGGGTGCTGGCGCTCGCGCAGCCGACGCCCGGATTTCCTAGGGCGCCAAAGAATCTCACCGCCTGAGAAGATGCGTCCATTCGTTGACACAACTGGAACGATGCGACATTGTGAAGACGTGCAGCAGTACCGGATTCTCGTAATCACCTAGCGTGTCGGCCGGGGAAGACCCCCCACCACCGACACGCTCCCTCGTGCGCCTCCCGGCGGCGGGGGTTTTTTGTTGCCGGAGATCCCGGCGGCAGGAAGCGACGAGAAGCCACCAACTGTTGACCTCGATACCGCGCGGTGCGGATCGAACGTCACGATGTGTGGAGGAGACAGATGAGGGTCACTGACGAGGCGGCACCCAAGCCGCCCCGGCCGGAAGCTCAACCGCGGCCGGCTGCCCCCAGCCAGCGCGAGAACGGGGCGGAGCCGAATGCGCCGCTCCGGATGACCGGATCGCAGGCGCTGGTCCGTTCGCTCGAGTTGATGGGGGTGGAGGTCGTCTTCGGTATCCCCGGCGGCGCGATCCTGCCGGCCTACGACCCGCTCTTCGATTCTTCGGTACGCCACATCCTCGTCCGGCACGAACAGGGCGCGGGCCATGCGGCCGAGGGGTACGCCGTGGCCACCGGCAAGGTCGGTGTGTGCATGGCGACCTCCGGCCCGGGCGCGACCAACCTGGTCACGCCGATCGCCGATGCGCACATGGACTCGGTGCCCATCGTCGCGATCACCGGTCAGGTCGGCAGCCGGTCGATCGGCACCGATGCCTTCCAGGAGGCCGACATCCGCGGCATCACGATGCCGATCACCAAGCACAACTTCCTGATCACCCGGCCCGAGGACATCGCCGAGGCGATCGCCTCCGCATTCCACATCGCCGGCACCGGCCGCCCGGGCCCGGTGCTGGTCGACATCACCAAGGATGCGCTGCAGGCCGAGTTCGACTTCGTCTGGCCGCGGACCGTTGAGCTGCCCGGTTACCGGCCCACCACCAAACCGCACAACAAGCAGGTCAAGGAGGCGGCCCGGCTGCTCGCCGAGGCGCAGCGCCCGGTGCTCTACGTCGGTGGCGGTGTGGTGAAGGCCCAGGCGGCCGAGGAACTGCGTGCCCTGGCCGAGGCCGCCGGGATCCCGGTGGTCACCACCTTGATGGCGCGCGGTGTCTTCCCCGACAGCCACGAACTGCACATGGGGATGCCCGGCATGCACGGCTCGGTGTCGGCGGTCGGCGCCCTGCAGCGGGCCGACCTGCTGCTGGCGATCGGCACCCGCTTCGACGACCGGGTGACCGGTGACCTGGATTCCTTTGCTCCGTTGGCAAAGGTCGTGCACGCCGACATCGATCCGGCCGAGATCTCCAAGAACCGGGTCGCCGATGTGCCGATCGTCGGTGACTGCAAGGAGGTGCTGCGGCTGCTCGGCGATCTGGTCGGGGACGGCACCCAGTTCGACTTCAGCGCCTGGCGGGCGTACCTGGACGGGGTCAAGGCGAAGTACCCGACCGGATACGACGAGCCGGTCGACGGCAGCCTCTCGCCGCAGTACGTGATCCAGCGCATCGGTCAACTGACCGGCCCGGACGCCTACTGGGCGGCCGGCGTCGGACAGCACCAGATGTGGTCGGCGCACTTCCTGCCCTTCGAGAAGCCCGGTCGCTGGCTGAACTCCGGTGGCCTGGGCACGATGGGCTACTGCGTCCCGGCGGCGATGGGCGCCAAGGTCGGCCAGCCCGACTCGGTGGTCTGGGGGATCGACGGCGACGGCTGCTTCCAGATGACCAACCAGGAGCTGGTGACCTGTGCCCTGGAAGGGATTCCGGTCAAGATCGCGGTGATCAACAACGAGTCGCTGGGCATGGTGCGACAGTGGCAGACGCTGTTCTATGAGGGCCGCTATTCCAACACCGACCTGAAATCCTGGCGGGTGCCGGACTTCCGCAAGCTGGCGGAGGCGATGGGCTGTGTCGGGCTGCGCGCCGAATCGAAGGACCAGGTCGACGAGGTGATCAACCAGGCGCTGGCCATCAACGACCGCCCGGTGGTCGTCGAGTTCGTCGTGCACAAGGACGCCATGGTGTGGCCGATGGTCGCCGCCGGCACCAGCAACGACGCCATCAAGATCGCGCGCGACATGGCGCCGGAGTGGGACGAGGAGGTCCTGTGAGCACCGCACCCCGAACCCTGTCGGTGCTGGTGCTCAACCAGCCCGGTGTGCTGACCCGGATCGCCGCCCTGTTCTCCCGCCGCGGCTACAACATCGAGTCGCTCGCGGTGGGCCCGACCGAGCATGCCGACCTCTCCCGGATCACCTTGGTGGCCAATGTCGACGACACCTCCCTGGAGCAGCTCACCAAGCAGCTGAACAAACTCGTCGAGGTGCTCAAGATCGTCGAGCTGGAGGACAAGTCGGTGCGCCGGGAGCTGCTGCTGGTGAAGGTCCGGGCGACGCCCGAGACCCGCAGCCAGGTGCTGGAGATCGTCCAGCTCTTCCGCTGCAAGACCGTCGACGTGGCGAACGACTCGATCACCATCGAGGCGACCGGCGGTTCGGACAAGGTGGACGCCCTGCTGCGGATGCTGGAGTCCTATGGCATCAAGGAATTGGTGCAGTCCGGTGTCGTCGCGCTGAGCCGCGGCAGCCGCTCGCTCAGCGACCGCACCAGCCGGGGCGAGCGGTCCCGGCCGATCCGCATCGTCTGATGCGCTGAGACCGGGCACCCGGTGTCGACCGACCTACTACTGTCAGACCTGAATACGAAATCCAGCAAGGAGAACCAACGATCGTGGCCACCGAACTTTTCTACGACGACGCCGCCGACCTGTCGCTGCTCCAGGACCGCCACGTGGCGATCCTCGGCTTCGGCTCCCAGGGACACGCGCACGCGCTGTCCCTGCGGGACTCCGGAGTCGATGTCCGGGTCGGACTGAACGAGGGCTCGAAGAGCCGGGAGAAGGCCGAGGCCCAGGGCCTGCGCGTGGTCACCCCGGCCGAGGCCGTCGAGGAGGCCGACCTGATCATGATGCTGGTCCCCGACCAGCACGCGGCCAAGCTCTACAAGGAAGCGGTCGAGCCCAATCTGGTCGACGGTGACGCGCTGTTCTTCGCCCACGGCTTCAACATCCGCTACGGCTTCATCAAGCCCCCGGCCGGTGTCGATGTGGCCATGGTCGCGCCGAAGGGCCCGGGCCACCTGGTGCGCCGCGAATACAGCGAGGGCCGGGGCGTACCGGTGCTCGTCGCGGTGGAGCAGGACGCCACCGGCAAGGCCTGGGATCTGGCCCTGGCGTACGCCAAGGCGATCGGCGGGCTCCGCGCCGGCGGCATCAAGACCACCTTCACCGAGGAGACCGAGACCGATCTCTTCGGTGAGCAGGCGGTGCTCTGTGGCGGCGCGTCGGCGCTCATCCAGGCCGGTTTCGAGACCCTGACCGAGGCCGGCTACAAGCCGGAGGTCGCCTACTTCGAGTGCCTGCACGAGCTCAAGCTGATCGTCGACCTGATGTATGAGGGCGGCATCGCCAAGCAGCGCTGGTCGATCTCCGACACCGCCGAGTTCGGTGACTACGTGTCCGGCCCGCGGATCATCGACGACCACGTCAAGGAGAGCATGAAGGCGGTGCTCGCCGATGTGCAGAACGGGTCCTTCGCGAACCGCTTCATGGCCGACCAGGAGGCCGGCGCGCCGGAGTTCAAGAAGTTCCGGGCCGAGGCCGAGCAGCACCCGATCGAGAAGACCGGCAAGGAGCTGCGCGAGTTGATGGCCTGGGTCAAGTCCCACGACGACGACTACGTCGAGGGCACCGCCGCCCGCTGACCGGGCGGCACCGAGAAGGTCACCAGAACCACGAAACCCCTGCCTCGGCAGGGGTTTCGTGGTTCTGCGCTGTCGGGTCAGCGGCTGCGGATGTCCATGTGCACCAGGGTCGATCCGTCGGCCTGGGTGGCGCTGGAGATCTGCCACAACCGGTCCGGCGGCAGGCCACCCTCCATCCGGGTGAACTCGTTGCTCATCACGCACAGGGCGGTCAGATCGGGCACGGTGGCCAGCGGGCTCGGCTGGTTCTGCCGGCACTCGCCGAACTTCTGCTGCAGGGCCTCGTAACTGGCCTTGGCGCTCTCCTTGGGGAACACCAGCCGCGCGGTCAGTTGGAAGTCATGGGTCTGGCGCCAGGTGCCGAGCAGCACCTTGGTGTCGGCGGCCAGCGGCACGTCCGCCCGATAGGAGATGTCCTCCAGTGTCATCGGGTTGCAGCTGTGGCCGAAGAAGTCGTTGCGGCACTGGGATCCGCGCTCATTGGTGAAGCTGAACATCGGTACGCCCCAGCGGCCCGCATTGGCCGCGATCACCAGCCAGGCGATCAGCAGCACCAGCACCATCACACAGACGCCGATCAGGATCCGCAACCGGCGGCTGCGTCGGGTCCGGACCACCTCATCGAGGTGCGGGTGCGTGGTTGTCATGGCCACATGATGCCGGATGGCTGTGCCAGATCAAGTCGGACCCGGCCGGATCAGCCGACCGGGGAACTCACCGGGGCACTGCGGCGTACCGCCACCAGCACCGCGGTGTCGGGTGCCACCATCGTCTCCACGCTGGCCAGCCGCGGGTCGCTGAGCCAGTCCTGGCGCCGGGTGTTCACCCCGCTGCGATCGCAGGGCGGCCAGCTCGCGCAGGGCACCAGATCGTCGATGACGATGATGCCGCCCTCGGTCACCAGATCGATCAACTGCTCCCGCTCGGCCCGCTTCGCGGCCCCGGCGTCCAGGAACAGCAGCGAGAACGGCGCCAGCGACTCCAGCTTGGTCCAGTCGGCCTCGAAGACCTCGATGTCGTCGGTGGCGAAGACCCGTTGCGCGCACTCGGCGAGCTGCGGATCGGTCTCCGCGGTGACCACCCTCGTACCGGCCGGTGCGCCGCTGCGCAACCAGGCCGCGCCGACACCGCAACCGGTCCCGCACTCGGCGATGGTGCCCTGGCGGGTGGCCGCCAGCGCCGCGAGCAACCGTCCGGTCTCGGTCCGGGTCGACTCGACGAACCCCTGCGACAGCGAGGCGCGCAGCGCGCGGGTGACCAGCTCCGGCACCTCCGGCGGCATGCTCATCGTCGGCTCAGAACCGGGCGGCGATCGCGTCGCCGACCTGGCTGGTCGGGCGGTGGCCGGAGCGCTCGGCGATGTCCTCGGTGACCGCCTTCTCGATCCGGCGGGCATCCTCGGTCCGCCCCAGGTGATCCAGCAGCAGTGCGGTGGACAGGATCGCCGCGGTCGGATCGGCCTTCTGCTGACCGGCGATGTCGGGGGCCGAACCGTGCACCGGTTCGAACATCGACGGGTACGCCCCGGAGGGGTTGATGTTGCCGCTCGCCGCCAGCCCGATGCCACCGGTGACCGCACCGGCCAGGTCGGTGATGATGTCACCGAAGAGGTTGTCGGTGACCAGCACGTCGAAGCGTGCCGGATCGGTGGCCATGAAGATGGTGGCCGCGTCGATGTGCAGATAGTCGGTGGTCACCTGGGGATATTCGGCGGCGACCTCCTCGAACAGCCGGCGCCACAACCCGCCGGCGTTGACCAGCACGTTGTGCTTGTGCACCAGGGTGACCTTGTTGCGGCGCCGGGTGGCCCGCTCGAACGCGTCCCGGATCACCCGCTCCACCCCGTAGGCGGTGTTCACGCTGACCTCGGTGGCGATCTCCTGCGGCGTACCGGCGCGGACCACGCCGCCGTTGCCGGCGTACAGGCCCTCGGTGCCCTCCCGGACCACCACGAAGTCGACCTCCCGGCCGGCGATCACCTCGTCGGCGAGCGGGACCGGGATGCCCGGATAGATCTTCGACGGGCGCAGATTCACGTAATGGTCGAAGAGAAAACGCAGCTTCAGCAGCAGGCCGCGTTCCAGCAGCCCGGACGGGATCCGGGTGTCCCCGGGTGCCGCGCCGACCGCGCCGAGCAGGATCGCGTCCGCGCTCTTCAGCTCCTCGATCACCGAGTCGGGGAGGACCTCACCGGTACGCAACCAGCGATCGGCACCGAGGTCGTAGTCGACGGTGGTGAACGCATCGGGTCCGACCGCGGCACCGAGGACCTTCAGTCCCTCGGTGACCACCTCGGGTCCGATTCCGTCACCGCCGATCACCGCGATGGTTGGCTTGCTGGGGTTCTGATTAGTCGACACGGCCGACACCCTAACCAGCCCCGTGCTGCGGGCGGTGGCGTCTCAGATCCGTGCCGGTGGACCCGATGCTTTGGCCACCTAGCAACTGATAGATTCGCGTCCATGAGCCTGATGTTCGACGTCCGCCCGAACCCCAATCCGCTCCCGGCCGAGAAGCGCGCCGCGATCCTCGAGAACCCCGGTTTCGGCAGCCGCTTCACCGACCACATGGCGGTGGCGACGTGGACCCGCAACGACGGCTGGCACGATTCGGCGATCGTGCCCTACGGCCCGCTCACCCTCGATCCGGCGGCGGCGGTGCTGCACTACGCCCAGGAGATCTTCGAGGGCCTGAAGGCGTACCGGCATGCCGACGGGTCGATCTGGCTCTTCCGGCCGGAGCAGAACGCCGAGCGGATGCAGCGCTCGGCCCGCCGGCTCGGGCTGCCGGAGCTGCCGACCGAGGACTTCATCGGCAGCATCGAGGCGTTGGTCCGCGCGGATCGGGACTGGGTGCCGGATCCCGAGGGTGGTGAGTCCAGCCTCTATCTGCGGCCGTTCATGTTCGCCTCCGAGGCGTTCCTGGGCGTCCGTGCCGCCGAGCATGTGACCTATGCCTGCATCGCCAGCCCGGCGGGGGCATACTTCTCCTCCGGTGTGGCACCGGTGGCGATCTGGATCACCACCAAGTACTCCCGCGCCGGCGCCGGGGGCACCGGTGCGGCCAAGTGCGGCGGCAATTACGCGTCCTCGCTGGTCGCCCAGCAGGAGGCCGCCGAGCACGGCTGTGCGCAGGTGCTCTTCGCCGATGCCGGGGGCCATGAGTTCGTCGAGGAACTCGGCGGGATGAACGTCTATTTCGTCAACGCCCAGGGCGAGCTGGTCACCCCCGAGCTGAGCGGGTCGATCCTCGAGGGTGTCACCCGCGACTCGATCCTGGCACTGGCCAAGGACCAGGGCCTGACTCCGGTGGAACGGCAGGTGAAGCTGAGCGAGCTGCTCGAGGGCATCCGCTCCGGGGACATCCGCGAGGTCTTCGCCTGCGGCACCGCCGCGGTGATCACCCCGATCTCGGAGTTCAAGGACGAGCAGGGTGAGGTCTACCGGGTGCAGAACGACAGCCCCGACGGCGTCGGTGAGCACACCGCCGCGCTGCGCAAGGAGCTGCTCGACATCCAGTACGGCCGCGCCGAGGACCGTTACGGCTGGATGTACAAGGTCGCCTGATCTGCGCTCCTCGCTCAACCAAGGGGGGCGCTGCGCTCCTCGCTCAACCAACGTGGGGGCGATGTGCGTCGGCGTTCTCACCGGCTGAGACCTTTTGGCGTACGCCGATGCGGTTGCCAGACTCGAGGGCGTGACGCACGCCCAGCACACGCCGTTGTCTGCACCCGGTACCGGTTTCGCGATGACCGATCATCCCGGTCCGGAGCACTTCCACGTCTATGACACGACCCTGCGCGACGGCGCGCAGCAGGAGGGCCTGCGGCTCTCGATCGCCGACAAGCTGCGGATCGCGGCCAATCTCGACGAGCTCGGGGTGACCTTCATCGAGGGCGGCTGGCCGGGTGCCAACCCGAAGGACACCAACTTCTTCGAAGCGATGCGGCGCGGTGAGCTGAGGCTCAAGAACTCCACCCTGACCGCATTCGGCTTCACCCGCCGAGTGGGCCGCAGGGCGGCCGATGATCCGATGATCGCGGCGGTCCGCGACAGCGGCGCGAGCGTCGCCTGCCTGGTGGCGAAGAGCCACGACCAGCACGTGGAACGCGCCCTGCGGGCCAGCCTGCAGGAGAATCTGGCGATGGTGGCCGACTCGGTCGAGCACCTGGTCGCCGAGGGCCAGCGGGTGTTCCTGGATGCCGAGCACTTCTTCGACGGCTACCGTGCCAACCGCGAATACGCCCTCGAGGTCGTCCGCACCGCCGCCGAGGCCGGGGCCGAGGTGGTGGTGCTCTGCGACACCAACGGCGGCATGCTGCCGAGCTGGATGCACGACATCGTCGGCGACACCGCCGAGATCGGCGTCGACCTGGGCATCCACTGCCACAACGATTCCGGCTGCGCGGTGGCGAACACCCTGGCCGCGGTCGAGGGTGGCGCGATGCATGTCCAGGGCACCATCAACGGTTACGGCGAACGGACCGGCAACGCCGACCTGCTGCAGGTGGTGGCCAATCTCGAGCTGAAGTTCGGCTGGTCGGTGCTCGCCGACGGTGCGCTCGCCGAGGCCACCCGGATCTCGCACGCGATCGCCGCGATCACGAACGTGCCCGGTTCCCCGCGCCAGCCCTATGTCGGGTCCTCGGCGTTCGCGCACAAGGCCGGGCTGCACGCCTCGGCGATCCGGGTCGACCCGAATCTCTACCAGCACATCGATCCCGCGGTGGTCGGCAACGACATGCGCACCCTGGTCTCGGACATGGCCGGGCGTGCGAACATCCAGCTCAAGGGCGAGGAGCTCGGTTTCGACATCTCCGACCGGGAGCTGGCCGCCAGGATCACCGACACGGTGAAGGAGCGCGAATCCCGGGGTTACTCCTACGAGGCCGCCGATGCCAGTTTCGAACTGCTGCTCCGCAACGAGCTGGGTGAGCTCGCGGAACCGTTCACCGTGCATGCCTGGCAGGTGCACACCGACTACGGTGACGGCCGGACCCGCACCGGGGCGAGCGTGCGGCTGTCGGCCAAGGGTGCGGAGCAGGAATACCGTGGCGAGGGCAACGGTCCGGTGAACGCGCTCGACGAGGCACTGCGGAGGGCCCTGCTGCCGGCGTACCCCCAGGTGGCGGACTACCAGCTCACCGACTACCGGGTGCGGATCCTCGACCAGGGGCACGGCACCGATGCCTCGGTCCGGGTGCTGATCGACACCGACGACGGGGAGCGGTCCTGGACCACCGTCGGGGTGGGGGAGAACGTCGTCGAGGCCTCCTGGGAGGCGCTCAGCGACGCCTATCTCTATGGCCTGATCGCGCGTTGATCAGCGGCTGATCCGCTCCAGCACCACCGGGCCCGGCGCCACCGGTTCGTCCCCGATCGTGTACGCCCCGGTGAGCTGCTCGGTCGCCGAGGCGATCCGTTCCGGGGTGTCGGTGTGCAGGGTGAACAGCGGTTCGCCGCGGCGCACCCGATCACCGGGCCGGGCATGCCACTCCACCCCGGCCGCGGGCTGCACCGCATCCTCCTTGCGTGCCCGGCCGGCGCCGAGCCGCCAGGCCGCCAGGCCGACCGGGAGCGCGTCCAGCGACTGCAGCACCCCGTCGGCCGGCGCGGTCAGCTGCTCGGTGTGCCGCGCGGTCGGCAGCGGGGCGTCCGGATCGCCACCCTGGGCGGCGATCATCGCCCGCCAGCTGTCCATCGCCCGCCCGGAACGCAGCACCGCCGCCGGGTCGATGTCACCCTTCCCGGCCGCAGCGAGCATCTCGGTGGCCAGCGCCAGCGTCAGCTCGACCACATCGGCCGGTCCGCCACCGGCCAGCACCTCGACCGCCTCGGCGACCTCCACCGCGTTCCCCGCGGTACGCCCCAGTGGCGTCGTCATGTCGGTGAGCAGGGCGGTCGTCGTCAGCCCCGCCGATTCCCCGAGCCGGACCATGGTGCGGGCCAGCTCACGGGCACTGTCGAGATCCTTCATGAAGGCCCCGGAGCCGACCTTCACATCCAGCACCAGCGATCCGGTGCCCTCGGCGATCTTCTTGCTCATGATCGAGGAGGCGATCAGCGGGATCGAGTCGACGGTCGCGGTGACATCGCGCAACGCATAGAGCTTCTTGTCCGCCGGCGCCAGCCCGGCCGTCGGTGCGCAGATCACCGCACCGACCTCGGCCAGGATCTGCATCAGTTCGGCGTCGGTCAGCTCCGCCCGCCAGCCGGGGATGGCCTCGAGCTTGTCCAGGGTGCCGCCGGTGTGGCCCAGCCCGCGGCCCGACAACTGCGGCACGATCACCCCGCAACTGGCCACCAGGGGCGCCAGCGGCAGGGTGATCTTGTCCCCGACGCCGCCGGTGGAGTGCTTGTCGGCGGTCGGCCGGCCCAGCGAGCCGAAGTCCAGGCGCACCCCACTGTCGATCATCGCCGTCGTCCAGCGATCCAGCTCCCGTTCGCTCAACCCGCGGAAGAAGATCGCCATCGTCAGCGCCGACATCTGCTCCTCGGCGACCCGGCCGTCGGTGTAGGCCGCGATCAGCCAATCGAGCTGGTCATCGGTCAGCTCGCTGCCGTCCCGCTTGCTCCGGATCAGGTCGACGACGGCGAAGGGCTCGGTGCTCATGGGGCTCAGTCTGCCAATCCGGTGGCATCGCCGGTGCACGCTAGGCTGAGGCAATGCGTGTCGCACGGTTTTCAGTCGGGGGAGACCCCCGTTACGGCATCGTCGAGCTGGCCGAGGACAACGGTCCCCACCCGGACACCATCGGCGTCATCAGTGGGGACCCGCTGGCGATGGCGGTGCAGTTCACCGGTGAGCGGGTGCCGCTGGCCGAGGCCCGATTGCTGGCCCCGGTCATCCCGCGGTCCAAGGTGGTCGCGGTGGGCCGCAACTATGCCGCCCATGCCGCCGAGCTCGGCAACGAGGTGCCGGAGACCCCGCTGACCTTCTTCAAGCCGAACACCGCGGTGATCGGGCCGAACGAGCCGATCATCTATCCCTCGTTCTCCGAACAGGTCAGCTTCGAGGGTGAGCTGGCGGTGGTGATCGGGCGGATCTGCAAGGAGGTGCCGGCCAGCCGCGCCCAGGAGGTGATCTTCGGTTACACGATCGCCAACGACGTCACCGCCCGCGACAAGCAGGGCCCGGACAAGCAGTGGGCGCGCGCCAAGGGTTTCGACACCTCCTGCCCGTTGGGGCCGTGGATCACCAGCCACTACACGATCGAGGAGGCCGGTGATCTGATGATCACCACCACCCTGGACGGTGAGCAGAAGCAGCACGGCTCGACCTCGCTGATGATCCGCCCGATCGCGGAGCTGATCGAATACATCACCTCCTACACCACCCTGCTGCCGGGTGATGTGATCCTCACCGGCACCCCGGAGGGTGTCGGCCTGATGACCCCCGGCCAGCAGGTCAGCATCAGCATCACCGGCATGGGAACCCTGACCAACAAGGTGATCGCGGCCGATGCCGGCACCGATGACGAGAACGCCCAGCAGAACCAGGAGCAGCAGTGAGTGTCGACAACCCCGGCGCCGATTTCGACGTCCTCGGCGGGATCGAGCCCAGCCAGGTGCGGGTCCGGTTCCCACCCTCGCCCACCGGCAACCTGCACGTCGGCAATGTGCGCAGTGCCCTGTTCAACTGGGCCTTCGCGCGGCACTACGGCGGCACCTTCGTGCTCCGCATCGAGGACACCGATGCCGCCCGCAGCACCGAGGAGTCGCTGCGTGGGGTGCTGGATTCGCTGCGCTGGTTGGGAATCGACTGGGACGAGGGACCCGAGGTCGGTGGCCCGTACGCCCCCTACCTGCAGTCCGAGCGGCGCGACAAGTACGCCGAGGTGGTGCAGCGGCTGATCGAGGGTGGGTACGCCTACCGCGACCACTACACCCGCGAGGAGATCGAGGCACTGGGGGAGCAGGCGATCCACCGGGATCCGGCCAACCCGTGCCCGACGCTGTCCGCCGAGGAGATCGAGATCCGGGACCGGGCGGGGGAATACGTGATCCGGATGCACGTCCCCGATCACGACATCAGCTTCGACGACCTGGTCCGCGGCCGGGTCACCTTCACCGCCGACAACGTGCCGGACTATGTCATCGTGCGCACCGGTGGCGACCCGCTCTACACCCTGGTCAACCCGGTCGACGACGCGCTGATGGGCATCACCCATGTGCTGCGCGGTGAGGATCTGCTGAGCTCCACCCCGCGCCAGCTGGTGATGTACGCCGCCCTCGCCGAGCTCGGCGTGGGCTCTGGGCGTACCCCCATCTTCGGGCACCTGCCGATCGTGATGGGGGAGGGCAACCGCCGCCTTTCCAAGCGGGACAAGGGATCCGGGCTGGCCGAATACCAGGAGCTCGGTTATCTGCCGGAGGGCCTGCTGAACTATCTGGCGCTGCTCGGCTGGGCGATCGCCGAGGACCGGGACGTGTTCACGAAGGCCGAGATGGCCGAGGCCTTCGACATCCGTCGGGTGTCGGGGAATCCGGCGCGGTTCGATCCGCGGAAGTGTCTGGCGATCAACGCCGCCCACATCCGGATGCTCGACGACGACACGCTGGCCGCCGCGATCGTGCCGTTCCTGGTCCGGGCCGGGTTGGTCACCGACCCGCCGCAGCCGGAGCAGTGGGAGCTGGTGCGCGGGGCGACCCCGCTGATCAAGGAGCGGTTGAACACCCTCTCGGAGGCGGTGGACAAGCTGCGCTTCCTGTTCACCGCCGACGATGCGGTCGAGATCGAGGAGAAGGCCACCCTGAAACCCGAGGAGGCGTCGGTGCTGGATGCCGCGATCACCGCGGTGGAAGGGCTTCCGGAGTTCACCGATGCGCAGGTGGAGCAGGCGCTGCGGGGTTCCCTGGTCGAGGGGCTCGGGCTGAAACCCAAGCTCGCGTTCGGCCCGGTGCGGACCGCGATCACCGGATCCAAGGTCTCGCCGCCGCTGTTCGAGTCGATGGCGCTGCTGGGTCGGGAATCGTCCCTGACCCGGTTGCGGCGGGCCCGGGCGACGGTGGCCTGACCCGGTGTCGAGCACGGTGCGGGCCGACCAGCCGCCGTTCCCGACCCCGCCGCCGGGGGTTGCCTATCCGCAGCTGCTGCGGACCCCGGCCGCGACCTGGTGGCGCGCGGTGGCGGGCATCCTGCTGGCCCTGTGGGCCTGGCTGCTGCTGGGTGCGCTGGTCAGTCAGGTGGTGCTCGCCGCGGCCTGGCGACTCGGGCACAGCCAGTTGCCCCGGGAGGAGTTCTTCGCCGCCGCGCGGCGCTACGAATACTGGGAGGGGATGCTCGCCTCCCACCTGTCGATCATCACGATGATCCCGATCGTGTTCACCGTGCTGCGATTCGTGCACGGGGTCCCGGCCCGCCGGATCTGGTCGGTGGCCGATCGGATCCGCTGGCGCTATCTGGCCGCCTGTTTCGGGATCGCGGTGGTCGTCTTCGCGGGTTACGTCGCGACCATGCCGCTGCAGGGGATGCCGCTGCGGTGGCAGCCGCAGCCGGGTCTGCTGCCGTTCGTGCTGCTGATCTTCCTGCTGACACCGTTCCAGTCGATGTCGGAGGAGATGATGTTCCGCGGCTATCTCAGCCAGGCCGTCGGCAGCATGTTCCGCAATCCCTGGCCCGGGGTGATCGGCTCCTCGCTGCTGTTCGCCTTCTTCCACGGCTCGCAGAACCCGCAGCTGTTCATCAGCCGGTTCGCCTTCGGGATGGTCGTCGGCTGGCTGGTGGTCCGCACCGGCGGGCTGGAGGCCGCGATCGGGGCCCATGTCACCAACAACGTCTTCTCGTTCCTGCTGGCCGGTCTCACCGGCAGCATCGCCGGGGTGCGCCAGGTCACCGAGGTGGGCTGGCTGAAGTCCTTCTCCGATGTGATCACCTTCGCCGTCATCGCGGTGCTGGCGGCGCTGCTGGCGAAGTGGATGAAGGTGCCGGATCGCACACCGGGCGATGCGGAGGAGACCCGCGTCACCACGGCGTAACCGGTTTGGTGCGGGGGCCGCCGATACGGTAAAGTTTCTCGTCGTTGCCGGAGCGCGAGCCGAGGCGGCACCAGCACTGATCAGGTCACCGACCAGATGGTCAGTATTGGGGTATGGTGTAATTGGCAGCACGACTGATTCTGGTTCAGTTAGTCTAGGTTCGAGTCCTGGTACCCCAGCGCAGGAGCGATTCGCCCCGGCCCTCCGGTCGTGGTAATCTCATCCGGCCGCGGCCCCGTTGTGTAGCGGCCTAGCACGCCGCCCTCTCAAGGCGGTAGCGCGGGTTCGAATCCCGTCGGGGCTACAACTGCCCGGATTCCTTTCACGCAGAGGAATCCGGGCTTTTTCATCTCCGGTGCCACCCAACTTTTCTGTCGGCTCGCCACTCTCCACCGGTGTCAGCGAAGAACACTCGATGAGGAGAGAAGATCATGGTGCGACCCATTGCGCTGCTGTCCGCAGCCGCTGCCGGACTGGCCCTGGCCAGTTCGATCGTCACCGCCGCACCGGCCGGCGCCACCGAGCCCTACGTCCCGCCCTGCACCTCCGACACGGTCAACGTCCAGGCGGTCTACAACGACGGCGGGATGAACAAGGCGAACTACCGGATCCAGGTGGGCAACCCCGAGAACGCACCGCGGTCCTGCTCGATGGTCGGCTTCCCCGGGGTCGACCATGCAGGGCCGGGTGCGGAGACCATCGGGGCGCCGGCCGAGCGGAAGGCCTGGCAGCCCGTGCAGCGGCTCATCCTGGCACCCGGGGAGACCGCGTACGCCGAGTTGACGATCACCAACACCGGCCCGTTCGATCCGGAATCCTGCCAGGCCGTCGAGAGCCGCGGGTTGCAGGTCTGGCTGCCGAACACCTACGACTACACCCTCGTCGACCTGCCGCACCGCGCCTGCGCCAACCCGGAGCTCACCCTGATGAGCGTGGGACCGATGCAGCACGCCTGATCCGCCGCGCGCCCGGCTGGATGGGGGCAGACTGACACCATGCGCCAGCTCGCCCTGCAGGACCCCGGACAGCTCAACCCGCCCGCCACCGACGCGGCCGCGTTCCACCGCAGCATCCCCGGTCATGCGGCCACGCCGCTGGTCGAACTGCCCGGGCTGGCGGCGCAGCTGGGCATCGGCCGGTTGCTGGTCAAGGACGAATCGGACCGGCTCGGGCTGCCGTCGTTCAAGATCCTCGGAGCATCCTGGGCCGCCGCGCGGGCGGTCGGGGAGCACCGCGGCCGGGCGATCGGCAGCTGGCCCGAGCTGCTCGCGGCGTCCGCCGACCAGCGGCTCACCCTGGTCACCACCAGCGACGGCAACCACGGCTGGGCACTGGCCAAGGTGGCGCACGATCTCGGCGTACGGTGCCGGGTGCACCTGCCCGACGGGGTCGGATCGCTGGCCAGGCAGGGAATCCGGGCCCTCGGTGCCGAGCTGGTCGAGGCCGGTGGTGACTATGACGAGGTGGTCGCACGCACCGCGGCCGGCCTCGATCCGGCTGCCGGGGAGCTGCTCGTCCAGGACACCAGCTGGGCCGGTTACGCCACCATCCCGCGGGCGATCGTCGACGGCTATCGCACCCTGGCGGCGGAGGCCGACGAGCAGGCCGCCGCTTTCGGCACCCGGCCGGAGCTGGTGCTGGTGCCGATGGGGGTCGGTTGTCTGGGCCAGGCGATGGTCGAGCACTTCCGGTCACCGGGCAGTGATGCGCAGGTCGTCGCGGTCGAACCCGCGGTGGCCGCCTGCATCACCGCCTCGCTCGCCGCCGGTGCGCGGGTCACCGTCGACACCGGGCGGGCCACCACGATGGCCGGGCTGCGCTGCGGTACGCCGAGTGCGGACGCCTGGCCGGTGCTGGCGGCCGGGTTGTCGGCCGGGGTCGCGATCACCGATGCCGAGTCCGCCACCGCGGCCGCCGAACTCGCCGTTGCCGGCATCGCACTCGGGCCCTGCGGGGCCGCGCCGTTGGCCGGATTGCGTGCCCTGCTGGCGGATCCGGGCGCCCGGGACCGGCTCGGCCTCGGCCCGGAGTCGGTGGTGCTGCTGATCGGCACCGAGGGGGTCGCCGCGAACGCCGGTCAGTGACCCGGCCGCAGCACCTCGGCCAGCTGTCCGAAGGTGGCCGGCGTGCCGAGGTCGGCCGGCGACAGCTCGGCGACCGAGCCGTCGACGGCGGTCAGGTCCAGTCCGTGCGGGTGGCGATCCGGGTACGCGGCCAGCGCGGCCAGGCTGCGCTGCCGCAGCCGATCGGCGCCGGTGGGGTTGCCGCGGGCGGCATGGGTGAGCGCCACCATCAACTGGGCCAGCGGTTTCCAGAGCTCGCGTTCGCTGTCCGGGCGGGACTTCCAGGCATCCTCGAAGACCTCGTGGGCGTGGAAGGGCCGACCCGCGAGGAGCTGCTCGGAGGCCTCGGACAGGCTTTCCCGCGGGCTCCGGATCACCCCTTCGCCGAGCCGCGGAACGCCCTCGGCGCCATGAGGCAGCGGCCGGCCCAGCCCGTCGCGCGGGCGGGCGTTGCGGGCGCGACCCTGCTCGTCGCGGTCCCGAGCTCCCGACGCCCCGCTGATGATCCGATCCCTACTTGCCGGCGCGCTTCTGGATGTTGGCCCATTCGTCCCGCAGCCCGACCGTGCGATGGAACAGCATCGGCTCCCGCGGATCGTGGGCGAAGTAACCGAGTCGCTCGAACTGCACCACCGCACCGGGCTCGGTGTCGGCGAGCGCCGGCTCGACCTGGGCATCGCGCAGCAGTTCGACCGAATCCGGATTCAGGTCGTCCATCGGGTCACCGGTCTCCTCGCCCGGTGCCTCGGCGGTGAACAACCGGTCATAGAGCGCGACCGTCGCCGGCACCGCATGCGCGGCGGAGACCCAGTGCATCGTCGACTTCACCTTGCGCCCGTCGGGAGCGTTCCCGCCGCGGGACTCGGGATCGTGGGTGGCGTGCACCGCGACCACCGCACCGTCGGCGTCCTTCTCCACCGAGGTGGCGGTGACCAGGAAGGCGCCGCGGAGGCGTACCTCCCGGCCGGGGGAGAGCCGGAAGAACTTCGGCGGCGGCACCTCGGCGAAGTCGTCGCGCTCGATCCACAGCTCGCCGGTGAACGGGACCTGGCGGGTGCCGTCGGCGGGGTTCTCCGGATTGTTGGTGAGCTCGAACCATTCCACGACAGGGTTTCCGGCCTCATCGACCGGCCAGTCGTCGAGGATCAGCTTGATCGGCCGGGTCACCGCCATCCGGCGCTGCGCGGTGGCGTTCAGCTGGCGGCGGACGAAGGACTCCAGCAGTTCGATGCTCTGCCGGGAGTTGGTCTTGGTGACGCCGATGTAGTTGCAGAACTCGACGATGGCCGAGGCCGGGTAGCCGCGACGGCGCAGCCCGCGCAGGGTCGGCATCCGTGGATCGTCCCAGCCGTCGACCAGGCCCTCTTCGATGAGCTGACGCAGTCGGCGCTTGGAGGTGATGGTGTGGGTGAGCTCCAGTCGGGCGAACTCGATCTGGCGTGGCTGGTCCCCGGGCAGCGGGAGCTGATCGAGGTACCAGTCATAGAGCGGCCGGTTGTCCTGGAATTCCAAGGTGCACAGCGAATGGGTGACACCCTCGATGGCATCGCTCTGACCGTGCGCCCAGTCATAGGTCGGATAGATGCACCATTCATCACCGGTGCGGTGGTGGTGCCGGCGCCGGATCCGATACATCACCGGATCACGCAGCTGCATGTTCTCGGCGTCCATGTCGATCTTCGCGCGCAGCACCCGGGACCCGTCGTCGAACTCACCGGCCCGCATCCGGCGCAGCAGATCGAGATTCTCCTCGACCGGACGGTCCCGGTAGGGGCTGGCGATGCCCGGTTTCCCGTAACCACCGCGCTGTTCGGAGATGGTGTCGGTGTCCTGATCGTCGACGTAGGCCTTGCCCTGGCGCACCAGTTCCTCGGCCCACTGATAGATCTGCTCGAAGTAGTCCGAGGCATGCCGGACCGAGGCCGGGGTGAAACCGAGCCAGGCGAGGTCTTCCAGGATCGCCTCGCCGTACGCCGCTTCCTCGGTGTCGGGATTGGTGTCGTCGAGCCGGACATTGCAGACGCCGTCGAAATCCAGTGCGACACCGAAATCGATCGAGATCGCCTTCGCGTGGCCGATGTGCAGGAACCCGTTCGGCTCGGGCGGGAACCGGGTCTGCACGCGCCCGGAATAGGTGCCCTGCTCGTTGTCGGAGCGAACGAGTCCGTGGATGAAGTCGTCGGTCGGCCCGGGCTGCGTCATGGGCGTCAACGTAGCACGCAATCCATGGTGCCGAGCCCCGCCGGACGGCCGTCAGCGGGCGGCGGGGTCAGTCCTTGTGGGCGACGATGTTGAGCACGTTGCCGTCGGGGTCGCGGACGAAGAATCGGCGTACACCCGCCGGTCTCGGGGGAGGTCAATCGGGCGACCCAGCCGAGATTGAACTCCTCGACGGTCAGGCCGAGGTAGTCGGCATAGAAACGTCGGGCTGCTGCCAGGTCGGCCACGGGCAGATCGGCGATGATCGAGTGCACGCGCATGGCATCAAGCCTGCTGCGGTTGTTCGACCCTGTCCAGACCTGCCGTGCGGGTCCTGCGGTCCCAGTACGCCCAGGCGAGGGCCGGGATCGCGGCCAGCGGGACCGAGATCGGCGGCGACAGATACTCCTGCAGGATGCCGGACAGCAGGAGCAGCAGCACCACGGCCAGACAGACCCGGACCACCCGTGCCGAGGGTCGGGCGAAGGGGATCACCGGTCCGCCCCACAGCACGTACCAGGGTTGCACCGCCGGCCCGAGCAATCCGAACACCAGCAGGGATCCGGCGGTGAAGGCGATCGGGCGGTGGGGGCCGAAACGGCGCAGCACCCAGATGAACGCGGCGAGCATCAGCAGCGCGCTTACCACGGTCAGGGTGCGGTCGACGATCCCGAAGCGGACCCCCCAGCGCAGCGCCAGCTGGGCGAACCAGCTCAACGGCGAGTGGTTGATCACCAGGCTGGGCGAACCCGCGTACCGACCCAGCCAGCCGAACATCAACCGGTCGGGCAGGGAGAGCAGGACCAGCACCGCACCGCCGACGGCGCCGCCGACCAGCAACCCCCCGATGGCCCGTCCCCAACGCACCGGCAGGGCGGGGGTGCGGGCGGAATGGTCGCCGAACAGGGCGAACCAGACCACCCCGGGGCCGGCCAGGATCGCGGGTTGCTTCACCGCGGCGGCGACCCCGATCATCGCGGCCCCCCAGAACAGGCCGCCGCGCAGCCGGGCCACCCATAGCGCGATCAGGATGAACCCAAGCATCAGCGCATCGTTGTGCATGCCGCCGATCAGTTGCACCTGCAGCAAGGGATTCAGCCCGATCGCCCAGAGGGCGCCGGTGCCGCTGACCCCGACCAACCGGGCCAGCGGGACGGCGGCGATCAGCATCAGCGCGACCCCGGCCAGCGCGATCAGCCGCATCGCGACGACCGACCAGTAGGGGTCGTCACCGGTGATCCAGACCAGGAAACCCTGCAGCTGCAGCGACAGCGGGGGATAGACCGCAGTGGTCTCCAGCCAGGCGGGGTAGACCCCTTCGGTGAACGGGCTCGGGAAGCCCATCGCCACCTGGTAGGGATTTCTTCCCTGGTTGAGCAACCAGCCCTGAGCGGCGTACGCGTAGGGGTCCGCGGTCATCACCGGCGGTACCGGCCAGAACGGCAGGCTCCAGAGCAGGGCGATCAACCGCCAGGGCCGCCGATGGCTGGCCTCCTCGCCGTGCCTCGGGCGCAGCGCCAGCCAGGAAGCGAAGAGCAGTACCGATCCGAGCACCGCCAGCACCCGGCTGAGGTAGCGCCCGAAGGCGTGCCGCAGCCAGGGCAGGTTCCGCTCGACGAGCCCCTCGGCGCCCTCGGGCAGATAACCGACCGCGAAGGGGAGGACGGCCACCAGGGCCGACCCGAGCATCCCCACCGCCACCCAGACAGGGGTGGGCAGGCGGCGGCTCGGCATGCCGCAATCCTAGGGGGATCGGCGCGTTCGGCGCGTACGCCGAAGCCGGCCGGGTCGGGTCAACCTTCCTGGCCGGAGTCGCGCAGCACCTCGGTCAGCCGATCGGCCGCCGCGATCACGGCCCGGGCGTGCAACCGGCCGGGCTGGCGCGAGAGTCGCTCGATCGGCCCGGAGACGCTGAGCGCGGCGATCACCTTGCCGGAGGGGGAACGCACCGGCGCCGACACCGAGGCCACCCCGGCCTCCCGCTCGCCGACCGACTGGGCCCAGCCGCGGCGGCGTACCGCTGCCAGGGCGACCGCCGAATAGCGCGAACCGCGCAGGCCGCGCTGCATCCGTTCCGGTTCCTCCCAGGCGAGCAGCACCTGGGCGGCCGAACCGGCCGACATCGTCAGCTGCGACCCGACCGGCACGGTGTCGCGCAGACCCGACATCCGTTCGGCGGCGGCGACGCAGATCCGGACATCACCCTGGCGGCGGAACAGCTGCGCGGATTCCCCGGTGATGTCGCGCAGCCGGGCCAGCACCGGTCCGGCGGTCGCCAACAGGCGGTCCTCACCGGCGGCCATCGCCAGCTCCGCGAGCCGCGGGCCGAGGACGAAGCGGCCCTGCAGGTCACGACCGACCAGGCGGTGGTGTTCCAGCGCCACCGCGAGTCGGTGTGCGGTCGGGCGGGCCAGCCCGGTGGCGCTCACCAGACCGGCCAGGGTGGTCGGTCCGGTTTCCAGGGCGCTGAGCACCAGGGCTGCCTTGTCAAGAACGCCGACTCCGCTAGAGTTGTCCATAACTTGATATTGCCGTCTCGAATCCTGGAACGCAAGTCTGTGGCCGGGGCTGCTGGCAACGATGGCGGAGACGCACCGAGGTGCGGCGATATCGACTCGGACCTGGATGGAGTCATGGCTGATAACGAAGAGATCCCCTCGACCACGAACGAGCGTGCCGACGGGCCGCTGACACTCAGCGAGAAGCTGTGGCGCGACCATCTCGTGCACAGCGCACCGGGTGAACCGGACCTGCTCTACATCGATCTGCATCTGGTGCACGAGGTGACCAGTGCGCAGGCCTTCGACGGGCTCCGGTTGGCGGGGCGGTCGGTGCGCCGCCCCGATCTCACCATCGCCACCGAGGATCACAACACCCCGACCCTGGACATCGACAAGCCGATCGCCGACCCGGTCTCCCGGCTGCAGGTCGACACGCTGCGCAAGAACGCCGAGGAGTTCGGCCTGCTGCTGCACAGCCTCGGCGATCCCGATCAGGGCATCGTGCACATCATCGGCCCGCAGCTCGGTCTCACCCAGCCCGGGATGACGGTGGTCTGCGGGGACTCGCACACCGCCACCCACGGCGCGTTCGGTTCGATCGCCTTCGGCATCGGCACCTCCGAGGTCGAGCACGTGCTGGCCACCCAGACGCTCCCGCAGGCACGGCCGCGGACGATGGCGGTCAATGTGGACGGCGACCTGCCCGAGGGGGTCACCCCCAAGGATCTGGTCCTGGCGCTGATCGCCCAGGTCGGTACCGGTGGTGGTCAGGGCCACATCGTCGAATACCGCGGCAAGGCCATCGAGGACATGTCGATGGAGGGCCGGATGACGCTGTGCAACATGAGCATCGAGTGGGGAGCGAAGGCCGGCATGGTCGCCCCCGACGAGAAGACCTTCGAATACCTGAAGGGGCGTCCGTACGCCCCCGAGGGTGCCGACTGGGATGCCGCGGTCGAATATTGGAAGACATTGCGGACCGATGAGGGGGCCACCTTCGACGAGCAGGTGGACATCGACGCCAGCGCGCTGACCCCCTTCGTCACCTGGGGGACCAACCCGGGGCAGGGCATCGAGCTGGGCGGTTCGGTGCCCTCACCGGAGGACTACGACGACCCGGCGGACCAGCAGGCCGTCGGTCGGGCGCTGGAATACATGGGTCTGGTCGGCGGTACGCCGATGCGCGAGATCGCCGTGGACACGGTGTTCCTGGGTTCCTGCACCAACGGCCGGATCGAGGATCTGCGGCTCGCCGCCCAGGTGATCAAGGACCATCAGGTGGCCGACGGGGTGCGGATGCTGGTGGTGCCCGGCTCGGCCCGGGTCCGCCTGCAGGCCGAGCAGGAGGGGCTGGACCAGGTCTTCCTGGCCGCCGGTGCGGAGTGGCGGGCGGCCGGGTGCTCGATGTGCCTGGGCATGAACCCGGACCAGCTCAGCCCGGGGGAGCGCAGCGCCTCCACCTCGAACCGCAATTTCGAAGGACGGCAGGGGAAGGGCGGACGGACCCACCTGGTCTCACCGGCCGTCGCCGCCGCCACCGCGGTCCGCGGCACCCTCTCCGCCCCCAGCGATCTCGAAGGAGCCAAGTGATGGAGAAGTTCACCACCCACACCGGGACCGCGCTGCCGCTGCGGCGCAGCAACGTGGACACCGACCAGATCATCCCGGCGGTCTATCTGAAGCGGGTGACCAAGTCCGGCTTCGAGGACGGGCTGTTCGCCGCCTGGCGCACCGATCCGGAGTTCGTCCTGAACAGGCCCGAGCATGCCGAGGTGAGCATCCTGGTGGCCGGCCCCGATTTCGGCACCGGCTCGTCGCGGGAGCATGCCGTCTGGGCCTTGCAGGACTACGGATTCCGGGTGGTCATCGGTTCCCGCTTCGGTGACATCTTCCGGAACAACGCCGGGAAGGCCGGGTTGCTGATCGCGCTGGTCAAACAGTCCACCGTCGAGGAGCTCTGGGAGGCGATCGAGCTCGATCCCAGCCTGGCCGTCACCGTCGACCTCGAGGCCCGCAGCATCACCGCGGGACAGAAAGTCTGGGAATTCGAGATCGATGACTACACCCGGTGGCGACTGATGGAGGGTCTCGACGACATCGGCCTCACCCTGCGGCAGGCCGACGCCATCGACGACTACGAGTCCCGGCGGCTCCCGTTCAAGCCGAAAACCATCCCTGCAAGGGTTTCCAGCTGATTCCACCTGTCGCCCCGGATGCTCCTCGCCGAGCATCCGGGGCGCTTTTTCATGGGGTGGCCCGGACCCCGGGGCACCGGGTCACGGGCCGTCGGCGTACCCGGAAATCGTTGCGACACGGCAGATCCGAGTACTTGACATGTTTGTGATTGCTCTCATCTTTCCCTAGCGTGGTGCCTGCAGCCACCGGTTGGCTGCGGCCAAGACCTCGACAGGGCTTGGGCACACAGGCGTCCCGAACGATCGGGACAGTTCGGAGAGAGTGACTGTGAACAAGGCTGAGTTGATCGAAGCGCTGTCGGTGAATTTCGATGGCAACAAGGCAGAGGCAGGCCGAGTCCTGAACCTGGTCGTCGACACGATCATGGTCGAGACCGCCCGCAACGGGAAGGTGTCGATCACCGGATTCGGCGTCTTCGAGAAGCGGCACAAGGCTGCCCGGATGGTTCGCAACCCCCGCACCGGTGAGCGCAAGCGGGCCAAGGCGACCAACGTCCCGGCGTTCCGCGCCGGCACCAAGCTCAAGGACTACATGTCCGGCAAGGAGAAGCTGCCGCGGGCCACCAAGGCGACCGCCGCCAAGAAGTCCGCGGCCGCCGCCACCAGCACCGCGACCAAGAGCGCTGCGAAGAAGGCGACCGCGACCAAGTCCGCCGCCAAGAGCACCGCCAAGAAGGCCAGCACCACCAAGGCCGCACCGGCCGCCAAGAAGAGCACCGCCAAGAAGTCCACCACCAAGGCGACTCCGGCGAAGAAGGCGACCACCCGCGCGACCCCGGCGGCCAAGAAGAGCACCGCCAAGAAGACGGCCACCAAGGCCGCCACCACCAGGGCCACTCCCGCGAAGAAGAGCACCGCGAAGAAGTCGACCGCGCGTCCGGCGGCCAAGAGCACCGCCAAGAAGTCGACCACCCGCGCGACCCCGGCGGCCAAGAAGAGCACCGCCAAGAAGGCGCCGGCCAGCAAGGCGACCGCGAAGAAGAGCACCGCCAAGAAGGCCACCCCGGCAAAGAAGGCGCCCGCGAAGAAGAGCACCGCCAAGAAGGCCAGCACCCGGCGTACCGCCAAGAAGGCCTGACCGCAGCACCTCACTCGATGGGGCCCGGAGCACTCGCTCCGGGCCCCATCGGTGTCTCGGGGAAAGCCGGAAGAGGCCGTGCTCAGGGCCAGAGCTGGCGGATCGTGCCGTCGCCGGCACGGGCCAGCTGGACCCGCTGCCCGGGATGCGGCCGGGGGAAATCGGGGGGCACCGCGGCGGCGCCGGCGGTGACCGCGGTGCCGTCGTCGAGCAGCAACCGCACCCCGTCACCGGTCACCTGGGCGACCACACCGGTCTGCTGCCGCACCGGGCGACCATCCTCGAGCAGGGCCGCCAGTTCCGGCGCCAGGCCCACCCCGGCGGCGGCCTCCGCCAGCTCCCCGACGGTGTCCACGTCGCGGCGCAGACCGGCCGGCGCGGCCAGCTCGGTTGCACCGGACTCCCGGTGGCGGGCCGCCGAATCCTTGCCGAACAACGGATCCAGGGCCATCCCGCGGGCGGCCAACAGGGTCGTCCCGGTGCCCTCGGCATCGGGGACGAACCAGCGTCCCACCGGTGCGGCGCATTCCGCCAGGACGGTCCGCAGCTCGGTGTCGGTGATCGCCGGCAGGTCGGCCATCGACGCCACCACCAACTGCCCGGTCGGCGCATTCACCGCGCCCGCTCGGAAAGCCGCGTTCAACCCCTCACCGGGGTCGGGGAGCACCAGCGGATGCAATCCGTTGCTGGCCAGAAAACGCGCCGACCCGGGGGATGCGGAGACCACCACGACCTCCGCGCCGGTCGCCGACCAGGTGCGGACGGTGTGCAGCAGCATCTGCTGGGCGATCCGCGCGCGCAGCGCCGGCGGCACCTCGACCAGCCGTGACTTGGCGGACGCCAGATCCTTGAACGGCAGCACCACCCGCGGGGCAGCGGTCGAATCACCAGCCATGGGGGCGATGCTGCCATACCGCGAGGAATCCCTGCCGCGGGTGTGGTCACCTCGCTACAGTGGCTGCGTCGGTCCGGTGGCCGGCACCCCCGACCAGCGGAGGATCCATCCATGGCCGACGTCAGCCCGTCCCGCGGCATCGCCGCTCGCCCGCTGCGTGCAGTGATCGACGAACCCGCCGAGCCCGTGCTGCGGCGTACCGTCTGGGCGGTCGCCGGGATCCTGCGCCGGATCACCCATCAGGACTGGCGGAACATGGAGAAGGTCCCGCGGACCGGTGGGTTGGTGATCGTGATCAACCACATCTCCAACTTCGACCCGGTGGCCTACGGCCACTACCTGACCTGGGCCGGGCGTTGGCCCCGGTTCCTCGCCAAGGATGCGATCTTCCGCGTTCCGTTGCTCGGTTGGGTCGCCTCGCATGCCGACCAGATCCGGGTACGCCGGCACGGGCCGCGGGCCAACGAGGCCGTCGCCGCCGCGGTGCAGGCCATCAACGACGGCAAGGCCGTCAGCGTCTATCCCGAGGGCACCATCACCGCCGACCCCGACACCTGGCCGATGACCGGGCGTACCGGGGCCGCACGGATCGCCCTCGCCACCGGCTGCCCGGTCATCCCGATCGCCCAGTGGGGGGCCCAGGAGGTGCTGCCGGGCAAGAAGCTGACCTGGCCGAGAATCCTGCCGCGCAAGACGATGCGGGTGATCGCCGGTGATCCGGTCCCGCTGGATGACCTGCGTGGCCTGCCATTGCGGGCACCGGTGCTCGAGGAGGCCACCGACCGGATCCTCGATGCGCTCACCGCACTGCTCGCCGAGCTGCGCGAGGAGACGCCACCGCCGGGCCGGTGGGATCTGAAACTGGGTCGCCGGGTGCCGATCAAGGAGTGGAACCGATGAGCCGGGTCGCGGTGATGGGAGCCGGTGCCTGGGGGACCGCCTTCGCCATGATCATGGCCGATGCCGGCAATCCGGTCACGCTCTGGGCGCGCCGGGCGGCGGTCGCCGAGGGGATCAACAGCGTGCGGCGCAATCCCGACTATCTCAGCGATGTGCCGCTGCCGGCCGGGCTGACCGCGGTCACCGACCCGCAGCAGGCACTCACCGATGCCGAGCTGGTGGTCCTGGCGATCCCGGCCCAGCAGCTGCGTGCCAACCTGCTGGATTGGCGACTGCCGAACGACTCGTTGCTGATCAGCCTGGCCAAGGGAGTGGAGAACGAGACCCTGCTGACGATGAGCCAGGTGGTCACCGACATCGGTGTCGACGCCGAACGGGTGCTGGCGGTCAGCGGTCCCAACCTGGCCGGGGAGATCGGGCAGCGACAGCCCGCGGCCGCCGTCGTCGCGGCACGCAGCACCGGGACCGCGGACCGCGTCGCCGCCGCCTGCCGGACCGGCTACTTCCGGCCCTACACCAGCGTCGACGTGGTCGGGTGTGAGATCGGCGGAGCGACCAAGAACGCGATCGCGCTCGCCGTCGGCATGGGGCAGGGGCTCGGCATGGGGGCGAATTCGCTGGCCTCGTTGATCACCCGCGGGCTCGCCGAGACCAGCCGCCTCGGCGAGGCACTCGGTGCCGACCCGCACACCTTCGCCGGCCTGGCCGGGATGGGCGACCTGGTCGCCACCTGCATGTCCCCCCTGTCGCGGAACCGCACCTTCGGTGAACTGCTGGGCCGCGGCCATGACGTGGCGCAGGCCAGGGCACTGTCCCGAGGGGTCACCGAGGGCGTCCGTTCGGCCGCCTCGATCCAGGCGCTGGCCGAACGGCACGACGTCGACATGCCCATCGTCGGCCACGTCGTCGACGTGCTGGCGGGCCGGCAGACGCCACGCGACGCGATCGGCACCATGATGGCGCGACAGACCCGACCCGAACGGTAGGGTCGCCCACGTGAGTGAGCCGATCCAGAGCACCGAGCCCGACCAGCGGCCCACCGTCGCCCTCGTCTTCGGCGGTGATTCCAGTGAGCATCAGGTTTCCTGTCTCACCGCGGGCAGCGTTGCGCGCGCCATCGACCCCCAGCGGTACCGGGTCGTCGGCATCGGCATCACCCGGTCCGGTCGCTGGGTCCGGGTGCCGCTGGAGCAGATCCAGCAGTTGCAGATCGTCGACCGCCAGATGCCCAGCCTGACCGAGGATCACCCGGACGCCGAACTGGTACGCACCCCCGAGGGCGTCCAGCTGCTGACCCGCGACGGGGGAACGCTGACCGACCCCGAACGGGTCGATGTCGCCTTCGCCCTGCTGCACGGACCCCACGGTGAGGACGGCACGATCCAGGGATTGTTCGAGCTGCTGGGGTTGCGGTATGTCGGCTCCGGGGTCGCCGCGTCGGCGATCGGCATGGACAAGCATCTGATGAAGCTGGCGTTCGCGGCCAGCGGCATCCCGATCGGGCCGTTCGTGGTGATCCAGCCGCACGAGTGGGAGAAGGACCCGGCCGCCAGCCTGGATGCCGTGGCAGCGTTGGATTTCCCGGTCTTCGTCAAACCCGCCCGCGGTGGCTCCTCGGTCGGGATCACCAAGGTGGACGACAAGGAGGCGGTCGCCGCGGCGATCGAGGAGGCCCGGCGCTGGGACCCGAAGGTCCTGGTGGAGCAGGGATTCGTGGACTGCCGCGAGGTCGAGTGCGGGGTGCTCGGCGGGCGCACGGGTGATCCCGGGCGGGCCAGCTCGGTGGCCGAGATCCGGATGCACAACGAGAGCGGCTTCTACGACTTCGAGGCGAAGTATCTGCCCGAGGACCAGGTCAGTCTCGATGTGCCGGCGAGGATCGATCCGGAGACCACCGAGGCGCTCCGCGCGCTCGCCGTGCGGACCTTCGACACCCTCGGCTGCGAGGGACTGGCGCGGGTCGACTTCTTCGTCGCCCGGATGGGCCGGATCTATGTCAACGAGATCAACACGATGCCCGGATTCACCGCCACCTCGATGTTTCCGCTGGTCTGGCAGCACGCCGGTCTGGAGTACCCGCAGCTGATCGATGAGCTGCTGCAGCTCGCGCTGAACCGCCCGCTCGGGCTGCGCTGAGCCCCCCGTTCATCGAAAAGGTCGCGCAGCGACCGTGTCGAGATGAACCCCCGGTGCAGCTCAGCTCATCTCGACACGCGATCCATTGCTCCGCTTCGCTGCGCATGCTCGCTACTCGATGAGCGTGGGCAGGGGCCGGCTCATCTCGCTACTCGATGAGCGTACGAAGGCTAGAGACAGGGTTTCTGGGAGGGGTTGCCGGTGGCGACGGCGGCGGCCAGGTCGACCAGGGCGTCGGCCTCGGGGGCGTACTTGTTCGGGACGCCGACCTGGATGGTCGCGGTCCGGCCGATGGTGGTGAACAGCCAACCGCCCTGGCCCTGTTCGGCGTACCAGCCGACGCCGTTCACCTCGAAGCAGCGGGTGTCGCGCTGCATCGCCTCGGGCTCGGCGATCCCGCAGACCACGGTGATCGGCGGTTCACCCCAGGCACCGCTCAACGAACCGCTGGTACCCCGCCGCTGTTTGCCGAGCACCTTGTCCGGGAGCGCGGTGATGACCTGGTCGCAGGCGGTCCGCACGTCGGCCGCGACGGGTGGATCGGTGACCTGGACGGTGCTGCCGCAGCCGGCGAGTGCGCCGACCGCGACCAGTGTGGTGAGCGCGAGCGGGAGTGGGGGAGTGCGGCGGGGGCGCACCTCAGATGTTGACGACCGGGCAGGTCACGGTGCGGGTGATCCCGGCGACGACCTGGACCTTGGCGACCACCAGGTTCCCGAGCTCGTCGACATTCGGCGCCTCGGCGCGCACGATCACGTCGTAGGGGCCGGTGACATCCTCGGCGAGCGTGACCCCGGGAATGGTCCGGATCTCCGCGGCCACTTCCGCGGCCTTGCCGACATTGGTCTGCACCAGGATGTACGCCTGGACTGTCATCTCCTGCTCCTAGCCGTCCTCGGGGACCCGGTCCGGGTGGTGCCGGGTACGCCGCTGCTCACGGTACCGTGTCGCGCAAGGTCCGCACCACTGCCGTCGGCGGCGGACCCATCGCCCACCCGACCGCCGCTGGAGGCCCGATGACCGCACCCGAGCAGCCCGCCGGAACCCTTTCCGAGGTTGGAGAATTCGCGCTGATCGACCAGCTCACCGCCGACCTGGAGACCTCCGACGCGGTCCGCCTCGGACCCGGTGACGATGCCGCGGTGATCACCCCCGACGGTGATCTGGCCGTCTCCACCGACACCATGGTCGCCGGGGTGCACTTCAAGACCGACTGGTCCCTGCCGCACGAGGTCGGCCAGCGTGCGGTGGCCGGCGCCCTCGCCGACCTGGAGGCGATGGGTGCCCGCCCGGTCGCGCTGGTGGTCGCCTTCACCGCTCCCGGGGACCTGGCCGCCAACTGGGCCAAACAGTGCGTCCAGGGGATGCGGCTGGAGGCGGCCCGCGGCCGGTGCGTGCTGGTCGGCGGCGATGTCACCTCCGGGCGCGACGTCACCATCACCGTCACCGTGCTCGGCGACCTGCAGGGCCGCCCGCCGGTGACCCGCGCCGGCGCCCGGCCCGGGCAGCTGCTGGCGCTGCGGGGCCGGGTCGGCTGGTCCGCCGCCGGGCTGGCGGTGCTGCGCCGCGGATTCCGCTCACCCCGGGCGGTGGTGGATGCCTACAAGGTGCCCGAGGTGCCCTACGGCCAGGGCGTCGTCGCCGCCGACGCGGGTGCCAGCGCGATGATCGACGTCTCCGACGGGCTGCTGGCCGACCTGGGGCACATCGCCCGCGCCTCCGGCGTACGGCTGACCGTGGACCGTGCCGATCTCGAGGTGCCCGAGGCCATCCAGGCCGTCGCGGCCGCCACCGGCGCCGATCCGTGGACCTTCCTGCTCACCGGGGGAGAGGACCATGCACTGGCCGCCGCCTTCGACGAGGGCGCCGTCCCCGAGGGCTGGCGGGTGATCGGCCGGGTCGAGGCGGTTGCCGACGGCGACGAGCCCGGCGTGCTCGTCGACGGTACGCCGTGGGACGGCGAGGCCGGCTGGGATCACTACCGGCGCTGAGCGCCGCGGGGCGCATCTCGGCTTGGTAACGGGCCCGGTGGCGGCGTGTGGGGGAGGCCCATCGGGAGCCGATTCGCTAACCTGTGGGACATGGCGAGCCGCGCGTCTTCCCCGGCGCGGACCCGAAGCTCGACTGCGAACTCGCAGTCGGGCTCCCGTCCGCGTTCGTCCGGAACGAAGAAGAATCAGACCACCCGCCCCCAGACCCGGGGCGGCAGTTCCGCTACCCGTAAGAAGGCGCCCGCGAAGCGCCCCACCGGCAAGCGTCCCCCGCAGCGGCGCGGTCCCGCGCCGCGGCCGTCGCTGCTGGAGCTGATCGGCCGCGGCCTGGCCGCCGCCTGGAACGGCCTCGCGCACGGCACCGGCAGTGCCGCCCGCTCGATCGGCAACGGTGCCCGCGACGTCGACCCGGCACTGCGCCGCGACGGGGCCGGGCTGTTCCTGCTCGGTGTCGCGATCGTGCTGGCCGCCGCGTTCTGGTGGTCCATCCCGGCGCCGGTCGGCCCGGCCATCGTCACCGGGGTGTCCACCCTGGTCGGCACCCTCGGCTTCGCCGCGCCGCTGCTCGTCGGCTGGATGGCCTGGCGCACCCTGCGGCACCCGGATCGCAACGGCCCGGCCGGCCGCCAGGTGGTGGGCTGGCTCGCCCTCGCCCTCGGCCTGCTCGGGTTGATCAACATCGCCAACGGCCTGCCGCGGCCCGAGAGCCCCGAACGGCTGCGCGCCGCCGGCGGCATGCTCGGCTTCATCTCCTCCAGCATGCTGGCCGACCTGCTCACCGTCTATGTGGCCGTCCCGCTGCTGGTGCTGCTGATGCTGTTCGGTGCCCTGGTGGTGATCGGCATCCCGCTGCACGAACTCGGCGAGCGGGCCTCCGCGCTCATCCCGCAGCGCCGCGAACGCTATGAGGACGAGGACCTCGAATACGGCGTCGATGAGGCCTACGACACCCCGCTGGTGAAGGACAAGCCACGCAAGGGTGCCGCCGTCGACCCGGTCGACGAGGATGCGGACGCCGCGCCGCCGGCAAAGCCGGCCGCGAAGCAGAGCGCGAAGAAGCGGCGCAGCTTCGTCGACGAGCAGCCGCTCGCCGGTGACGACGAGGTGTTCGATGTGGACGCCCTCGACCCCGCCGACGACGCGACCGCTGGCGACGTACCGGACAAGAAATCGAAGGGTACGCCGAACCCGTCGGCCGAGGCGGCCGAGCAGGGTGGCGACAAGAAGGTCACCGCCGGGCTGCCGCCCGAGACGGCCGGTGCGGTCGAGGCGCCTTCGGTGGAGGCCCCGAACCACTCGCCGATCCCGCAGCGGGTCGAGCAGCTGCAGCTCTCCGGCGATGTGCAGTATGTGCTGCCGGACGCCGAGTCGCTGAAGCCCGGTTCGGTGCCGAAGTCGCGGACCCAGGCATCCGACAACGTGGTCCGCGCGCTGTCGGAGGTGCTGGAGCAGTTCAACGTGGACGCCCAGGTCACCGGTTACACCCGCGGGCCGACCGTGACCCGTTACGAGGTCGAGCTCGGCCCGGCGGTGAAGGTCGAACGGGTCACCGCGCTGAGCAAGAACATCTCCTATGCGGTCGCCTCCCAGGACGTCCGGATCCTCTCGCCGATCCCCGGCAAGTCCGCGATCGGCATCGAGATCCCGAACACCGACAAGGAGGTCGTCTCCCTCGGCGACGTGCTGCGCTCCAACCGCGCCCGCAACGACCACCACCCGATGACCGTCGGGCTGGGCAAGGACGTCGAGGGCGGTTACGTGATCGCCAACATGGCGAAGATGCCGCACCTGCTGGTCGCCGGCGCCACCGGCTCGGGCAAGTCGTCGTTCATCAACTCGCTGATCACCTCGGTGATGATGCGCGCCACGCCCGATGAGGTGCGGATGCTGCTGGTCGACCCGAAGCGGGTGGAGCTGAACGCCTACGAGGGCATCCCGCACCTGGTCACCCCGATCATCACCAACCCGAAGAAGGCGGCCGAGGCGCTGCAGTGGGTGGTGAAGGAGATGGACCTGCGCTACGACGACCTGGCGGCCTTCGGTTTCCGGCACGTCGATGACTTCAACAAGGCGGTACGCGCGGGTCAGGTGCAACCACCGGAGGGGTCGGAGCGGGTGCTCTCGCCCTACCCGTACCTGCTGGTCGTGGTGGACGAGCTCGCCGACCTGATGATGGTCGCCCCGCGCGACGTCGAGGACTCGATCGTGCGGATCACCCAGCTCGCCCGCGCCGCCGGCATCCACCTGGTGCTCGCCACCCAGCGGCCCTCCACCGATGTGGTCACCGGCCTGATCAAGGCCAATGTGCCGTCCCGGCTGGCGTTCGCGACCTCCTCGATGACCGACTCCCGGGTGATCCTCGATCAGCCGGGTGCGGAGAAGCTGGTCGGCCAGGGTGACGGGCTGTTCCTGCCGATGGGTGCCGGCAAGCCCATCCGCGTGCAGGGCTCCTGGGTCACCGAGGCCGAGATCCGGCAGGTCGTCAAGCACGTCACCGAGCAGCTGCAGCCGACCTACCGCGAGGACGTCACCGCCCCGGCCGCCTCCACCAAGGTGGCCGAGGACATCGGCGACGACATGGACCTGGTGCTCGAGGCGGTGCAGCTGGTGGTGAACCTGCAGCTCGGCTCGACCTCGATGCTGCAGCGCAAGCTGCGGGTCGGTTTCGCCAAGGCCGGCCGGTTGATGGACATCCTGGAGACCCGCGGGATCGTCGGTCCCTCCGAGGGCTCCAAGCCGCGCGAGGTGCTGGTCAAGCCCGACGATCTCGATGAGGTGCTGACCAACCTGCAGGCCTCGGGCTGAGTCTGCCCGCGCCTCTCGGCACGGCCGCGGGCGGCCTACTCGAGGTGCGGTGGGTCGGTGTGGATGGTGCGGGCCTGGTCGGCGATCTCGACCATCAGGGCGCGCAGTTCGGGTGGGTCGAGGACTTCGAGCAAGTCGCCGAAGCCGAGCAGGACGCCGACCGCGCCGCGCAGCGAGGTGACCTCGGCGCTGACCCGCTCGTGTTCGGGGCCGTCCGGGCGGCGGGTAGGTTCGCCGGCCAGGGCCAGGCCGAGCTGGCGGATGACCAGGTCCGCCTGACCGCGCAGCACCCGCAGTTCGATCGGGTACGCCTCCCGCTCCCGCCAGGCGGCGCGGAGCTGCTGCCAGACCGCTGCCAGATCGAGCCCCGGTGGGCGGTGCGCGCGGGCCGAGAGCACCTCGAGTCGCTGGATCCGATCCAGCCGATAGGTGCGTGGCGAGCCGCGATGGGCGGCGATCAGATACCAGGTGCCGGCGGCCTGGACGAGGCCCCAGGGGTCGATGGTCCGGGTCCGGACCTGCTGGGCACCCCGGGAGTGGTAGCCGATCCGCAGTCGGCGGTCCTGCTCCACCGCGGCCAGGGTGACCGGCAGGTGTACCGGGCCGCCGGGGCGTACCCGGCCCCAGCCCTCGGGGTCGAACAGCACCCGGTCGAGGGTGTGGCCGACCGAGCGGACGTGCTCCTCCGGCAACCCGCTGGACAGCTTTCGTAACGCCCGTTGGAAATCCCGGTCCACCCCGAGGCTGGTGCTGAGCTGCCCGCCGACCGCCAGGAACAGGGCCCGGGACTCCTCGGCGGTGAGCGTCTCGGCCGCCGGTCGATAGCCGGGCAGCAGCGCATAGCCACCGCGACGGCCGCGCTCGGCATAGACCGGTACGCCGGCGGCGGACAGTGCGTCGATGTCGCGGACCACGGTCCGCGGGGTCACCTCCAGCCGGCGGGCCAGCTCGCTGGCACTCAGTCGCTGGTGCTGGCGCAGGAGCGCCACCAGCTGCAGCAGACGATCGGCGCGCATGAGGACGGCACCTGGCTCACGGTGCGGAGATCATCAGGGTGAGCTGGCGCAGCCGGTCGCTGCCATCGAACTCCAGATGCAGATACCGACCCTCGACCAGATAGCGCAGGAAGGTCGGCCCACTGCGTTCGGGTCGCCCACCCAGCAGGGTCTGCACCGTCGACCGGTCGGCGGCGGTGCGCAGGCCGTGGATCAACGCATCCGGGCGGGGATGGTCCTCCAGCCGGATGAAGACCGTCTGCAGCACTCCCGCACCGAATCGCAGTTCCAGCCCGGAGCGCCGCAATCGCGCCGCGCTGCGATGGGCACCCCGGGGTCCCCAGTCCGCACCCGGATCGGCCACCAGCGCGACCAGCTGCCGCAGCCGTTCGTCGCCATCGGGTGCGCCGAGCGCCGCCAGCAACGTGGTGATCTCACCCTCGACGGAGACCGGACCGGCCGCCGCAGCTGCCGTGGCCGGGGGCCCGATCGGCTCCGGCACACCCGGCGCACCGGTGGCCTCCGCGGTGCGCGCCTCGACCCAGGCGGTGAACGCATCGGATTCGTCGACGTCGTTCCACTCGTCGGGGACGGTCACCTCGAAGGTTTCCTCCACCCAGGCACGGAAATCACTCACCGCCGCGATGGACTCCTCGTCCTCGGGGGGCCCGGCGAGCTCGTAGGAGACCAGCTCCAGGTAGCCGATGGCGATCAGCCGCAGGAAGTCGATCGCGGACTCGGCCAGGATCAGCGCCTCCCCGTCGGAGCCGAGTTCCACCACCCGCAAACCGTCGGACTCATCGAGCCAGAGCGCCGCCATCGACCCGTCGCCGGCGGCCTGCGCGATCGGCAGCAGCCGGTCCTGGCCCGGCGTACCGGGCTCGAACCAGCCCTCCAGGGTCTCGGTGTCGCTGAACACGATGCCCAGCTGCCGGTCACCCGGATAGGGGGTGAGGAAGTAGCCGTGTTCGGTGCGCTCGCCGAAGCCCTGGCCCTCCATCCACTGCCAGGCCCGTTCGAGCTCGTCGGGGATCCTCATCCCGACGGGGAGCCGGGGCTGCAGCAACTGGGAGAACGTCGACATGGGCCGAAATCTAGCCGTCGGATGGCCGGAAAACCATGACATCAGGTGTCTGATATCGGCCCCCAGGATGGGGGACAACCGCACCGACGAAGGGAAACCCGATGAACCTCCCCGATCTCCGACCGCAGCTCACGACCGCCCAGACCCGGATCTGCGAGCTGGTCGCGGCGACCGATCCGGAGCAGCTCGACCTGCCCACCCCGTGCAGCGAGTTCACCGTCACCGGGCTGGTCGAGCACCTGTTCGGCGTCCAGCTGCGGATCATCTCCTACGCCACCACTCGCCGGGTGGGCGACAGCCCGGCCGGCGTGCCGCTGACCAGCACCGACCCGGCCGCGATCGCCGACCAGCTCCGCGACCTCGCCGCACAGGGGCAGCGCGTCTGGGCCGACTGGTCCGCCGCGGACCTGCAGACCCAGACCGTCACCGGCCCGTTCGGCACCGTACCGGGCGGGGTGGCGCTGGCGATCATGACCAGCGAGAACGTCGTGCACGGCTGGGACCTGGCCGTCGCCACCGACCAACCCAGCGAGGGCGACCCGCAGACCGCCACCCTGCTGCTGGCGATGATGCAGCGGGCGCTGCCCGCCGAACCGCGCGGCGGGGCGGAGATCCCGTTCGCCGCCCCGGTCACCCCGGCCGCCGATGCCGGCCCGACCGAACGGCTGGCGGCCTGGACCGGGCGTGTCCGGCCGATGCCGCTGACCGGTTGAGGCCGGATCGAGACCTGCGCGGGGTTCGGCGCGGCGGCGCTGGCCGGATACGCTGGTGGGGACATGACTGAGACCACTCCCGTTCATCTGGTCAGCCTCGGCTGCGCCCGCAACGACGTCGACTCCGAGGAGCTCGCGGCACGTCTGGAGGCCGGCGGTTTCCGGCTCGTCGACGAGGCCGAGAACGCCGAGGCGGTGCTGGTGAACACCTGTGGCTTCATCGAGGCCGCCAAGCTCGACTCGATCAACACGCTGATGGCGGCCGCCGATCTCAAGGAGCAGGGCTCCGCGCGGGCGGTGGTCGCCGTCGGCTGCATGGCCGAGCGCTACGGCACCGAGCTCGCCGAGGAACTGCCCGAGGCGGACGCGGTGCTCGGCTTCGACTCCTATACCGACATCGACGAGCGGCTGCGCGCCATCCTCGACGGGGCCCGTCCCGCCGCGCACGTGCCGCGCGATCGGCGTACGCTGCTGCCGCTCAGCCCGGTGGACCGGCAGGCCGCCGCCCAGCAGCAGGCCGCCCCACCGAAGGAATCGCCGGAGGTCACCGGCTCGATCGCCAACACCGGTGCCCGGGTGCTGCGCCGCCGGCTCGGTTCCGGTCCGATGGCGCCGCTCAAGCTCGCCTCCGGCTGCGACCGACGCTGCGCCTTCTGCGCCATCCCCGCCTCCCGCGGGGCCTACCTCTCCCGCCGGCCCGATGAGATCGTCGCCGAGGCCCGCTGGTTGGTCGACCACGGGGTCCGCGAGGTGTTCCTGGTCAGCGAGAACTCCTCCTCCTACGGCAAGGATCTCGGCGATCTGCGCAGCCTGGAGAAACTGCTCGGCGAGCTGTCCGCGGTCGAGGGGTTGGACTGGATCCGGGTCTCCTATCTGCAACCGGCCGAGACCCGACCCGACCTGGTCAAGGCGATCTGCAGCACCGACAAGGTGGTGCCCTATTTCGACCTCTCCTTCCAGCACGCCAGCAATCCGGTGCTGCGCCGGATGCGGCGCTTCGGCGACCCGGACTCCTTCCTCGGGCTGATCGACCAGGTCCGCGGCCTCGCCCCGACCGCCGGGATCCGCTCCAACGTGATCCTCGGTTTCCCGGGTGAGACCGAGCAGGATGTGCAGGTGCTCAGCGACTTCCTCAGCGCCGCCCGACTCGATGCGATCGGTGTCTTCGGCTATTCCGATGAGGAGGGCACCGAGGCCGCCGGGATGGGCGACAAGGTCGACCCCGACGAGGTCGAGGCCCGTCGCGCGGCCGTCGCCGACCTGGCCGCCGAGCTGGTCGACCAGCGGGCCGAGGAGCGGATCGGCGAATCGGTCCGGGTGCTGGTCGAGGAGATCGACGAGGAAGGCCGGTTGCTCGGCCGGGCCGCGCACCAGGGGCCCGAGGTGGACGGTTGCAGCGAACTGGTCGGCTCCAGCGCGGCGGTCGGAACCTTCGTCTCCGGTACCGTCGTGGCCAGCGAGGGAGTCGACCTGATCGTGGAGGTGACCCGATGAACGCCCAGCCGACCCCGGCCGATGCGACCAGGTCCCAGATCAACGGCCCCAACGTGCTGACCGCGATCCGGTTGCTGGCCGTCCCGGTCTTCGCGGTGCTGCTGCTCAGCTATCCGCACGACCCGACCTGGCGGCAGATCACCACCGCCGTCTTCGTGGTCGCCATCCTGACCGACTTCGTGGACGGCTGGTGGGCCCGCCGCTACAACCTGGTCACCGACTTCGGCAAGATCGCCGACCCGATCGCCGACAAGGCGCTCACCGGGATGGCCTTCATCGGGCTGAGCATCCTCGGGGAACTGCCCTGGTGGGTGACGATCCTGGTGCTGGTCCGCGAGTGGGGCATCACCGTGATGCGCTTCGTGCTGCTGCGCCGCGGAGTGGTGCTGGCGGCCAACAAGGGCGGCAAGTTCAAGACCACCGTGCAGGCGATCGCGCTGGTTCTCTATCTGCTGCCCCTGCCCGGGTACCAGTGGGGCCAGCCGATCTCGACCGAGGTGATCCCCGAGATCGTCTCCTGGATCCTGATGGCGGTCGCGGTGATCGTCACCGTGTTCACCGGGATCGACTACGTGCGCGAGCAGCTCACCGGTCCGCGACGCGATGACGAATGAGCCCGCTCCCGGTCCGGTGGGCCTGCCCGAGTTGGTACGCCTGGCCGAGCCGGTGATCGCGGCCGCGGTGCGCTCCGGGCGTAGCGTCGCCACCGCCGAATCGCTGACCGGTGGGCTGCTCGGGGCTGCGTTGACCGGGGTCTCCGGGGCGTCGGCGGTCTATCGCGGCGGACTGATCCCCTATGCCACCGACCTGAAGGCCAGCCTGGGCGGGGTGGATGCGGAGGAGCTGGCGCGTCACGGCGCCGTCTCCGCGCAGACCGCCCGGGGGATGGCCGCCGGGGCCGCGGCACGCTGCGGCGCCGACATCGGGATCGCGCTGACCGGGGTCGCCGGCCCGGACCCGCAGGAGGGGCATCCGGCCGGCACCGTGTTCTGCGGCTGGTACGCCGCAGCGGGCGCCGAGCACCGGGAGCTGCGGTTGGCCGGGGATCGGGCCGAGATCAGGTACGCCGCAGCGGCCGCCGCCCTCGGCGTACTCACCGAGCTGCTCGATTCGGAATAATCCTGCGCACACAACGGTTCTGCTGAGGGCGGACCAGCGTGCCGGGTCTGTGCACCGCTACCCCCATTGGGTAGAGTCGGATCCATGGCCGAGGAGGAAGGCAAGCCGATGCTCTTGCGTGAGTTGCTCGGTGAGACCCTGCGCGAGGAGCGGGTCCATCAGGGACGCACGCTGCGTGAGGTCTCCGGCATGGCCCGGGTCAGCCTCGGTTATCTCTCCGAGGTCGAGCGCGGCCAGAAGGAGGCCTCCAGCGAGCTGCTGGCAGCCATCTGCACCTCGCTCGATCTGCCGCTGTCGTCGCTGTTGTCCACGGTGAGCGACAAGCTGGTCATCTCGGAGCGGCCGATTCGCCCGGTGGCCGAGGTGCGCGCCGCGGCCTGAGGCCGCTCACCCACGCAGCCGCAGCCCCTGCGGTGTCATCGTGAAGCCCGCCTGTTCCAACGCGGCGCGCAGCGGATGATCGAAGATGTGGCCGCCGTCGGCCTTCTCGATGGTGAGCCCCGGCATCCGGCGCGCCCGGATCACCTCCGCCAACGCCGTCGCGGCGGCGCCCAGGTCCGCGGCCGGATCATCGCCGGGAAAGGTGAGCACCGTGCGTACCCCGCGTTCCAGATGCAGCACCAGCCGCCCCTCCACCAGCACCACCACCGCACCGGCCTTCCGGCTGGGCCGATGCCCGTCGCGTTCGGGCCAGGGCAGCGCCGCACCGTAAGGATTGGCGGGGTCGCTGGCGGCCAACACCACCGCACCGACCGGACCCTGACCGCGGAGTCGGTCGACGGTCGCCGAGGTGGCGAACTGGGCCGCGCCCAACCCATCGATGAAATAGCCGCGCAGGCACTGGCCGGTCTCCTCCAGCCGGGACAGCGCGCGATAGCTCGGCCCGAAGGAGGCTCCGGGCTGCTCGGCGAGGACACTGCCGCGGGTCAGCACGCCGTAGCGGTCCAACTGCAGCACCAGCCGCTCGGTCGCCGCCCGCTCGGCCGCCTCGGGTGAGAGCGGGGGCGCCGCCCAGCGGCCCACCGTGGTCGGCGCGGTCGGCGGGCGCAGCTGCCGGCGGGCGGCGCGCAACGTCCCCGAGCGGGACCGGACCCGCGGCGTACGCTTCGATTTCAGCGCCCCGCCGGTGGCCAGTGCCCGCACCGGGGCAAAGGTGTCCGCACGGGCCCGGCCGGCCCAGACCAGCTCCCACAGCGCCCGCTCCTGGTCACCGCGGGACAGCTCCGGGTCGAGCAGATCGTCGAAGAACCAGCCGCCGCCGCGCTCCAGCCGGGTCAGCATCCCGGCCGCGGCGGGGGTGAGGTCATCGCCCGGTGCGATGGGCGGTGCGATCGCCAGGTCGGCCGGCCAGAACCGCACCCAGCCGTCGTTGCCACCGATCGCACCGTCCCCGGTCCAGCTGAACTCCCCGGCAGCCAGCAACTCATCGAGCATCGCCGGCTGGTAGTCCCGGACTCTGGCCGGCAGCACCATCGTCTCCAGCATCGACGCCGGGATCACCGCACCCGCGAGCTGGTCGAGGGTCTGGGCGACCGCATCGATGCCGTGGGCGTCCCCGCCGACCCCCTGCCAGGCCGGCAGGAAACGGCCGTAGCTGGCCTGGTCGACCGGTTCCACCGCGGCCCGCAGCGCCGCCAGGGTGCGCCGCCGGATCAACCCGAGCACCCGGTGATGGCACCACTGCCGCAGGTGTTCGGCACCCGGGCTCGGGTCGAAGCTGCCCTGCACCAGGGTGCCGCGGCTGGTCAGCTCGCGCAGTTCGGCGGCGACCACCGACACCCCCAGGCCGAGCCGGTCGGCGACCTCGCGTTCGGTGAACGGACCGTGGCTGCGGGCGAAGCGCAGCACCAGATCCCGCAGCGGGTCCCCCTCGGCGACGGTGACGCCGAATCCGGGCGGGGCTGGTACGCCGAGGGCGTCGGCGAGGCGGGGGAGATCCTCGACCACCGCCAACCGCTCGGCGCCGGCGACCCGCACCGGCACCACCCGCCGCTGGTCGATGAGCGCGGTGATCGCCGGTTCGGCGACGCCCTCGGCGCTGCGCTGGGCGACCTCGGCGGCCGACAGTGGGCCGATGGTGCGGATCAGGTCGAAGACCGACTCGGTGCCGGTGGCCTGCCGGCCGGCTGCCAGCCACTGCAGCTCGGCGGCGACCTCGGCGATCACCTCCGGGTCGAGCACTTGGCGCAGCGCATCGTTGCCCAACAACTCGGCCAACAGCCCGCTGTCCAGCGACAGCGCTGCCGCGCGTCGCTCGGCCAGCGGGCTGTCGCCCTCGTAGACGAACTGGCCCACATAGCCGAACAGCAACGACCGCGCCATCGGCGAGGCACGCGGGGTCTCCACCTCCACCACCCGCAGCTGCCGGGCGGCGATCTGGCGTTGCAGGGTGAGCAGCCCGGGCAGGTCGAAGACGTCGTGCAGGCATTCGCGCACCGTCTCCAGCACGATCGGGAAATCGGGATGCCCGGCCGCCACCTCGAGCAGCTGTGCTGCCCGCATTCGCTGCTGCCACAGGGGAGTGCGGGCCCTGGGGTCGCGGCGCGGCAGCAGCAGCGCCCGCGCGGCGCACTCCCGGAAGCGGGCGGCGAACAGCGCCGACCCGGTGACCTCGGCGGTGACGATCTGCTCCAGGTCCTCGGGGTCGACCACGACCAGATCGGCACCCGGCGGGGCGCCGTCGGAGTCGGGTACCCGGATCACGATGCCGTCGTTGGTGGCGGTGGCGTGCACCTCGACACCGAGCCGCTCCCGGGCCTGCCGGCCGATCGCCAGCGCCCAGGGCGCGAGCACGGGTGTACCGAGGCCGGCGTGAAGGCAGAGCTGCCAGTCCCCGAGCTCGTCGCGGAATCGTTCCAGCACCACGGTGCTGTCGGTCGGCAGGACCCCGGTGGCCTGTCGCTGCTCGTCGAGATAGGCCATCAGGTTGTCGCGGGCGCGGCGATCCAGGCCGATGCCGTTGAGCCGCTCGGTGGCCGGTTCGTCCGCACCGCCGAGGGCGCGGACCAGCTCGCCCTGGGCCAGCCCCAGCTCCAACGGCCGGCCGGGGGAATCGCCCTTCCAGAAGGGCAATCGGCCGGGTTGGCCGCCGGCGGGGGAGACCTGCACCTGGTCGTGGGTGATCGCCTCGATCCGCCAGGCCGTGGTGCCGAGGGTGAACACGTCACCGACCCGGGACTCGTAGACCATCTCCTCATCGAGCTCGCCGACCCGCCGGCCGGCGCCGCCGCGCTCGTCGCCGCCGACCAGGAAGACGCCGAACATGCCGCGGTCGGGGATGGTGCCCCCGGAGGTCACCGCGAGCCGTTGCGCACCGGGGCGGCCGGTGAGCAGATCCCGCTCCCGGTCCCAGGTCAACCGGGGCCGCAGCTCGGCGAACTCCTCGCTCGGATAGCGGCCGGCGAGCATGTCCAGCACCCCGGTGAAGGCGCTGCGCGGCAACCGGGTGAAGCCGGCGCTGCGGCGTACCAGATCGAACAGCTCATCGACCGCGATCTCTTCCCCGGCACAGATCGCGACGATCTGCTGGGCCAGCACGTCGAGCGGATTGTGCAGCTCGGCGACCTCCTCGATCAGCCCGGCGCGCATCCGTTCCACCACCGAGGCGGTCTCGATCAGATCGCCGCGATGGGCGGGCAGGAAGAGCCCGCGGGAGATCGCGTCGACCTGGTGGCCGGCGCGGCCGACGCGCTGCAGGCCGCTCGCCACCGAGGGCGGGGATTCGACCTGGACGACCGCGTCGACCGCGCCCATGTCGATGCCCAGTTCGAGCGAGGAGGTCGCCACCACACAACGCAACCGCCCTGACTTCAGCTCGTCCTCGACGATGGCCCGCTGGTCCTTCGACACCGAGCCGTGGTGGGCACGGGCGATCACCGGGGCGTCTTCGTCGGAGCCGTCGATTCCCTTGCTGACACCGGATTGCGCGAGCACGGCGGCCGGTGATTCGACATCACGGGGCACGTCGGCGCCGAGGCGTTCGGCGTACGCCTCGTTGAGCTGGGCGGTGAGCCGCTCCGCGATCCGGCGGGAGTTGGTGAACACGATCGTGGAGCGGTGGGCCAGCACCTCATCGAGGATCTGGTCGGTCAGGTGCGGCCACATCGAGCGGCGCTCGGCGGTCTCGCTGCCGGCCCCGGGATCGGCCATGTCCTCGACCGGCACGACGACCTGCAGATCCCAGCGCTTCTCGTTGGCTGGCAGCACCAACCGGACCGGGGCGCTGGCGGTCAGGAACTCCGCGACCCGCTCCGGCGGACGCACCGTCGCCGACAACCCGATCCGCTGGAAGGGGTGGTCGGTGAGCCGGGCCAGTCGCTCCAGCGACAGGGCCAGATGGGCACCGCGTTTGCTGCCGGCGAGCACGTGCACCTCGTCGAGGATGACCGTGCGGACCCCGCGCAGCGTCTCCCGGGCCGCGGAGGTGAGCATCAGGAACAGCGATTCGGGGGTGGTGATCAAGATGTCCGGCGGTGTCGCCTGCAGCCGGCGCCGGTCGGTGGCCGAGGTGTCGCCGGAGCGTACGCCGACCCGCACCTCGGGAACGTCGAGGCCGAGCCGCTCACCGGCGCGGGTGATGCCGCGCAGCGGGGCACGGAGGTTGCGCTCCACATCGACCGCGAGCGCCTTCAGCGGGGAGACGTAGAGCACCCGCGGGCCGTCGCCCGGCTCGGGGGGATCGGTGACCAGGTCGTCGAGCGCGGCCAGGAAGGCGGCCAGGGTCTTGCCGGAGCCGGTGGGCGCGACGACCAGCGCGTGCTCACCGCCGGTGATCGCCTGCCACGCCTCGGCCTGGGCCGGGGTCGGAGCGGCGAACGAATCGGTGAACCACGCCCGGGTCGCCGGCCCGAAGCCGGCCAGCGGATCGTCGGCCATGCGGGCATTCTGCCAAGGGGGACCGACAGTCACGCCAATCGTGGGATGCCACCTACACTTGCCGGGTGCGGGAGACCGAGTTGTGGGCGCGAATGGGGCAGCATCTGGGCCCGGCGTACGCCCAGGTGTGGGCCGACCAGACGACCCTGGCCGAGCTCGGGGGGCGGACCGTGCGGGAGGCGCTGGCCGCCGGGGTGCCCTGCAAGACGATCTGGCGGGCGGTCTGGTCCGCCCTGGAACTGCCGCCCGTCGACCGCTGAACCGGGTGATCCGGTGATTCCCGAGGTAATTGGCGTGTCGGCTTCGTTCGAACAGATGTTCGGGTAAGTTATCCACCGAGCTGAACGACCCGAAGCACTGTCCACAGGTCCGGGGTCACGGCCGACCGATTGTCGGTGGTGGTCCCTAACGTGTGGATGACGACTCACCCGATCCGGACCTGGTCCGGCCCAGAAAGGAAACACCATGGCTGTGGCAGATCGCGAGAAGGCGCTTCAGGCGGCACTGGCCCAGATCGACAAGCAGCACGGCAAGGGCTCGGTGATGCGACTGGGCGAGCAGACCGCCGCGCCCATCGACGCCATCCCGACCGGCTCGATCGCCCTGGACATCGCGCTCGGCATCGGCGGGATCCCGCGGGGCCGAGTGGTCGAGATCTATGGCCCGGAGTCCAGCGGTAAGACCACGGTGGCGCTGCACGCCATCGCCAACGCCCAGACCGCCGGTGGCATCTGCGCGTTCATCGACGCCGAGCACGCCCTCGACCCGGAATACGCGAAGAAGCTCGGTGTCGACACCGACTCGCTGCTGGTCTCCCAGCCCGACAACGGTGAGCAGGCGCTGGAGATCGCCGACATGCTGGTCCGCTCCGGTGCGCTCGATCTGATCGTCATCGACTCGGTGGCCGCGCTGACCCCGCGCGCCGAGATCGAGGGCGAGATGGGTGACTCGCACGTCGGCCTGCAGGCCCGGCTGATGAGCCAGGCGCTGCGGAAGATGACCGGTGCGCTGAGCGGCGCCGGCACCACCGCGATCTTCATCAACCAGCTGCGCGAGAAGATCGGCGTGATGTTCGGCTCGCCCGAGACCACCACCGGCGGTCGGGCGCTGAAGTTCTACTCCTCGGTGCGCCTGGACGTGCGCCGGATCGAGACCCTCAAGGACGGCCAGGACATGGTCGGCAACCGCACCCGGGTCAAGGTCGTGAAGAACAAGGTCGCCCCGCCGTTCAAGCAGGCCGAGTTCGACATTCTCTACGGTCAGGGCATTTCCCGCGAGGGCAGCCTGATCGACATGGGTGTCGACCAGGGCATCATCCGCAAGGCGGGTGCCTGGTTCACCTATGACTCCGACCAGCTCGGTCAGGGCAAGGAGAACGCCCGCAACTACCTGAAGAACAACCCCGAGGTCGCGCGCGACATCGAGCAGAAGATCAAGGACAAGATGGGTCTGGGCGCCAAGGACGAGGTGCCGGACGGTGTCGATCCGGTCACCGGTGAGGTGGCCTTCTGAGCCGCCGACGCGGGCGGGGGGAGGCCCCGCCCGATGACGGGCCGGACGCCGACCCGGAGGAGGTGGCCCGCCAGATCGTGCTGCGGCAGCTGACCATGCAGGCCCGCAGCCGGCACGAATTGGCGGAGATCCTGCGCAAGAAGGGGATTCCGGGCGAGGCGGCGACGGCCGTGCTCGACCGGATGACCGAGGTCGGACTGGTCGACGATGCCCGGTTCGCCGAGGCCTGGGTGGATTCCCGGCAGCAGCGCCGGCATCTGTCCCGGGCCGGGGTACGCCAGGAGCTGCAGCGTAAGGGCCTGGACCGCGACCTGGTCAACGAGACCGTCGCCGAGATCAGCAGCGATGACGAGTACGCCGCAGCGCACGCGCTGGCGGAGAAGAAGCTGCGCTCGGTGCGGAACCTCGAGCCGGTGGTGCAACGCCGCCGGATCGCCGGCGCCCTGGCCCGCCGCGGCTTCGGCCCCGGCATCGCCAACCAGGTGCTCACCGACGTGTTGGACACCGACCCCGCCGAGTTCGACTGATCGCTGGCCGTGGCGCGAGCTCGCGATCGGCTTGCGATCCATCGAACCCTCGGTGCATCCGTCGCGTGCTGGAGCACTCCACCGATGAATCGACGGTTCGATGGATCGCGACGTGGGCGCGATGAACCCTGAGCATGGGCCAGTCTGGCCATCTGTTGCACCCTGAGACGGGCCAGTCGGCCATCAGTGAACCGTGAGTTTGGGCCAGCGTGGCCATTCATGAACCTTGAGACGGGCCAGTCGGCCATTCATGAACCTTGAGACGGGCCAGTAGGCCAAGCAGCGAGCCACATCTCGGGCTCCTCGTGCGATCCATCGAATCCTGGGCCCATCCGTCGCGTGCTGGAGCACTCCACCGATGAACCGACGGTTCGATGGATCGCGCGGTGGGCGCCATCACCTGCGAATGGAGCTGGATCCATGGAACTACCACGCATATTCGCCACCGCGGAGTTGGCCGCGCTCGGGGTCGGCGCCAACACGATCCGCACCCTGGTCCGCGGCGGCCGCCTGATCCGGCTGCGGCGGGGAGGGTACGCCTGGCCTGCGGACTGCGGGCCGGACGACGTCCTCCGGTCGGCGGACCCGATTCCGGAGCCGACCTGCCGGGCGAGTGATGACCCGGCGAGCGATCCTGGGTGGGCACGGCAGCCCGAGCCGCTACCGGAGGAGGGGACGCGTGCCGCCCCCTCCCTCGATATGGATGCACCCCTGCCGGTCGACCCGGAGGCCGTGGTCGCGTCGCCAGGTGAAGCGCTCGGGCCAGGCCGTTACGCACCGGGGGAAGCGGAATTGCAGCACCTGAAGGAGATCGTGGCCACGGCCCGTGAGATTGACGAGGGCACGCTGTTCTGCCAGGTCAGCGCCGGTGTTCTGCACGGATTGCCGCTGCCACCCGGTTCGCTCGGCCTGGTACACCTGCTGCGCCCCGGCAGCGGTTCCGGGCATCGCACCCGGAGGGCGTTCCATCATCGTGCCCGTATCACTGCGAGGGACCGCACCACGATCGCGGGCCTGCTGTCCACCGGACTGGCGCGCACCGCGGTCGATCTTGCCCGGACCCTGTCGTTCCGCGACGGTCTGGCGGTCGTCGACGCGGTGCTCGCCCGGGGCGTACGCAAAGAAGAATTGTTCAGTCGACTCACCCGGCACCCGGGCAACCTGCGAGCGCGGGCCCTGATCGAACTCGGCAATCGCCGCTCCGAGTCACCGGGTGAGTCCCGGTGCCGGGCCACGATGGCGCTGGCCGGCATCCCGGAACCCGTGTGCCAGTTCAAGATCGTGCTGCGGAGCGGGCGTGTCGTATGGGCCGACTATGGCTGGCCGGACCTCGGGCTGGTCGGCGAGTTCGACGGGCTCACGAAATACGGCCGGCTGCTGAAGCCGGGGGAGACCGCGACCCGTGCGATCGGCAGGGAACGGCGTCGGGAGACCGAGATCCGCGATACCGGGGTGTGGGTCACCCGTTGGATCACCAACGACTGTTATGACCTCGATCAGTTCCGCCGTGGCTTCAACGACGCGGCGCGCGCCGCAACGTCGTTCCGCGCGGCCTGACCGCTACCTACTGCGATCCATCGAGTCTTCGGTGCATTCCGCGAGCCCTGGAGGGGTAGGGGAGTGCACGCAGGATTCGATGGATCGCGAGCTGGGTTGGGATCGCGAGCTGGGTTGGGATCGCGAGCTGGGTTGGGATCGCGAGCTGGGTTGGGATCGCGAGCTGGGTTGGGATCGCGAGCTGGGTATGGATCGCGAGCTGGGTATGGATCGCGAGACTGGGGTCAGACGGCGGTGGGCAGGCCCGCCTGCTCGGTGATCTGCTGCACCGACCGGCCGCCGCGCTTGGCCATCCGGCGCTGTACGAACGAGGCCAGGGTGGTCAACCCGAAGTTGATGATGATGTACATGACCGCTCCGAGGGTCAGCGCAGCGATCGTGTTGCCGTTGTTGGAGGCCAAGATGTACAACGAACGCAGCAAATCGGGGTAGAGGACGATTGAGCCGAGTGCGGTGTCCTTCAGCACCACCACCAGCTGACTGACCAAGGAGGGCAGCATCGCCGTGATGGCCTGCGGCAACAGGATCGATGTCCGGGTCTGGCTGTTGGTGAGGCCGACAGCCAAGCCCGCCTCACGCTGCCCCTTGGGTAGGGAGTGCATGCCGGACCGGATCAGCTCGGCGATCACCGAGGCGTTGTAGAGGGTCAGGCCGGTGACCACGGCGACCAGCGAGACCAACGGACCCCCGAGAGGTACCCCGGCGGGGATCAGGACATAAATCACCAGGCTGTAGGTGAAGAACATCATCACCAGCACCGGCACGGCCCGGAAGAATTCGACGATAACGGTGCACAACCCGCGCAGCGGAGTGAACTCCGACAACCGGCCGAGACCCAGCAGCGTGCCGAGCAGGGCCGCCAGCACGATCGAGATCACCGCCGCCTGAAGGGTGTTGATCAGACCGGGAATGATCGCCGAGGTCCAAGTGGCAGGTTGGCCGAAGACTGCCCACTTCTCCGGAGCGTACTGTTCTCGCAGCCCCCAGACGATGGCGAACCCGATCAGGACGATAGCGGCGGTGGCGATCACCCCGACGATCAGATTGCGGCGCTTGGTCTTGGGCCCGGGCGCGTCGAAGAGGACGCTTGCTGTATCGCTCATCGCTGCACCGTCAGCTTTCGGGAGAGATTGGTGAACAGTACGCCGACCGGCAGGGTGAGGATCACGAATCCGAGGGCGACGATGCCGAAGATGGCGAACATGTAGTCAGGGTTGAACTCGATCATGTTCCGCATCATCAGCGCGGCTTCGGTGACACCGACGGCCGCGACCACGGTGGTGTTCTTGGTCAGCGCGATCAGCGTATTTCCCAGCGGGGCGATGGCGCCGCGGAAGGCCTGCGGCAGCACCACCTGGCCGAGTGTTTGGCCGAAACTGAGCCCGATGGCTCGCGCGGCCTCAGCCTGACCGATCGGCACGGTGTTGATGCCCGAGCGGATCGCCTCGGCGACGAAGCTGGCGTGGTACACCGACAGTGCCACCACACACCAGGCGGCGTTCTGGGCGATCACACTGGCAGACTCTGGCAGGAGACGCACTCCCATGAGTGCCAAGAATCCGAATCCGCAGAAGACGACGATCAGCGTCAGTGGGGTGTTTCGGACCAAGGTGACATAGGCCGTTCCGAAGAAGCGCAGGGCGCCGACCGGGCTGACGCGTAGGATGGCCACGACCGTGCCGATGAGCAGCGCCCCTACCGCCGAGCAAACGGTGAGAATCAGCGTCATCCCGAACGCCGCGAGCACGTTGTACTCGGAGAACAGCTCGGCAAAACCGGACATCGGGTTTCCTTCCTCGGGGTGGATCGAACCAGGTCACGCCACTGTTGAAGGCCCCGGCACTGGCGGCCGGGGCCTTCGACGAGCGGTCTCAGGCGCCGCAGTTACCGGCCGGGGTCGGCGGGTTCAGCTTCGTGTTCGGCTTGAAACCGGCCGGGCCCAGGTTGTCGTCCAGGGCCTTCTGCCAGGAGCCGTCGTCGATCATCTTCTTGATCGCGGCGTTGATCTTGGTGCACATCTCGGTGTCACCCTTCTTGATACCGACGCCATACTTCTCTTCCGAGAACGGGTTCCCTACGACCTTCAGTTTGCCCTTGTACTGATCCTGGGCGGCGTAGCCGGCGAGGATTGTGTCGTCGGTGCTAACAACGTCCATCGCACCCGACATGACGGCCTCAACGCACTTGGAGTAGGTGTCGTAGTCCTGGAGTTGGGCGCCCTGGGCGTACTGGTCCTTGATCTTCTTCGCCGAGGTGGAGCCGGCCACCGAACAGACCTTCTTGCCGTTCAGCGACTGCGGGCCGGTGATGTCGGTGTTGTCGGCACGGACCAGCAGGTCCTGGCCGGCGATGTAGTAGGGACCGGCGAAGTCGACCTTCTTCTTCCGCTCGTCGGTGATCGAGTAGGTCGCCAGGATCATGTCCACCTGACCGCCCTGGATGGCGGTCTCGCGGGTGGCCGAGGGGGTCTCCACCCACTGGATCTTCGCCGGGTCGTAGCCCAGTTCCTTGGCGACGTACTTGGCCACGTCGACGTCGAAGCCCTTGTAGGTGTCGCCGACCTTCTGGCCGAGACCCGGCTGGTCGAACTTGATGCCGACCTTGACCGAACCGCCCTCTCCACCCTGGGCGCCCGGCTGGGCGCTGGTGCCGGACTCGCCGGCGACACAGCCGGTGAGCGCCAGGGCGAGCACGGAGCCCGCTACCGCGAGAGTCGTGATTTTCATGGGAATGCCTTTCTGGATGCGGATCCTGGTGTTCAGGCGTCAGTGGCTGAGGATCTTGCCGAGGAAGTCCTTGGCGCGATCGCTCTGCGGATTGGTGAAGAACTGATCGGGGGTGTTCTGCTCGACGATCTGACCGTCGGCCATGAACACCACGCGGTTGGCGGCCTTGCGTGCGAAGCCCATCTCGTGGGTGACCACGACCATGGTCATGCCCTGGCGTGCCAGGTCGACCATCACGTCGAGCACCTCGTTGACCATCTCCGGGTCGAGTGCGGAGGTCGGTTCGTCGAAGAGGATCATCTTCGGCTTCATCGCCAGCGCGCGGGCGATGGCCACCCGCTGCTGCTGGCCGCCGGAGAGCTGGGCCGGGTATTTGTCGGCCTGGTTGGCGACACCGACCCGCTCCAGCAGGGACATCGCCTCCTCTTTGGCCTTGCCGGCCGACAGCTTGCGGACCTTGGTCGGGCCGAGGGTGACGTTCTGCAGGATCGTCTTGTGGGCGAAGAGGTTGAACGACTGGAACACCATCCCGACCTCGGCGCGCAGTTTCGCCAACCCCGGCCCCTCGGTCGGCAGCGTCTGACCGTCGATGATGATCGTGCCGTCGTCGATCGTCTCCAGCCGGTTGATGGTGCGGCACAGCGTCGACTTGCCCGAACCGGACGGGCCGATCACCACCACGACCTCACCGCGGCCGATGTCCAGGTTGATATCGCGCAACACGTGCAGCGGACCGAAGTGCTTGTTCACCGCCTGCATCTGCACCAGCGCATCGCCCGTCGGAGCGAGCTGGGACTGGGCGAGCTGCTGGTCGGTCGGTTGAACCGGGGTCTCCGCCTGTTCGGAACGCTCGACCTCACCGGGCTCGACGTTGCTCAAAGGTCCTCCTCCTTGCGGACGGGCGCGATCACGTGCTGACGCACCTTGGCAGGAACAGTAGACGACCGGCAAGCGGGCCGTGTGGGGCGAGGACGCCGACTGTCCGAATTGGTACATGTCCGTAATCGAATCGCGATCTGGCCATCCCGGTGGCCCGTCGCCGATGGCCCGCGGAGGTAGAGTTGGTCCGCCCTGTCACCGAGTGGATCGAAGGACATGTCGAGCACCGCAGAAGCCACGCGCACCTATCAGGTGCGGACCTACGGCTGCCAGATGAACGTGCACGATTCCGAGCGGATCTCGGGATTGCTGGAGCAGGCCGGGTACGCCCGGGCGGCCGAGGGTGGCGATGCGGATGTGGTCGTCTTCAACACCTGCGCGGTCCGCGAGAACGCCGACAACCGGCTCTACGGCAACCTCGGGCATCTGGCCGAGGTGAAGCGGCACAAGCCCGACCTGCAGATCGCGGTCGGTGGCTGCATGGCCCAGAAGGACCGGGACACGGTCGTCGAACGGGCGCCATGGGTGGACGTGGTCTTCGGCACCCACAACGTCGGCGCCCTGCCGGTGCTGCTGGAGCGGGCCCGGATCGAGCAGGCCGCCCAGGTCGAGATCAAGGAATCCCTGGAGACCTTCCCCTCCAACCTGCCGACCCGCCGCGATCAGGCGTACGCCGCCTGGGTGTCGATCTCGGTCGGTTGCAACAACACCTGCACCTTCTGCATCGTGCCCTCGCTGCGCGGCAAGGAGACCGACCGCCGCCCCGGTGACATCCTGCGCGAGATCGAGACCCTGGTCGCCGACGGGGTGCAGGAGATCACCCTGCTCGGCCAGAATGTGAACTCCTACGGCGTCGAGTTCGGCGACCGGCAGGCGTTCGGCAAGCTGCTCCGCGCCTGCGGCGAGATCGACGGCCTCGAGCGGGTCCGGTTCACCTCACCGCATCCGGCCGCGTTCACCGACGACGTGATCGCCGCGATGGCCGAGACGCCGAACGTGATGCCGCAGCTGCACATGCCGCTGCAGTCCGGGTCGGACCGGGTGCTGCGCGCGATGCGCCGCTCCTACCGTTCCGAGCGGTTCCTCGGGATCCTCGACCGGGTCCGCGAGGCGATGCCGGAGGCGGCGATCACCACCGACATCATCGTCGGCTTCCCCGGGGAGACCGAGGAGGATTTCGAGCAGACGCTGGAGGTGGTACGCCGGGCGCGGTTCTCGGCGGCGTTCACCTTCCAGTATTCGATCCGCCCCGGTACGCCGGCCGCGACGATGCCCGACCAGATCGACAAGGCCGTCGTCACCGAGCGCTACCAGCGGCTGGTGCCGCTGGTCGATGAGATCGCCTGGGCGGAGAACAAGAAGCTCGTCGGACAGCCGGTCGAGGTGATGTTCGCCGACCACGAGGGCCGCAAGGACGACCGGACCCGGCGGATGTCGGGCCGCGCCCGGGACAACCGGCTGGTGCACGTCGCGGTCCCGGAGGATCCGGCGCTGCGGCCGCGGCCGGGCGATGTCGCCACCGCGGTGATCGACCACGCCGCACCGCACCACCTGACCAGCGATTCCGGGATCACCGGGCTGCGCCGAACCCGTGGGGGAGACGCCTGGCAGGCGCGCACCGCACAGCCCACCGCCGCCGGGGTGTCCCTCGGGATGCCCGGGATCGGTGTGCCGACGGTGCGGCCCGCGCCGCAGACCGGTTGCCGCTGAGGCGCACCGGGGTCAGTCGCGGGGAGCCTCGCGGCGCGGGGCCGGCGGCTCATCCATGCCGGGCGTCCCGCTCGTGCCGCCGGGGGCCTGGCGGCCCGGGGTGCCGTTGGTGCCGGGGAACTGACCGCCCGCCGTGCCGTTGGTCCCGGGGAACTGACCGCCAGGGGTGCCGTTGGTGCCGGGGGCCTGACGGCCCCGGTCGCCATAGGTCTTGCGGGCCATGTCACGGCCCCGGTTGATCTGGTTGCGGTACTTGCCGCCGGTCCGGCGATCGACGGCGTCACCGACCTTGTTGACGACCCGGTCGACCTTGTCGGGGTTGCGTCGGATGAACTGCATGATCTTGTCGAGGATGCGCATTCGAACCTCCTGCTGGGACCGCGGGTCCGCGTCGTCGTGGATATCCATGTCTACCAAGTCGGGCAAACATATCCCTCGGCACCCCCTGTTCCGGACACGGCAACGCCGCCACCGGTGACCGGTGGCGGCGCATGCCTGCGGGGTGGGTGTCAGAACCCCCTGGCGCCGGTATTGGCCAGACCGCCGACGCGCTCCTTCCCGTTGTCACTCGGGGTGGGCGTCGTCGGTGCCGTGGTGACCGGTCCCGGTGTGGGCATCGGGCTCACGGTGGGGCTCGGGCTCACCGTCGGGGTCGGGCACACGGTCGGGCCCGGCGTCGGGGGCCCGGTCGGCGTCGGCGTACCTGTCGGTGTCGGCGTACCTGTCGGGGTCGGAGTGCCCGTCGGGGTCGGAGTGCCGGTCGGCGTGGGGGTACCGCTCGGCGTCGGCGTAGCCGTGGGGGTCGGCTTCGGCGTACACGTCGGGGTCGGGGTCACGGTGGGCGTCGGCGACGGGGTGGGCGTCGGGGTCGGGCTCACGGTCGGGGACGCGGTCGGGGTCGGCGTCGGCTTCGGGGTGTCCCCATCACCGTCACCGCCGGCCCTGGCGATCTTCACCGTCTGCTTGGACTCCTTGCCGGCGATCACCGCGGAGTTGTCGAAGGTGTCGCCGACCTTGGTGTCCTCGGGGGTCAGCATCTTGTACTGCATCACGAAGGTCGAGTTCGGCTCGGGATCCTTCAAGAAGGTCAGGGTGAACGCCTTGCCGGTGTCGGTGAAGGTGTAGTCGACTCCCTCGACCAGCGGCTTCGCCTGCGACAGATCCGGATTGCCACCGCGCACCGGCCATGCCGAATCCGGGACCCACCCGATCCAGAACGGGCGCTCCAGGGTGAGCCGGTCGTCGTAGTCGTCGACGATCGTCGAGCCCTTCTTCAGGGTGTCGGAGGGGGCGACGATCCGGTAGGTCAGCTTGCCGCCCTCGAGATCCTCCCAACCCGATTTCGCGGATTCGGTGGGCCGCGGAAGGTCACTGCCGATCACACCGCCGCCACCGGGCAGCGTGATTTCGATCTCATTTCCGTCGGAAATCCAGGTGACCTTGTCACCGTCATAGGCCTGGTTCGCCTGCCCCTCGAAAAACAGGGTGCCCTGCACGTTGTCATGCGTGGCGACGTAATCACCGAGCGTGCAATCGATCTGGTTCGTGGTCGCGGTGCAGGTGCCGACGACGTTCCCGTCGGGATCGCGCATGTCGAAGGTGCTGGTGTACGCCTTGATGTCGGGTCCACCCTCGGGGATGGTCAGGCTGAACGTGTCACCCGGTTGCGCGGTGTCCGGGACCGCCCAGGTGGCATCCACGCGGAGCCGGTTGTACTGCCGCAGCGGGCCGTCGGCGCCATCGGAGCGGGTGATGGTGACACCGGTGATCGCATTCGGGATGACTGCCGCATTGGCGGTGGGTGGAGCCATCAGCAAGACGCCGGCGAGCACACCGAGTGCCGCCAGCAGAGAAAGGATGCCGCGCAATGGAGTGCGCGCAGAGATCGACATTGTTGCTGTTCCCCCGGGGGTAGACGGTCGGACTGCCGTGTCGAAACTACGGCATTCCGTCGATCCAAGCAAATCTGCCCACCATTATGCAAATGCAGACATAGATTCCGTGCAAACCCATTTTCTGCACCTGCAGAATCTCTTTGCAGAAGTAATTTCACTGTCAGAAGAAGAATGCGGATCGACCCTGGTGGATTGTGCACTGCGCACAAAAAGACCGGGCCACGGCTGGTGCCGTGGCCCGGTCGGTGGATCCGGGTGGATCAGAACTGGCGCTGCTCGCCCTCACCCTGCGGGGCGTCGGGGCCCTGGTCCTGCTGCGGGGCGTCGAAGCCCGGCTGCTGATCCTGCTGCTGCGGGGCATCGAAGCCGCCCTGCTGCTCGGGCTGACCGGGAGCGTCGAAGCCACCCTGCTGCTGTTCGGGCTGACCGGGCTGACCGGGCTGGCCGGGCTGACCGGGCGCACCGGCCTGGTCCTCGGGGGCGGCGCCCGGAGCGGCCTCACCCTGCTGGCCGCCGCCGTACTGGCCGCGGGCGAAATCCTGGCCCTTGTCGACCTGCGACGCGTACTTCCCGCCGGTCTTCTGATCGAGCATGTCGCCGGCCTTGTCGACCGCCGAATCAGCCTTGTCGGGGTTGTTGGAAGCGAAGTCCTTGGCCTTGTCGAAGATTCCCATGGATCCTCCTTGGGTTTGGGATCGGGGTGTCAACCCCCTTGGTGGGCGCCGCCGCAACGACGCCGAGACCTTTCTACCAATGCTCAGCCGCCGCACGAAAGGGGGAGGCCGCCCCCAGTTCTGTGGGTTTGCGCGCCGACGCCGGTTCAACCCTCGAGCAGGGTCGCCACCGCCACGGTGCCGGGATCCAGACGCAACTCCACCGGGCCATCGAGCCAGATCGTCCGGCCATCTCGCAGTGGGTCGGCACCCGGCATCGACACCTCGCCCCGGATCGCCGTCAGCACCGCGTGTCCCGGCACTCGTACCCGGCCCGGAGAGTCGAACCGATAGGTCGCCGAGCGCTCGGACGCGCACTCCAGGCGGACCCCGCGCTGGTCCCGGAGCCGGGGTGCCGGCCCGGTACCGCGCAGTTCGACCCCCAGCATCCGGATCGGCTCCCGGTTCGCTGCCGAGACCCGCACCCGATGGATCACCGGATGGTCGCGGTGGGGTTGCCACAGCACCGTCCCCGCGGGCATCCGGAGCCACCCGCTCAGCAACCGGCCCGCCAACCAGCCGACGGTCCGCAGCGCACCGGTCGAGGCGCCGGGCCGGGTGGGGGAGGAGGTGGCGTACAGGTTGTCGCTGCGGAACCGCCCACCGCGCACGATCAGATAGACCGTGTCCTGGTGATGCAGGTGATCCAGGGTCACCTGGCCGGGTGTCAGATCCACCTGATAGACCCGGCACCACCGGTTGGCGAAGAGTTCACCGTGGGCCGGTTCCGCGGCGACCGGCAGCCAGTCCGTCCCGGTCATCGGGCCGCGGCCGGGGCCGGCAGCAGGTCGATCTCGCGCAGCCAGTCGATCGTCTGGGCGAGCATCTCCTCGACCGAGGTACGCCCCAGCCCGAGCGTGCGCCGCGCGAGCGCGTCGTCGACGACCAGATTGCCGGTCGCCCGGCGGTACTTGGCCAGGCTCAGCTCCGGCTCGGTGCGGGTCAGCGCGGCCTTCGCTGCCGATGCCGCGAACAGCGCCGCGAGCCGCGGGCGGGGGGTGGCCGCGGCGGGGACGGGCTCGCCGAGCAGGGTGGCGATCGTCTGCACGACCTCCAGGAAGGACGCCTCGGGGCCACCCAGAATGACATTCGTCCCGGTCAGCGGCGCATCGACGGCGGCCAGGTGGGCACTGACCACGTCCTGCACCGCGATCCAGGTGGCGTGCCCGGGTGGGACCACCCGCAGTGAGTCGGTGGCGATCGGCAGGATCAGTTGGCGGGCCCAGTTCGACGCGTCCCCCGGGCCGAGGATGTTGACCGGGTTCAGGGTGATCGTCGACAGTGCCCCCGTCCGGGACGCGCGGTGCACCAGGTGTTCGGCGGCGCGTTTGGAGCGGCCGTAATTGTCGCCCTTCGACTGCACGTTCGAGGCGCTGTCCTCCCGGAGCCGGACGCCCGGCTGCCAGCCGTAGCTGCTGATCGAGGAGGTGTAGACCAACCGCCGCGCGCCGGCCCGGGTGGCGGATTCCAGCAGCGTCGCGGTGCCGCCGACGTTGTCGCGCCACTGGGCCGCCCGCTGTCTGGCCCAGGTGGTGGTGTTCCCGGCCAGGTGGAAGATCACCGGGCGGTCGAGCCCGGTGAGGGCGGTGTCGATGGAGGCCTGATCGAGCAGGTCGCCCATCGTGACGCGTACGCCGGCGGGCAGCAGGTCCACCCGATCGCTGGCCCGGCAGAAGGCGGTCACGGACCAGCCCTCGTCGCGCAGTCGGGTGACCAGGTGCCGGCCCAGGAAGCCGGCGGCCCCGGTGACGAAGGCGGTGCGTGGTCCAGTCATCAACAATCGTTCCTCTCGATACCGACGGTATTCAATACTTCCGGTATCGTACGCGGGTGACCGCTCGACGCAAACCAGCAGCCAGCAGACCGACCAGGGAGCAGACCCGCGAGCAGGTGCTCACCGCCGCCGCCGAGGTCTTCTCCACCAGCGGCTTCACCGGCGCCACCCTGGACCAGATCGCCGCGGCCGGTGGCCTCACCAAGGGGGCGATCTATTCCAGCTTCGGCGGCAAGGAGGACCTGTTCTTCGAGGTCCTCCGGGCCCGGACCCGGGAACGGCTGCTGGCCGCCCGGGAGATCCGCGACACCTCGGCACCCTTCTCCGGCACCGAGGTGGGCCGGTTGCTGGAGCGCTTCACCGTCGACGATCCGACCTGGCACCTGGCACTGATCCAGTTCTGGGCCACGGTGACCAACGCCCCGGACCCCGCGCGGCACGCCGAACTGCGGCGGATGCGGGGCGAACTGCGGGGCGACATCGAAGCCCTACTGGTCGAGGGGGGAGTCCCCGCCGAGCGGGCGCGATGGCTGGCGGTCGCCATCCTCGCGCTCTCCAACGGGTTGGCCATCGAGCGCGCGATCGACCCGGAGGCGACCGAAGGGGTGTTCGGCACCGGGCTCGATGCCTGGACCAGCGACCCGGCCCCGCCGGGTTCACCCGAGTGACCACGAAGGTCTGCGGCAGACTGGAGGGCGTGTCCACTCCCGCACCGCGCACCCTGGTCCTGGTCGGCGCGACCGCCAGCGGCAAGTCGGCGCTCGCGGTGGCGTACGCCCTGTCCAGCGCCGCGCAGGGCCGGCCGGCCGAGGTCGTCAACGCCGACTCGATGCTGGTCTATCGGGGGATGGACATCGGCACCGCCAAACCCACGATGGCCGAACGCGGCGGCGTACCCCACCATCTGATCGACATCGCCGAGATCACCGAGACCGCCTCGGTCGCGGAGTTCCAGACCCTCGCCCGGGCCGCGATCGCGGACTGCCACGCCCGCGGCGTGCTGCCCATCGTCACCGGTGGCTCGGCCCTCTACACCCGCGCGATCACCGACGAGTTCAGCTTCCCCGGCACCGATCCGCAGCGCCGGGCGTACTGGGAAGCCGAACTCGACCGGCTCGGCGCCCCCGCCCTGCACGCCCTGCTCGCCGAGCGCGCGCCGCAGGCCGCCGCGGACATCCTGCCCGGCAACGGGCGCCGGATCGTGCGCGCGTTGGAGGTGATCGACCTGACCGGTGAGTTCACCAGCCAGCTGCCGAGCTGGCGCTACGCCCTGCCCGGGACCGTGCTGCAGGTCGGGCTCGAACTGGATCGGGCCACCATGGACGAGCGGATCGCGCAACGGGTCGAGCGGATGTGGGCCGACGGCTTCGTCGAGGAGGTACGCCGCCTCGAGGCCCGCGGCCTGCGGCAGGGCCGGACCGCCTCCCGCGCGCTCGGCTACCGGCAGGTGCTGGCGTACCTGGCGGGGGAGAGCAGCGAGGACGAGGCCCGGCGGGCCACCATCACCGGTACCCGTCGCTTCGCCCGCAAACAGCTCTCCTGGTATCGCCGCGACGAGCGGATCCGCTGGCTGCCCGCCGGCGCCCCGGACCTGGTCGAACGACTGGCCGGAATGCTCGCCGAGCCACCGGTGTTGCCTGTCCCGGAACGGGATTGGACACCGTCTGGAGGGGGTGAAAGCCTGTGAGCATGCGGAGCTGGAGCATCGCCAAGGGCCACGGGACGGAGAACGATTTCGTCATCATGGTGGACCGGCACGGCATGCTCGATCCCAGCGATGACGACGTCCGCTTCCTCTGCGACCGGCGCAGCGGCATCGGCGGCGACGGCCTGTTGCGGGCGATCAAGGCCCAGCACATCCCCGAATGGGACGGCGACCCGGACATCTGGTTCATGGACTACCGCAACGCCGACGGTTCGATCGCCGAGATGTGCGGCAACGGGGTGCGGGTGTTCGCCCGCTACCTGAACGAGGAGGGCCTGGCCAACGAGCCGGTGATCCCGATCGGGACCCGCGCCGGCCTGCGCACCGCGTATCTGGACCGCGAACTGGTGCGGGTCGACATGGGCGCCGTCGCGGTCGACCAGACGCCGACCACGATCCGGCTCGGGGAGCGCGAGTTCACCGCGATGCCGGCCGATGTGGGCAACCCGCATGCTGTGGTCGAGGTCGACGACGTACGCTCCCTCGACCTCTCCCGCGCCCCGCAGTTCGATCCGGAGCGTTTCCCCGACGGGGTGAACGTCGAGTTCGTGCAGCGCGTCGGTGACCGCGAGGTGGCGATGCGGGTCCACGAGCGCGGGGTCGGTGAGACCCGCTCCTGCGGCACCGGAACGGTGGCCACGGCGGCCGCCGCCAGCCAGTGGTACGGCGGTGACGAATGGCAGGTCGACGTGCTCGGCGGCCAGGTGCAGGTGGAGCTCGGTGAGGTGGCCTGGCTGACCGGTCCTGCGGTCATCGTGTTCCGCGGTGAGGTGCTGCTGCCCGACCGCGAGACCGTCGACGCCTGAATCCGGGCGGGGCCGGAGGCGTACCCGGAACAAACCACTCGCCCCGGTTGGCCGGCCGTGGGAAACTGGTGGGACGATGACAGTACGCCGCCAGGAATACTTCGACGACTCCGAGGATCCGATCACCGTCGACGACCAGACCGTCGACCCGATCGAGGAGGAGCTCGACTTCGACGGGGACCAGCTCGAGCTGGCCGAACGCAACTCGTTGCGCCGCGTGGTCGGGATGTCCACCGAGCTGTCCGACATCACCGAGGTCGAGTACCGCAAACTGCTGCTCGAGCGGGTGGTGCTGGTCAGCGTCTGGACCACCGGCTCCCAGGTCGACGCCGACAACTCGCTCGCCGAGCTGAAACAGCTCGCCGAGACCGCCGGCTCCCAGGTCCTCGAAGGACTGGTGCAGCGACGCCGCAAGCCCGACCCGGCGACCTACATCGGCTCGGGCAAGGTCGACGAGCTGCGGGAGGTGGTCGTCGCCACCGGCGCCGACACCGTGATCTGCGACGGCGAACTCGCCCCCGCCCAGTTGCGCAACCTGGAGGACCGGGTCAAGGTCAAGGTCGTCGACCGGACCGCGCTGATCCTCGACATCTTCGCCCAGCACGCGAAGTCGGTGGAGGGCAAGGCGCAGGTCGAACTGGCCCAGCTCAACTATCTGAAGCAGCGGCTCCGCGGCTGGGGCGGCAACCTGTCCCGGCAGGCGGGTGGCCGCGCCGCGGCCGGTGCCGGTATCGGTGGCCGTGGCCCCGGTGAGACCAAGCTGGAGACCGACCGGCGCCGGATCCATCACCGGATCTCGCAACTGCGCACCAGGCTCCGCGAGATGGACTCCACCCGTGAGGCCAAGCGCGCCGAACGGCAGCGGCACCGGGTCCCGTCGATCGCGATCGTCGGCTACACCAACGCCGGCAAATCCTCCCTGCTGAACCGGCTCACCGGAGCCGGGGTGCTGGTCGAGAACGCGCTCTTCGCGACCCTGGACCCGACCACCCGGCGCTCCCAGACCCCCGACGGCCGCGTCTACACGCTCACCGACACCGTCGGCTTCGTCCGCCATCTGCCCCACGACCTGGTCGAAGCATTCGCTTCCACGCTGGAGGAATCGGTCGCCGCGGACCTGCTGGTCCATGTGGTCGACGGCTCCGATCCGGACCCGCTCGGCCAGATCGCCGCGGTCCGGACGGTGCTCAACGACATCGGCGCCGGGGACCGGGCCGAGCAACTGGTGATCAACAAGGCCGATCTGGCCTCGCCGGAGAATCTGCAGCTGCTGCGTACCCATGCCCCCGACGCGATCGTGGTGTCCGCGCGGACCGGTGCCGGCATCGACCGGCTCAAGGAGGTCATCGACTCCCGGTTGCCGCGGCCCGAGGTCGAGGTCCGCGCGCTGGTTCCCTATGAGCGTGGGGATCTGCTGGATCAGGTGCACCGCAGCGGTGAGTTCCTGACCACCGAGCACACCGCCACCGGCACCCGGATCGTGGCCCGGGTGCATCCCGAGCTGGCCGCGGAGTTCGAGCCGTACGCCGACGTGGAGAACGACGCGACCCGCTGAGCGGACCACCTGCCGCGGCTGCGGTGGCAGGGCTTAGATTGGCCCGGTGCAGAGCACCTTGTTGGTCCAGGCCGCCCGGCTGACGATCTTCCCGGTCCTGGCGACCATCGTCGGCACACTCGTCGCTGTCTGGCGCCCACCCGGCACCCGGACCGTGGCCGCCATCCAACATTTCGCGGCCGGGGTGGTGATCGCCGCGCTGGCCGGTGAGGTGCTCCCGGACCTGAAGGAGCGGGAGGATCACAAACTGGTCTGGACCGCGGTCGGGTTCGCGCTCGGTGTCGCGGTGATGCTCGTCCTGGGTGCCTGGGAACGGCGCCGCTCGGCCGCCGAGAAGGCGCGGGCGGCCAGTGCGACCGGTGCGGCCGGCACGGCCGAGGGTCCGCGCAGCCTGCCGATGGGCATGCTCATCGCGATCGGCATCGACCTGGTCATCGACGGCATGCTGGTCGGGCTGGGCGTCACGCTGGGCTCGGCGACCGGCCTGATCATCACGATCGCGCTGACCATCGAGGTGCTCTTCCTCGGGGTGTCGGCCGCGCTCGAGCTGCTCGGCGAGGGCTTCGGGCGCCGCACCGTGATCTGGGTCGGCGTGGTGCTGGCCCTGCTGGTCGGCGTCGGTGCCCTCGGCGGCGTACTGCTGCTGGGTGGCGCACCGGCCACCGTGCAGGTCGCCTTCCTCGCCTTCGGCGCCGCGGCATTGCTCTTCCTGGCCATCGAGGAGCTGATCGTCGAGGCCCACGAGGTCGAGGAGAAGGCCTGGATGTCGGCGATGCTGTTCGCCGGATTCTTCATCATCTGGCTGCTCGAGGCGCTCGTCGACTGATCACAGACCGTGGTCGTACGCCGCAGCGCGGCCAGTGGCCCGTCGGCGGGCGATCCTTGTCCGGTGAAGCGACGACTGCCCTGGTGGGGCTGGACGCTGGTCGGCTGCGGTGGCCTGGCGCTGGTGCTGGTGCTCGGCGTGGCCGCGGTGATCGGCTGGCAGTTCATCCCGCACCGCACCGACTACGGCGAGCGGTGCACCACCACGCTCGGGATGAAGTGCGAGCGCGTCCACCCGGAGGTGATCGCACGGCTGACGCAGATGCGGCTGCCGGCCGGCACGACGGTGCACGAGTCGCAGTACGAATCCTTCCAGGACTGGCGCGTGCGGGCACGGTTCAGTGTTCCGGCGGATCGGGTCGCCGAATGGGAGCAGTCGCTGGCGGCGTACCCACCGGCCGGTACCACCGACTGCACCGAGCTGACCGGCGAGGGCACCGACCGCCGCTGTGCCAGCGCGAACGACCCGCAGCAACCACCGATCCGCACCTACACCCGGGTCACCCGCCCCGACAGTTCGGTGCTCATCGAGGTCGAGGCCTTCACCACCTGATCGCGGCCGAGCTCCGGCGCTGATCAGGTCAACGCTTCATGGTGCGTTCGTTCCGGGCCAGAGCGGATACCGCTTCGGCGTCGAGCAGGATCGAGTGTGGCCGCGCGATCACGATGACAAGCGGGTCATCAGTGCCGCGACCTCGTCCTCATCAACGGGACCGTCTGGAATCGCCTGTGCACAACCCCGCCCGGCGCCTCGAATCGGTGGCCTCCGGCGACTAGATTGCTTCGGTGACCTCGCACGCCGCTCGCCCCGCAGCAACCTCCCGGCCGGACCCGCAGCAGGTGCTGGATGCCGCCGTCGAGGCGCTCGGCGGGAGCCCGCGGGAGGGCCAGCAGCAGATGGCCGAGGCGGTCGCCGAGGCCTTCGAGACCGGGCAGCACCTGCTCGTCCAGGCCGGTACCGGCACCGGCAAGTCCCTCGGTTATCTCGCCCCGGCGCTGACCCGACTGGCCCGCGGCCGGGAGCGGATCGTGATCGCGACCGCGACCCTGGCGCTGCAGGCCCAGCTCGCCAACAGCGACATCCCACGCGCCCTGGACGCCTGCGAGCAGGCGATCGGCAAGCGGCCCCGCGCCGCGATCCTCAAGGGACGCAGCAATTACGCCTGTCTGCTGCGGATCCGCGACCAGGCCGTCGAGGACCAGGACACCCTGCTCGGCTCCAGCGAGGTCGTCGAGGCGCTGCGGGCCAGCGCGCCGAGCACCGACTCGGTGGTCGGTGCCGAGGTGGTCGCACTGCGCGAGTGGGCCGAGCAGCAGGCCAGCGACGGTGGCCTGGCTGACCGTGACGACGCGCCTACCCACACCACCAGGGCCTGGGCGCAGGTGTCGGTACCGGTCCGTGAATGCGTCGGCGCGCAGCGCTGCCCCTACGGCACCGAGTGTTTCGTGGAGAAGTCCCGGGAGCAGGCCCGCTCGGCCGATCTGGTGGTGACCAACCATGCGTTGCTGGCGATCGACGCGATGCATGGCGGCACGGCGCTGCCCGAGCACGACCACGTGATCATCGACGAGGCCCACGAGCTGGTCTCCCGGGTGACCGGTGCCGCCTCCGCCGAGCTCAGCCCGCAGCAGATCGAACGCGTCGGCCGCCGCGCCCTCGGTTGGCTGGATGACGAACTGGGACTGGAATTCCTGGAATCGGCCGATGTGCTCCGCGAGGGGCTGGAGGCGGCGCCGCTGGAGCAGGTGCCGGGCACCGACGCCCCGGTGGTGCGCGCCTTCGAAGCGGTCCGCGACGTCACCCGCCGGGTGGTCAGCGCGTTGACCGGCAAGGACGCCGACAACGAGCAGCGGCAGGCCGCCGCAGCGGTCAAGGAGGTCTTCGACGTCGCCGAGCGGATGGCCGCGCTGGCCGACCACGACGTCGTCTATGTGGCCGACCGGGAACGCTTCGGCCGCGAGGCCCGGGTCTCCCCGCTGAGCGTGGCCGCGCTGATGCGTGAGCGGGTGCTCGGCCAGGTGACCACGGTGCTCACCTCGGCGACCCTCAAGCTCGGTGGCGAGTTCGAACAGGTCGCCGGCAGCGTCGGCCTGCGGCGCGACGAGCGCCGGGACCGCCCGGAGGCCGCGCCGAAACTCACCGGGCCGGACGAGGTGGACGCGGTCGAGCAGGCCGACGACCCCGAGGAGCTGGAGAGTGACACCGTCGCCGATTTCGGTGACGGATCGGAGGCCGGCGGCGGGCGGCGCAAGGCCGGTCCGATGACCTGGCGCGGTATCGACGTCGGGTCCCCGTTCTCCTATGCCAGGCAGGGGATTCTCCATGTGGGCAAGGATCTGCCGAAACCCGGTCGGGACGGGATCGCACCCCAGGTGCTGACCGAGGTCGCCGAACTGGTCTGGGCCGCGGGTGGGCGTACGCTCGGTCTGTTCGCCTCCCAACGCGCCGCCGAGGCCGCTGCGGCGTACGTCCGCAAACAGCTGCCCAAGCACACGATCCTGTGCCAGGGGGATGCGCAGCTCTCCGAGCTGACCCGCCGTTTCGCCGACGAACCGGAGACCAGCCTGTTCGGCACCGTCTCGCTGTGGCAGGGGATCGACGTGCCCGGTGACACCTGCCGGTTGGTGATCATCGACAAGATCCCGTTCCCGCGGCCCGACGACCCGCTGATGCAGGCACGGCAGCGGGCGGTCGCCGAGGCCGGGGGCAATGGGTTCATGACGGTGGCGGCGGGGCATGCGGCGCTGCTGCTCGCCCAGGGCGCCGGCCGGTTGATCCGCCGGCAGAGCGATCGGGGGGTGGTCGCGGTGCTCGATCCGCGCCTGGTCACCGCGCGGTACGGGTCGTATCTGCGCGCCGGGATGCCGCCGATGTGGATGACCACCGACCGTGAGGTGGCCGTGCAGGCGCTGCGCCGGTTGGCCGAGGACGACTGAGCGGGCGCCGGGGAACGCAGCGCGGCCGGCCCGGGAGGCTGACATCCCGGACCGGCCGCTGCGGCGTATCTGCGTGGTTCAGACGCGGCGCAGCACCGCCACCACCTTGCCGAGGATGGTCGCGTCGCTGCCGTCGATCGGGTCGTACGCCTCGTTGTGCGGCAGCAGCCACACCTTGCCCCTGGTCTTGGAGAACGTCTTCACGGTGGCCTCGTTGTCCAGCATGGCGGCCACGATGTCCCCGTTGACCGCGGTCGGCTGCTGACGCACCACGACCCAGTCGCCGTTGCAGATCGCGGCGTCGATCATCGAGTCACCGCTCACCTCGAGCAGGAACAGGGTGCCTTCACCGACGAGCTGTTTGGGCAGCGGGAAGACGTCCTCGACGCGTTCCTCGGCGAGAATCGGGCCGCCGGCGGCGATCCGGCCGACCACCGGCACCCGGACGGCGTCGGGGTAGCTGTCCCGGATCCCGGTCTCGTCGTAACCCGGGTCCATCGGCTGCATGTCGGCGGGCAGCAGCACCTCCAGGGCACGCGGCCGGTTCGGATCCCGGCGCAGGAAGCCCTTGGCCTCCAGGGTGCGCATCTGATGGGCCACCGAGGACGGGCTCGCCAGCCCGACCGACTCACCGACCTCGCGGATGCTGGGCGGGTAGCCTCGGTGGTCGACCGCGTGCTTGATCACCTCGAGCACCCGGCGCTGCCGCGGGGTCAGCCCGTGCGCATCGGCCGGGCCGTCCGGCAGCGGGGTCACGGTGCCGCTGGTGCGATCCATCTCGGCGGCGACGTCCTCATTGCGCGGCCGGCCGCGGCGGCGCGGAGCGGATGCGGCGCTGGGCGTGGCGGAGTCGGTGGTGGACTTGGTGGTCTTCGGGTCTTTGCTGTCAGCCATGGCATCAGGGTAGGACGAATCGAACATCGAATCAAACAACTGTTCGAGCGTGTCGCGCCGGCCTGGAAGCGCGTCGGACGGACTGTCAGTGGCCTCTGTTTGAGTGATCTCTGCAAGATCACGATTCGAACACGAGTCCACGATTCGGGTTTGTGTGCGAATCGGTTCCGAGGTAACAATGGTCCGTGTCGAACACCTGTTCGACCACTTCCCGAGGAGGCAACCATGGCCCAGCAGGTCAGCAGCACGATCGCCCGCCCGGCCCCGCGCCACTCCGTCACCCCCGGCGGCCGGCGGCCGAGCACCCGGCGCCCCGAGGGGCAGCGCCCCGCGCGCGGTCCGCGGGTGCAGCGTGCCGATCGCGATCGCGGTTTCGAGACCCGCGGCGTGTCCGCCGGATGCCGGGTGCAGCGCCCGGTCGTCCAGCCCGCCGCCCGGCGCAGTCCCGTGCGCCCCGCCGGTGGTGAGATCCGGCTGACCGACCGGGGGATCGCCGTGGTGCTCGCCCTCGGTGCCCTGCTCGGGCTGGCCGCGATGCTGTGCATCGGGGTGACCGCCGCCCGCGTCACCGCCGAGCCGCCGGCCCCGCAGGCCGCTGTCGCACTGACCCAGGCCCCGCCCGCGGCCGCCACCGGTGGCGCCCCGCTCCGCTGAGGTCGGCATGGACCGCGACCGGCGACAATGGGGGCATGCATCCCGTCGCACCGACCGCAGGGCACACCCGCGGCACCGCGGTGCGGCGCTTCGGCTGGCTCACCCTGCTCGGGGCCAGCTGCGCACTCGCCGGCGGGGTCTACGCGCTGACCGGCCGGGGGATACCGTGTCCGGTGCTGCTCGCCACCGGTTGGCAGTGCCCGCTCTGCGGTGCCTCCCGGATGGGCGCGGCCCTGCTCCGGGGCGATCCCGCCGCGGCCTGGGTGGCCAATCCCTTCGTCCTGGTGCTGGGTGGGCTGTTGCTGGCTGTCTGGGCCTGGTCCGGTGTCCGCCTGCTGGCCCGTCGGTCGGCCGGTTTGCCGACCTCGCTGGGTCGTTGGCTGGAGCGCGGGGCGCCGCTGCGGGCGCTGCTGCTGATCCTGCTGCCGGCGCTGGTCTGGATGCTGGCCCGCAACCTGATCTGAGGGCCGCGAAACGCCGGTTCGCGACGTCTTGCTCCGCTGCCGGATGCGACGTAGGATTCCCATATCTAGTAGTTACAGGCTTGTGGTTCATCCACAGGTTGTGGTTCTTTTCCACAGGATGTCCACACCGGCACCCACAGGGTCATCCCCAGCAGGGGCCGGTCGGCGAGCGAGCGGAGGTGGGTCGGGTGCACTGCCCCTACTGCAAGCACACCGACTCCCGGGTGCTCGATTCGCGGGCCGCCGATGACGGTGCGAGCATTCGCCGCCGGCGGCAGTGCCCGGCCTGTGAGCGCCGGTTCACCACCATCGAGCAGATGCAGATCGTGGTGGTCAAGCGCTCGGGGGTGATCGAGCCGTTCAGCCGCGACAAGGTGATCAAGGGGGTCCGGAAGGCATGCAAGGGCCGGCCGGTGACCGACGAGCAGCTGGCCCGGCTCGGCCAGGCGGTCGAGGAGGCGCTGCGCGCGTCCGGGCAGCCGGAGGTGCCGGCCGATGAGGTCGGCGTGGCGATCCTCGGCCCGCTCCGCGCGCTGGACCAGGTGGCGTACCTGCGCTTCGCCTCGGTCTACAACCAGTACGCCTCGGTGGACGACTTCGAGGCCGAGATCGCGCGGTTGCGCACCGAACGCGCGCTCACCGATCAGACCCAGTGAGGTCTGCCGGCCCGGGCCCGGGCCCGGGCCACCACACCATTCAGCATCTTCAGCAGTGACCATGCCGATCCCGAGAGGTTCACGATGACCGAGACCACCCGATCCTCATCCCGGAGCAGCGAGTCCGCACCCCGTGGGCTGACCATCGAGCGGGTGCACACCACCGAGGGCGTGCACCCCTACGACCAGGTGACCTGGGAGCGTCGGGACATCGTCCAGACCAACTGGAAGACCGGGGAGAGCGTCTTCGAGCAGCGCGGGGTCGAGTTCCCCGACTTCTGGTCGATGAACGCCTCGACGATCGTCACCACCAAGTACTTCCGCGGCGCGCTCGGCACCGAGGCCCGCGAGCAGGGGCTCAAGCAGCTCATCGACCGGGTGGTGCGGACCTACCGCGCCGCGGGTGAGGAACACGGATACTTCGCCACCGAGCAGGACGCGGAGATCTTCGAACACGAGCTGATCTGGATGCTGCTGCACCAGGTGTTCAGCTTCAACTCCCCGGTCTGGTTCAACGTCGGCACGAAGTCCCCGCAGCAGGTCTCGGCCTGCTTCATCCTCTCGGTCGACGACTCGATGGACTCGATCCTGAACTGGTACAAGGAGGAGGGGTTCATCTTCAAGGGCGGTTCGGGCGCCGGGCTGAACCTCTCCCGGATCCGGTCGTCGAAGGAGCTGCTGTCCTCCGGGGGCACCGCCTCGGGGCCGGTCTCGTTCATGCGCGGCGCGGACGCCTCGGCCGGCACCATCAAGTCCGGCGGTGCCACCCGCCGCGCGGCGAAGATGGTGGTGCTCGACGTCGACCACCCCGACATCGAGGAGTTCGTCGAGACCAAGGCGCGCGAGGAGGACAAGATCCGCGCGCTGCGCGATGCCGGCTTCGACATGGACCTGGGCGGCAAGGACATCACCTCCGTGCAGTACCAGAACGCCAACAACTCGGTGCGGGTCTCCGATGAGTTCATGACCGCCGTCGAGGACGGGGCCGAGTTCGCGCTGCGTTCGCGGACCGACGGCTCGGTCGTCGAGACCGTCGATGCCCGCGAGCTGTTCGACAAGATGGCCAAGGCCGCCTGGGAATGCGCCGATCCCGGCATCCAGTACGACGACACCATCAACGACTGGCACACCAACCCCGAGACCGGCCGGATCACCGCGTCCAACCCCTGCTCGGAATACATGTCGCTGGACAACTCCTCCTGCAACCTGGCCAGCCTCAACCTGCTCAAGTTCCTCTCCGCCGACGACACCTTCGACGCGGAGAAGTTCGCCAAGTCGGTCGAGCTGATCATCACCGCGATGGACATCTCGATCTGCTTCGCCGACTTCCCGACCGAATCGATCGGCGAGACCACCCGCAACTACCGTCAGCTCGGCATCGGGTACGCCAACCTGGGTGCGTTGCTGATGGCGACCGGTCACGGTTACGACTCCGAGGGCGGGCGGGCCTTCGCGGCCGCGATCACCTCGCTGATGACCGGCACCTCCTACCGCCGCTCCGCCGAACTGGCCGCGGTCGTCGGCCCCTACCAGGGCTATGCCCGCAACGCCGACGCGCACCAGCGGGTGATGCGCAAGCACCAGGCCGCCAACGATTCGCTGCGCACCCTGTCCGCGATCGACGGTGACGTGCACCGGCTCGCCACCCGCGAATGGGACCAGGTGGTGAAGCTGGGCGCCGACAACGGTTTCCGCAACGCCCAGGCCTCGGTGCTCGCGCCGACCGGCACCATCGGTTTCATGATGGACTGCGACACCACCGGGGTGGAGCCGGACTTCTCGCTGGTCAAGTTCAAGAAGCTGGTCGGCGGCGGGTCGATGCAGATCGTCAACCAGACCATTCCGCGGGCGCTGCGTCGGCTCGGGTACGCCGACGAGACCGCCGAGGCGATCGTCGAATATATCGCCGAGCACGGTCATGTGATCGACGCCCCGGGCCTGAAGACCGAGCACTACGAGGTCTTCGACTGCGCGATGGGGCAGCGGGCGATCCGCCCGATGGGCCACGTGCGGATGATGGCCGCGGTGCAGCCGTTCCTGTCCGGTGCGATCTCCAAGACCGTCAACCTGCCCGAGACCGCCACCGTGGAGGAGATCGGCGAGGTCTACCGGCAGGGCTGGAAGCTCGGCCTCAAGGCACTCGCGGTCTACCGCGACAACTGCAAGGTCGGTCAGCCGCTCTCCGACGGCAAGAAGAAGCCCGAGGAGAAGAAGTCCGAGGCGCCGGCGCCGGTGGTGGAGTACAAGCCGCGCCGCAAGCGGCTGCCGAAGAAGCGCCCGTCCTCGACCACCTCGTTCTCGGTCGGTGGCGCCGAGGGTTACCTGACCTCCGGTTCCTACCCCGACGACGGCCTGGGCGAGGTCTTCCTCAAGCTCGGCAAGCAGGGCTCCACGCTGGCCGGGGTGATGGACGCCTTCTCGATCGCGATCTCCATCGCGCTGCAGTACGGCGTCCCGCTGGAGACCTATGTGCAGAAGTTCACCAACATGAAGTTCGAGCCGGCCGGGATGACCGACGACCCGGACATCCGGATGGCGCAGTCGATCATCGACTACGTCTTCCGCCGGTTGGCGCTGGACTACCTGAGCTTCGACGAGCGCGCCGAGCTGGGCATCTACACCGCCCGGGAGCGGGCCCGCTACGTCGAGACGGGTTCCTACCTGGAGGAGCAGTCCGAGTCCGGTGCGGGTGAGTCGGAGCCGGCCGTCGAGGACGAGGGCACGGTCGAGGCGGCCGCGCCGGTGAAGACCCAGAGCCCGAAGGCGGCGGTCGATCCGACCACCTCGGCCTCGGTCCGCCCGGCCCCGCGGGAGGCGCACACCTCGGCGGAGCTGCTGGAATCGATCACCGGCAACACGGTCGACGCGCCGCTCTGCTTCACCTGCGGCACGAAGATGCGCCCCTCGGGTTCGTGCTACGTGTGCGAGGGCTGCGGTTCCACCAGCGGCTGCAGCTGAGTCGTGGGTCGGGCCACGCTCATCGAGTAGCGCGGCATGCGCAGCGCAGCGGAGCAGTGCCGCGCGTGTCGAGATGAGCGGTACCGGTGCATCGGGCTGCCCCACCGGGCACCCGGAACCGCCACCGGGCACCCAGGAGTGCGTGACCGCATCGGGTGCCCGGTGTCACTCCCGGGTGCCCGGTGCGCAGTCCTGGCCGGTCAGCCCGAGGCGGTGAGGAATCGGTGCAGCAGCTCGCGTACCGGGCCCGGCCGTTCGATCCACGGCAGATGCCCGGCCCCCGGCAGCAGCACCCACTCGGCGTCCTGGACGTGACCGGCCAGTGCGTGGGCGCATGACCAGGGCCGCGGATCGGCCGCGCCGTGGAGGAACAGGGCGGGGCAGGTGACCTGGCGCGCGGCCCCGATCATGCCCGTGTCACCGAGCGCATCGAGCTCGGACATCAGCGCGCGGTAGGCCCCGAAGTTGATCGGGCCATCATGATCCGCCATCCTCGCGGCCTCGCGTGCCCCGACTTCCGGATCCGCGTAGTCGGTGAACCAGCTCAGGATCCGGAATTCCCTTTCCTGATGCGGATCCCGGCGGGGGAGTGCGTCCAGCTCGCGAAGCCTCGCCGTCTGTGCGGCCGATCGGAGACGCGCCAGTTCGGTGCGCAACGGCGTACGCCAATCACCGATACCCACCCCGCTGAGGTGGATCATCCCGGCCGCCCGCTGCGGATACCGCGCCGCGTACAACAGGGCCAGCGCCGCGCCGTAGGAGTGTCCCAGCACGGTCCACCGTTCGATCCCCAGCCCGGCTCGCAACTCGTCGAGGTCGGCCAGTGCCCGATCCAGAGTCTGCTCCTCCGATGCGTCGGAGGCGCCACAGCCACGCTGGTCGTAGCGGTGCACCGGCCGGCCTTCGATCATCTCGCCGAGCGGCCCCAGGTAGTCCCAGAGTCCCGGTCCGCCGTGGATCAGCACCACCGGCGTTCCGGGTGCCGAGGAGTCCGCGCTGCGCACCGCGATCCGGACGCCATCGGACAGCCGAAGCACGACAGTTCCGGGCGAGTGCGGGTCAGCTGAAGACGACGGCCGGTTTGCCGTCGGCGAGCTTGACGGTCACATAGGCGGTCCGGGTGCGGGTCTCGGGGATGATGTTGCCGCGGCGGCCGCTGACGGTCGCCGAGGCCTGCAGCTCGGAGGCGACCGGAACGGAGGTCGTCGCGGTCATCGTCGAGTCGCTGAAGCGCCAGTTCACCCCCGCCATCGGGTCGTTCTTCAGATTCCACCGGATCGTGCTGTTGTCCAGCTGCACGTTCGACTCGACCCGGCCACCGATGAACGGGCAGTCCGGCGGGTTCAGCTCCCGCTTGCCCATGCAGGCGTCGATCGCGGCCCGGGTCGCGGCGGAGGCCTGTTTCGTACCCTCCTCGCTCAGCACCGCATCGGCCTCCCAGGAGACCCCCGGGTTGGCGGGGTCGGTGAACGCGAATTCGGTGCTGGTGAAGGAGATCAGCGGGTTGGTCGAGGTGACCGAGTAGCTGCCGGGGAACATCTCATAACTGCCCGGCGGCACCTTCGCCCCGTTGACCAACCGCTCCGGGCCGTCCAGCCCCAGATCGATCTTCGCCGTCGGCTTGTCCAGCTTCCAGTCCGCACCGACCCGGCTGACCGCGAACTCGACGGTCTGCTCCTTGTCGCCGACGGTGACGGTCGCCGGCACCTTGCCGGTGTCCCACTCGCCCTGGGAGTTCTCGGTGACCCGTGCCGGTTCGAGCTTGCCCACCTTCAACGCGGCGCGCTTGTTGGCCTCGATCAGCACATCCCGGGTGAGCAGCTGCGCGTTCTCGGTCGGCTTCTCCTTGGCGTACCCGAGTGCCTTCTCCGCATCCGAGTCAGCGAGCGCCTGCAGGAAGGTCTGCACCGCCCCGGTCGCCGCCTCGGACTGCTTCTTCTCCTCGTTGCGCCGGTTCTCCTCGGCGACCCTGGCCGCCTCGGCGGCGCGCGCCTGCTCCTGCTTGGTCTGGTAGTCGTTCCACAGCACCACACCGCCGATGATCAGGATCAGCGCGAGCACCGCCGCCCCGGCGCCGATCAGGATCTTCTTCCGCTTCGGATCGGTCGGCTGTTTCGGCTGCTTCGGCGGCTGCTGCGGATTCATCTGTTCCGGCGGCTGCTGCGGCCCCCGCCAGCCGCCACCGGCGCCACCGGTGAGGGGCTGGCTGGGCTGCCCGAACGTGCCATCCGGTCGCCACTGCGGGTTCGCGCCCTGCTGCGGACCGGGACCGTACGCCCCGGGCGGGCCCTGCGGTCCGGGTCCCTGAGGACCTCCCCACGGCCCCTGATTCGGCCCATGGGGTCCCTGCGGGCCCTGTGGTCCCGGACCGCCGGCGGGCGGGTTCGGCTGGCTCATGGACTTCCTTTCGCCTGGAACTTCGCTCCAGTGTCCCAAGGAAGCAAGGCCAACGCACGCCGAACCGCGCCGGGATCGCTGCCTATGCTTGGCCCATGCAGCCGTTTCCCGAGGTACGCCGGCCCGCGATCGACCTGCCCGAGCAGGTGACGGTCTTCGAGGTGGGGGCGCGCGACGGGCTCCAGGCCGAGAAGCAGACCGTGCCGACCGAGGTGAAGGTCGAACTGGTCACCCGGTTGATCGAGGCGGGCCTGACCCACGTGGAGGCGACCAGTTTCGTCTCGCCCAAGTGGGTACCGCAGCTGGCCGACGCCGCCGAGGTGATGGCCGCCATTCCGCGCCCCGAAGGCGTCCGCCTGCCCGTGCTGGTACCGAACCAGCGCGGCCTGGAGCGGGCCCTGGCCGCCGGTGCCCGGGACATCGCGGTCTTCGTCTCGGCGACCGAGAGCTTCGCGAAGGCCAACCTGAACAACACCGTCGAGGGCGCCCTGGCGCTGGCCGAGCCGGTGGTCACCGAGGCCCGCGCGACGGGCGTACGGGTCCGCGGTTATGTCTCGATGTGCTGGGGCGACCCGTGGGAGGGCCCGGTACCGGCCGAGCAGGTGGCCGGGGTGACCGGCCGGCTGCTCGAGTTCGGCTGCGACCGGGTCAGCCTGGGCGACACCATCGGCGTCGCGACCGCTGGCGGCGTACGCGACCTGCTCGCCACCCATGCCGACGCCGGTATCGGGGTGGACCGGCTGGCGCTGCACTTCCACGACACCTACGGGCAGGCGCTGGCCAATGTGTACGCCGGACTGGAGTGCCAGGTCAGCGAGTTCGACTCCTCCGCCGGCGGCCTCGGCGGCTGCCCCTACGCCCGGTCCGCGACCGGCAACCTGGCCACCGAGGATCTGCTCTGGCTGCTGCACGGCCTCGGGATCGAGACCGGTGTCGACCTGCAGTCGCTGGTCGGGACCAGCACCTGGCTGGCCGGCCGGCTGGGGCGGCCCAGTCCCTCCCGGGTGGTCAACGCACTGGCCGGTGCGCAGCAGTGACCGGGGCACCCGTTCCGCCTGCCGGGGCCACCTTGGACACCATCGGGCCCCGGCGCTAGGTTCGTCACAGGCCGCTGCCCGTGGCCGCATCCAGTGCGGAGGAATCTGACGACGTGCCCGACTACGACGACTTCGATCTCGACCGGAGCACGGCCGAGGCGTGGCACAACTTCGGCGAGCGACTCGCCGAGGTGGTGTCGGTGATGGACGACACCTCCGACCTGACGATCGGGTCGGTCGCCAGCGACTCCGAGACGGTGCCGTTCGTGCGTTTCCACTCGCTGACTCGTGACGTGGTCCGCGCCGAGGCGGCCAGCAACAGCGTGCTCGGGGAGCACTACCAGCTGATCCCCGAGCAGCTCGAGCAGATGGAACGACTCGGCTGGCAGGCGCCGACCAGCGAGGGGGAGCGGCCGACCGGGAACTTCTGGGTCGAGGTGCCGCAGGAGGACTCCGACCGGCTCGCCCAGCTCGCCGTCGGCGCGCTGCGCGATGTCTACGGCATCCAGCACCCGGTGTTCCTGGCGCCGGACCAGCTCGCCGAGATCCTGCAGCCCCGGCCCGAACCGCTGGAGGGCTATTCGGAGTTCGACCCCGAGGACGTGGTGGCGACGATCCCGGTCAGCCACGAACACCTCGACGACATGATCGAGGTCGAGCTGGCCGAGATGTTCGGCCACCAGCCGCTGCGCGACGCCGAGGGCGACTTCGCGATCCGGGTCGGCTCGACCATGCTGTTCCTGCGCACCTCCGCCGATCACCGCGAGATCATCGTCTTCGCCGCCGTCGTGCACGACGTCGAGGGACGCTCCCGGGCGATAGAGATCCTCAGCGACCTGAACACCGAGGTCCGGCTGGTGAAGTTCCAGCTGATCCGGGATCGGGTGTTCGTGAGCACCTCGGTGTTCGCCCACCCGTTCGTCCCGGCCCACCTGCACCAGGCGGTCCGGATCATGAGCGAGGTCGCCGACGGCATCGACAACGAGCTCGCGGTCCGACTCCGCGGGCGCACCACGTTCGAGGAGGGCGCATGAGCGCGGGCGAAGGACACAGCGAGGGCGGAGCGGGCCGCTTCTCCGCGCTGGCCGAGGACGAGTGCCGCGACCTGCTGCGCACCCACACCATCGGGCGGATCGGTTTCGCCGCCAGTGAGGGACCGACGATCCTGCCGGTCAGCTACGCGCTGCACGCCAACCGGATCGTCTTCCGCACCGCCGCCGGCGGGATCCTGGCCGAGCTCGAACAGGGCCGACCGGTCGCCTTCGAGGTCGACGACTTCGACACCCAGACCCAGACCGGCTGGAGTGTCCTGGTCCGCGGCACCACCGACGCGCCGGTCGATCTGCGCGAGCTCACCGGCCCACTGCCGATTCCGTGGGCCAACGGCATCCGCGATCAGGTGATCTGCCTCTCGATCGACTCGATGAGCGGCCGGATCGTGGCCCGCGAGGACTAGAATCGCAACCAGCGAATACATTGCCGCCGGTGAGGCGGACCCGGAGGTGCGAGATGACCGATGAACTGGCCAAGGGACGCGTCGTCGTCGGGGTGGACGGCTCCGAGGACGGCAATCGGGCCGTCGAATACGGCGTCCGCGCGGCACTGAGCAAGGGCGCCGATCTGCTGCTGGCGCACGCGGTCGACGATGCGGTGCTCGCCGGCGCCTGGGGAGTCGTCTACGATCCCGGCCTGCTGCAGGACGCCGGTCATGAAGCGGCCGAGGGGGCCCGCCGGCACGCGGTCGAGATGGGCATGCCGGAGGACCGGGTGCAGGCCGACATCTTCATGGGCAATCCGGCCGCGGTGCTGACCCGACTGTCGGAGGACGCACCGCTGGTGGTCGTCGGCCGCCGCGCGATGTCGGGCCTGGAGCGGCTCTTCGTCGGCTCCACCTCCGTCGGGGTCGCCGCCTCCGCGAGCTGCCCGGTGATCATGGTCTCCGCGGCCTCCCACAAGCCGAAGACCGGCGACCTGGGCGTGATCGGCGTCGGCCTGGACGGCACCGAGCGCTGCTCCGACGCCCTCCGCTTCGCCTTCGTCGAGGCATCCCACCGCGGGGCGCGGCTGCAGGTGATCCACGCCTTCGAACTGCCCACCGGATTCTTCGCCGACCGGCAGGATGTGGACGCCCGTCGGGAATCCGCGCTGCAGAACGCCCAGCAGGGGATCGGCCAGCTGGTCGAACCGCTGCGCGCGGAGTTCCCCGATGTCGTCGCCGAGATCGAGATCGTCAACGCCCACCCGGTCAACGAACTCACCCGCCGCTCCGGTGATCTCGACCTGCTGATCCTCGGCGTGCACGGTTTCGCCTTCCCCGGTCTCTCGCCCGGTGCCACCATCCGCGCGATCATGGCGCACGGCCTCTGCCCGCTGGGCCTGGTCCGCAACAAGAAGAAGCAGTAGCAGCAGCCCGGCCGCCGATCAGCGGTTCAGCACGATTCCCTGCCCACGCAGGGATTCCGGCTGCTCACCCAGTGCCGGCCGACCGGCCAGCCAGACCTGACCGACACCGTCGGCGAGCTGCCACGGGTCGTCGAAGGTGGAACGGTCGGTGATCCGTGCCGGATCGAGGAGCACCAGATCGGCGACCGCACCCACGGCCACCACACCGCGATCGGTGAGCCCGAGCCGGGACGCCGGCAGACCGGTCATCCGGCGTACCGCCTCGGCCAGAGGCAGCAATCCCTGCTCCCGCACGAAATGTCCGAGCACCCGGGCGAAGGTGCCGAAGCTGCGCGGGTGCGGCCGCCCGTCACCGGCGGCGGAGAGCACCCAGCCGTCGGAGGCGACCGAGACCCACGGGTGCCGCAGCGCCGACTCGAGATCGGCTGCCGCCATCGCGTGGTTCACGATCGCCACCGTGCCCCGGTGCTCGCGCAGCACGTCGAGGGCCACGGCGCCCGGGTCCCGCCCGGTGCGCTCGGCGATCTCGACCAGCGAGCGGCCGAGCTGGTCGCTGTACGCCCCGGCGGGCAGGTTGGCGAGCACGATCCCGCCCGGATCGATCTCGCCGTCGAACCGCTCCGCCAGCGCCTGCTCGATCCGGGCCGACTCGTGCTCGTCGGCGAGCCGCTCCAGCAGTGCCCGTACCCCGCCGGCCAGGGCCCAATCGGGCAGTCGGGAGGTCAGCGTGGTCGAGGAAGCCGTGTAGGGGTAGACATCCGCGGCGACGTCGATGCCCTCGGCGCGCGCGGCGTCGATCCGTTCCAGGATGCCGGCGACCTTGCCGTGGTTGCGCGGCCCCATCGCCTTGATGTGGGAGATCTCCAGGCGTACGCCGCTGCGGCGGGCGGTCTCGATGGCCTCATCGACCGCGTCCAGCACCCGGTCGGTCTCGTTGCGCAGGTGGGTGGAATACAGCAGCCCGTGCTCGGCGGCGACCGCGGCGAGTGCCTGCACCTCGGCGGCGTCGGCATAGCTGCCCGGTGCATAGATCAACCCTGTCGAGAAACCGACCGCACCCTGGTCCGCGGCCGCAGCCAGCAGGTCACCCATCCGTGCCAGCTCGGTGGCGGTGGCCGGCCGGTCGGCGTATCCCAGCACGGCGATCCGCAACGCGCCGTGGCCGACCTGCAACCCCAGGTTGACCGTCGGCCGGCGGGCCGTCATCGCCTCGGCGTACCCGGCCAGATCCCGCCACTGCCAGCTCAACTCCGGCCGCAGGAACGCCGAGGAGTCGCGCAGCGCGACCAGGTCGGTCACCGGGAACGGTGAGGTGCCGCAGTTGCCGGTGATCAGGGTGGTCACGCCCTGTGCCAGCTGGGTGATCGCCGCAGGTTCTTCCTCGATGGAGAAATCGGCGTGCGAGTGCAGATCGATGAACCCCGGTGCCAGGACCTGGCCGGTGCCGTCGACGCGCTGCCCGCCGCGCAGCGAGCCCGGCTCGCCGATGGTCTCGATCCGCCCGTCACCGATCCCGACGGCCGCGCGCCGCGGCGGTGCACCCGTGCCGTCGAGCAGGTCCACCTCGTCGATCACCAGTTCCAGCATTCCTGTCTCCTAACGGGTCTGGACGAACATGATCACGCCATACATCAGGCAGGCCGGCACCAGCAGCAGCCAGCCGGTGATCAGCATGTTCTTCAGGTTCTCCGAGCGCGCGAGCCCCATCACCCCGACCATGTTGCCGTTCGGGAAGGGGCCGTAGGTGTCGGTCTTGGAGGCGAACAGCAGCACCACGATCCAGGTCGAGACCGGGACCCCGATCGCCTCGGCGAGCGGCCCGAACACCTTGTCCAGCAGGACGACCTGGGCGGCCGTGGCACCCGGTACGCCGACCCAACCGAGCAGGGCGACGATCACCGCGAACACGAACGCCGAGGAGGAGGCCAGGCTGGTCTGATATTGCGCCAGCACCATCTCGAAGGGCGCGAGTCGGTCGATCAGCAGGAACAGTCCCGCCAGCAGCCAGAACAGGATGAAGATCGGCACCAGCTTGGCCGCGCCGCGATAGATGAGCACGGCGATCTCGGTGACCGGCAGCCGGCCCGCCAGACCGGTGGCGATGCCGATCGCCGGCAGCGCGATCAACGGGAAAGAGGTCCCCGCACCCTGCCAGGTCGCATAGACCACGCTGGCCAGCAGCACCACCGCGAAGGCGGCCGTGGCCGCGCGGGCCCGGGGCGGGGTCTCGGCATCGGCACCGGTGAGCTCCGCGGCATCGTAGCGTTCTGCGGGGATCGCTTCGGTGCGGCGCTGGATGAACCGGACCACGAACGGTCCGAGCACCAGCGACAGCAGCGCCAGCGGTCCCGCACCGTGCAGCAGATAGCTCAGATATCCCGCGCCGGCGGCCTGCATGATCGCCACATTCGACCCGGCGAAGGGCGCCAGGGCCAGTCCGGCGCACCCGCCGATGAACATCATCGCGGCGGTCGCGGAGCGGGTGAAGCCGAGCCGGGCGGCGATCGGCAGCAGGATCGGCGCCGAGATCGCCAGCGCCCCGGCCAGGGTGCCCAGGCAGGCGACGAGCACCAGGGAGGCGAGCATGATGCCGAGGATCACCGCCGTCGGGTTGCGTCGGCCGACGAGACGCATCACCCCGTGCACGATGGTGCTGGCGACACCGGTGACCCGCAGCACCTCACCGACACCGGCGCCGAGCATGATGATCAGTCCGATCATCGTGATCGAGTCGGCGACGGCCTTGCCCATCAACTCCCCGAAGGCGAGCGGAGTGGGTTGCAGGACGAGTACGCCGGACAGCACCGCGACCAGGGTGGCGACGTTGATGTCCATGCCCAGCAGGGCCAGCGCCGCGTACAGGACGATCGGCAGCAACCCCCACAGGGTCGGTCCGTCCACGAGGAAGCCGGCCACCAGGCTGGCCAGCAGGCCGAGCAGAGCGAGGATGTTCACCAGCCGTTGCCGCCCGGTGCTCAACCGCACCGCATAGACGTTCTCTTTCGAGGTGGATCCGTCAGACATCGCACTTCCTTGTGGCCGGCAGTCCGGTCGCACCCGGACCGCGGAAGCGCCAGCCTTGCACATCGGCATCCCGACACCCGGGATCTCACCGCGGTCGGGGTTGCCGAGGCTGGCTATCGTGGGCGGGTGCAGATCACCTTCGACGAGGCGCTGCCGATCACTGAGCGGGTCGACGACATCGCCGCCGCCATTCGCGACAACCAGGTCGTCGTGGTCGCGGGTGAGACCGGTTCGGGCAAGACGACCCAGCTGCCGAAGATCGCACTGCAGCAGGGGTTGACGCGGATCGCGCACACCCAGCCGCGGCGGATCGCGGCGCGCTCGGTCGCCGAACGGGTCGCCGAGGAGCTGCACGTCGAGCTCGGTCAGGAGGTCGGCTACCAGGTCCGGTTCACCCGCAGGGCGCGCACGGATTCCCCACTGGTGCTGATGACCGACGGTGTGCTGCTCGCCGAGATCGCCCACGACCGGGATCTGCGCCGCCACGACTGCATCATCATCGACGAGGCCCACGAGCGCAGCCTGAACATCGACTTCCTGCTCGGTTATCTCAAACAGTTGCTGCCCCGGCGCCCGGAGCTGAAGGTGATCATCACCTCGGCGACCATCGACACCGCCCGCTTCGCGGCCCATTTCGACGATGCGCCGATCATCGAGGTGTCCGGTCGCACCTACCCGGTGGAGATCCGGAACCGGCCGCTGCAGCCCGAACCCGAGGACCTCGAGGCGCCGCTGCCGGAACCGCGGGACCAGGTGGATGCGATCTGCGAGGCCGTCACCGAGCTGAGCACCGAGGGGCTGGGGGACATCCTCATCTTCCTCAGCGGTGAACGCGAGATCCGCGACACCGCGGACGCCCTGGCTGCGATGAAGCTGCCGAACACCGAGATCGTGCCGTTGTACGCCCGGTTGTCGGCGGCCGAACAGCACAAGGTGTTCACCCCGCACACCGGACGACGGATCGTGCTGGCCACCAACGTCGCCGAGACCTCGCTCACCGTGCCCGGAATCCGTTACGTGATTGACCCCGGGACGGCCCGCATCTCCCGCTGGTCGGCCCGCACCAAGGTGCAGAGGTTGCCGATCGAACCGATCTCGCAGGCCTCGGCGAATCAGCGGGCCGGCCGGTGCGGCCGCGTCGCTCCGGGCATCTGCATCCGGCTCTATTCGTCGGAGGACTATCTGGCCCGCCCGGAGTTCACCGAACCGGAGATCCTGCGTACCAACCTGGCCTCGGTGATCCTGCAGATGGCGCAGGCCGAACTCGGTGACATCGCCGACTTCGGTTTCGTCGAACCTCCCGAGGCCGGTCAGATCACCGACGGGGTACGGTTGCTGGTCGAGCTGGGCGCCCTCACCGATGCGAAGAAATCGCGTCAGCACAAGGAGAACGGGCCCCGGTTGACGCGCATCGGGCACCAGCTCGCCCGCATCCCGGTGGACCCGCGGATGGCCCGGATGCTGGTCGAGGCCGCCCGTCGCGACTGCCTGTCCGAGGTGCTGGTGATCGTCGCCGGGTTGACCATCAACGATCCGCGGGAACGACCCGCCGAGCACCAGCAGGCCGCCGACGAGCTGCACCGCCGATTCTGGTCCGCACCCGTTGCCGACGGTGCGGACCGAATCCTCGACGGCTCGGACTTCATCGCCTGGCTGCGGTTGTGGGACCACCTCGCCGAACGCCGCGAGGCCTTGTCCGGCAACGCATTCCGGCGGATGTGCCGCGATGAGTTCCTGCACTACCTGCGGATCCGGGAGTGGCAGGATCTGGTCAGCCAGCTCCGGCAGGTGTGCCGGGAGCTCAAACTGGAACGCAATGCCACCCCGGCGGAACCCGAGGCGATCCACACCGCCATCCTGAGCGGCCTGCTCTCCCAGATCGGACTCGCCGACCTGAAGGCGGAGAAGAAGAGCCAACCGCGGCAGGGCAGACGGCGCCGCCCGGGACCGCGCGAATACCTGGGTACCCGGGGTTCGAAGTTCGCGATCAATCCGGGATCCTCGGTGGCCCGCAGCCAACCGGAACTGGTGATGGCCGGTGAGCTGGTCGAGACGACCCGGTTGTGGGCCCGCACGGTCGCCGGGATCGATGCTGCCATGGTGGAACAGGTCGGCGCGCATCTGTTGACCAGACAGTATTCCGAGCCGCACTGGTCGGCCCGGCAGGCCCGGGTCGTGGCCAACGAACGGGTGTCCCTGCTCGGCGTACCGATCATCGCCAACCGCACCGTCGGCTACGCCCATGTCGACCCCACCGCCGCCCGGGAGATCTTCATCCGCTCCGCCCTGGTCGAGGGTGACTGGCGGACCCGGCACCACTTCGTGGCCCGCAACGCCCGCACCCGGGCCGAGGCGGAGGAACTGGAGGAGCGCACCCGGCGCCGGGACCTGCTCGTCGATGACCAGGCCATCTTCGACTTCTATGATGCGCGGCTGCCCGCCGACATCGTCTCCGGCGCGCACTTCGACACCTGGTGGCGGAAGAAGCGCCACCAGGATGACGGATTCCTCGACCTCGGTCTCGTCGATCTGGTGGCGGGGGAGCGGCCTGACCTGACCGGCTTCCCCGACCGGTGGCCGGTGGCCGGATTCGAGCTGCCGGTGGACTACGTCTTCTCACCCGGAGCGGCGAACGACGGTGTCCAGGTGAGCATCGACCTGGCCCAGCTCAACCAGGTGCCGGCCGAACCGTTCGGCTGGCAGGTCCCCGGGCTGCGGGCCGAGCTGGCGACGGCCCTGATCCGCGGCCTGCCCAAGCGGCTGCGGACCCGGTTCGTCCCGGCTCCCGACTTCGCCCGGCGGGCACTCGACGAGATCGGGCCCGAGGCCCGGGATGCCGAACCGTTCCCGGTCGCATTGGGTGCCGCGCTGCGCCGGCTGACCGGTGAGCTCGTGCCCGCCGACGCCTGGGCCCCCGGGACGGTCGATGACCACCTGCGGGTCACCTTCGTGATCCGGGACGGGGATCGGGAGCTGGGCCGCGGCAAGGATCTGGCCGACCTGCAGCGCCGGTTCGCACCGAGACTGACCGCGACCCTGACCAGGGCGGTGGCCCGACCGGGGATGCGTGGTGCCACCGACTGGAGCTTCGGGGAGCTGAGCGATGAGCAGCGCGTCGGCGGCGGGGTCGGTTATCCGGGACTGGTCGATGCCGGCGATGCGGTCGATCTGGTGCTGCACGAGAGCCGGGCGGCGCGCGATGCCAGCCATCCCGCCGGGTTGCGCCGGCTGGTGCAGTTGAACACCCCGGACCCGACCAAGTGGGTGATCGCGCACCTGTCGAACACCGACAAGCTGGCGCTGGGCAACAGCCCCTATCCGAGCGTGCCCGCGCTGCTGGCCGATGCCCGGCTGGCCGCGGTTGGTCGGTTGATCGAGGCGGCCGGCGGGGTCCGCAGCACCCGCGATGCGGCGGCCTTCACGCGGCTCTGTGACACGGTCCGCGCCGAGCTGGCCGACACCATGCGCACGGTCGTCGGTGAAGCCGCAGAAGTGCTGCGGCGCACCCAGGCGGCGCGACTGGCCATCGCCACCGTCGGCGATGCGGAGGTCGCCGCCGATGCAGGCGAACAGTTGGACGGCCTTGTGCACAAGGGATTTCTCTCCGGTACGCCCCGGCCGTGGGTGGATCGGCTGGGTCGCTACGTTGCCGCGATCGGCGTACGCCTGGCCAACCGGGAGCGCAATCCGCGCCGCGACGACGAGCTGCTCGGCACCATCTGGCCGCTGGAGGCCGAATACGCCGAACTCCTCGCCGAGCAGCCCGACGGGCCGCTGCCCGCAGCGCTCACCGAGCTGGGCTGGAAGCTCGAGGAGCTGCGCGTCGGGCTCTTCGCCCAGCAGCTCGGCACCGCTGAACCCGTGTCCGTGCAGCGCATCCGCAAGGCACTCGACGCGGCCCGTCGTTAGTCCTGGGTGAGGAAACCGCGCACGATCCGGACGAACTCCTCGGGCCGCTCGACGTTGCTCAGATGCACCACCGGCAGTTCGACGAGGCGGGCGTCCCGGACGGTGGCCGCGATGAGTTCCCCGTGGGCCGGCAGGCAGACCTGGTCGTCGGCCCCGGTGAGCACCAGGGTCGGGCTGGTGATCAGCGCGCCGGTGCGCCGCAGGTCGGCGTCACGGACGGCGGCCAGGCACCCGGCCAGGCCATGCCGGTCGAGGCTCATCAGGTCACGGCGGAACGGTGCGACGATCGACTCATCGGTGAGCAGGGAGTCGGGAAACCAGTTGTGCAGAAAGGATTCCGCGATGGCCGAGAGATCGTCGGCCGTCAGCACATCGGCGATCCGGGCGTCCCATCGGGGGGCGGGTCCGAGGTAGGGGGAGGTGTTGGCGAGGATCAACCGATCCACCCGCTCGGGGGCATGGATACCCAGCCACTGACCGATGAAGCCACCGAGGGAGAGCCCGCAGAAATGCACCCGGTCGATCCCCAGGGCGTCCAGCAGTTCGACCACATCGGCACCGAGACGGTCCAGTGAGTAGGCGCCGGCAGGGGCCGACGAGCCCCCGTGCCCGCGGGTGTCATGGCGCAGCACCCGGAAGTCCTTGGCCAGCTCGGGGGTGACACCGTCCCACATGGCCAGACTGGTGCCGATCGAGTTGGACAGCACCAGGGTTGGTGCCCCGGCCGGCCCGTCGAGGCGGTAGCTGATCCGGGTGCCGTCACCGGTGGTGAAACTGGATTGGTCGTCCATGAGGTGTTCCTTTCGTCGAGTGCGGACGAGCCACCGTAGAATGTGACATCAATGTCAGAATCAAGGGCGGATGCGGATGCGGATCGGGGAGCTGGCCCGGCGGGCCGGGGTGAGTGTGCGATCGCTGCGCTACTACGAGCAGCAGGGCCTGCTGGTCTCCGAGCGGACCGCGGGTGGGCATCGGGAGTACGCGGAGGCCGCGATCGATCGGGTGGTGCTGATCCAGCAGCTCTTCGCGGCCGGCCTGCACAGCCGCAAGATCGCCGAGATCCTGCCGTGCATGCGCGCACCGGAGGGGGACGCCAATGAGCGCGCGACCCGCAGGCTGGCCCAGGAGCTGATCGCCGAACGGGATCGCATCGACGAGACGATCGGCGACCTGGCCCGTTCCCGGGCGCTGCTCGACGACATCATTCGGACGGCGTCGACCGCCGGTGATCGGTGACCACCGACCTGACCGAACAGTGAGCCCCTCTTGCAGGACCTCGAACCTTCGGCTACTTTCTTTCTGCCGGAAAGTAAACCATGGAGGTTTTGATGAGGCGTCAACGACGACTGATGTTCGGGGTGGCTGCGGCGGTTGCGATGGGACTCGCGGTCTCCGGTTGTGGCACCAAGGTGCGCGGGGACAGTGGCGGGGCCGATCAGACGCTCACCGTCTGGTCCTCCTGGGCGGAGGGGACCTCGCAGCAGAAGGTCTATGCCCAGGCGTTCACCGACTTCACCGCCCGGACCGGGATCAAGGTCGATGTCCGCTTCCTCGGCAGCGACGTCTGGTCGACGCTCAAGACCGCGGTCCCCGCCGGTCAGGGTCCCGACGTGCTGCCCGCCGACGCCTCCCGGATCGGCGACTACGACTTCCTCGAGGACGTCACCCCGGTGCTGGACGCCAAGACCCCCGAGGGTGCGACGGTCCGTGAGGGGCTGAACGCCAACCTGCTCACGATCTCCTCCGGCGCCGACGGCGTACCCCGCATGGTTCCCGACAGCATGCTGTCCTACGGAATCTGGTACAACCGGGCGACCAACCCGGACCTGGCGAGCAATCCGCCGCAGACCTGGCAGAACTTCCTCGACACCGCGCAACGGTCCAAGGCCAGCGGCACTCCCGCGATCTCGCTGGACGGCATCCAGGCCCGGCAGTCCTCGCGCTGGTTCTCCTGGCCGCTGCTGCGGCTGGCCGGCCCCGGCGCCTTCCGCGACCTCGGTGCCGACCGGACCGGTGCCGCCTGGGACCGGCCGGAAACCCTGCAGGCGGCGAAGATGACCCGCCAGCTCGTCGATCAGGGGCTCTTCCAGCCCGGGTTCGAAGGGTCCAAGTCACCGGCCGCGCAGAACGCCTGGGCCGACAACAAGATGAGCTTCCTGCTGCAGGGCAGCTGGGTGCCCGATGAGACCGGAACGCTCCAGGCGCCCGGCTTCCAGGCCAGCTACTTCCCCTTCCCCGACGTCGAGAACGGCCAGGGCAACTCGATGGTCCAGCTCGGTGCGCTCGGCTGGTCGATCAGCAAGCGGGCCAAGAATCCCGAAGGTGCCCAGCAACTGCTGACCTACCTGCAGGGCGCCGAGACCCAGGGCCGGCTCGCCAGCCAGGCCAACAGCATCCCCGCACAGTCGAAGGTCCCGGCACCCGAGGGGCTGGCCGGGTTCCGCAGCGAGGCCGAACAGGCCCAGCAGGTGACGATCACCGACGACAACGCACCGGCGGTGGGGCAGTGGTGGGACAAGGTGATGACCCCCTCGATCACCGACCTGCTGAACAAGAAGGTGACCCCCGAGGAGTTCGTCGCCCGCGGCAAGGAACAGACCGTCCAGTACTGGAAGAACCAGTGACCACCACCAGCAACGACACCGTCGCCACCGGCGCCGAGCAGGAGGCCGCACGACTGCTCCGCGGCCCCCGGGCAGGCCGCCGTCGACCGGCCCGCGACGATCACCGGCCCGCGGCCCGGCGGACCACCGCGCCACCGTTCTGGCCCTTCGTCGCACCCGCGCTGGTGGTCTACCTGGTGCTCTACGTCGGCCCCGCGCTGTTCGGCCTCGGCGCCAGCTTCACCCGCTGGCAGGGACTCGGATCGCCGATGAGCTTCGACGGGCTCGGGAACTACGTGCGGATGCTCCGCGACCCGGGTGTGGGCCGGGCACTGCTGAACACCGGGGTGCTGATGGTGGTCGGGTTGCTCGGTGTGCTGGCGGTCAGCATGGTCGCCCTGCTGGTGCTGCAGCGGATGCGCGGCCGCCGCTTCGTCCGGGTGGTGATCTTCATTCCCTACCTGATCTCACCGATCGCGATCGGGGTGGCCTTCGGCTTCCTGCTGGACCCGGAGGGGCTGCTCAACTCGCTGCTCAGCCTGGTCCGACTGGAGGGGCTGCGGCAGTCCTGGCTCGGCCCGGATCTGGTCTTCCAGTGCGTGATCCTGGCCGTCATCTGGTCGCTGTCGGGGCTGGCCATCGTGCTGCTGATGGCAGCGGTCGACAACATCCCGCATTCCCTCTACGAGAACGCAGATCTGGCCGGCGCGACCGCCCTGCAGCGGCTGACCCACATCACCGTCCCGCTGTCCCGGGGCATCCTCGGCGTGGTGGTCACCCTCTGCATGATCCAGCTGATGAAGGTGTTCGACCTCGTCTACACCCTCACCGGCGCGACCGGCGTACCGCCCTATGCCGCCCGCACCTTCGCGGTCGAGCAGTACGTCACCCTGGCACCGGTCGAGGGCCGCCCCGACTTCGGCTACGGCGCCGCGATGGGTGTCGCCTTCGTGATCCTGGTGACCGTGCTGGTGGTGGCGATGCGCCGGATCATGCGCTCCGAGACGATCGAGTACTGAGATGGCCGAGATGACGATGACACGACAGGCCCCCCCAGCAGCGGCAACGGACCCGCTGGACCCCGGGCCGGATCTTCGGTGACGTGGCGCTGCCGACCGCCGCCCGGATCGTGCTGTGGGTGTGGGCCGCCTTCAACGTGGCCCTGCTGATCTGGGTGATGATCACCGCACTCAAACCCGACCGCGAGGTGTTCGACTTCCTCGCGCTGCCCAGCCGGCTCGCCTGGTCGAACCTGGCCACCGCCTGGACCTCGGCCGGTTTCGGCACCGCCTTCTGGAACACCGTCGTCTACGCGGTGCTCACCGCGGGCCTGTCGGTCGCCCTGGGCGCCCCCGCGGCGTACGCCATCGCCCGCTCCGGCCATCGGTTGAGCGGCTGGATGCTGGTGCTCTTCTCGGCCGGGATGACGATCCCGCACCAGATCGTGCTGGTGCCCTATGTGGTGATGAACGCCTCGGTCGACACGTTGATGGTCGACTGGGTCACCGGCTGGTGGGATCCGCGGATCTTCGTGCTGCTGGTCTCGATCGCCTGGCAGATCCCGTTCAGTGTGCTGGTGCTGGAGGGCTTCTTCCGCACCCTGCCCGGTGAGCTCGAGGAGGCCGCCTCCATCGACGGTGCGGACCGTTGGCAGATCTTCCGCAAGGTGATGCTCCCGCTCGCCTCACCCGGTCTGCGCAGCGTCTTCGTGCTGAACCTGATCACCGCCTGGAACGAGACCCTGCTGATCCTGGTGCTGATCACCGACCCGGCCAAACGCACCCTCGGGCCGGCCCTGCTGACGACCTTCGGCGCACTGCAGAACCAGAGCAACTGGGGTGTGCTCTTCGCCGGGGTCGCCATCGTCACTTTCCCAATCCTCGTGGTCTTCGCATGGGCCGCGGGACGAATCCTCGAAGGAGTCACAGCCGGTGTCGACAAGTAACGATCCGCGCGGTCTCGTACCGGTCATCCAGACGCCGTTCCAGGCCGACGGAACGATCGATCTGCCCAGCTTCGACCGCCTGGTCGACCACACCCTGTCCGCGTGCGTCGGGGGAGTGTTCTTCCCCGGTATCGCCTCGGAGTTCTACCAGCTGGACGACGCCGAGCGCGGCGAGCTGACCCGACGGCTGCTGCGGCGTACCAACGAACTCCCCGAGGTGCCGGCGATCGTCAGCATCACCGACCAGTCGGCGATCGTGGGGGTACGCCGGGCCAGGGAGGCGCTGGAAGCCGGTGCCGACATGATCAACATCATGGCCCCGCGGTTCTGGCGGCTGCCGGCCGAGGCGGTCGATGAGTACTTCCAGACGATGCTGGCCGAACTCGCTCCGGCACCGATGATGATCCAGTACGCCAGCGATGTCAGTTCGGTGGGGCTCACCCCGAACGGGTTGCGCGGTTGGGCCGAGCAGTATCCCAACCTGAGCTGCGTCAAGGTCGAGGTCGACCGGCCCGGGCCCTTCATCGCCGACCTGGTGGAGGGTACGCCGGCGCTCGGCGCCTTCGTCGGCCGTTCGGGTCTGCACCTGATCGACGCGCTGGAGCACGGCACCACCGGCGTGCAGCCGGTGACCGGGTTCATCGAGGTCTTCGGTGACATCCTCACCGCCTGGGATGCGGGCCGCACCGAGGACGCCCGCCGGATCTTCGAACGGTTGCTGCCCTATCTGGTGATCGGGGAATCCGAACCAGGGTTGATGATCGCGGTGGCCAAGACCATCACCGCACGCCGCGGGATCATCGACACCGACGTCTGCCGCGCCCCGTCGGTGCGGCTCGCGCCCGACATGCTGCGCCTGGTCGACTCGTTGCTGGACGCCTTCCCCGCACTGCTCTGCGAGACCGCCGGGGTGAGCGCATGAGTGCCGCGATCGAGACCCTCGACCTGTTCCGGGTCGACGTCACCTGGCGGACCAGTTGGGCGCTGGTGCGGGTCCAGCTCGACGACGGCACGGTCGGCTGGGGTGAATCCTCCGATGCCCACATCGCCCGGATCGCGGTCGATCGATTCTCCGAACTCGCCGCCGACTATCGCGGGCTCGGCTTCGAGCAGGCGCACTCCCGGCTCGACGCCGCGATCGCCGAGGCCGCAGCGGCACTCGGGGACTCGGCGGCGTGGCCGGCCGAACCGACCCTGCTCGGCGGGATCGAACAGGCCTTCTGCGATCTGGCCGCCCAGCAGGCGGGGCAGAGCCTGGCCAGCTATCTGGGCGGGCCGGACTCCTCCTATGCGATCCCGTTGTACGCCAACATCAACCGCGGCCTGCGGGAGCGGACGCCCACCGAGTTCGCCCGGTTGGCCCGGTCGGCTGTGGACAACGGCTTCACCGCGATCAAGTGCGCACCGTTCGACTTCCTGGTCGGCGACCGCCGGGTCGAGACCGGTCTGCGGCTGATCGAGGCGGTGCGGGCCGAGGTCGGTGAGAACGTCGATCTGATGATGGACGCCCACCACAACCTCTCTCTGGCCGAGCTGACCGCCTACCGCCAGGACATCCTGGATCTGAACCTGCGCTGGATCGAGGACGTCGCCCGGGTGGAGAATCCGGTGGAGGTGCAACAGGTCAAGGAGGTGCTGGACGTGCCCCAGGCAGGCGGTGAGGCCGCGACCCGGCCCGATCAGGTGGTGGCCGCCATCGAGTCCGGTGCGCTCGATGTGTTCATGCCCGATGTGAAGCACGCCGGCGGTGACCGGGTCGCGGTGGCGCTCGGTGCGATCGCCGCGGAGGCGGGGTTGGAGGTCTCGATCCACAATCCCACCGGCCCGGTCGGTACCGCGCACTCGGCTGCCGCGTCGGCGGCGATGCCCACCGCGCGGATCCTGGAGTTCGCCTTCGGTGAGGTGGATTGGCGAGCCGACCTGCTCACCGATCCGGGACTCGAGTCGGGTGCCTATGCCCGCGCCACCACCCGGCCGGGTCTCGGCGTCGGCGTCTCGATGTCGACCCTCACCCACCATCTCGGCGAGCCGGTGCCGGTCGGTTCCGCACATCCGGGGTCGCAGCTGTGGGCGAGCGGGCAGTGACCCGCAGCGTTGTCGTCACCGGAGCCGCGCACGGTATCGGCGCCGCGGTGGCCCGGCGGTTGTCCGGTGCCGGCGCCCGGGTGCATGCGGTCGACGCCGCCGGTGATCCGGAGATCCCTGCCGTGGTGGCGGATCCGGCGGCGGGCGGGGTGTCGGTGGTCACCGGGGATGTCACCGATCCGGCCCTGCCGGCGGCCGTGATCGGGCGCGCCGGTGCGGACGGTGACCTGGATGGGTTGGTGATCTCCGCGGCGCTGCAGAGCGGGGACACGCTCACCGATTTCGATCCGCAGCACTGGCAGCGGGTGCTCGAGGTGAACGCCGTCGCTGCCGCGGCCTGGGCGGCGGAGTTCGCCCGTTCCTGTACGCCGCCCGCCGCGATCGTGCTGGTCTCCTCGATCCACGCCGGGGTGGCCGGGACCGGGGGAGCGGCGTATGCCGCCTCCAAGGCGGCGCTCACTTCACTGGGCCGCCAGCTGGCCGTCGAGCTCGGTCCGCTCGGCATCCGGGCCAACGTCGTCGAGCCCGGATTCGTCGCCGTGCAACGGAATCGGCACCGCTGGGAGCCCACCGAGGCGTACGCCGAGCGACGCCGCGACAACCCGCTGGGCCGGGTCGCCGAGGCCGACGACGTGGCCGCGGTGGTCGAGTTCCTGCTCTCCGACGGCGCCCGGCATGTCAACGGCGTGGCGCTCCGCGTCGACGGCGGGCAGAGCGCCGGTATCGGTCCCTTCGGTCAGGAGTGAACCCGATGAGTGGAACCGAGGCGGACCCGCTGATGGCCCGCGTCCTCGATCCGGCACACCGCTTCACCGGTGAGGGTGCTTGTTGGGATCCGATGACCGATTCTCTTGTCTGGGTGGACATCTGGGCCGGCCAGGTGCTGCGGACCGGGCTCGAGGGGGAGACCGAACTGGTCTGGGCGACGATGCCACCGGTCGGGTTCGCCTGCCCGACAGCGGATGGTCTGCTCGTCGGCGCCGGTCTCGATCTCTGGTTGCTGCCACCGAGCGGGATCGCCGCGCACGTGTGCCGGGTGGCTGGTGCGCCGGATGGCTCGCGGATCAACGACGGGGCGATCGACGCCCACGGCCGGGTCTGGTTCGGCACCGTCACCCCGCAGGGATGGATTCGATCCTCTTCCGGTACGCCGATGGCCGGCTCGAGCCGGTGCTCCAGGGCCTGTCGGTGGCCAACGGGATCGACTGGTCACCCTCGGGGGATCGGATCTATCTCGCCGACACCGGAACCGGCATCATCCATGCGGCGGCCTACGACCCGGGCAGTGGTGCGACCGGTCCCTTCGAGACCTGGGCGCAGCGCGATCCGGGCGCGCCCGACGGTCTGTGCGTCACCCCCGACGGAGCCGTCTGGGTCGCCGAGATCTTCACCGGGCGGGTCGTCGAACTGGTCGACGGCCGGCCGCGGCGGGAGCTGCTCGTCCCGTGCCCGCGGTGACCAGCGTGGCCCACGGTGCCGGCCGGCTCTTCGTCACCACCGGCACCAAGGACCTCACCGACGAGCAGTTGCGGGAGCATCCGGACGCCGGATCTCTCTATGTCATGGAGGAACTAGCTTCCGTGACTCGCTGACCGAGACGCCCCCGAGTTGCAAGGACGGTGAGCAGTGCGAGTCCGGCAAGGCCCAGCGCGGCGGGCCAGTTGCTGGCGACCTCCGCCCCCTTCAGCGCCCCAACGGTGAACAGTGCCCAATTGATGCCATTGTGACCGATGATCGGCAGTAGAACCGATCCGCCTGATCCGTTGGCCAGCCAGGACATGACCACCGACATGCTGAGCACAAGCAGGAGGTAGGCAACATACTGACCCGGATCGGCACGCGCGGTGTCCCAGTCATCGGTGAGGAAGAGCGGAGCGTGCCAGAAGCAGTGGAGCAGCCCAAGCACAAGGGCTGCTGTGACGGGGTGCAGCCGTCGTTGCAGCCTTGGTAGTGCAAAACCGCGCCAAGCCGGTTCCTCCTGAATCGGGCCACCGAGGAGATAGATCACATAGGTGCTCGCCACCAGGCCGAGGACCGCGGGATCGTCAGTCCCGCCAGGCAGCCTGACACCCGGGGCCATCAGGTATCCGATTCCTGTGGCCAGTGGAATGAACACCAGGGCCACCACGTACCAGAGTGGGCGCACACGCCACTGAACCAGACGGCGTAGCAAGCGGCGGGTGCCGTCACGTCCCTCGGTGGCTCGTGTCATCACGAGGGCGGCTGCGAACGGGCCGAGGAAGAGACCCAGTTGGTTGATTCCGGCGACGGCCGAGAAGGGCAGCTCATAGGGCAGCAGGCCGATCCCGTTCAGAGAGAGCCACCACGGGGCCCAGGAAACCCAGGAGCCGAGGTAGGCCAGGACGAAGAACGCCGGGAGTGGCCGGCTTGCCAGGACCGAGCTCATGCGCCGTCTTCTAGATCATCGAGGACCGACCGCCAGAAGGCCAGGTCGGCGCGCACCGTCAATCGTCCCCAGGACAGCACCCGTCGATGGCTCGGTTGGTCGCCACCGAGACCGGGTTGTTCGAGGAACTGCAGCGTCTCGGTGAGTTCGCGCACGCGTTGACGTGCCAGTGGGGTGGCGAGCCGCGGAGCGGCATCGGTGAAGAACAGCCGGAGCATCGCCGGGTCATGGTATTGAGCCGGTTCGGGTGGTCGACCCAGCCAGTCGATCAGCGCATCCCGTCCCGCGCCGGTGATCGCATAGGTGCGCCGGCGGCGACCGGAATCCTCCTGGTCGGCTGTGACGAGACCAGCGCGTTCCAATCGCTGCGGTTCCGCATAGAGCTGGGACTTGGCCACCTGCCAGAAGTAGGACACCGATAGCTCGACGTTGCGCCACAACTCGTAGGAGGTCTGCGGGCCGGTGGTTTCCAGTAGCCCGAGCACGACGACCGAAACGGGCCGAATCAGACCGTCTGAATCAGACTGTTTCATGGGTGCAACATAGCAGGGCCGATGCGAGGTTGCCTATCTGCGGTTCACCGAGCCCGGTTGCTGGCTGGCTCTAGAAACCCTCGGCCTCGGCCAGGGTGGGTTCGGCGGCCAGGGGGTCGGCGTAGTAGGACAGCATCACCGGTGCGGCGGCGGCCAGCACCAGTGGATGCTCCCCCAGTCGGGAACCGACGATCCGGCGCTCCCGCACACCGACACCGGTCGCCGGCCGGGCGGCGTGTTCGCGGATCTGGGGCAGCAGGGCATCCCCGGAACCGGTGATACCGCCGGCCAGCACCAGCAGTTCCGGATTGAACACATCCAGCAGGTATCCGGCCAGTCGGCCCACCATCCGAGTCCGGTCGCGCACCAACCGACGGGCCGTCCGGTTCCCCTCGTCGGCGAGCGCGAGCAGTGCAGCCCCAGAGTCGACCTTGAGCCCAGCCGCCTGCGCCTCGGCCACCAGGTGGGTCTCCGACAGTTCCACCTGGGTGCAACCGCTGCGGCCACAAGGGCAGGGCGCGGCCCGGGGGCCGAAGCGGACCGGTAGATGCGCCACAGTGCCGGCGGACGATGTGGGGCCGAGCAGCAGTTCACCGTCGATCACGATCGCGGCATCGGTCACATTGCCGATGTGCAACTCGACCAGGCTGTCCGCCTCCCGGGCTGCGCCGAAGGTGGATTCGGCCAGCGCCAGGCCACGGACGTGCGAGTCGACGACGAGCCCCTCGGGCGCAGCCGCCATCAGGGCCCGCGCCAGATCGACTCGCTGCCAGGGCAGATGGGGATGGTCCAGCACGACCCCCTGATCGACGGTCCCACCGATTCCGATGCCGGTGCCGATGATGCGGGTATCCGGGCCCACGGCGGCCCGGAGCCGGCGCAGCTGATCACGCACCTGCCGCAGCACCGCGGGGGCCGCCAGGTCGGCGTACGCCACCTCCCGGGCGGCACTGACCCGGCCGGACAGGTCGACCAGCCCGGCGGTGATCCGACTGGCACCCAGATGGACACCGATCGCCACCCGTTGGCTGCTGCGCAACGCGAGTGGGGTGAGTGGCCGGCCACGTCCCGAGGAGGGTGCCTGGCCGTCGAGCAGTTCGACCAGGCCGGCCCCGATCAACCGGCTGCTCAGCCGTGACACCGCACCGGCACTCAACCCGAGCCGGTTCGCCAGTTGGGATCGGGCCGAGGGGCCATTGCGCAGGGCGACCAGCATGGCCGACACGTTCTCCCGGCTCAGATCGGAGGCGACCCGCGGGCTCATCGACACCTCCCTATCGCGTCACGGACATACCCATGGGCCTGGTGCCCACTGATCGTCTGTGAACCTATCCCAGAACCAGGTCGGCGGGCCCGGTGGACCCGCCGACCGCACTCAGAGTCCGGGTCCTTCGTAGGCGCCCAGGTTGGGCCGCTCGGTGGCGCTGACCGGGTTGCCGAAGTAGTCCCGTCCACCATTGCCGCTGATCACCTTGCCGGCATCCAGAGCGGGGCTTCCGGTGCGCAGCTTGATGCCTGGTGGGGTGCTGGTCCCCGGGTCGACGAAGCGCGGATCGGCGACGATCGAGTTCGTTGAACCGCTTGGCGGCGTGACGTTCTGGAACAGGTTGGTGTCGAAGGTCGCGGCCGGCGCACCGGAGGCGCGATAGACCGTGTCCACGGTGCCGTTCCGATTGGTGATCACGTTGTTGCGGAAGGCGATCGGGGTGGATGCGCCCTCATCGGTGAGGAAGCGGATGTTCTGGCTGAACGGGCTGGCGGTCCGGTCGATGATCACCGTGTTGTTGTAGACCGCGGAGTTGGTGAACGACCCTTGGCAGAACCGGATCGTCCGGTTGTAGTCCTGGATCGACACGTTGTAACGGAAATTGGCGTTCGAACCGCTGCCGCAGTACATCCATGCGCCACCATCGTTGCGGTAGCTGTAGTTGTATTGCACGGTCACGTTGTGGCTGTCGTTGTCGATGTCGTAGGCATTGGCGTCAATGCCGTAGTTGCCCCCGGCATTGCCGTAGGAGACCGAGTTGCCCTGGATGAGTGCGTTGTCGGCGCTGGTGGTCCAGAAGGCCGCCGAACCGGTGTAGGGGGAGTTGCCCCAGTCGGTGACCACGTTGTTCAGCATCTGTGCGCCGTCGGTCATGAATGGGGTGACCGCGCCGGCACCGAGCCGGGTGAAGGAGTTGTTGGCGACCACCACACCGGTGGACGCGGCGTAATTGGCCAGGCACTGGGTGGTGGTGTTCCACCACTGTCCGGGGCGGCGGCAGTTCGAGTTCCACGTCTCCACGCCCATCCCGCCGATGTCGGTGAAGGTGTTGTTGCGCACCTGCACGTCGGCGAACCGGGTGAGCCCGTCGGCCTTGTTGTTGCGGATGATCACGCCACCGGTGGCGTTCTCCAGCACGTACCGCTTGCCGTTGTAGTTGTTCGCCCAGACGCCGTCGACGTTGCGGATCGTCAGGTTCTCGAAGACGAAGTGGTTGGCGACCGTGCCGCTGAAACCGTTGTCCAGGAAGACGAAGATGCCCTTCTGGCCACCGGGATTCGTTGTGGGGTTGGTGATCGTGAGATCGCGCAGTTCCCAGCCCTGCACGTTCTTGAGCAGCACGGCGCTGTCCAGGCCGGATCCGGAGATGACCGGTGCTTCCCCGGTGCCGTAGGCGCCGACCTTGATCGGTGCGGTCGCTGTGCCGGAGCCGCGGGGCGCGAAGGTGGCCGGTTGGCCCGAAGTGCCGTTGCAGGTGCTGCCGCGGGCGAACAGCAGCGTGTCTCCGGGGGCGAAGGTGCGCGCATTGACCTGGCTGATGTTGGTCCAGGGGTTCGTGGCGCTGCCGTTACCGGTGCTGCCACCGGTGCAGTTGACGTAGTAGGTCGTGCCGGCCGCATGGGCCGCCATGTCGTGGCGAGGAGCGGGACCGCCCCACCTGCCAGGACCATCGTCACGGCCAAGGCCGTGTTGCGGATTCGAGAACTCTGCATGGGGGATGCCGTCCTTCACCTCGTCGTGATGATTATCTTGCCGGATGCAAGATAATCAGACCGAGGTCGGCATGCGCAATGGTCGAACCGAAGTTCGGAAGGATTTCTGGGCGATCAGCGTGGGGTGAGGACGCAGAACTCGTTACCGTCCGGGTCCGCCAGCACCACCCAGGGAACCGCGCCCTGACCGATGTCGACGCGTCGGGCACCGAGGGAGAGCAACCGTTCGACCTCGGTGAGCTGATCACCGTCGACCGGGGGAGCGAGATCGAGATGAAGCCGGTTCTTGCCGAGCTTCTCGGCGACCGGTGGGCCACCCCAGGTCAGCTTGCTGCCGCCGGCCGGTGCCTGGATCGCGGTCTCGGAGTCCTGGTCCCAGACCAGCGGCCAGTCGAGCGCCGCACTCCAGAAGTATCCGACCGCCTGCGTACCGTCGCCCGACAGCGCACCGATCGCGTCGGTATCGGCGAGAAACTTGTTCCCGGCCTCGATCACGCAGAACTCGTTGCCCTCGGGATCGGCCAGCACCACATGCGTGACCTCCGGCCCCTGACCGATGTCCAGGTGCCGGCCGCCGAGATCGAGCGCGCGTTCCACGGTTTGCTGCTGATCGGCGGGGCTGGATGAGGTGAGGTCGACATGCATCCGGTTCGCACCCCGCTTCGGTTCGGCGGAGGGCGCGAACTCGATCCGGAACTGCACCGGGCGTACTGGTGGTAGCACGAAGATGCCATCCTCATCGGGCAGCACCCGGCGATCGAGGACACCCGCCCAGAAGCCGGCGAGCGCCTCGGGGTCGTGGGCGTCGATGGTGAGCGCCGCCAGGTCAAGGCCCATGGCTGGACGGTAGGCCGCGAACCCGAACCCCGCAACGGATTTCCTGCGGACAGGAACAGTCCGCATCGGGGTCGACGATGGAGCCATGACGACGACACCGCACACCTATCCGGCCGGCGTACCGGCCTGGATCGACACCGAACAACCCGACATCGACGCCGCCCTGGCGTTCTACGGCGGGCTCTTCGACTGGGAGTTCGAGGAACGACCGACCGGGAGTGACGACCGCTACCTGATCGCGCGGCTGGCCGGCCAGGACGTCGCCGGCATCGGCAGCGCACCGGCCGGTGCCGAGGCGCGCTGGCACGTCTACATCGCCACCGACGACGCGTCGGTCACCCTGGCGGCGGCGACCGCGGCCGGTGCAATGACCGGTCAGGAACCGGTGCAGCTCGGGCCGGCGGGGACCTGGGCGGAGTTCGTCGATCCGCAGGGTGCCACGATCCGGCTCTGGCAGGCCGGGAAGCGTCTCGGCGCCCAGGTGGTGAACGTTCCGGGTGCTTGGAACTTCAACGACCTGCGTACCGACGACCAGCAGCAGGCGATCGACTGGTACGCCCCGATCTTCGGCTGGCAGGCGATGCCGGGCGAGGATCCGGCGGCCATGCTGCGCCGACCCGGTTACGGCGAGCACCTGCGCGCCACCACCTATCCCGACATCTATGAGGTGCAGAAGTACGCCCCGGAGGGCTTCGCCGACGCGATCGGTTGGGTCGGTCCGCGCAAGGGCGACGAACCGACCCGCTGGGCGACCACCTTCACCGTCGCCGACCGGGACGCCAGCGTGGCCCGCGCCCTCGAGCTCGGGGCAACCGTCCTCGACAGCCACGACACCGAGTGGACCCGCGTCGCCGACCTGCGCGATCCGCAGGGCGCGTACCTGACCTTCAGCCAGTTCGCGCCGACCGGGGACTGGTGAGCGACTCGAGCACCCGCAGGTCCGTGTCCGGAAGCCACGCGTCGTCCAGCTCGGGCTCGGCGATGGCCCGTCGGGCGCGGCCGATCACCGCCTCGGCGAGCCGCCGTTGCACGCGATCCCCGCTGGTCGCCGGCCAGCCCGCCAGCCAGCAGAACACCGGGACCGGACGGCTGATCGCCACCGTGCGCAGGCCCGGTGGCGGTGCTGCCATGCCCGCGCCGTAGAGGCTGATCCGGTCGTCGCTCGCCGCCAATCGGTCGAAGAACCGCGGCAGGCCCATCGTCGACCCGACCGGGTCGAGGAGCAGCCCGCACCGCTCCGCCAGGTCCTCGACCAGGCCCCGCCACTCGCGTGGGGCACCGGTCATCGGGAACCACAACCGAAGGCCCCGCAGCGCCTCGAAGTCGACCTCGTCGTCACCGGCGAGCGGATGACCGTCCCCGACCAGCAGCACGATCGGTTCCAGCACCGGACCGGCCAGCGCGATCGGCGCCGGCGCACCCTCGGTGAACGAGGAGGCGCGGCCGAACGCCAGGTCGGCGTACCCGGAGCGGAGCACCTCGCGAGCCGTGCGGGTGTCGCCACGGGTGACCAGCGAGATCGACAACCTGCTGCGCGACGCGTGGTCGGCCGCCGCGCCGGCGATCGACAGTTGCTGATCGAGGACATCGATCCGCAGCTCGCGCTGCTCGGGTCGCGCCCGGGTGACCAACCGGTCCACATCGGCGACCAGTTCGGCCGCCTGCGGCAGCAGTTCGATACCGACCCGGGTCGGGCGCAGCCGGCGCCCGTCCCGCTCGAACAGCACGGTCCCGAGTTGTTGCTCCAGGCGTGCCAGCCGCTTGGAGACCGCCTGCTGGGAGATCTGCAGTCGCTGCGCGGCCCGGCCGGTGTGCTGCTCCTCGGCCAGTACGCACCAGGTGCGCAGCAGCGCGGTGTCCAGGTCCATGCCGACCACCGTCAGCCAACAACCAACAGTTGTCAATCGTTGCCGGATCATTGTTGGACCGGCTCCGGACCACCGGCCGAGGCTGGGTCACATGGCGACCACAACCACCACTCGCAGCCGTCGGACCATCTATCTGCTCACCGCGATCGCGGTCGTCTTCTCCCTCGGACACCATCTCGACCACGTGATCCGCGGCAACCATGTCGGCTGGCCGCTCACCGACCAGGTCACCGTCTTCACCATCAGCCTCGGCATCTACCCGATCCTGCTCGCGGCGGTGCTGCTCTACCGCGCCGGCCGCATCGGCGCCGGCGTGTGGGCGTTGCTGTCCGGCAACGGGCCCTGTTCGTCGCGGGCGTCCACTTCGGCCCGCTCGCGGTGGAGTCCCCGCGCGACATCCTTGATCCGTACCCCACCCTGCTGGGCTGGTTCTGGTTCGGCTGGCTGATCGTCTTCGTCGGGGTGCTGGTGGTGACCTGCGTGGTCGAGACCCGGCTCTGGCTGCGGCAGCGAGCGGGCCGCGCCCGGTCGGTGTCCACCGGGGCGACCGGGCGCTGAGGTGTTCCTCGGGCACTACGCGGTCGCGGTCGCGGCCAAGGCCTACCAGCCGCGTTTGTCACTGGGCGGATTGTTCGTCGCGGCCCAGGTTGCCGATGTCGGTGCGTCGGTGCTGGTGCTGTTCGGTGCCGAATCGATGGCCGACCAGCGGATCAGCCACGGTGTGCTCGCAATGCTGGTGACCGCGATCGGCGCCTGGTGGCTGGCCCGGGGCCGACCGGAGGCGTGCAGCCGCACCGGTGCCCGTGCCCCGGTGCTGATCGCGCTGGTGGTGGCCTCCCACTGGTGGCTGGACTGGCTCGGTCGCGCCGTCGACCTGGCCCCGGCCACCCGGTTCGGTGCGGAGGTGGCGCTGTTGCTGGCCGCCACGGGGGCGTACCTGTGGTCGCATCGAGCGATCCGGAACCGCTGGTTGCTCGCTGGCCTGGGAGCCGCGCTGATCGGATTCCAGGCGCTGGTCAGCTTCGGCAGTCCACCCGCAGGGGTCCAGGCGTACGCCGCATCGAGCCTGGCGGTGTACCAGGTCTTCGCCCTGTTCGCCGCGTTGGTCTGCGAAGCTGGATCGCATGGCGAGCCGATGGACGACGATCAAGGTCGAGCTGCTGGGCGGTCGGGGCGAAACCCTCGATCCACCTCCGGGACGGGTGCTGATGCTGCCGCCGCGGTTGACCTTCGACCAGCTCGGCGAGGCCATCGACCTGGCGCTCGGCCGCTGGGACCTGGCGCATCTCCGGCTGTTCCAGCTCGCCGACGGCACGATCGTCACCGATGACGAATCCGCTGCCGAGCTCAAGGCGTCCCCGCGCGGTGCGGGCATCGGCCAGACACTGTCGCTGGAGAGTTCGATCGCGCGCCGGATCCACAAGGGTGAGGAGTTCGGCTACGTCTTCGATCTGGGTGACGACTGGACCCATCGCTGCACCGTCCTCGGCACGCGCGATCCGTTCGACGAGGTCGGTCACCTGCCGACCGAACCGGTGGCGATCTGGGGGTGGGGCAGCCTGCCGGATCAGTACGGCCGGGTCACCAGCGACCTGGACGACGAGCCGGGCGCGCCGTCGAGGATCACCGACCCACCTGGCACCTCGCTCGCGGAGCCGACGGTGCCGATCGATCTGCGCGAGGTGCGCCCGGCGATCGCGCAGGCGGATGTGCCGGCGCTGATCGCGGCGACCACCGGCGTACGCCTGGACCATGCCCTCCAGCAGCTCGGCTCGGGGCTGCTCACCATGTGGCCGAAGGTGACCGGGCGGCAGCGCGAACCGTTCGAGGAGCTGGCGTTCGCGATCCACAACCGCCTGCAGAATCGCCAGCAGCTCGGGGATCGGGAGCTCGCCGCCGAACTGCTGGCCGCCCTGCGCGGCGCCGATCCCACCGAGGGGGTGATGGTCTCCCTCGATGAGCTGAACAATGCGCTGTCAGACGACTCACAGTACGAGTCCGCCGCCTTCCTCAACGTGCAGACCGGGGAGGCGGTCCACCCCGCGCTGACCGATCCAGGCATGATCGGCGAGGATGACGCCGTCGATGTCGAGAGCGGGGAGTGGGTGCAGATCGACCTGGAGCGAGCGCAGAGCGACTGGCAGGCGATGGCCGACTTCGTGGGAACCGTCGCCGACGACCCCATCAGGCGCCGACTGCAGGATGCGATCGAGGGCAAGGGGGCCTTCTCGCGATTCCGGAGGAGCCTGCCCGAGGAGCTGTTTCCCGATTGGCAGACCTTCCACACCGATCGACGCTGGGGCCGGTTGCGCGCCGAACTCGCGTACCTGGACAAGAATCTGCACGGACGTTGAGGTCCTCGTCTCGACCGGATTCATCTCGACACGCCCGGCGCTGCCTCGCTTCGCTGCGGCACCGCCGGGCTACTCGATGAGCGTGCGGCACTCGGGCGACTCGATGAGCGGGGCTGGGGTGGCCCGATAGAGTCGCACCCATGCTCGATCCCCGGCTGCTCTACCAATTCGACCCCGCGCTGTGGGAGAGCATGCGCGGCACCCGGCCGGTGCTGCTGCACCTGCTGGACGGCTACATCGACGCCGGTCAGGTGGGCCGGACCCTGGTCGAGCAGCTGATGGCCACCTGCGAGTCCGAGGTGCTGGTCGAGTTCGACGTGGACCAGCTGCACGACTACCGCAGCCGCCGACCGCTGATGGTCTTCGACACCAACCGTTGGACCTCCGCCGAGACCTTCCAACTCGCGCTCTACAAGATGACCGCGCCCAACGGGAAGGTCTTCGTGCTGCTCGCCGGACCCGAACCGGACACCCAGTGGATGCGGGCGCTGGCGGCGGTCACCGGGCTCGCCCAACGCCTGGACGTCCGGCTGGCGGTCACCGCACACGGCATCCCGATGGGCGTCCCGCACACCCGGCCCAGCCTGATCACCGCGTACGCCAGCAGCGAGCGGTTGATCGATGAGGACAACCCGGTCTGGGTCGGCCGGGTGGAACTGCCGGGCAGCTTCGGCGCGATGCTGCAGCTCCGCCTCGGCGAGCTCGGCACCGATGCCCTCGGGCTCGCGGTGAATGTGCCGCACTATCTTGCCCAGGCACCGTTCCCGCAGGCCACGATCGCTGCGCTGGAACGGATCAACGCCGCCACCGGGCTCGATCTCCCGCTGGACGGCCTGGCCGAGCGGCGGGCCACCAACCTGGCCGAGATCAACACCGAGATGCAGGCCTCCGACGAGGTGCAGGAGGTCGTCGGCCAGCTCGAGCAGCAGTACGACGAGGCCCGCCAGCGCACCGATCGGCGGGTGCCCTCGGCCGACGAGATCGGTGCCGAACTGGAGCGATTCCTCGCCGAGCGGGACCGCAAGGACAAAGACGATGAGTGACCGGAACGACGACGAAGGACGCTGATGCCCAGTACCGCACAGGAGTTGTTGGAGCTGCTGGAGTTGGAGGAGATCGAATCCGGTCTCTACCGCGGCCAGAACCCGGTCACCAAGCGGCAGCGGGCATTCGGCGGGCAGGTGCTCGCCCAGGCCCTGGTGGCCGCGTACCGGACCGTGCCGGATGAGCTGACCGTGCACTCCCTGCACGCGTACTTCCTCCGCCCCGGACGCACCGACCGGCCGATGATCTATGACGTCGAGGTGATGCGCGACGGGCGGTCGTTCGCCACCCGGCGGGTCGTCGCCCGGCAGGACAACCAGATGATCTTCGCGGTCACCGCCTCCTTCCAGGTCGCCGAGCCCGGGTTGGAGCACCAGGACGCCTTCCCCGATGTGCCGCCGCCGGAGGACTGCCCGCGGATGAGCGAGGTGCTCGCGGCCCAGACCGGTCAGTCGGCGAGCTTCTGGGAGAGCGAGTGGGGCGCGCTGGACTTCCGTTGGATCGGCTCGGCCACCCCCGAGGGGCCGATCCCGGGCAGCGTGGTGGCGCTCGACGCGGGTGACCACTCCTCGGTGGCGCGGGCCTGGGTGCGGGTCGAGGACCGGCTGCCCGACGACCCGCGGCTGCACCAGGCCGCGCTGGCGTACGCCTCCGACCTCACCCTGCTGGCGGTCAGCACGGTGCCGCACGGCCGGCCCCTGGACAGCGTGCAGGCCGCCTCGCTGGATCACGCGATGTGGTTCCACCGACCGGTCGCCGCGGACCGCTGGTGGCTCTATGACCAGGCGTCCCCGTCGGCCACCAACGCGCGCGGCTTCGCCACCGGCCGGATCTTCGCCGAGGGCCAGCTGGGTGCCTCGGTCGCCCAGGAGGGCCTGATCCGGGTGATCGACAAGCAGATCGACAAGCAGTGAGGCAGCCGCCGTTCCCCGAGCCGCGGGGCAACAAGCCACCGGCCGAGCTGTTCGCCGACTACCTGGACTTCTACCGCGCCACGATCGAGTGGAAGCTGCGCTCGCTCGATGAGGCGGCGCTGCGGACCTCGCGGCTGCCCTCGGGGTGGACGCCGATCGAGCTGCTCGGTCACCTGGTGGCGATGGAGCGGCGCTGGTTCGTCTGGGGATTCGCCGGGGAACAGGTCGCCGAGCCCTGGGGTGACAACCGGGGTGGGGAGAAGCACGCGCCGTGGCAGGTGCCGGAGTCGGTCACGCTGGACGACCTGCTGGGGCCGTTGCATGCCGGCGGCCGGCGTACCCGGGAACTGATCGCGGCCTCCTCGCTGGACGACCTCGCCCCGCCCGGGCCGCGGTTCTCCGGGGAACCCGCCTCGCTGGGGTGGATCTGCTTCCACGTGCTGCAGGAGTACGCCCGGCACGCCGGTCACCTCGATATCGCGGTCGAACTTGCCGGCGGCGAACTGGGGGAGTGAACCCACCCCCCGACCAGGTGTGCGGGCCGTTCATCTGCCGGACACCCGGATGACACCAGGGCACGCTGAACCGGTCGAGGGCGCTCCCTAGTGTCCCGCCCGTGACCCGAGCAACGCCCGCCACCATTCCCAGTCCCCGCAGCAGGCTCACCCGCACTCTCGCCGGAGCCGCGATCCTCGGCGTACTCGCCGCCCTCCTGGCCGTGCAGCCCACCTCCGCGCGCGCCGCCGAGCCCGACCCCGAGCCTGCCGCGCGCTTCTCCATCGGCATCCTGCCCGACACCCAGTTCTACTCCCGGTACGCGACCGAGGAGACCGGCAATCCGTTCGCCGCCCGTTACGGCTCCGAGCCTTTCGATGTGCAGACCCGCTGGTGGGCCGAGAACGCCGAGCGCCTCGGCACCCAGATCGTCGTCGGTCTCGGTGACATCGTCGATCGGGGCACGGTGCGCGCCGAATGGGAGGTCGCCGACGCCGCGCTGGCGAACCTGGACCGCGCCGGCGTCGCCTACACCGCACCCGCCGGCAACCATGATGTCGGCAGCAACTTCGCCGAATACCGCGAGTTCATCCCTCCCGCCCGGACCGCTGCGAACGCCGACAGCGCACAGCGCGATCCGTCCGGCCTGCACGAATACCAGCAGTTCGAGGTCAACGGCCAGCGGTACGCCGTCCTCGCACTGTCCTGGAACGCCAACGACGCGGCGCTGACCTGGGCCGACCAGCAGCTGAAGGCCAACCCCGGCGTACCAACGATCGTGACCTCCCACCAGCTCCAGAACCTCGACGGCGACGGCGGCACGGAGGACACCGAGTTCGGCGACCGGGTCTGGGACCGGGTGATCAACAACAACGACCAGGTGTTCCTGACGCTCAACGGTCACCACCACGGCGTCGGGCGCTCGGTGCGGACCAATGCCCAGGGCAACCCGGTGCTGCAGGTCGTGATGGACTACCAGATGGACTACATGGGCGGAAACGGTGAGATGGGCCTGCTCGAGTTCGATCTCGACAACAACACCATCACCCAGACCGCGTTCTCGCCGTGGGTGACGCAGAAGCCGGTCGAGACACTGACCCCCTATGACCGGCCGTTGCTGGACCGCGAGGCCGAGACCTACACCGTGCCGTTCAACTTCGCCGAACGGTTCGCCGGGCTGCAGAAGCCGGAGGCGCGCGACTCGGCCAGCCTGGCGGTGCGCGCCGAGTTCGCCGACTTCACCCCGCCCGCAGCGGTGACCCCGACCCCGGCACGCAACTCCGAGGACTACCCGAAGGTCGACGGTACGCTCGCGCACTGGCGGGCGCCCGAAGACGCCGAGGGGGTCGTCGAGCCCGGTACGCAGTTGCCGGACCTGACGGGTGCGAACCCGATGCGGCGAGCCCCGCTGAACACCGAGGGGGTCACCGGGGCGAGTGCGGACCAGGTGCGGTTCAGTACGCAGCGTCCACCGGGTTCGGCTGCAGGCAGCATCTGCTTCACCGGGGCCGGTGACGATGCCGCGAACTGGTTCGCGACGGCGGCCGATGCGCCGGTGAACGGTGCGGAGTTCGCCAACGGCTACACCTTCGAGACCTTCGTCAAGATCGATCCGTCGTGGACCGTCGAGGACAACGCCTGGATGGCGTGGCTGTCTCGGGACGGGGTACGCGGGAAGATCGACGGTTATGCCGGTGGCGACGCCGAGGAACCCCCGATGAGCTGGGCGTTCTCGACGCTGCAGGAGACGCAGTTCACCTCGGCCGGTGCGAACGGTGGCGGGGACACCTCGTGGTCCAGCGAGATGCCGCTCGGGCAGTGGATGCATCTGGCCGCCGTCAACGATCCGGCGACCCGGACCACGACGACCTATGTCAACGGGATCCCGATGCTGCGCACCGCGGTCGGTGTCAGCGGCGTCGCGACCGCAGACCTGCCGTGGGTGCTCGGTGCCGGCTCCTGGAACGGTGAGCGCGGGTACGGATTCGTCGGCTGTGTCGGCGAGACCCGACTGGTCGACCGCCCGCTCGGGCAGGATCAGTGGTTGACCGCACGCGTCGCCGATCCCGGCCCGGAGCCGAGTGTGAGCCCGACCCCGTCGAGCAGCCCGACGCCGACGGTGAATCCGACGCCGACGGGGAGCCCGACGCCGACGGGGAGCCCGACTCCGGGCGTGAGTCCGACGCCGGTGGGTGATCTCACCCCGACTGCAGACCCGGTGCCGTCGGGATCACCCGAACCGAGCCCGTCGGCGACCACCACCCCGGTACCGAGCGCCGCCGCAGCGGGCGGGAATGACGGCACCTCGGGTCCGCGTTCACCGCTCGCCGACACCGGTGGCCCGACCCTCGCGCTGCTCATCGGTGCGTTGGCCGCGCTGGCGACAGGCGGGGTGATGCTGCACCGCGGCCTCCGCCGCTGACCCGGGGCCCCGCGCTCGCTCAACCAGCGTGATGGGGCGATCACGAACCCATTGCATCCACCGCGAACCCACGCCACGCCGGATGCAATGGGTTCGCGGTGGAGCCAATGGGTTCGCGATCGTTCCGTGCGCGGCCCGGTCCACGGTGGCTTCGACTCGCTGGCGCTCGCTCAGCCAGCGTGGGCACAAAAAAGCACCCACCGCGGCTCGGGGATTCCACGGTGGGTGCTGTTCTTGGGAGGGGTGGGTCAGGCAGCCAGCTCCTGGTTGGAGCGCAGCTTGGCCAGGGCGTGCCGCTCGATCTGGCGGACCCGCTCGGCGGTGATGCCCCAGACCCGGCCGATGTCGGCCAGCTTGGCCTGGCGGCCGTCGAGCAGGCCGTAGCGGCGGCGTACCACGTCGGCGGAGCGCTCGTCGAGGTCGGCGAGCATGGCCTCGAGCCGGTCGCGCTCCTGGGCGTCGATCACCATCTCGTCGGGGCCGGGCATCGGCTCGCGGGCGATCAGATCACCCAGCGAGGTGTCACCGTCCTCCTCGACCGGGGCGTCGAGGGAGATGTGGTCGCGGCCGTAGCGCAGCAGGTCGACGACCTTCTCCGGCTCCAGCTCCATCTCGGCGGCGATCTCCTCCAGCTCCGGCTCGCGGCCCAGCCGGCGCTCCAGGGTGCGGCGCACCGCGCCGACCTGGTTGACCTGCTCGGCGACGTGCACCGGCAGCCGGACGATACGGCCCTGCTGGGCGATACCGCGGCTGATCGACTGGCGGACCCACCAGGTGGCGTAGGTGGAGAACTTGAAGCCCTTGGTGTAGTCGAACTTCTCGACCGCGCGGATCAGACCGGTGTTGCCCTCCTGGACCAGATCCAGCAGCGGCATCTGGGCCCGGCCGTACTTGCGCGCGACCGAGACGACAAGCCGCAGGTTGGCCTGGGTGAACCGCTCCTGGGCGGCGTGGCCGAGGGCGGCCAGCTGCTCCAACTCCTCCCGGCTGGCGCGCTTGGCGCTCTTGCCGTTCTGCCGCGCGGCGGCGGTGCGCTCGGTCTGGCTGATCTCGCCGGACAGGATCTGTTCGGCGTACAGCCCGGCCTCGATCGTCCGCGCCAGCTCGACCTCATCCGCCGCGGTCAGCAGCGGCGTCTTGGCGATCCCGTCGAGGTACAGACCGACCGCATCCTTACCCTCGATGCCGTCGTTGGTACGGGCTCGGGGCGTGGTGCTTGTTGCCATGGGCGCTAATCCTTCGCGTCGATTCGGACACTGCAAGCAAGTCATTGCCTTGCGTTCATCAGACACAACGTCCAGATGCCCCAAAAGGATTCCGCCACAACCCTGAACGATCCCTGATCGCGGTCCCTGAAGGACCACGGGGCTAGCTGGAGCCCGCGGCATCAGACCATGGTCGTACGCGTCGGTGGTACGCCGGTGATGGGCTCAGCGGGTCCCTACACGATCGATTATCCACGCGTACTCAAATGCGGCCTCCCGCCAGGCCTTGTAGCGCCCGGTGACACCGCCGTGGCCGGCCACCATCTCGGTCCGCATCAGGATCTCGGCCGGGTCGTTGGTCGCATTCGCCCGCAGCGCCGCGATCCACTTCGCCGGCTCGGTGTAGTAGACGCGGGTGTCGTTGAAACCGGTGGTCGCCAGGATCGCCGGGTACCTGGTGGCGCGCACGTTCTCATAGGGGGAGTAGGTGCGCATGTAGGCGTACACCTCGGGGTCGTGCAGCGGGTCGCCCCACTCCTCCCATTCGGTCACCGTCAGCGGCAGTTCGGGGTCCAGGATGGTGGTCAGGGCGTCGACGAACGGCACCGCGGCGTGCACCGCGGCGAAGTCGGTCGGTGCCAGATTCGCGATCGCGCCGATCAGCAGGCCACCCGCCGAGCCGCCCTGGGCGGCGAGCCGGTCGGCGGAGGTGTAGCCGTCGCTGACCAGTTGTCGGGCGCAGGACACGAAATCGGTGAAGGTGTTCTTCTTGGACAGGGTTTTCCCGTTGTCGTACCAGCTGCGACCGAGCTCTCCGCCACCGCGGACGTGCGCGATGGCGTAGACGAACCCCTTGTCCAGCAGGGAAAGCCGGAACATCGAGAACGACGGATCGATGCAGATCTCGTAGGCCCCATAGCCGTAGAGCAGTGCCGGGGCGGTGCCGTCCACCGGGGTGTCGGCGCGCCGGACCACCGACATCGGCACCTTCGTGCCGTCCTCGGCGGTGGCCCAGATCCGTTCCTGGACGTAGTTCTCGGGCCGATATGGGCCATGGTCCGGGTGATCGAGCACAGGGGTGGTGCGCAGGGTCTGCACCTCACCGGTGTCCATCGCCACCTCGAGCACCGAACGCGGGGTGAGCAACGAGGTGTAGCCGAGCCGCAACCGGTCGGAGTCGTAGTCCTCGGCGCCGGTGGTGCCGACGGTGTAGAGGTTCTCGGCGAACCGGACCGGATAGCTCTGCCCGCCGTCGCGGGGGTGCACCTCGACCCCGGTCAGCCCGTCGCGACGCAGCTCGATCGCCAGGAATCGGGCGTACGCCTCCACATCGGTGTAGCGCACCCCCTCACTCGGCGGCAGGAACTCGCGCCACTCGGCGGGGCTGTCGACACGTGCCCGGGCGACCTCGAAATCGGGGGAGTTCTCGTTGTGCAGCACGAAAAGCTCGTCCCCGGCAACGGTGATGGAGTACTCGACGCCTTCGCGGCGCTCGCGGACCAGCACCGGATCCGCCTCGGGCGCGGCGGCATCCAACAGCCACGCCTCGGTGGTCAGCTTGGAACCCAGCAGCAGGATCACCCGGTCCCGCTCGGCGGACTCGTCGGCACCCAGCCAGAAGCGCTCGTCGGGTTCCTCGAGCACCAGGGTGTCCCCGGTGACCGGAGCGCCGACCCGGTGCCGCCAGACCTGGTGGGGCCGCCAGGACTCGTCGACGCGGGTGTAGACGAGGTGGTCATCGCCGAGCCAGGCGACCCCGCCGCCGACGTCGGGGATCGGTTCGCCGACGGGCTCCCCGGAGCCGAGGTCGCGGACCTGCAGCAGATATCGCTCGTCACCGGCGTTGTCGACCGAGTATGCGAGCCGACGACCGTCGGGGGAGACCGCGAAGGCACCGAGGGAGAAGAACTCCTGCCCCTCGGCCTCGGTGTTGCCGTCCAGCAGCAGCTCCTCACCCGGGATCGGCTGCTCCGGGTCCGGTCGCTCGTCGCGCGAGGTGGCCGGGGCCCGGTGGAAGGCCGGGTAGTCGAGCCCCTCGGTGGTGCGGGTGTAGTACCACCACGTCGAACCGTCGGTGTGGCTGTGGAAGGTGGGCACACTCAGGTCGGTCTCCTGGGTGCGTGCCTTCACATCGGTGAACAGCTCCTCGACCAGCGGTTCCAGATGGGCGGTGGTCTGCTCGGTCCAGGCGTTCTCCGCCTCCAGGTACGCCCGGACCGCGGGATCCTCCTTGTGCCGCAGCCAGGCGTATTCGTCGACGAAGGTGTCGCCGTGGTGGGTCCTGGGTTCTGCTCGCCGGTCCGCGGTGGGTGGGTGTGCCTCTGCCATGCCCGCGAGGCTATCGCCCAACGCTCCGCGAGCAGCAGCCCAGGCGGAACCGGGGTGTCAGGACAACCTCCGCTTCGCGAGCACCGTGGCCACGCCCGCACCGACCAGCAGCAGGGCACCCAGCAGACCGCGGCCCAGGCTGGCCCCGTCGGCACCGTCGGCGCCCCGGATCTCCAGCGAGTAGGCGGTCAGGCCGATCGCTCCCTGGGGGGCACCGACCGGCATCGCCTCGGCATCGGCACGCTGGGCGCCGGCCTGCAGGGCGGCGTACTTGACCCCGTAGTCCACGGCGGTCTTCTTGCCGGCGTCGAGGATCTTGCTGGATCCCTGCTCGTGCAGCTGATTCGCACCGTCGGGGATGGCCGGCGCCTTCTCCGCCGCCTGCTTGGTGCCGTCGGCCACCTTGCCGGCTCCCTCGTCGATCTGGCCCATGCCGCGGTCCAGGTCCCCGCTTCCGGTCACCAACCGGCCGGTGCCGTCGACGAGTCGGCCGGTGCCGTCGGCCAGCTGACCGGTGCCGTCGCTGAGCTGCCCGGTGCCCTCGGTGAGCCGGCCGGTGCCGTCGACCAGCTTGCCGGTGCCGTCGCTCAGCCTGCCGCTGCCGTCGACGAGCTGCCCGGTGCCGTCGCGCAACCGGCCGGTGCCGTCGGCCAACTGACCCGCGCCGTCGTCGAGCTTCCCGGCACCGTCGGCGAGCTGGGCGCCACCGCCCTGCAGCTTGCGCATGCCACCGCGCAGCGTGGCCGGGTTCTCCCGGGCAGCATCCGCGGCGATCTGGTCGGGATGGCCGATGCCCTGCTGGACCTGGCTGACGACACCGTTGACGAGCTGCTGCACGCCGTTGTCGACCAGCCCCAGACCCTGTTGCAGGCCAGGCTTCGCTGCACCGGAGGAGTCGACCTTCGGGCACTCCTTCCCGCTGGAGCGGGTCGCGGTGTTGTCCAGACCACACAGCAGTTCGTCGATCCCCGGCACCGCACGGTTGGTGATCCGGCCGCCGATGTAGCTGAGCGCCTGCTGGAGGGTCGCGGTGTTCGGATCGGGTTTCGGGCCGTCGATGTAGCTCGAATCCCTGGGGTCGCCGAGGTTGTCCGGATCGGCCAGCTGGTCGCGACCCCTGGCCAGTTCGGCGGCCAGATTGGTCATGATCTGCTTCTTCACCGGGTTGGATTCGGGCAGCCCGGAGATCAGACCGGCCGCCTTGAGCTGGGCGGCGTTCTCCTCGCCGTAGCAGTAGTCGTCGAAGTCGGTGCCGCCGTTGTTCAGCTGGTTGATCACCTGCACCGCGCAGTTGATCTTCTGGTACGCCCCGGACTCCTCCTTGGTGGCGCCCTGGCGGTAGATCTTCTTGTCCAGCAGCAACAATCCGTTGCCGCCGTCATTGAGCTGCTTCTGCAGTGCGGTCAGGCCGCCGAGCAACTTCTTCGGGTCGTCCTGGCTGCCGATGCCGTCCTTGAGCTTCTGGATGCCCGCATAGAGCTCCTTCAGCCCGGGGTTGTTCGGCAGCTCGCCGACCTTGCCGTACATCTGGACCAGGCCGGCGTCGATCTTGTCCAGTCCGTCGCGGATCTGGGTCACACCGCCGACGAGCTGACCGGTGCCGTCCTTCAACCGGCTCGCCCCGTCATCGAGCTGGGTCGCACCGTTGTTCAGCGCGCCCGCGCCGGTGTTGAGCTGCTTGGCGCCGGTGTTCAACTGGTTGGCGCCGTTGTCGAGTTCCCTGGCGCCGTTGTCGAGCTGCTTGGCGCCGTTGTCGAGCTTGCCGGCGCCCTGGTCGATCTGGTTGGCGCCGTTGTCCAGTTCGCCCGCACCGTTGGCGAGCTGGCGGGTGCCGTCCTTCGCCTTCGCGGTGCCGTCCTTGAGTTGCTGCGAACCGTCGCGGAGCTGCAGCAGACCGGCGACCAGGGTGTTCGCCCCGTCGCGCAGCTTGATCAGGTTCTCATCGATCTTCGCCGCACCGTTGGCGAGCTCGCGGCCGCTCTCGGCGCCGCCGGCATAACTCGCCGCGCCGCCCTTGAAGGAGGGGCTCTGCAGCGGGTTGACCGGCAGCCCGGACAGGGACGCCGGCGGGATCACACCCTCGGAAATCCTTGCCCGGTAGCCGAATTCGGCGGTGGGGGCGCCGATCGGCCCGAACAGGGTCATGGTGTAGGACAGCTTGGTGCCACCGCGGCCGTCACCGGCCATGTTCGCCTCGCCCGAGCGGACGTCGGTAAAGCCGGGCGGCAGGGTGGTCTGCAGCTGGCCAACGAAGGGGATCACCACGCGTTCGGTGCGGGTCGCCTTCCCGCCGGCGCCGTCGTCGACGGTGAAGGTCTGCTCCCGGCCGGTGATGTTCTCCACCCGGTAGCGGACCTCCAGCTCACCGCTGCGGCCGACGACCTGGTTGGCCGTCACCGGCTTGCCGTCGAGGAAGTAGCTGGCGCGCACGCTCAGCGGCAGCTTTCCCTTGTCCCAGTTGGAAACCGTGCGCAGCCGTTTCTGGCCGTCGACCTGTTCGCTCTCCGCCAGCCGGCCATCGCGGACCGGCAGATCGGTGAAACCGTCCAGGTTGCGCAGGCCCTCGGTGGCGACCGGGTTGGCGAGATCGATGCGGCCGCGGCCCTCCATCGCCACCTGCTCATAGATCCGCGCCTCGGTGACCGTGCCGTCGGGGTTCAGATAGGCCTGCACGGTCTCGGTGTTGGTGACACTGACCGGCCCCTCGGCGAGGGCACTGGTCGCGCCGAACGGGCCACAACCCAGGGCCAGGGCGGTCGCCGCGGCGGCGGTGGCGGCGAACCGCCGACGGATTCGGGTGCGGGGGGTGCGGGGGTTCATGCCTTGTCTCCCAACAGGTCGTCCATGGATTCGGTCGGCTCGGTGTCGCGGCTGCGCAACCGGTCGCGGAGCGCGCGGATCGGCGTACGCCCGGTCTCGGCCTCGCGGGACCGGTCGGGCAGCACGACGTGCGCCAGGCTGGTGAGCAGGACCCCGACCGCGGCGGCCACGCCGATGGTGGTGGCGGCGCGCGGCGACTCGGTCAGGAAGAGGGCCGGGGCATTGCGATAGGTGGCCTCGTAGGCCGCGATCAGCGCCGCGCCGCCGAGCAGCATCGACCAGAGCGGCAACCGGTTGCGGCTGAGACCGGCCACCAGCGCGCAGATCAGCAGCACCGCGGCGGCGGCGACCGCCCGGCCGGCGGTGGTGTCCGGAAGCACGGCCGCGCGGAGCGCGAAACCGGCCCAGGCGACCAGGAAGCCGAGCACGGCGCCGGCCAACCGGCCGACTCCCTGTTCGGGGTGGACCAGGCCGAGTACGCCGCCCAGGGCGGCGCCCAACAGGGCCGCGTGCTCGAGATCGGAACCTTGTCCGAGGGTCAGAACGAGCGCTGCGGCGACCGCCAGCAGCACGCCGGTGACAAGTGGTTTCAGCATCCCTACTCCGTTGTGGGGGTGGTACATGGGGTGGCCCGTCATCGGGGTTACGGCACAGTAACGATACTGGCGAGTAATTTGGTAGGGGTGAGCCCGGATCCGCGTGTCACGGGGTTGGTTCTCCGGTTGCGGAAACCGCCGGACGGGCCCGGTGGAGCTGAGCGCCGACGGCTGAGCCCCGCTTGCCTAAAGTGTCCGGATTCTGGACGCCCCCGCGATCCATCGAACCTTCAGTGCATATCCCCAGTGCTCCAGGGGGAGTGCAATGCACCCAGGATTCGATGGATCGCGAGGGTGGCGGGAGCAGGGAGTTGGGGGAGCCGGGGTCAGCCCAGCGGGCGGACGGTGAGGATCTGCTCGGCGCGGCCGACCGGGCCCTCGACGTCGTGCAGGATCGATGAGGTCAATCCCACACCGGTCGGGCCGAAGCTGACGCTGGTGTCGAAGCCGACCCAGTCACCGACCGGGGTCCGGTAGAGATGCACCGTCAGGTCGGTGTTCGGGAACATCCACACCCTCGGGTCCTGCCGGGTCGCCACGCCGTTCGCGGTGTCCACCAGGCGCAGGAAGTGCGCGACCGAGGTGGTCGGGGACCCCGCCACCAGCGCCTTGTCCGAGCGCACCCACGTCCGGCCGCGTCCGGGCCTGGTCAGCGGATCGCGACGCAGCTGCAGCGAGGCGATGTAGCCACCCGGCCACGCCTGCGTACCGTCCCAGTCCGGAAAATCATCCGGGCCCGGCATCGGCTCGTCCTCGGTGCCGGCGACCGCGCTGGTGTCACCGCGCAGCAGCCGCCACGCGTTCGCCCGGACCACCACCCGGCCGTCGATCTCGGCGGTCGCCTGCACCAGCTCGATGGTCCGCCCCGGGCGTACCACCTCGACCCGCACGGTCGTCGGCGCGAGCCTGATCTGGCCGAGGATCTCGTAGTTGATCCGGGCCAGCTGCAGCTCCGGGCGGGGCTCGTGGTTCTCGATCGCGTGCGCGAGCAACCCGCCGACCGGTGACATGTGCTGCTCGACCTGGGCCCAGGCGCCCTGCACGTGCTCGGTCGGTTCGAACTCGTTCGCGGCCAGCTGCCGGTAGTACGCATCGCTCACGGCGGTCACTCTAAAGGCCCCCCGACGTGCAATGTCGACAGTCTCCGGACAGGATGGGGTCATGGGTGAGGACATCTCCCGCACCGACTACAGCGACGCCGACTTCAAGGCGTACGCCGACCGCGTCGCGGGGCAACGCGAGGAACTCGAGCGACTGCTCGTGGAATGGCCGTTCGATCTCGCGCACCCGCGTGCCGGGATGGAGGTCGAACTCAATCTCGTCGATGCCGAGCAACGGCCCGCGCTGGTGGCCAAGGAGGTGCTCGGCGCGATCAACGACCCGCAGTTCGTCCATGAGCTCGGCAAGTTCAACATCGAGCTCAATCTGCCGCCGCGGGCGCTCGGCCCGACCGGATTGAGCGCCTTCTACGAGATGCTGCGCAGCACCCTCAACGACGCCGATCAGCGCGCCGGTGGGCTCGGCGCCCGGCTCGCGGTGATCGGCATGCTGCCCACGCTGACCGAGGACGATCTGGGCCCGGACTCGCTGGTGGAGAATCCCCGCTACACCATGCTGGACAGCGAATTGCGGCGCCGCCGCGGTGGCCCGGTCCGGATCCAGCTGCCCGGTACCGAGCTGGCCGACGGCATCGACTTCGCGACCATCGCACCGGAGGCGGCCTGCACCTCGCACCAGATCCACCTGCAGGTCGCTCCCGAACAGTTCGCGGCCTACTGGAACGCCTCCCAGGCGATCGCCGGGGTGCAGCTGGCGATGGGGGCGAACTCGCCCTTCTTCGCCGGCCGGCTCGGGTACGCCGAGAGCCGGATCGCGGTCTTCGACCAGGCCACCGACGACCGCTCCGCCCAGGAACAGGCCGAGGGCGCCCGTCCGCGGGTCTGGTTCGGTGACCACTGGATCGGCTCCCCGCTCGAACTGTTCGACGAGAACACCGACTGGCGGCCCCTGCTGCCCGATCTGGAGGAGGAGCAGGCCGGCGACGGACCGCCGCCGCTGCGTGCGCTCTGCCTGCTCAACGGCACCATCTACCGCTGGAACCGGGCCGTCTACGACGTCGCCGGGGGAGCACCGCACCTGCGGATCGAGAACCGGGTGCTGCCCGCCGGGCCGACCTCGCTCGACATGGTCGCGAACCTCGCCCTGTACGCCGGGTTGACCCGGGCGCTGGCCGATCAGGAGCATCCGGCCTGGTCCGAGGAGGGGTACGCGATCGCCCGCGACAACTTCACCGCCGGCCAGATCCACGGGATGGCCGCCGAGCTCAGCTGGCCCGGGATCGGTACGGTCGCCGCGGCCACCCTGGTCCGCGAGCAGCTGCTCCCGTTGGCGGCCGCCGGGCTGCAGTCCTACGGGGTGGAGGCAGCCGAGGTGTCGCGCTATCTCGGGGTGATCGAGAACCGTGCTGCCGCCGGAGTGAACGGGGCCACATGGCAGACTGCCGCGGTAGCCGCCCGGGAACGGGCCGGAGAGGACCGCTCCAGGGCACTGCGCGGCATGGTCGAGGACTATCTGACGCTGCAGCGCAGTGGATTGCCGGTCCATGAGTGGGAGAGGTAGCGATGACGATCGTGGTGGGATTCTCCGCGCGGCCCGAGGGAGAGGCCGCGCTGGCCCACGCCGCCGCCGAGGCGCAACTGCGGGGGTCGCGCGTCCTGGTGGTGCCGAACACCGACGCCGACGACCCGGCCGCGGTGCTCGCCCTGCTGGACGGGGTGGCGTACGAGGTGGTGGCCCCGAGTGAGACCGGGCTGCTGGCCGAACGGCTGATCGAGGTGGCCGAGGCCGAGAACGCCGAGGCGATCGTGATCGGACTGCGCCGCCGCTCACCGACGGGCAAGCTGCTGCTCGGGCTGAACGCCCAGCGCATCCTGCTGGACGCCAGCTGTCCGGTCCATGCGGTGAAGGCGCCGGAAGAGCCCCGGGAAAGGGATTAGGGCCATTTGGCATACCGTGCCAGAATGTCCGAGGAGTGCAAGCATTGACACCGGCGTGGTTTGTTGCGCCCTGAATCGAGCGCACGCGTTCGAGACCGAACCGACCGACGATACAAGGCAAGAGGTATTTGGGTGACGCCCTCAGCAGAACGAGTCCCTTCCCAGGTGGTTGCGGCACAGGCCGCTCGAGCCAGTGAGGTCAAGGCGGACAGCGACTCGGGCGCGACGAAATCGTCCACCCGGGGACAGGCCGCCAAGAAGGCCCCCGCCCGTAAGACCGCCGCCCGGAAGGCGCCCTCGGCTGATGCCAAGAAGGGTTCGGTCAAGGCCGTGCCCGAGGCGGACAACAAGAAGGCGGCCAAGAAGGCCCCGGCCCGCAAGAGCGCCGGCAAGGCCGGCAAGCCGGGCAAGGGCGAGCCGACCACCGAGGAGGTCGTGACCCAGCTCGCCGGTGGCGAGGTGGAGGCCAAGCTGGACGGCTCGGATCTGGTGCTCACCGTCGGCAAGAAGCGCACCCTCGACGATGTCGACGAGTCCGACTTCAAGCCGGAGGAGACGGCCAAGGAGGAGAAGGAGCTCACCGAGGAGCAGCAGGGCTTCTCGCTCTCCGACGCCGACGACGCCGACGAACCCGAGCAGCAGGTGATGGCCGCCGGCGCCACCGCCGACCCGGTCAAGGACTACCTGAAGCAGATCGGCAAGGTCGCCCTGCTGAACGCCGAGCAGGAGGTCGAGCTCGCCAAGCGGATCGAGGCCGGCCTGTTCGCCGACGAGCGGATCGCCGACGACGCGGTCAAGATCAAGGTCGCCGAGCAGGACGACTACGAGTGGATCGCCGAGGACGGCCGCCGCGCCAAGAACCACCTCCTCGAGGCCAACCTGCGACTGGTCGTCTCGCTGGCCAAGCGCTACACCGGCCGCGGCATGCTCTTCCTCGACCTGATCCAGGAGGGCAACCTGGGTCTGATCCGGGCGGTGGAGAAGTTCGACTACACCAAGGGCTACAAGTTCTCGACGTATGCGACCTGGTGGATCAAGCAGGCGATCACCCGCGCGATGGCCGACCAGGCCCGCACCATCCGCATCCCGGTGCACATGGTCGAGGTGATCAACAAGCTGGCCCGGGTGCAGCGCCAGATGCTGCAGGATCTCGGCCGCGAACCCACCCCGGAGGAGCTCGCCAAGGAGCTCGACATGACCCCGGAGAAGGTCGTCGAGGTGCAGAAGTACGGCCGCGAGCCGATCTCGCTGCACACCCCGCTGGGCGAGGACGGCGACTCCGAGTTCGGTGACCTGATCGAGGACTCCGAGGCCGTGGTGCCCGCCGATGCGGTCAGCTTCACGCTGCTGCAGGAGCAGCTGCACGACGTGTTGGACACGCTGTCCGAGCGCGAGGCCGGGGTGGTGTCGATGCGCTTCGGGCTCACCGACGGCCAGCCCAAGACCCTCGATGAGATCGGCAAGGTCTATGGCGTGACCCGCGAGCGGATCCGCCAGATAGAGTCCAAGACGATGTCGAAGCTGCGGCACCCCTCCCGCTCCCAGGTGCTGCGCGACTACCTCGACTGAGTTCCGGCGTTCGACGCCGACGCACCGAGACCCTCACCCAGGTGGGGGTCTCGGTGCTTTTTCGTCTGCCCCGATCTTTCATTAGAGTCGTGTCATGTTCTCTCGGACGTCTGATTCCCCCGCCCGGAGACTGACGGTGGGCGTACGCCTGGCCGCGGTGCTGATCCTCGCCCTCGGGCTGCTGCTGCCGGCGGCCCCCGCACACGCGGAGGACACCCCGGAATCCTGGGCGATCACCGACTACCGGGTCGATGCCACCCTGCAGCGCGACGGCGAGGTGCGGGTCCGGCTCGATCTGGCCTTCGACTTCGCCGACGAGCCCGGGCGCGGCCCGTTCCTCACCTTCCCGCTGCGGCAACGGGTGGCCGACAACCCCGATCTGTGGCGGCAACTGAGCGTGACGGTCGACGGGGTGAGCAGCCCGACCGGGGCCAACACCAATCTGGCTCGCGAATCCGACAGCGACGGCCTGACGCTCAAGGTGGGGGAGAAGAACACCAGATTCACCGGGGTGCAGCGCTATGTGGTCGACTACACGCTGCGCGGGGTGACCACCCCGAACAACCCCGTCAGCGGCCTGGACGAACTCAACTGGAACCTCGTCGGACCGGCCTGGCAGGTGCCGATCCGCAATGTCCGGGCGAGCGTCACCGGGCCGGTGGACACCGAACGGGTCGCCTGCTTCACCGGGAAGGACTTCACCCGGCCCTGCACGGCGGAATCGGCCGACGGTGTGGCCTCCTTCGCGGCCTCCGACCTGGCCACCGAGACCGGCGTACAGATCGTGGCCGGTTATCCGGCCGGCACCCTGGCCGGTGCCGAGCCGCGGTTCAGCAAGCGGATGCACCCGGGCAACATGTTTCCGCTGACCGCGGCCACCGGCACGGTCACCGCGCTGCTGTCGGCGGTCGCGCTCGGGCTGGTGGCGCTGCGGGTACGCCGCTCCGGTGACCGGGCCTATGCCGGGCTGACCCCGGGACTGCGCCCGGCCGCGGGTGCGGAGGGTGCGCCGACGGTGCGCCGCGCCCGCACCCCGGTGGCGGTGCGCTTCACCCCACCCGAGGGCGTACGCCCCGCCGAAGCCGGGACCCTGATCGACCACACCGTGGACAGTCGTGACATCACCGCGACCGTCATCGACCTCGCCGTCCGCGGCCATCTGGTCATCACCCAGGTGGGGAAGAAGGACTGGCGCCTGGACCGTGTCGAGTCCGCCGACCCGCTGAGGGATTACGAGGCCGGCATCCTGGAAGGCCTCTTCCAGGACGGTCCGGAGGTGACCACCAAGCAACTGCGGGACAAGGCGTACGCCGAGGTGCTGAACGACGGCCGCTCCGATCTGCAGGCACTGGTCGCCAGCAACGGCTGGTACCCGCGCTCGCCCGCCAGCACCAAGGCCCGGATCGGTGTCGGGGCGGTCGCGCTGATCGTGGCCGGTGCCGCCGGCGGTGCATTCATCGCCGGCCTCTGGGGCTGGGGACTGCTCGGTCTACCGCTGGTGCTCGCCGGGTTGGCGCTGCTGGCCACGATGGACCGGCAGGTCGGGCGGACCGCCGAAGGGTCCGCGGTGCTGGCCCAGGTGCAGGGTTTCGAGCAGTTCCTGCGGACCGCGGATGCCGACAAGCTGCGCTGGGAGGAGGGGGAGGACATCTTCTCCCGATACCTGCCGTGGGCGATCGTCTTCGGCGTCGCCGAACGCTGGACGAGGATCTTCGCCGAACTGGCCGAACAGGGCCGCTACGACGGCGGGGCCGCCGGCTGGTACGTGGGCAGCACCCCGGGCTTCCAGGCCGCGACCCTGGGCGCATTCGCTGCCACTGATGGATTCTCCGCCGCCATGTCCAGTTCGTTGAGCGCCTCGGTCTCGGCCGCGAGCTCGAGTTCGGGGTCGGGCTTCTCCGGTGGCGGTGGTGCCGGTGGAGGTGGCGGCGGCGGGTGGTGAGCCGCGCCGCCGGGGGCGTCGCTAGTCTGCGGGCCATGGTTCGCGTCGTCGATACGCAGTTGCTGCACAAGATCACCGGGGTCGACTCGATCAACGCCACCGGGGAACGGTTCGGGATCCACGGCACCGACCTGGGCATCATCTGGGATGCCGGGCCGGACGCTGACGGCGCCGACCGGGTGTTCGTGATGTTCGGCGACACCTACGGTCCGGACTGGGGTGGCCGGGGCGCCGGCCCGTCGAAGGCCCAGTGGCGGACCAACACGCTGATGTCCTCGACCAGCCGCGACCTCGACGCGGGCCTGCTGCTGGACAGCACGCTGGTCCGCCCCAGCCGGCCCGGCGGCGCCACCCAGGTGATCCGTCGCAACCGGCTGAACGTGCCGACGAAACCGTTCCCCGAGCACACCCTGATCCCGAACAGCGGCATCACCATCGACGGTGTGCACTACGTGCACTGGATGTCGATCCTGATCTGGCTGCCCGGCGGTCGCTGGCGGACCTTCCAGTCCGGGATCGCGGTCTCCACCGACGATGCCCGCAGCTGGAGCAAACCGATCACCGGGCGGTGGCCGAATCTGCTGGGCCGCAACCGATTCCAGATCGGTGCCTTCACCACCGACCCGACCGACCCGGAGTGGGTCTACCTGTTCGGCACCACCAACGGCCGCTGGGGCCCGGCCCATCTGGCACGTACGCCGCGGGACCAGGTCGCGCACGTCGGTTCGTACCGCTACTTCGACGGCACCGATTGGGTACGCCGCAGCGGCCGCGCCGCACCCGTACTGGGTGGCAATGTGGGGGAGCTCTCGGTCGCCTACCATCCGGGGCTCGGCTGCTGGCTGGCGGTGCATCTGGACGAGGCGCAGGCGGCGATCCTGGTGCGCACCGCGCCCACGATCACCGGGCCCTGGGACGACGGCGTACCGCTGACCACCGGTGCCGAGCATCCAGGTCTCTACGGCGGATTCCTGCACCCCTGGGCGCTGGACGGGGATTCGATCTACTGGCTGATGTCGCAGTGGGACCCCTACAACGTCTACCTGATGCGCAGCCGGCTCACGAACGCCGGCTGAGCGAGCGAGGCGCGAGCGAGTCGAAGCCGCGCGCGTGGAATAGCGCGGGCCGCGCGGAGGTTGCCTCCGATATGGCAATCCCCCTCTCCGTACTCGACCTCGCCCATGTCTGGCAGGGCGCCAGCTCCGCGGACGCGCTGCGGCGTACCGTCGATCTGGCCCGCCGCGCCGACGCCGCCGGTTACCGCCGGTTCTGGGTCGCCGAACACCACAACATGGCGTCGGTGGCCTCGACCAGCCCGCCGGTGCTGATCGGCGCCATCGCGGATGCCACCGAGCGGATCCGGGTCGGTTCGGGTGGGGTGATGCTGCCCAACCACGCCCCCTATGTGGTCGCCGAGCAGTTCGCGATGCTTGAGGCGCTGCATCCCGAGCGGATCGATGTCGGCATCGGCCGCGCGCCCGGTACCGACCAGGTGACCGCCCGCGCGCTGCGCCGCGATGCCGAGGGGCTGGGGGTGGACGAGTTCCCGCGGCACCTGCTCGAGCTGATGTCGTGGCTCGGGGACAACCGGCTCACCGAACCGCTCTCCGCGCATCTGGCGGCCACCCCCGCCGCGACGAGCTCCCCCGAGGTGTGGTTGCTCGGTTCATCGGGGTACGCCGCCCAGCTGGCCGGGATGCTGGGGCTGCCCTACGCCTATGCGCACCACTTCGGGCAGCTGGACCCGGTCGAGGTGCTGGACGCCTACCGGTCCCGGTTCGAACCCTCGCCGGTGCTCAGCGAGCCCTATCCGATGCTGTGCACCTCGGCGATCACCGCGGACACCGCCGAGGAAGCCGAGTTCGAGGCCGGCCCGGCGAAGGTGATGGCGCTCGGCATGCGCGCCAACAAGCGCGAGCCGCTGGTGCCGCCCGAGCAGGCCGCCGAACGGGGATTCAGCGAGCTGGAGGAGGCGATGTTGTCCCAGCTGCCGGCGACCAAGTTCGTCGGTGCCGCCGATGAGGTGGTGGAGCGGCTGCAGAAACTGGTCGCCGCCAGCGGTGCGGTGGAGCTGATGATCGCCGCCGCGACCTATGGCGCCGAGACCAAGGCCCGTACCCTGGAGCAGATCGCCGACCGCTGGTAAAGCCACCCCTGGCTGAGTGTCAGGTCCCGCAACGCAAGAACCCCGCACGCCTGAGGCGTACGGGGTTCTCGTCGTTGGAAGTCTCAGCTGAGCTTTTCGGACTCGTCGTGGATGTTGAGCGCCACCTGGCGAAGCTTGTCGCCGTGCTGCTTGCTGTGGTGGTTGCAGAACAGGAGTTCGCCACCGCCGGAAAGCGTGACGCGGACGTAGGCCTGGGCGCCGCAGCGGTCGCAACGATCGGCCGCATTGAGACTGTTGTCGATCACAGTGGTGGTCACGGGGGCCTCTCTTTCATGTCCGTGGTCGGGCACTCGGTACAACACCTGGACGGAGCTGTTTTGTTCCGCGGTTCCCGGCCGACTTCTCGGACCGGTTTCCCCGGAGGCCCCGCTCCCGCCGGGGCCTGATTCGAGACTACCCGCCCACTCGGTCAGATCCAGGACGATTCCCACCCAGTGGGCGCGTCGACTTCCGTTTGTTACCTGGGCTCGCCGCCCGATTCGGCACGTTCGGTACGCGCGGCGTGGGCGAGCAGGTCGAGGCCGGCCTGGCTCGGCGATCCGGGTTCGGCCGAGAGCAGCAACAACCGCTGGCCCGGGTGGGTCGAGAGTTCGAAGGATTCGAAGCGCAGGTCGAGATCGCCGAACTCGGGGTGCCGGAACTGCTTCATCCCGCCGGTGCAGCGACGCACCATCCGTCGCGCCCAGCGCGTCGCGAACTCCTGGCTGCTGGTGGACAGTTCGCCGACCAACTCGACCAGGGCGCGATCATCGGGGTATTCGCCCGCGGAATAGCGAAGCGCCGAGACCGTGTAGGCCGCCTGTTGCTCCCAGTCGCGATAGAGATCGCGGCCGTGCGGATCGGTGAATAGCAACCGCACCATGTTGGGCCGATCGCGCACCTGGTCCGGTGCTTCGAAGGGTAGGTGGGCGGCGAACAGCCGATGCCCTTCGGGATTCCAGGTGAGCACGTCCTGGAAGCGCCCGAGCACCAGTGCCGGAGTCGAGACCATCCCCGAGATCAACGACGCCACATGCTTCGGCACCCGCTCGGTCGGGGTCGCGGTCCGCGGTCGTCGCGGTGGGCGGGCCAGCAGCTTCAGGTGTCGTCGCTCGTCGGCGTCCAGACGAAGTGCACCGGCAAGGGCATCCAGCACTGGCTCCGAGGCGGTGCGCGCCACACCCTGCTCGAGCCGGGTGTAGTAGGCGACCGACACCCCGGCCAGGTGGGCGAGCTCCTCGCGCCGCAGCCCGTCGACTCGTCGCTGGCCGTAGCTGGCGATGCCCAACTCGGCCGGGGTCAACCCCGCGCGGCGTGAGCGCAGGAACTCGGCGAGTTCGCCACGATTCTCCGCATCCATGGCGTCAAGTATGCGTCCCGGGAGCCGAGCGAGCCTGACCCAATCGTTGGTAGGAGCACCCTGCCCAGGCAGTTCTGGTGCTGGCGGACTGCATGCGGGCGCCGTTCGATGAGTGGTGTCAATCTCCAATCCGGAAGGAAATTCTGCATGTCGACACCCACAGTCGAACTCACCGTGACCCGGCGCCGGCTCGCGGTCGGCAGTCTGGCCGGGGGCGCGTTCGGGATCGGGTTGACCGAGTTCGCCCCGGCCGGCCTGTTGCCCGCGATCGGTGCGCGGTTCGGTGTCACCGACGGCACCTCGGGAATGGTTGTCGGGGCGTACGCGGTCGCCGTGGCGATCGGTGCGATCGTGATGTCGCTGCTCGCCGCCCGGTTGGATCGAGCCATCGCACTGCGGCTGCTGGTCGCGCTGTTCATCCTCGGCAACCTGCTCAGCGCGCTGGCGCCCACCTTTGGATCGTTGTTGCTGGGCAGGGTGATCGCGGCGCTGTGCCACGGTGCCTACATGGGAATCGCGGTTGCGGTGGCCGCCGATCTGATGCCGCGGGGGAAGGCTCAGGCGGCCGCCGCGACGGTGTTCTCGGGCATCACGCTGGCCATCGTGCTCGGTCTGCCGGTCGGTACCTTTCTCGGCCAGCAACTCGGTTGGCGGATCACCTTCGGCATCATGACCGGACTGGGGGTGCTGGTGCTGATCGCGCTCACCGCGTGGGTGCCGCGCGAGAGTGGGCGGCGACCGAGCAATCTGCGCGCCGAGACCCATTGGCTGGGCACTGCTCAGGTGTGGGCCACGCTTGCGGTCAGCGTGCTCGGATTCGGTGGTGTCTTCGGGGCCTTCTCCTACCTGGCGTACACGCTCACCGACGTGACCGGGTTGGCCCCATGGGCGGTCACGCTGGTCCTGTTCGGTTTCGGGCTCGGCACCGCGATCGGCAACCTGATCGGCGGCGGGTCGTGGGCGCGTCGACTCGGTGATCGCTTCCTGGTCGGGGTGCAGCTCGGGAGCGCCGCAATCATGATCGCGCTCGGACTCAGCGCGCAGCTGCCGCTCTGCGCGGTGCTCGGGGTGCTGCTGCTCGGGGCGGTCGGGTTCTCGCTGACACCGGGCACCCAGGCCCGGGTGCTGGGCTACGCCGGTGGTGCGGCCCTGGCCTCCAGCGCCAATATCGCGGCCCTGAACCTCGGCAACTGGTTCGGCGCCTCGCTGTCGGGAATGGCCATCGATGCCGGCTACGGCGCGACCGCTCCGTTGTTCGTCGGTGCAGCGCTGAGCATGGTCGGTGCGGTGGTCGCGGCACTCGCGGCGCGGCGGGCCGGGCGCCGGTGAGCGCACCGCTCGGCGCGCGTCCCGGGCGTACGCCCACCCGGCGGGTAACCTGCCGGGGTGTCCGAAACCGCAGCTACTCGTACCGCCAAGAAAGCGGCCGCATCCGGTCATGACTACGAGGCCCGGCACCTGCTGGTGCTCGAGGGCCTGGAGGCCGTCCGCAAGCGGCCCGCGATGTACATCGGCTCCACCGACACCAAGGGGCTGATGCACTGCCTGTGGGAGATCATCGACAACTCCGTCGATGAGGCGCTGAGCGGCTTCGGGACCGAGATCGAGGTGGTGCTGGGTGCCGACGGCAGCATCCATGTCACCGACCATGCGCGCGGTATCCCGGTCGACATCGAACCGCGGACCGGGCTGTCGGGTGTCGAGGTCGTCTACACCAAGCTGCACGCCGGCGGGAAGTTCGGCGCCGGTTCCTACAACGCCACCGGCGGCCTGCACGGTGTCGGCGCCTCGGTGGTGAACGCGCTCTCGTCCCGGCTCGACGTCGAGGTGGACCGCAACTCCGCGACCTGGGGGATGTCCTTCAAACACGGTGTTCCCGGCACCTTCGACGGGGACGGTCCGAATGCCCCGTTCACCCCCGGCGGCGGCCTGCAGAAGCTGCGGAAGGCCAAGCGCGGGGTCACCGGGACCCGGGTCCGCTACTGGCCGGATCGCCAGATCTTCCTCAAGGACGCGAAACTCTCCCTCGAGCAGCTCTCCGGCCGCGCCCGGCAGACCAGCTTCCTGGTGCCCGGATTGACCATCGCGGTCCGCGACGAACGCAACCCCGACGAGGTGGTCGAGGAGGTGCACCGCCACGACGGCGGCATCTCCGAGTTCTGCGAGTATCTGGCGCCGGATCCGTCGGTGACCGAGGTGATCCGGTTGCAGGGCAGCGATGAGTTCACCGAGACCGTGCCGATGCTCGACGACAACGGTTCGCTCACCCCGACCGATGTGGACCGTGACCTCGAGGTGGACATCGCGCTGCGCTGGGGGACCGGGTACGAGACCACCACCCGCTCCTTCGTGAACATCATCGCCACGCCCAAGGGCGGCACCCACGTCACCGGTTACGAACGGGCGCTGACCAAGGCGATCAGCAAGGCGCTGGAGGGCAAACGGCTGCTCAAGTCGGGTGAGGAGATCACCAAGGACGACGCGCTGGAGGGCCTCACCTCGGTGGTGACGGTACGCCTGGCCGAGCCGCAGTTCGAGGGCCAGACCAAGGAGGTGCTCGGTACGCCGGCGGTGTCCCGACTGGTCACCAAGGTGGTCGAACGCGAGCTCGGCGAGTTCCTCGGCTCCAACAAGGCCGCGGTGAAGCAGCAGGCCCGCACCGTGCTGGAGAAGGTCGTCGCGGCCTCCCGGACCCGCGTCCAGGCCCGCGCCCACAAGGAGGCCCAGCGGCGCAAGAACGCGCTGGAATCCTCAACCCTGCCGGCAAAACTGAAGGACTGCCGGTCCAACGACGTGGACCGCTGCGAGCTGTTCATCGTCGAGGGTGACTCCGCGCTCGGCACCGCACAGCGGGCCCGCAACTCCGAATACCAGGCACTGCTGCCGATCCGCGGCAAGATCCTCAACGTGCAGAAGGCCTCGGTCGGTGACATGTTGAAGAACGTCGAGTGCTCCTCGATCATCCAGGTGGTCGGCGGGGGATCGGGACGCACCTTCGATCTGGACTCGGTGCGCTACGGCAAGATCATCTTCATGGCCGACGCCGACTCCGACGGGGCGCACATCCGCACCCTGCTGGCGACGCTGTTCTTCAAATACATGCGGCCGCTGCTCGACGCCGGGCGGGTGTTCACCGCGGTCCCGCCGCTGCACCGCTTCGAGATCACCAACCCCCGCAAGGGGATGGACAAGTACATCTACACCTACTCGGATGCGGAATACCAGCGCAAGGCCGCCGAGCTGGCGAAGAAGAACATCGCGTTCAAAGAACCCCAACGCTACAAGGGTCTGGGCGAGATGGACGCCGACCAGCTCAAGGAGACCACGATGTCGCCGCAGCACCGGATGCTGCGCCGGATGACCGTCGACGATGCCGCGATCGCCGAGGCCACCTTCGAGATGCTGATGGGCAACGATGTCGCCCCGCGCAAGGAGTTCATCGTCGAGGGCGCCTACACCATCGACGCCGAACAGATCGACGCGTAATTCTGTCGGCTCGCGCGCGGCGCGCGTTGATCCCCGCTCTTCGGCCCAGTCGTCGAAATCCCCGCGGGTGCTCGGCTGCCGGTTTGGTCGGGTGACGCGGGGGATTTCTCCTTGATGGGCCTGCATCGCGGGGGCGCGCCGCTGGACTCTCGCCTCCGGTTCTGCGGTGGCCGCGGTGCGCTCAGGGGAGTTCGACCTCGGGTCCGGTGCGGTCGCGGGTGACCCACGCGCGCACCGGGTCGGCGGTGATCGCCAGCAGCACCAGCACCGACACGCTGGCACCGAGCAGGGCGCTCGCCGAGAGGTCGGTCACCGCACCCCACAGGGCCTGCACGGCATCACCGGCGCAGACCAGCATCAGCAGGATCCGAGCCCACGGCCAGCGCGCCAGCGTACCCAGCCAGAGCAGCGTGGCCAGTACCGCGCCGATCGCGCTGCCCAGCAACTCCACCGAGTCATCGGGCGACAGTCCGGTCGCGGTCGGGCCGCCGGCGATCGCGATCCCGATACCGGCGAGGAGCAGCGCGAGGATCTGCAGCGCCAGCAGAAATCCGATCACCAGCAACTGGATCGGCGGCAGGGCGTGCTCGTGCTTCTGTGGCACCGCAGGCAGTGCGGGGGAGTCGCTGCGGGCGGCCACTCCGCTGACATCGAGGATCGGCAGGTGACCATCGGTGTGCACCTGGTCACCGCCACCGTTGCGGTGGTGGTAGGCGGTGGAGAAATCGTCGATCATCCGCACCGGGATCTGCGGGTCGGCGAAGCGGACGGTGTCGATGATGTAGTCGCGTTCGATGTCGATATCGGCATCGATCTTGTGGGTGATCTGGCCGGTGAACGCCGACAGCCCCACCGAGCGGTCGTAGGTGCCGGCGGCCAGCCAGTCGACCCGCTGCCCACCCGGCAGCACCCAGCCCTGGGGCGTACGCCAGAACCGCACGTGATGCCGCTGGGCGGGATTGCCGTCCACCTCCTGCTGATAGGCGAACGCATGCCGTCGGCCGAACAGATGCAAACCCGATACCGGTGCGGCGGGATAGGAGCGGCCGGTGATCGAGGAGATGATCATCCCCCAGGCCGAGCGGGCGGTGATCTCATCGGCCTTCGTCCAGCCGGCGGCCTGCATCGCGGCGTGGATGTCGGCCTCGGTGCCGTCGACGGCGAGATTGATCGGATCGCCGAGCACCCCGTCCCCGGTCCGGGTCCGACCGATGAAGTAGTCCGGGACGTAGAGGGTGGTGAACAGCTGATGCAACCGGGGCAGCGCCAGATAGGCCACCAACCCCCAGAAGACCAGCAGATAGAGCACCGTGACCCAGGACCAGTTGAACCCCCGCAGCAGCACCACCGCCGCCAGCCAGAGCGTCAGCCCCAGTGCGACCACCGCGACGATCACATCGATCAGGGTGTACAGCGAGATCCGCCGGGTGCTGTTCAACTTCACCGGGGGATGGCTGTAGCGCGGCGGCTCCAGCGGCACCGGGTACCGCTCCTGGGTCATTCACTCATCCTGACAGACCCCTCATCGGTCAGCCAGCATGGTGAGGCAGATCAGGTGCCGGGGGTGTCGAGGTTGAACGCCCAGGTGAGCCCGAACCGGTCGGTGAACTGGCCATAGACCGAACCCCAGGGCTGTTCGGCCAGCGGCACGTGCACCTCGGCGCCGTCCGCGGAGAGCTGCTCGAACCAGCCGCGGGTCTGTGCGGTGTCGTCGGCGAAGATGCACACCTCGAAGCCCTGCATCGGGGTTTTCGTGCCCATGCAGTCATCGGAGCCGTAGAGGGTGAAGTCGTCGGTCTTCAGCTGGGCGTGCACGACCAGCTCCTCCGCTCCGGGCGGGGTGCCGCCGGGCATGTCCGTGCCCCGCAGGATCACCGGTTCGGCGCCGAACACCTTGCCGTAGGCGGCGAACGCCTCCGCGGCGCAGTTGGTGGGGTAGTGGACATAGGGGGCGAGGTAGGTCTGCATGGTCGGGTCCCTTCGTGCGGCTGACTGCTGGGGTTGACGCTAGTCGGTGCCCGCGGCGGCCCGCTTCTCCGATCTTGCGCCGCGTCAATGGAAAGTCCGGCGTTACCGGAGGGTGCCCGCTAGCCTGTCGCCGTGAGTACCATCACCTCGGCACCGGCGCACGGCGATCGGCGTACCGTCATCTCCTGGTGTCTGTGGGATTTCGGGTCGAACGCGTTCAACACCGTGATGCTGTCCTTCGTATTCTCGGTCTATGTGACCTCGGCGGTGGCGGAGAGTCCCGAACGTGGCCAGCAGGTGTTCGCGAACTGGCAGACGGTGGCCGGCATCGTGGTGGCACTGGCGGCGCCGGTGGTCGGTGCCTGGGGGGATCGGGTACGCAACCGCAAGGCCGTCCTCGGCGTGCTCACCCTGATCGTGGTCGCCTGCGTCGCGGCCTGCTGGTTCGTCCGGCCCGAGGATCAGTACCTGTTCGTCGGCGCGGGACTGATCGCCGGGGCCCAGATCGCCCAGGGGATGGCCGAGATCTTCTACAACGCCATGCTCAGCCAGATCTCCACCCCCACCACGATCGGGCGGATCTCGGGACTGGCCTGGGGGCTCGGCTACTTCGGCGGGGTGATCTGTCTGGTGGTCGCCGCGGTCGGCTTCGTGCAGAACGCCTTCGGATTGCCGACCGCCGACTCGATCAACATCCGCGGGATCGCGCTGTTCTGCGCCGCGTGGTTGCTGTTGATGTCGATCCCGGTGATGTTCTTCGGCCCGCCGGCGCTGCCGCGGCAACGCAGCAACCGGTTCAGCCCGCTGCGGGCGTACGCCGAGGTGGTGCGGATCCTGCGCGGTCGGCCGAAGCTGGCGCATTTCCTGCTGGCCTCGGCCATCTATCGCGATGGGTTGACCGCGGTGTTCACCTTCGCCGGGGTGATCGCGGCCACCTCCTACGGCTTCGCCCCCACCGAGGTCCTCTATTTCGGGCTGGCCGCCAACATCGTCGCGGCGGTCGGCACCTGGGTCTTCGGCAGCCTCGACGATCGGCTGGGTCCGCGGTCGGTGATCGTCGGCACCCTGATCGCCATGGTCATCACCGGGCTGATCATCGTGCTCTTCCCGGCAAAGCTGGTCTTCTGGATCGGTGGCATGGTGATCTCCTCGATGGTCGGTGCGGTGCAGTCCGCCTCGCGCACCCTGCTGGTGCGGATCCTGGAACCCGGTGAGGAGAACGAGATCTTCGGGTTGTACGCCACCGTCGGGCGGGCGGTCAGCTTCCTGGCACCCGCCCTGGTGGCGTTGTTCACCGCGATGTTCGGGGTCCGGCTGGGGTTGCTCGGGATCATCGTCACGCTGCTGCTGGGGCTGGCGGTTTTCTGGCCGTTGCGGATCACCGGGGTGACCCACGACCGGGTCAGCTCGTCTCCGCCAGCACCCTGATCAACGCCTCCGCCTGCTCGGCACGGGTCGTCGCGATCGCTGCCTGAGCGGAGAAAACCTGCGCCTTCACCCGGGTGATCCGGTCGTGTTCGGCGGCCGGCCGGTGGGTCAACCGTTCCCGGATCAGCGGGGTGATCCCGGCCGCCAGCTCGGTGGCGTGCGATGTGGCGCGCAGGGCCGCCTCGCGCTGCCCGTCGGCGTAGGCCCGCAGCACGCCCCGGGCACGCTCCGGGTCGACCTCATCGAGGAACACCGCCTGCAACCAGAACGGGTCCTTCTCCGCCGAGGACGGGTGCGCGGTCCCCACCCAGTCGAGGAATTCCGCGCGGCCGGCGTCGGTGATCGCATAGGTCACCCGACGCTGGTGCTGACCGCGGGTGCCCTCGCTGCCCGAGACCAGGCCCTCGTCGACCAGTTTTCCCAACAGGGGATAGATCTGCGAGTGCCGGGCGGACCACAACCAGCCCATCCCGGAGTCGAAGAACTGACTCAGGTCGTAGCCGGTCATCTCCCGGGCGGCGAGGACGCCGAGGATCGCGTGCCGAAGGCTCATGCCCCAATCGTAGGGGTCTGCCTGTGCCTCAGCGGTGCTGCTCCGATGAGGGTTCGCTGATCGCACTGGGGGTGGGGGACTTCGGCACCAGGGCGGCGGCGATCGCACCGAGCACGGCCACCACCGCGAACAGATAGAAGTTCCACCCGGCGCCGAGCGAGGAGGCCAGCACCAACCCGCCGAGCAGCGGCCCGCAGATCGCACCGAGCCGGCCGGTGCCCAGCGACCAGCTGATGCCGGTGGTGCGCAGCGCGGCAGGGTAGTAGCGGGTGACGAAGGGGTTGATCAGCGTCTGGGTGCCGATGGCACCGTAGCCGCCGATCGCGACCAGCAGGTAGAGCACGATCACGTTCGGGTTGAAGCTGAGGATCACCGCGCTGATCGCGGCCAGCGCGAAGGAGACGGCGATCACCGGCTTGGAGCCGATCCGGTCGGCGATGGTGGCACCGACCACGAGTCCGAGAATCGAACCCAGGTTGAAGACCAGCAGGAAGGACAGTGCGGAGCCCAGCGGGTAGCCCTGTTTGCGCATGATCTCCGGCAGCCAGGTGTTCAGCCCGTAGACCAGCAGCAGCGCACAGAAGGTGGAGACCCAGAACAGCACGGTCGGCAGCGCCAGCCCGCCGCTGAAGAGCCGGCTGAGGCGGACCTTGCCGGGGCCTTCGTCGTGGGTGGTCGGCTCGACCAGGCCGAGCCGGTCGGCGAGCCGGTACGCCTGGTCGCGGCGTCCCTTCGCCATCAGGAACTCGATGGACTCCGGCAGCCACTTCAGTGCCGGCAGGCAGACGATCAGCAGCGGCAGCGCGCCGATCCAGTACATCGCGCGCCAACCGAAGGCGGGCATCACCAGGATGCCGAGCAGGGCGGCCAGGATGCCGCCGACAGCGAAACCGGGCTGCATCATCCCGTAGATGAAGTTGCTGCGTTCGCGGGGTGCGTACTCGACGACCACCGCGGCCGCGGTCGGCATGCAGGCCCCGAGTCCCAACCCACACAGGAAACGGGCGACGGCGAAGAGGGTGACGCTCGGGGCGATCGCGCAGACGATCATCCACAGCGAGAACCAGGCGACGGAGGCGATCAGCACCTTCCGCCGCCCGACCCGGTCGGCGAGGGAGCCGATCACCAGGGCGCCGATCATCATGCCGATCAGGGAATAGGAGCCGATCGCGCCGGCCTGCGCGGGGCCGATGCCCCATTCGGCCATCAGCTTGGGAATCGTGGTGCCGTAGACGACCAGGTCATAACCGTCGAAGGTGATCGAGAGCCCGCAGATCAGCACCAGGCCGATCAACCGGTTGCCGGTGAGTCCCTCGGTCCGCGTACCCGTCGCTGCCTGCGTCGTGTTCGCCGCGGTCACTTGTTGCGCTCCGACCAGGGCGTACCGGCCTTGGGCAGCAGTCCCTTCCACATGTCGATGAAGTCGATCTCGCTGGGCTCGAAGTCGCGCGGCACCCAGGGCTGGTCCTCGGGAATCTCGCGGACACCGAAGGAGTACTCCCAGGTGACGTCCTCGGGGCCCTTGAAATAGAGGAAGACCGCGGTGGACTGGGGGTGGCGGCCCGGGCCGGCGATGATCTTGATGCCGTGGTGCTCGAGGAAGCGCCAGTTGCGCATCAGGTCGTCAATGCTGGCGACCTGGAAGTTGACGTGCCCGAGACCGGTCTGGTCGGCGAAGACGGCCAGCTTGTGGTGCACCGGGTCGAACCGCATCAGCACGGCGTTCGCGCCGATCCGGTCGGAGACCTTCAAGTTGAAGTGTTTGGTCCAGAACTTCTCGGCCTCCTTCACATCGGGGGCCTCCAGGCCGAGATGGCCGAACTCGGTGATGCCGACCGGGCGGGTGAAGGCGACCGGTCGGGACTCGGTGTGGGTCTGGCCGGAGACCAGTTCGACGACATTGCCGGCCGGGTCGGAGAAGGAGATGAACGCCAGCACGTGCCGCTCCGCGCACTCGTCGGCAGTTCCTTCGTGCACGTCGATTCCGGCGGCCCGCAGCTCCTCGGCAGCCGCGGCCAGTGCTGCCTCGTCGGCGAGGCTGAAGGCGCTGGCGAGCGCCCGCGGTTCACCGGGGACGAACTGGACGCAGTGCCGCCGGTTGTCGGCGCGGAAGGTGGCGACCTGGTCGGTGTGCTCCACCAGTTCGAGTCCCACGATCTCGGTGGCGAAGGCGACCTGGGTGTCGAGGTCGCGGGTGCCGATCCGCACGTAGGCCAGATCCTGCAGGTTGATCATCGGTTGTTCTCCTCGTCGGTGTGGTCCAGATGGGCCCAGATACGGCCCAGCAGTTCGGTCTCGGTGGCCCGCCAGGCGGCCTGCTCGGTTTCGCTGAGTGGGGTGGGATTCCCGGCGGCAGCGGCGGTGGCGTTCATCCGGGCGGAGGCCTCCAGCACCCACATCCGAGCGACGGCCCGGCCGGGGTCGGCGGCCACGGTGAGCGCACCGTTGCCTTTCAGGATCAGGGCGGGATCGTCACCGAGGGCCCTGGCCAGGCGTACGCCGCGATCGCTGTCACGGACCAGTTCGGCCTCGGTGAAGACCGGCACCGGTACGCCGCAGAAGGTGCCCTGGCCATGCAGGGGCTGGATCGCCACTCCGGCGGAGGCGAGCGCGGTCGCCGCCTCGGGCTGGGCTCGGCAGATCGCGGCCACATCGGGACGGGCGCGATAGATGGCCAGGTGCAGCCAGGCCTCCTTGGGAATGCCGGGCGGCAGTTCGTCGGCGTCCAGCGGGATGCTGCGACACAGGTCGGAGCGGGCCTGGCTGAGCGGCAGTGGTGGGGTGATCACCAGCTCCTTGCCGGCGCGCATCGAGACGTGACCGAACGCGGTCGCCAGGTTGTTGCGGGCGACGGCATGGGCGGCGCGGCAGAGCGTCTTGGTGGATCCTCGTCGAACCATGAGCCGAGTCCACCACGCCTATCCAAACATGTCAACTATGACATAGTTGGGTCCAGGTATGGCCGGCCCGGTCGGGGGCCGGGCCGGCCGTGCTCGTTGTGCTGGGTGTGTTGGTTGTGCTGGGTGTGTTGGTTGTGCTGGTCCGTCGGCTCAGAGCACCTGGGTCAGTCGCCCGGTGTCCACGTCGTAGAGGAATCCGCCGATCTCGACCCGGTTGTCCTGGAGCAGCGGATGGGTGCGCAGTCGGCGTACGTCGTAGCTGAGGCCGGCGCGCTGGTCCGGGCTGGAGCCCAGCACCATGCCGTGGATGTCCACTCCGGTCGCCTCGAGCACCTTGTCCGCGATGGCCGCATCGTCACCGGAGGCCATCGCGCACCGGGTGTGCGGGACGACCATGATCCGCTGCACGTTCAGCAGGTGGACCCCGAGGATGCAGCCCACCAGCGCGTCCGGGGTGATCCGGCCACCGGGGGTACGCATGATCTTGGCATCACCCAGCCCGAGACCGAGCAGCTGCAACGGCTCGATCCGGGAATCCATGCAGGTGATGATTGCCACGCCCGCCCGGGCGATGCCGTCGAACCCGCCCTCGGTGAAGTTGGCTGCGTATTCGGCGTTTGCGGCAAGAAGATCGTCGAAGCCTTGACTCATGGGTGCAGCCTAGGGCTCGCGAGCGTTGTGATTGGACTGGTCACGCGATCTGGGCACCGGCGGAGGCCAGGATCTGGCGCCAGGGGTCGATCGCCTCCTTGGCTGCGGCACCGTCGGCGGCCATCTTGGCGCTGGCCTCGGCGCCGAAGCGGAACACCGACCCGCGGGCGACCTGGAGCAGGGTGACGTAGTTCTGATCGGCGGGATTCTCCCCGTGTCGGTTGGCGATCTCACCGGCGGTGCGTTGCAGATAGTCGACCATCACCGGCGGGAACTCCGGGGACAGCGAGGTCCCGATCCCGCTGATGGCGTACTTCTCGCCGTTCACGGTGAGGTGCAGGATGTTGGTGATCGAGAACTTCGCCTGCACGCTCGTCGCCGGGACGGCGAAGATGATCCCGTCGGCCACCCCGAGGCGCAAGGTGTTCGAGTCGAACAGCTCCAGGATCACCGGGACCGTCTTGCGGCCGTTCCACTTGCTCTGCTGCCAGTAGAGACCCGCCGCGGTGAGCGGGATGCCGATCTGGTCGGGCGGAACCATCGTCATGGGGGTGACGATACCGCCGGGTGCCCACGCTCATCGTCGGTCGGCTCTCGGGGCTCTTATAGTTGTGTCCCTACTCGGGGAGGTGGCCATGAGGACCGCAACGGCTGTGATTGCGTCGACCCTGCTGCTGAGTGGGTGCGGCATGGTGGGTGGGAGCCAGCAACAACCCGCACCGACAGTCAGCGAGCCGGCGGGCGCTCCATCAGCGGGGGCGTCGTCGGCGGGCGGTGGCCAGCCGGTGGCAACGCCCAGCGTGTCGGGCACCATTCCGCCGCTGGGCGATCCGATCGGCAGTCGGAACATCAAGGTCGGCGGGAACAGCTACGATCTCGATCTGTACCCGTTGCGACGCGGTGAGGGCGTGGTCACCCTGAACGCCCGGGTGCGCTACACCTCGGTGACGGGCTCGCCGTCGAAGGAGCTGCTCAGCGCGAGTGGCGCTTTCAACGAGGTGACCGGGGAGACCAACGGCTTCACCCTGATCGACGCGGCGAACAAGAAGCTCTACCGTCCGGCCAAGGGCCAGAGCGACAGATCCCTGTGCGCTCCGCAGATGCCGTCGTCGGCGAAGACCGGTGACGAACTGTATGTGAGTTGTGTTTTCGGCGCACCGCCACCTGGGGTGACGACGGTGGCGGTGGGCGCGTCGAGGTTCGGGAGCTTCGACAATGTCCCGCTCGGGTGAGCGCCGGGGCCCACACCGGGTCGTCGCCATCGGATTGGCCGGCCTGGCCGGTCTCGGGCTTGCGGTGAACGGCGGGGGCCTCGGGGCAGCGGCACCCAGTGCCACGCCGTCGGTGAAGTCGGTCTGGGCACCGACCCCGATGCCGGCGCCGGTGCAGAAACCGGTGGAGGACATCCAGGGCGGCGAGCCGATCGACATCCTGGCGGTAACCGAGGACACCGAGGGCACCGCGCAGGTTGCCGAGGGCCCACGGACCACCGACGTCACGTTGAACAGCAATGTGTTGTTCGCCAAGGACAGCGACGTGATCCGGCCCGAGGCGAAGGCACGGTTGAATGAGGTGACCGCTCAGCTCAAGCAGCAGGGCCCCGGGCGGCTGGCGATCGTCGGCTACACCGACGATCTGGGTTCCAGCGAGCACGGCCTGGACCTCTCGCGGCGCCGGGCGGCGGCGGTGCGGGCCATCGTCGAGCCCGGCCTGCCGGGGGTGACGATCACCACCGAGGGCCGGGGGGAGGCGGATCCGGTGGTTCCCAACACCAGCGAGGAGAACCGGGCCAAGAACCGACGGGTGGAGCTGCACTACACCAAGAGCTGAACCAGGTTGCGGCGCCAAGGTCCCACAGTGTCCTGGAAAGGTGGCCAAGGGGCTCATCCGCGGTGGAATAGGCCGCCAACTGAGATGAACCCGTCAGCCGACCGATCGACCGGAGCGACTTCGGTAGAACCAGAACCCGAGCAGCAGCACCACGTTGATCGGTGGCAGCACGATGCTGATGACCAGCGCGATGATGAGCCCCGGCGTGCGCAGGATCCCCTTGCCACGCATCAGAACGGTGATGATCAGGGAAATCACGATGGCCGCGAAAATGCCGATCTCGATCGAGCCGACGCCGAAGGCGAGAGGTGTCATGACCCCCCTTGGGTCGTTTGGCAATCCGTCCAGCTGGTTCCAACTTCCACGCTAGTTGGTTGCCAGTTGATGTCAAGACTCTCATCTTCCAGCGACCGGAGCGGATCTGGGACCCCCGGGCGCGTCAGGCCGAGGCGATCGCCGCGATCGACTGGGCGGCCGGCGTACCGGACCCGTCGCGGCGCGGATCGATCTCCGGCAGCTCGATCGCGGCGCCCGAACCGGCGCTGGCGATCGCCGGGGCCGCACCGGCCCAGGCGAGCTGCAGCCGGTCCTCGCCCTTCAGGAACCGGTGGCAGCGCATCCCGCCCGTGGCGCGGCCCTTGCTCGGGTACGCGTCCAGCGGGGTCACCTTCACCGAACCGGAATCGGTTCCCGGCAAGGAATCCCCGGACCCGGCGACCGTCACCACGACCGACCCGTCGGCCGGGGCAGCGCCGAAGAACACCGCCTCGGCGCCGGCGCCGAGCTTGATCCCGGCCATCCCGCCGGCGGTGCGACCCTGCGGGCGTACCTTGTCGGCACCGAAATGCAGCAGTTGCGCATCGGAGGTGATGAACACCAGCTGCGCGGTCTCATCGGTGAGTTCGACGGCTCCGACCAGCTGATCCTTCGGCGCCAGGGCGATCACCTCCCACTCGTCGCGGCCGAGCACCTCGGGACGGACGCGCTTCACCACGCCCTGGGCGGTGCCCAGTGCCAGCCCGGGGGATTCCGGGTCGAGGGTGGTCAGGCAGAGCACCCGCTCGTTCCGCTGCAGGGCAACGAGTTCCTTGAGCCGCGAACCACCGGACAGGTTCGGTGCGTTCGCGGTCCGCGGCACGGTCGGCAGGTCGATCGCGTTCAACCGGATCAACCGGCCCGCGGTGGTGATCACCCCGAAGTCGGCCCGCGCGGTGGCCCTGATGCGGGAGCTGATCACATCGTGCTTGGAGCGGGATTCCCTGTCCGGCAAGGGATCCTCGCCGTCCAGCCGGGCGATCAGGCCGGTCGCCGACAACAGCAGCCAGCAGGGGTCGTCGGCGACCTCGAGCGGTCCGGCGCTGGTCACCTGACCAGAGGAGGCGAGCAGCACGGTCCGCCGCGGCGTACCGAATTTCTTGGCGACCTCGGCCAGTTCGTCGTTGACCACCTGCCGCAGCCGGTCGTCGTTGTCGATGATCTCGGTGAGCTCGGCGATCCGCTTCTTGAGCTCCTCGCGTTCGGACTCCAGCTCGATCCGGGAGTACTTGGTCAGCCGGCGCAGCTGCATGTCCAGGATGTAATTCGCCTGGGTCTCGGTGAGTTCGAAGACCTCGATCAACCGGGAGCGGGCGGCCCCGGCATCGTCGGCGGCGCGGATGATCGCGATCACGTCGTCGATGTCCAGGATCGCGATCAGCAGGCCCTCGACCAGGTGCAGCCGGTCCAACGCGCGGTCGCGGTTGTAGGTGGTGCGGCGCAGCACGACCTGCAGTCGGTGCTCCAGATAGACGGTGAGCATGTCGTGCAGGGTCAGCGTGCGCGGCTGCCCCTCGACCAGTGCGACCGAGTTGATCGAATAGGAGTCCTCGAGCTTGGTCTGCCGGAAAAGCTGCTCCAGCAGGGCTTCGGGGTTGATGCCGTTCTTGACCTCGATCACCAACCGGGTGCCGGAATCCAGGTCGGACAGATCCTTGACGTCGGCGATGCCCTGCAGCTTCTTGTTCTGCACAAGGGTTTTGATCTGTTCGATGATCTTCTCGGGCCCGATCGTGTAGGGCAGCTCGCTGACCACGATGCCCTTGCGCCGGCCGAACTGCTCGATCCGGGTGGTGGCGCGGATCTTGAACGAACCCTTGCCGGTGGCGTACGCGTCCGCGATGCCGTCCAGGCCGACGATCTTGCCGCCGGTCGGCAGGTCCGGGCCGGGGATGAACCGCATCAGCGTGTCCAGCTGGGCGTTCGGATGCTTGAGCAGGTGACGCAGCGCCTGCACCACCTCGACCAGATTGTGCGGCGGGATGTTGGTGGCCATGCCGACCGCGATCCCGGTGGTGCCGTTGACCAGCAGATTCGGGAAGGCGGCCGGCAGGACGACCGGTTCGGATTCCTTGCCGTCGTAGTTGGGCCGGAAGTCGACGGTGTCCTGGTCGAGTTCGGCGGTCATCGCCTCCGCGGGCGAGTCCATCCGGCACTCGGTGTAACGCATCGCGGCGGGGCCGGCATCGGGGGAGCCGAAGTTGCCGTGCCCGTCGATCAGTGGCAAGCGCATGGTCCACGGCTGGGCGAGGCGAACCAGGGCATCGTAGATCGCGCTGTCACCGTGCGGGTGGTACTGACCCATCACCTGGCCGACCACGCGGGCGCACTTCACGAACGCCCGGTCCGGTCGCAGATTCATCTCATCCATCGCGAACAGGATTCGCCGCTGCACCGGCTTGAGGCCGTCGCGGGCATCGGGCAGCGCGCGGGCGTAGATGACCGAGTAGGCGTACTCGAGGAAGGACGTCTGCATCTCCGAGGAGACGTCGATGTCGATGATCTTCTCGCTCACCTCGTCATCGATCACTTCGGTCTTCTTGCGCGCCATGCCTCGTCTCTCCGGTCGGGGCCCGTTCAGCCGGGCAGCGCCCATTGTCCCACCGCGGACCAGCGGCGCCCCGCTGCGGCCCGGCGTGTCGGGGTTTCCGGGGTTCAACCCTCGCGGAGCAACCGGTAGTCGCGCTTGCGGAGCAGGCGCAGCAGCAGCCGGGCCGGGGCGGGGAAGGCCCGCAGGCCCTCGTCGGCGCTCATCGGTTCGATGGCGACGATCCGGTGCTCGCGACCTCGCACCAGCACGGTGCATTCACCGGCCGCGACGATGTTGCGGTACCAGTCGACCCTGTCACCCCAGGTGAGTTCGGCGACGAAACCACCGGGGACCGGTGCCAGGATCAGCGGGGTCTCGAACCGTCGCCCGGATCGGCGGCCGACGTGGCGGACCAGCGAGAACGGGCCGCGGCCGGCGTACGCCATCCGGAGGGTGAGCGGGTTGAGGCGCTTGCCGACCAGGGCGAGTGCGCGCTGTCGGACGGACTTCGTGGACATGGTTGACCTCCGCTTGTTCATGAGACACCGCTGGCCAGGGCGGCCGCTCGGCGTTGCACCAGGCTGCTGCACCCGGCCACCCGGAGCGCACCCGGCAGGGCTCGGCGTACCCAGGACCGCCGGTTGGTCGCCAACCCGAACAGGACACCGGTGCCGCGGACCACCCGGCGAGCGGCGGCGCGTCGCCTGGTACGCCACAGGGCGACCGCCTCTGGCCCGTCGACCAGTGCCTGGGCGAGCTCGATGCCATCCCGGATGCCGAGGTTCATGCCCTGGCCGCCGACGGGGGAGTGCACGTGAGCCGCATCCCCGATCAGGTTCAGCGGGCCGTCGCCGAAGGAGGCCGCCAGCCGGTGCTGGGCGGTGAAGGTCGACACCCAGGCCACCTCGGTGATCCGGGGCCGGGTCGGGGTGCGTTCGTCGAGCAGCTGCTGGAGCCGGGCTCGATCCGGTTCCCGATCCGCCGGCACGTCGGCGATCACCCTGGTCAGCCGATCGGGCAGCGCACCCAGCACGATCATTCCGGCCTCCTCCAACCGCACCGTCAGACCGGTCGGTGGCTCATCCAGCCGGACGTCGGCGACCACGAAGTGCTGCGGATCGCTGGTACCGGGGAAGCCGATACCGGCCGCCCGGCGCAGCACGCTGCCGATCCCGTCGGCCGCCACCACCTGCGGTGCCGCACACACCGAACCGTCGGCCAGGCGTACCCCCTCCTCGGCCAGCCCGGCCACCGTCACCCCGGTCCGCAACTCGACGCCCAGTTCGCTGGATCGCCGCCACAGCAGGGATTCGGTGACCTCCTGGGAAACCAGCAGAGCATAGGGGAAGCGGCTGTCGATGTGCTGGAAATCCACGCGCAGCAGGGTCCGGTCACCGTGCTCCATGGTCAGCGACCGGGCCGGTTCACCGGCGGCGATCAGCGGCTCGGCGACGTCGATGGCATCGAGCTGCTCCAGGGTGCGGGCGTGCACCACCAGCGCGCGGGAGTGCCGACGGGGCTCGGTGCGCCGCTCCAGCACCTGGACCCGCAGGCCGAGTCGGGCGGCGGCCGCCGCGGTGGCCAGACCGGCGGGTCCGGCACCGACGATGAGGAGATCGGGAGTGTTCATGGGTCAACGATCCACCGGTGCAACCGCTATATTCAACGATGATGAATAAATCGCGGGGCCGCCCCCGGGGCGGTGGCAACAGTGCGGAGGCGATCCGGGCCGCCGCGCATCGGTTGTTCCTGGATCGCGGTTATCGCGGCACCACCCTGCGCGCGGTCGCCACCGAGGCCGGGGTGGATGTGGCGGCGATCGGCTACCACTTCGGTTCCAAGGCGGGCCTGTTCGCGGCCGCGATGGCGCTGCGGATCAGTCCCTCCGGGATCATCCGCGGGGTGCTCGCCGCCGAACCGCGGCAGCTCGGGCCTGCCCTGGTCGCGGCCGCGGTGGACGCCTGGGAGGACCCACGGGCGCAGGCCGGTATCGCGGCGATGATCGGTGCGGCGGTCAGCCAGCCGGAGGTGGCCGCTGCGGTCGCGGCGTATCTGGAGCAGGAGCTGATCACCCCGCTCGTTGAATATCTGCGCGCTCACGGTGCCGGCGAGTCGGCCCGCTCCCGCGCCGTCGGACTGGTCACCCTGGCCGCCGGTGCGCTGGTGACCCGCTATCTGATCGAGGTGCCCTCGGTGGCCGCCCTGGATCGTGATCAACTGGTCCGCGCGCTGGCGGTACCGGCGCGGGCCGTGCTCGATGGGCGGTGAGGGGCTCCCACTGATCCCTGGGTGCCAATGTGCCCGTCCGGGCGGCGACAACCGGCCATAGTGGCTGACAAAGTCGTATCGGGTCAGGCGGGGGAGACGAGCAGGACGCCGCCGAGGGCGATACCGGCGACGGTGATCGTGGAGAGGACGCCGAGCAGCAGGGGGCGCGGGCCGACCCGGACGAGCGCCTTCAGGCGTACGCCCAGGCCGAGTGCGAACATCGCGGCCGCCAGCAGTGCGGTCTGTGCCCAGCTGGCCGCGGTCAGCACCGGTGCCGGTACCAGGCCGGTCGAGGCGAGCAGCATCATCGCGATGAAGCCGAGCACGAACAACGGGACCAGCGGCGGCCGCTTGCCAGCACCGCCGGCATGGCTGAGGCCGGGGTGTCGGCGGACCAGCAGGGCCATCGCGGCCATCACCGGCGCGAGCATCAGCACCCGGGCCAACTTCACCAGCACCGCCTGATCGACCGCACCCGGGCCGAGGGCACCCGCGGCGGCGACCACCTGGGCGACCTCGTGGATCGACCCGCCGGCCCAGAGTGCGGCGCGCGGGTCGCCGAGCTGGAGTGCCGAGGCGCCCAGCGGCACCAGGACGATCATCAACGAACCGAAGAGCACCACGAGTCCGACCGCGGTGGCGACCTCCTCCTCGTCGGTCTCCATCACCCCGTCCACCGCGGCGACCGCCGCGGCACCGCAGATCGAGAACCCACAGGCGATCAGCAGGGTCTGGGTCAGCGGCAGCCGCAGCAATCGCCCGATCCCCACGGTGGCGAGGATTCCGAGGCCGACGATGGCCACCACGACCAGAATCATCCCGGGGCCGAGGCCCGCCACCTGGCCGAGCGAGAGCTGCAGGCCGAGCAGCACGATGCCGATCCGCAACAGCTTCTTCGCCGCCACCTGGATTCCCGGCTGCCAGCCGGTGGGCACGGTGATCACGTTGGTGAGCACCGCACCCAGCGCGATCGCGACCAGCAGCGGGCTGACCACGGGCCAGATCCGGTTGACCAGCACCGCCACCACGGTCGCCGCCGCGCACACCGCGAGCCCCGGCAGATACCGGGCGACCCCGCGGCCGGAACCGGGCACCGGGGCTGTCGGCTGGGTGCGGAGGTCGCGGTCGGCATGCGTGGTCATGCTGCTCAGCCAATCGCCATCACCGTCGGTCCGGTAGCCGTCGAATCGGCACCAGCCCATATCATCGTGATATGACCAAGCCGTCCCTGCCCGACCTCGCCGCGGTCGAACTGCTGATCGCGGTGGTCGACCAGGGCAGCCTCGGCGCCGGCGCCAGAGCGGTCGGCATGGCCCAACCGAACGCCAGCCGGATCCTTCGCCGGCTGGAGGCGCGGGCCGGCGTACCCCTGCTGGAAAGGCGCCCCCGCGGCTCGCGGGCCACCCCGGCCGGTCTGGAACTGGCCGCCGAGGGCCGGTTGCTGCTGGCCCGCGTCGACGACTTCAGTCGAACCCTGGCCGGGCTGGTGGATGCCGAGAGCCTCACCGTCGCCGCCAGCCAGACCATCGCCGAGTCATTGGCGGGCGGCTGGCTGGCCGAGCTCTATGCCGACCACCCGGCGATCGAGGTGGGTCTGCAGGTCTGCAACTCCGACCAGGTGACCGCCCGGGTGCTGCGTGGCCAGGTGCGCCTCGGTTTCATCGAATCCGGCCGGGTCGACGACCGACTGCAGTCCAGCATCGTCGCCGCCGATCGGCTGGTCGTGCTGGTCGCCCCCGAACACCCGTGGGCGCAGCGGCAACGCCCCCTGGAGGCCGACGAACTCGCCGCCACCTCGCTCGCGGTCCGCGAATCCGGGTCGGGCACCCGGGAGGTGCTGGAACGCCAGCTCGCCGGGCGGACCGTCGCCCGGCCGGCGATCGAGCTGACCAGCAATGCCGCCCTGCTGGGTGCGGTGGCCGCGGATCTGGCCCCGGCCGTGCTCAGCGAGCTCGCCGCCGCCGCGCCGCTGGCCGCGGGCACCGTGGTCAGCGTGCCGGTCCGTGGGCTGGACCTGACCAGGCGGCTGCACGCCATCTGGGCGACCCGGTTGCAGGGGATCGCGCACGATCTGGTGCGGATCGCTGCGGCGACCGGTACCCCCCATCCGAGACGACGGGCGGACTCACCCGGCGCGCGCTGACAACCCGGCCAACCGGGCCAGCCGCAGACCGGTGTCGAGCTCCCGGCGTACCGCACCGTCGGCGAGGTCGACCTGCAGCACCGAACGCAGCCGGTCCAGCCGGTAGTAGAACGTCGAGCGGTGGATGCTCAGCCGACGGGCCGTGGCGCGGGCATTGCCACCACGGTCCAGATAGGTCTGCAGGGTCTCCACCAGCACCTCATCCGGGCCGGTGTCCCAGAGCCGGCGTACCGGTGTCGGCAGGTCACCCACTCCGAGCGTCTCCAACGGCAGCATCGCCAGCACGCCGTCGATCCCGGCCGCATCCCAGGTCAGCACCGTCGGGTGCCGATCCGCGCCCAGGTACGCCGCCCGCCAGGCCGCGCGGGCGCGGGCGAAGGAGTGCGGCAGGTCCTCCAGGGCGGGCACCAGGGGACCGATCCCGGCGCGCAGTCCCGGCCCGAGCAGGCGGGCCAGCCGCTCCACCACGACGGGACGGGGGAAGACCAGCACACCCACACCCTCGTGCGCCCCGCCGACCACCGACGCGGTCGACGACCGGGTCACGAAATCGAGGATCAGCGACACCCCGTGGGTGTTCTCCGCACCGTTCAGGGTCGCCGGATCCTGACCCACGGCGACCGCCGCATACTGCGTGGCGGCGCCGAGCAGACCCTCCTCGATCAACGACCGCGCCGCCCGGGTGCGGTGCCGGGCATTCGAACCGAGCAGGTGACCGACCAGCTCCGCGGCACGGGTCCGCCGACTCTCCTGCCGGAAATCGCGCACCAGCAGCTGCCTGCCGAGCTCGGCGGTCGCGGCCCGCAGGCGGTCTCGAACCGCCGGCACCGGGTCGGTGTCGGCGGGTGCCACCATCAGGTATCCCATCGGGCGATCGACATCGGCGACCGACAGGAAGAGCGCCGAGCCGAGCTGGGGAAGCGGGACCGTGGCGTACCCGTCGGACGGGATCGCCGGGCGCGGCCAGGAATCGCTGTGGGCGAGGACGTGGCCCAACCGGATCCGATCCGCCTCGGTCTCGTGGATCGAATAGCCGACCACGCGCAGTGCGGTGTCCAGCAGCACCAACCGGTGGCCGGACTCCTCCGCGAGATCCTGCAACAGGTCGTCGAGGCTGACATCTCTCGGCACGGCGACCTCCACGCGACGTTCCGACACAGTGTCGGAATGCCCGCCCTCATCTTCCCACAATTCGCCGACGCGGGACAGGCGGGCGGCGTCTAGCGTTCTGGATGACCACAACGGTGTGCGGGAAGGCAGGATCATCATGGCGCGCAGGATCGCGATCATCGGCGGCGGAATCGGTGGGTTGACGCTCGGCATCGACCTCAGGCAGCGCGGTTTCGAGGTCGACATCTACGAATCGACCAGCGAACTGCGAGAGGTCGGTGCGGCCGTCGGCCTGTCGGCCAACTCGCTGCGCTACTACCAGGGCCGGATCGGCATCGGTGACAAGCTGGCCGAGACCTGGGCCGACATCGGCGAACTGATCTTCCGGCACGGCGAGGACGGTTCCGAGATCGCCCGGATCGGACCCGAGGTGCAGTATCAGCAGCGCTACGGATCGCCGTGGGTCGGCATCCACCGCGCCGAGCTGCAGGCCGCACTCGCCGGGGCGTACGGGAACGAGGGGCTGCACCTGAGCCGGCGGCTGACCGGGATCCGCGAGACCGACACCGAGGCGGTGCTCGACTTCGCCGACGGCAGCACCGAGACCGCCGACCTGGTGATCGGGGCCGACGGGGTCCGCTCCACCACCCGCCGGTTGATGCTCGGCTACGACGATGCGCTGTTCTCCGGCTGCAGCGGTACGCGGGGGATCGTCGCGCCGGAGCTGTTGAGCGAACTGCCCGATCCCGCGGCGATCCAGTTCTGGATCGGCCCGCAGGGACATCTGCTGCACTATCCGATCGGCGGCGGGGCGCACAACTTCCTGCTGGTACGCCGCGACGGCGGCCCCTGGGCGCACCAGCAGTGGGTGACGCCGATCCCCGACGGCAGCCATGTCGCCGACTTCGCGGGCTGGCATCCGGCGGTGCAGCAGATGATCACCGCCGTCCCGGTCACCGAGCGCTGGGCGCTGTTCCACCGGCCGCCGCTCTCGCGCTGGAGCCGGGGCCGGGTGACCCTGATCGGGGACGCCGCCCACGCGATGGTGCCGCACCACGGCCAGGGCGCCAACCAGTCGATCGAGGACGCGATCGTGCTCTCGGACCAGCTGGTCGCCAATGCTGACTGGGATGCCGCGCGGGCCGAGTACGAACGGCTGCGGCGCGGGCGTACCCGGCGGGTGCAGGTCGCCTCGATCACCACCGCCGATGTGCTGCACCTGCCGCCGGGCCCGCGGGCCGACGAACGGGATGCCCGGCTCGGTGCGGCGGAGGCCTTCGATCGGCACCTGGCCTGGATCCACAGCTACCAGGCCGAGCAGGAGCCGGCCGAGACCGCGGGTGGCACCTGGCTCTGAGGCGTACACCCACCCGGCGATCCATCGATCCTTACGTGCACCCGTGGCGTGCTCGAGCGCTCGACGGGTGCACGGTCAGTTCGATGGATGGCGAGGGGCCGGCACTCAGCGGGGGTTGGCGTTCGCGCGGGCGGCGCGGGTGTCGAGCTGGCCCTCGATGGCCTGCTGCAGCAGGGGTTGCAGCTCGTAACCGTCCTCGGCGCGGACCTCCGGCACCTCGGCGTCGGCGTCATCGAGCTCGTCGGCAGAGATCGGGGCCAGGGTGCCGTGCGCCAGCACCTGCTCACCGGGGGTGAGCTGGCGGATGCCGACCACGTTCACCCGGTCGGGGTGGGCTTCGGCGAACTCGCCGTAGATCGACGGGTCGTGCTGGCCGTCGTCGCCGATCAGGATCCACTGGATCTTCGGGAAGTCGATCGCCAGGTCCCGTAACGCGATCCGCTTGTGCTCCTGCCCGGAGCGGAACCAGCCACTGTTCGTCGGGCCCCAGTCGGTGAGCAGCAGCGGGCCGATCGGGAACCGGTGGTGCTTGAGGAACCGGATCAGCGTCGGCGCGGTGTTCCAGGCCCCGGTGGACACGTAGATGATCGGCGCCTGCGGATGCTCGGCCATCAGCGAGCGGTACAGCTCGCTCATCCCGGCCACCGCCTGCCGCGCGGACTCGTGCACCACAAAGGTGTTCCAGGCCGCCAGCAGCGGCCTCGGCAGCGAGGTCGAGATCACCGTGTCGTCGATGTCGCTGACCAGACCCCAGGTCTGCTCCGGGTCGACGACCATGATCGGTGCTTCCACCGGCTCCGAATCGCCACACTGCAGGCGGATCTCATGCCAGCCGGGCTGCAGGCCGCGGACCGGCAACCGGGAATCCACATAGCCGTTGCGGTCGGTGGCGACCTGGTAGGTGTGGCCGTCGATGGTCGCATTCACCCGGTGGTTGACCGCCGGGGCGGTGAAGAAGTTCCGCCAGCCGCGCCGCTGCAACAGGGTGTCGGCCAGGTCGGGGATGATCCGGTGCTCGTCGTCGCTGCCGTCCATCGGCGGGGTGAAGACCACCCGGGCCAGCACCCGGATGAACTTCGATGATCCATAACCGGTGTAGGCGATCACGCGTTCGTTCCAACCACGCGAGCGCACCACGTCACCCAGCTTGGTGTTCAGCCGGTCCTCGAGCCGAGCAGCGAAAAAGGGGCGTGCCATGCGGGAGACCCTATCGAGCGGGGTCACCGCCCCCGCCACCACCCGCCACCACCCGCCGTCACCCGACACCCGCTCAGTAGGCTGGGGTCGTGAACGCACGCGAGGAAGCCGGCACCGACGAGTCCGGTACCGGCTACCCGGCGGAGTGGGAGGCCGACGTGCTGCTGTCCGACGGCAGCACCGCGCACCTGCGCCCGATCCGTGCCGAGGACGAGCAGTTGCTCGTCGACTTCTATGCCCGGGTCTCGCCCGAGTCGAAATATCTGCGCTTCTTCGCCCCCTACCCGGTGCTCTCGGCCAAGGACGTGGTCCGCTTCACCCACGTCGACTACCGCGACCGGGTCGCGCTGATCCTCACCGTCGGGGAGCGGATGGTGGCGGTCGGGCGCTACGACCGGTTGAACGCCTCCGATGCCGAGGTCGCCTTCCTGGTCGAGGATTCGGTGCAGGGCAAGGGGGTCGGCCAGCTGCTGCTGGAACACTTGGCCGAGGCCGCCCGCGAGCGCGGCCTGTCCCGGTTCGTGGCCGAGGTGCTGCCGCAGAACCGGCGGATGGTGCAGGTCTTCGCCGACGCCGGTTACACCGTCTCGCGGGAGTTCGAGGACGGGATGATCCTGGTCGAGTTCCCGATCTCACCGACCGAGCAGTCCCGGGAGGTGATGCTGCGCCGCGAGCACCGCGCCGAGGCCACCTCGGTACGCCGGCTGCTGCAGCCGCGGTCGATCGCGGTCGTCGGTCCGGCCCTGCTCGCCCAGCGCGGGGTGGAGACGCTGATCGCCGGCGGTTTCACCGGTGAGGTCTGTGTCCTGGTCACCGACGGCGGTGAGGTCTCCGGCGTACCCGTCGTCGGGGACTGGGGCGACCTGCCCGCCGACCTCGACATCGTCGCCACCCTGCTGCCGCCCGACCAGGTCGGTCGCGCCATCGTCGCCGCCGCGGGCAAGGCGTTCGGGCTCTATCTGATCCATGCCGGCGAATTCGGCGGATCGCAGAACGAATCGCTGGTCACCCTGGCCCGCGCCCACGGCCTGCGCGCCCTCGGCCCGGACGCGCTCGGGGTGATCAACACCGACCCCGCCTTCTCGCTGAACGCCAGCCCCGCGCCGATGCCGCGGGCCGGTGTGGTGAGCATGTTCTGCCAGTCCTCGGCGGTCGGGGTGATCCTGCTGTCCCGGGTGATCGACCAGCACATCGGGATCCTGTCGTTCATCTCCTCCGGCATGTACGCCGATGTGACCAGCAACGACGTGATGCACTACTGGATCGACGACGAGGCGACCAAGGTCTGTGTGCTGTCGCTGGACCGGATCGGCAACCCGCGCAAGTTCACCCGGATCGTGCGCCGGCTGGCGATGACGAAACCGGTGGTGCTCTTCTCCCCGGGCCGCTCGGAGCGGGCCCGCAACCAGGGCGCCGCCTCCAGCCTGCACGATGCGCCGGAGAATGCGATCGATGCGATGTTCCGGCAGTCCGGGGTGATCGTCACCAACCGGCGCGATGCGATGTTCGACATCGCCCAGATCCTTGCCAGGCAACCACTTCCGGCCGGTGAACGGTTGCGGGTGGTGACCAACTCGCGGGCGATGGGCGGCCACATCCAGCGGATGGGGGAGCGCAGCGGGTTGATCTGCGAACCGGTGCTGCTGGCCGGTGACTCGCGCCCGAAGACGTACGCCGAGGTGGCGCGGGTCGCGCTGCGCCAGCCCGAGGTGGACAGTGTGATGGTGGCCCTGGTCGACCCCTTCGACACGGTCGCCACCAAGACGCACGCCGCGCTGCTGGAGGTCGCCGCCGAGGCGACCAAGCCGCTGATCGGCGTCTTCGCCGACTTCGTCGAGCTGGAACCGCAGGGTGAATCGCGCGACGAGATGGGCCGGTTGCCGACCTTCAGCAGCTACGCCGACGCGCTGCAGGCATTGTCCGCGGTGACCGCGTACGCCCGCTGGCGCCAGGGCGAGCACGGCGAACTGATCGACCACCCCTCGGACCGGCGGGCCGCGAAGGAGTTGCTCGCCGAGGTGCTCGCCGACAGCCCCGCGGGCCGGGAGCTGACCGGGGAGGAGAGCGCGCGACTGCTGGCGGCGTACGGGATCGAGCTGGTGCCCCGCACCCCGGTCCGCAGTCTCGGCGAGGCGATCGAGGTCGCCGAACGGCTTGGCTGGAATGTGGTGCTGAAGGCGACCGCCGACGGTGTCCGCGGCGGACCGGACCTCGGCACCAGCGTCTTCCGGCACCTGGACAGCGCCGAGGAGATGACCGAGGCCTGGCGCGACCTGGGACAGCTGGTCACCGATCTGGGGCTCGGCGAGGCCGACGCGGAACCCCAGCTGGCGGCGGCGCCGGTGGTGCAGCAGATGATGCCGCCCGGCGTACCGCTGCAGATCGGCTCGGCCGAGGACGCCTCCTTCGGGCCGATCATCTCGCTGGGGGTGGCCGGGATCGCGTCCGGACTGCTCGGCGACCTGTCCTACCGGGTACCACCGCTGTCCACCACCGATGCGGCGGCGATGGTCCGCGACCTCGGCGCGGCCGAGATCCTCTTCGGTGGCGGGGGTACGCCACCGGCCGACGTCGCCGCGGTCGAGGAGCTGCTGCAACGGGTCGCGCAGCTCGCCGACGACCTGCCGCAGGTGGCGGCCCTGCACCTGGCACCCTGCATCGCCGCCCAGACCGGCGTCGCGGTCCTCGGGGCCCGGATCACCATCGCACCCACCGCCGAGGAGCGTGACGAACTGAGCCGGAGCCTGGGATGACACGGGTTCTGGGATGACACGGGGTCTGGGATGACACGGGGCCGACCGGGGGCCCGCGAGCTGATCGCGGCGGCCGTCGATGCCGACAGCTGGACCAGCTGGGACGAGCCCATTCCCGCGCGCGCCCATGGCACCGATCCGGACTATCTGGCGGCCCTGGAGCGGGCCCGGGCGAAGGCCGGCACTGACGAGGCCGTGCTCACCGGACGGGCCAGGATCCAGGGGCTGCCGGTGGCACTGGTGGTCAGCGAGTTCGCCTTCCTCGGCGGCTCGGTGGGCCGGGCGACCGGGCAACGGATCACCGCCGCGGTGCGCCGCGCCACCGCCGAAGGACTGCCGCTGATCGCGGCCACCGCGTCCGGTGGCACCCGGATGCAGGAGGGCACCCCGGCCTTCGTCACCATGATCGACATCTCCCGGGCGGTGGTCGCACACAAGGCGGCCGGGCTGCCCTATCTGGTCTACCTGCGCCACCCCACCACCGGCGGCGTGTTCGCCTCCTGGGGATCGCTGGGCCACATCGCGGTCGCCGAACCCGGTGCGCTGATCGGATTCCTCGGGCCGGTGGTCTACGAGGCCCTCAACGGCCGACCGTTTCCCCCGGGCGTACAGGTCGCGGAAAACCTGCGGGCGAAGGGAATCATCGATGCGGTGGCGCCGGTCGAGGCGCTGCCGACGCTCGCCGCCCGGGCCCTCACCCTGCTCACCCCCGCCGAGGACCGGACATCCGAGCGACCACCGTGGGCGGCCGCCGGGTCCGGACCCCGCCCATCGGGTGTGTCCCGGGCACACACCCATCGGCCCGGCACGTTCGTCCCCGACCCCGATCAGGACGCTTGGCGGGACATCGAGCTGACCCGGCGCCCCGACCGACCCGGCGTACGCGACCTGCTGCGCGTCGTCGCCGACGAGGTGATCCCGCTGACCGGACCCAGGAGGGGGAGGCGGGTGACGCGCTGTTCACCGCCCTGGCCGCCATCGATGGCCGTTCCTGCGTGATCGTCGGGCAGGACCGCCGCACCCAGCTCGCCGACGTCCCGCTCGGGCCGGCCGCCCTGCGCAGCGCGCGCCGCGGAATGCGGATGGCCGATGAGCTGGGCCTGCCGCTGGTCTGTGTCATCGACACCCCCGGTGCCGACCTGTCCGCCGATGCCGAGGAGGGGGCGCTGGCCTCGGAGATCGCCCGCTGCCTGGCGGATCTGGTCGCGCTGCGCGTACCCACCGTCTCGGTCATCCTGGGGGAGGGCTGTGGCGGTGGTGCACTGGCCCTGCTGCCGGCCAGACGGGTGATCGTCGCCGAACACGGTTGGCTCTCCCCGCTGCCGCCCGAGGGGGCCAGCGCGATCCTGTTCGGCGACACCAGCCACGCCCCGCAGCTGGCGCGGCAGCGGCGGATCCGTTCGGTGGACCTGCTCGCCGGCGGTACCGCCCACGTGATCGTCCCCGAGCGCCCGGCCGCCCACCTGGATCCGGAGGGGTTCTGTCGCGCGGTCGGCGCCGAGATCGGCCGGCAGATCGGCGTTCAGACCTGAGCCGTCGCGGTTCATGTGAGAATGGCCGAATGGACTTCATGCACGCCAGTGGGGACACGCGGCAGGCGCTGCGCGCGGACCTCGCCTCCTGCGGATACTTTCCCGAACTCGTCGAGGACACCGTCCTGCTGGCGGTCGGGGCGGAGGAGGTCATCGACTTCGTCGTGCACCACGAGCCGACCTTCAACCACGACGAGGTGCGCCGCCACCTCACCGTGCTGGTGCTGACCCCGACCCGGCTCGTCGTCGGGCACACCGACGAACAACCCGCCGACACCCCCGGTGGGGCACCCGCGGCGGCCACCTCCGCGGAATCGATCGGCCTGGCCGCGGTGCACACGGTCGCACTGACCCGGGTGATCACCCAGCCGGAGAAGTACCACCAGGGCGACCCGGCCTACGAGGCCTGGCTCTCGGTGGCCTGGGGCGCCATGCATCGGGTCGAACTGGAGCCCGCCGGCTGCGCCGACCCGACCTGCGAGGCCGACCACGGCTACACCGGCACGATGGTTCCCGACGATCTGGTGGTCCGGATGAGCGTGGCGGCCGACGGTGCCGAGCGGGTCGGCGGGCTGGTCGGCTTCGCCACCACGCTGCAGCAGGCCACCGGCCGCGGTTCGGTCTCCACCCGGATCGGCGGCTGAGGATGGGGGTTGCGCCGCAGCCGATGCTGCGGCCGGCATACGGGCGCGCCTCGTTGTCGGACCTGCTGCCCTCGGTCGGGGCCCAACTCGGCGTCCCCGGTGCGGAGAACGTGCTGCAGTTGCCGGCCTCGGAACGCTGGGTGGTGCTGCTGGTCGACGGCCTGGGGGACCTGCTGCTCGCCGATGCCGCCGCCGAGGCCCCCTATCTGGCCGGTCTCCGCGGCCGGACGCTCACCTGCGGCGTACCCTCCACCACGGTCACCTCGCTGAGCAGCCTCGGTACCGGCCTGCCACCCGGCCAGCACGGCATGGCCGGCTACATGTGCCGGGTGCCCGAGACCAATGAGATCCTCAACGCGCTGATCTGGAACTCGGCGGTCAAACCGCGGGACTTCCAGTCCGAGCCGACCGTCTTCGAACGCGCCCGGGCCGCCGGGATCCGCACCTCGAGCGTCTCCCCGGCCCGCTTCGAGGGCTCCGGGCTGACCTCCGCCGCACTCCGCGGGCCAGACTTCCGCGGGATCGACGAGGCCGATGAGGACCAGCGGATCCGCGAGATCGTGGCCGCGGCGACCGCCGGCGATCGAACGTTGGTGTACGCCTACGAGCGCGAACTGGACCACACCGGCCACGGCCGGGGCGTGGCCTCGCCGCAGTGGCGGGAGCACCTGCGCCGGATCGATGCGTTCTGCGCCCGGCTGCGCAGCGAACTGCCCAGCGATGTCCGGCTCGTGCTCACCGGCGACCACGGCATGATCGACGTGCCGGGCCGGAACTTCCTGATCGTGGAGGAGGAACCGTCGCTGCTCGCCGGGGTCACCGGGCTGGCCGGGGAGGGCCGGCTGCGGCAGCTCTACACCGACGAGCCGCGGCCCCTCGCAGATCGCTGGGCCGACCGGCTCGGCGACCATGCCTGGGTCCGGACCCGCGACGAGGCGATCGACGAGGGCTGGTTCGGTCCGGTCTCGGACCGGGTACGCCGCCGCTTCGGCGATGTGCTGATCGCGATGCGCACCGACTGGGCCGTGATGACCAGGACCCTGCCCCGCGAACTCGACCTGGTCGGCATGCACGGCAGCCTCACCCCGGTCGAGATGACCGTCCCCCTCCTCGTCGACTGACCCACACCCGTGCCCCACACGCTCTTCGAGTAGGTCGCGCAGCGACCGTGTCGAGAAGAGCAACTCGATGCTCCTCGGTACGCGTCCGGTCCCTGGACCACTCATGGCCGCCAGAATCTGCGGCTCGATCGAGGAATCGGCCGATCTGGGGACCGATCGGGAATCGAGCCGCAGATTCCGGCGGGCCGGTGCGCTGCACTGAGGGCTCATCTCGACACGCCGACCATTGCTCCGCTCCGCTGCGCATGGTCGGCTACTCGATGAGCGGGGTGGGTGGCTGCGCATGGTCGGCTACTCGATGAGCGGGTGGGTGGCTGTTCGATGGGCGTGCGTGTCCGGGAATCCCACTAGGATGGCCCCTCGTGGCTGACCTCGTCTTCTTCACCGGTCCGATGGATTGTGGCAAGTCCACGCTGGCGCTCCAGTTGGACCACACGCAGCGGGTCGGGGGCCGTGCGGGGCTGCTCTGCACCAGCCAGGATCGCTCCGGTGCCGCGCAGATCTCCTCCCGGCTCGGGCTCGTCGAACCGGCGGTCGAGGTCTCGGCCGAGCTGGACTTCTGGACCCATGTGGTGCATGCGCTGACCGGCGGGGCGCGGATCGACTATCTGATCTGCGATGAGGCCCAGTTCTACACCGCCGTCCAGATCGACCAGCTCGCCCGGATCGTCGACGAGCTGAGCATCGACGTGTACGCCTTCGGCATCCTCAGCGACTTCCGCACCCAGCTGTTCCCCGGATCGAAACGGCTGGTCGAGCTCGCCGACCGGATCGAGACGCCGCAGGTGCAGCCGCTGTGCTGGTGCGGCCAGCAGGCCACCCACAACGCCCGCACGGTCGATGGCCGGATGGTGACCGAGGGCAGCCAGGTCGTCGTCGGGGACACCACCAGCGAGATCGCCGCAGCGGGGGAGCCGGCCCCCGAGGTCGGCTACGAGGTGCTCTGCCGCCGACACCATCGCCGCCGGATGACCCGCGCCGTCGCGCAGGCCACGTTGAGCCCCGAGCCGCTGCCGTTCGGCTCGGACGAGGCGGATGAGTTCGAAGCGGAGCAGTCGGCGTTCTAGGCTGACAGCCCCAGCCGACCGCGGAGGTGCCCGTGTCCCCGAACGTCTTGATCCAGCCCGACGAACTCGCCACGCTGCTGGCCACCGAGCAGCCGCCGGTCGTGCTCGACGCGCGCTATCCGGGCCCGGCCGCGACCGGCAACGGGCTGCCCGCCTTCCGCGAGGGACACATCCCCGGTTCCCAGTGGATCGACGTGAACACCGAGCTGTCCGGTCCCACCCGCCCCGACGGTGCGGGCGGACGGCACCCGCTGCCGGATCCGGCCGCGCTGCAGCAGACCCTGCGCCGACTCGGCGTACGCCAGGACTCGCGGGTCGTCGTGCTGGACGGCGGCAACGCGATGGCCGCGGGCCGCTTGTGGTGGCTGTTGACCGATGCCGGGGTGTCCGGCGTACGCGTTCTCGATGGCGGATTCGCTGCCTGGCAAGGAAATGGGGGAGTCGTGGCGACCGGCGATCCGGACCCGGTCCGCGAGGGCGATGTGGAACTGCGGCCCGGTCAGCTGCCGGTCGTCGACGCCGACCAGGTGGCGGCCGCGACCGGGCAGGTCTGGGACGTGCGGGCCGCCGAACGCTACCGCGGTGAGTCCGAACCGATCGACCCGGTCGCCGGCCACATCCCCGGTGCGGGCAACCTGCCCTCGACCGAGGCACAGCAGCCCGACGGCCGGTTCCGGGACCCGGCCGAGCTGGCCGAGTTCTATGCCGAGGTACGCCCCGGCGACATCGTCTACTGCGGGTCCGGGATCACCGCCGCACAGACCCTGCTGGCGCTGACCGCCGCCGGCAGGGCCGACGGCGTCGCGCTCTATCCGGGATCCTGGAGCGACTGGATCGCCGGCGACCGTGAGGTCGCCACCGGCTAGTCCAGGGCGGTCGAGACCTGCCCAGGGTGACGAAGCGAGGTCACTCCTTGGTGTTGGGCGGGGGGCCGCCGAACATGATCTCGTCCCAGGACGGCACCGAGGCCCGACGCTTGCGGCTCTTGCGCTGCTTGGCCGCCGGTTTCTGCTCCGGCTCCTTCGAATCCTGTTCCTTGGACTCCTGCCGCTGGTCGGCAGCCGAGTCGGCCGGCTCCGGTTCCGGCGTCTCGGTCCTCCCTGCCGGGGCAGGCTTTCCGGCCGATTCCTGCTCGTCGAGGTGATCCACCAGGGACGGCTGCTCGGGTTCGACGACGGGCCGGGCCTTCGTTGCGCCACGCTGGTTCCGGGCCGGCCGCCTGATCGGCTGTGCCGGTTCGGCGTCCTCATCCTCGGTGGCGTCGTCCTCGGTCGCATCGTCCTCGCCGCGGTCCACCACGGTCGGTCCCGGTTCGGTCGCCTCGGGCCGGCCGGCATCGGGATCCGTCGCGGCGGCGGGCCGCGGGATCCGGACATTGGTCGGCTCGTCCTCGTCCTGCTCGTCGTCCAGCTCGACCTCGGTGACCTCGACCACCTCGACCTCGGTCACCTCGACGATCTCCTCCTCGCGCGGCGCATCCCCGCCCGGGGCCGCACCCTGGCGCGGCGCCTCGTCGAGCACCGGTTCGGACAGCCCGGCATAGATGTTGATCGAGTCCTCGGCCATCCCGCCGAGCATGTCGTAGAGCACGTCCAGCTCGGAGCGGCCATCGGGGACCACGCCATAGCTGTCGATCTCGGCCTCGACCTCACTGGCGATCTCCTGCGGGGTGGCCGCGCTCGTCGGCAGCGACTCCTCGTCAGCCAAGCCCTCGTGCGACTCGTCCTCGTTCGAGCCGTCCTCGTTCGAACCGGGCTCGCCGGCCCCGCTCCTGCGGCTGTCCGTGGCGCGGTCGGCGATCGGCTGGGTCACCTCGTCCGAGCCCTCGGGCTCGTCCTCGACCTCGTCGACATCCCCCTCATCGACATCACCCGCGTCGACGTCCTCGACCTCCTCGGGCGAGGACACCGCGCGGACCAGGGCCAGCTCGTCGCTGTCCTCCTGCTCCTGGGTCGCCTCCCCGATCAGCCACCGGGCATCATCGTTCAGCGCCACCGAGAAACGGCCCGCCTGGTCATAGCGGAACAGGCCCTCGCGCTCACTGCCCTTCGCCTGGTAGCGGGCGCGTACCGTCCAGCGCCGATCCTCCTCGCGCCAGGCGTCCCAGTCCACCCCATCGGGATCGACACCGGCACTGGTCAGTCGCTGCTCGACCACCGGCCGCAGATTGCGATGGGTCGAGGTCTCGCCGCGTCGGCGTACGGTCGCCGCCAGCGCCGTCCGGGCGATGTGGTCACGTTCGGCGATCACCGGGGCGGCGTACGCCTCGATCCGCTCGGCCGGGACGCCGGCCTCGCGGGCGACCTCCTCGAGAGATTGCCCGGAACGGATCCGGGCCTGGATCTCCCGAGGTCTCAGTGCGCTGTCCATGTCCTCGCTCTCCAGAGGTCCCACCGGTAGTCGGACGTGGTACGGCACCACGTCCCCCTGACGTTACAGGTATCGCGCAATGAGTGTTCCCGACACGCTGTCCCCGACGCTGGGCCTCTGAGGCAGACTTCTCGGTATGAGCGATTCGGACCTCGGGCCGTACCAGGCCGTCGTAGTGGTGAGCTTCGGTGGGCCCGAGGCCCCCGAGGAGGTGCGCCCGTTCCTGCGGCGGGTCGTCGGCGGGCGCCCGATCCCCGAGGCCCGGCTCACCGAGGTGGCCCAGCATTACTTCGCCCGGGGCGGAGTCAGCCCGATCAACGCCGAGACCAGGGCCCTGGTCGCCGCGCTGGAGGCGGAGCTGCGCCGGCGGGGGATCGAGGTGCCGGTGGTCTGGGGTGCCCGCAACACCGCCCCGTTCCTGGCCGACACCCTCACCGAGCTGAGCCGTTCCGGCATCCGCCGGGCGGTCGCGCTGACCACCAGCGCCTACCCCTCCTACTCGTCCTGCCGGCAGTACCGGGAGAACCTGTGGGACGCCCGCGAGCAGGCGATCGAGGCGACCGGCGGCGAGCTCGAACTCGACCGGATCCGGCAGTACGCCCACCATCCCGGTTTCGTCACCGCGAACCTGACCGCCACCCGGGAGGCGCTGGCGGACCTGGAGCGGAGCACCGAGGGGGAGGACATCCCGCATCTGGTCTTCGTCACCCACTCGATCCCGGTCCCGATGGCCGAGTCCGCCGGCCCGGAACCGCGCTCGGCGGAAGGGTCCTATGTGGATTGGCATCGCACGGTGGCCGAGGAGATCGTGCACCAGCTCGCCACCGAGCGCGGACTGGCGGACACGCCCGCCTGGGAGTTGGCGTACTGCTCGCGCAGCGGCCGACCGCAGGATCCGTGGCTGGAACCCGATGTCAACGATCTGCTGGAACATCTGGCCGGGCAGGGAGTACGCCGGGTGGTGCTGGTGCCGATCGGGTTCACCAGTGACCACATGGAGGTCGTCCAGGATCTCGACACCGAGGCGGTGCGGACCGCCGGCCGGCTCGGGATCAGCATCCGCCGCGCCGCGACCGCACGCACCGATGCCGCCTTCGTCGGCGGACTGGTGGATCTGCTGGAGGAACGGGCCCGGGTGGCCCGCGGTGACCAGGTGCTGCCCGAGGTGATCGACCACGGCAGCCCGGGCCGCTACGAGTGCCCCGCGAGCTGCTGTGTGAACCTGCGCGAACCCGGTCGCCCGGCCCTCTGCGAGGCCCCCGGGGAACCGGATCACAGCGGCGAGGCCCGCCGCCGCTCGGGTCAGGTCTGGCGGAGCTGACCAGCGGCCCGCGCGCCGGCCTCGGTCAACCAGCGGGCCGGGTCGGCGAAGGAGGCCGCCGGGGAGCCGGCCAGGTCGGCGAGCGCGAAGGTGTCCACACCCGGTACCTCGGTGGCCACCGCCCCGGCGACGACGACCTTCATCGGTGCCCCGGGCAGCGACAGCGCATGCCCGACGACCTTGCCGGACAGGGAGGTCTGGTCGAACTTCCCCTCACCGGTGATCAGCACGTCGGCGCCGGCGACGGCCTCGGTCAGCCCGCTGGCCGAGGCGATATAGGGGGCGCCGGGTTCGATCCGGCCACCGAGCACCGCGGCCAGGGCGTACCCGGCCCCACCCGCGGCACCCATCCCGGGCCGGTCGGAGTCGATCCCGACCACCTCGGCCAATCGCCGCAATCCCTGTTCCAGAACGGAGATGTCGTCGGCGTCGGCACCCTTCTGCGGGCCGAACACCGCGGCCGCACCCTGCGCACCGAGCAGCGGGGACTCGACATCGGTGAGCACCACGACCTCATCGGGCCGCCGCATCGCCGAGGTGTCCAACCGGGCCAGGTTCCGCAGCGCCGCCCCGCCCGGGGGCAGATCGTTGCCGTCGGCGTCCAGCAACCGGGCGCCGAGACCGGTCAGGATGCCGGCCCCGCCGTCGGTGGAGGCCGAGCCGCCCAGCCCGACCAGGATCCGCTGCGCCCCGTCGGCGAGCGCCGCCGCCATCACCTGGCCCAGGCCGATGCAGTTGGCGCCCAGCGGATCGGGGCGGCGCATCAGCGGCAGACCGGACATCTGGGCCAGCTCGAGCACCGCGTCCTGGTTGCCCAGCCGCAGCCAGCGACCCGGCGTACCGCGGCCGTCCGGTCCGGTGACGGTGCCCGCGTCCCGGTACGCCGACCGCTCGTCCCCGGCTGCCAGGGCCGCCATCGTGCCCTCACCGCCGTCGGCCTGGGGGAGCAGCAGCAGGTCGTCGTCAGGGCGCGCCCGGTGCCAACCGGCGGCCAGCGCCTCGGCGGCGGGCAGCGCGTCCAGGCTGCCCTTCAACGAATCCGGGGCGATCACGACGGTCACGGCGGAGCTGGTCGACACGGGCGTCCTTCCTGAGCTGTGACCAACACCCTTCCATGAATTTCTCCGTCGGGGTTTCACGTGTCCCGGCTTGTGGTATTCATACGCGCAGGCCACAATCAACACCCCCCGGGACACGCCGCACGGCACCGGGCTGAGGTTCGGGGAATATCACCGGTCTCGGCTTCGTTGAGCGGCCGAATATGCCGAGGCCTAGTTAGTTGGAGAAGGGAACGATGGCGACAGACTACGACGCACCGCGCAAGTCCGATGAGGAGATGAGCGAAGACTCGATCGAGGAGCTCAAGACCCGTCGCAATGACAAGAATTCGGGCAAGGTCGACGAGGACGAGGTGGAGGCCGCGGAGGCCTTCGAGCTGCCCGGTGCCGACCTGTCGCATGAAGAACTGACCGTGCGCGTGCTGCCCCGGCAGCAGGACGAGTTCACCTGTGCCAGCTGTTTCCTGGTACGCCATCGCAGCCAGATCGCGGAGGAGCGCAACGGGAACTACTACTGCATGGATTGCGCCGGCTGAGCGAACCGACGACCACATGCAACAGGGGCCCCGGAAGATCCGGGGCCCCTGTTGTCGTCGCTGGCGATGCTCAGATCTTGAAGCTCATCTTCTTGCCGGGCAGGGCATCGTCACCGAGCGCGGCACGCATCCGGCGCAGCGTGGACCGGTTGGTGAGCAGCTGCACGACCCCGATGCCGACCGCGCTGGCGATCGACCAGGTGACGGCCAGGTGGAGCGGGGTGTCGGGGTCACCGGGCTCCGGCGGCTCCTCCCCGGTGACGATCTCCCAGCTCTTGCTGACGAGCTTCTGGGCAGCGATGGTCGACACCGTGCCGATCACCGCGGTGTAGATCTTCCACAGTCTGGACTGCATCCGGATCTCCTTCAAGGTCTGGGTGTGCTCGCGGGCACGTGCTCCGCTCCAGCCCATAGTAGGGCGAACGCCTCGGCTAGGTTTGACTGGTCACGGGCGGGCCCCGGATCCAGCCCGGCCGCCGTCTGATCGCAAGGAGTGTCGATGTCGCAGGGCCAGTCGGAAGCGCCGGACCAGCCGGAGACCCGCAGCGGGCCGGAGCAGCAGCGGGCGGACCGGCAGTCGTACGCCGAACGGCTCACCGCGCCGCTGTCCTGGTGGTTGATCGCCGGTTTCTTCCTGGCCACCTTCTGGCTGGCGATGGGTTTCTATCTCGGTTGGTTGCAGGGTCTGGCGGGGACCGCGGTGCTCGGTGGACTGGCCGCCTGGGTGCTGATCGACTACGGATCGGTGCGGGTGGCCGCGGGGCCGGACGGGCTGCGTGCCGGCCGGGCGCGGATCGAGTGGCAGTGGGTGTCCGGGGTGACCGCCCTCGATGCGGCCGCGACCCGGGACCGGCAACGGGTGAAGGCCGACGCCCGGGCGTACCTGCTGCTGCGCTCCTATCTGAAACGCGCCGTCGAGGTGACCATCGACGACCCGGCCGACCCGCATCCCTACTGGCTGGTGTCCTGCCGGCGTCCCGACGAACTCGCCCGGGTGGCCCAGGGCTATCTGGGAAAGCGGCGGCAGTAGGCTGCCCGGCGTGACTGACACGCTGACCGTTCCGCTGCAGCAACTGGATCCCGAGCTGCCGGTGCCCCGCTACGCCCACCACGACGACGCCGGCGCCGACCTGCTCGCCGCCGAGGACGTCGAACTGGCCCCGGGGGAGCGCCGCCTGGTGCCGACCGGGGTGGCGATCGCGCTGCCCGAGGGGTACGCCGGATTCGTGCATCCGCGGTCCGGGCTGGCCGCCCGGCACGGCCTCACGATCGTGAACGCACCGGGCACCGTCGATGCCGGTTATCGCGGTGAGATCAAGGTCTGCCTGCTGAACACCGACCCGCACGAACCGATCCGGTTGAACCGTGGTGACCGGATCGCCCAGCTGGTCGTCCAACCGGTGATCCGCGCCGAGTTCCAGCTCGTCGACACGCTCTCCGAGTCGGTGCGCGGCGCCGGCGGTCACGGGTCCACCGGCCGCTGAATCGCGGTTCCGGTTCTCCATGGGCCGGGGTTGGTGCCAAGATGGACGGCGGTGCCCCAGGGCGTACGCCGAACCGAAAACGAAGCGGAGTGGACGACACGATGATCTTTGGCCGGAAGAAGAAGCAGGCCGAGAAGGACGCCGACGAGAGCGTCGAGACCACCACGGTCGACGAGACCTCGGTCGACGACACCAGTGCCGATGCTGCCGACACCGAGACCGGCGCCGCCGATCCGGATGCGGACCTGGACACCGCCGAGGACGACGACGAACTGGATTCCGGTGAGGACGACGACGAGGACGATGACACCGACGCCGAGGACGCCGAGGACGAGTGGGCGGCCCTCGACCTGAGCAAGGACTGGCGCGAGGACGGGCCCTTCGACATCAACGAGGTCGACCTGGAGGCCGACGACATCGAACGGCTGGACTTCGGCGCGCTGGTGATCACCCCGATCCCGGAGTGCGAGCTGCGGCTCCAGGTCGCCGAGGAGACCCAGCAGATCGTCTCCGCGCTGATCGTCAAGGACGAGTCCGCACTCGAACTCTCCGCCTTCGCCGCACCGCGCAGCCCGGGCATGTGGGCCGAGATCCGCGAGCAGATCGTCGAGCAGACCGAGGCCGCCGGCGGCACCGCCGACAGCGTCGAGGGCCCGTTCGGCACCGAGCTGGTGCGCAACGTCCCGGTGCAGACCCCCGACGGGCAGGTGGCCTTCCAGCCGTCCCGCACCTGGGTCGCGCAGGGGCCGCGCTGGCTGCTGCGCGGGGTGCTCTTCGGGCAGGCCGCGCTCAGCGACCAGAGCGACGACGAACTGGTCGGGCCGTTCCTCGACGCGTTCAGCGATGTGGTGGTACGCCGTGGCGACGCCCCGATGCCGGTCGGTGACGTGCTCGCCCTCACCCTGCCGCCGGAACTCCAGCAGGCGGAGCCCGAATCCGCGCAGTGACGCGGCGTACGCTGGGAAGAAGTCGGATGTCGAACTCGTTCTACCGAACTGAAGTGGGGGACCGACGATGAGCGGGAGCACCGGAAGCACGAAGAGCACCGAGTCGCGCCGTGGCCTGGGTGGCATGCTGCGCCGGATCGTCCGCTCCAACGAGGAGTTGGAGTCGGAGGACCTGCGCCGGCAGTCCGAGGAGGCCGGCGCGGCGCTCTGCGGCAGCTGCAACGATCGGCAGAAGGTGCGCCTGCGCGGCACCGTCAGCTCGGTCACCATCAATCCGCAGGACGATTCGCGGCGGCTCGAGGTCGACTTCCGGGACGGTACCGGCCAGGTCACCCTGGTCTGGATGGGTCGGCGCAGTATCCCCGGCATCCAGGCCGGCACCACGATGCTGGTCGAGGGCCGCCTCTCGCGGCACGGCGGCCAGGCGGTCGTCTACAACCCGCGTTACGAGTTGCTGAACGTCCCCGGCATCTGAGGCATCTGCCCCGACACCACCCGACCGGAGGTGCCGCGCGGGGAGAGCACGTCGGCGAGCTCCTGCTCGTGATCGGGGCTGGTGACGAAGAGCAGCTCGTCCCCGGCCTCCAGGGAGCCGTCGGGGTCGGGGGCGCTGGCCCGGCCGTCCCGGATCACCGCGACCAGCACGGTCTCCCCGGGCAGTCCGAGCTCGCCGATCCGCATGCCGACGCAGGTGCTCTGCTCGGGCAGGGTGAACTCGACCACGTTGGTGTCGCCGTTGCGGAAGGTGAACAACCGCACCAGGTCGCCGACGGCCACCGCCTCCTCGACCAGGGCGGACATCAGGCGCGGGGTGGACACCGACACGTCCACCCCCCACACCTCGTCGAACATCCACTCGTTGTAGGGATGGTTCACCCGGGCCACCGTGCGCGGCACCCCGAATTCGGTCTTGGCCAGCAGGGAATGCACCAGATTGACCTTGTCGTCACCGGTCGCGGCGATGGCCACGTCACAGCTGTCCAGACCGGCCTCCTCGAGTGAGGAGAGCTCGCAGGCGTCGGCGAGCAGCCACTCGGCGTCCGGCACCGACTCGGTCTTGATGGCCGCGGGCTGCCTGTCGATCAGCAGCACCTGGTGGCCGTGTTCGATCAGCTCCCGGGCGATGGAGCGGCCCACATGGCCGGCCCCGGCGATTGCGACGCGCATGAAACTCCTCCTGGTCCCGGATCAGTTCTTGGCCGGCGGCTGGCCGAGCACGGTCTCGACGTCACCGACGCGGTCGGCCTCGCAGGCCACGTACGCCAGGTCGCCGTCCTGGAAGATGGTGTCGGACTTCGGCACCATGCCGGTACCGAGCCGGAGCAGGAACGGGATCGGGAACCGTGCGGCCTCCTGCATGGTGCCCACCGTCCGTCCCACCCAGCCCGGATCGACATGCACCTCGACCAGGCGTACCGAACCCGACTGGTCCCGCCACACCGGCTCCGAGCCCTCCGGCAGCAGCCGGCGCAGCACCTTGTCCGAGGCCCAGCGCACGGTCGCCACGGTGGGGATCCCGAGCCGCTCATAGACCTCCGCGCGACCCGGGTCGTAGATCCGGGCCACCACGTTGTCCACGTCGAAGGTCTCGCGCACCACCCGGGCGGCGAGGATGTTGGAGTTGTCACCGCTGGAGACCGCGGCGAAACCGTCGGCCTCCTCGATGCCCGCGCGGCGCAGCACGTCCCGGTCGAAGCCGACACCCTTGACGGTGCGCCCGGAGAATCCCGGCCCGAGACGGCGGAACGCCTCGGCATTGCTGTCGATGATCGCGACCGAGTGGCCCCGTTTCTCCAGGCTGCGGGCCAACCGGGAACCGACCCGGCCGCAACCCATGATGACGATGTGCACGCGCTCTCCTTCCAGTGCCGAGAAAGTATCGCACCACGCCGCCGGCGCGCTGTCCCGGGCAGGGTCACCGAACCGATCCCGCCCGCGCCGCGACCGAGTGGCATCGTTCCCCCGGATCAGGCATAGAGTGCCGCCTGTGAAACTGTCCGACAGCATCAAACGACTGCTGCTGGGGCGCAAGCTGGCATCGGCCCAGCTGGGGGAGACCCTGCTGCCGAAGCGGATCGCGCTGCCCGTCTTCGCCTCCGATGCGCTGTCCTCGGTGGCGTACGCCCCGGACGAGATCCTGCTCACCCTCTCGCTGGCCGGCATGGTCGGATTCGTCTACTCCTGGTGGATCGCCCTGGGTGTCGCGGTGGTGATGCTGGTGGTCGTCGCCTCCTACCGGCAGAACGTGCACGCCTATCCCTCCGGTGGTGGTGACTACGAGGTGGCGACGGTCAACCTCGGCCCGAACGCCGGCCTGACGGTGGCCTCGGCGCTGCTGGTGGACTACGTGCTGACCGTCGCGGTCTCGGTGTCCTCGGGTGTGCAGAACGCGCGCGCCGCGATCCCGTTCATCGCCGGCCACGAGGGGCTCATCGCCGCGGTCATCATCGTCGTGCTGATGGCGATCAACCTGCGCGGGGTCCGCGAATCCGGGTCGGTCTTCGCCATCCCCACCTACTGCTTCATGGCCGGGGTGATCCTGATGACCCTCTACGGCCTGTTCCGGATCCTGGTGCTCGGGGAGGACCTGCGCTCACCGACCGCGCAGTACGAGGTGGTCGGCGCCGAGCAGTACACCCCGCTGGTCGGGATCGCGCTGGTGGTGCTGCTGGCGCGTACCTTCTCCTCCGGCGCCGCCGCGCTGACCGGTGTCGAGGCGATCTCGAACGGCGTACCGGCGTTCAAGCAGCCGAAGAGCAAGAACGCCGCCACCACCCTCGCCCTGCTGGGCGGGATCGCGGTGTCGATGCTGATCGGGATCATCACCCTCGCCAACCTCACCCAGGTCCGGTTGATCGACTCCCCGGAATCGCACTTCACGCTGAACGGGCAGCCGGTGGACGTCTCCCCGGACACCGTGATGGGCCAGCTGGCCGCCACCGTCTTCGACAACTTCCGACCCGGGTTCTACTTCCTGATCGCGGCCACCATGATCATCCTGTTCCTGGCCGCGAACACCGCCTTCAACGGATTCCCCGTGCTCGGCTCGATCCTGGCCCGGGACGGATTCCTGCCGCGCCAGCTGCACACCCGCGGCGACCGGTTGGCGTACAGCAACGGCATCATCCTGCTGGCCGCCGCCGCGGCGGGTCTGGTGCTGGCGTTCAACGCCGATGTGACGAGCCTGATCCAGTTGTATGTGGTCGGGGTCTTCGTCTCGTTCACCGTCTCCCAGACCGGCATGATGCGGCACTGGACCCGGCACCTGAAGACCGAGCGGGATCCGGCGGTACGCAAGCAGATGAAGCGATCCCGGGTGATCAACGCGATCGGGCTGAGCTGCACCGGCACGGTGCTGGTGATCGTGCTGGTGTCCAAGTTCATCTACGGCGCCTGGATGGCGATCCTGGCGATGGCGGTCGTCTTCGTGCTGATGAAGCTGATCAACCGGCACTACAAGCTGGTGGCCCGCGAGATCGCCTGGAGCCCGGGCGATGAGCGGGTGCTGCCGAGCCGGGTGCATGCGGTGGTGATGGTGTCGAAGGTGAACAAGCCGACCCTGCGCGCGCTGATGTTCGCGAAGGCGTCCCGGCCCTCCACGCTGGAGGCGATCACCGTCGACGTGGACGATGCCGAGACCGAGGGGCTGATCGGGGCCTGGGACCGGGCCGATCTGCACATCCCGCTGAAGGTGATCGCCTCGCCCTACCGCGAGGTGATCGGCCCGGTGGTCAAGTACGTCAGCGAGTTGCGCAAGAAGAGCCCCCGCGATGTCGTCGCGGTCTATGTGCCCGAATACGTCGTCGGGCACTGGTGGGAGGGTGCCCTGCACAACCAGACGGCGCTGCTGCTGCGGGCCCGGCTGCACTTCACTCCGGGTGTGATGGTCACCTCGGTGCCCTACCTGCTGAAGTCCTCCGAGGCCGCCCGCGAGCGGCTGGCCCGGGAGGACCCGATGGCCTTCCGGATGGTCGGCACCACCGACGCCACCGACGGACACCGCGACGAACAGCGATCCGATGGCTGAACCCCCCACGTCGGCTGAGCGGGCGAGGAAGGAGCGAGTCGAAGTCACGCCCCCAGAAGCCACCGCCCCCGAGGTCACCGTCGGCCCGATCGCGCACGGCGGGCACTGCATCGCCCGGCACGAGGGCCGGGTGATCTTCGTCCGCCATGCGTTGCCCGGGGAACGCGTCCGGTTGCGGATCACCGACACCAGCCAGGACCGGTTCTGGCGAGCCGATGCGATCGAGGTGCTGGAGGCCGCGCCGGACCGGGTACGCCCGGACTGCCCGGTCTCCGGTCCCGGTGGCTGCGGTGGCTGCGATTTCCAGCACGTCAGCGATTCCGGCGAACTGGAACTGAAGCGCAGTGTGGTCGCCGAGCAGCTCGCCCGGCTGGCCGGCATCGACTGGACCGGTGCGGTGGAAGCGGTGCCGCCGGTGCGGAACTGGCGGCACCGGATGCGCTATCTGGCCGACGCCGGCGGTGAACCGGCGCTGCGCGCCCACCGCTCGCACGAGCTGATCCGGATCCCCGTCGACGGCTGCCCGATCGCCAGCGTGGACCCGCGCGCCCTGGGCGTACCGGAGGTGGCGGAGCAGACCTCGCTGACCGTCGTCGACGCGGCCGAGGAGCAGCTGCTGCTCGTCGGTGATGCCGACGAGTCGGTCGTCGAGGAGGCCGCCGGGCGACGATTCGAGGTGCAGGGACAGGGATTCTGGCAGGTCCACCCGGCCGCCGTGGACACCCTGGTGACCGCCGTGCTCGAGGGCCTGCGGCCCGCCGCGGGGGAACGGGCGTTCGATCTCTACTGCGGAGTCGGCGTGTTCGCCGGCGCGCTCGCCGATGCCGGGGTGACCGTCTGGGGTGTGGAGTCCGACAAGCCCGCCATCTCCCACGCCCGGCGCAATGTGCGGGAGGCGAAGTTCAGCTCCGGCCGGGTGGACCGGGTGCTGCCCAAGCTCCCGCGGCGTACCGATCTGGTCGTCCTCGATCCGCCGCGCGCCGGCGCGGGCCGCAAGGTGCTGGAACAGGTCACCGCCCGCGAACCGCGCGCGATCGCCTATGTGGCCTGCGATCCCGCCGCCCTGGCCCGCGACCTGGCGTACGCCGCAGAGCTCGGTTACACCCCCGACTCGATCCGCGCCTTCAACCTCTTTCCCCGCACCCACCACATCGAGGCCGTCGCCATCCTCACCCCGAACTGAGTTCCTGGCGCACCGTCTGCACTGACCGGTCAGCCGGCTAGGTCGGCGGGGGTGATGCGGTTCAGCAGTGGACGTCCGGCGAGCAGGCGTTCGGTGTTGCGGGCCAGCAGATCCCACAGCCGGGGCAGGAAGAAGGTGCTGTCGGAGGAGCCGGAGACGTGTGAGGTGATGATCACCCTCGGCAGCTCCCAGGTCGGGTCATCGGCGGCCATCGGGCTGCGGTAGTGCACGTCCAGGGCGGCCCCGGCCAACCGCCCCTCGGCCAGCGCGGATCGCAGCGCCTGCTCATCGACCACGCTGGCCCGGGCCGGGTTCAGCAGGTACGCGGTCGGTGGCAGGGCGCGGAACGCCGCGTCGTCGATCAGCCCGTCGGTGGTCGGTGTGGCCGGGACGGTGACCACCAGGAAGTCCAGTCCGGACAGGAAATCCGGCAGTCGGTCCAGGCCGAAGGACCGATCCGGGATCGGCACCTCCTCCGGACCGCGGTCGAGGGGGTCATAACGATCGGGCCGAAAACCGGGCGCGGATCGGGACGCGACCCACACCTCGAGCCCGAGCGCCCGGACGGTGCGGGCGACCTGCTGGCCGATGTTGCCGAAGCCGAGGATGCCGACCCGCAGCCCGCGCAGTTCGGCCTGGTGCACCGGGGAGCGGTCCCAGCGGTGTGCCTGCTGGTCGGCGAAGGTGCCCGGCAGGTCGCGGCGCAGGGCCAGCATCATCATCGCGCACCACTCGGCGATCGGGATGTCGTTGACACCGCTGGCGTTGGTCACCGCGACCGTGTCGGGTACGCCGGCGCCGATCGCCTGCCGGAACCCGGCCGACGCCAGCTGGATCCACCGCAACCGGGGGAGTTCGGTGAGATTGCTGGGCACCGAGTCTCCGCAGAATCCGGTCACGGTGTCGGCCAGCTCGGCGGGCACGGTCAGCGCACCCGGTTCGAGCAGCGCGATTCGGGTGTGCTGGGCGATGCCGCGCAACCGCTCCAGGCCGGCGGGGTCCTGGGGCAGGGCGATCACCAGCTGGTCATCGGTGCTCTCCGGACTCATGTGCGCAACACCTTCCCGGGCATGCTGACGAACTCCTCGTGCCCCTTGCGATAGGGAAAGTCTGCCAGCAGTCGATCATCGACGCGGACCCCGAACCCGGGTGCCGTCGGCGGCAGCAGCTGCCCGTTCTCGATCACGAGTTGATCACCCCACAGGCGGGTGTGCAGCGGACCGGCATCGGGCAGCAGTTCGACGATCAGGGTGTTCGCACAGGCGAAGGCGCAGTGCACGTTCTGCATCACTCCCGCGCCACCGCACCAGTTGTGCGAGGCGATCCGGGTGCCACGGGCGGCCGCATTCGCCGCCACCGTGAGGAGTTCGCTCGGGCTGAGCCAGGCGGCGTCCGGTTGCGCCACCCCGAACGCGTCCCGGTTCAGCCAGAGCGCGAACTCGGCCGCGCTGCTCAACTGCTCCCCGCCGGCGATCGGGATGCTGGTACGCCGCCGCAGCTCGGCGTACGCGTCCGGGTCGGTGTAGGGGAGCGGTTCCTCCACCAGGATCGGGTCGAACTCCTCGATCGCGCGCAGCACCCGGGTGGTCAACTCCAGATCCCACACCTCGCTGCGTCCACCGCCCATGTGGCCATCCAGCAGCAGTCCGAACTCCGGACCCAACCGGTCCCGCAGCAACCGCAGCTTCTCGACCTCCCACTCCGGTGCCGCATCCCGACCGCCGGGAACGGGCAGGTCCCGGCGGGTCTGCTGATCCATGCCACCGGTGGCCACCTTGAGCGCGGTGAAACCCGACTCGGCGTACCGTTCCGCCTTCTGCAGCAGGAACTCCGCCGGCCACGGGCTCGGACCACCGGTGGCGTACGCCGGTAGCCGTTGGTGCTGCAGTCCGCCCAGCAGTTGATAGGCGGGCACCCCCTCGGCCTTGCCGCGCAGATCCCACAGGGCCGCCTCGACGGCACCGATGGCGGCGCCCACCACCCCGACCCGGGCGGCGTATCCCAGGCAGAGTCGCATCCGCTCCCCGAGCGTCACCGGGTCGGTGCCGTCGCCCTCGGTGAGGATCGGCCGGATCAGCTCGACCACCGGATCGACCAGCTCCGGCGCGAAATAGCCGCAGTAGGTCTCCCCGATCCCGGTCAGCCCGCTGTCGCTGGTCACCCGGACCAGGGCGACGGTGCGGGTCTGTTTGGCGAAGGTGATCCAGGGATCGTTGCTGGACGGGCCGGTGAGCAGGATCGTCTCGACCGCGGTGATGCGCACCGGCTGGTCAACTCCCGGGTCTGATGACGACGTCGTCGATCAGATAGAAGCCGCCGTACTGCGCTGGGTCGCCGGTGCCGAGGTCCAGCGAACTCATCGTGGTGGCGGCACCGGCGCGTGCCGCGGTGGTGAAGGTCTGCGTGCCGATCGTGACCGTCGCCCGGTCGGCGGTCAGATCCATCGACAGCGGCAGATAGGTCCTCGTCGGCAGCGCCTCGGCGAGCTTGCCGACCTCCACCCAGGCGGACCCGTTCCAGGCCTGCAGGCTCGCCGGCTTCCCCTGCACCAGCCGGAACATCCAGGCATCGGCCCGGGCGCCGTCGACACCGGTACCGCGAACGCCGAAGGTGAACATGGCGCGGTAGTCGGAGCCGCCGAACTGCATGCTGGTCTGCACCCGCGGGCTCGGTGCGAACGGCCGGCTGATCCGGGCGTTGTCGTCGGTCCACTTGTCGAACAGCCGCAGCGCGGTCCGGCTGTGCGAACCGCCGAACTCGGCGTACGCCGGGTCGTTCGGCACATCGGTCACCCAGGTCTTGTTCGCATCGGTCCAGCCGCGTGGGATCGCGAACGGCAATTCGTTCTCGAAGGTGTCGGCGTCGGCGGTGTAGAGCTCCAGTTCGGTCAACACGGTCTCCACCCCGGGCGCGCCGGTCACCTTCACATAGCGGGCCTCCTGCGGTGCCGGCAGGTCGGTGTAGCGCAGCGCGCGGTCACTGCGGTTCACCGCGTCCAGTACCGGTGCGGACCACTGCTGGCCGTCGATCGAGAACTGCACCGTCGCCGACTGCGGTTCCCCGTGGCCGAGCATCAACCCGATCCGGTTGATCGGATAGCTGCGGTCAAGGGCCAGCACGAGCTCGCCGCCGCGATTGTCCAGCTTCGCGACCGCGTCCCGGTCGCTGAGCCCGTCGAAGGCGCCCTCGGGGCGTACCGTCGGGAACTTCTTGTCCGGCTTGGTGAACCGGCCCGAGACGGTGGCGGTCTTGTCCAGCAGCCGGGAGAGGACATCGATCCGGCCGGTACCGCCCGGGGTCACGGCGCCGACATAGGTGGCGCTCACGCCGAACTGCTCGTTGTAGGCACCGCAGCCCCAGACGTGGCACTGGTCGTAGAACAGCACCGACCGGTTCGCGCCGACCGACTCCATGGTGTTGTTGCCGCTGGTCCCGTCGTAGCGGCCGTTGTTGCCGGTCGAGGGGTAGTTGGCGAACACGGTGTCCTGGATCTGCCAGCTGCGGCCGGTGCCGTCGAAGCTGGCCAGCATCCGCACGTCGGGCCGGCCGGTGGTGAGCAGCAGGGTGCCGTTGGGCTGGAGCAGCAGGTCGGGGTAGATGCCGCGGACGACCACCCCGTCCGGGCCGATCAGCTCCTGCACCTCCGACCAGCTGCGGCCCTGGTCGTCGGAATAGGAGTAGACGAGTTTGGTCACCGGGCTGTCGGTGGTCCGGATCACCGCCAGCAACCGGCCGTCGCTGGTCCAGGACCAACCGACCTCGTTGGTGCCGACCGCGTTGGTCGCGGGGATCACCGACCGCAGGCTCCAGCTGCGGCCACCGTCGCTCGACTGCAGGATCGCCGAGCGCTGTTTGTTGGTGCCCTTGAAGACCGTGTAGATCGGCACCATCAGGGTGCCGTCGGGCAGTTCCATCACCCGGCGGTGCACCCGCAGCCCCTCCGACATCGGGCCGAGCTGGTACTCCGGCGGCATCGTCACCGGTGCATCGGTGAGCTCCCACTTCTGGCCGTCCTTGGATGTCCGCACTTTCAGGTTGGTGAAGCTGCGGGCGGCATCACCCCACTGCGGGATGAAGTCGATGGCGAGATAGCTGCCGTCGCGCAACCGGATCTCGTTGAGGGCGGTGACCGGGTAGTTGCGCTCGGTGGTCAGGAAGCTCTTGCCCGAGTCCGCGGAGTTGGAGGAGTTGATGGTGCTTTTGGCGCTGCCGACATCGGGCTGGGCCTGGGTGCTCAAGGTCACCTGCTTCTCGGTCCGCCCGTCCGGGCCGACGATCGGGAAGCTCGCCGAGGCGGGCACCGCGGCCGGGTTGCCGGGCCCCCAGTTGAAGGCGTTCCAGTGCGATCCGGTGCCGTACGCCGGCTGGTCGACCGCGGCACCCGCGCCGGTGGGCATCCGGTCGCCGACCAGGGGCAGTGAGCCACCCTGGGCCGCCGACGGGGAACTCCCCGGCGCATTCGGCGTACCGCCGGCGACAGCGGAGACCACCAGTGCGGAGGCCAGGGCGCCGGCACCGGCAGCGAGCAGCCGGATGGATGTTTCAGATCGGTGTGCCATGTCGTGAACCCCTTTGTTCGGTAGGCCCGGCCGCGGACCTGGGTACGGGGTGGGCACAGGTATGAAATGGCGTTCCAGATTGTTTCGACGCTAGGGGAGTCGATGGGTGCCGTCAAGAGGTGGGACCCCGCGGGCGGATGCGAATGTGGTGCGGCGGACAATGAGGGTGTCGCGGTATGCAACCCGGCGGAGCATGGTATCTTGACGTCAAGAGACTTCGTGGGCTCGACGGGCACACGGCACGCAGAACCAAACAGCACGGGAGCTGATCAATGAGTGTGAACAGTTTTGGAGCGAAGGCCGACCTGGAGGTCGCCGGCAAGAACTACGAGATCTTCAAGCTCGACACGGTGCCGGGCTCGGAGAGCCTGCCCTACAGCCTGAAGGTGCTGCTGGAGTGCCTGCTGCGGACCGAGGACGGTGCGAACATCACCGCCGACGACATCCGCGCCCTCGGCGACTGGGATCCGAACGCCCGGCCGGACAAGGAGATCCAGTTCACCCCCGCGCGGGTGATCATGCAGGACTTCACCGGTGTGCCCTGCATCGTCGACCTGGCCACCATGCGGGAGGCGATCGCCGACCTCGGTGGCGACCCCGCGAAGGTGAACCCGCTGTCGCCGGCGGAGATGGTGATCGACCACTCGGTGATCGTGGACTTCTTCGGCACCCCCGACTCCTTCCGCCGCAACGTCGACGTGGAGTACGAGCGCAACCGGGAGCGGTACCAGTTCCTGCGCTGGGGCCAGACCGCCTTCGACGACTTCAAGGTCGTCCCGCCCGGCACCGGCATCGTGCACCAGGTCAACATCGAGAACCTGGCCCGCGTGGTGTTCCCGCGTGAGGTCACCAACGCCGACGGCCAGACCGTGCTGCAGGCGTACCCCGACACCTGTGTCGGCACCGACTCGCACACCACCATGGTCAACGGCCTGGGCGTGGTCGGCTGGGGTGTCGGTGGCATCGAGGCCGAGGCCGCGATGCTCGGCCAGCCGGTGTCGATGCTGATCCCGCGGGTCGTCGGCTTCAAGCTGTCCGGTGCGCTGCGCGACGGCGTCACCGCCACCGACCTGGTGCTGACCATCACCGAGATGCTGCGCCAGCACAAGGTGGTCGGCAAGTTCGTCGAGTTCTACGGCCCCGGCGTCTCCGAGGTGCCGCTGGCCAACCGCGCCACCATCGGCAACATGAGCCCGGAGTACGGCTCCACGATCGCGGTCTTCCCGATCGACTCGCTGACCACCGACTACCTGCGGCTCACCGGCCGCTCCGAGGAGCAGATCCAGCTCGTCGAGGCGTACGCCAAGGCGCAGGGTCTGTGGCACGACGACGAGCGCGAGCCGCGCTACTCCGAGCACCTGGAGCTCGATCTGTCCACCGTGCAGCCCTCGATCGCCGGCCCGAAGCGGCCGCAGGATCGCGTACTGCTCGCCAATGCCAAGAAGCAGTTCCGCTCCGATGTGAAGGACTACGCGTCCGAGTCCAAGCTGGACCCCACCGACGAGGCGGCCGCCGAGTCCTTCCCGGCCTCCGATTCGCCGGCGGCCCCGGACCCGGCACTCGACGAGCCGGTCGGTACGCCGCAGGTGAGCCTGCTGGACAAGGCGAAGGGGCTGGTCTCCGAGGTCGCCGAGAAGGTCAGCGAGACCGTCTCCGATGTCGCCCAGCAGGTGCACCCGACCCGACCCAGCAAGCCGGTGGGGGTCACCCTGTCGACCGGTGAGAACTTCGAACTCGACCATGGTTCGGTCACGGTCGCCGCGATCACCTCCTGCACCAACACCTCGAACCCGAGTGTGATGATCGCCGCCGGCCTGGTGGCGAAGAAGGCGGTCGAGAAGGGCCTGACCCGCAAGCCGTGGGTGAAGACCTCGCTCGCCCCGGGCTCCAAGGTGGTCACCGACTACTACGAGAAGGCGGGCCTGCAGACCTACCTGGACAAGATCGGGTTCGACCTGGTCGGTTACGGCTGCACCACCTGCATCGGCAACTCCGGGCCGCTGATCCCGGAGGTCTCCCAGGCGATCAACGACAACGACCTGGCCGTCACCGCGGTGCTGTCCGGCAACCGCAACTTCGAGGGCCGGATCTCGCCCGATGTGAAGATGAACTACCTCGCCAGCCCGCCGCTGGTCGTGGTGTACGCGCTGGCCGGCACGATGGACATCGACCTCGACTCCGAGCCGCTGGGCCAGGACGAACAGGGCAACGATGTGTACATGAAGGACATCTGGCCGACCACCGCCGAGATCGAGGGACTGGTCAACACCTCGATCAACGCCGACATGTTCGCCAGCCGGTACGCCGACGTGTTCGCCGGCGACGACCAGTGGCGCGAGCTGCCCACCCCGGAGGGCAAGACCTTCGAGTGGGACGACGAGTCGACCTACGTGCGCAAGCCGCCGTACTTCGACGACATGCCGGCCAACCCGGAGCCCGTCGGTGACATCACCGGCGCCCGGGTGCTGCTCAAGCTCGGCGACTCGGTGACCACCGACCACATCTCGCCGGCCGGCGCGATCAAGGCCGACACCCCCGCCGGTCAGTACCTGATGAGCAAGGGGGTGGATCGCAAGAACTTCAACTCCTACGGCTCGCGGCGTGGCAACCACGAGGTGATGATGCGGGGCACCTTCGCCAACATTCGGCTCCGCAACCAGATCGCCGAGGGCACCGAGGGTGGCTACACCCGCGACTTCACCCAGGCCGACGGCCCGGTGACCTTCGTCTACGACGCCTCGGTCAACTACCAGAAGCAGGGCACCCCGCTGGTCGTGCTCGGCGGCAAGGAGTACGGCTCCGGGTCCTCGCGCGACTGGGCCGCCAAGGGCTCGGCGCTGCTCGGCATCAAGGCCGTCATCACCGAGAGCTTCGAGCGGATCCACCGCTCGAACCTGATCGGCATGGGCGTCCTGCCGCTGCAGTTCCCCGAGGGCGATTCGGCCGAGTCGCTCGGTCTCACCGGTGAAGAGACCTTCGACATCACCGGCATCGCCGAGCTGAACGAGGGGCGTACGCCGGAAACGATGCACGTCAAGGCCACCGCCCCCGACGGCAAGGTGACCGAGTTCGACGCGGTCGTCCGCATCGACACCCCGGGGGAGCGCGAATACTACCTCAACGGCGGCATCCTGCAGTACGTGCTGCGCCACATGGCCCAGCGCGCCGCCTGACACACGCTCCTCGAGCAGCTCGCGCAGCGAGCGTGTCGAGAGGGAGCCCCATCGGGGCCCGGGAGATCACCCTCCCGGGCCCCGATCGCATTCCCGGACCCCTTCCCTGAGCGCGATCGGCTCAACCCACGGCCCCCGGACCGGTTGTGTGTTGGGGCTTGTCAGCGCGGACCCGGGTGCGCAACGGTGTGGGGACGGCGTACCCCCGCCGCAACAAATCGACACCGACAGGAAGTGCGTGCAGATGTCTCAGTGGCCCCTTGGTTCTGGATCCCCTTTCGATGACATGTTCAACCGCTTCTTCGGGCAGGCGTCGGGGCAGCAGCCCCCGGTGCAACGGGTCGACGTGAACCGGTTGCTCACCGACGACGCCCGCCGGATGCTCTCCGATGCCGTGGACGCGGCCGAGGAGCGCAACAACCCCGAGGTCACCCCGGAGCACCTGCTCTATGCGGCCGCCTCGGAGGATCCCGCCCGCGGGATGCTCACCACGCTCGGTCTCGACCCGGATTCGGTGGCCGCGCAGATGGCCGACCTGCTCGAACAGCTGCCGACCGGTGCTGACGAACCGCGGCTCGGCCCGCGCCTGCGCGCCGCGATCCGGGTCGCCCAGCAGCAGGCCGCCGAGTCCGGGACCGGCTACATCGGCCCGGTGCAGCTGCTCGTCGGGATCGCGGCCAACCGCGAGAACCCCGGCTCGAAACTGCTCACCCAGGCCATCCAGGATCCCGGCCGTGGGCAGTCCGGCCAGCCGGGTCAGGGCGGCCAGTCCGACAGCGACACCCCGACCCTGGACGAGTTCGGCCGCGACATGACCGCCGACGCCCGCGCCGGCAAACTCGACCCCGTCGTCGGCCGCGATCAGGAGATCGAGGAGACCGTCGAGGTGCTCTCGCGGCGCCGCAAGAACAACCCGGTGCTGATCGGCGATCCCGGTGTCGGCAAGACCGCGATCGTCGAGGGCATCGCCCAACGCATCGTCAACAACGACGTCGCCAGCTCGCTGGCCAACCGGAAGGTGATCGCGCTCGACCTGGGCGCCCTGGTCGCCGGCTCGAAGTATCGCGGTGAGTTCGAGGAACGGCTCAAGAAGGTGCTCGACGAGGTCAAGGAGCACTCCGACGAGATCATCCTGTTCATCGACGAGCTGCACACCGTGATCGGCGCCGGGTCCGGCGGCGAGGGCGCGATGGATGCGGCCAACCTGCTCAAGCCGGCGCTGGCCCGCGGCGAGCTGCACACCATCGGCGCCACCACCATCGACGAATACCGCAAGTACATCGAGAAGGACGCCGCCCTGGAGCGCCGCTTCCAGCCGGTGATGGTCTCCGAACCGAGCGTCGACGACACCATCGAGATCCTGCGCGGGCTCGCCGATGTCTACGAGACCCACCACGACGTGGTCTATGACGACGAGGCCCTGGTCGCGGCCGCCGAGCTGTCCGACCGCTACATCACCGACCGGTTCCTGCCGGACAAGGCCATCGACCTGGTCGACCAGGCCGGTGCCCGCGCCCGGCTCAAGCACAAGACCCCCGATGCCGACACCAAGGCGATGGAGGAGGAGATCGGCCGGCTGAAGCGGGAGATGGACGCCTCGGTCGCCAACGAGGACTACGCGCAGGCCGAGCAGCTGAAGAAGGAGCGCGAGCTGGCCGAGCAGAAGCTCGACCAGGTCAAGGCCGAGGAGACCCCGCACGTGGGCGTCTTCGACATCGCCGAGGTGGTCTCCCGGCGTACCGGCATCCCGGTGTCCGATCTCACTGCCGAGGAGCGCACCCGGCTGCTCGCGCTGGAGAACCTGCTGCATGAGCGGGTCATCGGGCAGGGTGAGGCGGTCACCGCGGTCGCCGAGGCGGTACGCCGCGGGCGGGCCGGCCTGTCGGATCCGAACCGGCCGCTGGGTTCGTTCCTGTTCCTCGGCCCGACCGGTGTCGGCAAGACCGAGCTGGCCAAGGCGCTCGCCGCGGCCGTCTTCGGCGACGAGGGCCGGATGATCCGCCTCGACATGAGCGAGTTCCAGGAGAAGCACACCGTCTCCCGGCTCGTCGGCGCGCCCCCCGGGTACGTCGGTTACGACGAGGGTGGTCAGCTCACCGAGCGGGTACGCCGCCAGCCCTACTCGGTGGTCCTGTTCGACGAGGTCGAGAAGGCCCACCCCGACGTGTTCAACACGCTGCTGCAGCTGCTGGACGACGGCCGGCTCACCGACTCCCAGGGGCGTACCGTCGACTTCACCCACACGATCGTGATCATGACCAGCAACCTCGGCTCGCAGCTGATCCTGAAGACCGATGACCTCAGCTCGGTCGAGCCGGAGATCCAGGAGCTGCTGCGCAGCCACTTCCGGCCGGAGTTCCTCAACCGGATCGACCAGACCGTGATCTTCCACCGGCTCACCCAGGACGAGCTGCGCGAGATCGTCGATCTGATCCTGCGCAGCACCGAGCGGTTGCTGCGGGCCCAGGACGTCGGCATCGAGGTCACCGACGAGGCCAAGGACTGGATGGTCAAGGAGGGCTTCGAGCCCGAGTTCGGTGCCCGGCCGTTGCGTCGTACCGTGCAGCAGGAGCTGGACAACCGGCTCTCCACGATGCTGCTCGGCGGCTCCCTCGGTGCCGGCGACCTGGTCACCGTCGGCGTCGCGGACGACGACCTCGACTTCTCCGTGAGCGCCGAGAAGTCAGGCGAGGACAAGGATTCCGACGACTCGGATTCCGCGAAGGCACCGGCCAAGAAGGCCGCGAAGAAGGCGCCGGCCAAGAAGACCGCCGCCAAGAAGGACGATGACAAGAAGGACTGACGTTCATCGAGTAGGCGGCCATGCGCAGCGAAGCGGAGCAATGGCCGCCGTGTCGAGATGAACCGGACCTCTCGACACGTGATCCCGGCTCCGCTTCGCGGTGCCGGGATCGCTACTCGAGGACCGTGAGCGCTTCGCGGATCAACTTCGCGTACGCCTGGGCCTCGCCCTCGGCGTACTTCACCCGCGGCCAGAAGAAACCGCGCAACCCGTCGCCCTTGGTCCTGGGCACGACGTGCACGTGCAGATGCGGGATCGACTGCGAGACGACGTTGTTGATCGCCACGAAGGTGCCCTGGCAGCCGAGCGCCTCCGGGAGCGCCGCTGCGACCCGCTGCACGGCGCCGAAGAGCACCGGGATCCGCTCGGCGGGCAGGTCGGTGAGCTGATCGACATGGGGGAGCGGGCAGACCAGGACATGGCCCTTGAACACCGGGCGGTGGTCGAGGAAGGCCACGATGTCGTCGGTCCGCAGTACCGTCTCGGCCGGTAGCTCACCGGCGGCGATCTGGCAGATCACATCGGTCGCGGGCTGCTGGGCGGGAGTCATGGACCTCATCCTGCCAGCGCCCTTGCGCAGTGTCGGACCGTCGATCTATGATCGAACATACGTACTAATCAGTGGAGGTGTTCGATGCAGACCTCGATCCATGTCCCGCCGGGCTGGCCCGATTCGGTGCGTCCACCGGGTGCTCCCGACTGGGAGGCGACCGCCGTGGCATACCTGCTGGACCGGTGCCCGGCCGACTATCGCGGTTATCCGGTGCTGCGTCGCCATCCGGTGGTGTTGGCCCGGTTCGCCGCGCAGTTCGTGGAGAGCCAGTTGCGGGCCAGCCAGGCCGGGCTGGCCGGGGTGCGCACGAGTCTGGGTGACCGGGTTTCGCCACAGGTGCTCGAGTCCGCGGCCGAGGCCTGGCAGGAGCAGACGGCTCAGCTGGTTCGGGTGCGCCGGGCCGTCGCCCTGGTGGAGGAGGCGCTGCGCGGCAAGATCTTCATCGCCCGGTTGTGAACCGGTCGAGGGCTCCACGGATCACCGCCACCTCGGCGCGCACCGGATCGGCCGCCGCACCGTGCCCCGCGCGCTCCAACTCACCGATCGAGTCGGCGCGTTCGGCCAACTCGGCCTCGACCACCGCACGCACGTCGGCATCGGTGAGTTCGCGTCGGGCCGCCTCGGCGGCGCCGACTCCGATCGCTGAGGCCTCAACCGCACCGGCCCGGGGTGCGGCGACGCCGTCGGACTCGGCGTTGTCGATCGCGCCGAGCACCGAGCGCAGCACCCGCACGGTGTCGCGATCGCGGTCGCGCATCGCCTGCCGGAGTTCGGCGCGCAGGTGGTCGCGGAGGTCGCTCATGGGCGCAGGCTAGCGATCGGCGACCCCGGACGCAGCTGGATTTCCCGCGCGGCGGCGGATCGGCGACCGACGCCCGAGTGTTTTCCCGCGGGGTCATCGTCCGGGACGACCCGGACGCCGGGCGTTTCGGACCCGGGGGTGACACGAGCTGCGGCTACCGAGCCGTAAACTGGTCGCTATGCCTCTTCTGGATCGGATCAAGGACCCGCGTGACCTCCGCGACCTGTCGCGGGCCGAGCTGGATCAGTTGGCCGGGGAGATCCGCGCCTTCCTGGTCAGCAACGTGAGCCGCACCGGTGGGCACCTCGGACCCAACCTGGGCGTGGTCGAGCTGACCATCGCCCTGCACCGGGTCTTCGACTCCCCGCACGACCCCTTCGTCTTCGACACCGGTCACCAGAGCTATGTGCACAAGATCCTGACCGGCCGCCAGGACGACTTCCCGACGCTGCGCCAGCTCGGCGGGTTGTCCGGTTATCCGTGTCGTGCCGAATCCGAACACGACTGGGTGGAGAGCTCGCACGCCTCCTCCTCGCTCTCCTGGGCCGAGGGGATGGCCAAGGGCTTCCGGTTGCAGGAGAGCAGCCGGCGGGTGATCGCGGTGATCGGTGACGGTGCGCTGACCGGTGGGATGGCCTGGGAGGCGGTCAACAACATCGCGGTCCAGCGGGACCTGCCGCTGATCATGATCGCCAACGACAACGGCCGCTCCTACACCCCGACCGTGGGCGGGCTGGCCTCGCACCTCACCGCGCTGCGCACCGACAAGCGTTACGAGCAGGGCCTGGACTTCCTGAAGCGCTCGATCAGCGGCACGCCGCTGGTGGGCCGGGCGGCGTACGAGTGGCTGCACGGGGTCAAGATCGGCCTCAAGGATGTGCTCGCCCCGCAGGGCCTGTTCGCCGATCTCGGGATGAAGTATGTCGGGCCGATCGACGGCCACGATCTGGGCGCCCTGGAGCGCGCGCTGCAGCAGGCCAAGGGCTTCGGCGGGCCGGTGATCGTGCACGTGATCACCGAGAAGGGCCGCGGTTTCAAGGCGGCCGAGGAGAACGAGGAGGACCGCTTCCACTCGATCGGCCAGATCGACGAGATCACCGGTGAACCGCTCTCGTCGAGCTCGAAGGAGAGCTGGACCGATGTGTTCTCCACCGAGCTGGTCGACATTGGCCGGGAGCGTCCCGATGTGGTCGCGGTGACCGCGGCGATGCTCTATCCGACCGGGTTGCACCGTTTCGCGGCGGCGTTCCCCGATCGCACCTTCGACGTCGGGATCGCCGAGCAGCACGCACTCACCTCGGCCGCGGGGCTGTCGGCGACCGGGCTGCACCCGGTGATCGGGCTCTATTCGACCTTCCTGAACCGCGCCTTCGACCAGCTGCTGATGGATGTCGCGCTGCACTCCGAGAGCGTGACGCTGGTGCTGGACCGTGCGGGGATCACCGGCACCGACGGCCCCAGCCACAACGGGATGTGGGACTCATCGATCCTGTCCATGGTCCCCGGCCTCTGGCTGACCGCACCCCGCGACGGCACCCGGCTGCGGGAGGCGCTGCGCCGGGCGGTCGAGATCGAGGGCGCACCGAGTGTGATCCGCTACTCCAAGGACAAGATGCCCGCCGACATCGAGGCGGTCCGCCACCTCGACGGTGTGGACGTGCTCTCCGAGTCCGAGCGGCCCGAGGTGCTGGTGGTCGCCCACGGCCAGTTCGCCGGGATGGGCATGGAGGTCGGGGAGCGGCTCAGCCAGCAGGGGATCGGGGTCACCGTCGTCGACCCGCTCTGGGCGCTGCCGGTGAACCCGGCGCTGATCGAGCTGGCGCGGGCGCACCAGTTGGTGATCACCCTGGAGGACTCCGGCCTGGTCGGCGGACTGGGCTCCCGGCTCTCCCAGGAGCTGCGCGCCAACGACGTCTGGGTGCCGCTGCGCGAGTTCGCCATCCGGCAGGAGTTCCTGGACCCGGGCTCCCGCTCCGAGGTGCTCGAGGACCTCGGGCTCACCTCCCAGCAGGTCGCCCGGTACGCGGTGGAGTTCGTCGCCCGCGCCACCGATCAGCCGGTCGCCGGCACCAGTGAGCGCTCCGAGCACTGACCCGGGCTGCGGGGCCACGCCCCTGAACCGGAACGATCCATCGAACCCTGGGTCCATCCATCGCGTGCTGGAGCACGCGATGGATGGACGGTGGGTTCGATGGATCGCTTCGGGCTTCCGAGATCCGCGGATCAGGCTGGCAGGCTGGCCACTCCCGGCGGCAGGAATCGCTTGCCACGCACGGCTTCCGAGGCACCGCGACGGTCCAGGTAGGGGGTGATGCCCCCGTCGTGGAACGGCCAGCCGGCACCCAGGATCAGGCACAGGTCGATGTCCATCGGCGCAGCGACGACCTGCTCGTCGAGCATCAGCCCGATCTCGGTCGCCAGGGCCTTCTCGCACCGATCCAGCACCTGTTCCGGCGTGCTCGGGGCATCACCCTGCACCAGGGCGGCCCGACCCGCGTCGGTGACGAACGGGCGGCCCTTCTCGTCCCGGTCATAGACCCCGGGCAGCTTCTGCTCGACGATCTGCTGCAGCGACTTCGAGACCGGGAACCGCTCGTCGCCGAAGGCGTCGTTGAGGGTCTCGTTGACGTGCAGCGCGACGGCCGGGCCGACCAGTTGCAACAGCGTGAACGGGGTCATCGGCAGACCCATCGGCGCCAGCGCGGTATCGGCCACCTCGATCGGGGTGCCCTCGTCCACACAGGCGAAGACCTCGCTCATCAGCCGCAGCAGGATCCGGTTGGCGACGAACGCCGGGGCATCCTTCACCAGCACCGCGTTCTTCCGCAATCCCTTCGCCACAACGAAAGCCGTGGCCAAGGTGGCCTCGTCGGTCTGCTCGCCGCGGATGATCTCCAGCAGTGGCAGCACCGCGACCGGGTTGAAGAAGTGGAAGCCCACCACCCGCTCCGGATGCTGCAGCCCCGAGGCCATCTCGCTCACCGACAGCGAGGAGGTGTTGGTGGCCAGGATGCAGTCGGGACGGACGTGCTGTTCGAGCGCGCCGAACACCTGCTGCTTGACCCCCATCTCCTCGAAGACGGCCTCGATCACGAAGTCGCAGTCGGCGAAGTCGGCCTGATCGGTGGTGCCGGTGACCAGCGCCTTCAGCCCGTTCGCCTTGTCGGGGGAGATCCGCTTCTTGGCGAGCAGCTTGTCGATCTCGGCGTGGACGTAGCCGACGCCCTTGTCCACCCGGGCCTGATCGAGGTCGCTCATCACCACCGGTACACCGAGCCGGCGGCCGAACAGCAGCGCGAGCTGGGAGGCCATCAGCCCGGCACCGACGATGCCGACCTTGGTGACCTTGCGGGCCAGCTCCTTGTCCGGGGCACCGGCCGGCCGCTTGGCGCGCTTGTTGACCAGGTCGAAGGCATAGAGGGAGGCCCGGTGCTCATCGGTCATCACCAGATCGGCGAGCCCCTGGTCCTCCAGCAGGTACGCCTCCTCGCGGGTCGCGGTGCGCGCGGCGGCCAGGCAGTCCAGCGCCCGGTAGGGCGCGGGCGCCGCACCGGAGACCTTGCTGTCGGCGTACTTCTTGCCGGCCTTGATGGCCGCCGCCCAGGTCTCCTCGGAGCGATCGATCTCGGGGCGGTCGAGGGTCACCTCGCCCTTGACCACGCCGGCCATCCAGTCGATCGAACGGGCCAGATAGTCGGCACCGTCGAACATCGCGTCGGCGAGCCCGATCTGGAAGGCCTGCTGACCGCCGAGCATCTTGTTCTGGTTCATCGAGTTCTCGATGACCAGCTTCACCGCGGTGTCGATTCCGACCAGATTCGGCGCCAGCCAGGTACCACCCCAGCCGGGCAGGATGCCGAGAAACACTTCCGGGAAAGCGATTCCGGCCGCCGTGCTGTTCACCGTCCGGTACTGGCAGCTGAGCACGATCTCCAGTCCGCCGCCGAGCGCCAGCCCGTTGATGAAGGCGAAGGTGGGGATCTTCGAGTTGGCCAGCTTGTGGAAGGTGCCGTGACCGATCCGGGCCACATCGAGGGCCTGCTCGTGCTCGGTGATCTTGCTGATCAGCGACAGGTCGGCGCCGGCGGCGGTGATGAAGGGCTTGCCGGTGATGGCGATCGCGACGATGTCGTCACGGGCCTGCACCTCATCCAGCACCCGGCTCAGCTCGCGCAGGGTGCCCGGGCCGAGGGTGGAGGGCCGGGTGTGATCGAGTCCGTTGTCCAGGGTGATCAGCACCGCCTTGCCGGCGCCGCGCGGCAGCTCGATGTCGCGGGCCAGCGAGTGGGTGATCACCTCGCCCTCGGTCACCTTCGCGGTGCGTTCCAGGATCGCGTCGAAGTCGTCGTACATGGTGTCGGTCACTTCACATTCCCTTCCCAGGCGGGGTTCTCCCAGATCACGGTGCCGCCCATGCCCAGGCCGATGCACATCGTGGTGATGCCGTACCGCACCTGCGGACGGTCCCGGAACTGGCGGGCCAGCTGGATCATCAGGCGTACGCCGGAGGAGGCCAGCGGGTGACCGATGGCGATCGCACCGCCGTAGGGGTTGACCCGCTCATCGGTCTGCTCGATGCCGAAGTGGTCCAGGAAGGCGAGCACCTGGACCGCGAACGCCTCGTTGATCTCGAAGGCGCCGATGTCGTCGATGCTCAACCCGGCGCGTTCCAGCGCCTTCTCGGTGGCCGGGACCGGGCCGACGCCCATCACGGCGGGATCGACACCGGCGAAGGCGAATCCGACCATCTTCATCGCCACCGGCAGGCCGAGCTCCTCGGCGGTGTCGGCGGAGGCGAGCAGGCAGGCGGTGGCGCCGTCGTTGAGGCCTGCGGCATTGCCCGGGGTGACGTGGCCGTGCGGGCGGAACGGGGTCTTCAGCTCCGCCAGCGCCTCCATGGTGGTGCCCGGACGCGGCGGCTCGTCGGCGGTGGCCAGGCCCCAGCCGAGCTCGGTGGAGCGGACCCCCACCGGGACGAGCGCCTCGGGAATGATCCCGTCGGCGTACGCCTGGGCGACGCGCTGCTGGCTCTGCACGGCGTACTCGTCACACCGTTCCTTGGTGATCGCGGGGAACCGGTCGTGCAGGTTCTCGGCGGTCTTTCCCATCACCAGCGCGGATTCATCGACGATCTTCTCGGCGATGAAGCGCGGGTTCGGATCGGCGCCCTCACCCATCGGGTGGTGGCCCATGTGCTCGACACCGCCGGCGATCACCACGTCGTAGGCACCGACGCCGATCCCGGAACCGGTGGTGGTGACGGCGGTCATCGCACCGGCGCACATCCGGTCGATGGCGAAACCGGGCACCGAACGCGGCAGTCCGGACAGCAGCGCGGCGCTGCGTCCGATGGTCAGGCCCTGGTCACCGGTCTGGGTGGTGGCCGCGATGGCCACCTCATCGATGCGCTCGGGCGGAAGTTCGGGGTGGCGCCGCAGCAGTTCGCGGATGCAGTGCACCACCAGGTCGTCGGCCCGGGTCTCGGCATAGAGCGAGCCGGCCTTCCCGAAGGGGGTTCGTACGCCGTCGACGAAGACGACGTCGCGGATCTCACGTGACATGGCCGCCACGTTACCCGCTAGTAACTAAGTTGGCGAGCCCCCTCACGAAGATGTCAGGGGTTATGCACGCTGCGATGGAGAAACACTGTGTGATCGGCCGCAAGAGTTCGGGAGGGCGGCGTGGACGTGGCTTCGACTCGGTCGTTCCTCCCTCGCTCAGCCGACGTGGGGGAGGACTCGCTCGCTCAGCCAGCGGGGGAGAACGCGCGAGCCGACATCAAAGAGCGGCGGTGAGCGGCGCGACGACGAGTTCGCGCTGCCAGGGTCGGGCGCCGAGATCGGCGAGGAAGGCATCCACCGTCGGCTCGTCGGCCGGGGTGGGCGGTTGCCAGGCGAGCCGGCGCCAGTACTCGGGGGTGCAGATGTTCTCCGCCGGCACGTCGTACTTCTCCGACAGCTCGGTCATCACCGCTCGCATCCGCTGGTGCCGGGCGAAGGCCTCCGGATCACGGCCCTCCCAGGAGCGCGGCGGGGGCGGTGCATCCGAGGCGAGGTGCACCGGCGGCAGCTGCGCCTTGGGCAGCGCCTGCGCCCGCTCCAGGGCCGCCAGCCAGTTGGTCTCGTACCGCTTCGCCGACCGGCGCTGGAAACCGGCCACCGCGTGCAGATCCCGGCGGCCGGGATGGGGCCGGGCGGCCAACTCGGCGAGTGCCTTGTCCGGCACGATCCGCCCCGGTGCCTTGTCCAACCGGCGGGCGATCTCGTCGCGGGCCGACCAGAGCTCGCGCAGGGCGGCCAACCCGGCGGCCGTGCGGACGGCGTGGATGCCGGAGGTGCGCCGCCAGGGATCGGTACGCCGCAGCGGCGGCAGCGCGGCGCGCTGCGCCAGGTGTGCGAACTCCTGCGCCGCCCAGTCGGCCTTCCCCGCGGCGGCCAGTTCCTCGGCCTGCCGGTCGCGCAGCTCGATCAGCAGCTCGACGTCCAGGGCCGCATAGGTCAGCCAGTCGGCGGGCAGCGGCCGGGTGGACCAGTCGGCGGCCGAGTGCTCCTTGAGCAGCTTCAGCCCGAAGTAGTGCTCGATCAGCGCACCCAGCCCGACCCTCGGGAAGCCGAGCAACCGGCCGGCCAGCTCGGTGTCGAACAACCGGGTCGGGATCAACCCGAGCTCGGCCAGGCAGGGGGTGTCCTGGGTCGCGGCGTGAATGATCCACTCGGCGTCCTGGATGGGCGCGGCCAGGTCGCGCAGGTCGGCGAGCGCGATGCCGTCGGGGGAGAGCGCGAGCGGGTCCAGCAGCAGGGTGCCGGCCCCGGCCCGCCGGAACTGCAGCAGATAGGCCCGGGCGCTGTAGCGATAACCGTGGGCCCGTTCGGCGTCCACCGCGATCGGCCCGGTGGCGCTGGCCAGGGCGTCGATGGTGGCCTCGAGGGCGGCCGCATCGGCGACCACTGGTGGCACCGGGTCGGCGGGAGCGGCGAGCACCGGCAGCTCGGGAGCCTCCGGGACCGTTGGCGCCTCGGTCACCTCAGCAGCCGGCTGATCCGGGCTGGCTGGGGACACTGACTGGCGCTGCACGGTCGCAGACTACCGGCTGCGGCGGGCGGCGCCACCGCGCCGAGACGGCATCATCACCACACCGCTGGGCACCGGTGGCAGCCCGGCGACGGTGCACAGCAGATCGGACCAGGCCGCCAGTTGGGCCTCGATCCCCGAGCCGTCGGCGGCCAGGATCGGCGTCCACGAGGCGCGGATCTCCAGTTCGGCCTTGCCCGGGTCGTCGGACATCGCACCGAAGGTCTCGCTGTTCACCGAGGTCACGGTGCCGCTCGGCGCGGCGTGGTCGGCGCCGTGCCCGGCCAACGCATCGGTCAGCCAGGACCAGCCGACGCTCGGCAGCAGCGGATCGGTGACCATCTCGGTCTCGATCTCGGCGCGGACGTAGCTCACCAGGCGGAAATCACCCTGCCAGGAGTCGTTGCCCGCCGGATCGTGCAACAGCACCAACCGCCCGTTGCCGAGCTCGTCCTCATCGATCACCACATCGGCGGTCAGCGCCACCGAGAAGGGCGCGATGCGTTGCGGCGCGGGGATCTCCTCGACCTGGATCTCGGCGCGCCATGGGTATCCGCTGATCCCCGCGACGGCCGCACGGAACGGCTCGGGAAGCGGAAGTTGGTTCTTGCTGGCGGCCACCCCCCGAGCCTAGGCAATCCGGCCGCCGAGGAGGCGTACCGACGCGCCGATGTCAAACCGGGATCCCCCGAGACGGTGACGCATGGTCAGTGCGGGGCGTGGGAGGATGGTGGGGTGATCGAACAACCCGCCTCCTCGTCCTCGGATCTGGTCAACGCCGCTCGCGGAGTGCAGGGGGATCACCTGCCGGTCTGGTTCATGCGGCAGGCCGGGCGTTCGCTCCCCGAATACCGGGAGGTACGCGCGGGCAGCACCATGCTCGAGGCCTGTTTCGACCCGGAGCTGGTCCGCGAGATCACCCTCCAGCCGGTACGCCGGCACGACGTCGATGCGGCGGTGTTCTATTCCGACATCATGGTCCCGCTGAAGGCGGCCGGCGTCGACCTGGACATCGTGCCCGGTACCGGGCCGCAGATCGCCGACCCGATCCGGACCCGCGACCAGGTCGCGGCGCTGCCGGCGCTCGATCCGGCCGCGCTGGAGCCGATCCGGCAGGGTGCGGAGCTGGTGGTCGCCGGGCTGGGCGGCCCGGATGCGGCCAAGGCGCTGATCGGTTTCGCCGGTGCGCCGTTCACGCTGGCGAGCTATCTGGTCGAGGGCGGGCCGAGCAAGGACTATGCGAAGACCAAGTCGCTGATGGTCGGGGAACCGGAGCTGTGGCACGAGCTGTGCGCCAAGCTCGCGCAGATCTCGGCGGTCTTCCTGCAGGTGCAGGTCGAGGCCGGTGCCCGGGTGGTGCAGCTCTTCGATTCCTGGGCGGGTGCGCTGTCGGCCAGCGACTACCGCGAATACGTGCTGCCGCATTCGGCGGCGGTGCTCGCCGAGGTCGGCCGGCTCGGCGTACCGCGGATCCACTTCGGGGTGGGCACCGGGGAGCTGCTGCCGCTGATCGGTGAGGCCGGTGCCGAGGTGGTCGGCATCGACTGGCGGATCCCGCTCGATGAGGCCAGCCGGCGGCTCGGTGGCCGATACGCCGTCCAGGGCAATCTCGATCCCGCGCTGCTCGGCGCGCCGTGGCCGGTGCTGGCCGATCGGGTACGCCGGGTGGTGCGCGAGGGCGCGGCGGCACCCGGCCACATCTTCAATCTTGGCCACGGCGTACCGCCGACGGCCGATCCCACGGTGCTCACCCGGATCACCGAACTGGTGCACACCGAGGGACCCCAGCTGCGCGCCGAGGTGCGCGCCGACCAGCAGCAGATGCAGGAGGTAAGCCAGTGACACTCAAGGCCCGCGACATCAACCAGATGCAGCGCTACACGATGTGGTCGGTGTTCCGCCGCAACCCCGAGGCTGCTGCCTCCGGTCCCGGGACCGAGGCGGAAACCCTTGCTCAGCAAGCGATTGCGGCGGTCGAGGCGGCCACCGAGGGTGAGGATCTGGTGATCCGTGGCTGGTACGACGTGGCCGGCCTGCGGGCGGATGCGGATCTGATGGTGTGGTGGCACGCGCCGGACTACGAGACCCTGCAACAGGCGTACCACGCCTTCCGCGCCAGCGAACTCGGCCGCACCCTGGAACCGGTCTGGTCGCAGCTGGCCGTGCACCGCCCGGCGGAGTTCAACAAGTCGCACGTGCCGGCGTTCATGGCCGACGAGCGGGTACGTGACCACCTGGTGGTGTACCCGTTCGTGCGTTCCTACGAGTGGTATCTGCTGCCCGATGAGGAGCGGCGTGCGCTGCTGGTCGAGCACGGCACCCTCGGGCGCGGCTATCCCGATGTGCGCGCGAACACGATGCCGGCGTTCGCGCTCGGGGACTACGAGTGGATCCTGGCCTTCGAGGCCGACGAGATGGGCCGGATCGTGGACCTGATGCGTGACCTGCGCGCCTCGGAGACCAGGCGGCACGTCCGGGTGGAGATCCCCTTCTATTCCGGCCGCCGGCGCGAGCTGGTGGACCTGGTCCGGGCCTGGCAGGGATCGGTCCTTTCCAAGCAGGCTTAGATTCTTCGGCAGATTCGAGCAGGCGAGAGGAGCAGGTGATGAGGCAGGCGCGCATCGATCGGTTCGGCGGTCCCGAGGAGCTCTATCTGACCACCGAGGCCGAGATCCCCGAGCCGGGGCCCGGTGAGGTGCAGGTGAAGGTCCGGGCCGCCGGGACCAATCCACTGGACTACAAGATCCGCGACGGCTCCTCGGGATTGGCGAAGAAGCTCACCGAGGCCGATTTCCCGCTCGTGCTGGGCCGCGAGTGCAGCGGCACCGTGACCGCCGTCGGTGACGGGGTCGAGGGATTCGGGGTCGGCGACCAGGTCTTCGGGATGCCGCCGCTCAGCCACCCCGGCCGTTGCTACGCCGAATACGTCACGCTGCCGGCGGATGCGATGGTGCCCGTCCCCGAGGGGGCCGATCCGGTGGTGCTCGGCGGGACCGCGCTGGTCGCGCTGACCGCGTGGATCGCCACGCACGAGCTGGGCAAGGTGCAGGCTGGGGAGACGGTGCTGGTGCACGGCGGTACCGGCGGGGTGGGCCAGCTCGTCGTCCAGCTCGCCAAGCAGGCCGGTGCCGAGGTGTGGGCGACGGCGTCGACCCGCAACCAGGACCGGCTCGCCGAACTCGGTGCCCATCCGATCGACTACACCAAACAGGATTTCCGCGAGGTGGCGCCGAAGGCCGACCTGATCGTGGACGGGGTCTATTTCGACACCTATCTGCCGAGCCTGGACCACCTCACCGACAAGGGACGGATCGTCTCCCTGCCGACGCTGACCGACAAGACGCCCGCCGAGGAGCGCGGCATCCCGGTGTTCGTGCCGATGGCGCGGCCACTGCCGGCCGAGTTGGCGCAGATGGCGGCCGACATCGCCGCCGGGAAGCTGTCGGTGGAGGTGTCGGAGGTGCTGCCGCTGGAGCGGGTCGCCGAGGCGCACGAGCAGCTGCAGTCCGGGCACACCCGCGGCAAGATCGTGCTCGACCTCGACGCCTGAGCCCACGTACCTCGAGTAGCAATCCGGGTAAGGCGAAGCCGAACCCGGATTGTGTGTCGAGAGGTACTCACGCTCATCGAGTAGCCCGGCATGCGTAGCGAAGCGGAGCAATGCCGGGCGTGCCGAGATGAGACCTTCACGCTGGCTGAGCGAGCGAGGTACGAGCGATCGATCTTGCACCCGTTCGGTCGACCTTGCACCCAGTTCACGCCCAAGGACCGGGTGCACATTGGACAGATTGGGTGCAAGATCGCCGCTGACCCGTGGCGAACCGTCCAGATCGCCCGGCCACTCGACCACCGAGCAGGGCGTGCTTGTGAGCTCACGCATCCGACGCCGGCCGCGACTGCGGGACATGGAGTTCACGATCAAGCCCATCGAGGCGTCGGAGTTGACCAGCATTCGCAGCACCGGTGTCGGCGCCGGCGGCGTACCCAACGAGAACGTCACCCTGTCCGCCGGGCAGCAACTGCGCTGCTGCCTGCGCCGCAGCGAGGAAGGTGAGCGATTGTTGCTGATCTCGTACGCTCCGCTGTCGGCCGAGCGGCCGTGGCGGGAGGCCGGGCCGGTCTTCGTGCATGCGGAGGAATGCCCCGAGCCGTTCGAGGAGGGGTTCCCGGAGTGGCTCGATGACGGCCCCCGCGTGCTGCGGGCGTACGACACCGACGGCTCGATGCTCTATCACTACAACCGGATCGTCCCGGCCGGGGCCGGCGTACGCGCTGCCCTGGCGGAGCAGTTCGCCGCGCCCGAGGTCGCGGAGGTCCATCTGCGCAACGAACTCGCCCAGTGCTACATCGCGAAGGCGGTACGCGGGTGAGCCCTCAGCTCTCGGCGGGCTCCAGATCGAGCGCGATCGAGTTGATGCAGTAACGCTGATCGGTCGGCGTACCGTAACCCTCGCCCTCGAAGACGTGGCCGAGGTGGGAGTCGCAGGTCGCGCAGCGCACCTCGGTACGCGGGTAGCCGAGCAGGTGGTCGGTGTTGTAGATGACCCGATCCTCGGCCAGCGGGGCATAGAAGGACGGCCAGCCGCAATGGCTGTCGAACTTGGTCTCGCTGCGGAACAGCTCGGTGCCGCAGGCCTTGCAGCGGTAGACACCGACGGTCTTGGTGTCAGTGTATTCGCCGACGTGCGGGGGCTCGGTCGCCGCCTGGCGCAGCACCTTGTACTCGAGGTCGTTGAGCTGGGCACGCCACTCCGCCTCGGTCTTGAGCACGCGTACCTCATTGGCCTTTTCGCTCATGAATCCTCCTCGTCGGCAACGCTCCCAAGTCTAATCCGAGCGCCAAGGGCTAGGTTGGCCCCATGGCCAAGACACCAGCGGCGCAGGTCACGGCGGGGGAGCGTGAGGTCCGTGTGTCCAGCCCGGACCGCATCATCTACGAGGCGACCGAGCGGACACCGGAGATCACCAAACTCCAGGTTTGTGAGTATTTCGCCGCGGTCGGTGAGGTGATGCTGGCCAGTATCGGCGACCGGCCGACAGCGATGGAACGCTGGCCCGACGGTTGGCGGGAGGGGATGCGGTTGGCCACCGGGCCGACCGACCGGGAGGGTGACGGTTTCTACCAGAAGCGGCTGCCCAAGGGCGCCCCGGACTACATCGAGACCGTTCCGATCACCTTCCCCAGTGGGCGTACCGCCGAGGAGCTGTGTCCGAGCGAGCCGGCGTCGCTGGTCTGGGCCGCACAGATGGGCACCCTGACCTTCCACCCCTGGCCGGTACGCCGACCCGATGTCGACCATCCCGACGAGCTGCGCCTCGACCTCGACCCGCAGCCGGGTACCGGTTTCGCCGACGCCCAGCGGATCGCGAACCTCACCAGGGAACTGCTGGAGGAGCTGGGGATGCGCGGATATCCCAAGACCAGCGGCAATCGCGGCATTCACATCTACGTCCGGATCGAGCCGCGCTGGGGTTTCGACGAGGTACGCCATGCCGCAATCGCGCTCGGTCGCGAGTTGGAGCGCCGTGACGACGGCGTCACCACCGCCTGGTGGAAGGAACAGCGCGGGGAGCGGATCTTCCTGGACTACAACCAGAATCTCCGCGACCGCACCATCGCCAGCGCCTGGTCGTTGCGGGCCCGCCCGGGCGCTCCGGTCAGTACGCCGATGAGCTGGGAACGGCTCGCCGAAATCACCGATCCCCGCGAATTCAACCTGACAACGATTCCTGACTATCTGGGCGACGGCGACCCGTGGGCCGGGATGGACGATCAGGAGTTCTCGATCGAACCGCTGCTGCAGCTCTGGGAGGAGCTGCCCGGTGGTGAACTGAACTGGCCGCCCGACTACCCCAAGCAGCCCGGTGAACCGCCGCGGGTGCAGCCCAGCAAGAAGGTCGCCGCGCACTGGGACGAGGCCGGGAACCGGGTGGAGAAGTAGGGCCGACGGGTGGGGGCCAGGTACCCGCGGATTGAACGGTTCACGTAACCGGACGTGCAGTGGTCCAGGAATGCCGTCTCGAAGCCCAGTCAGAAGGGCTTTGATCATGGACCGCGGGGAGTACTGCACGTCCGGCTACGCGCATATCTCGACACGTTCATCTCGACACGCTGCCCCGGCCCCGCTGCGCTTCGCCGGGGCAGCTACTCGATGAGCGTGGTCGGTCCAACGCTCCGCCGGGGCAGCTACTCGATGAGCGTCGTCACCGTCCGATCGGCGCCAGCTTGTTCGGGTCGAGGTCGAGCTTGCGCAGCAACTGGGCGTTCAGTGCGACCACCACGGTGGAGGCCGACATCAGCAGCGCGCCGATCGACATCGGCATCACGAAACCGATCGGTGCCAGGACACCGGCGGCCAGCGGGACGGCGATCAGGTTGTAGCCCGCACCCCAAGCCAGGTTCTGCATCGACTTGCGATAGCTCGCGCGGGACAGCTCGATCACCGACAGCACCGACCGGGGATCGTCGGAGGCCAGGATGATCCCGGCCGAGGCGATCGCGACATCGGTACCGGCGCCGATGGCGATGCCGACGTCCGCCGTGGCCAGGGCCGGGGCATCGTTCACCCCGTCGCCGACGAAGGCGACCTTGCGGCCCTCGGACTGCAGCTCGGCGACATGGGTGGACTTGTCCTCCGGGCGTACCCCGGCGAAGAAGCGTTCGATGCCGAGCTCGCCGGCCACCGTCGCCGCGACCGCCTGAGCATCACCGGTGATCATCACCACCTCGATGCCACGATCCCGCAGGGCTTTCACCGCTGCCCGCGACTCGGGCCGGATCTCATCGGCCAACCGCAGCGCGCCGGCGACCCGACCGTCGACGACGACGTGCAGCACGATCGCGCCCTCGTCATTCCAGGGCTCGGCGGCCGCCAGCGGGCTCGCGCCCTCCTCGGCAAGCATCGCCGGGCCACCGACCCGGACCCGCTTCCCGTCCACGGTCGCGGTGACACCGACCGCGGGTGAGGAGGAGAAGTCACCCGGTTTGGGCAGCTCCAGCGAGCGTTCGCCGGCGGCCCGGACGATCGCTCGGGCCAGCGGGTGCTCGGAGTCCGTCTCGGCCGCTGCGGCGTACCGGAGCAACTCCTCGGCACCGATGCCGGCATCGGCCGGTTCGATCCCGGTCACCACCGGCTCACCGCGGGTCAGCGTGCCGGTCTTGTCGAACAGCACGGTGTCCACGGTCCGCATCGATTCCATCTCGACGCGGTCCTTGACCAGTACGCCGGCCCTGGCGGCGCGCTCGGTGGCGATCGAGATCACCAGCGGGATGGCCAACCCGAGGGCGTGCGGGCAGGCGATCACCAGCACCGTGATGGTGCGGACGACGGCCTCGCTGGGCATGCCGAGCAGGGACCAGACGATCGCGGTGACCACCGCCGCGCCGACGGCGAACCAGAACAACCAACCGGCCGCGGTGTCGGCCAGCCGCTGCGCGCGGGAACCGGAGGCCTGGGCGTCGGTGACCAGCTTCTGGATGCCGGCCAGGGTGGTGTCGTCACCGGTGGCGGACACCTCGACCCGGAGCCCGGAGTCGGTGGCGACGGTGCCGGCCACCACCGGGTCGTCGACAGTGCGCCGCACCGTGCGGGATTCGCCGGTGATCATCGACTCGTCCATGGCCGCGGTGCCGTCGACCACCCGGCCGTCGGCGGGGACGCGCCCGCCGGGGCGTACCAGGACGATGTCACCGACGCGGAGCTCGGCCGGATCGACCTGCACCACCTCGTCACCCTCGACGCGCTCCGCCCGGTCGGGCAGCAGCGCGGCCAGCGAATCCAGCGCGGAGGTGGTCTGGGCCAGCGACCGCATCTCGATCCAGTGCCCCAGCAGCATGATCACCACCAGCAGCGCCAACTCCCACCAGAAATCCAGATGGTGCGGCAGTACGCCGAGGGTGGCCAGCCAGGACGAGACGAAGGCAACGGTCAGGGCCAGCGTGACCAGCAGCATCATGCCGGGCTTGCGGGCCCTGATCTCCGACCAGGCACCGGTCAGGAACGGGCGCCCGAACCAGAGATAGAGAATCGTGCCCAGAATGGGGGAGACCCAGCCGAGCAGTGGGAGCTGCGGCAACCGGTAGCCGATCAGGTCGGCGAACATCGGCGACAGGAAAACGGTCGGGATCGCCAGGATCAGCGAGCCCCAGAAGAGCCGCCGGAACATCGCCACGTGATCACCATGACCACCGTGACCGCCATGACCGCCGTGACCACCCTGGCTGGCTGACTGCTGATGGCCCTGGTGGTCGCCGTGTTCATCGTGTGCGGCGTGGTCGGTCTGCTGCATGTCGTGCTGCTGATGAGTGTTCATCTCGCCCCCTTCGCCACCGACTATACCCCCAAGGGGTATAAGTCGGCGAGGCGTTCCGAGAACTTCCTGCCGACCCCGGCAGACTGTCGCCCATGTCGCAGAAGAAGACCGCAGCAACGATCGCCGACCAGCTCAGGGTGCGCCCCGGATCCACCGTCACCGTCGACGACTTCGATCCCCGCGCCACGCCCGGCTATCCGGGTGCGGGCAAGAAGGACGCGCCGGAGCTGGTCCAGGGGATGGCCGACGAACTCTCCGACCTGCAGGAGCGGTTGTACGCCAACGGCCGCGACAACCCGGAGGCGCAGCGGGTGCTGCTGATCCTGCAGGGGCTGGACACTTCCGGCAAAGGCGGAGTGATCCGGCACAGCGCCGGCATGGTGGATCCGCAGGGCATCCAGCTGCACGCCTTCAAGGCGCCGACCGAGGAGGAGCGCAAGCACGACTACCTCTGGCGGATCCGGCGCGAGCTGCCGACCGCGGGCATGATCGGCATCTTCGACCGCTCGCAGTACGAGGACGTGCTGATCGCCCGCGTGGACGACCTGGTCCCGGAATCGGTGTGGAGCAAGCGATTCGACGAGATCAACGCCTTCGAGGCCGAGGTCGCCGCGCAGGGCACCACGATCATCAAGTGCTTCCTCAACGTCTCCCACGACAAGCAGAAGGAACGCCTGCTGGAACGCCTGGACAACCCCGAGAAGTACTGGAAGTACAACCCCGGTGACGTCGACACCCGCAGCAAGTGGTCGGCCTACATGGCGGCGTACGCCGACGTGCTGACCCGCTGCTCGACCGAGGTCGCACCCTGGTACGTGATCCCGGCGGATCGCAAGTGGTACCGGAACTGGGCGGTCACCACGCTGTTGCTGGAGCACCTGCGGCAACTGGACCCGCAGTGGCCGCCGGCCGACTTCGATGTCGCCGAACAGCGCCGGCGGATCGAGGAGAGCTGATCAGCGCACGTAGTGGGCCGGCGGGGCCGGATGGGCCGGGCAGGGGCCCAAGCGCACGGACATGCAGTAGTCGGAATCGACCGCCTGGTAACCCCAGTCAGAGGGGGTTTGATCATGGACGGTCGGGACCACTGCATGTCCCAGCGCACCGAGCGCGGGCCGAGGGCCGTGCGGGTCAGCCGGCGACGACGCTGAGGTGCCGGTCGGTACCGGTCTCGGGCTGCTCGCGCTCCAGGCCGACATCGACCATGCCCATCGCGGCGACGGCGTATCGACCCCAGGCGATCTCGAGCAGTTCCTGCTGAGCACCCAGCGGCTCGGAGACCGCGACCGCACCGGCGCGGAGAGCCTGATCGGCCTGGGTCTGCCAGGCCTCGTCGGGGGCCAGGAAGAGCGAGCCGACCGCGATGTGCCGACGGCCCTGGGCGCGCAGCGAGGCGATCGCGGCGGCCGTACCGGGGCCGGTGCCGTTGGCGTTCGCGGTGATCACCGGCAGCTTGTGGTGCATCGACCACTGCCGGGCCCGCCGGGCCAGCAGCGACTGGCTGCGCTGATCGGCGGCACCCTCCGCCGCGAGCACCAGGCCATCCAGTTCGGCGATGTGGGCACTGGCCAGGGCGGCCCGCAGCTTGCGGTCCACCAGGCCCAGCAGGGAGGCCTCGGGGCCCACCGGTCGGGCGATCGAGAAGCGCAGACGGGGGTGGGAGGCGCGCACCTTGTCGACCATCGTCTCCACCCGCTCGTCCGGCACGAAGGTGGCCGAGAGGTTGGTCGAGATGAAAACGACCTCCTCGGTCCGCGTCCGGGCGATCCGGGAGATCACCTGCGGTCCGGACGGGGGACAGTGGTCGAGAAAGGCGGTGTGGACAGAAATCTCCGGCTTCATCTCCTGCATCCGCACACGCATCTCATGCGCCACCTCGGCGACCAGGGGGCTGGTGCTGCCGTGGGCCAACAGGACGAGGGCTGGAGCTGCCATCTCAGTGCCTTCCAGAGATCGGGGGAGCAGGTCCCCGGGCGGCGCCCGGGCGTACCCACCCCTGAGCGGGTTCGGCGGCGATGCCGGGGACCGAGGGGCTCTTCGTTGCCGTGGTGTGGACAACGAACCCATCCGCGCGGGATTGCCGTGCCGATGGAACCTTGTCTCGGTATCCGGGCCCCACTAAATCGCCTATAGGGGTATGCCCACAACCTATTTCTCAAATAATGAGATCGAAATCCAGGATATGGACAAGATGTGCCGAGTGGTCAGATCGACGGCCCCTCGGGGTCGTCATCCCGCTCCAGCACGTGATCGGCCTGCTCCGCGGTGATGCCCGCGAATCGCGGGGTGACCTTGGCGATCGCGGCGTTCAGCGCGCCACCGACGAGCACCGCGAAGGCCACCAGGTAGAGCCAGGCCAGCAGCGCGATGGGCGCGGCCAGCGGCCCGAAGATGGTGGCGCTGCCGGAGATCACCAGGATCACCCAGCGCAGTGCGGAGGACCCGATCACCCAGATCAGCACCGCGACCACCGCGCCCGGGAGGTGGGCCCGCCAGCGGTTGCGTACCGGGGTCGCCAGATAGAGCAGTGAACCGAGCACCAGGACCGACGCCAGCAGCACCACCGGCCAGTAAGCCATGCCGAGCCAGCCCACCACGTCCGGCAGCACCCGATCGACCAGTCCGGGTCCGGCCACCACCAGCGGCAGGGTGATCGCGCCACCGATGAGGAACGCCACGTAGACCCCGAAGGACAGGATGCGGGTCCGGACGATGCCGCGCTGACCGGCCAGCCCGTACATGATCGTGATCGTGTCGACGAAGACCGCCATTGCCCGGGAGCCGGACCACAGGGCGACCAGGAAGCCCAGTGAGACGATTTCGAAGCGCGGTTGGCCCAGCACGTCATCCAGCGTGGGGGCGATGATCTGCTGCACCGCGTCGGGAGTGATGAACCGGGATGCGTAGTGCAGGATCTGCGCCCGGAATCCTTCCACGGTGGTCACCGGGACCCGGGCCGCGATCACACCCACCGCGCCGGCCAGGCCGAAGATCAGCGGCGGCAAGGAGAGGATGGCGAAGAAGGCCACCTCGGCGGCCAATCCGGTGACCCGATAACGCAGGCACGCGGTCGCCGTGTGCCAGACGATCCGGCCGAGGGCGCGGAGACGTCCGGCAGCACCTCGGGTGCCGCGGGACTTGGCGATCGGGTCGGGCATGTGCAGAACGATCCCTGTCAGCATGGGGGAAGGACTCTCGACTCGGGACTAACTGCCCACATGGTGACAGTCGGCCATGCCGGGGGCCGGTTTCCCACGCCGACCGTTTCCGATCGGTTACCGGAGGGCGGCGTTCTGCGTGGGATTCACTGCTGGACGTACGCCTCCAGCTGGTCGCGTTCGTCGGTGAGCTGGTTGATCCGGTGCTTGACGACGTCACCGATGCTGACGATCGCGGTCAGTCGATCCTCGACGAGGACCGGGACGTGGCGGATCCGGCGCTCGGTCATCTGTTCGGCCAGGTCGGCGATGTCGTCGTCCGGGCCGCAGGTGTGCACCTCGACGGTCATGATCTGCCCGATCGGCTGGTCGAGCACGTCGGCACCGGTGTCGGCGAGCCGGCGGACCACGTCGCGCTCACTGACGATGCCGTTGACCGAGGTGCCGTCGGAGGAGACGACGACGGCTCCGATGCGATGGTCGCGCAGCAGTTCGACCAGGGTGCGGACCGTCTCGTCGGGGGTGATGGTGACGACATCACCACCCTTGCGTTGCAGAACGTCGTTGACTCTCATGACCCCACGTTAGTGGCCTGGGTCACACCTGGCCAGAGCGCCGCGCGAACTGGCTCATCCCAGTGCGGCGATGCTGTCCGCGACCCAACCGATCACCGCCGGCGCGTCACCCGCGCGGACGTGGGTGACCACTGCCCGGCCGTCGAGCTCGGGGCGATCCCGCGGGTCCAAAAAGGTCGCACCCCGGCCCGCGCCGTGCTCGTGGTCCACCTGTACCCGGACCTGACGGGTGGAGAACAGCTCGGGGCGGACCAGGGCAGCGACCGCCACGGCGTCGTGCAGTGCCATACCGGTGCGCCCCCGCGCCCGTTGCTCGGCCAGATAGGACCGGGAGATCCGCGCGGCCAGGTCACCGGTCTGCGAGGAGGCCGCCAGCTCGGCGAGCCACGAGCCGTCGAAGGTGATGCTCTGGGTGAGATCCAGACCGACCATGGTGACCGGCACCGCATCGGAGAAGACCCGTTCGGCGGCCTCGGGATCGCAACTGAGGTTGAATTCCGCGGCGGCGGTGGTGTTGCCCCGGCCGTCGCCACCGCCCATCATCACGATCCGTTCGATCCGTTCGCGCAGGTCCGGCCGAGCGGCCAGTGTGATGGCCACGTTGGTCAGCGGGCCGAGCGCGATGATCGTGACCGGGCGGTCGGTGGACTCCAACACCCGGGCATGCACGGTGCTGGCCGGTACCGGTGCCGGCAACCGGTCGGGGAGGGGCAGCAGGTCGGCCGCGCCACCGAGACCGTCGGTGCCGTGGATGTCGTGGATGGGGTCCGCACCGGGCTCCACGAGCGGACGCTCCGCGCCCCGGCCGAGCAGGGTGTCGGCGCTGCGCTCACCGAGCCGGGTCAGCGCGCGGAGGGCGTTCTCCCGGGTCATCGAACCAGGCACGTTGCCGTAGCTGGTCGTCACCGCGCGGACCTCGAGGCGGTCACAGCCGTACGCCGCCCAGAGGGCGAGCAGATCGTCGACTCCGGGGTCGGTGTCGATGATCACCGGAGTGCGGGTGGGGTCGTCGGTCACGTGTCCTCCTGGTGAACAAGGGAATCCGCGAACTCCACCGCGACCGGCCAACGGTCGGTCAGCGCCGCAGATCTCGCGGGTCGATGCCACCCCGGCGCCTGCGGGACTGCGGGCGCTCCTCGGGGCCGCTCTCGGCCCAGCCCTCCAGGAAGCCGCTGGCGAGCACGTGACCCGCCACCCGCGGCAGCACCTCGGCCAGCCCGCTGAGGGTGCCCGGCAGCACCACGTCGAGGGCATAGAGGTGGAAGCCATAGCGGTGCACACCGTGGTTCGGGATCGGGCGCGGGCCCTGGTAACCGCGGCGGTTCAGTGTGCCGGGCAGCAGGCGTACCTGGGCCGAATCCGCACCCAGCGCACCCTGCGGCAGATGGGTCAGCGCCGGGTCGAGCAAGGCCAGGGCATGCACGATCGGCTTCTTCAGCGGAGCATCGATGTCCTCAATGATCAGCAGCAACTGCTCGGTCCCCTCGGGTGCGCCGTGCCAGGCGAGGGCGGGGGAGAGGTTCTCACCCTGCGGCGCCGCGCGATGCGGCGCGGGAATCGTGCCCTGATGCGAAAAATCCGGGCTGACAAGGGAGATCTCGGCGGGTGCCTGCAGCTCGGGAGCCTGTCGCACGCTGTGGCGTACGCCCGCCCGCCGGTTGCGCAGGGCACGGCCGAGCACGGGCATCAACTGCTCTTTGAGCTTCGGTGCGATCGCCATCGGGCCAGTTTACCGAGCAGGCTGCGGTCACACTCACCGGTGACGCCGCGTCAGGCCATTAGTCTGACCGCAGATCGAGGAGAGGAAGACGATGGGCCACCCCGCCGACAGCCACGAACTGATCCGCGTCCAGGGGGCGCGGGAGAACAACCTGAAAGACATCAGCGTCGACATCCCCAAGCGGCGCCTGACCGTCTTCACCGGGGTGTCCGGATCCGGCAAGAGCTCGCTGGTCTTCGGAACCATCGCCGCCGAATCGCAGCGGATGATCAACGAGACCTACAGCGCGTTCGTGCAGGGGTTCATGCCCAACGTCTCCCGACCCGAGGTGGACCGCCTGGAAGGGTTGACCACCGCGATCATCGTCGACCAGGAGCGGATCGGCGCCAACCCGCGCTCCACCGTCGGCACGGTCACCGACGCGAACGCGATGCTGCGGATCCTGTTCAGCCGGCTCGGCAAGCCCTACATCGGTTCCTCGCAGGCGTTCTCCTTCAACGTCGCCTCGGTCAGCGGGGCCGGCGCGGTGACCGTCGAGAAGCACGGGGAGAAGGTCAAGGAACGCCGTGAGTTCAGCATCACCGGCGGCATGTGCCCGCGCTGTGAGGGGCTGGGCAGGGTGTCCGACTTCGACCTGACCGCGCTCTACGACGAGGAGAAGTCGCTGAACGAGGGCGCGCTTACCATCCCCGGCTATTCGATGGAGGGCTGGTACGGCCGGATCTATCGCGGTGCCGGATTCTTCGACCCGGACAAGCCGATCAAGAAGTTCACCAAGCGGGAGCGCAACGACCTGCTCTACAAGGAGCCCACCAAGATCAAGGTGGAGGGCGTCAACATCACCTACGAGGGATTGATCCCGAAGATCCAGAAATCCATGCTCAGCAAGGATCGCGATGCGATGCAGCCGCACATCCGGGCCTTCGTCGACCGGGCGATCACCTTCGGTGTCTGCCCCGACTGCGACGGCACGCGGCTCAATGAGTCGGCGCGATCCTCCAAGATCAAGGGAATCAGCATCGCCGACGCCTGCCAGCTGCAGCTGACCGATCTGGCCGAATGGCTGCGCGGGGTCTCCGACGCGCAGGTGGCTCCGCTGATCAAGGGCCTGCAGCACACCCTCGACTCGTTCATCGAGATCGGGCTGGGCTATCTGAGTCTGGACCGGGCCTCCGGCACGCTGTCGGGTGGTGAGGCGCAGCGGACCAAGATGATCCGCCATCTCGGATCGTCGCTGACCGACGTCACCTATGTCTTCGACGAGCCGTCCATCGGACTGCATCCGCACGACATCGAACGGATGAACAAGCTGCTGGAACAGCTGCGGGACAAGGGAAACACGGTGCTGGTGGTCGAACACAAGCCGGAGATGATCGAGATCGGCGACCACGTCGTCGACCTCGGACCGCGGGCCGGCACCGCCGGCGGCGAGGTGGTCTTCGAGGGTACGGTCGCGGGCCTGCGGAAGAGCGACACCCTGACCGGGCGGCACCTGGACGACCGGGCGAAGCTGAAAAACGAGGTGCGTACGCCGACCGGTGCGCTCGAGATCCGCGGTGCCGATGAGCACAATCTGCAGAACGTCGACGTGGACATCCCGCTCGGGGCGCTGGTCGTGGTGACCGGGGTGGCCGGCTCGGGCAAGAGCTCGCTGATCAACGGGTCGGTGAGCAGTCGCGACGATGTGATCACCGTGGACCAGACCGGGATCAAGGGCTCGCGGCGCAGCAATCCGGCGACCTACACCGGGCTGCTCGACCCGATCCGCAAGGCGTTCGCCAAGGCCAACGGGGTCAAGCCCGCCCTGTTCAGCGCCAACTCCGAGGGCGCCTGCCCGAACTGCAACGGTGCTGGCGTGATCTACATGGACCTGGCGATGATGACCGGGGTGGTCAGCGTCTGCGAGGTCTGTGAGGGCAAGCGGTTCGCGCCGGCGGTGCTGGAGTACCAGCTCGGCGGCAAGGACATCAGCGAGGTGCTCGCCATGCCGGTGGCGGACGCGCAGGCGTTCTTCGCCGAGGGGGACGCGAAGACCCCTGGGGCGTACAAGATCCTCAGCCATCTGGTGGATGTCGGGCTGGGATATCTGACCATCGGCCAGCCGTTGACGACGCTGTCCGGTGGCGAGCGGCAGCGGCTGAAGCTGGCGACGCACATGGGGGACAAGGGCGGTATCTATGTGCTGGACGAGCCGACCACCGGTCTGCACCTGGCCGATGTGGAGCAGTTGCTCGGGCTGCTGGATCGCCTCGTCGATTCGGGGAAGTCGGTGATCGTGATCGAGCACCACCAGGCCGTGATGGCGCATGCCGACTGGATCATCGACCTGGGCCCGGGTGCGGGTCACGACGGCGGTCGGGTGGTCTTCGAAGGTACGCCGCAGCAGCTCGTCTCGGCGAAGCGGAAGACGCTCACCGGTCAGCACCTGGCGGCGTACCTGGGAACCTGAGCCACGCACCTCGAGTAGGCCGCTTGCGGCCGCCAGCCACGCACCTCGAGTAGGCCGCTCGCGGCCGTGTCGAGAGGTACCCCCGGACCACACGAATGTCGTTTTGCGTGGGGTGGGGAAGTCGGCTATGATTTTCCTCGCGCTTGAAACGGGTGAGAATCCGGAGCAAGGGCGTGCGGACGTGGCTCAGCTGGTAGAGCATCACCTTGCCAAGGTGAGGGTCGCGGGTTCGAATCCCGTCGTCCGCTCGGAGCGTGGGGTCTCCACCCCTTCGAACGTGCGGGGGTGCATCCCCACACCAGGGTGGGTTGGCCGAGAGGCGAGGCAACGGACTGCAAATCCGTGTACACGGGTTCAAATCCCGTACCCACCTCGGGCGGTTGGCGCAGTTGGTAGCGCGCTTCCCTGACACGGAAGAGGTCATCAGTTCAAATCTGGTACCGCCCACCAGCACTACCCATAGTTAGACTGGGTTCACCGTTACCTCTCGTATGGCAGCCGAGGCGCTGCTCACAATCTGCTACACAACGCGATCAGAGCGTGGCGGATCGGACGTCCGGAACAGGGATTCATCCCGTCCGCGCCAAGACGCAGCACCGGACGAAGTTCGCGCAGGTGAACTTTCTCGGTGGTGCGGCTCGTCGCGTGCCCAACCAGGTGCGGGATCTCCTCGACCGCAACCCTTAACCTCGGAAAGAAGCGACACGAACGAGTGACGAAGCTCCTTCGGTGTCCACCCAGAACCGGTCATGCCGTCGACCTGATCAACCACCGACCGGAAGGATCGGCGGACATTGGCGGAGCCTGACCCGATAACCCGGATCAGGCTCCTCGCACGGTTCGGCGACCATTGCGATAAACCAGCCCCCGCGCCATCGCCGTCGCAAATGTGGCGCAGCAACGACAAGATCCGTTGCATGCTGGACCCAGCCGAGCTCGCCGAGCGCTTCTGCAATCACCGTTGTCCACCGTGCTTGGAGCCCGACCCGGTAGCCCCGAATCCAGCGACGCCATCGCCGCATCACCCGCTGTTGCCAAACGGCCGGCCACGTGCCCAGATTCGACCTGACGGAGGACCTTGCGGACCTTCGCCTGCGCGTGTGCCCTAATCGGCATCGGCCAACCCGCTCGCGCGAGTGCCACCCACTTGCGCTCTGATTAAGGCTAAACCCCAAGTTGCGGCCAGGGTTAGATCAGATTCAACAATTCTATGGGCTCCCGAATTAGTCCCATGATTTCGGCGGATGCTGGTATATACGAAGGAATGGGTCTGGTGTCTGGTGAAGCTGCCATTGCGCAGCTGGACGATTGAATGCCCAACGTAGGACCTCGTCCTTATCTCCGCTAAGAGAGTCCCAGAAGGGGCCGTTTTGCCATGAGGCATGCCACAGTTCGTCACCATCATGCTTCGCAACGTGGACTGTCCCAGTCCCTGCAGCTGGGGCCCCTGGGCCACCGGTTCTATCCATACGGCGTCCACCCATGCTCGCTCGCACCCCATGGTAGTTCATCCTCGTTTCCAAACCACCAGTTGTCTCCTTGGGGACGTGTCTTTATGGACTTAACAGTCCACCACCAGAAGCCCTGAATGTTCGGGTCGGGATCCTCGTCCATCCGGAAGCGCACGACGTGTTCACCGGGCTTCTCTGGCACGTACACCTGCTGCCATCCCGTCCCGTCGAGGGCCGAGGCGCCTAGCGGATCGAACAGTTCGAGCACACCCGCATCCCGTTCGGCAGCCGCCCAATACGAGTCAGAGTCGAAATCCTCGACGAGGATGGTGACCTCGCCGGAGTCTTCGGGCAGCTGCACGCGGGCCCAGGCCACCGAGTCGTCACCGGGTTCGTTGCTGGCAAGCGCTGCCTACTCGACGAACCACGGCTTTCTCGGCAACTCGGCGAGGTTCGCGGCTCCTGTGGGATGCTCACGACGAAACAGGAGTTGGTGGTAGTCGTAGGAGACCTGAACGGGCATGTCATCCTCTCGTTCCGGTGACCGAGTCCCAAATGATCGGACCCCACGGGAAGTTCTGTGCACGACTCGTTGGATGTCGGGTAGCCGAATCGTCCCGTTTTCCGGTGATTGTGGAGTGTAGTAGTCCAAGATGCGGCCCGCACCGGCCAGCTACCCACACCCGGCGACCAATAGATCATTCCACCCCGGAAGCGCTGGGCGCAGAGACATGTCGCGCCACAGCCGCTTGTCCACGGCCACGCCGTGGGAGACGCTGATCAGCATGTCGAGTGCTGCCCGATCCCTCGTCCTTGTCGATCCACCGGGGAAATCCGCCTTGATGGACCGGCGCGCGCTTGAGAGGGTGAGTCATGCGCACCCCTGACCTGCCCAGTCTCGCCCTCGTCGCCCCACCGGATCTCCCGCCCGAGCAGATCATCCGCGTCGCGCAGACCGCCGAGTCCGGCGGCATCGACGAACTGTGGTTCTGGGAGGACTGCTTCGCCAGCAGCGGCCTCGGACCGGCAGCGGCCGCCCTGGCCGTGACCGACAGGATCAAGGTCGGCATCGGGCTGCTGCCGGTACCGCTGCGCGCACCGACCCTCACCGCGATGGAGATCGCCACCCTGGCGCGGATGTTCCCCGGCCGGTTCCGCCCGGGTCTCGGGCACGGCGTACGCGACTGGATGAAGCAGGCGGGGGTCGCGGTCGGGTCACCGCTGACCCTGCTCCGGGAACACACGGCCACCATCAGCGCGCTGCTCGCCGGGGAGACGGTGACGTACGCCGGGCGCTACGTCGCGCTGGACGAGGTGAGGTTGCGCTGGCCACCGGAGGCATTCCCCGACCTGCTGATCGGCGGCCGTGGTCCCAAGACCCTCGCGCTGGCTGGGGAGCTCAGCGCGGGCGCGATCCTCGACGATGTCGCGCCCGCCGGCGTACCGGATCTGGATCGGATGCGGGACGCGGTCGAAACCGTTCGGGCCGCCCGGGCCGAGGCCGGCCGCCAAGGAGACCCCGAGATCGTCGCCATCCTGCCCGTTCCCGGCGGGACCAGCACCGACGAGCTGCGGGATCGCCTTGCTGCATTGGGAGCTGCGGGCGCCACCACGGTGACCGCGGTCGCGGAGTTCGTCGACGGTCCGCCGGCCGGTGACGATCGGGTGTTCGCGCTCGCCGAGCAGCTCGCGGCGATCTCCAGGACCTGACGCCCTTACAGAAAAGTGCCGGGTCGCCCCGAAGGGCGACCCGGCACCGGACCCAGAGTGTCAGGAGTGCTCGATCAGAGACCGAGGCCCAACGCCGAGAGCAGACGGTTCAGCAGAGCGCTGATCCCGTTGAGCGGGCCGCCGCCGTCGAGCAGACCGGCGATGGCGCAGACCAGGTTGCCGAGCAGATTGCCGGCACCCGGTACGGCGGTGATGTCGAGGCTCACCGGAGCCAGATCGACCACCAGGCCGAGCAGGTTCAGGTTCAGCGGACCGAGATCCAGGTTCAGCACCTGGCACCCCTGCGTGGCGGCCATGCTGGTCACCGGAGCGCTGAAGTTCTGAGTGACCTGCTGGGTGCTGCCGTCGGGGTTGGTCACCGTACCGGTGAGCGAACCGGTCAACTGGACGACACCGTTGACGACCTGCGAGGTGAGGCCGGACAGCGAGCCGGCGAAGCTGCCACCGTTGTTGGTGGTACCGCTCACCGGCAGCGTGGTGGTGGCGGCGGAGTTGCCCTTGCCGGGCGGCGGGGCGGCCTCGGCGGCGGTGATGGTTGCCGGGAAGATACCCACGACACCAATGACTGCGCCGGCGGCGATCAGGGACGTGAGCTTGAGGGGCTTCTTCATCTCATTCTCCTTCAGGCGTGGCCCGCTCCGGCTGTTCCGAGGCAGGCAGAAATCGACTTCCTACCCAAGTGTCAGGGACCTTCTCGGGCAGTTGGAAGACCCAATAAAACAGGGCCGGAAATGGCAGATTTCTAAGCCAGGACGAAATTGCGGGCGATAGACCCCTCAAATTTCAGGGCAGACGAGTTCCGCGTATCGAGTCCGCGCGTAGCATCGAGAGATGACCAATCCGCTGCAGCGAGGACTGGGGCAGTTGCTGCGTTCGAAGGTCGCCGGGACCGACGCCACCACCCGGGCCGCCGAGATCTGGGGTACGCCGGGGGAGCGCTGGTTCGCGCCGACGGACCCGATCTGGCGGGTGCACGATGACGCCTCGATGTATTGCGGTGGGATCGCGGCGCTGCTGCTGCAGTCCCTGCATCCACTGGCGATGGCGGGTGTCGCGGGGCACAGCGGCTATCGCTCGGATCCGTGGGGTCGACTGCAACGCACCAGCGACTACATCGCGGCCACCACCTTCGGCACGGTCGAGACGGCCGAACGGTCCATCGAGACGGTACGCCGGGTGCATCAGCGGGTGCGTGGTCGCGACGAGCGCGGCCGCGCGTACCGGGCCGACGACCCCGATCTGTTGCGCTGGGTCGCGATCGCCGAGGCGTACGCCTTCCTGCGCAGCCATGATCGCTATGGCCGCCAGCCGCTGGGCCCGGCCGAGCGGGACCGATATGTCGCGCAGGCCGGCACCCTGGCGGATCGTCTCGGCGCGGACCCGATGCCGACCGACTGGGCCGGACTGCTGGACGCGCTGCACGACTACCGGCCCGAGCTCGAGGTCACCGACGCGGCCCGGGACGCGGCCGAGTTCCTGCTCACCGAACCGCCGCTGCCCGGGATCGCCCGCCCCGGATATGCGCTGATCGCCGCCGGCGGGGCGGCGGTGCTGCCGGTCTGGGCCCGCCGGCAGCTCCGGCTCAGCGCAACGACCGGCTGGGGGCGCGCCGCGGGGCGGGTGGCGACCGGGACGGTCCGCTGGGGGCTCGCGGGCCTCCGCGACGAGCCGGACCGCGACCGCTTGCGCCGGGACCGTCCCGAGGAGGGCGCTGCGGTGGCAGACTGAAGCCATGGCTGAGCAGACTGATGATCTCCGCGTCTGGGTCGACGGCGAGCTGTACGCCGAAGCGGATGCCGCGACGGTGTCCGCGACCGATCACGGGCTCGTGGTGGGTGACGGTGTCTTCGAGGCGTTCAAGGCGATCGACGGCAAGGCGTTCACCCCGAGTCGGCACCTGGCGCGGTTGCAGCGCTCCGCCAAGGCGATGGGACTCCCGGCACCCGACCTGGCGTACGTGACCGAAGGCATGGACGCGGTCCTGGAGGGCTTCGACCACCCGCTCGGGCTGTTCCGGATCACCTACACCGGCGGTCGCGGCCCGCTCGGCTCCGGGGCGGCGTACGGTCCGCCGACCCTGGTGGTCGCGGTCCGCCCGGCTCCCGAACTGCCGCCCACGACGAGCATCGTCACCACCCCCTGGACGCGGAACGTCGAGGGCGCGCTGGCTGGGGTGAAGTCGACCTCCTACGGCGAGAACGTCCTCGGCCTGGCGTACGCCGCAGAGCACGAGGCGACCGAGGGCATCTTCGTCAACAGCGACGGAAATCTGTGTGAGGGCACGGGAAGCAACATCTTCTGCGTGTTCGAAGACGAGGTCATCACCCCGCCGCTGAGCGCCGCACCGCTGGCCGGCATCACCCGCGCACTGACCATCGAATGGGGCCTGGAGGCCGGGCTCGCGATGGTGGAACGGGACCTCGATCTGACCACCGCCAAGAGTGCCGACGAGGTCTTCCTCACCTCCTCCTCCCGCGACGTGCAGGGCGTCTCGCGGTGGGATCAGACCGAGTGGGAGGCGCCGGGCCGATACACCCGGCAGCTGCAGGAGCTGTTCCGGACCAGGATGGCGCAGAACCTCGACCCGCAGTAGCCGGTCGCCCTGAGGCGGCACCCGCGGTTCGGATGCGACAAAGCCGCGGGGTCTCGGCTATAGTCGTTCCTCGCACGGGCGGTTGGCGCAGTTGGTAGCGCGTTTCGTTCACACCGAAGAGGTCGCTGGTTCGAGTCCAGTACCGCCCACCAGTTCAGACCGGCTGCTGATCGAGAATCCCGATCAGCAGCCGGTCTTGTTGTTTGTTCGTGAATGTCCGCCATGTCGCCTCTTGCCAGGCCGGGTGAGATAGGTCACACTATTGGAAACGTTTCCAATGGAGGTGACGTGGCGACCATCAAGGAAGTGGCAGCCCGCGCGGGTGTCGGTCTGGGGACCGCATCCCGCGTGCTGAACGACCGTGGTGGCACCTCCAGTCAGGCTCGTCGCCGCGTGCTGGACGCCGCCGAAGAGCTTGGCTACGTCGCTCACGGTCCGGCCCGAGCATTGCGTTCGACCCGGACGCGAGTGCTGGGACTTGTGGTTTCGGATGTCAGCAACCCCTTCTTCGCCGAACTCGCACACGCCGCGGCAACCGCTGCCCAGGAGCACGGCTATGCGCTCCTGCTCGCCAACTCTGATGAAGACCCCGCCAATGAACGGGCGCACCTCAAAACCTTCGCGACGCAGCGAATCGACGGGCTGATGATCACCCCGACCGGGCGCGATGCCGGGCCATTCGCTTCGCTGGTGGCCGAGAGATTTCCGCTGGTCTTCCTGGACAGAGAGATTCCTGGGCTGGACGTGCCGTCCATCACGGTGGACAACGCAACTGGCATACAGCAGGCCGTGAACTGGCTGGCCCAGCGCGGACGACGATCGATTGCCTACGTCGGCGGTCCGGTGAGTGTGACCACCGGCACCGAACGACTGGCCGCCTTCCGGCAGAGCATGACCGCAGCGGGCCTCGAGGTCGACGAGACGCTGCTGGCGGAGGGCGACTTCCGAGTCCATAGTGGCGTCGCGGCAGCACACCGGATCCTCACCCAGGGTGCCCCCGACGCCTTCTTGTCGGCCGACGGCCTGATGACCCTCGGCATCCTGCAGGCCCTGCAGCAATCCCAGCCACGGGCCGGTGGATTGGATCTCGTCTCCTTCGACGACTCACCGTGGTTCGAGTTCACGACCCCGCCGATCTCGGCAATCGTCAACGACGCCACGGCGATCGGCCGATCGGGGGTGACGGCTCTGATCGCGCTGCTGGGCGGCGGGACGGCGGACTCGATCCGCGTACCCGCCCGCTTTCGCGCACGAGTGGGACCCGAAGCTTCCCAACCCGCGGAGGGATTTGAACCGGTGCACGAGAAAGGGGCGAACGATGCGAGTGGCGATCGGAGCTGATCACGCAGGTTTTCCGGCCAAGGCGGCGGTGATGCGGGCCGTCTCCGAACTGGGACACGAGGTGCTGGACTGTGGCACCTCCGACACGACCCCCGTCGACTTCCCCGACATCACCATGGCCACCTGCCAGCCGGTCCTCGATGGGCAGGCCGATCGGGCGATCCTGGTCTGCGGTACGGGGGCGGGCGCCATCATGGCCGCGAACAAGATCCCCGGAATCCGTTGTGGGCTGGCGAATGAGCCGTACTCCGCCCATCAGGCGGTCGAACACGACGACGCGAACGCGATCGCGCTCGGAGCGTGGCTCGCACCCCGGGCGTTCATCCCGGAGATCGTCGCCAACTTCCTCAACGCCACCTTCGACGACGACGAGGACACCCGCCGCCGAGTGACGAAACTCAACGCATTCGACGATCTGCTTCCCAACCGGGGGGATTGACCCGAAAACCGGACCGATCAAAGGAGATCCGATGTCCACCGCACCTGAACATCACGCACGATCTGCACCGCTGGGATCCAAGGACCGCGTCAAGACAGCGGTCGCCGCCGCGTTCGGCACCAGTATCGAGAACTACGACTTCATCTCCTACGGAACGGCGGCCGCGCTGTACTTCGGCGCGGTCTTCTTCCCCAAAGGCGATCCGTTCGTCGGCACACTGCTGGCATTCGCCACGCTGGCGGTGGGTTTCGTCATGCGCCCGGTCGGTGGTGCCCTCGGTGGATACCTCGGCGACAGATTCGGACGGAAACCGGTCCTCGTCGGCGCCATGCTGGTCATGGGTTTCGCGACCTTCCTCATCGGATTGTTACCCACGTACGCCACGGCGGGCGTGGTGGCGCCGCTTCTGCTGGTGACCGTTCGGATCATCCAGGGATTGGCGTTCGGTGCCGAATGGGGTGGTGCGGTGACGATGGCGTACGAGCACGCACCGTGGAACCGGCGCGGCATGTTCGCCGCCATTCCGCAGTCGGGGAACCCGGTCGGCATCGCACTGGCCAGCGCGATGTTCCTGGTCTCGTCCAACCTCGAGGGTGACCTGAAGTGGCGAGTGCCGTTCCTGGTGAGCGCGATACTGGTGATCGTGGGCCTGATCGTGCGCAGTCGGCTGTCGGAGTCTCCGGAGTTCACCGAGGCGGTCGCCCAGGGCCGGACCGAACGGAACCCGCTGCTGGCAACCCTCCGTAAGGACTGGCGCAGCATCCTCAAGGTCATCGGGTTGCGGGTGGTGGAATCGTTCGCCTACTACTCGACGGCCACCTACCTGCTCTCGTATGTATCCAAGAACAATCCGGAGGCGCGCCCGCTCGCGCTCGGGGCCATCACCGCCGCCAGCATCCTGGCGATCTTCGTCACGTTCATCGCCGGTACCTTGACCGACCGGGTGGGCCGGCGGCCCCTCTATATCGCCGGGTGCATTGCGGCCGTGCTCTTCGCGTTCCCGATGTATCTGCTGGTCAACACCGGTCTGCCCGTGCTCATCGCCGCGGTGTTCATCATCGGTATCGGCGTCATCCACGCCACCCTGACCGGGGTCCAGGGATCCCTGCTCACCGAACAGTTCAAGACCGCCACGCGGACCTCGGGAGCGTCGCTCGGGTATCAGCTGGCGGCCACCATCGGAGGGTTCGCTCCCTTCCTGGCTGCCGCCCTGGTGGGTGTGATGGGTTGGCCCGGAGCGGCCCTGCTCTACCTGGCGGCCGCGCTCATCGGCCTGACGGCCATCGTGGTCACCAGGGAGACCTACGGTGCGGACGAGCGGCGGCGTGTCCAGGAGGCCGTGACCGCGGCCCGGGGGGGAGGAGTCCCTCGCGCGCTGACGCCCTGGCTGCGCGAGGGCGTGAGTCTCAGGTGGGGTAACGCATCACGAGGACCGTGCTGCTGTGGTCGGCAATCCCCTTGTAGTGGTGGGGTTGATCACCGGCGAAGGTGTGACTCTGTCCGGTCCCGAGGTGGGCCGGGTCGCCGGTCGCGCCCACCCGTACCTCTCCGCTGATCACCGTCACGGTTTCGAGCACGCCCTGAGTGTGCGCTTTGGAATCCCGCCGCCCCGCGCTGATCGTCATCCGATAGACCTCGACCACTTGGCCAGGATCGGTCCACCGCCCAATCAGCTCGGCCTGCACGCTCTGCCCCTGCGCCCGTTGACCGCCAGTTGTCTCGCCGTCGGTCACCAGCAGTTCGCTCAGTGGGACCGACAGGGTGGTCGCGATCGCGAACAGTGTGTCAAGGGTCGGATTGCGCCGCCCGCGCTCCAACTCCGAGAGGGTGCCCTTGCCGAGCCGGGTAGCCGCCGCCAGTGCGGACAGTGAGACCCCGTGTCGGGTCCGCAACTGCTTCACCCGGTTCCCGATGGCCATCGAGAGGCCCGGAAAACCGTCGGGGTCTTGACGTCTAGGCATGGCAACAGCTTATCGTTCTGTAAACAGAACGACTACGGAAGAGGGAGCCATGCCAGTCACGCGTCTGCAGCACATCCCGGGAATCGGCGTCGACGAGATGGGGGACCGTGCGGATCGAGAACGCGACGCTTCCTTGCTCAGGTTGGAGAATCTCGACACCGACCTGCGGCCGCCGGCCGTCGCTCTCGAGCGTACCCGTGTCGCTGTCGACGAGGACTCGGCGAACAGCTACCTCCCCTTCCAGGGATCCGTCGCACTGCGGGAAGCCGCCGCCGCACACGTCAGCAGGTGCGCAGGCCACGAGTACGACCCGTACCGGGAGTCACTCATCACCGCCGGCGGACTCAACGGGATCCTGAACACCCTGCTCGCGGTCGTCGAACCCGGGGACGAGGTGGTGCTCGTCGATCCGATCTATGCCGGCTTGGTCAACCGCATCCGGATCGCCGGCGGCGTACCGCGGTTCGTGCCGCTCGTCGCGGGGTCATCCGGGTGGACGGTCGACCCCGAGGAGCTCGCTGCCGCGATCACCGACCGTACCGCGGCGGTGCTGATGATGTCGCCGGCGATGCCGACCGGATCGGTGCTGGGCCGCGCACACTGGGAGGCCTTGGCCGGTGCACTCGAGGGGCACCGCGCCTGGTTGATCGACGACGCCGCGATGGAACGGATCCGCTTCGATGACGGGGAACGCCTCCATCCTGCTCGGGTGGCCGGACTGACCGAGCGGACCATCACCGTCGGCGCGGCGTCCAAGGAGCTCCGGATGATCGGTTGGCGCGTCGGCTGGGTCGTCGGCCCCGCCGAGATCATCGCGGACATCAATCTGGTCGGCCTCAGCAATGTCGTCTGCCAGGTCGGGCTCGCCCAGGAAGCGGTCGCCGCGGCACTCAGGGCCCCTGACGCCGACGAGGATGTGCGACGTGCGGTCGACACCTGGCGCGCCCGGAGAGACCTGATCGTGCAGCAACTCACTGACTATCCGGTGATTCCGCCGGACGGCGGCTGGTCGGTGCTCATCGACACCGCGCAACTCGGCATGGCGCCGGGAGAGGCGGCGGAGCTGCTGTTCGCTCGCGGGCGGATCGCGGCAACACCTATGGACGGCTGGGGACCGTCGGGGGAGAAGTATCTGCGGCTGGTGTACGCGAACGAGCCGGTCGAGCGACTGCACGATCTGCGCACCCGGTTCGCGGCCGCCTGGGGCTGATCAACTCCAGGTGATCCGATCTCCGAAGTCGGCGGGTGCGTAGGTCAGCCCGTTCCACTGCAGATCCGGATTCTCGTGCTTCACCGGCAACCAGCCCTCCTGGCACTCGCCGAGAGCCAACCGGGTCTCACGGAACTCCGGTACCCAGCCGGCATCGCGGGGGAGACTGCTGATCGGCACCGTCTTCGCCTGACCACCGCCCTCGCCGTCGCGGACGCGTACCGACCACGGATTGTTGCTGACCCGGGTTCGCCCGTCACTGCCGGCCTCCGGGTGTGGGGCGGCGTAGCAGACCCGGACCTTCCAGCCGATCGAGATCTGGTCCTTGCCGAACTCCTGGCGCAGTGCGGTGACATCGAAGTAGCGCAACCGCGCGGTCTGTCCATAGCTGAGACGCAGCGTCTGCGGACCGGCCGGTCGAACTTGCTCGGTGGTGGGTGCCGCGGTGGGTGGGGGAGTCGTGGTTGGCGCACCGGTCGGTGTCGGTGATGACTCGGGCGACCGGCTCGGCGGGGAGGTGCTGATCGGTGTGCCTGCCGGGGCCGGCAGGTTGACGTTCACCGTCGGGGCGCATGCGCAGAGCAGCAACGACCCGATCCCCAATGCAGCCCAGCGCATGGATCGATCATGGCAGGCGGGACCGCTGGGCGAGAAGTCACACGTGGGCTGTCAATCGCGGGGCGCCCCTTGGTTTCGACTCGCTCGTACCTCGCTCGCTCAACCGGCGGGGGGACTCGCTCGTACTTCGCTCGCTCAACCGGCGGGGGGACGCGCTCAACCGGCGGGTTCCCTCGGGGCGTGTGATCCGGGCCTCATAGGGAACGCACAGCGAGCACCCACGAGTTTCACCGACGGTGACGCGAGAGTCCTGTCATGACCACGCGCGCCGCAACCCACGCCCTCCCGCTCAGCCAGGCCGAGCTGGGGGCCGCGCTGCGGTTCGTGGCCGTCGGCACCAGCGGTACCGCACTGCAGGTCGCGCTGTTCGCGCTGGCCCAGCTGGTCCTCTCCACCACGGCCGCCAACCTCTCCGCGTTCGCGGTCTCCACGGTGATCACCAACCTGGTGCACCGCCGCGTCACCTACGGGGTACGCCGGGCCCGCGGCGCCGGCCTGGACTCGGTCGTCGCCTTCGGTACCACCTTGATCGGGTTGGCGCTGAGCACCGTGCTCACCAACTGCGTCGAGGGCTTCGGCACCGCCTGGCAGCTGCCGATGATCGTCGTCGGTACCGCGATCGGCGGCGCACTGCGCTACCTGCTGATGAAGTGGTGGTTGGCCCGGCGGGCGTATATGGCGGCGTGAGCCCGGCGCTGCTGGCAGAATGGACGCCGCGCCCCGCACCCGGTGGGGGCAGGAAGGGAAACGTGTCCATCACCATCGACCTCGTCGGCTCCGAGAACCAGCGACAGGTGGATACGGGCACTACCGGGCTTGACCTGTTCGGCGAGGATCGCAGCATCGTCGCGATGCGGGTCAACGGCACCACCCGCGACCTGGCCCACCCGCTCACCGAGGGCGACGCCGTCGAGCCGGTCACGATCGACTCCGACGAGGGCCTGTCGATCCTGCGCCACTCCGCCGCCCACGTCGCCGCCCAGGCCGTGCAGGACCTGCGCGCCGAGGCCAAGCTGGGCATCGGTCCGCCGATCACCGACGGCTTCTACTACGACTTCCTGCTCGAGGAGCCGATCACCCCCGAGCACCTCAAGGCCGTGCAGAAGAAGATGGTCTCGATCATCGGCGAGAAGCAGCGCTTCGTCCGCCGCGCGGTCAGCGACGAGGAGGCCGTCGCCGAACTCGCCGACGAGCCGTTCAAGCTCGAACTCGTCCAGCTCAAGGGCAACGCGTCGGAGGACGACGGGTCCGCGGTCGAGGTCGGCGCCGGCGAGTTGACGATCTATGACAACGTACGCCGCAACGGCGACCGCGCCTGGGGAGACCTGTGCCGGGGCCCGCACGTCCCGCACACCGGGTACATCAACAAGGCGGCCTTCGCGCTCACCCGCACCTCCGCGGCGTACTGGCGGGGTGACCAGAACAACCCGCAGCTGCAGCGCCTCTACGGCACCGCCTGGGCGACCAAGGAGGACCTGCAGGCCTACCAGCACCGGCTCGAGGAGGCCGCCCGGCGCGACCACCGCAAGCTCGGCGTCGAGCTGGACCTCTACTCCTTCCCCGAGAACATCGGCCCTGGCCTGCCGGTCTTCCACCCCAACGGCGGTGTGATCAAGCGCGAGATGGAGGACTACGTCCGCCGGCGGCACCTGGAGGAGGGCTTCAGCTACGTCGGTACGCCGCACATCGCCAAGGAGGACCTCTTCTACACCTCCGGGCACCTGCCCTACTTCGCCGACGGCATGTTCCCGCCGATCGACGACGACGGTCAGCTCTACCGGCTGAAGGCGATGAACTGCCCGATGCACAACGAGATCTTCCGCTCCCGCGGCCGCTCCTATCGTGAGCTGCCGCTGCGGTTCTTCGAGTTCGGCACCGTCTATCGCAACGAGAAGTCCGGCGTGCTGCAGGGACTGACCCGGGTCCGCTCGATCACCCAGGACGATTCGCACTCCTATGTCACGCCCGAGCAGGCGCCGGCGGAGATCAAGCACCTGTTAAACTTCGTCCTCGGCCTGCTCCGCGACTTCGGCCTGGACGACTTCTATCTGGAGCTGTCCACCCGCGACGATGCCAAGAAGGACAAGTTCATCGGCTCCGACGAGGAGTGGAGCACTGCGACCGAGGTGCTCCAGCTGGCCGCCGAGGAGACCGGCCTGGAGCTGGTCGCCGACCCGGGTGGCGCTGCCTACTACGGGCCCAAGATCTCCGTACAGGCACGGGATGCGATCGGTCGGACCTGGCAGATGTCGACCATCCAGTACGACTTCAACATGGCCAAGCGGTTCGGCCTGGAATACACCGCCGCCGATGGCTCCCGGCAGACCCCGGTGATGATCCACTCGGCGAAGTTCGGCTCGATCGAGCGGTTCATCGGCGTGCTGGTCGAGCACTACGCCGGCGCCTTCCCGGTCTGGCTGTCACCGGTGCAGGTCGTCGCGATCCCGGTCGCCGCCGAGTTCGACGAATATCTGTTCGAGGTCGCCGATCAGCTCCGGCGGGCCGGCGTACGCGTCGAGGTGGACACCTCCGACGACCGCTTCGGCAAGAAGATCCGCACCGCCAGCAAGCAGAAGGTGCCCTATGTGCTGATCGCCGGCGGCGAGGACCGCGACGCCGGGGCGGTGTCCTTCCGCTACCGCGACGGCAGCCAGAAGAACGGCGTACCGATCGCCGACGCGATCACCGAGATCACCACCGCGATCGCCGACCGCGCCCAGGTCTGAGGCCGGAATCCCCATGACGGAAGGGAATGAGCCGGTCCAGATCGAGGGGCCGGAGGGTTTCGCCGGGGTCCCGGACTCGTTCGAGCGGCTCTGGACCCCGCACCGGATGGTCTACATCGGTGGGGAGAACAAGCCACGCGACTCCTCCGAACCGGAGTGCCCCTTCTGCCGCGCGCCCCATCAGGACGACGCCGAGTCCCTGATGGTACGCCGCGGCGGTGCGGCCTATGTGGTGATGAACCTGTATCCCTACTCACCCGGGCATCTGCTGGTATGCCCCTACCGGCACGTCGCCGACTACACCGACCTGACCCCCGAGGAGGCCGTCGAGATCGCGGTGCTGACCCGGCAGGCGATGCGGGTGATCCGCGCGGTCTCGAAACCGGCCGGTTTCAACCTGGGCATCAATCAGGGCCAGGTCGCCGGCGCCGGGATCGCCGCCCACCTGCACCAGCACATCGTGCCCCGCTGGGTCGGGGACATGAACTTCCTGCCGATCATCGGGCACACCAAGGCGGTGCCGCAGCTGCTCGAGGACACCCGGCAGCTGCTGGTCGCGGCCTGGGACGACAACGCGGGCGACTAGGGGAATCACTGTGCTGGAACGGTTTCGCGGTGTGCAGGCGGTGGTGATGAAGCCACTCGCCAGGGCGCTGCTGCGGGCCGGTATCGGACCGAACACGGTGACCTGGTTCGGCACCGTCTCGGTGGCCGTGGTGGCCCTGGTCTGCTTCCCGCTGGGCTGGCTCTGGCAGGGCGCGGTGCTGGTCGCGGTGTTCTCCTGCACCGACATGATCGACGGCCACATGGCCCGCGAGGTCGGCCAGCCGTCGCGCTGGGGCAGCTTCCTGGACTCCACCCTCGACCGGTTCGCCGACGCCGCCCTGTTCGGCGGGATCGCGGTGTATCTGCTGCTCTCGCACGCCTGGTGGGGCTGGCTGGCCGCCGCACTGCTCGGGCTGGTCACCGCGCAGGCGACCTCCTATGTGAAGGCCCGCGCCGAGGCCGTCGACTGCCACGCCGACGCTGGTCCGCTGACCCGCGCGGACCGGGTCGCGCTGCTGGTACTCGGCACCCTGCTCGCCGGCCTGGAGGTGCCGCACGCGCTGGAGGTCATGCTGGTGGTGCTGGCCGCCGGCGGCCTGCTCACCGTGATCCGCCGGATGCGCGAGGTGCACCGGCAACTGGCCGGGCCGAGGCCGTCGGTCCGCCGCGGCTGGCGGCAGCGGTCCCGGGCGCGCCTGTGAGCACCCGCTGGACGCGGTTCCGGGATGCGCTGAACCGGCAGATCTTCCTGCGTGGACAGGCGATCGCGCCGCATCTGTCCGCGCGCGCCATCGACCGCGCCGCCGCCGCTGCGGCGTACCCGGCGGAGCAGCTCGACTGGTCCCACCTGCAGACCTACCGGGAGAACCTGACCCGTACCCTCGGCGCGCCGCCGAGCCGGGCCGTGGTGCGCGCCGGCGTCGCGTCCTGGCTCCGCAACTTCATCGAGGTGCTCGCGCTGCAACGCTGGAGCACCGAGCGGATCGTGGGCAGCGTCACCGTGCTGGGGGAGGAGCGGCTGCGCGAGGCCCATGCCGGACCCGGGGCGGTGGTGGCGCTCGCGCATCTGGCCAACTGGGATCTCGCCGGCGCCTGGGCCTGCTCCACCGGCCTGCCGGTGAGCACCGTCGCGGAGAACCTTGGCGAGCGGGAGTTCGAGGCCTACAAGAAGATCCGGGCCCATCTGGGGATGGAGGTGCTCGCCCACGACGACACCGGCGCCCTGCGCTGGCTGACCCGGGCGGTCGGCGAGGGCCGGGTGGTATGCCTGCTGTCCGAACGCGACTTCACCCGCGGCGGGATCGAGGTCGACTGGGCCGGCAATACCGTGCGGATGCCCGCCGGCCCGGCGCTGATCGCCCGCACCAGCGGCGCCGCACTCTTCGGCGCGGTCACCCACTACGTGCCCGGCGGCATCGTCCTCGAACTCACCGAGGTCGAACACCGGCCCGGCCGCGAGGGCCTGGCCGCGATGACCCAGGACCTCGCCGACCAATTCGTCGCCGGCATCCGCCGATATCCGCAGGACTGGCACATGATGCAGCCGTTCTTCGACCTGCCGGCGACCGGACGTACCCGCTGATGCGGATCGGCCTGGTCTGCCCCTACTCCCTGGACCGGCCGGGCGGGGTCCAACAGCAGGTGCTCGGCCTGGCCGCCTGGCTGCACCGCCGCGGGCACCGGGTCTCGGTGCTCGCCCCCGGCCGGCCGGCACCCGAACCGTGGGTGGAGTCGACCGGCCGCGCCGTGCCGGTGCCGTGGAACGGATCGGTGGCCCGCATCGCCGCCGGACCGCTCACGGCGGCGCGGGTACGCCGCTGGCTCGCCGCCGTGCGTCCCGACGTGCTGCACCTGCACGAACCCTTCACCCCCTCGGCAGCCGGTTGGGCGCTGATGCTCGCCGCCGGTACGCCGGTGGTCGCGACCTGCCACGCCGCGGTCGACCCGACGTCCCGGCAGGCCGCGATCGCGCGTACGGCCGGCGCGCTCACTCCGGGACTGCCCCGCCGGATCGGCATCGCCACCGCCCCCTCGACCACCGCCGCGGCGACGGCCCGCGCCCACTGGGGCCTGGTACCCCGGATCGTGCCGAACGCGATCGACGTCGGCGCGTACGCCGGGGACCGGGAACCGGGGGAGCGGACCCGGCTCACCTTCCTCGGCCGCCTCGACGAGCCGCGCAAGGGCCTGCCGGTCCTGCTGGCCGCCCTGCCGGAGCTGCGCCGCCGGATCGGTGACTTCGAGCTGCAGCTGATCGGCCCCGGTAGCGTGCCCGACGCCCCCGAGGTCCGCCCCTTCGGCCGCGTCGACGAGGCCACCAAGGCCGCGCTGCTGCGGCGTACCGATGTGCTGGTCGCGCCCAACACCGGCGGGGAGAGTTTCGGCATCGTGCTCGCGGAGGCACTCGCCGCCGGCGCCGGGGTGGCCGCCTCCGACCTGCCGGGATTCGGTGAGGTGCTCGGCCCGGTCGGCCGGAGGTTCCCGGCGGGGGACCCCGCGGCCCTGGCCGCCGCGGTCGCCGCCGAACTGGCAGCCCCCGATCCAGCGGGCCGCCGCGCCCGCGCGAGCAGGTTCGACTGGGCCCAGATCGGACCGCAGGTGCTGCAGGCGTACGCCGACGCCGCGATTCGCCCCGAGCCACCCCCCTCCGGTTAGGGTTGCCCGGTGAGTCCACGCCTGCACCTGACGCCGTCCGCGCGCCCGGACGCCAGCATGGACCTGCTGAACGAGATCCTGCGGCAACCGGTCGACCCGGACTACGCGATCGTCGCCGAACGCGAACAACCGACGCGCCGCGGCCTGCACCTCCAACTTGCCGCGATCGCTGTGGTGATCGGCACCCTGTTCAGCCTGGCCGCGGTGCAGACCTTCCGCTCCCGCCCGGCGGCGAGCGCCGAACGCGCCCAACTGATCGACCGGATCAAGGCCGAGGACCAGCGCCAGGAGGAGCTGCGCACCCAACTCTCCACCCTGCGTACCGAGAACGACCAGCTGCGCCGTACCGCGCTGGCCGGCGACGGCCAGGCCCGGCAGCTGCAGACCCAGGTCGACGAGCTGGCCCCGATCACCGGCGATCAGGCCGTCAAGGGCCCCGGCGTCACGGTGATCGTCGACGACGCGCCGGTCACCCGCGAGGACCGGCTGAACCGGGTCCTGGACCGGGACCTGCAGCAGCTCGCCAACGGCCTCTGGTCCGCCGGCGCCGAGGCGGTCGCCATCAACGGCCACCGGCTGACCGCGCGGACCGCGATCCGCTCCGCCGGCGACGCGATCACCGTCGACTACCGCTCACTGACCCGGCCCTACAAGATCGAGGCGATCGGCGACCCCCGGCAGCTGCCGGCCCGCTTCGCCGAGAGCCAGGGCGGGCGGCTGTGGACCGGCCTGCAGCAGAACTACCAGATCCGCTTCGAGGTCGCCCAGACCAAGGAACTGCAACTGGCCGCCGACCCCGGCTTCGGAATCCGCGAGGCAAGGAGGATACCGTGATCCCCATCATCGGACTGGCCGTCGGCATCGGGCTCGGGATCTTCCTGCAGCCCACCCTGCCGCCGGTCCTGCAGCCCTATCTGCCGATCGCCATCGTCGCCGCCATGGACGCCATGTTCGGCGGCCTGCGGGCCTATCTGGAGGGCAACTTCACCGACAAGGTGTTCGCGGTCTCCTTCGTCTCCAATGTGCTGATCGCCGCGCTGATCGTCTTCGTCGGCGACCAGATCGGCGTCGGATCCCAGCTCTCCACCGCGGTGGTGGTGGTGCTCGGCATCCGGATCTTCACCAATGCCGCCGCGATCCGGAGGGCGTTGTTCCGTGCCTGAGCAGCCCGAGGACCAGACCACCGAGACCCCCGAGGTGTCCGGGTGGGCGCGGTTGCGGCGCGGTTTCCTGCACCCGGGCCGCAGCCAGTTCCTGATCGCCGTCGTCTGCTGCGTCGTCGCGATGGCGGTGGTGATGCAGATCCGCGCGCAACGCACCGACGACACCTACGCCACCGCCCGCCGCGCCGACCTGGTGCAGCTGGTCGACGGCCTGAGCCAGGAGTCCCGCCGATTGGAGACCGAGGTCAACGACCTGGAACGCTCCCGCCGCGAACTGACCTCCGGCGCCGACTCCCAGCGGGTCGCCCGTGACGAGGCCCGGCAGCGGCTGGACGCGCTCCAGGTGCTGGCCGGTACCGCCCCGGCCGAGGGCCCCGGCGTACGGATCACGATCAGCGACCCGAAACAGAAGGTGAGCGTCGGCGTACTGCTGAATGCGGTGGAGGAGATGCGCGATGCCGGCGCGGAGGTGATCGAGGTCAACGACAGCATCCGGCTGGTGGGATCGAGCTCGATCACCGGCAATCCGGGGGCCCTGAAGATCGATGGTCAACCGGTCACCATGCCGATGACCATGAAGGTGATCGGAGAGCCCAATGCGCTCGACGAGGCGACCCGGTTCCGGGGTGGGCTGACCTCGGAGATCACCTCCGCCCAGGTCGGCGGGCAGATCACCGTCGAGCGGCAGGATCGGCTGCAGGTGCGCTCCTTGCACGTGCCACAACCGCACCAGTACGCTCAGCCCGCACGCTGAACCCGACCGACCCCCCGAAGGAGAGTCATGGCAGAGTTTCCCGAGGACCTGAAGTACAGCACCGAGCACGAGTGGGTCCGCCCGGGGAACGGCTCGACCGTGCGGGTCGGGGTCTCGGAGTACGCCACCGAGCAGCTCGGCGACATCGTCTACGTCCAGTTGCCCGATGTCGGCCAGGAGGTCTCGGCCGACGATTCGGTCGGCGAACTGGAGTCCACCAAGAGCGTTTCGGACGTGATGTCGCCGGTCAACGGGGTCGTCACCCAGGTGAACGAGGCCGTGGTCGACGCCCCCGAAACCATCAACTCCGATCCCTATGGTGACGGCTGGCTGTTCGAGGTCGAGGTACCCGGCGAGGAGGCGTACGCCGAGCTGATGGACGCGGACGCGTACGCCGAGCACGTGGGGGAGTGATCGCGGGCGGGGCTTCCGCCGCCGCTCACCGACTACCCCCTAGACTTGCTCAACCAGGGTGGGAAATCCACCCCCGGAACCCGGAGGCGACCCGAATGCCTTATTGCACCAAGTGCGGACACAACAATCCCGAGGGCAGCAATTACTGCAGCCAGTGCGGGGAGCCGCAGGTGCGCACCGAGCATATTCGGGTCGAGCTCGATCAGACCGCCGCCGGCAGCGACACCACCAAGGTGATCCCCTCGGTGGGGGAGGAGAACCCCGCCGCCGGTGAGCTGTCCGCCGAGGACGAGGCCGCGGTCGGTTCGCTGCCCGAGGGCCACGCGCTGCTGATCGTGAATCGCGGACCGTCCGCGGGAGCCCGGTTCCTGCTCGATTCCGACGAGGCGACCGCGGGGCGGCACCCGGATTCGGACATCTTCCTCGACGACATCACCGTCTCCCGGCACCACGTCCGCTTCACCCGGACCGACGAGGGCACCACTGTCGCCGACGTCGGCAGCCTTAACGGCACCTATGTGAACCGCACCCTGATCGACGGCGAGGTGCTGCTGAAGCCGGGCGATGAGGTCCAGATCGGCAAGTTCCGCATGGTCTACTTCGCGAAGCCGGCGCGCGCATCGGACTGATGGCCCCGGGAATGCGCAGTATCGGGCAGGTCCTGACCATCCTCAAGACCGAGTTCCCGGACATCTCCATCTCGAAGATCAGGTTCCTGGAGAGCGAGGGCCTGGTCTCCCCGGAGCGCGCCCCATCCGGTTACCGACGGTACGCCGACACCGACGTCGAGCGGCTGCGCTACATCCTGTCGGTGCAGAAGAACCACTACCTGCCGCTGAAGGTGATCCGCGAGCACCTGGACATGATGGATCGCGGGATGGCGCCGCCCCGGCTGGAGTCGCCGCGACCCACCGTCGCCACGGAGCAGGGGAACGACGGTACCCCCGGTGCGGCGGCCCCGGCGGTGCAGCCGCCCCGGCCGCCGGCGGGTCAACCGCCCCGGCCCCTGCGGATGTCCCGGCGGGAACTGTTGGAGGCCAGCGGGCTGACCGAGCCCGCGCTGGTCGAGCTGGAGAAGGAACACATCATCACGCCCCGGCGCGGTACCACCTTCTACAACCGCGACGCCGTGACGATCGCGATCGCCGCCCGCCGGCTCGCCGAGTTCGGCATCGACGCCCGGCACCTGCGCCAGGTGAAGAGCTTCGCCGGGCGCGAGTACGGGCTGATCGAGCAGGCCGTCGCCCCCTTCCAGCGCCGGGCCGGGGCGAACCGTAACGTCGCCCGGGACGCCACCCAGCTGATGATCCACGTGCACGCCGCGATGATGCGGATCGCCGCCGACCGCTGAACCGGGGGAGGCCCGAGGCCGGGGTCACGCGAATGATCATGAAATATTCGTACTTATATTCGGATAGTGCAGCCGAGGGTCCGAATTTTCCATGGTCATTTCTCGCCCCCGGGTCCGGAGTCGGTCGGGGGCGGGCGCTCCGTCGACACGACGAGTAGTCTTGAACCATGCGGGAACTCGATCTCATGGGCGTACGGGTGGAGATGCCCTCAAACATCCCGATGGTGCTGCTGCGAGAGGTCGGCGGGCACCGCTACCTGCCGATCTGGATCGGTGCCAACGAGGCGTCCTCGATCGCCGGGGCGCAGGAGGGCCTGGTGCCGCCGCGGCCGCTGACCCACGATCTGATGCTCGATGTGCTGAACGCGCTCGGCCACCGGCTCACCGAGGTGCACATCACCGAACTGGAGGAGGGCATCTTCCGGGCGAACCTGATCATCGACGGTGTCGAGATCTCGTCCCGGCCCTCGGATGCGATCGCGCTGGCGGTCCGCAACGGCGCCGAGATCCTCTGTGCCGAGGACGTCCTGGACGCCGCCGGCATCGACGTCCCCGAGGAGGAGGACGACGACGAGGTGGAGAAGTTCCGCGAGTTCCTCGACCACGTCAACCCCGACGACTTCGTCACCGGCGACGAGCCGCCGGAGAACTGAGCCACCGGCGATGACCGGGCACCGGGCGGACGGCAAACCTAAAGTGGCACTCGACCCGTGCCGCGAGCCGGCCCGGGGCACCACCGGGGCCCGGCGTACCGCACCGAAAGCCCTAGTCAGCGCGAGATTGCCGAGAAGGTCTCGGGCAGGCAACGGTTTCACCCGGGCCCGCGACACCGGTGCGGTGTCGTTGACCGGCGCTGCGCCGGGGCCTAGCGTGCTGGTTAATCCCAACCGGGTAATACCTCCGATGGAGTTTGCACCCGGCCGATTGAGCGGCCAGCCCCTGGCCGACTTCCCCCTGAGTGAGGAACAGTGAACAGCAGCCGCGAGGTGCAGCCGGAGAAGCAGCCGCAGGTCGAACAAGACCTGCTCTTCGACGGTGACTTCTCGCCGGTCCCCGAGGACGTGGGCTTCCGCGGACCGGTCGCCGGCAACGCGGCCGGGATCACCTACCGGCAGCTGGACTACTGGGCGCGTACCGGCCTGGTCACCCCCACCATCCGCGACGCCACCGGCTCGGGCAACCCCCGGCTCTACTCCTTCCGCGACATCCTGATCCTCAAGGTGATCAAGCGGCTGATCGACGCCGGCATCTCGCTGCAGCAGATCCGCAAGGCGATCGAGCACCTGCGCGCCCGCGGCATCAACGACCTCACCGAGGTCACCCTGATGAGCGACGGTGTCTCGGTCTTCGAATGCACCACCGACAACGAGGTCATCGACCTGCTGCGCGGCGGCCAGGGCATGTTCGGCATCGCGCTCGGCTCGGTCTGGAAGGACCTCGAGGGCAGCCTGCTCGAGCTGCCCGCCGAGCGCAGCGAGGCAGCCGCCGCCGTGGACGAGGAGCCCGGGCAGCCGGCCCTGCTCGACGACGAGCTCTCCCGCCGGCGCCGCGCCCGCGACGCCGGCTGAGTCTCAGCCCTTCACCGACCCGGCGGCCATCCCCTGCACGATCAGCCGCTGGAAGATCAGCACCAGGATCAGCGGCGGCAGCACCGCGAGTACGCCGGCGGCGGACATCAGCGTGAACGAGGTGTTCAGATCGGTGGCGAAGTTCGCCGCCACCACCGGCATCGTCTTCGCCGCCCGGGTCGAGGTCATGAACAGCGCGAACATGAACTCACTCCACGCGGTCATGAACGAGAACACCGCGGCCGCCACCAGACCCGGTGCCGAGACCGGCAGCAACACGTGCCAGACGGTCTGCAACCAGTTCGCCCGATCGACCCGGGCCGCCTCCTCGAGTTCCCGCGGTACGGTCCGGAAGAAGTCCTTGAGCACCCACACCGTCACCGGAAGCGTGAACGTCAGATAGGACAGGATCAGCGCCCCGTAGGTGTTCAGCAGCCCGGCCTGTTTCATCATCAGATAGAAGGGGATGATGATCGCCACACTGGGCACCATCCGGGTCATCAGATAGCCGATCAGCAGCGCCTTGGAACCGCGGAACTCCAGCCGCGCGAAGGCGTACCCGGCCGGCACCGAGATCACCAGATTGAGCAGCGCCGTCGCCAGCGCCACGATCATCGAATTCCTCAGTGCGAAAGGGGTTTCCTCGACCGCGCGGCCACCGACCAGGCTCTGGTTGCCCTGCGGGTCGATGAAGCTCAGGTAGTTGCTCAGCGTCGGATTCTGCGGAATCCAGTGCGGCGGCACGGCGATCGCCTCCGCCTCGGTCATGAAGCTCATCGCCACGATCCAGTAGAACGGCAGGATGAACCAGGCCGCGAACAGCAACGCCAGCACCCACAGCAGGATCCGCTGGCCCAGACCGCGCCGCCGGCGCCGCGGAGTCGGGGCACCCGACCGGGGTCCCGCGGGTGGCGTGCCGGTGGACGGGGTGGAGGTGGCGGTGCTCATGACTCGAAGTTCCCCCGTCGATAGAGGATGCCGACATAGATCACCGAGATGACCAGGGTGAAGATGGTGATCATCCAGGAGTACGCGCTGCCCATCCCGAAATCGGTGTAGAAGAGCGCGGTGCGCACGTTCAGCACCGCGATCACCTCGGTGGCGTTGCCCGGTCCGCCACCGGTCAGCACATAGATCGTGTCGAAGGCCCGGAAGGAGTTCATCGTCTCCAGGATCAGCACGATCAGCAGCGGATGCAGCAGCCACGGCAGGGTGATGTTGGTGAACCGGCTGACCACCCCGGCACCATCCACCGCGGCCGAGTCGTGCAGCTCCTTCGGAATCGTGGAAAGCCCAGCCAGCAACAGAATCGTGGCGAACGGCATCGTGTTCCAGACCTGCGCCAGCGCGGTGAACCAGAACGCGCTGACCGGGGAGGAGAGCCACGCCTGATAGGTGTCGATGATGCCGAGCTGGGTGAGCAGGCCGTTCAGGGCGCCGGTCTTGGCGTCGAAGATGGTTCGCCACATCAGCCCGTTGACCACCCCGGGCATCGCCCACGGCAGCAGCGCCAGCGAACGCAGCACCCCGCGCCCGGGGAAGCTCTGGTGCAGCACGATCGCCAGCGTCAAGGCCAGCACCACCGTGGCCGCCACGACCACCACCACGAACGCCCCGGTCACCGCCAGCGAGTGCAGGAACGCCGGGTCCTGCCACAGCGAGACATAGTTCTCCAGCCCGATGAAGCGGATCGCCCGCGGCCGCCGGACGTTGTAGCGGTGCAGGCTGACCCAGAACGAATAACCGATCGGGTACGCCACCAGCAGCGCCAGGATGACGATCATCGGCAGGTTCAGCAGCCAGGCCCGGCGGGTGCTCGACCGGGTGGCGGTGACGACCTCAGGCATAGCGCTGCACCAGGGTCTGCGCGGTCTCATCGAGCTGGCGGCAGGCGTCGGCGGGGGACACCTGGCCGATCAACACCTCCTGGGTGCGCCGCTGCAGCGCCGCCTCGAACTCGGCGTACCAGGGCACCGCGGTGATGCTGCGCGGCCGGGCCGCATCGGCCAGCTCGGCGTACACCACCGGATCGATCCACTTGGCCAGGTCGGCCTGGATCTGCGGGTCACCCGCCAGTTCCCGGAACGGATAGCCCAGCCCCTGCTGGTCGAACCAGAACTTCGCGGTGTAGGGATAGTTCTCATCGCCGAAGCCGCCGAGATAGTTCAGCAGCGTCATCGCCTGGTCGCGGAGCTCGGTATCGGCCTTGATCACATACATCCGGGTGCTGCCCGCGGTGCCCCGGGTGTCCGGATTCAGCCCCGGGATCAGCGCCGCGGCCAGATTGCCGGCCTCCTTGGACTTCTTCGGATCGTTGTACTTCCGCAGCGAATAGCGGGCGCCGAACATGAACGCGTACTGGCCGGCCATCATCGCGTTGTCCAACGGGATCGCACCGGTCTGCACGGCGGCCGGGTCGACGACCTGATTGCGCGAGGCCTGCTGCAGCCACTCCAGGATCCCCGGCAGCGGGGAGGACGGTGCGGCCACCGCCGGGGCCAGCTCCGGGGTGAAGATGTCGGCCTCGTTGGCGTACACCAGCGACCACCACCAGCTCCACGCGGTGTCCTGCAGCTGGGCGCTGATCCCCACCGGCGAACGCATCCCGGTCCGGTCCCGGATGGTCAGGCACTGCGCCTCCAGCTCCTCGAGGCTGCGCGGGGGCGCCTTGATCCCGGCCTGGTCGAGCATCCGGCGGTTGTAGGTCAGGCAGGTGCTGTCGGTGTAGTAGGGCACCCCCCAGCGCCTGCCGGCATAGCTCATCGCCTGGGCGTTGACCGGATAGATCGCCTCGTAGATCCGGTCGACCCCCGGCAGTCCGTCGATCGGCTGCAACCATTCGGCCTCGACGGCGCTGGCCAAGTAGTCGTCGTACATGTACATGGCGTCCGGGCCGGAGCCACCCATGAACTCCGCGGTGATCTTCTGGATGAACTGGGCGCTGGTGATCGGGGTGTACTCGACCCTGATCTGCGGATTCCGCTGCATGAACCGGGCCAGATTCTGCTCCACCAACTGTGGTTCGAAATCCCAGCCCTCGAAGCGCAGGGCGCCGCTGTCGCTCGCGGTGCACCCCGACAGCGTCGCCGCGGCCGTGCCCCCGGCCAGGGCGAGGAAGGTGCGTCGTCGCATCGGGGTCTCCCTCTCTCGGGGGCCCTGAATCTAGAGCCGTTGTCGACAAGCCGTCAACGGTTCTGAGATGGGTGCGGCACCGTGCGCCCCCTGGCGGGGTGCCCGCATCGCGAGACGGCACTAGGATCGCGGATGGAGCAGGACGAGGGCGCTCGAGAGGCGGGCGCACCGGGAAGCCTGCGAGGAGTACGCCTGATGTCCGACCCCCAGCCCGCCGGATTCGCCGCCCGCCACATCGGCCCGGACGCCGCCGAGACCGCCCGGATGCTGGAGTCGCTCGGCCTCGGGTCGCTCGATGAGTTGATCGAACGCGCCGTCCCGGCCGCCATCCGCTCCGCGGAGCTGCCCGAGCTGCCGGAGCCGGTCAGCGAGCAGGCCGTCGAGGACGCGCTGGCCGGGCTGGCCGCGTTGAACAATCCGCTCACCGCGATGATCGGCCTCGGCTACCACGGCACGATCACCCCCGCGGTGATCCGCCGCAACGTGTTGGAGGATCCGGCCTGGTACACCGCGTACACCCCCTATCAGCCGGAGATCTCCCAGGGTCGGCTGGAGGCGCTGCTGAACTTCCAGACCGTGGTCTCCGACCTCACCGGGCTGACCGTGGCCGGCGCCTCGCTGCTGGATGAGGGCACCGCCGTCGCCGAGGCGGTGATGATGGCCCGCCGCGCCACCCGCAAGGGCGATGTGGTGCTGCTCGATGCCGACACGCTGCCGCAGACCGTCGAGGTGGTCCGTACCCGGGCCCGCGCGATGGGCTTCGAGGTCGTGGTGGCCGAGGGTGACCTGGTCACCGCACTGCAGACCCATGAGGCGTTCGCGGTCGTCGTGCAGACCCCCGGTGCCTCCGGGCGGCTCGCCCCGGTGGCCGAGCTCGCGGCGATCGCGGACAAGGCGCACGAGAACAATGCACTGGTGATCGCCGCGGTCGACCTGCTCGCCCAGACGATCACCGAGGCGCCGGCGAGCTGGGGTGCCGATATCGCTGTCGGCTCCTCCCAGCGCTTCGGCGTGCCGCTGTTCTACGGCGGGCCGCATGCCGGCTTCATCGCCGTCGGCACCCAGCTGCAGCGCAACCTGCCGGGCCGGCTGGTCGGGGTCTCCAAGGACGCCGACGGCACGGCGGCGTACCGGCTCGCCCTGCAGACCCGCGAGCAGCACATCCGCCGCGAGAAGGCGACCTCCAACATCTGCACCGCGCAGGTGCTGCTCGCCGTCGTCGCCGGCATGTACGCCTGCTACCACGGCCCCGCGGGGCTCACCCGGATCGCCGAGCAGGTGTCCCGCAACGCCCGCCGGATCGCCGCCGCGGCCACCGCGACCGGTGCCGAGCTGGTGCACGACACCTTCTTCGACACCGTGCAGCTCCGCGTCCCCGGCCGGGCCGCGGAGATCGTCGACACCGCGCGCGAGGGCGGCGTGCACCTGCGACTGGTGGACGCCGACACCGTCGGTATCGCGGTCGGTGAGGACGCCACCGAGGCCGACCTGGCCGCCGTCGCCGAGGCCCTCGGCGGCACGTTGTCCGACAGCGAACAGGGGGACCTGGCCGGTCGCTCGCGCGAGCAGGACTTCCTCACCCACCCGGTGTTCAACACCTACCATTCGGAGACCGAGATGCTGCGCTACCTGCGCGCGCTCTCGGACCGCGACTTCGCGCTGGACCGCGGGATGATCCCGCTGGGTTCCTGCACGATGAAGCTGAACGCGACCGCCGAGCTGGAGCCGATCTCCTACGACGGCTTCGCCAACCTGCACCCCTTCGCACCGGTCGACGATGCCGCCGGCTATCTCGAGCTGATCGGCTCCCTGCAGGACTGGCTGGCCGCGATCACCGGGTACGCCAGGGTCTCCATCCAGCCCAACGCCGGTTCCCAGGGCGAGTTCGCCGGGTTGATGGCCATCCGCGCCTACCATCGCGCCAACGGCGACGACCAGCGCATCGTCTGCCTGATCCCGTCCTCGGCGCACGGCACCAACGCGGCCTCGGCGGCGATGGCCGGGATGAAGGTGGCCGTGGTCAAGTCCGATGAACACGGGTCGGTCGATCTGGAGGACCTGCGGGTCAAGATCGATCAGCACCGCGACCAGCTCGCCGCGATCATGATCACCTATCCCTCCACCCACGGTGTCTACGAGCGGACCGTCACCGAGTTGTGCGAGCTGGTGCACGAGGCCGGCGGTCAGGTCTACATCGACGGTGCCAACCTGAACGCCCTGTGCGGGGTCGCCCAGCCCGGACAGTTCGGTGGCGATGTCTCGCATCTCAACCTGCACAAGACTTTCTGCATCCCGCACGGCGGCGGTGGGCCCGGTGTCGGACCCGTCGCGGTGGCCGAGCATCTGGTACCGCATCTGCCCAGTCACCCGCTGCTGCCCGAGGCGGGCCCGGACACCGGGGTGGGCCCGATCTCGGCCAGTCCGTTCGGCTCGGCCGGCATCCTGCCGATCTCCTGGGCCTACATCGCGATGATGGGGGCGGCGGGGTTGCGACAGGCGACCCAGCACGCGGTGCTGGCCGCGAACTATGTCGCGCATCGACTGACCGAGCACTATCCGGTGCTGTACGCCGGTGACGGCGGCCTGGTCGCCCACGAGTGCATCCTGGATCTGCGACCGCTCACCAAACGGACCGGGATCACCGTCGACGATGTCGCCAAGCGGCTGATCGACTACGGCTTCCACGCCCCGACGATGAGCTTCCCGGTGGCCGGCACCCTGATGGTCGAGCCGACCGAATCGGAGAGCCTGGATGAGCTGGATCGCTTCTGTGACGCGATGATCGCGATCCGCCGCGAGATCGACCAGGTCGCCGCGGGGGAGTGGCCGGCCGATGACAACCCGCTGGCGAACGCGCCGCACCCGCTGCTCCGGGTGACCGCCGACGAGTGGACCCATCCCTACTCGCGGACGATCGCCGGTTACCCGGCGGGTCGGCATGCCGGCCCGATCGAGGCTATCGGCCACGACAAGTACTGGCCGGCGGTCTCCCGGATCGACGGTGCCTACGGCGACCGGAACCTGATCTGCTCCTGCCCGCCGCCGGAGGCCTTCGAGGACTGATCCCGCTGCGTCAGCGAAGACCGTTCGCGGTGCGCAGTTGCGGTGACGCGAGGATCCGGCTGGTCAGCCGGGCGCCCTGCTCATCGCGGATCGTGCTCGGGTCCACCGACGGTTGCGGAAGACCCAGGGCGGTCACCCGGTTCCGGGTGTCGGCCGTCATCGGCATCCCCCACCGGTCGAAGAACTGCAGCAGGTTCGCACCGGCGGCCTTCGAATAGTAGAAGACGAGCTGACCGAGTCGGTACGCCTCGTCGTCGTAGGCACCGGGATCGGGCCGCTCATCCCGGATCAGCTTGTGCACCTTCGGCTGGAAGTCGTCCCCGAAGGCCAGGCGCAACTGCTCGAACATGACGACCTTCTCGAAGGCGGTGAAGGTGGTGAAGAAGTCCACCCCCGGCGATCCGATCTTCGGGAAGGCCCGCTCCCATTCGCTCTGCCCGTCGGCCTGCGGTGAATGCAGCCGCGGCAGCTGCCCGTACTTGACGGCGAAGGCCGCATTCACTGCCAGGGCGTAGATGTTCACCGTGACCTCGGTCAGCGACGACGGCTTGTAGACCGTCTGCTGATGCTGGTGCCCGAGCTCGTGGTAGAGGCCCCAGCCGCGCATCCGCACCCCCTCGACGGTGAGCAACCGGTCCTGGATCGGGGTGGGGAAGGACATGTGACCGTGGGTGGCGTACGCCCCGACACCGGCGATGCCACCGGGGAAGGTGATGAAGTGATACTTGTGCGCCAACCGGGCGTGGGTGGGCGTCGTGCCGTCCATGCCGGCCACGGCATCCTCGATGCCGATGATCTCCTCGTAGAGGCTCATCAGTTCGTTGTGGTCCTCACCGCGGTACTGCGTCATCGACTCGCGGTGCACGGTGAGCATGGCGTGGGCACTCACCAGTTCGACGAACGGCGTCGGGCGAGAGTCGAGCTGGCGCTGGAACTCCAGCTCATTGGTTTCGCCGTAGACGAAGTACGGCATGGGTTGGGCGGTCTCGCCCAGGGTGGCGCGCAGGTAGCCCTGCGACCCGATCACCTTCCAGTAGAGGACCCCGCCGATCGGGTCGGTGATCTTCTGTGATCCGGTACGCAGGGGGTAGCTGCGCGGCGCGCGCTTGCTCGGATCCGGATGGGTGTCCGGGGCGCCGACGACCAGTTCACAGCGTTCGGCGGTGGCGGCGGCCACGGTCACCCGGAGTTCGGTGTTCGGTGGCAGGTAGTAACCGGTGGAGCGCAGATCGCTCGCCGTCAGCACCTGGAAGGTTCGATCCTGCTCGGTGGGCCGGGCCGCGATGCAGGCGGTGGTCAGCTGGGTGCGTTGCTGGGTGACCGCGGCCGCCGGTCGGGTGCCGGCGAGCGCGCCGCCGAGACCCAGGGCGCCGGCGGCCCCGAGGGCCGCCGCGCCGCCCAGCAGGGTGCGACGGCTCAGACCCGCACGGTCGGATGGATGGGGTTCGTTGCAGAGGTTCGACGTCGACATTGAGTCTTCCACTCCTCGTCATTGGGGGTGGACTGAATGTAAACGCATACTGTGTTGATCGGCAAGAGCTCTGCGGAAAATCTCAACAACAATTGCGATATCGGGCGGACTACCCCCAGTGGGTCACTCCTCGCTCATCGATCAAGAGTAAGCGATTACTACCGTTCGGGCGGTGAGCGGGTTCGGCGGTGCGCCCGCTGAGTTGCGGGTGGGTCAACCCCAGATCGCGCGGGCGAACTGCGGGTTGTCGATGAACGGGTTCCGATTGCCCTGCCACTTGGTGAAGATGACCTCGTTGCGGCGACGTTCGGTCTCGGAGACCGGGTCCTGGTCGTTCCACTGCAGCAGCACCGACAACTTGCCCATCTCGGGTGCGGTCCCGGTGCCGACGCGATCGACGGCCTCCAGATCGGGCCTGCCGTCCCCGCCCTCGTAGCGCACGTCCATGTAGAGGATCATCCGGGCCACATCGCCCTTCACCTCATCACGCGGTTCGAACGAGTCCGCATCGGTGCGGTTCGCCGGTGCCTCGGTGAGCGGGTCGCCACCCAGGTCGAAATCCTTGTTGCTGCGGGTGGAGTTCACCGTCACGTCGGTGGCGCGCAGATGGTGCAGATCGGTACCCGGTCCGTTGGCCGTGCCGAAGTCACCGTGCGACTTGGCCCAGACGTGCTCGCGGTTCCAGTCATCGACATCACCGCCGCGCTCGGACTTCGCCTGGGACCGTCCGGTGTAGAGCAGGATGACGTTGTTCGGATTGGCCGGATCCTCATCGGTGTCGGCGATTCCGTCCCACACCTGGTCATAGGACAGCACCGTCTGGCGGCTGATGATCTGGTTCAGCTTCTGCTTCAGCGGCTCGCCGGTCAGGCCGGCCGTGCCGGCGTAATAGCCGGTCGGATCCGGCCCCGGGGTGGCGGTGCTGGTGGGGGTGGGCTTCGGCGTCGGGGAGCTGGTCGGGGTGGCCGTGGGCGAACCGGTGGGTGTCGGCGTACCGGATCCGGTGGCGAACGCGGTCGGTGATTTCAGTCCCGGATGGGAGAAGTACGCCTGCAGGGTGCCGGTGACCCTGATCCGGGTGCCGAGGAGTTCGGGATTGGACTTCAGTCCCCACTGGGCGCGGTAGGCGGCGGTGACCTGGACGAACAGCATCTTCGATGGGTTGGTCTCGGTCGCGGAGTCGGCCAGTGCCAGGGAGTAGTTGTCACCGGCGGTCCGGGTGATCGTGTCGCTGCCGGTCGGCTGGCCGACCACGTAACCGGTGACCTGGGCCGTGCCGGTGTTGTCGGCCATCGCGCCGGCGACGTCGACGGTCCGGGTGGCCGCCCGTGCCGGCAGGGTGCCGATCGCGACGGTCAGGGTCAGGAGTGCGGTGAGCAGAATCGTCGTACGGGCGAGGAAATTCCTGCTGTGCATGATGTGAGCCTCGGGGTGGGGGGATGGGCCACCGCCGAGGCTAGCCAGCCGCCGCGTGCTCCGTCAGCGCCGCCCGGGCCGGAAGGTTCCGCTGACGAACTCGTGGGCCACGTCCTGCAACTGCCGCAGCCCGGGCTGCTCCAGCGGATAGTGTCCGGCACCATCCAGCAGCACGGTGTGCACCGGCACCTGGGTGATCGCCGACAGCACCGGTTCGCTCAGCTCCAGCGGCGACCAGCGATCCGCCGCCGGCTGGGTGAGCAGCACCGGGCAGCGGTCGAAGTCGGCCGGTTCGAGGGCCGGCTGGTAGGTGAGATAGCTGTTCAGGAAACGCAAGGACACCTTGTTGGCCGCGGAGGTCTCATCGGCCATGAAGACCTGCATGGGGCCCGGGTCGTTGGCCAGGGCGCTCATCTTCGCCGCCCAACTCATTGGGATCCGGCGCGTGCCCAACGGGCTCGCCGCGATCGGGGCGAGCAGACCGGCGGTCGCACCGACCAACGGTGTGCGCGCGGTCTCCCGGCGTACCCGGGGGTCGCGCTGGTCGAGGAAGGTCATCCCGATGATCCCGCCCAGGGTGCCGCGCTCGAACCGCGCGGCGACCTGGTAGGTGAGCATGCCGCCGGCGGAGAGGCCGTAGAGGAAGATGGGCCGGTCATCGCGGTCCAGCTCGGCGGTGACGAAGTCGACCATCAACTCGACCCAGTCGGCATAGCTGATCGGGTCCCGGGGATCGACGGGGGTCAGGCCGTATCCGAGATTGTCGATCGCGACCGTCTCGATCCCGCGCTCGGCCAGCGGCCGGCCGAGGATCAGCGACAGCTGCCGGCCGTTGGTGCCGACTCCGTGGTGCAGGATCACCTTCACCGGCGAGTCCGGGCGGGCATAACGCTCCAGGTGCACCTGGTGGCCCTGCCACTGCCAGAACTCCTCGGTGGGCGCGGTCTGTTCGTCGATCCGGTACTCGGCCGGCAGGAACTGCTGCAGTTCCTGCCAGGCTCGCTGGTCGCGGTAGTAGCGGTTGGGGCCGGGTTCGGTCACGGTCGTCATGGTCGAGCTCCTTGGTCGATCGGGTCGGCGCGTTCTCCGATCACCAGTCGCACCGCCGACGCCAACCGCGCATGGGTGGTCGCCGGGTCGGCCAGGTCGGATTCCAGGCCGCGGGCGTAGGTGAGCAGAACGTCGACAAGGCCGGGGATGTCGGGATTCCCCGTGGGGGTGAGGATTCCGGTGAGCAGGTCGCCGAGGCCGCCGACGAACTCCTGGACGGCATCGGCCTGGCGCACCGAGGTACCGGCAAGGAACTCCTCGGCGTGCCGGGGGCTGTCGGCCTTGAGCCGCAGGGCCAGATCGATCTTGGTGCCGAGTACGCCGCAGACCCGGTCCGCGATGCCGGTCTCGGCACTCGCCGCCGTCCGGGCCAGGGCCAGCTGATGTTCGAGGATTCGCTGTATCAACAGGGTTTCGGCCTGTTCCTTGCCGCCGACATGCCGATAGATCGTCGGTCGGGACAGGCCCGCCTCCTGGGCGATCTCGGTGACCGAGGTGGCGGCGAAGCCATGGGTGCAGAAGCAGCGGTACGCCGCCCTCAGCACCTCCTCGATGTTCGCCTCGCGCATGGATACACAGTAACGAAAAGTGTCAAAGTGTAAAAATCACCGCGAACCCGGCCCGGCGGTCACAGTTCGGTGCCGAGCACCCAGAGGTGTCCGAACGGATCGCGTACCCGGCCTTCGCGGCGGCCGTAGGGGCGGTCCTCGATCGGGATCACGATCTCGGCCCCACCGGTCACCATCCGCGCGGCGGTGGCGTCCGGATCGGGCACGGTGAGCAGGATCAGCACCGGGGACCCGCCGGTCGAACCCGGATCCTGCCAGCCCCACTCGGCGACGCTCTGCCCGAGCGCGAAACCGCCGCCCTCGAGCTCCAGCTCGGCGTGCACCACCACACCCCGGTCGTCGGCCATCCGGAACGTGAGGTCGGCGTCGAATGCCTTGGTGTAGAAGGTGATCGCCGCGTCGGGGTCGTCGAGCAGCAGCTTGGGTGTCAGTCGCAGATCCATGCTCCGAGCCTGCCGGACCCGGGGCGTCCGGTCTTGAAGGTTTGGGCACTCCCGGATCGATCGAGTCAGGCGGTACGCCGCAGCCGCGAGCGCTGGGCGATCGGGTCGGGCAGCGGCACCGCATCGAGCAGTGCGCGGGTGTAGGGCTGCTCGGGACGCGTCAGCACCCGGCGAGCCGGGCCGTGTTCCACGACCGAACCGCCGCGGAGCACCAGCACCTCGTCGCTGACCTCACCGACGACCGCCAGGTCGTGGCTGATGAACAGGCAGGCGAAGCCCATTTCCTGCTGCAGCCGTTGGAAAAGGGCGAGCACCGAGGCCTGCACGGTCGCATCGAGAGCGCTGGTCGGTTCGTCGGCGATGAGCAGTTCCGGGCCCAGGGCCAACGCGCGGGCCAGGGCGACCCGCTGCCGTTGACCACCGGACAACTCGTGCGGCCGCCGGGCCGCGAAGGCCGCGGGCAGGCTCACCTGCTCCAGCAGTTCCGCGACCCGTTTCCGGGCCGCCCGCGGCGGCAGAGCCCGATGCACCTGGATCGGTTCGGCGATGCTGTCACCGACGCTGAGCAGCGGATCCAGGGTGCTCGCCGGATCCTGATGCACCACACCGATGCGGCGCAACAGGCCCCGCCTGGTCGCCCCGGTCGTGCGGGCGAGGTCGGTCCCGGTCACCAGCACCTGACCGGCCGCCACCGGGATCGCTCCCAGCGCCGCCCGAGCCAGGGTGGTCTTGCCCGATCCGGACTCGCCGACCACGCCCAGCACCCGACCCCGGGGCACGGTGAGGCTCACCCCGGACACCGCGCGGACCGGCGTATGCCCCCAGCGGCCGGTGTGGTCGATGCTCACCTCCCGGTACGCCAGGATCGGGGTCTCGGTGTCGGTCGGCTCGGTCACGGATTCGGCCGGCCCCTGGTCGACCGGCAGCCGCGGTACCGCCGACAGCAGGGAGCGGGTGTAACCGTGCTCGGGTGACTCGAACAGCGGGACCACCGCACCGGTCTCGACCAGCTGCCCGGACCGCAGCACCAGCACCCGATCGGCCAGCTCGGCGACGACCCCCATGTTGTGGGTGATCAGCAGCACCCCGGTGTCCAGTCGATCCCGCAACTCTGCCAACAGGGCAAGGATTTCCGCCTGCACGGTGACATCGAGCGCGGTGGTCGGCTCGTCGGCGATCAGCACCGCGGGGTCACCGGCCAGGGCCAGGGCGATCACCACCCGCTGCTTCTGGCCACCGGAGAGCTGGTGCGGATATGCCGCGGCCAGTCGTGCGGGTTCGGGCAGGCCGACGGTCTCCAGCAGCTCGCTCGCCCGGTGTGACGCGGCCCGGCGACCCACCGGTCGATGGGCGCGGATCGCCTCGGTGAGTTGCCACCCGATGGTGCGGACCGGGTTGAGCGCGGTCTGTGGCTCCTGGAAGATCATCGCGACCCGTCGCCCCCGCACGGCCCGCCAGTCGACCCCGGACCCGGCCAGCAGCTCCATCGCGGGTTCGTCATCGGCGGCGAGCTCGATCGAACCGGTGGCGCGGGCGCTGCTCGGCAGCAGTCCCAGGATCGCCTGCCCGGTGATGGTCTTGCCCGATCCGGATTCACCGACCATCGCCAGCACCTCGCCGCGGGCGAGGCCGAAGCTCACCCCGTCGACGGCAGCGGTATCGCTGTCACCGAAGCGGATCCGCAGATCGCGGACCCGCAGCACCTCCGCGCTCACCGGGTGATCCGTCCGGTGCCGACGAGCGCCTGGGCGAGCAGCTGGAGGGCGAGCACGAGCACCACGACGACGGCGAGCGGGCCGACGGCGTACGCCGGATTGAAGCTGACGTAGTTGATGCCGTCGGCGATCAGACTGCCGAGCGAGGGCTGCGGCGGGCGTACCCCGATCCCCAGGAAACTCATCGCACTCTCCACGAAGACGGCCAACGACAACGAGATCGCCAACTGCACCCCGAGCGGCTGGGACGCGTTCGGCAACACATGGCGACGCAGCACCCAACCGGAGCCCGCGCCGATCGACCGCGATGCGTCCACATAGGCCAGCGCGGAGACCCGGAGGATCGAGGCCCGCAGCAGACGAGCGAAGATCGGGGTCTCCACCACCGCGATCACCACGATCACCGTCCAGGTGCCGGGGCCGATCACCGCGGTGAGACCGATCGCGAAGATCAGCGTCGGGAATGCCAGCAACACATCGAAGAATCGCTGCAGGGCGATGTCCACCGCACCGACCAGGGTGCCCGCCAGGGCGAGCAGGGTGCCGAGGACCGCCCCGATCGGGACCGCGACGAAGACGATCAGCAGATCGGTGCGCAACCCGTGGAGGGTGCGGGAGAAGACATCCCGGTTCACCTGGTCGGTGCCGAGCAGATGGGCCGGGTTCGGGCCGAGCAGGTTGGCGCGCGGGAGCTGCTGGGTGGGTGAGTAGGGGGCCAGCACCGGTGCCAGCAGCGCCACCGCGATCAACGAGGTCAGCAGCACCAGGCCGAGCAGCCCGCGGCCGGACAGCCACGCGGTTCGCCAGCGGTGCGCCGCGGTCACCGGGCGGGTCACCTCGGCTCCCGCGTCGGCCGCAGGGGTCAGCTCGGGTCGGCCGGTGGTGACGGCGAGATCGACCGGTTCGTCGCGGGTGGTGGTGTCGATGGTCATTTCAGGCTCCGATCCGGATCCGCGGATCCAGGTAGGCGTGCAACAGGTCGGTGGCCAGCTGGATGACCACGAAGAGTGCCACCGAGAGCAGCAGCAGGACCTGCACGACGGGGTAGTCGCGTCGGTCGATCGCCTGGGCGGCGAGCTGGCCCAGACCGGGCCAACTGAAGATCGCCTCCACCAGCACGGCGCCACCCAGCAGGGCGCCGGCCTGCAGGCCGAGGGCGGTGAGATAGGTGGGCAGGGCGGCCGGCAGGGCATGGGCGAGCAGGATCCGGCGTTCCGGAACGCCGGCGGCCCGTGCGGTCATCACATGGGGCGCGGAAAGCTCGCTGCGCAAGGATTCGGCGAGGAAGCGGGCCAGGCTCGCCGAGCTGGGCAGGGCCAGGCAGACCGCCGGCAGCAGCAGGTATTGGGCTGCGATGTCGGGTTCGGCGAGAAAGCCGTTCGGCGGTACGCCACCCGAGGGCAGGATCGGCAGCCAGACCCCGAAGACCAGCACCAGCAGTACGCCGGTGACGAAGGTCGGCAGGGCGACCGCCAGGGTGTTGCTGGCGGTGAGGAGGGCCTCCAGGAAGCGCGACCGGGAGCCGACCCAGAGCAGTGCGGTGGCCAGGCTGAGCAGCACCGCGAGCAGGATCGCCGCACCGGAGAGCACCAGGGTGTTCGCCAACCCGCTGAGCACCAGCTCGCTGATCGAACCACCAATCAGATACGAGCGGCCCAGATCGAAGCGGAGCAGATTGCCCACCCAGACCAGGTACTGCTCGGGGACCGACAGATCCAGACCGAGACTGTGCCGGATGGCGGCGACGGCCTCGGGGGTGGCGTCCGGACCGGCGAGGGTGGTGGCCGGATCGCCGGGTACCAGCCGCAGGATGCCGAAGATCAGCATCGAGGCCAGCACCAGGACCAGCAGCGCGGACGGCAGCCGCCGCAGCAGGTATCGGGTCATGGTCGGTCTCCTGTCAACCAGGCATCGGTGAGCAGCACCTCGGACCGCTTCGTCCACCCGGTCCCCTGGAGCCGGGTGGAGCGGGCCCACTGGGGCAGCGCGATCGCGATCTCGGACAGGAACAGTGAGTCGAGCAGGTTGTCCGAGACCTTCGCGTACGCCTGCCGCGCCTGCGGTGAGTCACCGTCGGGGATCGACCAGGCGGCGTCCGCGGCGGCGATGTAGCGCTCCGAGGTGAACTGCGATGCGTTCTTGTGTGCATTGAACGGATAGGCGCTGACCGTCAGCGTGGACGGGGTGTACTGCGCCCAGGAGTGGATGGCCAGCCACAGCCCGGGGAACTTCGCCCCGATCAGCTGTTTGGCGAACTGGGAGTTGTCGATGGGCTGCAGTTCCACCGCGATGCCGACCTCGGCCAGATCGGCCTGGATGATCGCCGCGGTGGGATCGAGCAGCGGCTGCGGACTGGTGTAGGTGAACGGGATCGTCGGCAGCGTACCGACCTGCGCCACCAACTCCTTGGCCCTGGCGAGATCTCGTGTGTAGGTGGAATTCCGGGCCGCGTCGAAGGCGGGGGAATAGCGCGGCCAGGGCAGGTTGATCGGGTATCCGACCCCGCGCAGCACCTCCGCCACGATCCGGTCGCGATCCAGGGCGTACGCGATGGCCTGGCGCACCCGCGGATCGTCCAGGGGTTTCGCCCGGACGTTGGAACCGACGTAGAGCTGCTTCTCCGCACCGGTCAACTGCAGATCGGCGAACCCGGACCGGCTGGTGACGGTGGCGGTGTCCAGATAGCTGAGCCCCTCGGCGAAATCGATCTGACCCGAGCGCAGGGCCGACAGCAACGCCTTCGCATCGGGAATCACCGTCACCTCGACGGCATCGGCATAGGGCCGGCCGGGCACCCAGTAGTCGGGGTTGCGTTCGAAACTGAGCCGGGAGTTGGGCGTCCAACCCGTCACCCGGAACGGGCCGGTGCCGATGAACCGGCTGCCGTTGCGCAGGTCGCCGAGAGTCTCGGAGTCGACGATCGGGACGGTGTCCAGCAGATCGAAGATGTTGCCCAACGGGTGGGCGAAACCGAGCACGATCCGATACGGGTCGGTGGTGTCGAAGCTGGTCACCGCCGCCGCGGTGCTCTTCAGCTGCGCGGTCCACAGCGGGTCGGCGTAGGTCCGGATCGAGAACTCCACATCCTTCGCGGTGAACGGCCGACCGGAGTGGAAGCGGACGTCGTCGCGGAGGTCGAGGGTGAGGCTGCGGCCGTCGTCGGCGAGCTGCCAGGACGTCGCCAGCCACGGGGTCGGGGTGATCGAGTCGGCGCGGTAGCGGATCAGGGTGTCGAAGGCGAGCCCGATCAGGACGGTGATGCCCTCGGTGGTGTTGGTGAAGAAGTTGCCGGGGATCAGGTCGGTGGTGATCCCGGCGTTGATGGTGCCGCCGCGGACCGGTCGACCGGCCTCACCGGTCGGCCCTGCGGCGCGGCTGACTGCCGAGCGGCAGCCGGCCGCGCCGAGCACGGCGAGTGCGGCACCGCCGCCGGCCGCGGTCTGCAGCAATCGGCGTCGGCTCAGTGGCGGGTTCGCGGTCATCGGCCGTTCTTTCCTTGTGGGGTTGGGAATCAGTCGACGGGGTCGACGGGGGAGAAGGCGGAGGCGTCGCCCTGGCGGGGTGTGGACCGGACGCCGTCGATGCTCACCGGGACGTCGCCGGCGACCGTGATCCGGTGCAGCACCCGGTGCTGGTCGCCATAGTCGGCGACCCCGTAGTGCTGGGTGGCGCGGTTGTCCCAGACGGCGATGTCGCCATCGGACCAGTTCCAGCGGACGGTGTTCTCCAGCCGGGTGATGTGGTGTTGCAGCAGATCGAAGATCGCCTTGGAGTCGTTCGAGCTGAGCCCGACGATCCGCTTGATGAAGTGGCCGGCCAGCAGGGCCCGCTCACCGGTCTCGGGGTGGACGCGGACCAGCGGGTGCTCGGTCTCGAAGACCTGGGAGCGGAACTCCTCGCGATACGCCTGCTCGCGCACGTCGACGCCACCGATGCGGCGTTCGTCGCGGTCGGCCACGTAGTCGTAGAGGTTGGTGTGCACCGCCCAGAGCCGGTCGGCCAGTGCCCGCAGGGCCGGGTGCAGCCGCTGGTAGGCGGTGACGGTGTTGGCCCAGACGGTGGTGCCGCCCCACTGGGGCAGTTGCACCGCGCGCAGGATGCTGATCGCGGGGATGCGGTCCACGAAGGTGACATCGGTGTGCCAGCTGTTCGCCTTGCCGTGTTCGGAGTTGATCTGCAGCACCGAGTGCTCGCGGCCGCGGACGGTCGGATGGGGTGAGGTCGGAGTACCGAGCCGCTCGGCGAACTCGTACTGCTCGGCGTCGGTGACGTGCTGCTGGCCGGGGAAGAAGATCACCTTGTGCTCCAGCAGGGCCCGGCGGATCGTGTCGACGGCGTCGGGGGAGAGGTCGTCGCCGATCCGGACCCCGTGGATCCGGGCGCCGATGGAGTCGGTCACCTTCTCGACGGTGATCTCGGTCGTTTCGGTGCGGGTGTTGTTGTTCTCGATGATGGTCATCTGCTGTTTCCTTCGAATTCGATTTGATTTCGGGCAGGGTGGAACCGGCTTCTGGGGTGGAAAGCGCGATCGGGTACGCGAAATTGCCCGGTCGGGGCGAAATGCGCGTCACGAACCGGTCACCGGTGATATCTGATGATGGACCCGCGCCGACTCAGGTGCGGACGGTGCGGCCGGGCGGTCGAACGGGCGCCGGCCCGGGCGGGAAATGGTCGCGGGTCAGCGACCGCACATACACATGCACCAACAACGAGGCATGGCGAGCTGGATCAGCCAGCGGGCGGGATGCGTCGCGTTGAACATGGCCGAAACTCTAAACAGGTCGGCGCGAGTGGTGCAAAAGGCTGTCCATTACGTGAGACAATGGAGCCATTGGTCCACGCAATGGTGCAGATTCCATCCATCGAACCAAAAGGCCACCCATCGATTGCCGCAGCAATCAATGGGTGGCCGGAAGGATCGATGGATCGCGAATCGGGCGATCAGCTGGCGCCGACGAACCCCTGCAGGTCGGCGAGGATCGCCTGCGCACCGGTCGGGCCGAGCCCGAGGAACCAGGTGTCGTCGCTGACGCGATGGGCCCGGCCCTGCTGCACCGCGGGCAGCGCCTTCCAGCCGGCGCCCTCGATGGTTGCGGTCTCACCGGTGGCACCCGGATCGCCGTAGCTGCTCCAGAAGACCAGATCGGCATCGGCCTGGCTGATGTTCTCCGGGGAGATCTCGACCGCGAGCTCGTCGACGTTCTGGTTCTCCGGGCGCTGGAAACCGGCATCGGCCAGGATCACGCCGATGAGCGACTTGTTGGCGTACAGACGCAACTTGCCGGGCATGAACCGCACCAGCGAGACCTTGGGCGGATTCGCACCCACCTTGGTCTTCAGGGCCGCGGCCGCATCGTCATAGGACTTCATCACCGCATCGCCCCTGGTCTCCTCGCCGAGCGCATCCGCGGCGAGCCGGAAGTTCTCCTTCCAGGTGTAACCGGGGCGCACGCTGAAGACGGTGGGCGCGATCTGGGAAAGCTGCGGATAGAGCTTGTCGTGGCGCAGCTTGCTGCTCAGGATCAGATCGGGCTTGAGTGCCGCGATCGCCTCCAGGTTGAGGTTGTTCATCTCCCCGACCCGTCGGGCATCGATCACCTGCGGCGCGAGATAGCTCGGCACCGGGTTGGCCCCCTCGTTGGTGGACAGGCCGACCGGGATCACGCCGAGGCTGACCGCGGCGTCCAGCTCACCGGTGTCCAGCACCACGACCCGCTGCGGCTTCTGCTTGATCTCGGTGGTGCCGTTCGCGTGCTTGATCGTCCGCGGGAAGACCCCCGGTGCCGCGTCCGAACCCATGGCCGCGGTCTGCTGTTCGGCACTGCCGAAGCCCTTGCCGCCAGTCGCCACCTCGGTATTGCCCGCCCCACCGGAGGGCCGGGCCTCGCCGGCGGCGCAACCGGTCAGCCAGAGCATCAGCACGGCGAGCAGGACGGGTACGCTGCGGCGCGTCACAGATCGAAGAGACATGAAGGGAAGGCTAGCCTAACTGCTAGCCTTGTCCAGTTGCCGCCGCATCGCGCCGGCCCGCCATCGCCGAGGAGGAGCGTGCCGAGCACCACAGCCGAGCCGTTGCCGACCGAGCATCGGCGCGCGGATCGCCCGGCAACGCTGCGGCCACACCATCGCCGCAATGGCCTGCTCGCGCTGGCCCTGCTGATCCTGCTGCTGGCCTCGCTGCTCGCCAGCCTGGCCGTCGGCGCCCGGCCCATCCCCATCCCCGTGGTCCTCGATGCCCTGACCGCACCCGATCCCACGCTGCCGGACCACGCCGTGATCTGGGACGGTCGGCTGCCCCGCACGCTCACCGGACTGCTCGCTGGCGCCGGTCTCGGGGTGGCCGGTGCGCTGATGCAGGCCGTCACCCGCAATCCGCTGGCCGATCCGGGACTGCTCGGCGTGAACGCCGGTGCCGCCTTCGCGATCGTGCTCGGCGTCGGTTTCCTGGGCAGCACGACGACACTGGTCACCATCTGGTTCGCGCTGGTCGGCGCGATCCTGGCGGCTGTCGGCGTCTATCTGGTCGGGGGCGGGGGACGCGGTGCGGCCGATCCGGCCCGGCTCACCCTGGCCGGGGTGGCGCTGGGTGCGGTGCTGCTCGGCCTGGGCCAGGGACTCGCCCTGCTCCGGCCCCGTGCCTATGACCAGCTGCGCGCCTGGCAGCTCGGCACCCTGGATGTGCGGTCGATGGAACCGGTGCTGGTCGCCGCCCCGTTCATCGTCGTCGGCCTGCTGCTGGCCCTCGGGCTGACCCGCGGGCTGAACGCGATCGCCCTCGGTGACGACCTGGCCCGCGCGGTCGGCGCGCGGCTGGGGCGTACCCGGGTGCTCGCGGTGCTGGCCGTCACCCTGCTCGCCGGCGCCTCGACCGCGGTCGCCGGTGCGATCGCCTTCGTCGGGCTGATCGTGCCGCACGCGGTACGCCGGGTCGCCGGCCCGGACCAGCGCTGGGTGGTCGGGCTCAGCGTGCTGGCCTCACCCACCCTGCTGCTGGTCGCCGATGTGATCGGCCGCCGACTCACCTCCGGCGAGGTACCCGTCGGAGTCGTCACCGCCTTCATCGGTGGCCCGGTGCTGGTCGCCGTGGCCCGAGCCCGACGGGTGCGCACACTGTGACCCGCAACGACACCCTGGTTCCCCGCGATTCCCTGCCCACGTTGTGTTTCGGGCAGGTCAGCGTACGCCTCCGCCCGCGGCAGCTGATCGTCTCCGCGCTGGTGCTGGCTGCCGCGCTGGTGCTCGGTGTGCTCGCGCTCGGCACCGGGGAACTGCCGATCCCGGTGCCGGAGGTGTTGCGCGCCCTGGTCGGTCAGGGTGACGGACTGTCCGGGATCGTGGTCACCCAGTGGCGGTTGCCCAGGGTGGTCGCGGCGCTGGTGTTCGGGGCCGCGCTCGGTGTCTCCGGGGCGATCTTCCAGTCCCTCACCCGCAACCCGTTGGGCAGCCCGGACGTGATCGGCTTCTCCACCGGCGCCTACACCGGAGCGCTGGTGGTGCTGCTGGTGCTCGGCGGTGACCAGTTCGGCGCCACCCTGGGCGCCCTGATCGGCGGACTCGCCACCGCACTGGTGGTGCAACTGCTGGCGGCACGGCACGGATCGGCTGGCCTGCGGCTGGTGATCGTCGGCATCGGCATCTCGGCGATGCTCAGCGCGGTGAACCACTGGTTGCTGCTGTCGGCCGAACTGGAGGCGGCGATGGCGGCCGCCATGTTCGGCGCCGGCACCCTGAACGGGTTGCGCTGGGCCCAGGTCGCGCCGGCGGTGCTGATCACCGGCGCGCTGCTGCTGGTGGCGGTGTTCGCCGGCCGCTCACTGCACCTGCTGGAACTCGGTGACGACACCGCCGCAGCCCTCGGCGCCCGCCCCGATCGGTGGCGGTTGTGGCTGGTGGTGCTCGGCGTCGCTCTGGTGGCTGCGGTCACCGCGGTCGCCGGGCCGGTCGCCTTCGTCGCGCTGGTCGCGCCCCAGCTGGCGCGCCGGCTGACCGGTACGCCGGGGGCCGATCTGCTCGGCGCGGCCGCGCTCGGTGCGCTGCTGCTCACCGGTGCCGACCTGTTCGCACTGCGGGCCTTCGCGCCCACCCAGGTCCCGGTCGGCGTGGTGACCGGCTGCCTGGGCGGGGCGTACCTGATCTGGCTGTTGACACGGGAGGCGAGACGCCGATGACGAACCGACTGCTGACCAGCACCGTCGACCTGGGTTATGACGGGCGGCCGATCTCCCACGGCCTCACCGTCGAGGTGCCCGACAACGCGTTCACCGCGATCATCGGTCCCAATGCCTGCGGCAAATCGACGCTGCTGCGGGCCCTGTCCCGGCTGCTGCGGCCGACGGCGGGGGAGGTGGTGCTGGACGGCCGGGACATCCACACCCTGCCGGCCAAGGAGGTTGCCCGCCGGCTGGCGCTGCTGCCACAGACCTCGATCGCACCCGACGGGATCACCGTCGCCGATCTGGTCGGCCGGGGCCGCTATCCGCACCAGTCGTTCCTCAAACAGTGGTCGGAGGCCGACGAGGCCGCGGTCGCCGCCGCATTGGCGGCGACCGGGATCGAGGAGCTCGCGAATCGCTTGCTGGACGAGCTTTCCGGCGGCCAGCGGCAGCGGGTCTGGATCGCGATGACACTGGCCCAGGACACCGAACTGCTGCTGCTCGACGAGCCGACCACCTATCTCGACATCGCCCACCAGATCGAGCTGCTGGAACTGTTCCGGACGCTGAACCGCGAGCACGGGCGTACCCTCGTCGCCGTCCTGCACGATCTCAACCAGGCCTTCCGCTATGCCGATCACGTGATCGCGATGCGCGACGGGGCCGTGGTCGCCGAGGGCGCACCCAGTGAGATCGTCGACGCCGAGCTGGTCCGCCGGGTGTTCGGCTTGGCCTCGCGGGTGGTGCCGGACCCGGTCACCGGTACGCCGCTGGTGGTACCCGAACTCGGCCGCCCCAGCGAGGTGGCGAGGTGACCGGTGCTCAGACGGGGTCGAGCTGGCCGGCGGAGACCTCCCGGTGCGCCAGCAGCGGAATGATCTGGCCGACGGCGATCTCGTTGAAGTGCTCGGTCTCCCGATGCGTCGCCAGATCCTCGGCGGTGCGGTAGGTCTCGACGATCACGAAGCGTGCGGTGTCCTCGAGGTCCCGGTTCACCGTGTACGCCTGGCAGCCCGCCTCGGTGCGGGAGGCGGCGGCGAGCCGGGGCAGCAGCTCCGCGACCTGATCCGCGGTGTCGGGCCGGGCCCGGTACTGGGCGATCACCTGGTAGCTCATCGGACTCCGTCCTGATCGTGGGGGACCAGTCTGACACCGTGGGCACGCCGATCGAGGCGGGGGTGCAGTTCCCGCGGAGCGGGTCGGCGATACATTCGCACCGACAGCACAGCGCGAGGTGGAGTGGATGAAGAAACTCATGAAGCACCCGACCGTGGCACATCTGCTGCGGGCCAACACCCGGTTCGGCAACCGGCTCGGCAACCAGTTCGGCGGCGCGATCACCTACTTCTCGGTGCTCGCGATGGTGCCGATCCTGATGTTCGCGTTCGCCATCGCCGGGATGACGCTGACCACCCTGCGCCCGGATCTGCTGACCAGCCTCCAGGACAGCATCAGCGCCCAGCTGCAGGGCGCCCCCGGGGACACCAAGGACAAACTGCTCGCGGTCATCGACAACGCGCTGCAGAACTGGCCGGCGATCGGCATCATCGGCATCCTGTCCGCCGCGTACGCCGGCGGCGGATGGATCGGCAACCTCAAGTCCGCGGTCCGCGCCCAGTGGCGACCCGACTTCGAGATGGCCGAGAACAAGGGCAACTTCATCGTGGAAACCCTGAAGAACATGGGAATCCTGATCATGCTGCTGGTCGCGGTGCTGCTCACCTTCGGCATCGCCTCGGCGGCCACCTCGCTGACCGGCACCCTGATCTCGCTGGTCGGATTGCAGGACGTCCCCGGGATCACGCTGATCACCCGATTGCTGTCGATCGTGGTGTCGATCCTGGCCGGCTGGCTGCTGTTCCTGTTCCTCTACCGGGTGCTGCCCGAGCACCGGCCGGTGATCAAGGCGGTGCTGATCGGTTCGCTGATCGGCGCGGTCGCGCTGGTCCTGCTGCAGTATCTGGCCGGCATCCTCACCAGCTCGTTCCTGAAGAACCCGGCCGCCGCCCTCTTCGGGCCGGTGATCGTGCTGATGCTGTTCTTCAACCTGTTCGCCCGGCTGATCCTCTTCGTCGCCGCCTGGATCGCCACCTGGAACCAGCCGGCGATCGCCCGCAAATGGACCCCGGCCGACGAGCCGCTGCTCGACCAGGCCGATGTCGAGACCGTACCCGGGCACTGGGAGGCGGCCGAGGAGGACCGCCAGGATCAGCAGATCGAGGCGGCGGATGCCAAGCTGCACCGCACCGAGACGATCAACCGGGTCAAGGACACCCTGCCCGGGCTGGAGGCCGACCCCGACGCCGAGCGGGAGGCGACCGCCGAGGCGGTCCAGGTGCGCCTGGACGTCACCGGCCAGCGGCAGCTCGATCACGCCGGCGCCGACCCCGCCCGGTACGCCCATGTCGACGCCCAGCACCTGTTCACCGAGGAGCAGGCGCCGGTGCTGGCCTCCGACGCGGACCGCCGGGCGCAGGCGAGCATGCGCAAGGGCTACACGGCCGGGCTGCTCACCGGCTCCGGCATCGGGGCGCTGATCACCGCCCTGCTCGGCCGGCGCCGCCGCTGAGGCGTACCGGTCGTCCAGTCAGCGCCGCAGACCCGTGCCCGCACGGAACGGCCACCGCCAGTCACCGGCCAGGAAGCCGAACAACCAGGCACACCCGCCGAAGACGACGACCAGACCGGCGGTGAACAGGGCCCAGAACCGCCAGGTCGGCACCCAGCCGTCCCCCTCGCGCGACGAGGCGCTGACCACCTGCGGGTCATCGGCGTCATAACGGATCGGGACGCTGTCCCCGACATCGTGCTCGAGGTAACCGGTGGTGGTCGTCGGGTCGCGGACCTGATGGGACCTGCCACGGTCGTCGGTGAATTCCAGCACGGCCTGGTAACGCAGCTGATAGCGGTCGTAGCTCGGCGCCCCGCGGCCGCCGTAGCCGACCTTGGTGCTGGTCACCTCGATGACCGTGGCGTCCGCCTCCCGCCAGTCCGCCTTCGCATCGGACCAGGCGAGCCAGCCACCCACCACCGCGGTGCCGACCAGCAGCAGGATCATCAGTCCGGTGAGGGCCCGGAACCCCCATTTCCAGAGCATCCCCGAGTCCTGTCGGTCTGTCAGCCCTTGACCGGTTGCGGTTGCTGCTGGCCGATCTCGCGCAGCATCTCCTGGTACCAGTCGGTGTCCAGATCGAACGGCTTGCCACCGGCGATCCGGTCGAACTCGATCACCCGCAGCTCGTCCCCGCGTTCGGTGTCCTCACCGGTGACCCCGGACTCGCCGCGCAGCGCGCTGTCCACGGCCAGATCGGTGCAGCGCTGGATCAGCGCCAGATCGGCCTGGTTGGCGGCGGCGGACCGGGAGAAGTAACCGGACTTCTGCACCAGCACCTTCTCCGCACCGAGCCGCTCGGCGAATTCCTTGCCGAAGTAGGCACCCGGGTTGATCTTGTCCAGCTTGACGTGCCCGAAGGGATCCCGCGGCACCTCCTGACCGCTGGCCTCCAGTTGGGCGACGATCGAGTCCACTCCGGCGCCCTCGGACAGGAACACCGTCACGTTGCCGACGGTGTCCATCACGCCCCGCAGCCGCTCGGCCTCGGCGTCCAGATCGAGGCGGGCCTCGGGCACATAGACCCCGTGCACATCCCAGGCCTCCCGGGAGAGACCGATCTCCGGCACCCACTGGCGCGTCGCCAGCCACTTCCGGTACGCCCGGGCGGTGGCGGCGGTGAGCCAACCGCAGTTGCGGCCCATCACCTCGTGCACGATCAGCATCCGGGAGCTGGAGTTGTGTTCGGCGACGACGTTCTCGGCGAACAGCGCGCCCTGATCGGCCGCGGTCCAGGCACCCAGCGACTGCTTGATCGGCACCACGTCGTTGTCGATCGTCTTCGGCAGGCCGACCACGATCAGCGGATGGTTCTGCTCGGCCAGGTACGCCGCCAGATCGGCGGCGGTGGTGTTGGTGTCGTCGCCGCCGATGGTGTGCAGCACATCCACCCCGTCGGCGGTCAGCCGTTCGGCGGCCACCTGCAGCGGGTTGTCACCGGGCTGCACCAGGCCGCGCTTCACCAGATCCTCGGCATTGGTCAGCTTCACCCGGGAGTTGCCGATCGGGGAGCCGCCGAAGTCGCGCAGCACACCCGCGTTGCGGCGTACCTCGTCGGTGACGGTGAAGTAGTCACCGCTGAGCAGGCCCTGATATCCGTGCTTGTAGGCGATGATCTCGGTATCGGGGGACAGAGCGGTGTAGCGCTCGATCAGCCCGCCGATGGCGGCGGACAGGCAGGGGGCGAACCCGCCGGCGGTGAGCAGGGCGACCTTGTTGACCATGGGGGAGACCTCCGATTGGTGACGTGCTGGACCAGCCTATTTGGCAAGGCCCGCCCGAGGGAAAGTGACCTGTGGAAAAGCGGGAGGCGGCTCTGGTGGCGGGGGTGGTGGGTGCGCGATGCTGGTCGGGTGCGATGGGTACGCGGCCTGCGGCGGCCGGACGAGCGGGGGATGTCCACCTCGGTGCTCGTGCTGTTCTGGGTGCTCGCGCTGCTGATCCTCGCCGGCCTGGTCGTCGACGGCGGACAGCAGGTCACCGCCGCCCGCCGTGCCGAGGCGGTGGCCGCGGGTGCGGCGCGGGCAGCGACCGATGCCGGGGCGCCCAGCCGGGTCGCCGGGCGCAGCGACCCCGGTGCCGCCCTGAGCGCCGCCAACCGCTATCTGGCCGCCTCCGGCCCGGTGACCGGATCGGCGAGCCTGGACGCGGGCACGGTGCGGGTCACCACCAGCCATCGGGCACCGACGATCTTCCTGTCCCTGCTCGGGATCCGGGAGGTACGCGCCAGCGCGAGCGCTCGCGCCGACCTGCTCGAAGCCGACTGACCTCTTCCCGCTGGTTCAGCCGCGTACCTTCGCCATCCGCCGGACGCCCTCGGTGATGATCTCCGGTGAGGTGGCCAGGTTCATCCGGACGTGCCCGGCGCCCCCGGTGCCGAAGGCCACACCGTCGTTCAGGGCGACGCCGGCGGCCAGGAATTCCTTGTGGGGATCGGAAAGATCGAGTTCGCGGCAGTCGAGCCAGGCGAGATAGGTGCCGGGCTGGGCGACGAACCGGACCCCCGGCAGCTGATCGGCGAGCAGCTCACCGAGCAGCCGCTTGTTGGCCTCGATCTCGGTCAGCAGCTGCTGCAGCCAGTCCCGGCCGTGCCGCAGGCCGGCGACGTGCGAGACGATGCCCAGATGGCTGGCGGAGTGGGTGACCTGATCGGGCATGGTGCGCAGCCGGTCGGCCACCGCCGCCCCGCCGATCGCCAGCCCCGCCTTCAGCCCGGCCAGATTCCACGACTTCGAGGCCGAGGTGACGATGATCGCCTCGTCGCTGCCGGGCAGCGCCAGGATCGGGGTGTGCCGGGCCGGCGTGGCGACCAGGGGTGCGTGGATCTCGTCGGAGACGATCCGCACGCCGTGCCGGTTGGCCAGCTCCAGGACCGCGGTGAGCTCCTCGGGGGTGTGCACGGTGCCGTGCGGATTGTGCGGGTTGCAGAGCAGGTACGCCTCCGGCCGCGGCCCGTCGCTGCGGGTGAACGCGGCCTCCAGGGTCGCGAGATCGATCCGGCCGTCCTCGGTCAGCGGAGCCTCGATCACCTCGCGCTGGGCCCAGCCGAGGTACTTGTAGAACTGCGGGTAGACCGGGGGATTGATCACCACCGGCGCACCCCGGGTGCCGAGCAGATCGAGCACCTGCACGATGCCCTGCATCACATCGGGCACGATGATCGCCTGCCGGGCCGGATCGAACCGCCAGCCCCAGACATCGGCCGCGAACTCGGCGTACGCCTGCTCGTAGTCGGTGCCGATCGGGTAACCGGTGTCGCCCTCATCGATCGCGGTATGCAGCACCTCGGCGACCGCGGGGGCGGGCCGGCAGTCCATCTCGGCGACCCACATCGGCAGCACGTCGGTGGGGTAGGCGCGCCACTTCATGCTGGTGCGCCGACGCAACTGGTCCAGACCGATGTCGAAGATGCTCACGAAGCGACTCTAGTAGGGGGTTGCCCGCCCCGGAGGCGGCATGTCTAGACTCCGGACATGGCAAGGTATTTCGACGTCCACCCCGACAATCCCCAGCCGCGCGCGCTCGGCCAGGTGGTGCAGATCCTCACCGACGGCGGCCTGGTCGCCTATCCCACCGACTCCGGTTTCGCACTCGGCTGTCGATTGGGCAACAAGGACGGACTGGACCGGATCCGACGTATCCGCCAGCTCGACGACAAACACCATTTCACCCTTGTCTGCAAGGACTTCGCGCAACTGGGCCAGTTCGTCCAGATGGACAATGACGTGTTCCGCGCGGTCAAGGCCGCGACACCGGGGCAGTACACCTTCATCCTGGAGGCCACCAAAGAGGTGCCCAAGCAGATGCTGCACCCGAAGAAGAAGACCGTCGGCGTGCGGATCCCCGACCACCGCACCACGCTGGCGCTGCTGGACGCGCTCGGTGAGCCGCTGATGTCCTCCACGCTGATCCTGCCCGGGCGCACCGAGCCGATGACCGAGGGCTGGGAGATCAACGAGGAGCTCGGCAACCAGGTCGATGCGGTGCTCGATTCCGGTGATGTCGGCACCGATCCGACCACCGTGGTGAACTTCGTCGGCGACGAGGTGACCGTCGACCGTGCCGGTGCCGGGGACCCCAGTCCGTTCCAGGAGTGAAGCTCCCGCTCCGGCTCATCGGGTAGCTCGTACGGCCCCGGCTGCAGTCGCGCCCCGATGCGCAACTGCAGCCGCCGGCCGCGAGGCAGCATCGAGATCCGCGGCCCGGGGCCGGGCCGCCTGACCGCCTGCCTTCGGAATCTGCGGCTCGATTCGCGATCGGCGACCAGAACGGCCGATTCCTCGATCGAGCCGCAAATTCCGCATGGCCCAACCGAAACGACCGTCCTCCCTGAACTGCCGTTCCCACTCTCCGGCTCAATTCTCATACCGCGGGCCGCATACAAGCCGCAGAGTGAGAGTTGGGTCGCGCAGTCGGCCCGTGCCCCGATCAGGTCCGGCCACCAAGCAGCCCGCGCCCGGGGAGACGACAACAGGAGCATCCAGATCGACCGGCGCGATCGATCCGACCGCGCGAATCGGCAGCAGTGGCCGCCGAGCTACTCGATGAGCGTGGGTGACACCGGGGCTCGCCGGCCGCCGATCATCCGGGTGATGCGTTCGGCGGCGGTGCGCACGGGGTCCACCCAGTCGTCGGGGGAGAGCCGGAAGGCCGGACCCATCACCGTGACCGCGCCGACCAGATCGCGATGCGCGTCGAAGACCGGTGCGCTCAGCCCGGTGGCACCGCTCTCCCGCTCACCGCTGCTGACGGCGTACCCGAGCTCCCGGGTCTCGGCGAGCAGCCCGCGCAGGGTGTCGCCGTCGGTGATCGTGCGGTCGGTCAGCGAGTCCAGGCCGCCGGACAGCACCCGGTCCGCCAACCGCTCGTCGAAGGCCATCATCACCCGCCCGGCCGAGCCGGCGTGCAGCGGCAGCACCTGCCCCACCCGCATCGGCCGACGCAGGTCGTGCCGGGTCTCCGCGACCGCGGTGCAGACCCGCAGATCGGCCGAGGGCTGATAGAAGCAGGCCGTCTCACCGGTCAGATCGCGCAGCTCCTCCAGCACCGGCCGGACCACTTCCAACAGGTCGATCCCACCCGACGCCCCGGCGGCCCAGTAGGCCAACCGCGCCCCGATCCGGTATCCGGTGCCGGCCCGATCCAGGAACCCCTCCTCGACCAGGCTGGCGACCAGCCGCTGCAGGGTGGAGGCGGGCAGCCCGGTACGCCGCCGGAGCTCGGTCAGGCCGAGCTCCGGTCGGTCCAGCGAGAAGCTGTCCAGAATTCGGCTGATCTTGGTCAGCACCAGCAGTTGCCCGCCGCGTTCCTCGCTCATCGGTGCCGCCTCCTGGGGGTTCCGGTTTCTCGGGATGGCCCGGGTCAGGACGCGGCGGCGAAGGTCCAGTCGAACGCCGTGGCCCGGGACCGGGATCCCTGACCGGCGCGGGAACGGCTGACCTCACCAAGGGTGCCGAGCACCTGCTCACCCAGCTCCACCAGGGACCGGAACGACTCCGGCCGGACCCCCTCGGGACGGATCGCGAAGGCCAGATCCTCGGTGGCGGTGTTGCCGGAGGCGCCGGGGGCGAACGGGCAGCCGCCCAACCCACCGAGGGCCCCGTCGACGGTCTGGGCACCGGCCTCGATCGCGGCGAGCGCATTGGCCACGCCCATCCCCCAGGTGTCATGGCCGTGGAAGGTGACCGGCCGGGTGCCGGCCTCGGCGACCACCCGGCCGGTGAGGCTGGCCACCTCACCGGGGCTGGCCTGGCCGAGCGTGTCGGCGATGACCACATCGCTGCAACCCTGACCGCGTGCGTCGGCGACCAACGCCAGGACGCGTTCCGGCGCGACGGGCCCGGTGAACGGGCAGGTGAACGAGGTCGCCAGGCACAGCTGCACCGCAACGTCATGTTCGGCGGCGATCTCCAGCGCCTCGGGAAGGGCCGCCATCGAGGTCTCGGTGTCGCGGCCGATGTTGGCGCGGTTGTGCTCATCGGTGACGCTGAGGCAGTACTGCACCCCGCGCACCCCGGCCTCGGCGGCCCGGCGGACCTGTTTCGGTGTCGCCACCCAGATCCAGCAGTGTGCCAACTCCTCGGGGGTCAGCGCGGCGACCACATCCATCGATGGCGCCATCGACGGAACCAGGTCGGGGCGGGCCATCGACCCGATCTCGAGACTGTCGAAGCCGAGCTCCAGCAGGGCCCGGACCAGGCGTACCCGGTCCTCGGTGGGCAGCTGCCCGTCGCTGAGCTGCAACCCGTCGCGCAGCGTGACATCCCTGATCTTCGCGGTCATCAGGCCGCCTCCTGTCCACTCGCCAGTTGACCGGCCAGTGCCGCGGCCTGGTCGGGACCCAGCCCGAGCAGCTCCTGCAGCACCGGCACCGTGTCGGCACCGAGTTCGGGGCCGAGATTGCGGATCGGCAGGGACCGCCCGCCGATCACCGGTGTGATGCCGGGGAACGCCACCTTCCCCAGGTCCTGCTCGCCGTCGCTGACCGGCAGGTACTGCACCATGTCCCGGCTGGCGTACTGCTCGTCGGCGACGATGTCGCGGGCCCGGTAGATCGGCCCGGCGGGCACCCCGACCTCGCTGAGCGCGGTCAGGGCCTCGGCTGCGGTCCGCTCACCGGTCCAGGCCGCGATCGCCGCGTCCAGTTCGTCGGCGCGGACCACCCGCCCCTCGTTGTCGGCCAGGGCCGGGTCCTCGGCCAGCTCCGGTCGCCCGATCACCCGCATCAACCGACCGAAGATGGAATCCCCGTTGCCGGCGATCACCACGCTCGCACCGTCGCGGCACAGGTAGGCACTGGTCGGTGCGACCCCCTCGATCCGCGGGCCCATCCGGACCCGTTCGGTGCCGTAGGCGCTGTATTCGGGGATCGTCGCCTCCATCGCGGAGAAGATCGCCTCGTGCAGGGCCACGTCGATCGTGCGTTCGTTCGCCGGGACCGGGGTCTGCTCGCCTCGGCCGAGGCCCAGGGTGGCGCGCTGGTAGAGGGCCATCACGGTGCCGAAGGCGGCGTACATGCCGGCCATCGTGTCGCCCAGGCTCACCCCGACCCGCACCGGTGGCCGATCCGGATAGCCGACCAGATCCCGCAACCCGCCGAAGGCCTCCGCCACCGACCCGAATCCGGGCCGTTTGGACAATGGACCGGTCTGGCCATATGCCGAGACACGGGTGAGGATGAGTCCCGGATTGGCCTCCTGCAGCACCTCCGGGCCGAGACCCCAGGCCTCCAGGGTGCCCGGCCGGAAGTTCTCCACCACCGCATCGACCCGGGCCACCAACCCGAGCACGGTGCGCCGGCCGAGCTCGGAGCGCAGATCGATGACGACCGACTTCTTGTTCCGGTTGATCGTGCGGTGCAGCAACGAGGTGCGGCCAGACAGCAACCGCCAGCGCCGGATCTCGTCCCCGCCGCCGGGGCGTTCCACCTTGATCACCTCGGCGCCGAAGTCGGCGAGCAACCGGCCCGCGGTCGGGGCCGCGATGTAGTTGCCCAGCTCCAGGACCCGGACGCCACGCAGCGGGGCGATGACCGGCCCCGGTGACGGGGTGTTCGACGCGTCGGTCATGGGTCCGCTCAGCTCACGTACTCGTTGGTGTAGGTCTTGGACAGGTCGATCTTCTTGTCACCCACCTCGGGATTGGCGACGCGCTGGGTGTCGAGCACGGCATTGACGCCGGCCTCGGAGAACTTGCCGTCCTTGCTCATCGTGAGCTTCAGTTCGTCGATCACCCGCGCGTACTGGGCACGGTCGCCGCCGGCGTACGCCTCGGGCATCTGGGCGGCGATCTCCTCACCGGAGTGGGTCTGCACCCACTGCAGGGTCCTCGCGATCGCGGTGGCCAGTTTCTTGGCCTTCTCCGGGTTCTTCTCCAGCCACTCGGTCTTGGCGTAGAGGCAGGAGGACGGCCAGGTGTCGGAACCGTAGAGCGCCTTGACCTGGTCGCGGGTACGCAGATCGCCGAGCATCGGCAGTGGCGTACCGACCCGCTTGTTCAGCACCGTGATGTCGGGCTCCAGCATCACCGCGGCATCGACCTGGCTGTTCTCCACCGCGGCGACGGCCGAGGAGCCGGCGCCGATGGCGGAGACCGAGGCGGCATCCTTGCCGAGCCCTTCCTTGTTCAACAGGTATTTCACGTACATGTCGGTCGACGACCCGGGCGAGGTCACGCCGATGTTCTTGCCCTTGAGGTCGGCCACCGACTTGATCGTGTCGCGGTTCTTCGGTGCGACCAGCAGGGCGACCCCGGAGGACTCGCCCATGTCGACGAAGGCCTGGATGGACTGGTTCTTGGCCTGCATCTGGATGGTGTGCTCGTAGTAGCCGCTGGTCACCTGGGTGGAGCCGCCGATCATCGCGGTGAGCGCCTTGGAACCGCCCTGGAGGTCCTGCAGTTCGACATCCAGACCCTCCTCCTTGTAGTAGCCGAGCTGGGCAGCGAGGGTGGTCGGCATGTAGGTGAGCAGGGTCTGTCCGCCGACGCCGATGATGATCTTGTCACCGGAACCGCCCTGACCGGCCGGGGCGCCGTTCTGCCCGGGTGGTGCGGACGCCGGCGCCCCGCAGGCCGCCAGGCCGATGGTCAGCGCCAGCAGTGCCGCGGCTGGGAGGAGTCGTTTGCGAGTCATGGGATTTCCCTTTCTCCGTTGAAAGATCTGCGGGTCTGGCGGTGGGTCTGTGGTGTGCCCGGGTACGCCGGATCAGAGCTGCTGGGCCTGCGGACGCCAGCGCAGCAGGTAGCGCTCGACCCGGTTCACCAGCAGGTCGATGAACAGCACGACGATCATCAGGATGAACATCCCGGCGAAGACGCCCTTGGTGTCGAAGACGCCCTGGGCCTGGGCGATGGCGTACCCCACACCCGCCGAGGCGCCCAGATACTCACCGACGACCGCACCGGTGATGGCGAAGCCGACGCTGATGTGCAGGGACGAGAAGATCCAGGTCAGTGCGGAGGGGATGAACACGTGCCGCAGCAGGTGGCTCTCCTTGGCACCGAGCATCCTGGCGTTGTCGATCAGCACCCGATCGACCGAACGGACGCCCTCGAGGGTGTTGAAGAAGACGATGAAGAACACCAGGGTGACACCGAAGGCGACCTTCGACCAGATCCCCAGCCCGAACCAGAGCAGGAAGATCGGTGCCAGCACCACCCGGGGAAGCGCGTTGAACATCTGCAGGAAGGGATCGAGCAGGCGCTCCAGGAACCGCACCCGGGCCAGCAGGAAGCCGAGCAGCAGACCGAGCACGACGCCGATCACGAACGCCAGCAGGGATTCCTGCATGGTCACCCACAGGTGCGGGAAGATGTAGCCGCTGGAGATCCAGGTCCACATGGTGAGGAAGATGTCGCTGGGCAGGGGGAAGAAGAACTCATCGATCACCCCGGCCCGACCCAGGAGCTCCCAGATCGCCAGCACCACCGCGGCGAGCAGCAGTTGCAGCAACCGCATCACCGGTTGCGGGGTCTCCCGGGGCCGGCGTGGCTGTCGGCCGGTGGCCTGGGATTCCGGCGTGTCGGTGGCGCGCTGCGACCGACGGGTCTCGGTGTTCTCGGCGGTCATGATGCCTCCTGGGCCTTGCTGGCATAGGTTTTCTCGACCTCGAGCTTGAGCCGGGACCAGATCTCGCGGTGGATCTCGACGAAGCGCGGATCGTCGCGGATGTCGAGCAGGTCGCGCGGCCGGGGGAGGTCGATCTGGTAACTGGCCACGATCTGCGAACCGGGGCCGGCGCCCAGGATCACCACCTCGTCGGAGAGCGCGATCGCCTCGTCCAGGTCGTGGGTGATGAACACGACCGCCTTGCCGGAGTCGGACCACAGCTGCAGCAGCTCGTTCTCCATGATCTGGCGGGTCTGCACGTCGAGCGCGGAGAACGGCTCGTCCATCAACAGGATGTCGGGGTCGACGATCCACGCCTGGGCGACCGCGGTGCGTTTGCGCATGCCGCCGGAGAGCTGGTGCGGGTAGCGGTTCCCGAAGTCCTTCAGGCCGACCCGGGTCAGCCACTCGCGGGCCCGCGCGCTCGCCTCGGGTTTCGGCGTACCGGCCATCGTCAGCCCCAGCGCGACGTTGTCGACGACGCTCTTCCAGGGCAGCAGGGCGTCCTGCTGGAACATGTACGCCGCCCGGCGGTTCACCCCGGCCACCGGGCTGCCGAAGGATTCGACCGTGCCCTGGCTGGGGGCGAGCAGGCCGGCGGCCATGTTCAGAATCGTCGACTTGCCGGAACCGGTCGGTCCGACGATCGAGACGAATCGGCCCGGCGGCACCTGCAGGGTGATGTCGCGGACGGCATCGTAGGTGCCGCCGTCGGGAGTGGTGAAGCTGCGTGTGCAGCCGTGCAGCTCGATCGCGTACGCCTCGGAGTTCGTCGTCATTGACCCGTCCACCTCGCCCCACAATGTGGGTTGGAAACCGATATGTGGGAATCCTAGGTGGTCAAACCAGCTGTGAACACACGTTGTACACATTCTGAGATGGACTTTGTCAGGGGTTATGCACAGTCCCTGGCGCGCGGACTGTGCATAACCCCTGACATCTTCGGCTGGGGGCAGCCGGCGGACTCAGCAGTGGTAGGTGTCGGTGGGCGGGGGGAAGTGCATGTCGTAACCCGCCGGGGGCTGCAGTCCGTACGCCTGGGCGAGGCCGATGATCTTGCGGGCCCGCGCGAGCCGCGGCAGATCCGAACCGTTGCGGATCTCACCACCGTCGGCGTCGAACTCGGTGAGGAAGTCCAGCGCCCAGCTCATGTCCTCCACCGAGGGGGAGAGGATCTCGTTCACCGTGGCGCACTGCTCGGGCATCAGGCAGATCTTGCCGGTCATCCCGAATTGGGTGGTGACCCCGGCCGAATCCGCCAGCTTCACCCCGAGCGCCCCGACCGCCGGCCCGTCGATCGGACCGGGCAACCCGGCCGCGCGGGCCGCGATGGTGAACTGCGACCGGGCGTACGCGAGCGCCATCGGATCGTCGGAAAAGCCTGTGTCACGACGGAAATCGCCGAGACCGAAGGCGAGTCGGAAGGTGTGCCCGGAGGTCGCGATCTGGCCCAGGTGCTGGACACCGCGGGCGGTCTCCACCAGCGCGACGATCGGCCGGTCGCCGAACAGTTCGGCGGTCCGGGTGACGTGCTCGGGGGAGTCGACCATCGCCAGCATCACACCCTGCACACCGTCGCGGCGGGACAGCTCCCGCAGGTCGTTCTCCCACCATTCGGTGCCGAAACCGTTGACCCGCACCCAGGCCCGGCCACCGCCGTCGAAGAAGTCGAGCACCTGGGTGCGGGCGCTGAGCTTGTCCTTGGGGGCCACCGCATCCTCGATGTCGAGCAGCACCACATCGGCGGCGCTGCCGACGGCCGGTGCGAACCGGTCCGGCTGGCTGGCATTCACCAGCAGCCAGCTGCGCGCCAGCTCCGGGCCGATCGCGGGGGTGGGGGTCTCGGTATCGCTCGGGTTGGTCCGGGTGCCGGTCATCGGTGTCTCCGTGGATCGTCGTGCCTGGTCGGTTGGTCGGGTCTGGAAATGGTGAGGGGCCCGGGCAGGTGCCCGGGCCCCTCGCGATCTGCGGCTGGTCGTCAGCAGCAACGAGTCTTGGGATTGCGTTCCGCGTCCTCGTGCTTCTGCCGCCAGAAATCACGCTCGGTGGGGATCGGGGCATCGGGGTGATGGAGCTGCTGATGGCGTACGTACTTCTCGTACGCGTTGTCACCCATCACGCTGTGCACGTACCACCGTACGGAGCGTGCGATGTCCACCATGGTGGTCATCCGTGCCCCCTTCCGTCCGGTGCGGGCTCCAGACCCGCCTCCTTCCACTCAGCGTAGACCTCTTTCTCCAGCTTCGTCGGGACGAAGCTCTTCGGAGCAAAGATCTTGCTGGGCACCGCTTCCGACTCATCGGTCGGCAATCCGCCGTTGCGCAGCGCCTTCACCGACACCATCAGGGCGACGATCACCACGATCGCGACCAGCAACGCATAGATGATCGACAGGGTGCCCTGCACGAAGGTGTTGCGGATCACCGCCTCCAGCTGTTCCTGACTGGTCGCGGTCTGGTAGCGACAGGGCTGGCCGGCCACGCATCGTTCCAGGGCCGCGCGGGCCTGGGTGTGCTGGGTCCAGTAGCCGATCTGCGGGTTGCTGGAGAAGATCTTCTGCCAGGACGCCACCATCGTCACCAGGGTGTCCCAGAACAGTGGGATGCCGGGAATCCAGGCCCACTTGAACAGCCCCTTCTTCATCACGATCGCGAACACCACGGCCAGCGCGATCGCCGCCAGCAGCTGGTTGGCGATGCCGAACAGCGGGAACAGCATCCGGATGCCGCCGAGCGGGTCGGTGACACCCATGTAGAGCAGCGAACCCCAGGCGAGCACGACGATCGCGGTGCACAGCCAGGCACCCGGCCGCCACGAGGTGTCCTTGAACTTCCGCATCCCGGGGATGTTGCCCAGGGTGTCGGAGAGCATGAACCGGGCCACCCGGGTGCCGGCGTCGATCGTGGTGAGGATGAACAGCGCCTCGAACATCACCGCGAAGTGGTACCAGAACGCCTTGATGTGCCCGATCACCGGGATCTGGTTGAGCACCTCGGCCATCCCGAAGGCGAGCGTCGGCGCACCACCGGTCCGGGAGATGATCGTCTTCTCACCGACGTCCTGGGCCGCCTGGGTGAAGTACGCCGGATCGATCGGCGGCAGCGGTTGGCCACCCGGTGCGAGCAGACCCAGTCCGTTCGTGTACGCCGCAGCCGACTCCGGCGTACCCCCGGTCAGGCCGGCCGAGGCATTCATCGCGAAGTAGACGTGCTGGTCGATGACCGACGCCGCCACGATCGCCATCACCGCGACGAAGGACTCGGTGAGCATGCCGCCGTAACCGATCAGCCGCGCCTGCGATTCCTTCTCCAGCAGCTTCGGCGTGGTACCCGAGGAGATCAGCGCGTGGAATCCTGACAGTGCGCCGCAGGCGATGGTGATGAACAGGAACGGGAACAGCGAACCGGCGAAGGACGGGCCGTTGCTGTTGAACGCGAACTGGCTCACCGCCGGCTGCTGGATCACCGGCGCGACGATCAGGATCGCCACCGCCAGCAGGATGATCGTGCCGACCTTCATGAACGTGGACAGGTAGTCCCGGGGAGCCAGCAGCAACCAGACCGGCAGCACCGCGGCGGCGAAACCATAGACGGCGAGCCAGATCGCCAGACTGGTGCCGGACAGGGTGAAGATCGGCGCCCACGTCGCCGAATCGTTGACGAACGACCCCGCGGCGATGGCGGCCACCAGCAGCACCACACCGATCAGCGAGACCTCGGAAACCTTGCCCGGTCTGAGGTAGCGCAGATAGACACCCATGAACAGCGCGATCGGAATGGTCAGCGAGATCGAGAACACCGCCCACGGGCTCTCCGCCATGGCACCGATCATCACCACACCGAGCACCGCGATCAGGATGATCATGATGGTCAGCACGCCGATGATGGCGGCCCAGCCGCCGACCGGACCGAGCTCGTCGCGGGCCATCTGGCCGAGCGACCGCCCCTTCCGCCGGGTGGACAGCGCCAGCACCATGTAGTCCTGCACACCACCGGCGAGCACGACACCGACGATGATCCAGATGGTGCCGGGCAGATAACCCATCTGCGCGGCGAGCACCGGGCCGACCAGCGGTCCGGCGCCGGAGATCGCCGCGAAGTGGTGCCCGAACAGCACCCGCCGGTCGGTCGGCATGAAGTCCTTGCCGTTGCTGAACTCCTCCGCCGGGGTGGCGCGGCGATCATCGGGCTTGATGATCTTGTTCTCGATCAGCCTGGCGTAGAAGCGCAGCGCGAGCAGATAGCTGCCGACCGCGGCCAGCACGAACCACAGCGCGTTCACCCGCTCGCCGCGGACGATCGCGATCATCGTCCAACCGATCGCGCAGAGCACGCCGATGATCACGAAGGTCACCTTGTTGATCGGTGAGGAGCCCTTCGCTTCGATCACTCCGACCGGAGGCAGATCCGGGTCGGTACGCAGCTTGTGCGGCCCGTCTCCCTGGGCCACTGCGTCATCGTTGACACTGGTACTCATCTGAGGTCCCTTTCAGGTCACAAACTCCCGTCAAGGTATTACCCCGCGGCGCTGGGGTGGAACAGGTATCGGGTTCGGCGCGGTAACGATTTGGCGACCACCGCTGGTTAGGATCGCCGCAATCACCGAGACAGGAGCCCCGATGCCACCGAGTGCCCGATTGCGGGTCGCGGTACCGACCGACCTGGCGTTCGCCGAGGCGTACGCGGTGCTGCGGTTGCGGGAGGCGGTCTTCGTGGTCGAACAGGACTGCCCCTATCCGGAGCTGGACGGCCGCGATCTGGAGCCGGACTGCCGCTGGCTCTGGTACACCGACGACGATGGCGCGGTGCTGGCGAGTCTGCGGGTGCTCACCGAGGACGACGGGGTACGCCGGATCGGGCGGGTGGTGACCGCGCCGGCCGCCCGCGGACGCGGGTTGGCGGCGGAGCTGATGCGCGAATGTCTGCACCTGATCGGCGATCGGGCCGAGGTGGTGCTGAACGCCCAGGTGCAGCTCGTCGGCTGGTACGAACGATTCGGTTTCCGCGGCGACGGTGCGGAGTTCCTCGAGGACGGCATCCCGCACCGCCCGATGCGCCGCCCGGTAAGCGGATGAATTCTGTCAGCGGATGAGTTCGGTCAACGGGTGAGCCGGGTCAGCTTCATCAGGGCGCGGCGCCACCCGGTCACCGGGGGATAGACCAGCTCCAGGGTGTCGGGGCGCGTCGGTTTGCTGAGCACCGAGCGCTGGTGCGAGAAGGTGTCGATCGAGGCCCGGCCGTGATAGTTGCCCATCCCGGAATCACCGATCCCGCCGAACGGCAGGCCCGGCACCGCCAGATGCAGCATGGCCGCATCCAGCACCAGCGCACCCGAGTGGCTGCGCCGCTGGAACGCCTCCCGGGTGTCGGGGTCACCGGAGAAGAGATACAGCGCCAGTGGATGCGGCCGGGCGGCGATGAAGTCCAGCGCCGCCTCGGCATCGGGCACCTCGAGCACCGGCAGCACGGGCCCGAAGATCTCCTCGGTCATCACCGGCGCGTCGCTGTCCACATCGACCAGCACGGTGGGTGCCAGATAGCGTGCGTCGGCATCGCTGGCACCGCCGATGACCACCCGGCCATCGCCGAGGAATGCCTCCACCCGTTGGAAATGCCGGTCATCGACGAGCCGGCCGTAGTCGGTGGAGCGGCGGGGATCGGTGCCGTAGAAGGATTCGATGGCGGCCGCCAACTCGCGCACCAACTCCTCCCGCGCACCCGGGGTGACCAGCACATGGTCGGGGCTGACGCAGGTCTGGCCGGCGTTGGTGAACTTCGCCCAGGCGATCCGGCGGGCGGCCACCCGCAGATCGGTGTGCTCGTCGACGAAGGCCGGGGACTTCCCGCCGAGCTCGAGGGTGACCGGGGTGAGCTGCTCCGCGGCGGCCCGCAGCACCACCTTGCCGACCTCGGCCGATCCGGTGAACAGGATGTGGTCGAAGCGCTCCCGCAGCAGTTCGGTGGCCTCGGCCACCCCGCCGGTGCGGACCGCGACGAGCTCCGGATCGAGATGACCGGGTACCAGCTCGGCGACCAGCGCCGCGGTCCGCGGCGCCAGCTCGCTCGGTTTGAGCAGCACCGCATTGCCCGCGGCCAGCGCACCGATCGCGGGGGAGAACAGCAGCAGCAGGGGATAGTTCCAGGGGCTGAGCACCAGCACCACGCCCTTGGGCTGGGGGTGCACCTCGGCACTGGCCGGTTGCGCGTTCAGCGGTACGCCGACCCGGCGCGGCACCAACCAGCCCGCCAGATTGGCCAGCACGTGGTCGATCTCATTGACCAGCAGCTGCAGCTCGAAGGCGCGGACCTCGGTCGCCGGCTTGCCGACATCGGCGCGCACCGCTTCGGTGAACGCATCGGCCTGCTCGGTGAGCAGCCGCCGCAACCCGGTCAGCTGCGCCTGGCGCCAGTCCAGCTCCAGGCTGCGGCCGGTGGCGAAACCGCGCCGCAGCCCGGCGACCAGCTCAGCGGCCGACCCGGCGTCCCCCATGGATCCAGCGTCCCACCGGGGGTGGGCCGCTTCAACCGATCCGTACCTGCCAGGGCAGGGCGAGCACACCGGCCGGCTGCGGCAACCCGGCGAGCCGGGCCAGGGCGGCGAGCCGGGCCTCCGGGCCACCGGTGAGCAGGCCGCCGGGGAACAGCGGCTCGGACTGGGCGCCGATGCCGAAGGATTCGCTGGACTCCGGGGGCCGCACCTGATCCAGCCACGGCAGCACCGGCACCCCACGCAGGGTGAGGTCGTCGCGCTCGTGACCGGAGCGCCGGGCGGCCTCGTCGAGGGCGGTGCCCATCCCACCGAGGGTGTCCACCAGGCCCCGCTGCTGGGCGGCCGAACCGGTCCAGACCCGACCGCGGGCCAGCGGTTCGAGCTGCTCCAGCGGCATCCCGCGGTCGGCGGCCGCCTTGCTGGTGAAGTCGGCGTACACCTCATCCAGCCAGGCGTCGAGCTTCTCCCACTGCCGCTCGCTGAACGGCTCGGCGCCGCCCATCATGCCGGCGTTGGCACCGGCGATGATCTGCTCGCGGATCACCCCGATCTTGTCGAACAGGCCCTGGGTGACGAACTTGCCGGCGAGGACGCCGATCGAACCGGTCAGGGTGGTCGGGTTGGCGACGATGGTGTCGCAGCCCATCGCGGCGAAGTAGCCACCCGAGGCGGCGACCTGGCCCATCGAGGCGACCACCGGCTTGCCCGATTCGCGGAGCCGCTGCACCTCCCGGCGGATCAGGTCGGAGGCGACGTAGGAGCCACCGGGGGAGTCGATGCGCAGCACCACGGCCTTCACCGAGTCGTCGCGGCCGGCCTCGCGGAGGTGGGCGCTGACGGTGTCGGAACCGGCCCGGTTCGCACCGGGCTGGCTGATCCCGGACACGATCGCGCCGTGCAGGGTGACCACGCCGATCGAGGGCTTGTTCTTGTTCAGCAGCTGCTCGAAGTTCTGCAGCGGCCCGCCCGCGTGCCGGGCGTAGCGGTTGGCGTACTGCAGGGCCAGCTCTGGCTCGTCCTGATTGACTCCGTCGACGCTGCGGTTGGCCGCCGGCTTCTGCTTGCCGTAGCGGCGGCGCAGCTCGGCGTACACCTGATCCCGGTAGCCGATCCGGTCGACGAGCTTGGCCTGCTGGGCGTCGTGCGCGGTGAGCGGGGAGTTGTCGACCGCCAGCCGGACGGCTTCCGGGTCCAGGTTGCGGCGTTCGGCGACGATCCGCACGGTGTCGTCGAGGATCGAGTCGGCGATGCCCTGCATCATCTCCCGGTTGGCCTCGGTGACCTCGGTGGCGGCGAACTGGTCGGCCGCGGTCTTGAACTCCTTGCGCTGGCCGAACTCGGGATCGATGCCGAGCTTCTCCAGGCCGCCGCGGAGCAGCAGGATGTCCAGCTGCACGCCGTGCAGGCCGACCGCTCCGGAGGGCTGCACCCAGATCTCCTTGGCCGCGGTCGCCAGCCGGTAGCCGAGCATGCCGTTGCCGAACTCGCCGAAGGTCTCGCTCCACGCGATGGTCGGCTTGCTCCGGCCGAACTCGACGATCAGCTCGGCGAGCTCGTCGAGCTGATCGCTGGTCAGGGTGCTGGCGCCGATGTGCACCACCAGGCCGGCGACATCGGAGTCCTTCGCGCCGCGCCGCAGGCCGTCACGGATCTCCCGCATCGTCGCGGCCTGCCGGGTGCGCAGGGCCTGCAGCGGGTTGTCGGCGGGGGTACTGACCACCCCGCGTGGCAGGTCCAGCTCCAGCAGCAGCGGCTGTCCGGGGAGCTTCGGGCGAAGGGTCTTCAGCAGGTCGGAGAGCATGTACCGAGCCTACGTGGGTGGGTGGTCACGCGGGCTGGTCGGCGCCGTTTTCAGGGTCGGGATGGGGGACTCGTCGGGGTCGGGTACGCACCCGGCCGGTGCGCAGCGCGGCCAGCGTGTCCCGGTTCAGCAGGGTGTCCCCGCCGATGATCCGGCCCGCCTGCTCGGCCTGCCACTGGGCGCGGTCGGCGGCCCGCGCGACCGGGTCGAGCAGCTCCAGCATCGCCTCGATGCTGTGCAGCACGGTGCCGCGGAGCAGCCAGCCGTCGGCGTCGTCGTGCGGGTCGACCAGCATCAGCTCGGTCAACCGGGCGCGGGTCTCGCGCAGCGTTTCGATGGTGTACGCCAACGAGTCGTGCACCTGCTCGGCCTGGCCGTTGGCCTCGGCGTGCACCAGGTCACCGAAGGCGTCCAGGCAGTCGGCCACATCGTTCAGCACCACCGCGAAGGCCTCGCGGAGGTCGTCGTCGAGGTAACCGCTGCGGTCGCGGGGACCGCCCGGTGCCTCGCGCTCCATCACCCAGAACAGGGTGCGCAGTGCCACCTGGCTGCGTTCCAGGATGTCCAGTCCGGAGCGCAGCACCGGGGAGAGGTCGGCGGTGCCGATGGCCCGCGGATTGAAGCGCCGGGCGTCGGTCAGGTCACCGACCTGCTGGGAGGCCCGGCCGAGCTGTTCACCGACCTGCAGCGACTGGTCCAGCCAGCCGGTCACCTCGCTGCGGCGCAGCGGATGATCGGCGATCGCCTCCCCGGCGCGGCGCAACAGCGTCGCCTGCACCGCCGCCACCCGGCGTACCGCATGCGCGGCGACCCGGGTCGGTACCGGCGGCGGCAGCAGCACCGCGAACGCGATCCCGATGCCGGCACCGACCAGGGTCGTCACCACCCGGGTCTCGACGGCGATCTGCTGCCCCGCGGTGGCCAGGATCAGCATCGCGCTGATCGGCGCCTCGAGCGCCTGCGGACCCAGCCGGAAGACCCGGCCCAGGATCAGCGCGCTGCCGATCGCGAGCGCCAGGCTCCACCAGGTGAGCCCGACCCAGGTGGTCACCGCCAGGGCCACTCCGACCCCGGTGAGCACCGCGCCGATCCGGACCGCGCCCATCTGCAGGGTGGTGTAGGTGGAGGCCTGCAGCACCAGCAGGGCGGTCAGCGACCCGGTCAGGTCGATCGGCCCGGTGGTCACGACCAGGGTGATCAGATAGGAGAGCACGGCCCCGGTGGTCAACCGGAGCAGGTGCACCGCGGTCGGATAGATCCGCAGCGGGGCCTCCCGCAGGGTCTTCGGATGCCCGGGCCAGGCCCAGTCGAGGTAGCGGACCCCCAGGCCGCGGAGTCGAGCGGTCAGCGGCCGGCGGCTGCGGTCGCGGCGGCGGAGGCGTGCCGGGACGGCATGCATCAGCGTGCTGTGGGTCATCGGTGCTGCTCTTTCGGGACGTCGTTGCTGGCCCACGTCACTGTCGAGCGCTTCAGAACCGTCCACGGTGCCACCGAAACCGGGCCGGATCAACGCCCGCGCGCGTGGGCGCGCAGAAACAGACGGCGGTGGTACGCCCGAGCGGATGCGATGCGACCACGGACCGAGGCGTTCGGGGGTGCAGGCCCGGTTGTCGGGCGGGTCGGCACCACCGCGAGCCGGGCCTCGGGCATGCTGGGGGCATGAGCCAGCGGCCCGCCGACGACGATCCCCATCCGGCCCGGGCGCTCCCCGACGTCGAGGAGCGATCCGAGACCGCCGAGCCGGTACGCCCGCATCGGGCGCTGCCGCCCGAGGATCCGGCGTCCGCGGCCTCCCCGGACACCGCCGTGCTCCAGCCCACCGAGGCGGCTGCCGCTGCCGGGCCCGGGTCACCGGTCTCACCGCAGACGACGGTGATGGGGGCCACGGCCGCCCGCGCCGCCTCGCCCGCCTCCCCGAGCACCACCGTGCTGCCGGCCGCCGCGGCGCCCCGCCCCGGGGACGGTGACGATCCCGTCGAGCTGTCGGCCTGGCAGCAGCCCTGGGTGCGAAAGCTGGCCAATGCCCGTCGGGTGCTGCCGATCATCGCGTTGATCGTCGGCGTGCTGGCGGCCGTCGGCTGTGTGCTGCTGGTGCTGCGCGGCGGGTTGGAGCAGGTCTGGGGGCTGCCGGTGCTGGTCGTCGGCGCCGGCCTGGCCGGTGGCTGCCTGGCCGGTGGCGTACTCGGCCTGGTGGCGTACCAACGGCTGCGCACGGTGCTGCAGGCCGGCCCGTGGCGCCCGGCGGCCATCGAACTCGGCCGCGGCAACCGCGCCTCGCTGCTCGCGGACGACCCCGGGGCCGAGCCCCGCTCCCTGGAACTCGACGTGCGCGCCACCCGGCTGGGGGACCGCGGTGCCCGGGTACCGGTGCAGTGGCTCGCCCAGGACGACCGGATCGTGCTCGCCACCACCGACCAGTCCCGCCTGATCCGCACCTGGCCCGGCCGCTGACCCTCGCCCGCCGCACCCGGTCCATCATCCGGAACGGATTTCGGGTATCGCCAATGGAGCCATTAAGGTCTCCTATATGACATTGAGGGATGTGCCGTTCGTGGTACGCCGCCACGTTGACCTGCTTCTCGTGGCCAGCAACCTGATGTGTTCGTGACCGGGCGCCGGAACTCCTGACGCCTGCCGGCCGGCGGCCTGCGCCGGCCCGTGCCGCTCGTTCGGCACCGCACCCCCTCCCGCCCGCGCCATTCGGCGTACCTGCACGCACACCGTGATTGGAACGAGATGACTTCGACCACCAACGCTGCCCGCCCCTCGCGCGCCGCCAGCAAGCCCCAGGGCCAATGGGCCGTCGACGGGAAGGCGCCGCTGAACCACAACGAGGAGTTCAAGGCCGCGGACAACGGGCTGAACGTGCGCCAGCGGATCATCGACGACTATTCGGTGAACGGCTTCGACTCGATCCCCAGCGACGACCTGCACGGCCGGTTCCGCTGGTGGGGGCTCTACACCCAGCGCAAGCAGGGCATCGACGGCGGCCGGACCTCCAAGCTGGAGGCCGACGAGCTGTCCGACAAGTACTTCATGATGCGGGTCCGCCTCGACGGCGGCGCGATCACCACCGACCAGCTGCGGGTGCTGGCCGGCATCTCCCGGGAGTTCGCCCGCGACACCGGCGACATCTCCGATCGCCAGAATCTCCAGTACCACTGGATTCGCGTCGAGGACGTGCCCGAGATCTGGCGGCGGCTCGATGAGGCCGGGATGGACACCGTCGAGGCCTGCGGTGACACCCCGCGGGTGATCCTCGGCAGCCCGGTCGCCGGGATCGCGGCCGACGAGATCATCGACCCGACCCCGGTGATCCAGGAGATCAGGTCCCGCTACCTGAACCAGCCCGAATACTCGAACCTGCCGCGCAAGTTCAAGAGCGCGGTCACCGGCCACCCGAGCCTGGACGTAGTGCACGAGATCAACGACATCTCCCTGGTCGGTGTCGAACACCCCGAGTTCGGGGCCGGTTACGACCTCTGGGTGGGTGGCGGTCTCTCCACCGTGCCGCGGCTGGCGGAGCGGGTCGGGGTGTTCGTCCGCCCGGAGGAGGCCGCCGAGGTGTGGGCCGGTGTGGTGAGCATCTTCCGCGACTACGGCTATCGCCGCCAGCGGACCCGCGCCCGGCTCAAGTTCCTGATCGGTGACTGGGGTGTGGCGAAGTTCCGCGAGGTGCTGGAAACCGAATACCTGCAGCGAAAGCTGCCCGATGGGCCGGCACCGGCGCCGGCGCGTGCCGGCGCCGACCACCTGGGTGTCAACGAGCAGCGCGACGGCCGGGTCTGGGTAGGCGTGGCACCGACGGTGGGCCGGGCCTCCGGCACCCTGCTCGACAAGGTCGCCGACCTGGCCGAGCAGGCGGGTTCGGGGCGGATCCGCTTCACCCCGCACCAGAAGATCCTGATCCTCGACGTCGAACCGGACAAGGCCGAGACGCTGGTCGACCAGCTCGCCGAGATCGGCCTGTACGCCCGCCCGAGCGTCTTCCGGCGCGGCACGATGGCCTGCACCGGCATCGAATACTGCAAGCTCGCCTTCGTCGAGACCAAGGGACTGGCCGCCGACGTGATCGACGAGCTGGAGCGCCGACTGGCCGACCTGGAGCTGACCGAACCGCTGTCGATCAACATCAACGGCTGCCAGAACTCCTGCGCCCGCATCCAGGTCGCCGACATCGGGCTCAAGGGCCAGCTGATCGCCGGTGAGGAGTTCGGCTTCCAGGTGCACCTCGGTGGTGGCCTGGTCACCGCAGACCGGGAAGCCGGGGAGCTGGGGCGTACCGTCCGGGGACTCAAGGTCACCGCCGCTGACCTCACCGACTACATCGAGCGGGTGGTGCGCCGCTGGCACACCGACCGCGCCGACGGTGAGACCTTCGCCGCCTGGGCGCACCGGGCTGATGAGGAGGCAGTGGCATGAGTGTCGACCTGATGAACGGCCCCGGTGGCGAATCCCAGCAGAGCAGGGATCCCGAGGAGGCCGCCGAACTGCAGAGGCTGGCCGAACAGGGCGCCGCCGACCTCGCCGACGCCAGTGCCGAGGAGGTGCTGGCCTGGGCCGGGGAGAACTTCGGCCGGTCACTGGCGGTGGCCTGCTCGATGGCCGGCGACACGGTGCTCGCGCACCTGGCCTCGACCGTCGTCCCCGGGGTCGACGTGCTGTTCCTGGACACCGGCTACCACTTCGACGAGACCTACGCGACCCGCGATGAACTTGCGGCGGCGCTGCCGATCACCCTGGTCGATGTCACCCCGAAGCTGACCGTGGCCGAGCAGGACGCCCAGTTCGGCGCGAAGCTGCACGACCGCGATCCCGGGCTGTGCTGCGGCATGCGCAAGGTCGAACCGCTCAATGCGGCGCTCGCCGGGTACCACGCCTGGGTCACCGGCGTCCGCCGCGAGGACAACGCGCTGCGCGCCAACACCCAGCACGTCGAATGGGACGCACGCCACCAGATGGTCAAGCTGAATCCCCTTGCCGGATGGAGCTTCGACCAGCTGTTCGACTACGCCGAGGCCAATGTGGTGCCGATCAACCCCCTGCTGGCCGACGGCTACCCGTCGATCGGCTGCGCCCCCTGCACCCGCCGCGTCGCCCCCGGCGAGGACCCCCGAGCCGGCCGCTGGGCCGGACTCACCAAGACAGAATGTGGGATTCACCTGTGAGCACTGAGATCGCGACCGACACCCAGCCCGTGCAGACCGGCACCAGCGCGCCGGCCGACACCAGCGCGCCGGCCGACACCGGCCGCCGGCTGGACCAGCTCTCGGCACTGGAGAGCGAGGCCATCCACATCTTCCGCGAGGTCACCGCGGAGACCGAGCGGCCGGTGCTGCTCTTCTCCGGCGGCAAGGACTCGGTGGTGATGCTGCACCTGGCCAGCAAGGCCTTCTGGCCCGCACCGATCCCGTTCCCGGTGCTGCACGTCGACACCGGGCACAACTTCGCCGAGGTGCTCGACTTCCGCGACGAGACCGTACGCCGCCTCGGCGTCCGGCTCGAGGTCGCCTCGGTGCAGGAGTGGATCGACGACGGCCGGCTGACCGAGCGCCCCGACGGCACCCGCAACCCGCTGCAGACCCAGCCGCTGCTGGAGGCGATCGAGAAGGGCCGCTACGACGCCGTCTACGGCGGCGGCCGCCGCGACGAGGAGAAGGCCCGCGCCAAGGAGCGGATCGTCAGCCTGCGCGACGACTTCGGCCAGTGGGACCCGCGGAACCAGCGGCCCGAGCTGTGGAATCTCTACAACACCAGGCATCGCGCCGGTGAGCACGTGCGGGTCTTCCCGCTGTCCAACTGGACCGAACTCGATGTCTGGCGCTACATCGAGCGGGAGCAGATCGAGCTGCCCACCCTCTACTACGCCCACCAGCGTGAGGTCTTCTCCCGCGACGGGATGCTGCTCGCGGTCGGTGAGTTCAGCCAGCCGCGCGAGGACGAGACGGTGACCACCGAGACGGTCCGCTACCGCACCGTCGGCGACATGTCCTGCACCGGGGCGGTCCGTTCCGACGCCGCCAATGTCGCCGCGGTGGTCGCCGAGGTGGCCGCCACCCGGGTCACCGAACGGGGCGCGACCCGCGCCGACGACCGGCTCACCGAGGCCGCGATGGAAGACCGCAAGAAGGAAGGCTACTTCTGATGAGCACGACCACCCAGGAGACGCCGACGCTGCTGCGGCTCGCCACCGCCGGCTCGGTCGATGACGGCAAGTCCACGCTGGTGGGCCGACTGCTGCACGACTCCAAGTCGATCCTCGCCGACCAGCTCGACGCCGTCGAGCGGGTCAGCCGGTCCCGCGGCCTGGCAGGCCCGGACCTGGCACTGCTCACCGACGGCCTGCGGGCCGAACGGGAGCAGGGCATCACCATCGACGTGGCCTACCGCTATTTCGCCACCGCGCGGCGCTCCTTCGTGCTGGCGGACTGCCCGGGCCATGTGCAGTACACCCGCAACACCGTCACCGGTTCCTCGACCGCGGATGCGATCGTGCTGCTGGTCGATGTCCGGCACGGGGTGCTCGAGCAGACCCGGCGGCACCTGGCCGTCGCGGGCCTGCTGCGGGTGCCGCAGGTGATCGTCGCGGTGAACAAGATCGACCTGGTCGGCTTCGATTCCGCGGCCTTCGACCAGGTGGACGCCCAGATCCGTGAGCTCGCCGAGGACCTCGGAATCCCTGCGCTGACCGTGATCCCGGTCTCCGCACTGCTCGGGGACAATGTCGTCGACCACTCGGCGAACACCCCCTGGTATCACGGCCCGGCGCTGCTGGAACTGCTCGAGGAGCTGCCCACCGCCGACCACCCGGAGACCGAGGCGTTCCGCTTCCCGGTGCAGTATGTGCTGCGTCCGCAGGCGGCGGCGCTGTCACCGGAGTTCGTCGAATACCGCGGGTACGCCGGGCAGGTCGCATCCGGTGTGGTGCGGGTCGGCGACGAGGTGGTGGCCCTGCCGTCCGGACGCGGTGTCCGGGTCGAGGGGATCGACACCGCCGACGGCAGCCGCTCCGAAGCGTTCGCGGGGGAGTCGGTCACGCTGCGGCTCTCCGACGACATCGACCTGGCCCGCGGCGATCTGATCGCGGCCGCCGAGGACGCCCCGGTACCGGCCAAGGAGCTCGACGCTTTCGTGTGCTGGTTGAACGAGCGGCCGCTGCGGGCGGGGGCGAAGGTGCTCCTCAAGCACACCACCCGGACCGTCCGCGCCCAGGTCCGCGAGATCGACGGGCGCCTGGATCTGGACACGCTGACCAGCGAACCGGGGGAGTCGCTGGAGCTGAACGACATCGGCCGGGTGAAGATCCGGCTCGCCGGTGAGATCGCCGCCGAGCCCTATGCCCGGTCCCGGCGTACCGGCTCCTTCCTGCTGGTGGACGCCGACAGCGGGCAGACGCTGGCCGCCGGCATGGTCACCGGGGCGCGCGCCGAGCAGCGCAGCGACGCCGACTGGGTGATCTGATGTTCCCGCTCTCGCTGGAGCTGCGCGGCCGCCGGGTGCTGGTGGTCGGTGGCGGGCGGATCGCTGCCCGCCGGGTCCGGGATCTGCTCGCCGCGGGTGCGCGCGTCGACCTCGTCGCCCCCGAACTGTGCCCCGAACTCGCTGAGCTGGGGGAGCGGATCGGCTGGCAGGCAAGGGAATTCCGCGACAACGACCTGGATGGTGCGTGGCTGGTGCATGTCGCCACCGGTGACCAGGTCGTCGATGCCCGGGTGGCCCGGCTCGCCGAGGAGCACCGGATCTTCTGTGTCGCCGCCGGCGCGCATCGGACCGGCACGGCCAGTGTGCCGGCCCATACCAGCGTCGAGCTGCCCGATACCCGCGTCCAGCTCGCCGTCAGCTCGGCCGACCCACGCCGTTCGGTCGCGATCCGCAACCGGATCGCCGGCCAGCTCGCCAGCGATCCCGGCGATCTCCGCCCGCAGCGCGAGCACCCGGGTTGGGTGGCGCTGGTCGGCGGTGGACCCGGTGACGACGGCCTGCTGACCCGGCGCGGGGTGCAGCTGCTAGCCACCGCCGATGTCGTCGTCGTCGACCGGCTCGCCCCGCACGGTGTGCTGGCCGATCTGCCCGACGAGGTCGAGGTGATCGACGTCGGCAAGACCCCGGGTCATCATCCGGTGCCACAGCACGAGATCAATGCGCTGCTGGTCGAGCATGCCCAACAGGGCAAGGGCGTGGTCCGGCTGAAGGGCGGTGATCCGTTCGTGCTCGGCCGCGGCGAGGAGGAGCGTGCCGCCTGCCAGGCGGCCGGCGTACGCGTCGAGGTGGTGCCCGGAATCTCTTCCGCCATTGCCGTTCCGGCCGCTGCTGGGATCCCGGTCACCAGCCGCGGGGTCTCGCGGGGCTTCACCGTGGTCACCGGTCACGAGGAGTTGGCCGAGGTGCCGAGCCGCAGCGATCACACCGTCGTCGTGCTGATGGGCGTCAAGGGCCTGGCGCGGACCGCTCGGACGCTGATCGCCGGTGGCCGCGCCGCCGACTGCCCGGTCGCGATCGTCGAACGGGGGTGTACGCCGCAGCAGCGCGTCACCGTCGCCCCGTTGGACCGGATCGCCGAATCCGCCAGCGCGCGCGGGGTCACCTCCCCGGCGGTGGTGGTGATCGGCGAGGTGGTCCGGCTCGGACCCGACTGGTCCGAGGCGTACCCCGATGGCCGGGGTGCCGACATCCCCGCAATCCTCACCCCGCAAGGAGAAACCGCATGAAGAAGCTGATCGTCGTCGGCCTGGTCGGGCTCGGCGCCCAGCTCATCGACGGTGCCCTCGGGATGGGTTACGGCGTCACCTCGACCACCCTGCTGCTGATCGCCGGGCTCTCGCCGGCGGCCGCGTCGGCGTCGGTGCATCTGGCCGAGATGGGCACCAACATCGCCTCGGGTGTGTCCCACCACAAGCTCGGCAACACCGACTGGAAGCTGGTGCTGCGCCTCGGCGTACCCGGCGCCGTCGGCGCCTTCGCGGGCGCCACCTTCTTGTCCAAGCTCTCCACCGAGGGTGCGGAACCGGTGATGGCGATCATCCTGGGTCTGCTCGGCCTCTACATCCTGGTCCGCTTCGCGCTGCGGCCGCCGGCCCAGTCCCGGGCCCGGGTGTCGCCGCACCGGGGCCGCTTCCTGGCCCCGCTGGGTGTCGTCGGAGGTTTCGTGGACGCGACCGGTGGCGGCGGCTGGGGACCGGTCACCACCACCTCGCTGCTCAGCGCCGGCAAGACCGCGCCGCGCACCGTCGTCGGCTCGGTGGACACCTCGGAGTTCCTGGTCTCGGCCTCGGCCAGTCTCGGTTTCCTGATCGGACTGGGCACCGCAGGCATCAACCTGGGCTTCGTCGCCGCCCTGCTCATCGGCGGCCTGATCGCCGCACCGATCGCCGCCATGCTGGTCAGCAAGCTGCCGGCGCGGGTGCTCGGCACCGCCGTCGGCGGGCTGATCCTGCTGACCAACCTGCGTACCCTGCTGAAGGCCTTCGACATCGAGGGCGCCACCAGCACCGTGGCCCTGATCGCGGTCGCCGTCCTCTGGGTCGTGGCCGTGGTGGTCGCCATCGGCAAGCACCGCAGGAATCCCCAGCCGGCGAGCGAGCCCGAGAGCGAACTGGCCAGCCGCTGAGCCGGGTCGGGTTGCTCGGGGAGTCGCTCCGCCTCTGCGGTCGAACGCTGGGACATGCAGTAGGTGCCGAGTTCCATGATCAAACCCGCTCTGACTGGGGTTGCCAACCGGTCAATTCTGACTACTGCATGTCCCAGCGTTCGGGCCGAGCCGGCGATCTCGCAGCCCTTGACCAATCGGTGCCGTGCGCTTGACTGGGGGCGTACCGATCGGAGGAACCATGTGTCGCAACATCCGCACCCTGCACAACTTCGCCCCGCCCGCCACCGATGACGAGGTGCAGGCGGCCGCGCTGCAGTACGTCCGCAAGATCAGCGGGTCCACCAAGCCGTCCCAGGCCAACCAGGACGCCTTCGACCGGGCCGTCGCCGAGGTCACCGAAGCCACCCAACGGCTGCTCGACACCCTCGTCACCACCGCCCCGCCGAAGGACCGGGAGGTCGAGGCGGCCAAGGCCAGGGAGCGCAACCGGGTCCGCTTCGGCTGACGCCCCGATCAGCAGACGGCCCCGCGCGTCGGGTTGCCGGAAGCGTGCTAGACATGGGCCATGGCGACTACTGCTTTCAAGGGAAATCCCGTCAACACCGTGGGTGACCTGCCGGCCCAGGGCCAGGCGGCACCCGACTTCACCGTCACCGGCCAGGACCTCTCGGAGGTCAAGCTGAGCGACTTCACCGGCTCCCGGCTGGTGCTCAACATCTTCCCGAGCGTCGATACCCCGACCTGCGCACAGAGCGTGCGGAAGTTCAACGAACTCGCTGCCGGGTTCGACAACACCAAGGTGCTCTGCGTCTCGGCGGATCTGCCGTTCGCGCTGGGCCGGTTCTGCGGCGCCGAGGGCATCGAGAACGTGGTCACCGGATCGGTCTTCCGGTCCAGCTTCGGCTCCGACTACGGCGTGACGATGACCGACGGCCCGCTGCAGGGTCTGCTCGCGCGCTCGGTCGTCGTGCTCGACGAGCAGGGCAACGTCACCTACAGCGAACTGGTGCCCGAGATCGGCCAGGAGCCCGACTACGACTCCGCCTCCGCCGCGCTGAGCTGAGCGGCGCCACTCACCGAACGGGTCGGCCGCCGGTGCCTTCGGGCCCGGTGGCGCCCGTTCGCTGTGTCCGGCGCCGGTGGTCGTGCGGGCGCAGCAGGGCGTACGCCGCCACCCCGGCCAGCAGCCCCCAGAACGCGGACACCACTCCGAACGGCTGGATCCCCGACAGCGTCACCGCCAGGGTGATCAGCGCCGCCTCGATCACCGACCGGTGGTGCGGACCCTCATGCATCGAGTCGAACAGCGAGTTCTGCAGCGGTGCGAGCAGGGCGACGCCCGCCAGCGCGGTGATCATGCCCGCCGGGATCGCCGAGAACAGCGAGACGATGAAGGTCGCCAGGAAACCACCGATGATGTAGAAAACCCCGCACGACATCCCGGCCACATAGCGCCGGTCGTGATCGGGATGGGATTCCCGGCTGGTCGCGATCGCCGCCGTCACCGCCGCCAGATTCAGCGCATGGCAGGCGAACGGTGCGAAGATCGCCGAGGCCACCCCGCAGCTGCCGAGCAGCAGCCGGTCGTTCGCCTCGTAACCGGAGGTGTGCATCACGATCAGCCCGGGCGCGTTCTGCCCGGCCGCGGTGACGATCAGCAACGGGATGCCGAGCCCGAGGACCGCATCCAGCGAGAACGCCGGAGTGATCCAGACCGGGGTGGTCAGCGCGAACCGGACCTCGAGCGCCTGCGTCGACCCACTGGCCACCGCGAGGACTGCCCCGATCGCCATCGCCACGAACACCGCGTACCGCGGCAGGAATCGACGGCCCAGCAGGTAACCGAGCAGCAGCCCACCGGCGACCAACGGCGCCGCGATCACCGCGTTCGCCACCTTGATCGCGAACGGGAACAGGACGCCGGCGAGCACCGCTGCGGTGATCGGCCGCGGGATCGCGGCGATCAGTCGGCCGAACAATCCGGTGACGCCGAGCAGCGCGGAGAGTACGCCGACGACCAGATAGGCGCCGATCACCTCACCCAACCGGTTCTGTGCGACGTAACCGGGCAGGACGGCGATCAACAGGGCGGCGCCCGGGATCGACCAGGCGACCATGACCGGTTGCCGGGTCGCCCAGGAGAGCGCCAGGCAGCACAATCCGGACCCGACCGAGATCGCCCACACCCAGGAGGCGGTCAGCTGCGCCGACAATCCGGCCGCCCGGGCGGCCTCCAGCACCACCAGCAACGGCCCGGCGTACGAGACGACCACCGCGACGAAACCGGCGATCACCGCCGACCAGCTGGCGTCCCGGAGCACGTTCGGGCGCTGGTGGGAGCCGTGCGCGGCGGTCGTCGATGGCACCTGTGGATGCTAGCGGTGAAACCGGGTACGTGGCCGGGGGCCTTGGTCAGCACTGGGAATAGCCCTTGGTCCGCTGGTGGGAACCGTCACCCGGGGGCAGACTGGCGCCATGGAACCCATCGGCGCATTCAAGCGACAGGCACTGCTGCCCGGCGACCTCAATCGGCTCGACCGGGAGACCGGGATGCTGCTCGCCACCGTCGACAGCCTCGCCGAGGACGAACTCCGCGGACCGTCGCTGTGCGAGGGCTGGAGCCGCGCCCAGGTGATCGGCCATCTGATCGGCAATGCCGACGCGATGGCCAACCTGGCGCACTGGGCGCGGACCGGTGAGGAGACGCCGATGTACGCCTCCAAGGAGGCCCGCAACGCCGCGATCGACGAGCGTGCCGCCCTGCCACGGCAGCAGCTCAAGGAGGAACTGCACGCCGCCAGCGACCGGCTCCGGGCCGCGCTGGATGAACTCTCCGGTGGTGTCGACACCGAGGTGCTGCAGGCGACTTTCGGCCCGCTCAATGCCTGGGCGGTACCGGCGCTGCGGATCACCGAGGTGATCCTGCACCACCATGACCTGGACACCCTGTGGACGCTGGAGGAGGCCGACATGGACGCCCAGGAGGACGGCCTGCTGCTCTGCGTCGGGATGAGCAGTGGCAAGGACTGGGGGAGCGGGGTACGCCTGATCACCGACGAGGGTGAGGACCTGGTGCTCGGTGCGGGGGAGACGACGCTGCGTGGTGGCCGGGATGCGCTGCTCGCCTGGCTGGCCCGCGGGCAGACCGATGGGGTACGCGGTGAGCCGCCCGCCCGACCCGATCCGGCGCTCGGTTGAGCCTGTCGGTCAACCCCCCGCTCGGGATGATTCGGTTGTTAGGCTCGAGCCATGCACCTGGGCGTTGACTTCGGGACCACGCGCACGATCGTCGCCTACGTCGATCGCGGGAACTATCCCGTGGTCAGCTTCACCGACCAGTGGGGTGACCCGCAGGACCATTTTCCTTCCGTGGTGGCGATCCAGGACGGCCGCCTGATGCACGGTTTCGATGCGCTGGCGGCCGCCGAGCAGGGTGCGCCGGTGCTGCGCTCGTTCAAGCGTGCGCTCGCCGCGGTCGAGGTCGGGCCGCAGACCACGATCGAACTGGACGGCGCACCGATCCCGCTGCTGGAGCTGCTGGTCAGCCATCTGAAGGCGCTGCGGGAGGCCATCACCGAGGCGTCGTCGGTGAGCGCCGAACCGCTGGAGAGCTGCGCCATCGCGGTACCGGCGCATGCCCACTCCGCGCAGCGATTCCTCACCCTGGAAGCGTTTCGGCGGGCCGGCTTCACCGTGCACGGGATGCTCAACGAACCCTCGGCGGCCGGTTTCGAATACACCCATCGGCAGGCCCGCACGGTGACATCGAGGCGTCGCCGGGTGATCGTCTATGACCTCGGCGGTGGCACCTTCGACGCCTCCCTGGTCCGGGTCGACGGGACGGCGCACGAGGTGCTCGACTCGCTGGGGTTGAACAATCTCGGCGGCGACGACTTCGATCGGATCCTGGTCGACCAGGCGCTGGCCACCGCGGGAGCCGATGTCGCCGCCCTGACCGCCCGCGAGCTGGACACCCTGCTGGCCGACTGCCGGGAGGCGAAGGAGCGGCTGTCCCCGCAGTCCCGGCGGATCGCGCTGGACGTCCCGGACGGCTCGGGTGGGACCGCGGAGGTGACGCTCAAGGTCGCCGACTTCTATGCGGCCGCGGCCCCGCTGGTGCAGACCAGCATCGAGGCGATGGCGCCGCTGGTCGGTGGCCTGGACGGCGCCGACGAACTCGCCGATGTGGCCGGGATCTATCTGGTCGGCGGCGGGTCCGGGCTGCCGATGGTGCCCCGGTTGCTGCGGGAACGCTTCGGCCGCCGGGTACACCGTTCACCGTATCCGGCGGCATCGACCGCGATCGGGCTGGCGATCTCGGTCGACGAGCAGTCCGGTTTCTCCCTCACCGACCGGTTGAGTCGCGGCTTCGGGGTGTTCCGGGAGGGCAGCGCGGGCCAACGGCTGCAGTTCGACCCGATCCTGGACCGCGCCGCCGCCCTGCCGGAGGGCAGCGAACTGATCGTCACCCGGCGCTACCGGGCCGCGCACAACCTGGGTGTCTTCCGCTTCGTCGAGTACGCCGCCCTGGACGAGGCGGGTGAGCCCCGCGGGGATCTGGTGCCGTTCGGGCAGGTCGCCTTCCCCTTCGATCCCGACCTGCAGCGCGCCGAGACCCTCGACCCGGGTGCGGTCTGGCGCCGGGAACCGGGGCCGGAGGTCGAGGAGCGCTACGTGATCGACCGCAATGGCATCGTCACGGTGCACATCACCGATCTGGACACCGGGTACCGGCGCACCGAGGCACTCAGCGCGGGTTGATGTCGGTCAGCCACCCTGTCGCTGATTGCCGCCGCTACCGCCACGGGTGAGGTCGGCCGGTGGGGTGGCGAACCGGGTCGCCGGTTCGCCGCGCAGGTAGGCGCGCATCGCTGGGGCGTACACGTTCCGGCCGACGTCACCGCCGCCGGAACCCTCCATCCAGAACCCCGAGGCCGGCAGGCGGATCCCCTTCAGCGAGGGGGTGCTGCGGCTGTACCGGCTGGATTCCCAGTAGGAGTTGGTCTTGTCGATGGCGATCATCGCGGCCCCAGCGACCTCGGGGGTGTAACCGGCGAACCAGACGGCCTGGTTGTCGTCGGTGGTGCCGGTCTTGCCGGCCTGCGGGTAACCACCCGGAATCCGTGCCGGGCTGCCGGTTCCGTTCATCACCTCGCCGAGCAGCGCGTTCATCGCATCAGCCACCTGCGGTTCCATCACCTGCTTGCAGTTGGCGCTGGGCACGGGGATGTCCTTGCCGTTCTTGTCGGTGATCGACTTCATGATGATCGGTTCGCAGTGCTTGCCGCGCGCGGCGAAGGTGGCGTACGCCTCGGCCACCGACAGCGGTGTCACCTCGGCCGAACCCAGCACGAACGAGGGCTTGTCGGCGAACTGCTCGACCACATCACCCGAGGAGCCGAGTTCGATCCCGGTGTCGCGGGCCATCGTCGTCGCCGCACAGCCACCGACATCGCGGATCAGCTGGACGTAGTAGGTGTTCACCGACCAGGAGGTCGCCTCGACCAGGTTCATGGTGCCGTTCCGGCTGGTGGAGTTGCTCACCCGCCAGTCACCGGGAAGTCGGAAATCCCCTTCACAGCTTGAGAAAGTCTGGCCACCGAAGTCCATCGTGTTCGGCGCGTTGTACGTGGTCCCGAAGCCCCGCCCCTGTTGGAGTGCGGCTGCCGCGGCGAACACCTTGAAGGTGGATCCGGCCTGGTACCCCTCGGCACCGCCCATGGGGTCGTCGCTGTTCGGGCCGCCGACGGCATAGTTGTAGTAGGTCTCACCGGCCGCCGCGTCACTGCCCATCACCAGTCGGGACTGGGCCATCGCCAGGATCAGCCCGGTTCCGGGCTGGATCATGCTCATGGTCGAGATGACCGGATCGCGCGGGTCGATGTTGTCCGAGATCGCCTTCTCGGCGGCATCCTGGGTCGTGGGATCGATCTCGGTCTGGATCGTCAACCCGCCACGGTTCAGGGTGTCCAGACGTTCGGAGGGGGTGTTGCCCAGCGCCGGCATCTTCTCCAGCGAACGCTTCACATAGTCACACAGGAACGGATAGCGGGTCCCGACACACCCGTTGGGATAGTTCTGCACCTTCGACGGGTCGAACTGGACCTTCTTGGCCTCATCGGCGTCGGCCTGGGTGACGATGTTCAGCTCCGCCATCCGGTTCAGCACCACGTTGCGGCGCTCGGTCGCGATGGTCGGGTTGTTCACCGGGTCGGTCGCGGCCGGGTTCTGCACCAGCCCGGCCAGCATCGCCGCCTGGTCGAGGGTGAGATCCTTCGCGGTGGTGTTGAAGTAGTGCCGGGCAGCCGATTCGACGCCATAGGCACCGTCGCCGTAGTAGGCGATGTTCAGATAGCGCTCCAGGATCTGATCCTTGGTGAGCCGCTTCTCCAGCGCGACCGCATAGCGAAGTTCCTGGATCTTGCGGGACACCGTCGGTGCCTGGGCAGCCGCGATCCCGGCCTCGTCACCGGCCTGCTTCGCGATCCCGATCTGGACCTGCTTCACATACTGCTGGGTGAGGGTGGAACCACCCTGGGTGTTGTCGGAGGAGGTGTTGGTCACCAGCGCGCGCAGCGTGCCGCGGAGGTCCATGGCGCCGTGTTCATAGAACCGGTTGTCCTCGATCGCGATCTGCGCCTGCTGCATCAGCGGGCTGATCTCGGAGAGAGGTTTGTAGATCCGGTTCTCTTCCCAGAAGGTGGCCAACACCTCGCCGTTGGCCATCAGGACCTTCGACTGCTGCGGTTGCGGTGGCGTCTCCAACTCGGCCGGCAGGGTGTTCATGCCGGTCGCGGCCGCCCTGCTCGCCGCGCCTGCCATTCCGGCGAACGGGACCACCAGGCCTGCCACCAGCAACCCTGCGAACACACTCACCATGACGAAGGCCAGCATCCGATTGGTGAACATCAGCGCACGCATGCGGCGAGCGTAGTCGGCGGATGGAAATCCAAACCAGGAATGTGATCCGCGCCATGCAGTGCCGAATACGATCGATCGACGAATGCGATCAGTCGTCGGAATCTCTGCGGCGCAAGGCATTCACAGCCAATCGGGCGGTCTCACCGATCGCCCAGTCCCACCGGTGGTGCGGTGTCTCCTGCTGCAACCGGGTGAACACCGCGACGGCAAAGCGGCGACCGTCGGGATAGGAGACCACGCCGATCTCGTGCCGGTGATCACCGGCGGTACCGGTCTTGCCCGCCACCTCCAGGTCGGCCGCCGGGAAGCCGCTGGCCAGCCGATGCGCCCACACCTGGCGCCGCATCAGATCGCGGATGGCGGCGCAGGCAGCGGGCGAGGCGGCCTGGTCGGACCAGATCAGCTCCAGCATCCGGGTGGCGCCGGCGGCAGTCGCGCGACAGGCGTACGGGCCGTCCAACGACCCGCCGAAGGTGAGCCGGTCGTAGAGGTCCCTGGTCGCCTCGCCCAGGCGTACCTGATCGGGCGGCAGCACCTGGCGCAGCAGGTGCTGCACGCGGTCGGCACCGAGGGTGTCCCAGATCGCGTCCGCCGCGGCGTTGTCGCTGATCGTCAGCGCGAGGTAGAGGGCGTCGCGCAGCGACAGGCGGACCGGATCGGCCATCGCCGAGATGCCGGTGGTGCCGCTGGTCCGGCCGTCGGGTCGCAGGGTCAGCGCCTGGTCCAGGCCGAGCAGGCCGGCGTCGGCGGCCCGGTGCAGGGCGATCCCGAGCGGTACCTTCGCCACCGAGGCCATCGGCCAGGCATCGTCGGCGTCGACCGCCAGCATCGCACCGCTGCGCAGATCGCGAGCGTGCAGCCCACCGACGACGCCCACCGCCCGCCAGACATCGCGGATCTGGGCGACGGTGGCGGCCGGTTGGCTGGGCCGGGGTGTGCTGCGTGGTGCCACATCGCCCTCCAGGGTGGCCGCCAGCGCCGCGACGGCACGGCTCGGTTCACCGGGCCCGGTACCGGCACGCCAGACCAGGTTGAGCCGACGCCGCAGGTCGAGGCCGACCAGCGGGATCCAGTGCAGGCCGCCGTCCAGGGCGTGCCGGGGATCGGTGAGGCAGGGTTCACCGGCGAGCGCGCGGGCCAGCGCGGCGGTCGGTGGGGTGTCCCAGACACAGCCACCGGGGTCGTAACCGTGCCGGTCCAGTTCGGCAGTGAGCACCTCCCGGAGCCCGGCATCCTCGTCCAGGATCAGCAACCGGTGTTCGCTCAGGTCGCTGGGATGCAACGCCGGCATCCCGGCCAGCGGATGCCGCGGTGGCAGAGCGATGCCGAGCGGCAGGCTCAGATCACCGGCCGCGGGGGTGGGCAACAGGGCGGCCGCGATCCGGCCGGCACGCAGGGCGGCGCCCCGTTCGGCTGCCGGAATCGGTTGCAGGACACAGTTTCGCGGCGTCAGCGCCTGGTCGAGCGCGGTCGCCATGGCGTGCAAGCGGGCCGGGGTGAGGGTGGCCGGTACGCCGACCGGGATCGCATCGGCGTCGACATCGACCAACCCGTTGGCCAGACCGTCGGCGGAATCGACGACGGCCGCGGCGCGCTCGGCGACCCGGTGCCCGGCGTCGGTGAGCCGGATGCCCCGGCCGGCCTTCTCGACCAGCGGTACGCCGAGATGGGCTTCCAGGGCCTTGACCCGCTGGCTCAGCGCCGGCTGCGCCAGGTCGAGTTCCTCGGCGGCCCGGCCGATGTGCTCGGTCCGGGCCACCGCCACGAAATAGCGGAGATGCTTGAGCAGGTCCACGGCGTCAGTGTGGCACGGGGTCTGGGTGGTGATTCATCGCGTTCTGATCTGGTTTGTGGGTCGGAAGCAGATGGATCGCGCGGGGCGACCCTGTGGATAAGGGGGTACCGCGGGGTGACGGACCTTGGCAGGATGTGATTCGACCCACACCCTCGGGGGGCTCTTGTGATTGCTCGTTCCACGCGCACGGCGCTCGCTGCGCTGGTGTTGTTGCCACTGGCTGCGGCCTGTACGCCGGACCGTCCACCGACCGGTACGAGTGTGCCGCCGCCGGTCACCAGCGTCGCACCGGACCCGCCCACGCCGAGTGCCTCACCGACGCCCAGTCAGGAGGAGCTGTCCGCACAGGCGGAGAAGGCATATCGGACGGCCTTCGATGAAATGGAACGAATGGCTGTTGCCGGTGGCGCGGATGACGTGAGCGATGTGATCAAGGGGGTGGCTGCGGAACGCTTCTTGGTGAAGTACCGAACCGGCCTTCAGGACCAAAAGAAGCGTGGTTACACGGTAGAGGGGCGCGGTACGACCCGAGTCAAAGCGACTCCTGGTTTGGTGAGTCTGGACTATGACCCCCAGCTCACCCTTCGTATCTGCGAAGACCGAACCAAAACCACGTGGACAGAGGGCGGTGTCACGGAGAAGGGCACTCGAACAGTGGGATACGTGTACGGCCGGGTTATTGACTCTCGCGTCAAGGTCGTCGACATTGTCAGCGAAGTAGTTGACTCATGCGACTTCTGATCGCAGCCGTCCTCGCGATCGTGTTGATCGGCGCAACCCAAGTATCGCAGACGCACGCCGGCCCCCCTCCACCGCCGTGCCCCACCACCGACCCGCGATGCAGTTCGATGAATCTCGGTCGAGGAAATACGAACATTCAGACTGATCAAAGCGGCATCGTAGGTCTGTCCGAACTGGTCAAAAAGGTCATAGGCGGACCTGCTCCCGGCATCGGAAGGAAGAACGGCCAGCCGTCCAATGGCAATCCCGTCATCGATCGGCCGTTGAGCCCGCGGGATCAGGCGCGGGTGGCTGCTGGGATACCACCGGTGGAGAGCTGCGGTGGGTTGATCGGTGGGCCGCCGGTCGATTGTGGGGGACCGGCGCCGGCGCCCGTACCGGTAGCGGGGCCGCCACCGCCCCCGGATCCGCGTGTGGTCGCGCAGCAGGTGCTGGCCCGGCTGGAGATTCCGGCGCCCACGGCGTACACCGGTCCCGACCACACCAGGAACGAGTGGCAGATGATGGTCGTCGGCTACCCGGTCTGGCTGTGGACCACCGGACCCGACTCGTACACGACCACGGTCACCGAGCAGGGGCTGACGATGACCCTCACGGCCCGCCGGACAACCACAGAGTTCCGCCTCGGCGACGGCACGACCAAGTTCTGCGGGCGGACCACCCCCTACAACAACGCCGTCCAACCAGGTGCCCGATCGCCGAGCTGCGACCACGTCTACCAGAAGCCGTCCAAGCCCGGCAGCTACCAGATCAGCGCCACCACGCACTGGCAGGTCACATGGTCCGCGCTCGGGCAGACCGGCACGCTGCCGTTCCAGCGCACGGGCCCGACGACCGAGTTGCCTGTCGGGGAACTCGTCTCGGTGCGCGTCCGCGACTGACGCACGGCGGTGCGCTGGGACATGCAGTAGTGCTGAAGATCCATGATCAAACCCAGTGGGACTGGGTTTGCAATCGTCAAGAACCGGACTACTGCATGTCCTAGCGCAGGGGCTCATCTCGACACGCGCGGCATTGCTCCCCTTCGCTCCACATGCCGCGCTACTCGATGAGCGTGGTGGCTTCGACTCGCTGCGCTCGCTCAACCAACCTGGTAGCGGTACTAGGCGAGGTACCTGAGTACCGCTTCCAGTGGTCAGGAGTTATGCTCGTCGGCGAACCGTTGGCCACTCAAGGAGGAGCACCCGATGACTCAGACCCCGCAGCGTCCCCGCCTGGAGGATCGTTACGAGGCGACGAGTGGACGGGTGCAGCTGACCGGCATCCACGCCCTGACCAGGCTGCCCATCGAGCAGCATCGCCGCGATCTGGCGGCCGGCCTGGATGTCGCCACCCTGATCACCGGTTACGAGGGCTCGCCACTGGCCGGTTACGACCTCGAACTGCTGCGCAACAAGAAGCTCCTCGACCCCAATCAGATCGTCGTCCAGCCGGCGCTCAACGAGGAGTCCGCGGCGACCGCGCTGCAGGGCAGCCAGCTGGTCAACAACTTCGAGGGTGCGAAACACGACGGAGTGGTCGGGCTCTGGTACGGCAAGGCCCCCGGCCTGGACCGGGCCGCCGACGCCATCCGGCACGGCGCGCTGATGGGCGCCCACCGCTACGGCGGCGCGGTGCTGTTCGTCGGTGATGACCCGGCCGCCAAATCCTCGACCCTGCCGTGCTCCTCGGAGTTCGCGATGGCGGACTTCAACATCCCCTTCCTCGACCCCGCCGACTCCCAGGACGTCATCGACCTCGGCCTGCACGCCATCGAACTCTCCCGGATCACCGGACTGTGGACCGGGGTCAAGATCGCCACCGCCGTCGCCGACGGTTCCTCCCCGGTCGACCTGGACCGGGACCGGCCCGCGCCGATCGAACCGCAGGGCGGGCGTACCCACCAGCCCACGTCCCGCCTGCTGCAGCCCCATCTCACCCCGCTGGAACAGGAGCAGTACGGCCGGAAAACCAGGCTGGCAAAGGAATATGCCCGTCTCAACGGGTTGAACCGGATCATCGGCGCCGCCCCCGGTGACCGGATCGGCATCGTTGCCTCCGGGCGTACCTTCCTCGAACTCACCGAAGCACTCCGCCGCCTCGGCATCGACGCCGACGACCTCACCGAGACCCCGATCCGGCTGCTGCGGATGGGCATGGTGTTCCCGGTCGAGGAATCGGTGATCGGCGAGTTCGCCGACGGCCTGGACGAGATCCTGGTGGTGGAGGAGAAGCGGTCCTTCCTGGAGGCTGCCATCAAGGACATCCTGTACGCCACAGCGGTGCGCCCGCGGGTGACCGGCAAGCAGGACCCGGCCGGCAGGCAGCTCGTGCAGGCCTGGGGCGAACTCGACTCCGACGCCATCCTCGCCCCGCTGCGTCGCCGGCTCACCGACACCGGTGCCCTTGCTGAACAGCCCGACCCCGCCGAGGTCAGCGCCGCGGCGCGGGCCGCCGCGGTGGAGTCGACCCCGGCGACCAGCCCCGGTGCGGTCCGCACCACCAGCACCCGGATCGACCTGCCGCTGGTGCAGCGCGCGCCCTACTTCTGTTCGGGTTGCCCGCACAACAGCTCCACCCGGCCGATCGAGGGCAGCCTCACCGGTGCCGGCATCGGCTGCCATGCACTGGTGCTGATGATGGATCCGCGTCAGGTCGGCGAGGTGACCGGGCTGGCGCAGATGGGCGGTGAGGGGCTGCAGTGGGTCGGCATGGCGCCGTTCACCGACCGCGACCACTATGTGCAGAACCTCGGCGACGGCACCTTCGACCACTCCGGTTCGCTGGCCATCCGCGGGGCGGTCGCCTCCGGTGCCAACATCACCTACAAGCTGCTCTACAACTCCGCGGTCGCCATGACCGGCGGCCAGCGCGCCGTCGGCGGGATGGGCGTACCCCAGATCGTCGACGTGCTGCGCGCCGAGGGTGTCGCGAAGATCATCGTCACCACCGAGGACCGTTCCCGCTACCGCGATATCCGGCTGCCCGCCGACGTGCCGGTCTGGGACCGCAGCCGGCTCGACGAGGCCCAGCGGGTGCTCGCCGACACCCCCGGGGTGACCGTGCTGGTGCACGACCAGCAGTGCGCCACCGAGAAGCGCCGCGGCCGCAAGCGCGGCACCATCCCCAGCAGCAACACCCGGGTCTTCATCAACGAGCGGATCTGCGAGGGCTGCGGCGACTGCGGGGTGAAGTCCAACTGTCTCTCGGTGCACCCGGTGGACACCGAGTTCGGGCGCAAGACCCGCATCCACCAGTCCTCCTGCAACCTCGATCTTTCCTGTCTGGACGGGGATTGCCCGGCTTTCATGACCGTCACCGTGCCGGACGGCAGCAAGCCGCAGGGCAGCAGTTCCTCCGGCCCGCTGGACGCCGATGCCTTCACCGATCCGCAGCCGCTGGTGGGTGCCGACGAGTTCGCCGTCCGGCTGATGGGCATCGGCGGTACCGGCATCGTCACCGTCTCCCAGCTGCTCGCCAACGCGGGCCTGATCGCCGGCTGGCAGGTGCGCTCGCTCGATCAGACGGGGCTCGCCCAGAAGGGCGGTGCGGTGGTATCCGATGTCCGCTTCGCCCGCCGCGGTACGCCGACCAGCAGCAAGATCGGCCAGGGGGAGTGTGACCTCTACCTGGGTTGTGACCATCTGGTCTCCGCCGATCCGCGGAACCTCACCGTCACCGACACCGAGCGCACCATCGCGGTGCTGAACACCTCGCGGATTCCCACCGGACAGATGGTTTCCGATGTCGCGGCCGACAACCCGAGCGCCGAGGCGGTGCTCGCCCCGGTCGTCGACGCCACCCGTGCCGAGCACGCGGTGCAACTCGACGCCCGGGACCTGTCCACCCGGTTGTTCGGCAACGATCAGTACGCCAACGTGCTGATGCTCGGCGCCGCCTACCAGCAGGGCGCGATCCCGCTGCCGGCGGAGGCGATCGAGGAGGCGATCCGCCTCAACGGGGTCGCGGTCGAGGCCAACCTGCAGGCGTTCCGCCGTGGCCGCCAGGCCGTCGCCGAACCGCAGGCGCCCGCCCTGCACGCCGCCGAACGCCGCACCGGCCCGCGGACCCTCGACGAGACGATCGCCCTGCGGGTCGATGAGCTGACCGCCTACGCCGACCAGGCGTACGCCGGCCGCTTCGCCGACCGGGTCGCCCGTGCCCGAGCCGCGGAATCCGAACTGGGCAACGGATCCACGGCGTTCACCGAAGCCGTCGCCCGGCACCTCTACAAGCTGATGGCCTACAAGGACGAGTACGAGGTGGCCCGGCTCGCGCTGCTCCCCGAACTCGATGCCGACCTGGAGCGCACCTTCGGCCCCGGGGCGCAGGCCAGCTGGAAACTGCACCCGCCGATGCTGCGGGCGCTCGGCATGGACGGCAAGATCACCCTCGGCCCGAAGTTCGCGCCGGCGTTGAAGGCGCTGCGATCGATGAAGCGGCTGCGGGGCACGAAGCTGGACGTCTTCGGCATCGGTGAGGTCCGTCGGGTGGAGCGCGAGCTGATCACCGAGTACGAGCAGGTCATCGACGCGTTGATCGATCAGCTGACCACCGAGAACCTCGACCTCGCGGTCCAGATCGCCGAGCTGCCCGATGTGGTCCGCGGCTACGAGGAGATCAAGCTGGACAACGTCCGCCGCTACCGGGAGCGGCTCGCCGAGCTGCGGCTCGAGTTCGAGCGGGTGGGGCGGCGCACGAACCGGGTCTGAACTCAGCGCGGCATCCGCCGCCAGACCCGCCTCGGCACGAACGGTGCCACCGAGAACATCGCCCGCAGCTGCCAGGGGATCCACAGCTCGACCTCGCGGCCGCTGTCGATCGAGCGCACCACCGCGTCGGCGACCTGGGCCGGGGTGGAGGAGAACGGTGCCGGGTCCATCCCGGTGGTCATCCGCCCGATCACGAAACCGGGCCGGGCGATGATCAGGCGTACGCCACTGCCGTGCAGCGCGTCCGCCAACCCGGAGGCGAAACCGTCCAGCCCGGCCTTGGCCGAACCGTAGACATAGTTCGCCCGGCGCACCCGCACCCCGGCCACCGAGGAGAACGCCACCATCGTGCCCCGGCGCCGCGGCCGCATCCGTTCGGCGAGCACCGTCAGCAGGGAGGCCTGGGCGACGAAGTCGGTGTGCAGGATCGCCACCGCCGCATTGTTGTCGCGTTCGGCCTGTTCCTGGTCACCGAGTACGCCGAAGGCCAGCACCGCGATGTCGATCGGGCCAGCCAGTGCCTCGACCTCATCGATCAGTTGCTGGTGACCGGCGGTGTCGTCGGCGTCGAACTCGACGGTCTCGACCCGCACCGCCCCGGCCGCCAGACATCGGTCCCGAGCCCCGCTCAGATCCCCGGGGCGGGCCAGCAGCACCACGGTGCGGCCGGGGGAGAGCCGCTCGGCGATCGCCAGACCGATCTCGCTGCGGCCGCCGAAGACGGCCACCACCTCACCCGCACCACTGCTCGCGTCATTCCTGTCAGCCACGGTCCCATCGTGCCAGCAGTGCGACCGGGTCACGCCGAACCCCACTAGGATCGCCCGAGAGCCCCGATCCCGGCCCGTGCAGGAGGTGCGTCCGTGAGTCCCGACGTCATTGCTTCGATCGTGACCGGAATCCTTTGCCTGATAGGCATCATCGGCATCATCGTGCCCGTGCTGCCCGGCAGCATCACGGTGATCGCCGGTCTGCTGGTCTGGGCGATCGTCATCGGCGGGCAGGTCGGTTGGACCGTGTTCGGGATCGGCACCGCCTTCTGCGTGGCCGGGATGCTGGCCACCTACTTCATCACCGGCCGGGTGCTGCGCCGGGAGAAGATCCCCAACCGCTCGATCGTGATCGGGCTGATCTGCGGGATCATCGGCATGTTCGTGATCCCGGTTGTCGGGTTGCTGATCGGCTTCGTGGCGGGTCTGTTCGCCAGCGAGTACGCCCGGTTGAAGAGTGCGCGGACCGCCTGGGGGGCGTCCTGGCAGGCGATCAAGGCGACCGGCGCCGGGTTGCTGGTCGAGTTCGGGTGCGCGGCGGCCGCGATCGCGACCTGGGCCGCTGGCCTGATCATGCATTTCTGAGGCCGGATGGGCATCCTGCTGGCCCTGGCCAATGTGATCGTCCCGGTGCTGGTGGTGGCCGGTGCGGGGTTCGCGCTCGGTCGCTTCTTCGAGCTGGATGCCGGCACGATCAGCAAGATCAGCCTGCATGGCCTGGTACCGGCGATGGTGCTGGACTCGCTGCTCACCACCGAGGTCTCCGGTGCGGTCGGCGTACGCCTGATGCTCGCCTATCTGGTCGCCGCCGTCGTCGGCGCACTGCTCGCCGCGGTCCTGATCGGCCGGGTCCCGCCCGCCACCCGACGCGCGGTGATCGTCAGCGTGGCCATCTCCAACTCCGGGAACATGGGCCTGCCGATCGCGCTGTTCGCCCTGGGCCAAGCAGGTTTCGACCAGAGCGTGCTGCTGTTCCTGGTGTCGATGATCCTCGGTTTCATCGTCGGGCCGCTGCTGTTCGGCTCCGCCGGCGGGGCCCGGTCGGCAATGCTCGGCCTGCTCAAGCTGCCGGTGATCTGGGCCGTCGTCGTCGGGCTGGGGATGCGCCTGCTCGGCCTCCAGTTCCCGACCGGTGTGATGCGCGGGGTGGAGATGCTCGCCACCGCGACCCTGCCGATGGTGCTGCTCGCCCTCGGCATCCAGCTCGGCGCCAGCAAACGGGTCCGCCTGACCCGCGCGGTCGTCGTCGGATCGGTCGTGCGGGTCCTGGTGATGCCGGTGATCTCGCTGGGCGTCGGACTCCTGTTCGGGATGTCCGGCGTACCGCTGCAGGCCCTGGTGCTGTCCGGTGCGATGCCCACCGCGGTGAACGCCTTCCTGCTCGCACTGGAATACAAGGGCGATGTCCGCACGGTCGCCGACACCGTGACCGTGACCACCGTGCTCAGCTTCCCGGTGGCAGCGCTGGTGGCCGCGGCACTGCCGTACCTGGTTTGATCGATAGGGTGGCGTCATGTCGGACGAGATGACCTACTTGTTGCCCAACCACAACCTCGGCCTCGATCTGATGCGCGCCACCGAAGCCGCGGCCCTGGCCGCCGCCCCCTGGGCCGGTCGCGGGCAGAAGGAGTCCGGCGATCAGGCGGCCGTCGACGCGATGCGGGCGGTGCTCAACGCGGTCCGGATGTCCGGCACCATCGTCATCGGCGAAGGCGAGAAGGACGAGGCGCCGATGCTCGCCAACGGGGAGAAGGTCGGTACCGGTGAGGGCCCGGCGGTGGACATCGCGGTCGACCCGGTCGACGGCACCCGGTTGCTGGCCTGGGGCATGCGGAACTCGATCGCGGTGCTGGCCGCCGCCGACGCCGGCAGCATGTACAACCCGACGATGTGTTTCTACATGGACAAACTGGTCGTCGGCCCCGAGGCCGCCGACCAGATCGATCTGGATGCGCCGATCGCGGACAACATCGCCAAGGTCGCCCGGGCCAAGGGCAAGTCGGTGGGGGACACCGTGGTCGCGGTGTTGAACCGGCCGCGGCACGAGCAACTGGTCGCCGACATCCACGCCGCCGGCGCCCGGACCCTGATGTTCACCGATGGCGATGTCGCGGCCTCGGTGGCGGCCGCCTCCGACGAGCTGCAGGACGTCGACATCATGGCCGGTATCGGTGGCTCGCCGGAGGGTGTGGTCAGCGCCTGCGCGATGAAGGCGATGGGCGGGCGGATCCTGGCCCGGTTGCAGCCGACCAGCGACGAGGAACGCCAGCGCACCATCGACGCCGGCCTCGACGTCGACAAGGTGCTGGACACCAACGACCTGGTCTCCAGCGACAACACGCTCTTCGTCGCCACCGGGATCACCGAGGGTGATCTGGTCAACGGCGTCCGGCACTCCGACCGCGGCGCCCGTACCCACTCGGTGGTGATGCGCTCCACCTCGGGCACGATCCGCTACATCGAGGCCTACCACCATCTCGACAAGGTGGAGGCGTACGCCAAGGCGCACGGCAACCAGGTCGGCGACCGGCTCTGAGCGGTACGCCGCAGCGGTCAGAGCGGCAGGCCGAGGATCGGCGCCAGCACATCCAACCGTTCGGTCAGGCTCGCATCGGCGGCCGCCCGGACCGCGGGCTTTGCGTTGAACGCGACGCCCAGCCGGGCGAGCGCCAGCATGTCCAGATCGTTGGCGCCGTCACCGACGGCGACCGTCCGCTCCAGCGGGATCCCGGCGGTCTCGGCGTACGCCCGCAGCCGGCGTGCCTTCTCCGCCCGGTCGACCACCGCCCCGGCCACTCGGCCGGTCAGCCGGCCGTCGGCGACCTCGAGCCGATTCGCGTGGGTGTAGGTGATGCCGAGGTCGGCGGCCAGCGGTTCGACGATCTCGGCGAAGCCGCCGGAGACCACCCCGACCGGGCATTCGGCGGCGGTCAGGGTGCGGATCAGCTCCGGTACGCCGGGGGTGGGGCGGACCGCGGTGCGCACCTCGGCGAACACCGAGGTCGGCAGCCCTTCGAGCACCGCGACCCGCTGGTGCAGGCTCTGGGCGAAGTCGAGCTCGCCGCGCATCGCCCGTTCGGTGACCGCCGCGACCTCGGCCTCGCGGCCGACGTGGGCGGCGAGCAACTCGATCACCTCGGCGGTGATCAGGGTGGAGTCGACATCCATCACCACCAGCAGCGGCGCGTCGACGCTCAGGTCGGCGGGACGGACGACGACCCGCCGACCGGCCGGCTCGGCCAACCGACGGAGCCTCCTGCCGAGTTCGCGCCAGTCCGCCCCGGCGACCTCCACCTGGTGCAGGCCGATCGCTCGCGCCCCCTCGATGGCGGGGAGAGCGCCGAGATCGCTCACCTCGGCAACCCGACCGCCCAGCTCCGCCGCGCTGCGGCGTACCGCTTCGAGGTCGGGATCGGTGCCGGTGGGGGAGATCAGGACGGCGATCGCGGGCTCAGTCACGCGCCACAGGCTAGCGATCCTCAGTTCTTGCGGTTGAGGTTCTCGTCCTCGGGCGCATCGCCCTGGGGCGGACGCAACATCTCGCGCGCGACATTGTGATAGCCGAAGTTGTCCAGCACCCGGGCCGCGGTCTCCGGCGGCAGGCCGTAGGCCTCGGCGAGCATGCGGACATTCTCGGCATAGAAGGCGTGCAGCTTCGACACGCCCTTGAGGAACTCGATCTCGGGAGCTGCCATGGTCGCCTCTCGTGGGGGTCGGTCCATTGTGACAAACGACGCCCCGTTGACAGTCGTGGGTCGCCGCGGATGACAACTAGGCTGCCATCATGTCCCAGACCAGCGATGCCCCCACTCGTCAGGGCAGTGGCCATGATCGAGGTCCTGCCGTCGCCGCGGTACGAGCCGGTGCGATCCTGGCGGCGATCGGTGTCGGTCTGGGTGCCTTCGGTGCGCACGGGTTGTCCGACCGCCTCGCACCGGACCTGTTGGCGGTCTTCGAGACCGGGGTGCGCTACCAGATGTACGCCGCCCTGGCGATGCTCGCGCTGGGTGCGATCGGGCAGCGACGAGCCCCGATGCTGCTGCTCGCCGGGGCGGTGGTCTTCGGTGGATCGCTCTACGTGCTGGCGCTGAGCGGGGTGCGATGGCTGGGTGCGATCACCCCGATCGGCGGGGTGCTGATGATCATCGGGTTGATCCTCGCCGCGGTCGATGCCGGGCGGGGCCGTTTCGGCTCTCGCTGAGTCGACTTCCGTGGCAGGATGCTCCCACGGGAGGTGCCATGGGACAGTCAGCGCAGGAACACATGCATCGCGCAGGGGCCGCGGTGCAGGAGAATCGCGGCTATCAGCTGCTGGTGACCGTTGGTCTGATCTGTTACGGATTCATCCACATCGTGATGGGCTGGATCTGCGCGCAGGTCGCACTGGGCAGCGGTGGCGGGGACACCTCCACCAAGGGTGCGCTGTCGCAGCTGGTATCCAAGCCGTTCGGCAATGTGCTGATGATCATCGTCGGCGTCGGGCTGTTCGCGCTGGTGGTCTGGCAGCTGATCGAGGCGATCGTCGGTTACGGCTGGCTGGACACCAAACAGCGCGTCATCAAGAAGCTCGGTTCGGGCGCGCGTGCGCTGGTGTACGCCGGTCTGGGTGTCACCGCACTCCGGTTGGCGCTCGGCGGTCAGTCGCAGGATTCCAATGCTGGTGCGAAAAGCGCGACCGGCACCCTGATGGCCGCCCCCGGTGGTCAGCTGCTGGTCGGGCTGCTGGGCGCGGTGGTGATCGGGGTCGGCGTCTCCCAGATCGTCAAAGGTGTCCGCCGCAAGTTCGTCAAGGAGGATCTCGACGGTTCGGTACCGCAGTGGGCGACGCGGCTGGGCAGCATCGGCTGGTGCATCAAGGGTCTGTCGATGGCCCTGGTGGGGGTGCTGTTCGGTTGGGCCGCGTTCACCTTCGACCCGCAGCAGGCCGCCGGCGTCGACGGTGCGCTGAAGAAGCTCGGTGAACAGCCCTTCGGGATGTTCCTGCTGCTGTTCATGGGGCTGGGTTTCGTGGCCTTCGGCGTCTACTGCTTCGTCTGGTCGCGGAACGCCCGGCACAGCAAGGACTGACCCCGCACCCCAGGCGCAGCCCACGGGACCACCGTCGGTCACGAGAACACCCCGCGGACGCACGCTCTCGCCTGCTCGATCACCAGCCGTACACCCCGCGCAGCGTCACGAACTCGAAGCAGTCACCCTCCAGGGGGATCGACATGGGAGCATCGAGATGAGCAGCCTCAGATCGGTACCGAGCCCTCACCGACCCCGTCCAAGGAGGCGCCGCGGCGTTCCGGGACCAGGAAGATCGTGACGATCAGGTCGAGGACGTAGATCAGCGCCAGCAGGCCGATCGCGAAACCGAAGGACCAGGCGCCGGCGACCAGGCCGATCAGCCAGGGTGCGAACCCGCCGACACCGCGACCGACGTTGAACAGCACGTTCTGCGCGGTGCCGCGGGCGTGGGTGGGGAAGAGCTCGGCGGTCAGCGCGCCATAACCGCCCATCATCCCGTTGACGAAGGCGCCCATGATCGCACCGCCGATCAGCAGCGCCATCGGGGAGGACAGTTGGGAGTAGGCGACCACGGTGATCGCCGCGCCGAGCTGATAGATGATGAACATCGGGCGTCGTCCCACTCGGTCGGCGAGGAAGCCGAAGACCAGGATGCCGATGATCATCCCGATCACGGTGACCGCGGTCCACAGCGCCGACTTGGTGACCGAGAAACCGTGCTGTTTGGACAGGAAGCTCGGCAGCCAGACCATCAGGCCGTAGTAGCCGAAGTTCTGCACCGAGGTGAGCACCACGATGGCGATCGAGTATCTGGTGCGTTCGGGTGAGTTGAACAGTTCGCGCAGCGGGTTGCTGCTGCGCTTCATCTGGGTGTACATCTCCGGTTCGTCGACGTGCCGGCGGGTGAAGAAGGCAAGCACCGCTGGGATCGCGCCGATCAGGAAGAGCCCGCGCCAGCCGATCGCCGGATTGCTCAGTGCCCAGGCGGAGACGGCGGCGGCGAGCAGTACGCCGACCTGCCAGCCGACGGCGACGAAGGACGCCGCCCGGGCCCGCCATTTGGCGGGCCAGGCCTCGGTGGCCAGCGTCATGCCGACCCCGTATTCGGCCCCCAGACCGATACCGGAGAGGAAGCGGAAGAGCACCAGCAGACCGTGGTTCGGTGCCAGTCCGGTGGCCGCGGTGAAGATCGCGAACACCAGGATCGAGATGGTCAGCACCTTGACCCGGCCGATCCGGTCCGAGGCGATCCCGCCGATGAACCCGCCCAGCACCGCACCGATCAGGGTGACGGTGGCGAGCATCCCGGACTGGCCGGTGTTCAACCCGAAGGTCGCGGCGATCGCGGCGAGCGAGAAGCTCAGGATCAACAGATCGAAGCCGTCCATCGCGTACCCCACCGAAGACGCCATCAGCGCCTTGGCGGCGTACCGGCTGGGGCGGGTCGCTGATCGGGTGCTGGTGTCGGTCACGGGGCTCCTCGCGTTGCCGGGCAAAATCGCTCCAGCATACGCCGATCTGGGCACCGTGTGCCCATCGCAGTATGGTGACAAGACGTACGCGATCGCCAGCGCCCAGCCCGTGTTGGCCATGACGAGCCCGGAGTGCTTGGTGCACCCGGATCGCCCCGCAGGCCCCCAGCGATTCGCACCCGAGAGCCGAAGATCATGAACGACTGGCTGGTTCCCTACCTGGCTGACCTGATCAAGTCACCAGCGGTGGGCGGTGTCGCAGCGGTGATCGCCGCCGCGATTGCCTGGTTCGCAACGAAGAAGGATCGTCGACACCGGGAATCGGTGGACAAGCAGGATCGGGAGGATCAGCGCAACGACTGGTGGTGGCAGCGGGCCCAATGGGCCCTCAGTCAGACGCGTTCCGACGATCCTCGACAACGCGAACTCGGTTACCTCGCGATCGCGACGCTGGCCGGTTCGGAGTGGGTCTCCAAAGATGATCCGATGCTCGAGACGATTCGGGCCGCCCTGCCCCCGGAAGTTCAGTAGGAGGCCATGATGGCTTTGACCGAGGCAGAGTTGGTCGCCGCCGCCAGGGCGCGGATCGCCCTGGACATGCGGCAGGGCCGGAAACCCCCACAGCATCTGGTCGAACTCGTCCACCGGCCGCGCGGAGCGGATGTCCATCAGGAACAGCGATACTCCGCACCCGCAACCGGTGGACCGCCGAGTCCGCCACCGGCGAATGCAGGATCGGCGTTCGGGGCACCCGCGGCGGTGCCACCGGCGACACCCGGTCAGCTGCGCCCGGAACGGACCGCTCCGCCCATGATGGAGCCCTCACCCTATGGGGCCGGTCAGGCCCCGCCGCCACCTCCGCCCCTACCCTCGGAGCTTGGCGAGCGGAGTGGCGCGTCGGAGCACGCGAGGGCCAATGCGCAGCTCGACGGACTGATCGCGGCGTCTCTCGCGCTGCCCAAGGACGCGCGAAAGGCGTACTTGGTGAACGGCGCCCGAGAACTCGCTCCGATCTTCCCGACGCTGGCATCGCGGGACAACTGGCTGTATGAGCGAGACACACCGGCAAAGATCCTCCTGCTGGCTTTACTGTTCGAGGAGGAAGCGCGGCTCGCCTACACAGCCGCCTCGGAGAGTGACGATCCAACCGTTCGCGATCTGGCGCACGAGTTCCACGTCGGCTGAGTTCCGGGGTTGAGGCACCCATCTCGAATGCCTGCGGCGTACCGCGGGTAACGTCGGCCCATGGAACTGATCGAGTTCACCCCCGACCGCAATGAGTACGCCTACACCTTCGGCGGTGTGGCTCCGATCCGGCGGATCAAGCCGGGTACGGCGCTGCGGCTGTGGTCCGACGACGCGTTCGGCGGCGCACTCACCTCCACCGACGACGTATCGGCCGAGAAGGTCGACCTGCGGTTCGTGAATCCCCAGACCGGTCCCTTCCACGTCGAGGGCGCCGAGCCGGGGGACACGCTGGTCCTGCATCTGGTCGACCTGCAACCGGCCCGGGACTGGGGTGCCTCGGCGGTGATGCCGTTCTTCGGCGGGATGACCAGCACCGACCGCACCGTCACCCTGCAGCCGCCGCTGCCGGACACCACCTGGATCTATCACCTCGAGCGGGAGCGCGGCACCGTCGTCTTCCAGGCCCGCAACAGCGACCACACCGTGGAGCTGCCGACCAATCCGATGCTCGGCACCGTCGGTGTCGCGCCGGCCGCCGGTGAGGTGCGCACATCCTTGGTGCCGGACCGCTTCGGCGGCAACATGGACACCCCGGAGATGCGGGCCGGGTCGACGGTCTATCTCGGAGTGAACGTCGAGGGCGCGCTGTTCTCGATCGGTGACGGGCACTATCGCCAGGGTGAGGCGGAGGCCTGCGGCACCGCGGTCGAGGGGGCGATGACCTCCACCCTGATCGTCGAGCTGATCAAGGGCCACGCCCCGGGCTGGCCGCGGATCGAGCACGACGACGCGATCATGACGATCGGCTCCAGCCGGCCGCTGGAAGACTCCTGGCGGATCGCCAATGCCGACCTGATCGGTTGGGTGGGGAAGCTGACCGGAATGGACGCCCTCGACACCTATCAGCTGATCACCCAGATCGCCGACGTGCCGATCGCCAACGTCGTGGACGCCAACTACAGCGTGGCGGTCAAGGTGGCCAAGGACCATCTGCCGCGCGCGAGCAAGCCCTTCGACGGCATCCACGACCATCTCCGTGACCTCGCCCGCGGGCTCGCGGGCGCCTGAAATCCCTGCAGCAGCACACATTCAAGGAGGAATGCATGGAACTCGGACTCGACGGTGCCAATGTGCTGGTCACCGGTGGCTCCCGCGGTATCGGCCGCGCGATCGTCGCCGGCTTTCTGGCGGAGGGTGCCAAGGTCGCCTTCTGCTCCCGCGACGCCGAGGTCGCCGCCCGGGTCGCCGGTGAGTTGGGTGCCGGCGAGCGGGTCCGCGGCAGCGGGGTCGATGTCGGCGACGCCGCGGCACTCACTGCCTGGGTCGATGACTCGGCCGAGCAGTTCGGCGGGATCGATTGTGTGGTGGCCAATGTCAGCGCGTTGGCCATCCCGGACACCGAGGAGAACTGGGAGGCCAGTTGGCGGGTGGATGTGATGCACACGGTACGCCTGGTCAGGGCGGCCATGCCGCACCTCGAGCGCAGTGACAATCCGTCGATCGTCGGGGTCTCCAGCGTCTCGGGTCGAGAGTCCGATTTCGCCTCCGGCCCCTACGGCACAGCCAAGACCGCGCTCATCGGCTATCTGCACGGGCTCGCGTTCTCCCTTGCCGAGAAGGGAATCCGCGCGAACGCCGTCTCACCGGGCAACACCTATTTCCCCGACGGGGTGTGGTCCGGCATCGAGGACCAGGACCCGGATCTCTATCGCTCCGCGCTGGAGCTCAATCCGAGCGGGCGGATGGGTACGCCGGAGGAGATCGCGGCTCCGGTGGTGTTCCTGGCCAGCCGGGCGGCGAGCCGGATCTCGGGGACCAACCTGGTCGCCGATGGGGCATTGACCCGCGGGATCCAGCTCTGAGCAGCTGAGCGTTGCCGCGGACTTGGTTTCGACTCGCTGGCGCTCGCTCAACCGACGTCCTGTTGGCTCAGGCGTCGCCGGTGGTGACCGCCTCCGCCTCGATCTCGCCATGTTCGGCGGGGGCGCCGTGCTCGGGTTCGGCATCGATGCTGGCCAGCAGGCGGCGCTGGGAGGCGAGCAGCAGCAGCCCGGCCACCACCGCGGCGGCGCCGACCAGGAAGGGCAGCTGCACGCTGACCTTCTCACCCAGGGTGCCGGCCAGGAACGGCGCGATCGCACCACCGGAGAACCGCACGAAGCTGTACGCCGCAGAGGCCACCGGTCGCTCCACCGGCGCGGCCTTCATCACGGTCTCGGTGATCAGGGTGTTGTTGATGCCGAGGAAGCCACCGGCCACGACCACTCCGGTCGCCAGCACCCACTTGTGCGAGGTGAAGATGCCCATCAGCAGCAGGATCACCGCGAACCCGGTGAGCGCCAGCAGAATCCCTGCGGTGGTACCGATCCGGCGCTGCAGCCACGGTGCGACGACTACCGAGGTGAAGGCGAGCAGGATGCCCCAGCCGAAGAAGATCAACCCCACCTGCAGGGCGGGCAGATCGAGCGGGAACGGGGTGAAGGCCAGCAGGGTGAAGAAGCCGAAGTTGTAGAGCAGCGCGGTGAGCGCGACGGTCAGCAGCGCCGGATGCTTCAGCGCCCGCAGCGGGGCGCCGATCGAGGACGGCTTGCCGGTCACCGGGGTCGCGGGCAGGAAGGCGGCGACCCCGATCAGGGCGATCGCCATCAGGGCGGACACCCCGAAGAACGGGAAGCGCCAGGAGAAGGAACCGAGCAATCCGCCGAGCAGCGGCCCGGCGGCGATCCCGACCCCGAGTGCGGCCTCATAGAGGATGATCGCCTGGCCGACCGAACCCTTGGCGGCCTGGGTGATGGTGGCCAACGCGGTTGCGATGAACAGCGCGTTACCGAGGCCCCACAGGCCGCGGAAGCCGACGATCGCCGTCACCGAATCCATGCTGCCGGCGAGCCCGGCGCCCACGATGATGATCACCAGGCCCGTCATCAGGGTGCGCTTGGCGCCGAACCGGCTGGAGACCCATCCGGTGATCAGCATCGCCACCCCCATCACCACCATGTAGCTGGTGAACAGCAGCGACACCTGGCTGGCGCTCGCGCCGAGCTCATCGGCGATCGGCTTGAGGATCGGATCCACCAGCCCGATGCCCATGAATGCGATCACACAGGCAAAGGCCACCGTCCACACGGTCCGGGGTTGACGCCACATCGTTCTCAGGATTCCCTTCTGTCGTTGGATTCGTCGGTCGTGGGTTGCTCCTCGTTGGAGAGCTCACCCATCAGTTCCTCCAGCAGCGCCACCGCATCGGCGAGTCGGCGCCGCCGCTCCTCGGGCCACTCGGCGAGCGCCGGTGCCAGGGCCTCGGCGCGCCGGGCCCGGATGTCGTCCAGTTCGCGTCGGCCGGCGTCGGTCAGGCGTACCACCTGGGCGCGGGCGTCCGCGGGGTCGGGGGACCGCTGGGTCCAGCCGGCCCGCTCGGTCCGGTTGAGCTGGCTGGTCATCGTCGGCTGCGAACTGTGGTCGGCGGCGGCCAGTACGCCGACCCGCGCCGGCTCCATGTCCTGGACCAGCGCGAGCAGCCGCATCTGGGCCGGTGGCACGACGAAATCGGTGTGATGGCTGGCGTACCGATTGAGCCGGCCGACCAGGCGCAGCAGACGGTAACCGAGATCGGTGGGGGAACTCACGCGCCCATCATGGCACAGATTACATAGAAAAGCTATATAAAGACGGCCGAGGAGTCACGCCCGGGTCAGCAGCGCGCGGATCTCGGCGTACGCCCGATCGCCCGAGACCGGGCGGCACCCGGCCGCTACCGCGTGCGCGACGATGGCTCGCTGTTCGCGCATGAGCGCCAGGCCGCGGCGCAGCAGCACCAGCGGTGGCTTGCGCGCCTCGCGCAGGTCGCGCAGCAGTCGTCGGGTGAAGGTGACCAGTGGATGCTGGGTGAGGCAGTACGCCTCGACCAGGACGCCGGCGCGCCGACAGGGTTCGACGATCTCGGCGGCGAAGATGCCCTCGGCCAGCAGGAAGCGGTGCCCACCGAGGCGTACCGGATGGGAACCCACCCGCGAACTCGACGACAGGTCGTAGGCCGGAGCCTCCAACTCCCCGGTGTGGCACAGCTCGACCAGCCCGGCGAGTGCGGCCGCACCGTCCCAGGAACCCGGGTCGTCCCAATCGACCAGGCCGGCATTGGCGCCGACCGCGATCCGCGGCAGACCCGGATCGGCACCCTCGCGGTAGTAGTCGTCCAACCGCAGCACCGGCAGGCCCAGCCGCTCGGCCAGGCGGGATTTCCCGGAGCCGGAGGGGCCGGCGATCACGATCACGCGGGCACGGGGAGGGGTCTCGGGCATCCGGTGATCATAGGGCCGTGACGGCATGGAATACTCATCGCGGAACTGTTGTTGAACGGTCAACTAATCAGCGAAGGGAGATCGCCAACCATGACCAACGAGACCCGTACCCAGCCGCAGATGCAGTTCGGTGTCTTCACGGTGGGCGACGTGACCACCGATCCCACGACCGGTCGCACGCCGAGTGAGCACGAGCGCATCAAGAACACCGTGGAGATCGCCCGCAAGGCCGAGGAGATCGGACTGGACGTCTTCGCCACCGGTGAGCACCACAACCCGCCGTTCGCCGCACCGGGCAACCCGCCGGTGCTGCTGGCAGCCATCGCCGCGCAGACCAAGCGGCTGATCCTGTCGACCGCGACCACGCTGATCACCACCAACGACCCGGTACGCCTGGCCGAGGACTACTCCTACCTGCAGCACCTCGCCGACGGCCGCGTCGACCTGATGCTGGGCCGCGGGAACACCGGGCCGGTCTACCCCTGGTTCGGGCGCGACATCCGCGACGGCATCGAGCTGGCGGTGGAGAACTACGCGCTGCTGCACCGGCTCTGGCGTGAGGAGGGCATCAACTGGGAGGGCAAGCACCGCACCCCGCTGAACAGCTTCACCTCCGTGCCGCGCCCGCTGGACGGCGTCCCGCCGTTCGTCTGGCACGGTTCGATCCGCAGCCCGGAGATCGCGGAACAGGCCGCCTACTACGGTGACGGCTTCTTCCACAACCACATCTTCTGGCCGGCCTCGCACACCAAGCGGATGGTCTCGCTCTACCGTCGGCGCTACGCCCACTACGGGCACGGCACCGAGGAGCAGGCGATCGTCGGTCTGGGTGGCCAGATCTTCATGGCGGAGAAGAGCCAGGACGCGATCAACGCCTTCCGTCCCTACTTCGACAACGCCCCCGTCTACGGCGGCGGGCCGAGCCTGGAGGACTTCATGCGGGAGACGCCGCTGACCGTCGGCAGCCCCCAGCAGGTGATCGAGCGCACCCTGTCGTTCCGCGACTACGTGGGCGACTACCAGCGCCAGCTCTTCCTGCTGGACCATGCGGGCCTGCCGCTGAAGACGGTGCTCGAGCAGCTCGACCTGCTGGGCGAGATCCTGCCCACGCTGCGTGCCGAGTTCGCCAAGGACCGCCCCGCGACCGTGCCGGATGCCCCGAACCACGACGATCTGGTGATCGCCGCCCGGGCCGCCGGACTGGAGGAGATGACCAACAACACCCCCGCGACCGATCACTGGACCGGTACCCGGGCCGAGGAAGGGAACAGGAGCCACGCATGACCACGCTGAACACCCCGAAGCTGATCACCATCGTGAGCGCCGGACTGCGCTCGCCCTCGTCGAGCCGGCTGCTCGCCGATGAGATCGCCACGGCCGTCACTCGGCTGAGCGGGGAGCGGGTCGAGGTGCGCCACGTCGAGGTGCGGGACCACGCCCACGCCATCGCCGACGCCCTGCTCACCGGCTTCCCGACCGGGCAGCTCGAGGCCGACCTGGAGTCGGTCCGCGAGGCCGACGCGCTGGTGATGGTCAGCCCGACCTTCCAGGCCTCGGTGGCGGGACTGTTCAAGTCCTTCATCGACCTGGTCGAGCCGGACTCGCTGCGCGGCACCCCGGTGCTGCTGGCCGCCACCGGTGGCTCGGAACGGCACTCGCTGGTGATCGATCAGGTGCTGCGCCCGATCTTCGCCTACCTGGGCGCGGTGACGATCCCGACCGGTGTGTACGCCGCCACCGGCGACTTCGGTGGCGAGTACGCGAGCACCCTGTCCGCCCGCATCGAGCGGGCGGCGGGGGAGCTGGTCACCCTGGCCGGGTTGAGCGGGGACTCCTCGCGGTCGGTACGCCGGGCACCGGTGGACGACTTCGACGAGGTCACCCCGTTCGAGAACCTGTTGGCCGGCGTGCAGCGCTGACCGAGCCCACGCACCCCGAGTAGCCAGCCCGGAGCCGCGCCAGCGGCTCCGGGCTGGCGTGTCGAGGGGTGAATGTCTTTGTACGCTCAGCCCGTGACGATCCTCGGAATCGACCTGGGCACGACCGCGGTGAAGGTGGCGGTCTTCGGCACCGATGGCAGCATCCTCGGTACCGGGGAGGCGGCCTACCCGACGCTGCGCCGGGGACCCGGCTGGTCGGAGCAGCGGCCCGAGGCCTGGTGGTCGGCGGTGACGGCGGCGATCCGTGCCAGCGGCGCCGACGAACGGGTCGAGGCCGTCGGACTGACCGGGCAGATGCAGGATCTGATCTGTCTCGATGCGCACGGGGAGGCCGTGCGGCCGGCGATCCTCTACAACGACGTCCGGGCCGGTACCGAGGCGGCCGAGCTCGATCGACGATTGCCGGACTGGCCTTCCTGGACAGGGAATGAGCAGGATGCCACCAGCATCCCGGGGAAACTGTGCTGGCTCCGCCACCATGAACCCGAGGCGCTGGAGCACACCGGACAGGTCCTCCTCGGTGCGCCGGCCGCAGTGCTGCACCGGGCGGGCGGCGACCCCGTGGTCGACCTGACCACCGCGTCCACGACCGGCCTGCTCGACGTGCAGGCCCGCGGCTGGTCCGAGCCCCTGCTCGCTGCGGTGGGGCTCGCGTCGGCGGCCCTGCCGCGGTTGATCGATGGCCCCGCCGTCAGCGGCTCGCTGAGCGACACGGCGGCCCGCGAGCTCGGGTTGCGGGCCGGCATCCCCCTGGTGCACGCACTCGGGGACGCCGGCGCCGCGACCCACGGGATCGTCGGCCTCGCGCCCGGGTCGGCGTACCTCTATCTCGGCACCTCCGGTTGGATCGCCGAGGTCCGCCCGGAGGATCCCGCGTGGATGCCGGGCCCGGTGCACAGTCTGGTGCTGCCGGGCTGGACCGATCGGTTGCTGATCGGCGCGGTGCTGTCGGCCGGGGGTGCGGCGGACTGGGCGCGCCGGGTGCACCTGGGGGATCCTTCCTTCGAGGCCGCCGATCGGGTGGCGGGGGAGCGGTTGGCGCAGATCGATCCCGCCGCCCTGCCGTTGTGTCTGCCGAGCCTGCAGGGGGCGCGCACGCCGATCCGGGACAGCGCGGTGCGCGGCACGCTGATCGGGATGACCCCCGACACCACCGCCGAGGATCTCTATCTGGCCGTCCTGCTCGGGGTGGCGATCGATCTGCGGCTCGCCGCCGAGCGGATCGGTTCGGTGCCAGACACCCTGCCGGTGATCGGCGGCGCGGCCCGCTCACCGGTGTGGCGCCAGTTGCTCGCGGATGCCTTCGGCGCCGAGATCCTCACCAGCACAGCAGATCCCGCGCTCGCCGGGGTACGTTCGGCGGCCAGCTGGGCCGCCACCGCGACCGGTGGTGCGCTGGAACTGCCCGCCATGTTCGAGACCGATGCCGGGTGCCGCACCCTCCCGCGCAACCCGATCCCGCACGCACGCCTGCACCGGCAACTCGAGCTCTACCGATTGCTGGGCCCCACTTTCGCCGACCTTGCTCACTGACCGATGCTGGGATCAACCGAGCAGAGGAGTCAGGTCAATGAGCAAGGTCGCCGTCGTCCAGGCAAGCAGCGTTCCCTTCGACACCCCGGCCACCGTCGCAAAGGCGATCCGGTTGATCCGCGAGTGCGCCGATCAGGGAGCCGAGCTGGCGGTCTTCCCGGAGGCCTTCATCGGCGGATATCCCAAGGGCGCGGACTTCGGCGCGGTCGTCGGCAGTCGTACGCCGCAGGGCCGGAAGGCGTACCGCCGCTATGTGGAGGCCGCGGTCACGCTGGATGATCCCTTGATGGCCGAGCTCGGTGAGGCGGTCCGGGAGGCCGGGATCACGGTCGTCACCGGGGTGATCGAGCGGCTCGGCAACACCCTCTACTGCACGGCGGTCACCTTCGCTGCGGACGGGTCGATCGCAGGACACCACCGCAAGCTGATGCCGACCGGGAGCGAACGGTTGGTCTGGGGCTTCGGGGACGGGTCGACCATCGGAATCGTGGACACCCCGGTCGGCCGGCTCGGCAGTGTCATCTGCTGGGAGAACTACATGCCGATGCTGCGTCAGGCGATGTACGCCCAGGGCACCGAGATCTACTGCGCACCGACCGCTGACGACCGCCCGACCTGGATCTCGAGCATGATCCACATCGCACTCGAGGGGCGGGTGCACGTGCTCACCGCCTGCCAGGCGATCCGTTGGGACGAGTTCCCCGACGACTATGAGCGCGAGCAGCGCGACCGCGACACCTGGGCGATGCGTGGTGGTTCCGCCATCATCGCCCCCAGTGGTGAGGTGTTGGCGGGCCCGGTCTTCGACGAGGAGACGATTCTCTGTGCTGACATCGATCCGGGCGCCAAGACCGATGGACATCTCGACTTCGACCCGGCCGGTCACTATGCCCGCCCGGATGTGTTCCGACTTCAGGTCGACACCGGGGCGAAGAACGCGGTGACCCTCGATCCCGGCACGGGCCACTGACCCGCAGGGGACGTTGTTACTTACCCGACTGGTAGGTATAGTAAGGGTCATGACCGAGACCCGCCCCGCACACCGCCCGTCCAGCAGGGATGCCATGCTGGATGCCGCTGCGGCATACCTGGGGGAGCACGGCGCGATCTCCCTGGAGACGGCCGCACGAGCCGCCGGGGTGACCAAGGCCGGCCTGATGTACCACTTCGGCACCAAGGCCGAACTGCTGACCGCGGTGCTGGATCGGATCCTCGACCAGCAGCTGGCAGACCTGCGGCGGCGGGTCGATGATCCCGATTCGATCACCGACCGGCTCGCCGCCTACGTGGACTGGGCCTGCGGCACCGAGTTCGGCACCTGCGATCTGGTGATGTTCACCGATCCCCGGTTGCGTGAGGAGATGACCGAGCGCTGGGTCGAACGGCTCGAACCCTGGCTGGCCGTCCCGGACCGGCTGCCGGCCGCCGAGCGACACCGGTTGCTGTCGGCCCGATTGCTGGCCGACGGCGTCTGGTTCGCCGGCGCCAGCGGCACCCTGCCCCTCACCGCCGCGCAACTGCGGGGCGTACGCCGGGTCGCGCGTGAGCTGCTGGGAGTTGAGCGATGAAGGCCTGGTACTGGTTGCTCGCCGCGGTGACCAGCGAGGTCACCGCCACCCTCTCCCTCAAGGCCGCACTCGGCCATCCCGGTTGGTATGGCGCCGTGGTCGTGGGCTATCTGCTGTCCTTCTTCTTCCTCTCCCGGGCGCTGGTGGCCGGCATGGCCATCGGGGTGGCCTACGGCATCTGGGGTGCGCTCGGGGTGGCTTCCACCGCCATCGCTTCGGCGCTGCTGTTCGACGAGGCGCTCACCCCGTTGATGGGCTTCGGAATCGCCCTGGTGATCAGCGGTGTCCTGGTGGTCGAGGTCGGCGCCGCCCGCGCCGTGAAGGAGGCGAGATGAGCTGGGTGCTCCTCATCGGAGCGATCCTCAGCGAGGTCACCGGCACCTTGTCGCTGCGCGTCGCCTCCGGCGGGCGCCATCGTTGGTACGTTGCCGTGGCGGCGGGCTATCTGATGGCCTTCACCTTCTTGTCGCTGGCCCTGCACGGCGGAATCCCGCTCGGGGTCGCCTACGGGATCTGGGCCGCAACAGGGGTCGCGCTGACCGCGCTGCTCGCCAAGCCCCTCTTCGGAGAACCCCTGACCCCGGTGATGGGGCTCGGCATCGGCCTGATCATCGTCGGCGTGCTCGCCGTCGAGCTCGGAGCGGTTCACTGACCTTCCCGCTGGAATCCAACCAGCACGAGAATCGCGCCGAGACTCCACCAGCCGCCGGCAAGCAGTCCGCTGCGCTGCAGCAGTGCCGATCCACTCCAGGACGCGGAGAGTACGCCGCCGAGGGCCACCCCGACGCTGGTCCCGGCCTGCCGCAGTGCGTTGTTCCACCCGGCCGCCAGCCCCGGCCGGGTCGGCCACGCCGCCATGGACTCACCCACGATCGCCGAGGTCATCAACCCGAGACCGAAGCCGATACCCAGCAGGGCCGGGAGGGTCGAGATCACACCTGACCCGATCCGACCCAGACAGACGTAGCCGATCGCACCGAGCCCGAATCCCAGGGCCGCGGTCACCCGACGCCCGATCCGGGTGACGAGCACCCCCGATACCGGCCCGAGCAGGGCGAAGGGGATGGTCGCGATCAGCAGCACCAGGCCGGCGGTTCCGGCGTTGAGCCGAAGATCGCGCTGCAGGTGGACGGTGAGCACCTGCAGGCTGCCGTTCGCCCCGCTGGTCATGATGGCCGCCGTGACGACCGAAGCGATCAGGCAGCGCAGTCGCGATGGTCGCGCACCCGAACCGGGCTCCGGGTGGTGATCCCGGACGAGCGCCGCCGTACCGACCAGTGCGGTGAGCACCAGCGGCACGTTGATCCAGAACACCGCCCGCCAGGAGAGCGCCTGGACCAACAGACCGCCGACAGCCGGTCCGAGCGCGGTTGCCACCGCACTGACGGCCGACCAGATGCCGAGCGCGCGGGCACGTGCCGCGGGGTCCGGCCAGGCAGCGGTCAGCGCCGCCAACCCGGCCGGCAGCATCAGCGCCGCCGCAGCACCCTGCACCGCCCGGGCGATCAGCACCGAGGCCCAGTCCCAGCCGAGACCCCCGAGAGCCGAGGCCGCCAGGAACCCCGCCAGGCCGACCAGCAGGGTGCGCCGCGGGCCGACACGGTCGACCAGCGCTCCGGCGGGCAGGAGTCCGACGGCAAGCGGCACCGTGTAGGCGTCGACGAGCTGTGGCCAGGCGGTCGTCGGTACGCCGAATCGGGTGCCCAGAGTCGGCATCGCGACGTTCATCGCGAGGACATCGAGGAGCACCAGGAACATCGGGATGCACAGCACCGTGAGCAGGTACCGGTTGCGGGTCGGGGCCGGGGTGGTGCGGGGGAGGAAGGACATGCCTCGAGCCTGCCGCCGGGATGTTTCGCCCGACACCGAAGTGTTCCTGGCGCAGACTGGATGCCATGGATACCGAACCGGATGTCTCAGGGGTCGCGGCGCACTTCGCCGATCGCTCGCGGGCGCGGATCCTGCAGGCGTTGATCGATGGTCGATCGCTGCCCGCGGGGCGATTGGCGGAAGCGGCCGGGGTGTCACCGTCCACGATCAGCGGTCACCTGGCCCGGTTGCGGGACGCCGGGTTGATCGCGGTGACCGAGCACGGCCGCAGCCGCTGGTACCGGATCGTCGACGACCGGGTGGTGATCGTCCTGGAGGCCCTGCTCACCCTCGCCCCGCGCAGCGCCCCCACCGGCCTGACGGGTCACAACCGGTTGCAACGGCTCCGGGTGGCCAGAACCTGTTACGACCACATCGCCGGCGCCCTCGGCACCGATCTGCTCGCCGGGCTCGTGGAGGGCGAGGTGCTGCGGCGTACCGACGGCAACGTCGACGGGTCACCCGGTGCGGGCGATCGGGTCAGCGCACAGAGCGCCAACACTCCCTATGAGTTGGGGCCGGACGCCGGTGCGTGCCTCGCTGAACTGGGCATCGATCCGGTTCGGTTGCGTGCCGAGCGCCGTCCGGTGCTCCGGATCTGCGTCGACTGGACCGAGCAGCGGCACCATCTCGGTGGCGGTCTCGGCCGTGCCCTGCTGGATTCCTTCCTGGACAGGGATTGGGTACGCCGCAGGGCCGGCCGGCGGGACCTTGAGGTGCGCGAACCCGAGCGGATCGGTGCCTGGCTGGGGCGTACCGCCGTCGTGGAACAGGCATGATGGGGGTGGCAAACCCTTCGGCAAGGAGCAGCAGCATGGCCCGGCACCGGATCTTCGGCACCAGTTTCGCGAGCATCTATCCGCTCTATCAGCAGAAGGTGGAGCGCAAGGGCCGCAGCGCTGCAGAGCTCGACCAGGTGATCGCATGGTTGACCGGATATGACCAGCCGGGCCTGCGCGACGCCATCTCCCGCGAGATCGACCTGGAGACCTTCTTCGCCGAGGCACCGCGGCTCAATCCGAACCGCTCGTTGATCACCGGTTCGATCTGTGGCTACCAGGTCCAGGAGATCGAGGACCCATTGATGCAGCAGATCCGCCAACTGGACAAGCTCGTCGACGAGCTCGCCAAGGGCCGACCGCTGGCGAAGATCCAGCGCGGTTGACCGAGCGACGAGCGGGTCGAAGCCCTCACGGATGCAACCGGCTGCCCTTGACGATCTTGTCGACCGCGTTCTTCGGCCCGTGCAGTGCGATCCCGACCAGGTCGAGGTCGTCACCGGCAACCTCGGCGACGACGGCTCGGTTGGCGGAATCGAAACCGGTGGCGAACATCTCGCGGGTGTAGACGGCCAGCGGCACCTCGCGGTGCAGGGCACGCTGGCGCGCTGCCTGCAGGGTGTCGGTGCCGGCCTGGAAGACCAGGACCGGCATGCCGAGCAATGGCAGATAGTTCGCCTCGTCCGCGTCGGCGTACGCCTGCCCGATCAGCTGCGGATTGGCGGCGGCGATCCCGGCGGCGAGGAAGGCGGTGACATTGAGCTCCTGCCAGGCCTGCAGGCCTTCGCTGAGAACGACGGCGATCTTGGTGTCGAACGGGGGAGTGAGTGCCTGGTCGGCGACGGCGTCAGTCATGTCCCCAGCGTGGCGCGGCGAGGCAGGCGCGTTCTTGGACGGAATTGATCACCGGCCGGCGGATCGCTGATAGCGGCGGGGCGTGGTGCCCAGGAAGCGGCTGAAGTGCCGAGTGAGATGGGACTGGTCGAAGAATCCCGCCCGGGTGGCGACCTCGGCGGCCGGAACCTGGTCGAGCAGCAGTGCGCGGGCCAGATCCAGGCGCCGCCCGATGAGATACCGGTGTGGCGAGATCCCGTACGCCGCGGTGAACGTGCGGATGAGATGCGGAACGCTCACCCCGAGTGCGCCGGCCGGCTCCGCCAGGCCTGCGTTCGACAGCGGATCCGCGTCGAGACGTTCCCGGACCAGAGCGGCCAGCCGCGGGGCCGGAGTCGCGGTGGCGTGGCCGTGCTCCGGGCGGCCGGCGAGGTGCCAGCCGAGCCGCTCGATGACCAGTGCCAGGCGCTCGGCCGCCTCCAGGTCATCATGCCCACCCAGGGCCCGGTGGATCCGGCCCACCTGATCCCGCAGGGCCGGATCCTCGATCAGCGGGGCATCGACCAGCCGGCCGATCCGGGCCGGGTCGAGTTGGTCCTCCTCCAGATAGAGCACTCGTTTGGCGAAGCCCCGATCGGTGAGCGCGTGGCCATCATGCGGGACGTGCGGTGGCAACACGGTGACCCCGGAACGCGGCGGCGCCAGCGCGTGCCGGCGGTCGACGTCGTAACCGATCGCACCGGCATCAACGATCAGCACCGTCCAGGTCGAGTGGGTGTGCGCGGGATAGGAGTGCGCCCGCCAGCGGGCATGCAGCACCTCGGCCACGCCCGCGATCTGCGGGCGGAAAGCCAGCACCGCATCCGTCGGCCCGCCACTCACGACTCCCACTCTCCCATGGCCGTCGACGGCGTAAGTATCCTTCCGCTCCGGATTGCTGGCGAGCTGGACCCCGGACGGGAATCGTGTGACCCACGACCACCCGTGACCAAGGAGTTCTGATGACCAGCCACACCGTTTCCCGCCGCGTGGTCGCTCTGGCCGCGGCGGCCGTCCTGTCCACCGGGATCGGCGGCGTCGCCATCCTCGACCAGGCGAACGCCACCTCGACCTCCGTCAGCCAGGCCCGCGCGTACCCCGTGCTGCAGTTCGGTGCCACCGGCCGTCCGGTGGTGCTGCTGCAGCGATTGCTCTCCTACAACGGAATCAAGACCGATCCCGACGGCTCCTTCGGTCCCGCGACCCTGGCCGGGGTGAAGGAGTACCAGCGGCGGCAGAAGATCGCTGTCGACGGTTCGGTCGGCCCCGAGACCTGGGCGAAGCTGCTGCCCGAACTGCGCTATGGGCAGCGGGGCGGCACCGTCTCGGTCGTCCAGCTGACGCTGCGCGACAGCGGTGCTCAGCTCGCGGTGGACGGTTCCTTCGGTCCGGACACCCGGGTGAAGCTGAAGGCCTTCCAGCAGGCCAATCGGTTGCCCGCCAGCGGCAAGGTGGACGCGGCCACCTGGCGCGCTCTGATGAACGCCCGGGCCGCACAGGCGGCTCCGGCACCGGTACGCGCACCTGCGCCGAAGGCCTCGCAGGCCGCCGGTCAGCGCGAGATCGTGCTGGTGAACCAGCTCGAGACCGGACCGAACAGCAAGAACAACTGCGGTCCGACGAGTGCGGTGATGGCGCTGATCGCCGACGGCAAGCAGCCGGCCGGGTACCAGCGGAATCCCTCCGACGCGACCAAGCGGTCGATGGTGGTGACCATGCAGCAGCGGATGGGGATCAGGACCGGCAACGGCGTGAGTGTCGAGGGGATGCGCCGCGGGCTCAGCGCCTCGGGGGCATCGACCACCCAGACCAACACCGAACAGGCGTTGGCCGCCGTCCGTTCGGGGCGCCCGGTGCTGCTCAACGGTCACACCCGCAATCTGGAGTGGATGAACTCCACCCGGGGCGTCGGGCACTGGATCGTCGTCGTCGAACACAAGGGTGGCGACAACTACGTGGCCCTGGATCCGTGGGGTGGCAAGCGCTTCGACACCACCGGTGCGGCGATGAAGAAGTTCACCAACACCTATGTGGACAAGGATCGCTCGCAGAACGCACTGGTCATCCGCTGACCTGATCGGTGTCACCCAGGTGCTCGACCACCGCGTCGGCGGCCGTCCGCAGGGCGGCGACGAAACGGGGCAGATCCTTCTTGTCGTAGCGGATCCTGGGCATCGAGACAGACAGCGCTGCGGCGTACGCCTGATCCTCGATCGGCAGGCGTACGCCGACAGCGACCACGCCACGTTCGGAGCGTCCGTCGTTCACCGCGAAACCGTTGCGACGCAGGGTCGGCAGCTCCCGCCGGAGCTTCCGCAGATCGGGTGACTCGGCTGCCTGCTCGCCGGACTGCTCCTGCGCATAGAGCCGGTCGAGCTCGGTGCCGGAGAGTTCGGCGAGCAGCAGCAACCCGCCGGAGGTGCGGTGGGCCGGGAAGACCATGCCCTCGCGGGTGCTGACCCGCAGCGACTGGTCGGTCTCGACCCCAGCCACGAAGCGGACGGTGGTGCCGGTGCGCACGATCAGGTTGGCCGATTCGCCGAGCACATCGACCAGCCAGCGCAACCGGGGGAGTGCGGCGGCCCGCAGCCTCGACACCGCCGACTGGGAATGCGCCGCGAGCTCGAGCACCGGGCCGACGCGATAGCTGCGATCCTCCTGCTGCACGGCGTAGTCGCGGTAGACCAGGGTCTGCAGCAGCCGGTGCGCGGTCGATCGCGCGACACCGACGCGTTCGGCCAGTTCCGCGACGGTCAGCGGCCCCTCCAGCTGCAGCATGGTGGCGATTCGCAGGGCATGGTCGACGCTCGCGACGGCGTACGCCGGAGGACGCTTCTCCGCTCTGTCCATGGTGACCTCATGTTCTGCACAACAGAATCTCACGTTCCGCTCTGCGGATTGGGTTCAGTCTAACGGTATGGACGATGGAGTTGACCAGACACCCGACGTGATCGTCGTCGGCGGTGGCATCGGCGGGCTGGGCGCGGCGTACGCCCTGAGCCGCGCGGGCCTGCGGGTTCGAGTGCTGGAACGCGGTGCGAGCTTCGGTGAGGTCGGCGCGGGTATCCAGCTCGCCCCGAACTGCACCCGGATCCTCAATGACTATGGACTTCTGGACGAGGCCCGATCGCTCGGGGTGGTGCCGGATGCGATGGTGATGCGGGATGCGCTGGACGGTGACGAGCTGACCCGGCTCGACCTCCGCGACCTGGAACGCCGTTACGGCTTTCCCTATCTGGTCATCCATCGCAGCGACCTGCACGCGATGCTGCTGCGCGCCTGCGAACGCAGCGGGGTCGAGCTGGTCACCTCCGCGCGGGTGGTCGGTTACGACTCGGCGGGGGAGCGGGCGACGGTGACGCTCGCCGACGGCACCGCGCAGCAGGCGCCGGCGGTGATCGCCGCCGACGGGTTGCACTCGGTGGCCCGCCGGCTGCTGGTGGACGATCAACCGGTCAGTTCGGCCTACGTCTCCTATCGCGGCACGGTCCCGACCAGTGAACCGCGCGGGGCCGCGGTCGACCTGTCCGAAGTGGTCGTGCACGTCGGGCCACGCTGTCATTTCGTGCACTACGGACTGCGGGGCGGCGAACTGCTCAACCAGGTGGCGGTCTTCGAATCGCCCAAGGCGCTGGCGGGGGAGGAGGAATGGGGTACGCCGGACGAACTCGACACCGCCTTCTCCCACACCAGTGAGTTCATCCAGGAGGGGCTGCCCTACATGTGGCGGGACCGCTGGTGGCGGATGTATGACCGGGACCCGATCATGACCTGGGTGCACGGAGACATCGCCCTGCTCGGGGATGCGGCACATCCGCCGCTGCAGTACATCGCCCAGGGCGCGATCATGGCGATCGAGGATGGCTGGGTGCTCGGTGAGCACGTCCAGCGCAATCGGCGGAGTGACGGGTCGGTCGACTGGCCGACGACCCTGGCGGCGTACCAGGCCGTCCGTGCCGAGCACTGCCGACGGGTGGTCAGCACCTCCCGGGAATGGGGCCAGCTATGGCACCTCGATGGCCAGGAACGTGAACTGCGCAACGAGATCCTGCGCGCCCGCGACACCTACGACTATTCGATGACCGACTGGCTCTACGGCCCCACCGCACTCTTCCCCGACGACGAACCCCCGATGTTCGAGAAGATCCCGATCACCAACCACGTCGGCTGAGCGCCTCCAAGCCACTGTTCATCGAGTGGCCCGGCATGCGGACCCCCGCCCACTGTTCATCGAGTAGCCGGGCATGCGGAGCGCAGCGGAGCAATGCCCGGCGTGTCGAGATGAACCGCGCGATGCAGATCCGCTTCAGTCAACCATCCGCACACATGCCGGGCTGGATACCTCGAAGGTCTCCACAAGCCGCCAGCCGTCTCCGCGGGGCTCGAAGACCGTCACCGAATCGGAGTTCTGGTTGGCGACCCAGAGCCGCCCGTCGGACCAGGTCAGATCGCGAGGCCACCTTCCTCCGGTGGGCCGCTCGTCCACCAGCCGCAGCGTGTTCTGATCGCGATCGAGGCGGAAGGTGGCGATGGTGTCGGCACCGCGATTGGCCACCACGACGCGGTCATCGGCCCACGCGATTCCCGACGGATATACGGCTTCCCCGGTATCGATCGCCGTCGACGGGACCAGAGCCGCGCCCTCCCAGCCATCGCCATCGCGGCGGGCCAGCCAGAGCTCGGCGGACAGTTCGCAGGCCAGGACGAGGGCGTCCCCGTCGATGATCAGGTGACGGGGTCCGACACCGGGAGGGGTCACGATCTCGCGCACCCGGCCGATCCGGCCGTCGTCGTCGAGACTCAGCCGGTGGATGCGGTCGGCGCCGAGATCGGCGATCAGCCAGTCGTCTCCGTCCCGGATCGCCATGTGGGCATGGGAACCGTCCTGCCGCTGCGGATCCGGGCCCTGCCCGGTGAACCGGTGGAAGTCGGTGACCTGACCCAGCGATCCGTCCTCGGCGACCGAGCAGATCGCCACCGACCCGTCGGTGTAGTGCGCGACGACGAGGAGATCGCGTTCGGCATCGAAGGCCAGGTGGCAGCCGGCGTTCCCGCCGGTGTCGAGGGCGTTGAGCAACTGCAGCGTGCCGTCGTCTCGGATCTGGTACGCCGTCAGCGCGCTGGATTCGCGTTCGGAGACGGCGTACAGCACCGGAAGCCTGGGATGAGCGATCAGGAAACTGGGATCGACCGCGGGGGTGGGGTCCAGGGCGGTGCCATCACCGGTACGCAATGGCTGGATGCCGAGGCCGTGCCCGTCGGCGGTCGAGGTGTAGCAGCCGATGTAGGCGACTTCCGGGGTGCGTGCGTCCGTCATCAGCCGCGCCCGAGCAGGTTGCCGCCATTCACCTGCAGGATCTGTCCGGTCGTCCAACCGGCATCGGGCGAAGCGAGGTATGCCACGGCCTCGGCGACCTCATCCGGCGTACCGGGCCGACCCATCGGAATGGACTTCAGCCGGTTGTCCGCCAGGTCGGGATCGGCGGCCAATCGTTCGGTCCAGAACTCGGTGTCGGGGACGAATCCGGGAGCCACCGCGTTGGCGGTGATTCCTTCTGCAGCGAGCGAATTGGCCAGATCGAAGACCCAGGCGTTCATCGCGGCCTTGGCCGCTCCGTAGGAGCCGGAACCACGCAGCGCGGCGATCGAACTCATGGCGACGATCCGGCCACCGGGCCGGGTGAAGCGGGGGAGCAGCGCCTCGGTGAGCAGCACCGCCGACAGCACGTTGCCCTCGAAGTCGGCGCGCCAGCCATTCGCGACGGTGGTGAGATCACCCTTGGCGCCACGGCCATAGTTCCCGCCCGCATTGGCGACCAGGACGTCGATCGCCGGTCCACCGGACAGTTCGTCGGCCAGCTGCTGGACCGCCGCCGGATCGGTCAGATCGCAGCTGCGGGTGGAGACCTTGGCCAGCTCGTCGACCGCGCGCAGCTCCTCGGCCGCCTGCTCCAGCACCTCGGTGCGCCGGCCGATCAGGAGCAGGTCGGGTTCCTCGGCCAGCATGCGATGGGCGACGGCGCGGCCGATACCGGTGCCACCGCCCGTGATCAGGATGCGTCGCGTCATGCGCCCAATCTAACGAGGCCGTAACCCGGCCGGTACACGGCCTCGCTAGCGTCCGGGTCGTGCTGACCATCACCCGAGCCGACTTCGGCGATCCGGCCCTGCAGAGCTTCCTGCAGGCGCACCTGGACGACCTCGAACCGACCGCACCGGTGGAGAGCCGACATGCCCTCGAGCTGGGGGAACTGCAGCGGGACGGTATCCGGCTCTGGGTGGCGTTGCGCGCCGGCGTACTCGTCGGAACGGGCGCCCTCGCCGCGCTCGAGCCCGGGCATGAGGAGCTGAAGAGCATGCGTACCGATCCCGCACACCGCGGTGCCGGTATCGCCTCGGCGTTGCTCCGGGTCCTGCTCGCCGATGCCCGGGACCGGGGGATCGAACGCATCTCGCTGGAGACCGGCAGCATGGCGTTCTTCGCGCCGGCGCGTCGGTTGTACGCCCGGCACGGCTTCATCGAGTGTCGCCCGTTCGGCAGCTACGTCGAGGACCCGAACAGCACCTACCTGACGCTGAGCTGGTAGGTCGTTTCGAGGCCCTCGACGCTGGGTATATTTGTCGACATGAGCGTCCTTACTCCCGGATTGCCAGGTCCGCGGGGTGCCTCCTCGCAGCATCTGTTCGATGTGCTGCGCAGAGATGCCCGCGATGTCGATACCAACGAGCTCGATGAGTTGGTGGCCGCCGCATCCGCACCCGCGCCAGCGATCGTGGACGACGAAGATCGACTGATCATGTTGTGGGTCCTGCAGGAGTTGGGATACCACGGTTTCCAGGATGTCGATGATCGCTGGGAGGTCGACCACCGGGCCGTCTGGTTGCGGGTGACGCTGGAGGACGCTCTCGAATCGGCGCTGCGTCCGATCATCGATCCGGTTGTCGAGCGCACCCTGACCGAGGCCCGAACCGATCTCGCCGAAACCCTGTTCTCCCTGCCGGAGCGCGAGTTCGCCGACACGCCGTCGCTGGCGGCGTACGCGCGTCGGAAGATGTCGATCGAGCAGTGGCGCGAGATGCTGGTCCTGAAGTCGGCCTACCAGCTCAAGGAGGGGGACCCGCACACCTTTGCGGTGCCGCGGTTGTCCGCCGAGGCGAAGCTGGCGATGGTGGAGATCCAGTTCGATGAGTATGGCAGCGGTCGGTTGGCCGACCTGCATTCGGAGCTGTTCGCCCGCGCCATGGTCACGGTCGGCCTCCGCGACGACTTCGGGGCGTACGCCGACTGCTGGCCGGCACCGGTGCTGGCGGCCAATGTCGCGCTCAACTGGTGGTCCTCGCGGCGCGAATGGGCCGGGGCAGTGGCGGGCCACCTGGCCATGATCGAGACGACGAGTTCATTGCCTTGCCGGAAGTATGTGGCCGGCGCCCAGCGACTCGGTCTTCCCGAGGATGGGTGGCGCTACTTCGATGAGCACGTCGAGGCCGATGCCGCCCACGAGCAGATCGCCATCCGCCAGATGTGCCCGGCGGCCGCCGAGGCGGATGGACCCGGCAAGGTGATCTTCGGCTTCGTCGCGGGGCTGTATCTGGACGGGCGGATCGCCGAGTACGCCTTGCAGCGTTGGGAATCCGGGGAGAGTGCCCTGCGGCACCCGCTGTCCGAGAGCGCTGACGACCCGACAGGTGACCCTGAACTGGAGCCGGCGTACCGATGAAGCAGCGCCGTAGCGAATCCGCGGAGCTGCCGGTGGAGGCGTATCCCGCCGAGGCCGTTCGCGTCACCGAGTGCCCAGGCGGTCCGGCCCTGATCCGCGGAGCCTCCCACGTGGTCGACGCCGACGGCGAGACCCATCCGGTCCGACGAGCCGTGGTGGCCGTCTGTCGCTGCGGCTATTCGGGTCGCTTGCCCTGGTGCGACGGGATTCACAAGGTTGCTGGCGGGGGAGCCTGAGCATCTGTATCATCTGATACATGATTGCGGTCTCGCAGCAAACCAGCGCATCAGTCGATGAGGTCTGGGCAGTGCTCAGCGATCTGGAACGCTGGGGCGATCTGCTGCCGACGTTCAGTTCCGTACAGCAGGTCGACGGCCCGAGCCCTGCTGGGGTGGGATCACGGTACGAGGTGAGGCAACCGGGTCTCCCGACCGCTGTCTACGAGGTCTCATCCTGGGAGCCGGGGCGCGGTTTCACCTGGGCAGCACGGACGAGGGGAGTGGCCACCACGGCGACCCACGAACTCACGTCTTCACCCACGGGGTGCACCCTCACTCAATCCATCACCTGGACCGGGCCGCTCGCCCGGGCCATCCGGCTGCTGCTGGCCGCGAAGGTTCGACGGATGGTGGCGGCTGAGACCGCGTCGCTGCTGCGGTCGGCGGAACGGGCATGACAGGGGAGAGCCCTCGGGATCTGCTGCTGCACAAGGCGGTTCAGCACTTCGCCACCCACGGCGTCCGTGATACCAGTCTGCGTACGCTGGCCTCGAACATCGGCACCAGCCAACGGATGCTCAGCTATCACTTCGGGTCACGGGAGGGCCTGCTGGCCGCGGTGATCGAACGGATCGCCGCAGCGAACGCGGACGCGCTGGCGCAACTCTTCGCCGACCATCAGGACCCCTTCGACGCGGGCGCCGAGAACTGGCGGCGTACCGCCGATCAGGCCCAGCTGGTCGGTCCGCTCTACTTCGAGCTGTCGGCGCATGCGATGTACGGCAAGGTGTACGCCGAGAGCCTGCGTGCCGCGGTGCTCGACCAGGCGCAGGAACGGTTCGCCGAGGCGTACGCCCAACGCACCGACGAGACGACCGCGCGCACGCTGGCGCGACTCACGCTCGCTGTGGGTCAGGGATTGCTCTTCGACATGTTGCTGGACGGCGATCGTGCCGCATCGGATCGGGCGGTGGAGGAGTTCACCGCCATGATCCGGCAGCGGCTCGCCGGTTGACGACGGTGCGGGCACTCGGCGCCGGTGAAGGAGGTCTCGTCCGACGTTCGGCCTGCGGGGCCGAGGCAGCGTCAAGACGTGGGCTGGCCAAGGGCCTTGCGGAGAAGCTCGGCCAGCTGGTTTTGCTCGCCGTCGCTGAGGTTGGACGTCGCCGTTCGGGCAAACTCGAAGCTCTTCTCGAAGGCCGCGTTGAGGTTGTCGCCCGCCGTTGTTCGATTGACTTGGCGTGATCGTCGGTCGTTCGGGTTGGCGTGCCGCTCAGCCAGGCCTCTGGCCTCAAGCCGAGTAACGACCTGTGTGATGTTGGAGGCGTCGCAGCCAAGCTCGTCGGCCAACTCTCCCATTCCTCGCGGCTTGGCGATCCTGCCCAGCACACAGGCATGGGCGACGCTCATGCCGTGCTGTGCTGCCGCGATCTCGTAGGCGCGGTCGTAGGCATCGACGAAGTCAAACATCGCACGTTCGGCCTCAGTCGCCGGAGAGACGGGACCGGAAGGAGCAGCCATGCCCGCACCCTATCACTTGATTCGCTCAAACAAGTGTGTGATGATGCTTGAGCCAATCAAGCATCCTTAGGAGAGTACGTCGTGCCGAACCTTTTCGAGCCTCTAGCGGTTGGGAAGCTCCAACTGCCGAACCGTCTGCTGATGGCCCCGATGACGCGGAGCCGCGCATCTGTCGATGGGGTCGTCAGCGCGCTGACTGCCGAGTATTACCGGCAACGCGCCAGTGCGGGTCTGATCATCAGCGAGAGCATCCAACCCAGCGTGATCGGCCAGGGCTACATCCTCACCCCTGGCCTACACGCCGGTGACCATGTGGAGGCGTGGCGGGATGTCACCGACGCTGTCCATGAGGCCGGCGGGCGCATCTTCGCCCAGCTCACTCACACCGGGCGGATTGGCCATCCCAGCCTGTACCCGAACGGGGAGCTGCCGGTGGCCCCGTCGCCGGTGGCTTCGGGCGAGCAGCTGTTCAGCCTTGAGGGGATGCTCGACCATCCAGTACCGCGCGAGATGACGACGGATGACATCCGAACCACCGTCACCGACTTCGCCACTGCGGCACGCAACGCTATCGACGCCGGCTTCGATGGCGTGGAGCTCCACGGTGCCAACGGCTACCTGATCCACCAGTTCCTCGCCGACAACACCAATCTGCGCACCGACTCCTACGGCGGCGCAGCGGACAACAGAATCCGATTCGCCATCGAGGTCGTCACAGCGGTTGCCGACGTCATCGGAGCCGACCGCACCGGTGTTCGACTCTCCCCGGGCAGCCCGTTCAACAACATCGAAGAGCCCGACCCGGCACCGGTTTATCTTCGGCTGCTGGAGTCGCTCGCCGATCAGAACCTGGCCTATGTGCACCTGGTCGAGGTCGGCAACCGGGAACTGACAAGGCAACTGCGCGCTGCCTGGCCCGGCATTCTCATCCTGAATCCCCACCCCGCGCCAGAGGCCTTCCCAGCATCTCCCGCCGCTGCCACCGAAGCCGTCGAGACCGGAGTCGCAGACGCCGTCTCACTGGCGACCATGTGGCTTGCGAACCCGGACCTTGACGCCCGCATCAAGGCCGGTGGGCCGTACAACACCCCCCACCCCGACACGTTCTACGGCGGCGATCACCGCGGATACACGGATTACCCGACCATTGAGGGCGGCCGGGCGGCATGAGCCGATCCGTCTTTGTCACTGGCGCACGGGGCAAGACCGGCCGCGAAGTCATCGCCCAACTTGGCCAGCGCGCCGAAATGGTCCGTGGCGGGTCCTCGCTGGACCCAACGGCCGTGGCTGACGTCGTCAGGTTCAGCTGGGATGATCCGTCTACCTGGGGTAGGGCAGTAGAGGGGATGGACGCGATCTATCTCATGCGCCCGGATGTCCCGGACGCTCCAGACCTCATCACTCACCTCGTCGCGCTCGCTCCGGGGTCACACATCGTCCTGCTGTCTGAGCAGGGCGCACACACCCTCGCCGACGATGAGTGGGTTCGACAGGTGGAACTCGCGGTCACCAGCGGCGCGGGCAGCTGGACGATTCTGCGACCGTCCTGGTTTCAACAGGTGTTGATAGATCCCCGCTACTTCCTGACCACCATCGTTGAGGAACGGATGATCAGCCTCCCCACAGGTGGTGCGCCGATTGCCTGGATCGACACCCGCGACATCGCCGCCGTCGCCGTGCAGGCACTCGTCGAGCCGGACCTGCACCACGGCAAGGCCTACACGTTGACCGGACCGGAAGGAGTCACGCTCGCCTCACTGGCAGAGGACATTTCGTCGGCCATCGGAGACCACGTCAGGTCGTTCGACCCGCCCTTGGAGGACGCACTGAGCGGCGCTGACCGGTGGACGCGCGAGGTCGTCGGAGGAATGTTCGGTCGGGTCCGCGAGGGCATCTTCGCCGAGGTCACCACCACCGTCGAGGAGGTCACCGGCCAACTCCCTCGAGGGATCGGGAGGTTCATCGCCGAGAACCAGGCGTCATGGGCAGGGCAGGCGACTGCGCCATCGGACACTCAGATGGGACGGACACGGTGAAGGCGCTCGTTCATCACCGGGGGAGTCGGCACCTGCTGCGTCTGGATTCCGTGCCCGAGCCCACACCGTCTCCATCACAGGCCCTGGTTCAGGTTGCCGCCTTCTCGTTCAACTTCGGCGAGGTCGCCTTTCGCACTCCGGATCTTCCCGACGGCACTGTTCCTGGGTGGGACGCCAGCGGGGTGGTGATCACTCCGGCAGCGGACGGTTCCGGGCCGGTGGCGGGTTCGCGGGTCATCACGTTCGGGTGGGCCGGGGCCTGGGCCGAGTTGCGTGCGGTCGACACCGACCAGCTGGCTCTCGTTCCCGATGACGTCGACCTGGCAGCCATCGCCGCGTTGCCCGTCGCCGGAGTCACCGCGCTCCAGGCGGTCCGGCGACTCGGTTCCGTCCTCGGACGGCGTGTGCTGGTCACCGGTGCATCCGGCGGCGTCGGCCGGTACGCAGTCCAGCTGGCGAGTCTTTCCGGCGCTGAGGTTGTCGCATCGGTCGGTTCCCCCGGTCGCGGCGAGGGCCTGGAAACACTCGGCGCAAGGGAGGTCATCATCGGCCCGTCCAACCTCGCTGAACGCGTTGATGGCGTGATCGACAACGTTGGTGGACAGCAGTTGGCCGACGCCTACAGCCGACTGGTGCCCGGCGGCGCAGTCGTCGCGGTGGGTATGGCCTCCAAGGAGCCGACCACGATCGATTTCGAGGCGGCGCGGATCCGTCACGACCGCGGGCGGATCGAGACCTTCAACCTGACCGTCCCGCTCGGGCCCGACCTCGAACGGCTGGTAGGCCTCACCGCTCGGGGCCGACTCATGACCCCGATTGGCTGGCGCGGAGGTTGGCGCCGGTACGACGAGGCCATCCAGTCGCTGACACAGCGCCAGGTGCGGGGCAAGGCCGTACTCGATGTTCGAGGGGAGTGACCAGATCTAGTCGCGACTCTTCGAGATGACATAATGTCGCTTATCGGACCAAGGCCTGACCCTGGGCTGGGGTCGGTTCAGGGCTGCCTCCGGGCGGTTCCCGGTGACCTGCTGCCCGCCGGCGATGAGACCTTTCTTGTGTGACCGCTTCACCCCCACGCTCATCGATCCGTTCTGCGAGTCCGTTCGTCGTTGCCGCCATCGCCGGCGTGATCCATGGCCTGTTCAGCGTCTACTGGGGCCTCGGTGGTGACTGGCTGCTGGAGACGATCGGCGCGCGCCTCGTCAACGCCTTCGAGGGTCGGCGGTGGCTGCTGCTGATCGTCGCCGCCGTGAAGCTCGGTTTCGCCGTGGTGCCGCTCGCCTGGACCCTGCGCGGATGGCCGCGCCACTGGATCTGGCGTATCGGGTGCGAGCTCGGTGCGCTCAGCCTCATCGTCTGGGGCGGTGCGAATACCGTGGTCGGCCACCTGGTGCTCGCCGGAGTGATCCGACCCGACGACGGTTACGACCGGGCGGCCATGATCGGCCATGGCTGGCTGTGGGATCCACTGTTCGTGCTCTGGGGCGTCGCCCTGCTCGTGGGCCTCATCCGCCTGCGGCGCCCTCGTTCGATCTGACATAACGTGCGCCACCTCATGCGGAGGCATCACCTGTCTCGGCCAGCCGCTGCTGCCACCGATCTGCGACCTCGCTGAACGACAGCTCCGGGTCCTCGATGGACTCGTCGTTGAAGTCGGCCTCCAGCCGCTCGGCCTGAGCATCGAAGCTGACGATGATCCGTGTCGGCACTTCACCCGACGCAGCGAGAAGGCTGCGTACCTCCTCCGTCTCGTCGAAGAAGGTACGCCAGAGTGCCTGCAGCTTGGACACATCCAGCTCGGTGCCGAGGTGCTGATCAAGGTCTTCGGCGCCGGTGACGATGCCGTCAACCCGATAGATCGGCGTGGCCACGACGACGCCGTCCTGCATCGACAGGTACAGCCAGATCCACTCAACGGAAGGATCCCCGTCGGCGAACTCCCGGGCTTCCCGCACCATGGTGGCGAGGTGGTTCTCGAGCGCCTGCAACCGTCTCTTCTGATCCATGGGTCTCCCGATCATCCGGATGGGGATCTTCAGCCTATGCGGCATAAGGGCAACGCGTCGCTCTGACATAACGTGCAGGACCCGTTTGAGCCATCGGTCGTCGGGTAATCGTTCTGTGACTGAAGATTCGCGATCTCTGGGAGTACACACATGAGCGAGCTGCTGCAGACCTACCTGCAGGATCATCACGCCGGCGCAACGTCCGGCGTGGCCCTGTTCCAGCGGGTGGCCAAGAGTCACGGCGTACCCGAGATCGCTGCCGCAGTGCAGCGGCTGAGCACAGAGGTCGAATCCGACAAGAACAGCCTGGAAGCGCTCATGGTGGACGTTGGTGTCCGCCCCTCGATGGTCAAGGACGGGACCGCACGGGTCGCCGAGATGGCCGGTCAGCTCAAGACCAATCAGCGGCTCCGCGAACGGTCACCACTTTCCGACCTGCTTGAGCTCGAAGCGCTGACCGCTGCCGTGTTCGCCAAGCGGCTCGGTTGGGCGACCCTGCTGGAACTGAACGACCCGCGTCTCCCCCGCGCCACGCTCGAGAATCTGCTCGCGCGGGCCGATGCCCAGGGACGCGAGCTGGAGCAGCTGCATCGCCGCTGCGCGACCGTGCTGCACCAGTCCTGAGGGTTGGGGGCGGGTGGCTTCGACTCGCTCGTTCCTCGCTCGCTCAGCCGGCGTGAGGTGGAGCCGTTCGTCGCTCGCTCAGCCGACGTGGCGTCATCTCGACACGGTGACCGTCGGCGAACCCACCCGCTCCCTGAGCTCAGCCGACGTGAGGGCGGTCGGCCAGCCACTTCCGGTAGCGGCGCAGAGCGCGCTGTTGAAGCAGGGCTTCCTTCACCAGCGCGATTCGCGGGCTCATTCCCGGGCGGGTACGCCGCCCGGCACCGAGCCGACGCAACTGCTGGCGTACCCGCGCCATACTCGCCGCCGAGGCGATCGCCTTGTCCGTGAAGCGCACCGCGGCCAGCACGACCTTGGCATCGGGGTCCCGGCGCCAGGTGTTCGGCAGATCGGGGTCGACACCGAGGGCGCTGCCCATCCCGACCAGGTCGACGCCGCTTGCGAGCACCTCTTCAGCGACGCGAAGCCGGACGATTCCCCCGGTCACCATCAGCGGGACCGGACTGCTGGTGGCCAATTCTTCAGCCAGGCTCAGAAAGTATGCCTCGCGGGTGCTGCTCCGGGCATCTCGGGTCTGACCGGTCATTGCCGGTGCCTCATAGCTGCCGCCGGACAGTTCCACGACGTCGACCCCAAGGGGGGCGAGCATCCCGATGACCGCCGCAGCATCAGCGGCATCGAATCCGCCGCGCTGGAAATCGGCGGAGTTCAGCTTGACCGCGACCGCGAAACCGGGGCTCACCACAGCCCGGACGGTGCGTACGATCTCCACCAACAGTCGAGCACGGTTCTGCAGGCTGCCGCCCCAGTGATCGGTACGCCGGTTCGCCAATGGTGACAGGAATTGCGAGAGCAGATAACCGTGGGCGGCGTGGATCTCGACACCGTCGAAACCTGCTTCCTCAGCACGCTGCGCCGTGACCCGGAAACGCTCGATGATCTCGGCGATCTGCGCCTCGGTCATCTCGGTCGGTTCGGCGAACCGCTTGCTGTTCCGGCCGAGGTCCACCCGGATCGCCGATGGCGCCCAGGCGACCCCCGGCATATCCGCGAGCACCTGGCGGCCCGGGTGGTTGATCTGCATCCAGATCTTCGCGCCACCGCTGCGGCCGGCACTCGCCCACTCGCGGAACGGCTCGAGCGGCGCCGCGGCGTCGAGCACGACACCACCGGGTCCGGTGAGTGCCGCCGCGTGCACCATCACGTTCCCGGTGATGAGCAGCCCCGCTCCCCCGCTGCTCCAACGCCGATAGAGCCGGAACAGGTGCTCGTCTGGCAGTTGTCCTGGACCGGCCATGTTCTCCTCCATGGCGGCCTTGACGAGGCGGTTCGGCAGCACCGAGCCATTCGGCAGGACGAAGGGCTCAAATACCGCCGAGACCGGCCCGGAGGCGGCAGAGTGGGTTGATGCGGACGCGATGGATGGCATCGGTGCTCCTGCTAGGATATGTTTACGTTGCTCACATGAGCATAGAAGGAGATGTTAGCGGTGTCAACACCGGCGAAGAGTGCGTACCACCACGGCGACCTGCGCGCCGCGCTGCTGACGACGGCGATGCGAATGCTGGAGGCCGGCGAGCCGTTCTCGTTGCGCGCAGTCGCCCGCGAGGCCGGCGTCTCCCCCACCGCGCCCTACCGGCACTTCACCGACCGGGACGCCCTCGAGTCCGCGTTGGCCGCCGTGGGGTTACGGGATCTGTTGGCCGAACTGACCGAAGGTCGCGAGCCACCGTCCAGTCCCACAGAGCTGAGCGAGTTCGCGATCGCCTATGTGCGTTTCGCAATGCGGCGCCCGGCCCTCTTCCGACTGATGTTCGGCAATGCCTGTGACGAGGGCAACGCGGAGCGCGTCGAGGCAGCCGGGCGCATCCACCAGGTGCTCCAGGCGGCCATGGCCCAGGTGTTCCCGGATGCCGATGCCGACTCGCTGGCCTCCGCGGGCTGGGCACTCGCGCACGGCCTGGCGTACCTCCATCTGGACGGCAAGCTGCCGGCCGACTCCCAGGAGATGATCGACGACCGGGTACGCGCCGCCTTCGCCGCCATCCTGGACGTCCGCGGCTGACCTCCGACGAGGGTCAACCTCTCAGTGGTTCAGCACGAAGTCCGTGACCAGGCGGTTGAACTCCTCGGCCCGTTCCAGTTGTGCCCAATGCCCACACCGGTTGAACAGCACGGCTCGCGAGTCTGGAATGTTCGCTGCCAGGAAGAGCGTCGACTCGAAGGACACCACCCGGTCGTCGCGGCCATGGATCAGCAGTGCCGGCACGCCGATCTCGCCGACCCGGTTCAGGTCCAGCCAGATCGGAATCGGCGCGTTCGGTACGGCCGCGGCGATGTTCGCCAGGTGCTCCGGATGCGCCAGCGCGGAATCCGAACGTTCCCTGGAGAGTTCGGGTGTCGCGAACCGGTCCTTGTCGAACACCATGATCTCGACCAGCCGGCGCATGCCTTCGGGCGAGGCGTCGGAATAGGTCTGGAACATGACCTTCAGGCCCTCGGTCGGGCCACCACCCGCACCGAACAGGAACGGTTTCATCTGGATGGGCGGACCCATGGTGACCAGGTGTGAGACCCGCTCGGGCCGCTCCACCGCCATCCGTAACGAGGTGTGCCCGCCCATCGAATTGCCGACGAATGCGGCCCTCTCGATGCCGAGCGCATCCAGCAATTGGGTGGCCGCCTCGACGTGATCGAGAGTGCCGAAGTCAGCCTCGGACGACCCACCCCAACCGGGCATGTCCGGTGCGATGACCCGGAAATTCGCCGCCAGAGGGTCGATGTTGGGCGCGTAGTTGCTCCACCCGGTTGCACCGGGGCCTCCCCCGTGCAGCAACAGGACCGGGTGGCCCGCACCCGCTTCCTGATAGCTGATTCGCCAGTCCGGAGTGTCGATGACTCTCATCTCGGCCATCACCGATCACCGCCCGCCGGGATACCGTCGCCGACCAGCTCGTGCAGCACCTCGGGCGGGTGATGACCCCACCAGTGCAACTGATCCAGCGTACGAACCTCCCAGGTCTCGTCGTCGAGCAACAGGCCGCCCCAGCCGTACTCGACCGAGAAGCCCGACGGTGTGATCACATAGAAGCTGAACATGTGGTCGTTCGGATGCATCCCCAGGGTCATCTCGAAGGGCTGCTTGGCGCGCAGGCAGCGGTCATAGGCCATCCCGACATCGCGGATGTCGCTGACCTCCATCATGAAGTGGTGGGTCCGCTTCGGGTGCGGCATGTCACCGAAGGCGATCGAATGGTGCCGGGGATTGCAATGCAGGAAGGCGAGATCGACCACCATGCCTGGAGCCAGTTCCTCGACGATCAGGTCGCTCATCCGGAATCCGAGCAGGTCCTGGTAGAACGCGAGATAGGTCTCACGCGGTACGCCCTTGGACAGCAGCACCTGATGCCCGGCGCCGCCTTCACCGGTCACGAACTCCCCGACAAGCACCTCACTGTGGAACGGCGTGGCAGCATCAGCCAAGCCGGTGACCAGTTCCAACTCGTTGCCGATCGGGTCGGTGACCCGGACGAGGCGTTCCACCTTGCGTGCGGCCACCAATGCCGGATCGCCCTCGGTGACCTGGACGCCCGCTGCGCGCAGTCGGTCGATCAACGAATCCAACGCCGCCGAGGATTCCACCAGGTATCCAGATCTGACCAGATCATCGGCCGGGCCGCTGGTCAGGATCCAGCGGTGCGCCTTCTGATCGGTTCGCAGGGTCAAGGCATCGGCGGATCGCTCGCCGAGCTGCATGCCCAGCAGGGACACGGCGAACCGTTCCCAGGCGTCCAGGTCGCTCACCTCGTAGACCACGTAAGCGAGTTCGGTGACTGTACTCATCGGTTTCCTTCCTCTGCGGCCATGCCGCTGTGTATCGACTCTTCGGTGGGTTCGTCAGACTTCGGAACGGCGAGGCCGCTGGTGTCGGCGGCCGCGACGAACTTGTCCGGACGGATCGCGATCACCCGGACCCCGTACCGGTCGAACCAAGGCAGCAGGCCGTCCTCGAGGTCAACCAGGTCGGTGCTTGAGCGGGTGTACGCCGCCCGCGGACGGATGGCGGCATAGGACGCCCCGAGCGCGTCCCAGTCAGCCTTCTCGGCGGGTGTCAGTGCCATCTCCGGATCAAAGTCATTTCCGAGCAGGACGAATCCCTTCGGCAACAGGGCATCCAGCCGATCGATCCGGCCGATGGCACTGGCAACCAGGGGTTGCGGGAGATACCGACCGACGATCGACGCGTCACCCACCTCGCCCCGCAGCCAGCCGGCCGCGAGTGTCGGCGGGGCGTTCAGCGGTGGTTCCCACGGGGTCACCAGGTTCTCCGGCACCGTATTCATAGCCGCAATCTCGGCCTCGCTCGCTTCCTGCTTGATCACCCTCCCCAGGGCGACCGCGATTCCGGTGTAGAACTCCGCGGAGGGGCGCCGCTCGGCCTCGTAGGTGTCGAGCCAGTCCTCGGACAGCTCACCCCGGACGATGCCGGCGAGTTTCCAGCCGAGGTCGTACGCGTCCCGCATACCGGTCTGCATGCCGGCGCCCGCCCACGGGGGCATCAGATGCGCAGCGTCGCCCGCGAGGAAGACCCGGCCTCGACGGAAGCTGTCGGCCATTCGCACGTGGTGCCGGTAGAAGGCGTACTGATGGATCGAGACATCGGCCGCCGTGACACCGAGGGCCGCCAGCAGGGGCCACACCTCGGCATCACTGGGAAAGTCCTGCTCGGACTCCCCCGGCTTGAGCGGGATCTCCCAGCGGTGGTTGCCGGCCGAGAGCGCGATGTCCACCACCGGTCGCTCGCTGTCGGTCCAGAAGGTGAGGAAGTCCCGGTCCGGCCACCAGCGTTTCACCCGGCAATCGATGACGATCCACAGTGTGTCATTCGTGTCACCAGTCATCGGGATGTCGATCAGCTTGCGTACCGCCGAAGAACCACCGTCGGCACCGATCGCATACCTGGCACGGGTCATCGTCTGCTCACCGGTCACCTGATCGCGTGCGGTGATGGTGACACCGTCGGCGTCCTGGTCGACGGCCACCACCTCGGCACCGAAGTGCACCTGCAGTCCGTCGAGTTCCTCGGCGCAGGCACGCAGCTCGGCCTCCAGCACCGGCTGATAGATGTTGTAGAAGCGTGGTCTGCTGCCGCGCGTCCCCAGCGTGCTCGGCGGATGCTCGACCCGCATCACCTCCTGTCCGGCATACGTCACCCAGCGCAGGGCACGTTGCGGGTCGATCACCCGGTCAACACGATCGTCCACGCCGAGGTCCTGAAGGATCCGCATGGTCCAGTCATTGATGGTCACGGCTCTGGCGCGGGCGTAGATGTCCTTGTCCCGTTCGAACGCGGCCACTCGCGCTCCCCTGCCCGCCAGGGTCAGGGCGGCAGTCAGACCGGTCGGCCCATATCCCACCACCGCGACATCGGCGTCGTAGTGCTGCTCAGTCATCCTGGACTCCACATGTTTTGGACCGATCGTTCGGTTCATTAGTGGCAACCGTCACATCTCCACCCGAGACGCGTCAAGGATCTGGGTGAGGATTCCGGTGTGCAGAAAGCTGGCCGCCTATGCTGCACGGCGTGGACAATGCGTACGCCGGGAACCGCCGGGGGCGGCAGTCCCGCGAAGAGATCCTCGACGTCGCCTCGCGGGTGATGGCTGAACGCGGCTACTCGGCGACCACCATGTCGGTGCTCAGCGCCGAGACCGGGCTGCCGAAGAGCGCGATCTATCACCACTTCCATTCCAAGGGCGGACTGCTGTCCGCGGTGATGGAGCGGGGGGCGTACGAATTCTTCCAACACATGAGGCAATCCCAGGCCGACCCGCCGGACGACCTCTCCCCCGCCGAGCTGATCGGCTGGTTCCTTCAGCGCACCGGAGAGGTCTTCCTCGCCAAGCCGGATTTCCTGCGCCTGCACCTGATCCTGCTGATGAGCACCGAATCGGTGAGCGATGTCGCGGTCGGCGACATCCTGCAGCGGGTGCGCCAGGACGGGCGCCAGCACATGCGTTGGATGATCGCCCAATCCTGGGCGAGCCTCGGGCCGGAGGTGGCCGATCGGGTTGGTCGGTCTCTGGACTACTTCGGCATCGCCGGCTTCGACGGCGCCTTCGTCGCCTGGCAGGCGGATCCCGAGCGGTCGATGAGCGCACAGATGGCGCTGCTCGCCGAGGCGATGGTCGCGATCGCCGATCGGGTCATCGCTGAGGGCTGATCCCGAAGCGTGGTGGCCTCAGGCGTCGCAGGTCTTGACCAGGGTCATCTGCTGGAATCGCTGCCAGGTCTGACCGCCGTCGAGGCTGACCTCGCCGTATTCGTGCCAGGCGCGCCAATTGTCGGTGAAGTCGGTGACGTAACGCACCGCGACCCCGGGTCCGGCCGGGAACTGCCAGGACCAACCGGTCGGGGTCACCACCAGGTCGGTGACCAGTTGATTGCCTTCGTTGTACGCCGTCCAGCTGATGCCGCCGCCGGCCATCGGTTCCGCGATCGCATACGCCGAGAAGACCGTCACCGACGGATCGGTGGGCGAGGTGCCGGTGCCCTTCACCTCGAGCCGGGTGCCGCCCGGCAGGAACCGGATCTCCTCGGTCTGGACGTAGTAGGAGCGCCCCTGCTGACCGTCGTTCCAGCCGTATCCGACCCACTCCCCTGCCATGTAGTCCAGGGTGCGCATCGCGGGCGCCGCGGGCGCCGAGGTCAGATCGTCGCACTGCGGCAGATTCCGGTTGGCGAGCCCCTGGCCGCGCAGCGCGGCGTTGGTCTTCTGCTCGACCTTCGCGTAGTGCGAGCCACGTGGCGGCGTGCTGTCGGCGGCGTACGCCACACCACTGCCGGTGACGAGAGTGGCCGCGAGCGCGGCCACGGTGATTCCGATCGAGCGGATGAACATCTGGTCTCCCCGGATAGTCGTGCCGTGGTCAGCACGCTAGCGACGCCGAAGGTGAGTCGGCCCGCATCGTGGCATGACATTTGTCATCGGTTCGTGGGGTTCATCTCGACACGGCAGCCATTGCTCCGCTTCGCTCCGCATGGCTGCCTACTCGATGAACGTGGGAAGGCTCCGCTTCGCTCCGCCGGGGCAGCTACTCGATGAACGTAGACTTTGCTAGGTTCGACGCCTTGTCACCCAGTGCAAGGAGTTGACCTCCATGTCAGCACGGCTACGAGCCGTCGCTTCCGCCTTGTTGGTCCTGGTCATCGGGCTGATCTCCGGATGCGCGAGCCCCGGCAACACCGAATCCGACAAGCCGAAACTCATCCGCGAGGGCGAGTTGGTGGTGGCGATGAGCGGCGAATACCGCCCCTTCAGCTACGTCGACAACGGCCAGCTCACCGGTTTCGATCTGGACATCGCGCAGGCTCTGGCCGATCAGATGGGCCTCAAGCTGGTTCCCGAGACCGCCGGATTCTCCACCCTCGTTCAGGGAACGGCGAGCGGTCGCTACGACATGCTGGTCGCCTCCACCTCGGCGACCCCGGAACGGGCGCAGATCGTCGACTTCGCCGATGGTTACTACTCCTCCGGTGCCCAGCTGTTCGTCAAACGGGGCCAGGCCTGCACCTCGGTGCAGGACGTCCGGGGTCAGGAGCTCGGTGTCGCCTCCGGCACCTCCTACGAGAAATACCTGAAGGACAACCAGATCACCGATCGGGTGAAGACCTACGAGTCCGACATCACCGCCCTGCAGGATGCCGCGACCGGCCGGTTGCAGGGTGCGGTCACCGACCAGCTCGTCGGGCAGAACCAGATCAAGGAGGCCGGCCTCGACCTCGTACCCTGCGGTGACCGGCTCTACAACGAGACCCAGGCTCCGGCGATCGCCAAGGGCAACCCGCTGCGCGGTGAGGTGAACAAGGCCCTCGCCGAGATCATCCGCAACGGCAAGTACGCCGAGATCTCCACCAAATACTTCGGCCAGGACATCTCCGGCCAGATCGACAACGCGCCCGTGCGCGAGGTGATGGACACGGCCCCGACCGAGCAGGGCGGGCCCAGCTTCGGCGAGCTGTTCGTCAAATACATCCCGGTCTTCGTCAAGGCCGCCGGGCTGACCCTGGCGATCACGGCGGTGGCGCTGGCGATGGCACTGGTCGCCGGTGCGGTGATCGCCGCGATGAACATGAGCTCGATCGCCCCGCTGCGCTGGCTGGCCGCCGCCTGGATCGGATTGATCCGAGGTACGCCGCTGATCGCGCAGCTGTTCGTGCTCTATTTCGGTCTCACCCAGCTGGTGTTGCTGTCCGGTTTCTGGGCCGGGGCCATCGCGCTCGCGGTGCACAACTCCGCCTACATCGCCGAGATCATCCGCTCCGGTTTCGGTTCGGTGCCCAAGGGGCTCGTCGAGGCCTCCCGCTCACTGGGCATGTCCCGGGTGCAGACCCTCCGCAAGGTGCAGATCCCCCTGGCCACCCGGGCGATCCTGCCGGTGCTCGGCAGCCAGTTCATCATTGCGGTGAAGGATTCCTCGCTGGTCGCCTTCATCGGCATGGGTGAGCTGTTCCGCACCGCGCAGAACATGGCGGCGGCCGAATACTCACCGCTCAATGCCTACCTGACCGTCTCGGTCTACTACCTGATCATCGTGCTGGTGCTCACCGGCGGTGTGCATCTGCTGGAACGCCGAATGAACGCCGACCGGAAGGCGGTGCACTGATGCCCGAGGAGATCGAGATGTCCGAGGAAGCGGTGACGAACCCCGGTCCCGAGCAGACCGGCAACATCGTCGAGATGCGTCAGGTCACCAAGAAATTCGGCGAGACCGTCGTCTTCTCCGACGTGGATCTGGATGTCGCCGCTGGTGAGGTCGTGGTGCTCGTCGGGCCCTCCGGGGCCGGCAAGTCCACTCTGCTGCGCTGTGTCAACGGCCTCGAGCGGATCACCAGCGGCACCATCGAGGTCGCCGGCGAAGAGCTGCGCTACCAGGAAAAGACGCTGAACCACCTGCGCTCCCGGGTCGGGATGGTGTTCCAGCAGTTCAACCTGTTCCCGCACATGAACGTGCTGCACAACATCACCGTCGCCCAGCGCGAGGTGCTGGGGCGCAGCCAGGACGAAGCGGTCGCCACCGCCCGCCGGATGCTCGACCACGTCGGGATGAGCCACAAGGAGGATGCCTACCCGGCCAGCCTTTCCGGCGGCCAGGCCCAACGTGTCGCGATCGCCCGCGCGCTGGCGATGGATCCGGCGATGATGCTCTTCGATGAACCGACCTCCGCGCTCGACCCCGAGCTGGTCAACGAGGTGCTGTCGGTGATGCGCGATCTCGCCGATGAGGGGATGACGATGATGTGCGTCACCCACGAGATGCGGTTCGCCCGCCGGGTCGCCGACCGGATCGTGCTGATCGCCGACCAGGGCATCGCCGAGGAGGGTGCGCCGGATGCCTTCCTGGACGACCCGAAGTCCGAACGGGGCAAGGAGTTCCTCGCCTCCCTCAGCGAGGGCTGAACGGCTCCGCAGCGTACGCCGGCGGCTATGATCCGCGCTATGTCGAGTGCCGAGGCAACCGATCCCGACGAGTCGATGGCCGTCAGCGCGACGCTCAAGCTGGCGCGCACCCGACTCGGGCTCTCGGTCGCCGCCCTGGCCGAGAAGTCCGGGGTGAGCATGGGCCAGATCTCCCAGCTCGAACGCGGCCGGGCCAATCCGTCGCTGCGTACGCTGACCAAGCTCGCCCGGGCGGTCGGCGTACCGCTCACCCAACTGCTCTGCGGTGCGCGCCCCACCAAGGTCACCTTCGTCGCCGCCGGCGCCGGGATCGACCTGCCCCACCACGAGAACTCCCCCGGTTATCGCCGCGAGCTGCTGACACCGTCCTGGCTCACCGACCTGCAGGTGATCCGCACCGAGCTGCCCTCGGGTTACAGCAACGAGGGGTTGGCCTACCGGCATCTCGGGTATGAATCGGTCACGGTGCTGTCCGGTCGGCTGCGCGTCGTCGTCGGATCGGATGCGTTCGTCCTGCAGACCGGTGACACCGTGAGTTACGAGTGTTCGGAGCCGCACTGGTGGGTCAACGAGAACCGGGGCACCACGGTGGTGCTCGGGTCGGTCATCCCGGTGTCGTCCTGACCGGCGTCTCATTCCTGACGGCCCGCCGCTTCCCCTCCCACCACACGGGCCATAGTGTGCTTAAAGTGAATGACTGAGCAATATATTGAAGCCAGGAGCGCAGCAAAGGGTGGTTTGCCATGGCTGATCTGTCTCGTCGAGTATTCCTCGCCTCCTCGGTCGGTGTGATCGCCGGCATCGCCGCCGGATGTTCCACCGGGGAGAGCGTCCAGGTGCCCGGTGGCGGTGCCGGTGGGCAGGGCCCGCAGGGTGCGCTGATCGCCGCGATCAGCGGCGAACCGGACAAACTGGATCCCAACTCGACCACCTCCTACAACTCCTTCCAGGTGTTGGAGAACGTCTTCGACACCCTGGTGGAACCGGACGAGAACCTCGTCATGAAGGGCGCGCTGGCCGAGCGCTGGGAGAACAGTCCCGATCAGCTATCCTGGACCTTCTTCCTGCGCGACGGTGTCCAGTGGCACGACGGCAGCCCGTTCACCGCCAAGGATGTGGTCTACACCTACCAGCGGCTGCTGGGGCAGAAACTGTCCAACTCCTGGCGCTTGTCGGCGGTCACCGATGTGTCGGCCCCCGACGAGCGGACCGTGGTCATCAAGGTCAAATCCCCCTCCCCCAACCTGCTGGCCAATCTCGGCAGCTTCAAGGGACTGGCGATCGTCCAGCAGGCCAACGTCGAATCCGGTGCCATCAACACCAAACCGATCGGCACCGGCCCGTTCAAGCTGGACAGCTACACCCAGGGTGACACCATCCAGCTCAGCGCCAACGAGAACTACTACGGCGGCGCGCCGAAGGTGCCCGGGGTCACCTTCCGCTTCATCAGCGAGCCCTCCACCGCGCTCGCCGCGCTGAAGTCGGGTGAGATCCAGTGGACCGATGTGGTGCCGCCGCAGCAGGTCGACGCGCTCGCCGCCGACCGGAGTGTCGTCCTCGGCCAGGCAGGTTCCAACGACTACTGGTATCTGGCGGCCAACGAGGCCAAGGCTCCCTGGCGGGATGTGAAGGTACGCCAGGCGCTCGCCTTCGCGATCGACCGGGCCGCGATCACCCAGGCCGCCAAGTACGGCAAGGCGACGGTCAACCAGCTCGCGATCCCGAAGTCCAGCGAGTTCTTCGTCGAGTACGCCCCCTACACCACCGATGTCGCGAAGGCGAAGGCCCTGATGGCCGAGGCCGGCGTACCGAATGCCACCATGCAATTCCTTGCCACCAGTGAATATCCGGAGACCGTGACGATCGGCCAGCTGCTCGCCGACCAGCTCAAGCAGATCGGTGTCACCGTCGAGATCAAGACCGTCGACTTCTCCACCTTCCTCGACGAGCAGGGCAAGGGGAACTTCGATCTGCTGATGATGGGCTGGCTCGGCAACATCGATCCCGACGACTTCTACTACGGCCAGCACCACACCGACGGTGCGAACAACTACCAGAAGTATTCGAATCCGGCGGTGGACGCCCTGCTCGAACAGGGCCGCACCGAGATCGACAAGGCCAAGCGGAAGGACATCTACGCCCAGGCAGCGAAGACGATCGCCGACGAGGGCAGCTACATCTACCTCTACAACCCCGAAGTGATCCAGGCGTCCTCGCCGCGCCTGCAGGGTTACACCGTGCGCGGCGATCGCGCGATCCGGTTCCGGACCGCGTCGCTGAGCTGACCGCGAAGGCGCGCTGCGGTGTTCATCCTCAAACGGTTGCTGCATGCACTCCTGGTGCTGCTGGGAGTGAGCGTGGTGGTGTTCGCGCTGATCCACCTGGTACCGGGTGATCCGGTCCGGCTCGCCCTCGGCACGCGTTTCGACCAGGCCAGTTACGATGCGCTGCGACGCGCCTCCGGATTGGACCAACCCCTGCTGCAGCAGTACTTCTCCTACATCGGCAAGGCCGCCACCGGCAATCTCGGGGTCAGTTTCCGCTCGGGCCAACCGGTCACCGTGCTGCTGCTCGGCCGGCTCGGCGCGACCGCCTCGTTGGCGATCACCGCGATCATCATCGCCCTGCTGATCGCCTTCCCGCTCGGTACGCTGGCGGCCCTGCACCGCGGCAAGCCGATCGACATGATCAGCCGTTTCTTCAGCCAGGTAGGGGTTTCGGTGCCCGACTTCTGGCTGGGCATCCTGCTCATCCTGGTGTTCAGCAGCACCCTCGGCTGGTTCTCCTCCAGCGGTTACGTGCCCATCACCCAGGATCCGGTCGCCTGGGCACGCAGCGTGCTGCTGCCGGCCATCACCGTCGGCACCGGCTCGGGCGCCATCCTGACCCGATACGTCAGATCCTCGGTGCTGGAGACGCTGGGCGCCGACCACGTCCGCACCGCCCGTTCGGAGGGGCTGCGCGAACGCACCGTGCTGTTCGGCCACATCCTGCGCAACGCCCTGGTGCCGGTGATCACCGTCGGCGGCACCCAGCTCGCCACCCTGCTCGGCGGGGTCGTGGTCGTCGAGGTGGTGTTCGCCTGGCCCGGTCTCGGGCGGCTGGTCTATGACTCGGTCGCGGCCCGCGACTATCCGGTGATCCAGGGTGCGGTGCTGCTCATCGCCACCTTGTTCCTGGTGATCAGCTTCCTCGTCGACGTTCTCTACTGGCGGGTCGATCGGAGGATCGCCCTGTGAGCGGGGGGGTGCGTCGGATGCTGCGCAATCCGGTCGTGGTGGGCTGCCTGATCGTGTTGCTGGCACTGGTGATCGGGGCCCTGTTCGGCGGCTACCTGACCCCCTACGGTGCCAACGAGACCGACATCCCCGCCGCCCTGCAGGGACCGAGCGCGGCGCACTGGTTCGGCACCGACGAACTCGGTCGGGACGTGTTCACCCGGGTGATCGTCTCCTGCGGCGCCACCCTCAAGGTGAGCGTGCTGTCGGTCGCGATCTCGGTGCTGCTCGGCGTCCCGCTCGGACTCTTCGCCGGTTATCTCCGCGGGGCGGTGGACAGCACCATCATGCGGCTGGTCGATGTGATGTTCGCCTTCCCGGTGATGCTGCTCGCCATCGCGATCGTGGCCGTCCTCGGCCCCGGATTGAACACCGCGATCATCGCCATCGGCGTCGTCTACACCCCGATCTTCGCCCGCGTCACCCGCGGCAGTGTGCTGCAGATCCGCGAGGAGCCGTTCATCCGGGCCCAGCAGGCGCTCGGGGCCGGCAGCCTGCGGATCCTGTGGCGGCACGTGCTGCCGAACGTGAGCGCCCCGATCATCGTGCAGACCTCGCTGTCGTTCGCGTTCGCGATCCTGTCCGAGGCGGCGCTGTCCTTCCTGGGCCTCGGCGTACAGCCACCGGCGCCGTCCTGGGGCCGGATGCTCTTCGACGCCAAGGGATTCTTCAACATCGCGCCCTGGCTGGCGATCTTCCCCGGCCTGGCGATCTTCGTCACCGTGCTGGCATTCAACCTGCTCGGCGATTCACTGCGGGACGCGCTGGACCCGCGATTCGTGAGCGCGAAGGAGGCCGCATGACTCCGTTGTTCGCCCTCGATGATCTGACCGTGCGCATCGGTCCGGCGCAGATCGTCTCCGGGGTCAGCTGGTCGGTCGAACCCGGGCAGACCCTCGGCATCGTCGGCGAGTCCGGATCGGGCAAGTCGATGTCGGTGCTGGCGGCCACCGGCCTGGTCCCCCGCCCGCCGGCGGTCATCGGCGGCCGCGCCCTGCTCGGTGCCGGTGAGCAGCAACTCGACCTGCTGTCGATGAGCGCGCGCCAGCTGCAGCAGGTCCGCGGCCGTCGGATCGGTTTCGTCTTCCAGGACCCGGCCAGCTCGCTGAACCCGCTGTTGACGGTGGAGAAGCTGCTCTCCGAACCGATGCGCGCCCACCTCGACCTGGACCGGACCGCGCTGCGCCGGCGGGCCCTGGAGCTGCTCGAACTGGTCGGCATCCCCGACCCCGAGCGACGGCTGAAAGCGTACCCACATGAGCTTTCCGGCGGGATGCGGCAACGGGTGATGATCGCGATCGCGCTGAGCTGCGACCCGGAGGTGCTGATCGCCGACGAGCCGACGACCGCCCTCGATGTCACCATCCAGGCGCAGATCATCAGCGTCGTCAGGGATCTGCAGGAACGCCTGGGCACCGCGGTGGTCTGGATCAGCCACGACCTCGGCGTGATCGGCGGGATCGCCGACAACGTGGTGGTCTGCTATGGCGGTCAGGTCGTCGAAGAGGCGCCCATGGATGTGCTCTATCGACGCCACCGGCATCCCTACACCCGTGGTCTGTTCGCCGCCCGGCCGACGCTGGGTGAGTTCGACCAGCCGCTGTCCACCATTCCCGGATCACCGCCGGATCCCAGGAACCTGCCGCCCGGCTGCATCTTCTGGGACCGCTGCGAGGTGCGCACCGATCCGAGCTGTGAGACCGAGCGCCCCGCACTGGTCGAGGTCGCCCCGGACCACCGGGTACGGACCCGCTGCGTCCTCCCCGACCTCGGGCCGATGAGCGGAGGTGCCGGATGAGCGAGGATCGGAAAACCCTGCTGGAGGTACGGAATCTGCAGATCCAGTTCCCGGTCCGCCTCGGCGACCTGTCGGTACGCCAGGCGCTGCGCGGTCGGCGGGAGCGACCGGTGGTGCACGCGGTGGAGGATGTCAGCTTCACCATCGCAGCGGGTGAGACCCTCGGGCTGGTCGGCGAATCCGGTTCGGGCAAGTCGACCATCGGCAACGCGCTGATGCGGCTCGTGGAGGCCACCTCGGGAGAGATCACCCTCGACGGGATCGACGTCCGCGCCGCCAGCGGCGCCGAGCTGCGCCGGGTCCGGCGTACCGTCGCGATGGTCTTCCAGGACCCGCTGACCTCCCTCGACCCGCGCCGCACCATCCGGCGGGCCCTGCTCGATCCGCTGGAGATCCACGGCCTGCATCCGGGTGACCGCGATGCGCGGGTGCGGGAGCTGATGGGCCTGGTCGGCCTGCCCGAGGGGCTGCTGGACCGTTACCCGCACCAGCTCTCCGGCGGCCAGCGGCAGCGGGTCTGCATCGGTCGTGCACTGGCCGTGGAACCGAAGCTGATCATCCTGGACGAGGCCACCGCCTCGCTCGATGTCAGTGTGCAGGCACAGATCCTCAACCTGCTGAAACGGTTGCAGGCCGAGCTCGGACTCTCCTACCTGTTCATCGCCCACGATCTCGCCGCGGTGGAATACATGAGCCACGAGGTGCTCGTCCTCTATCTGGGCCGTGCCATGGAGCGGGCCACCCGTGGTGAGCTCTACGCCGACCCTGCGCATCCCTATTCGTCGGCGCTGCTGTCGGCGATCCCGGAGGTCGATCCGGAGGCCGAACGCAACCGCGCGCGCACGGTGCTGGTCGGTGATGTGCCGTCGCCGGTGAACCCGCCGAGTGGCTGCGTGTTCCGCACCCGCTGCCCGATCGCGATCGACGACTGTGCGGCCGCGATCCCTGACCCGGTGGAGCTTTCGGCCACCCACCGGGCCGCGTGCATCCGGATCAGCCGACGCTGACGCGCTCGGCCTGGCGGTGCTCCTCGGCCACCTGGCGGCGGAACTCCGCGCGCTGGGCGCGATGATCGGGCGTACGCCGAACCACCAGATAACCGACGGTGACCAGCACGAACCAGACCGGGGTCGCCAACAGACCGGCCAGCGTGTCCGGGTCACCGGTGAACGCCCAGATCAGGAAGCCGAAGAAGGCGAACACCACCCACGGCATCACCGTGCCCAGCGGCATCCGGAACCGGCTTGCGGCATGGTCCTGCGGGCGCCGGCGGCGATACACCAGATAGCTGGCCAGGATCATCGTCCACACGAACATGAAGCAGAGCGAGGAAACCGTGGTCACCACCGAGAATCCGGCCGACTCCCCCAGCCCGGAGGCGAGCAGCACCACCGAGGACAGCAGCACCACGGCGGTGAGGAACAGCGCGTTGCGGGGCACGTGCCGGCTGGACAGTCGCGCGAACATCCGCGGCGCGTCGTTCTGGGTGGCCAGCCCATAGACCATCCGCGAGGTCGAATAGATGCCGGAGTTGGCCGAGGACATCGCCGAGGTGAGAACGACCAGGTTGACCACGGCCGCGGCGGCCGGTAGCCCCGCGGCATCGAAGACCTGGATGAACGGTGAGTTGTCGGCGTCGTAGGTGGTCCACGGCATCACCGACATCAGCACCACCAGCGAACCGATGTAGAACAGCAGGATCCGGATCGGGATCGAACGCACCGCACGCGGCAGGTTGGTGTCCGGGTCCTTGGTCTCGGCCGCCGTCGTGCCGACCAGTTCGATCCCGACGAAGGCGAAGGTGGCGATCTGGAAGGCCGCGACGAAGCCCAGGAACCCCTTGGCGAAGAAGCCGCCGGCGTCCCACAGGTGGGTGAAGCTGGCGGTGCCCTGCGCGGAGGTGAAACCGGAGAGGATCAGCACCACACCGACCACGATGAGCGCCAGGATCGCGACGATCTTGACCATCGCGAACCAGAACTCGGTCTCCCCGAATGCCCGCACCGTCGGCAGATTCAGCCCGATCAGCGCGGCGATCACCAGCAGCGCGATCACCGGGGTCGACCAGGGCGGCAGGTTCGGCAGCAGATGGGTGACATAGACCGATGCGATCACGATCACATCGGCGACCGCGGTCACCACCCAGCAGAACCAGTAGGTCCATCCGGTGAAGAACGCGGCCCAGGGGCCGAGCAGGTCGCCGGTGAAGTCGGCGAAGTTCCGGTACTCCTTGCGGGACAACAGGATCTCCCCCATCGCCCGCATCACGAAGTACAACATGAAGCCGATGATCAGATAGACCAGCAGCACCGACGGGCCGGCGACCGAGATCGTCTTGCCCGAGCCCATGAACAGGCCGGTGCCGATGGCACCACCGATCGCGATCAGCTGGATGTGCCGGTTGCCGAGGGCGCGTTCGAGCTTCGGCGATTCGGGGTGCTCGGGGATGGCGGGAGATTTCATCAGGTGGCACCTTAGTGAGAAGTTCCCACAGAGAGCGGGAAATTCCGCCCGCGTGTACGCGTCCGGCTTTGGCGGCAGCGGCATGATGGATGCCGTGACCGCCGCCATGCTCGTCGACCTGACCCTGGTCCTGTTGCTGGTCATCCAGGTGCTGATCGGATGGCAGCGGGGACTGGTCAGCACGGTGTTCGGGGTGATCGGTTATCTGGGCGGCGCGGTGCTGGCCCTGTGGGGGCTGTCCTCGCTGCTGGCGCTCACCTCGATCGGGCCGGACTCGACGGCCCGGGCGATCATCATGCTGGTGGGTGTGCTCGGCCTGGCCTCTGCCCTGCACGGTCTGACCGCCCAGCTCGGTACCCGGCTGATGGCCAGGCGCCGCGCCGACGGCGGCGGCCAACTGGATTCGGCCGGCGGGGCCGTGGTGAACGTGCTGGTCACCGCCATTGTGATCGGACTCGTCGGGATGGCGCTGCTCCCGGTCGTACCGGACGCCTGGCGGCGTACCCTCAACGATTCCCGGGTGGTCACCGCGACGACCGATCGGATGCCGCCCGAGGTCGTCACCGCCACCTCCGAACTCACCCGCGCCCTCTATGACGCCGGTTTCCCGCCGGTCTTCGGCAACCCGCTGGACGAACCGCGGATGGAGGCGGCCGCTCCCGATGACGGCGCGGTCACCACGCCCGGCATCCAGCGTGCGGCGGCCAGCGTGGTGAAGATCCGGGCCTCGATACCGGGCTGCAATCGGGTCGCCGAGGGCTCCGGCTGGGTGGCGCAGCCGCGCCGGGTGGTCACCAATGCCCACGTGATCGCCGGTGCCGACCGGATCACCCTGCAGGTCGGCGGCACCGGGGCCCGGTTGCCGGCCACCGTGATCCAGTTCGACCCGAATCGCGACCTGGCGGTGCTCGACGTCCCCAGCCTGCGGGCGCCGGCACTGCAGACCGCACCGGCGCTGGAGAACGGCACGTCGACGGTGGTGGCCGGGTTCCCGCTGGACGGCCCCTATGACCTGGAGCCGGCGCGGATCCGGGGCACGGTGCACGCCACCGGGCGCGACATCTATGGTTCGTCGATGGTCACCCGGGAGATCTATTCGATCTATGCCGACGTGAACCCGGGCAACTCCGGCGGCCCACTGCTCACCGAGGACGGCCGCGTCGCCGGGACCGTCTTCGCCCGCTCCACGGTCACCCCGCAGACCGGTTTCGTGCTCACCAACGACACCGCGGAGGCCGCGCTGACCGCCGCCAGCAGCACCAACCGGACGCCGGTCGGAACCGGCAGCTGCGCCACCGACTGAGCCCAGGGGTCGCGTACCCGCCGATGTGAGATTGCCGACATCGGGCTCGTCCACCCCTTCGAGAACTACATTGTGTAGTACTACGTGTCATAATAGACATGTCGGAGCAACCACAACAGAATCGAAGGAACCGCTCATGCGACGCAGCGCACTCGACAAGCTCATCTCCGCCGTCGGCCTCTCCCTGGCCGCGATCCTGGTGGTCGCCGGTGGGTTGCTGACCTGGGCGTCCAGCTTCGTCAATGCCCAGGTGCACGACCAGCTCGCGGCACAGCGGATCACGATGCCCTCGGGCGCCTCCCTGGAAGCGCTGCCGCCGGCCGACCGCGAGATCCTCGCCCCCTATGCGGGACAGGAGATGACCAACGGCACCCAGGCCAAGGCCTTCGCGGACAACTACATCCTCGTGCACATGAACAAGTCCTCGGGCGATCGCACCTACGAGGAGGTGTCCGGTGAATACCAGAAGCTGCCGGACAAGACGACCGACGAGGCCAAGGCGATGGGTGAACTGCGGCAGAGCCTGTTCATGGGCAACACCCTGCGGGGCATGCTGCTCAACGCGTACGCCTTCGGAACCATGGGCATGATCGCCGGAATCGCTGCAGTGGCAGCATTCGCGGGCGCCGTGCTGATGCTCTTCCTGTCCCTGCTCGGCTTCCGGCACGCCTCGCGTGCCGGTTCGGCAACGGTCTGACACGCACCTGACGGACCGTTGTTCGCCCCCTGACCTCCGCAAAGGTCAGGGGGCGCTCTAATTCTGTCGGCTCGCGCGCGGCGCCAGACGCTCGCCTCCCGCATTGTCGGCTCGCGCGCGGCGCCGAGCCGCGCGCCCCACCGAACTCTTGGGGACTATCTCACCGTGTCGGGCTCCGCGACGGTGCATAACCCCTGACAAAATCGGGGCCGGGCTGGTCAACCGAGTGGTCAGCCGGGCAGGGATTCCACGACGCGCACCGGCTCACCGCCGGTGTCCGGGTCGGGCAGCATCTGTTCCGGATCGACCAGCGTCAGGGGGTGGCCATCGAGGCCGAGGCGGCGCATCCCCTCGAGGACCATCCGGCGGCCCACGTTGTCGATCGAGGCCACCCGGGAGACGTCCAGGATCACCTCCTGGCCGCCGGGCGACAGCTCGACCAGCTGGCGCAGCACCTGCTCCGCGCCGGCGAAGTTCACCGCCCCCTGCACCACCACCAGCCGGGCATCCGGCCCGTCGAGCCCGGGTACCAGCTCGACCTGATCGCGCAGCACCGACAGCGCATTGGGCGGCGTACCCATCAGATGCATGCCCATGTCTTCGGAGAGCCGCTCGAAGAGTTGTACGCCGCGGGTGCTGTTGCCGAAGGAATCCAGACGGGGTGAGAAGGTGCCCAGCCCGCACTGCCCCGGCAGGGCACCGATGATGCCGCCGGCGACACCACTCTTGGCAGGGATGCCGACATGGGAGACCCAGTCACCGGCCGCGTCGTACATGCCACAGGTGAACATCACGCTCATCACCTGCCGGGCCGCCCGCGGCGAGACGACCTGGACGCCGGTCACCGGATTCGTACCGCCATTGGCCAGCGTCGCCGCCATCACCGAGAGGTCCCGCACGCTCACCAGCAGCGAGCACTGCCGGGTGTACTCGCGGACCAGGATGCCCGGGTCCTCGGAGATCTTGTCGCGGGCCCGGACCAGATAGGCCAGCGCGGTGTTGCGGTACCCGGTGGCGACCTCGGACTCGAAGACCGCGTCATCGACCTCCAGCTCCCGACCGGCGAACGCCGACATCCCGCTGCGCGCGCGTTCGAAGCGGGCCGCCACATCCAGTCCGGGTGCGCCGACCAGCGAGTGCGTGGTGATCGCGCCGATGTTGATCATCGGGTTCCGCGGGCGGCCGGTGTCGGGTTCCAGGGAGATCTCGTTGAACGCATCACCGGTGGGCTCGTCGCCGACCACCTCGAGCACCGCCTCCAGGCCGCGGTCCTCGATCGCCAGGGCGTACGCGAAGGGCTTGGAGATCGACTGGATCGAGAACTGCACCTCATCGTCACCGGCGGAATAGGTCACCCCGTCGAGGGTGGTGATGGCGACACCGAGCTGGTTCGGATCGGCCTGGGCCAACTCGGGGATGTAGTCGGCCAACTCCCCTCCGTCATTGCTGTTGCAGTCGTTCAGGATCTCGGCGAGGTAGTCAGGCACGGGGGTCTGCATGGCGGCAAGGCTAGCTCAGGGCCAGGGCCGCTCGGCGAGCAACGCGGCCACCGCCACATCGGCCGGTACCCAGGCCGGGTCGGTGAGTTCCGCCCGCCGCAACCAGCGGACCGCGTCATGGGCGTCACCGGGATGCGGCTCGTCCCCGCTGGCCACCCAGAAGACCCGCATCCGCAGCGTCTCCGAGATCGGCCAGGATCCCTGTGCGGATTCGATTTCCGCTCCGACCGTGACCCCGATGCCGAGCTCCTCGGCGAGTTCGCGGGCCAGCGCCGCGACCGGGGTCTCCCCCGCCTCCACCTTGCCCCCGGGGAACTCCCAGAATCCGGCCAGTGCGGCGGGTCGGGTACGCCGGGTGGCGAGGATCCGGTCGTCGCGCACGAGCACGCCGGCGACCACCAGCCGCACACCCGGCGGCAGGGGTGGGGTCACGCCTGGGCGGCCTTGTCGGCGGCCGCCTTCTTGGCCGCCGCCTTGACCTGCTTCTTGGTCTCGCGGACCTTCTGCAGGGAGCTGTTGTCGGTGATGTCGGCGACCGAACGGAAACCGTCCTTGCCGTAGTCGCCGGCGGCCCGCTGCCAGCCACTCGGCGTGATACCCCACTGCTTTCCCAACAGGGCAAGGAAGATCTTCGCCTTCTGATCACCGAAACCGGGCAACGCCTTGAGCCGTTTGAGCACCTCGGCACCGTCGTCGACACCGGCCCAGATGTTCTCCGCGTCACCGTCGTAGTCATCGACCAGCGCCCGGCAGACCTGCTGCACCCGCTTGCCCATCGACCCGGGGAAGCGGTGGATCGCCGGCTTCTCGGAGCAGAGGGCGACGAACTCCTCGGTGTCCATCGCCGCGATCTTCGCCACGTCGAGGGTGCCGCCCATCCGCTGCGCGATCACCGCCGGCCCGCTGAACGCCTTCTCCATCGGCACCTGCTGATCCAGGGTCATGCCGAGCAGCAGCGCGTTGGCATCGGTGCTCAGCAGGCGATCCGAGGCGGCATCACCGGTGAGCCAGAGGTCGTGGTCCTTCTCCGTCATGGGGTCATCCTGCCAGAGCGGAAAATGACCATGGAATATTCGTACTTATATTTGAATAGTTCGACTGAAGGGCCGGATATTCCATGATCATTCCTCGGACTCATCCCGCACGTGCCGCCGGCTCAGCCGAGGGAGCGGCTGCGCAACCGCAGGCTGTTCGCCACCACGAAGAGCGACGACAGCGACATCGCCAGGCCGGCGATCAGCGGGTTCAGCAGACCGGCGGCGGCCAGCGGGATGGCCGCACAGTTGTAGCCGAAGGCCCAGATCAGGTTGCCGCGGATGGTCCGCAGGGTGGCCCGGGACAGATTGATCGCATCGGGCACCACGTTGAGGTTCTCCCGGACCAGGATCACATCGGCCGACTTCATCGCGATATCGGTGCCCGAGACCATCGCCAGGCCGAGGTTCGCGGTGGCCAGTGCGGCGGCGTCGTTGATGCCGTCGCCCACCATGGCGACCTGGTGGCCGGCGGCCTGCAGCTCGGCGACCGCCTCGGCCTTGCGGGCCGGCAGCACCCCGGCCACGAAATCGTCCATGCCGACCTGGGCCGCGACGGCCGCGGCCGCCTGTTCGTGGTCACCGGTGAGCAGCACGGTCCGCAGACCGCGCGCCTGCAGCCGGCGAACCGCCTCGGCCGCGGACGGGCGTACCCGGTCGGTCAGCACGTGCACGCCGACGACCGCGCCGTCGACGGCGACCAGCACCGGGGTCGCGCCCCGGTCCCGGGCGGCCCGGACGATCTCCGCGGCCACCTGGGGGACCTCGGCCACCCGGTAGTCGGCCAGCATCGCCTCGTTGCCGACCACCACCCGCTGCCCGTCGACCACCCCGGTGGCGCCCTGCCCGGTCGGGGTCTCCACCTGGCTCACCACCGGCAGCTCCCCCACCGTCGGATCACCGGCGATCGCCCGGGCCAGCGGATGGTCCGACTGGCCCTCGACCGCGGCCGCGAGCAGGCGTACCCGAGCCTCCGGGAGCTCCCCCACCGCGTGCACCGACTCCAGGGTCAGCGCACCCTCGGTGATCGTGCCGGTCTTGTCGAAGACGACCGTGTCCACCGCACCGCTGGCCTCCAGCGCCTCCTGGGTCTTGATCAGGATGCCGAGCTGGCCACCGCGGCCGACCCCGACCATCAGCGCGGTCGGCGTCGCCAGACCCAGCGCACACGGGCAGGCGATGATCAGCACCGAGAGCGCTGCACTGACCGAGGACCGCACCCCATGGCCGGTACCGAACCAGCCGATCAGGGTGATCGCGGCGATCAGCAGCACCGCCGGGACGAACCAGCCGACGACCCGGTCGACCAGCTGCTGCACCTTCGCCTTGCGCAGCTGGGCCTGTTCGGCGAGCGCCGCCATCTGGGCCAGCTGGGTGTGTGCACCGACCCGGGTCGCGCGCACCACCAGCGGCGCGGTCACGTTGACCGTGCCACCCAGGACGGCCGCCTCCGGCCCGACCTCGACCGGTACCGGTTCACCGGTCATCATCGAGGTGTCGACCGCCGAGCTGCCCTCGAGAACGGTGCCGTCGGCGGCGAACCGTTCCCCGGAGCGGGTCCGGAACCGATCCCCGGCGCGCAGGGTGGCGACCGGTACGAGTTCCTCGGTGCCGTCGTCGGCGAGCCGGCGCACCTGCTTCGGCGCCAACTGGTTCAGCGCGCCGAGCACCCCCTGGGCGCTGCGCCGGGCGCGTGCCTCGAAGTAGCGGCCGGCGAGCAGGAAGGTGGTGACCGCGGCGGCCACCTCGAAATAGATCGCATCGGCACCGGCGGGGGTGATCCCGTAACCGAGCCAGTAACCCTCGGTGTCCGGGGTCCGCCAGATGATCGAGATCAACGACCAGCTGAACGCCGACAGCACCCCGAGCGAGACCAGGGTGTCCATGCTGAACGAGCGGTTGCGCAGATTGCGCCAGGTGGCGACATGGAAGGGCCAGGCGCTCCAGAACACCACCGGGACCGCCAGCGCCACGCACAGCCACTCCCACATCGGGAAGCGCAGGCTCGGCACCAGGGCGAGCACGATCGCCAGGTTCGCCAGCGGGATCGTCAGCACCGCCGCCACGGCCAGCCGCAGCCGCAGCGTACGGACCCGTTGCTCGGAGATCCGGCCCAGCTCGGAGTCGTCGCCGGTGGCCTCCATCGCGGTGTAGCCGGCCTTCTTCACCACCGCGATCGCGTCCTCGGCGGAGGCGCCCTCGACCAGCGCGCGTTCGGAGGCGTAGTTGACCGTGGCGTGCACGCCTTCGAGCTTGTTCAGCTTCTTCTCGATCCGGGTCGCGCAGGCGGCACAGGTCATCCCGCCAACCAGCAGCTCGACCCGGTCGGTCTGCTGCTCGGGCAGCGTGCCATCCAGCGTCGATCCGGGCGTGCTCATCGGTCCGCCCGATCGGAGAGCTTCTTCAGCATTTCGTTGTACGCCTCATAGGAATCGTCGAGTCCGGTGTCCATCGCCCGGTCCTTGCGCTTCGCCTCGCGGGAGTCCTGCAGGAACCACTGCACGAGCAGCGCGACCACCACGACCAGCATCGGCAGCTCACCCAGGGCCCAGGTGAACTGGCCGCCCAGCTTCTGGTCCTCCAGCAGATCGGTCATCCACGGCAGGGCCAGGGATCGATAGTAGTTCTCGGCGATGATCCCGTCGGTCGACAGCAGCGCCACCGCGAAGAACGCGTGGAACGGCATCACCGCGAACAGCATGCCCAGTTTCGCCAGGTGCGGCAGTTCGCGCGGCATCCGGTCCACCCCGGCGACCATGCCGAAGAAGATCAGGCCGCTGAGCATGAAGTGCACCGTCATCAGCTGGTGGCCCCAGTGGTACCGCATCAGATAGCCGAACAGGTCGGAGAAGTAGACCACGTAGAACGAGCCGACGAAGAGCAGCCCGACCAGCACCGGATTCAGCAGGTATTCCAACGGTTTCCAGCCGATCATGCCGGTGACCAGCTCCCGCACGCCGGCGGGGGTGTTGTCCCGGCTGCTCGGCAGCACGCGGAGCAGCATGGTGATCGGCCCACCGAGCACGATCAGCGCCGGGGCCAGCATGTTCACCGTCATGTGCACCAGCATGTGCTTGGAGAAGGTGCCACCGGAGAACGACCACATGCCCGAGCTGACCGCCCACAGCATGACCAGCCAGCCGGCCACCCAGGCACCGACCCGCACGATCGGCCAGGCGATGCCCCGGCGCCGCAGGATCGCGTAACCGACCAGATAGATCACGATCGCCAGCACCGACACGGTGGTGAGCAGCATGTTGGGCCGCCCGGGCAGCACCAGCGCGGCCAGTGTGGGCGGATTCGGCAGGTCGTAGCCGAGATAGTTGATCGCCGTGGATTCCTGTGTGATCAGGAATCGCGGCGGTGCCATGTGCGCGGTGGCGACCTGGCAGCCGACCGCCAGGATCGCGATCGCCAGATCCACCCCGACGGCCAGCCGGTTGCGCGGCCGACGCAACAGCAGGCTCGCCAGCAGGCGTACGCCGACCAGCAGCCACAGGGCCAGCGCCATCACCTTCAGCATCCCGTAGAAGGTGGCCAGCGGTGCGGTGCCGGCGAGCTCGTACCAGGTGACGACCGCCCATCCGGCCAGCACGAACGGCAGCGCCCAGCCGGCGAACCGCCGCTGGCGGCGTAGCAGCATCGGCTCGTCGGCCGCCGCCGCGGGCGCGGCCAGCAGCGCGCCCGAGGCGGCGATCACCACGGTCTGGGCCAGGGTGGCGATGATCGCGGCGTCCGAGCCGAAGTCGTGGTCGGCACCCACCGACACGTTGCCGGTGAGCACCGGGGCGAGCTGCCAGACCGCACCGACGATCAGCAGCGTCAGCGTGGCACCGATGGTGCGGACCCGGCGGGCGCAGAGCAGCGTGATCAGCGCGATCGCCGCCGGTACCAGCCAGGCCGCGGCGGGCTGGGTGGCGGACAGGAAGGGCCCCAGCGCGCGGACCGCGACCAGCAGCGAGACCCCGTTGTTCTCCCCCGCGGTGAGCGGCACCATCAGCAGGCTGGCCGCGAACCAGACCGCCGCGGTCCGACCGGCGAGCCGGGCGAGGCCCCGACCGGTCTCCGACAACCGGTGCTGCCGGCGTCGGCTCGGGGTGAACGCGACCGCCGCCAGCAGCAGGCCGAAGGTGATCAGCATCGCCAGCTGGCTGATCAGATCGAGCAGCCCGGCGAGCTGATTGGTCACCGGATCGGCGAACTCCCGGCCGCGCAGCGGCGGCAGCAACCCCTGCAGCACCACCCCACCGGCGACTACCAGCACCGCCAGGCCTGCGGTGAACCAGACCGGGAACCAGCCGGTCCCGGTCTGCAGCACCTCCCGGTGTTCGCTGGGTGCGGCTGATCCCGCGGCGTCCGGTGGGGCGTCGCTCTGACCGGTCTGGTCGGTCTCGGCGGTGTCGGTGGGGTCGGTGTCCATCAGCACGTCGGGCTCCAGGGGGTTCGGATCAGAGGTTGATCATGTGCCCGGCGATACCCTCGACGGCTTCCTTGAGGGTCTCGGTCAGCGTCGGGTGCGCGTGGATGCTGCGGGCGACCTCGTCGGCGGTGAGGTCCCACATCTGGGCCAGCACCAGCTCGGGCAGCAGCTCGGTGACGTCGGGGCCGATCATCGAGGCGCCGAGGATCTCGTTGTACTTGCCGTCGGCGACCACCTTGACGAAACCGGCGGTCTCGCCGAGCCCGTTGGCCTTGCCGTTCGCGGAGAACGGGAACTTGGCGACCTTGACGTCGTAGCCCTTCTCCCGGGCCTGCTCCTCGGTGTAGCCGAAGGAGGCGACCTGCGGCTGGCAGTAGGTCGCGCGCGGGATCATGTCGTAGTTGATCGGCATGGTCTCGGCCCCGGCGATCGCCTCGGCGGCCACCACACCCTGCGCCTCGGCGGTGTGGGCCAGCATCAGCTTGGCGGTGACGTCGCCGATCGCGTAGATGCCGTCGACATTGGTCTTCATGAACTCGTCGATGTCGATCGCACCGCGCTCGGTCAGGCGTACCCCGGTGTTCTCCAGACCGTAGCCCTCGGTGCGCGCCGCGAAGCCGATGGCCGACAGCATCTTGTCGGCCTTCAGGACCTGCTGGTCGCCACCCTGGGCCGGCGCCACGGTGACCTCGACGCCGTCGCCGTTGTCGACCACCGACTCCACCTTGGTCGAGGTCATCAGCTTCACCCCGAGCTTCTTGTACGCCTTGGCGAGCTCCTTGCTGATCTCGGGATCCTCGGTCGGGACGATCCGGTCCAGGAACTCCACCACGGTGACGTCGACGCCGTAATTCGCAAGCACGTAGGCGAATTCGATGCCGATCGCACCGGAGCCGGCGATCACGATCGAGGACGGCACCTCGTCGGCGAGGATCAGCTCCTCATAGGTCATCACGTTCTTGCTGACCTCGACCCCGGGCAGCATCCGGGTCACCGAACCGGTGGCGATGATGCAGTTGTCGAAGGTGACCTGGCCCTCGTCCTTGCCCCCGGTGATGTTGAGCGTCTTCGCGTCGACGAAGTCACCCCAGCCGTCGATCTCGGTGATCTTGTTCTTCTTCATCAGGTAGTGCACGCCCTTGACCATCTTGTCGGCCACCTGACGGGAGCGGGTGTAGGCGGTGGGGTAGTCCATGGTGACGTCGCCATGGATGCCGAAGGTCTTGGCCTCCTTGGTCACGATGTGCGCGATCTCGGCGTTGCGCAGCAGCGACTTGGTGGGGATGCAGCCGACGTTGAGACAGACGCCACCCCAGTACTTCTTCTCCACCACGGCGACCTTCAGACCCAGCTGGGCGGCACGGATGGCGGCAACGTAGCCGCCCGGGCCGGCGCCCAGGACAACGACATCAAAGTGTGAGCTCATGGGCCCAACTCTAGGGTTCAGTACCGAACTGCGCCCACTCGCGCCGACACGCGGGCAACCCGAGTTGCAATATCTCTTATATGAGTTACGGTATTCCGGTGACTGAGACCTCACTCGACCGCATCGGCACGATCATCCGGGACGCCCGCAAGCACCGCGGGTTCACCCAGCAACAGCTGGCCGACCACATCGGCACCAGCCAGAGCGCGATCCATCGTATCGAATCCGGAAACCAGAACCTCAGTGTGGACATGATCAACCGGATCGCCGCCGCACTCAACTCCGAGCTGATCTCGGTGGGCGCGACCGGGACCGAGCATCTGCGGGTCAACGGCCCGACGACACTGTCCGGTTCCATCGAGGTGCGCTCCTCCAAGAACGCCGCCGTGGCGCTGCTCTGCGCGTCACTGCTGGTACCGGGCAAGACCGTGCTGCGCGGCATCGCCCGGATCGAGGAGGTGAACCGCCTGCTCGAGGTGCTCACCAGCATCGGCGTCGAGGCGATCTGGTCCGAGGACCGCCGCGACCTCACCCTGACCCGGCCCGCCGAGCTGCGGCTGGACCAGATGGATGTCGAGGCCGCCCGGCGTACCCGCTCGATCATCATGTTCCTCGGCCCGCTGATGCACTACTACCCCACCTTCCAGTTGCCGTACGCCGGTGGCTGCGACCTGGGTTCGCGGACCGTCGAGCCGCACCTGCAGCTGCTCCGCCACTTCGGCCTCGAGGTGACCGCGACCGAGGGCTACTACCAGGCGACCAGCGACAAGCGGGCACCCGAGCGGGCGATCGTGCTGATCGAACGCGGTGACACCGTCACCGAGAACGCGCTGATGGCCGCCGCCCTCACCCCCGGTACCACCGTGCTGCGCAATGCCAGCTCCAACTACATGGTCCAGGACCTCTGCTACTTCCTGGAGGAGCTGGGTGTGCAGGTGGAGGGCCTCGGCTCGACCACTCTGAAGGTGACCGGCATCGACCCGAACGAGGTGCCCGACTCGGTCACCTACGCCCCCTCGGAGGATCCGATCGAGGCGATGAGCCTGCTCACCGCGGCCATCGTCACCGAGTCGGAGCTGACCATCACCCGGGTGCCGATCGAGTTCCTGGAGATCGAGTTGGCGATCCTGGAGGAGATGGGCCTGCGCTTCGACATGTCCGAGGAGTACACCTCGGGCAACGGCCGGACCCGGCTGGTCGACCTGACGGTGCACCCCTCGCAGCTGACCGCACCGATCGACAAGATCCACCCGATGCCGTTCCCGGGCCTGAACATCGACAATCTGCCGTTCTTCGGGGTGATCGCCGCGGCCGCGGAGGGCCAGACCCTGATCAACGACTGGGTCTATGAGAACCGCTCGGTGCACATGCTGCCGCTGAACCAGCTCGGTGCGAACATCCAGCTGCTCGACCCGCACCGGCTGAGCGTCAACGGCCCGACCCGCTGGCGGTCCCACGAGATCGTCTGCCCGCAGGCGCTGCGTCCCGGTGTCTGCATCCTGCTGGCGATGCTGGCCGCCCGCGGCACCTCGACGCTGCGCAACGTCTACATGATCAACCGCGGGTACGAGGACCTGGCCACCCGGCTGAACAAGATCGGCGCCGACATCCAGGTCTTCTGGGATTGATTCTTGTCGGCTCGCGCGCAGCGCGCCATGACCCCGCTCTTCGGCCCAGTCGTCGAAATCCCCGCGGCGCGTCTCTCGGTGGTCGAGTGGCGTGACGCGGGGATTTCTCCTTTGTGGGCCTGCATCGCGGGGACGCGCTGCTTGACGCTCGCCTCCCGGCGTGAGCGCGGGGCTCAGCGGACCTGGCGGACCTCGAAGGTCTCGGAGGGGTCGGCGATCTCGTCCTGGGCGTCGACCAGGCGGAGTTCGTCGTGGCCGAGTTCGGCGGTCCGCCGCAGCACCCCGAAGACGATGGCGGCGGTACGCCCCAGCGCCTGCGGCGTACCGACTCCGTCCAGCAGCGCGGTCAGGAACATCGCGGTGGTCAGATCCCCCGAACCGGTGAAGTTGCGTTCCAGCAGGGGCGTGGTGACCAGCCAGGCCCCGTCGTCGTCGACGGCGAGCATGTCGAGGGTGCCGGGCTGCTGGCCGGCGTGGGTCACCGAGGTGACCAGCACCGTCTTCGGGCCACGGGCGCGCAGCGCGTCCACCGCCGCCAGCACCTCCTCCAGGGAGCCGGATTCGGTGCCGGTGAGGAAATTCAGCTCGAAATGGTTCGGGGTCATCACATCGGCCTGGGGCACCACCTGGTCGCGGAAGAACTCCGGGATCCCCGGCCGGGCATAGAAGCCGCGGCCGATGTCACCCATCACCGGATCGCAGCAGTAGAGCGCCTGCGGGTTGCGGTCGCGGACCAGCCGGACCGCGTCCAGGATCACCGCGCCGACCGCTTCACCGCCCTGGTAACCGGACAGCACCGCATCCACCTGGCCGAGCACCCCGCGCTCGTCGATCCCCATCACCACATCGGCGATGTCTTCGGCGGCCAGCAGCGGCCCGCGCCAGGCACCGTAGCCGGTGTGGTTGGAGAAGGTCACCGTGTGCACCGGCCAGACGTCGACACCGCGCCGCTGCATCGGGAAGACGGCGGCGGAGTTGCCGGCATGGCCGTAGGAGACCGAGGACTGGATCGAGAGAATGGTGGTCACCGGAGGAATCCTGCCATGCCCCGACCCGCGCCTGTTGGAGCCACCAATAGGGTTGGGCCATGCGCACCGATCGGGGCCCGCACGGGGAGGATGATGCCGACGCGATCAGCGACCCCGGGGCGGAGCCGGCGACCGGTGCCCATCGGCACCACGACCGGCATCCGCACCTGATCGATGCCGATGAGGATCGCTGGAAGTGGCGGGCGAAGATCCGCCGCGACCCGCGCAAGCTGTTCTTCTACCGGATCGGGGTCGCCGTCCTCGGTGTGCTGCTGATGATCGCCGCCATCATCACCGGCCCGCTTCCCGGACCGGGCGGGATCCCGCTTTTCCTTGCCGGGTTGGCGGTCTGGGCCAGCGAGTTCGAGTGGGCGCAGGACCTGATGTACTGGTTCAAGGCCCGCTTCGACGACTTCCGCAAGTGGCCGCGGCGGCGCAAGGCGGTGTTCTGGTGCATCGTCGCGATCTGTGCGCTGACCGGCCTCTACAGCTCGATGCTGATCTTCGGCGCCCCGGGGTGGCTGCCCGATTCGGTCCTGGCCGTGCTGCGCCAGCTCCCGGGCGTACGCTGACCGCCATGGCCCCACGCGCCGCCGATTACCGCTATTTCGACGCCCCCTTCATCCCGCTGGCCCACCGTGGCGGCTCGCTGCTGCCGGAGAACGTCGGCCGGGAGAACACCGTCTTCGCCTTCGCGCAGGCCGTCGCGCTCGGCTACCGGTGGCTGGAGACCGATGTGCACGTCACCGCTGACGGCGTACTCGTCGCCTTCCACGACGACCGGCTGGACCGGGTCTGCGACGGCGACGCCACCGGACTGATCGCCGACCTGCCCTGGTCGGAACTGCAGCAGATCCGGGTCGGTGGTGAACCGATCCCGACACTGGCCGAGCTGCTCGACACCTTCGACGAACAGTTCTTCAACATCGACATCAAGGCCCCCGGTGCGGTCGAACCGCTGGCCGGTGTGCTCGCCGCCCTGCACGCCCAGGACCGGGTCTGCGTCGGCTCCTTCTCGCGCGAGCGGCTGTCCGCCTTCCGCCGGTTGATGGGCACCCAGGTCGCCACCTCGGTGAACCCGCCCGGGGTCGCCTGGTCGGCATTCCTGCCGGTCCTCCCCCGTTACCTGCACGACGACGGTGTCGCCTTCCAGGTGCCGGTCCGGTGGCCGATCGCCGGTCGTGAGGTGCCGATCGTCAGCCGCGGGCTGATCGCCCGCGCGCACGCGGCCGGTCAGCAGGTGCACGTCTGGACGATCGACGACCCGGCCGAGATGGAGCGGTTGATCGATCTCGGGGTGGACGGCCTGGTGACCGACCGCCCGGACCTGCTCAAGGAGGTCTGCCGGGCCCGCGGCCTGTGGACCTGACTCAGGCCTTCAGGAAGGCTTCGGCCAGTTCCTCGGGCCGGGTGAACAGTGCCTCGTGGGTACCCGGTACCTCGACCGCGGACACGCCGAGCCGCTCGGGGAAGCGCTCCCAGCCGTACTCCCCCGGCGGCAGGGCGATGTCGTCGGCCCCGAGCAGATAGGCCGCATCGATGCCGAGCTCGGCCGGTACGACGGGTTCGACCGGGGTGGTGAAATACTGCATCGGCTGCGGGACGAGCAGCTCGTGGATGACCTGCTGCACCGGCTCGTCGGCGTCCTGCATGAACGCCGCCTGCCAGACCTCGAACGGCAGCATCACCGAGTTGTTGCCCGAGGCCGCCGACAGGCCCTCGAACAGTTCCCGATAGTGCGGCGGCACCTCATCCAGCAGCGGGCGGCCGGCCGCGGGGACGAATGCGCTCCAGTAGACGAGCTTGCTCAGCCGCTGCGAGATCCGCGGCGCGGCACCGGTGATCACATACCCGCCCCAGCTGTGCCCGACGAGGGTGACCTCGCGCAGATCCTCGCCCTCGATCATGCCGACGACATGGTCGACCACATCGCCCAACTCGTAGTTCCGTGGCTCGTCGCCGTCGCGCAGGCCGGGCAGCGTCGGCGTGAACACCCGGTGACCGGCCTCCCGCAGGTGTTCGGCGACCGGGTGCCAGGCCCAGCCACCGTGCCAGGCACCGGTGATGAGAACGAAGGTTCTGGGCATTGCGCTCTCCTTTGATCGCAGTCGGCTCCTGAAGGACACTACCCCGCGATTTCTTGCCGTGACAGCGTTTCCGGGGCCCGGCCGACGCTCTGCTCACCGAGCGCGGCACCGATCTCGGCCACCACGGCGGCGGCCAGCTCGGCCGCTGTGTCGTCCGCGCGCTCGGGTACCAGCCGCTGCACGAAGCCGTCGGCGAGCAGATCGACCGCCCGGATCCGTTGCCGATCAGCCAGTTCCGCCGCGTGTTCCAGGTCGCCGAACACGATCAGGCTCGCCCCCTCGGGCGGCAGCGGAGCGAGCCAGGCCTGCTCGGCGGCGATCACGGTGCGCGCCGGGAAGAGCGCCAACGCACCGCCGCCGCAGCCCTGACCGAGCAGGACCGACACCGTCGGCACCCGCAGGCTGGCCAGGGTGGCGATGCAGCGGGCGATCTCGGGTGCGATCGCGCCCTCCTCGGCCCGCGCGGACAGTTCGGCACCGGGGGTGTCGATGACCGTCACCAGCGGCAGCCCGAGCTCCTCGGCGAGCCGCATGCCGCGCCGCGCCTCGCGCAGCGCACCGGGACCGAGTTCGTGACCGGGGGTCTGCCGGCTGCGGTCCTGCCCGACCAGGACACAGGGTCGATCGGCCAGCCGGGTCAGCGCGACGACCAGCGTCGAGTCGCGCTCCCCCTAGCCGGTACCGCGCAATTGCAGCGTGTCGGACGCACCATGGGCCAGCAGGTCCCGGACGCCGATCCGATCAGGACGCCGGGTCTGCTCGACCGTCTGCCAGGCGGTACGCCGACCGGCGGCGGGCCGCGGTGCCGTTCGCCGCATCCCGGCGCCATCGCCGGGTGGGTCGACCAGCACCCGGAGGGCTCGCTCCACCAGCGCCGGCAGCTCCTCGGCCGCGGCGACCCCGTCGATCACCCCGACAGCGGCCAGATTCTCGGCGGTCTGGACGCCGGGGCGGAACGGGCGGCCGTGCAGTCCCTGATAGACCTTCGGTCCGAGGAAGGCGACCAGCGCACCCGGTTCGGCCACGGTGAGGTGCCCGAGCGAGCCCCAGGAGGCGTACACCCCGCCGGTCGTGGGGTGGCGCAGGTGCACCAGGTAGGGTAGGCCGACCGCCTTGTGATCCATCAGCGCGCGGCTGATCCCCACCATCTGCAGGAAAGCCGGCGTACCCTCCTGCATCCGGGTGCCACCGGAGGCGGTTGAGGCGAGGATCGGGAGCCCCGCGGCAGTCGCCCGGTGGACCGCGCTGGTGATCCGGTCGGCCGCGGCCCGGCCGATGGAGCCGCCGAGGAAGCCGAACTCGCTGACGATCACGGCGACGGCCCGGCCCCGGATCCGGCCACGGCCGGTGAGCACCGACTCGTCGGTGCCGGCCCGCGTCGCCGCCGCCTCGAGTTCGGCGCGATAACCGGGCTCGTGACCACTCAGCTCTATCGGCCGGTCCCACGACTCCAGGCTGCCTGCATCGAGGACCAGGTCCAGCAGTTCACGCGCACTCCAGCGGTGGGTCACGACGCTGCCCTCCCGAGCCAGTCGCGAATCGACCTGGCGTGCTGATCGAGCGTCGGCGGCGCCCGGTGGCCGGTCGGGGTCACCTCGGCGCCGTCGGCGTCGAAGAACCGCAGCGGCGGGCCGGGCAGCCGGACCGTGCCCAGACTCGGATGATCCACCTCGACGACGAGCCCCTGGCTGGCGACCTGATCCCAGGCGTACACCTCATCCAGGCTGCGCACCTTGCCCGCGGGTACGCCGATCTCGGCGAGCCGGTCGGCGAGCGGCTCGGCGTCCCAGTCGGCGAAGGCCGATTCGACCGTCTTGATCGTCAGCTCGCGCCCGAGCACGCGTTCGGAGTTGCTGGCCAGCCCCGGAGTCGACGGGTCGATCCCGAAGGCCGCGCAGAACCGCCGCCACAACCCCTCGCTGCCCAGCGCGATCTGGACCGCCCCATCCCGGCACCGGAACAGCCCGTAGGGCGCGATCGAGGGATGCTGATTGCCCTGCGCGCGGCCGACCTCGCCGGCCACCGTCCAGCGCGTGCCCTGGAACGCGTGTACGCCGATGACCGAGGCGAGCAGCGAGGTGCGGACCACCGTCCCCCGACCGGTCCGCTCCCGTTCGTGCAGGGCGGCGAGCACGCCGTAGGCGCCGTTCATCCCGGACAACAGATCGGCGATCGGTACACCGACCCGTTGCGGGTCCACCGGCCCGGAACCGGTCAGTGACATCAGCCCGGCCTCACCCTGCGCGATCTGGTCGTAACCGGCACGTCCGCCCTCGGGGCCGTCGTGGCCGAAACCGGTGATCGAGAGCACCACCAGCCGCGGATTGCGCCGCTGGAGGGTGTCGATGCCGAGACCGAGTCGATCCAGCACCCCGGTGCGGAAGTTCTCCACCAGCACATCGGCCCGATCGATCAGGTCGCGCAGCAGGTCGCAGTCACCGGCGTCCTTCAGGTCCAGGACGATCGACTGCTTGTTGCGGTTGGCGGAGAGGAAATAGGTGGACTCGCGCCGTCCGGGGTCGCCGACGAAGGGCGGCCCCCAGCCGCGGGTGTCGTCCCCCCGGCCGGGTGCCTCGACCTTGATCACCCGGGCGCCGAGGTCGCCGAGCATCTGGGTGGCGTGCGGGCCGGCCAGGGCCCGGGACAGGTCGATCACCAGCAGGTCCTGCAGCGGCCCGGTCATCATGCGATCACCCCCGGCAGGACGAGTGCGGCCCAGACCAGCAGCGGTCCGAGAAGAGTGATGACGGTCGCATAGGTGAGGATCTGGCGGTAGAACGTTCGTTCGTCGACGGTGTCCGGCCGGTTGGCGAGGATGAGTGCCCCGTTGGTGGAGAACGGGCTGACGTCGACGATCGTCGAACTGATCGCCAGGGCGGCGACGAACAGCCCCGGGGAGAGCCCACCCTGCACCACGAGCGGGATCGCGATCGGGATGATCACCGGCAGCAGCGCGGTCGAGGATGCGAATGCCGAGACGATCCCGCCGACGTAGCAGAGGATCAGTGCCCCGATCGCGACCGCGCCCAGACCGGCGGCCCAGTTGCCGATGAACTCCGGCGAGCCGGCGGTGGTCAGCACCGTGGCATAGGTGCTCACGCCAGCGACCAGCAGCACCGTCGGCCAGGCGATCTGCTTGACCGTGTCCTTGTAGGAACCCGGGTTCAGGATGGACAGCAGCACGGCCGCGGTGATCGCGGTGAACCCGATGTTCTTGTCGAAGCCCAGCGCGACCACCGCCACCGCGGCGAACGCGAGCAGGGTCAGCACGTGCTCGCGGGTGGTGCCGGGGTGATCCTCGTCCGCGGGTACGCCGACGGTCGGGCCGGCGCCGGTGCCGGAGTGCCGATCGGCCCGCCCGCTGCGATCTCGGACGGCCGAGGCGGTGCCGCTCGCGGCGGCGGCGGCGCCGCCGCCGGTCAGCACCAGCTCGCCGGTGCGGTCGATCCGGAGGGTGACCAGCCGGCGTCCGCCGAGCAGGACGAACAGCACCACCGCCAGCGCGGCGTTGATGGCCAGGCTGGCGAAGAAGATCAGCAGAGGAGCATCGGCGAATCCGGCGCGCCGCATCACCGAGTTGGTCACGGTGCCGAAGATGGAGATCGGTGAGAATCCGCCGGCCTGGGCGCCGTGCACCACGAACATGCCCATCATCAGCGGGTTGATCCGATAGCGGGCCGCGAAGCCCAACGCGATCGGGCCGACGATCGCGCAGGCGGCGGGGCTGGCCGCCCCGATCGCGGTCATCAGCGCCGTCACCCCGAACATCACCCACGGGATCAGCGCCACCCGGCCGCCGACCGAGGCGACCGCTCTGCGCACGATCAGGTCGACCGTGCCGTTCTGTCTGGCGATCGCGAACAGATAGGTGACCCCGATCAGGGTCAGCACCAGGTCGGCGCTGATCCCGTTGAGGATCTCCTTCTCGGACAGGTTCATCGAGAACATGCCCACCAGCCAGGCGGCCGCGTACGCGAGCGCACCCATATTGATCGGCAGCACCGTGCCGATCACGAACAATGCGATCAGCGCGATGATCGCCACCCATTCCGGACCCATGCATCGACCTCCCTGTCGGCTGCGCGAACCTGATCGACGAGTTCGACCCATTGGCTCAGTGGCCCAGCCAATAGGACAATGGCCCAGGATTCAATAGGCTGGGCCCGTGGCCGACTCATTTCCCGCGCCCGTCTCCCGCGCGCGGCTCTACGAACAGGTGTCCGAGCAGATCTCCGGCTGGATCACCGAACACGGCCTCCAGCCCGGTGACCGACTGCCGCCCGAACGGGAGCTCGCCCAGCGCCTGGGGGTCAGCCGGACGACGCTGAGCCAGGCCCTGGTCGCCCTGGAGGTCGTCGGAGCGGTGGCGGTCCGGCACGGTGACGGGACGGTGATCACCGGGCACCCGCACGGTGATCGGATCGCCGAGGCGATCCGGGATCATGCCGACCGGTTGCCGGAGATCATCGAGACCCGCGACGCGCTGGAGACCAAGATCGCCGCGCTGGCCGCCGAACGGCGCACCGAGGCCGATCTGGCACGGATCGAACAGGCGCTGCAGGAGATGGCCGCCGACATCGACGCCGGCGGCCGCGGGGTCGATGGCGACGAACGCTTCCATGGCGCGGTCACCGCCGCGGCACACTCACTGCTGCTTGCCCGGCTGATGGCTGAGATCGGTGACCTGATCCGGGAGACCCGGTTGCAGTCGCTCGGTCAACCCGGCCGCCCCCAGGCCTCGCTCGCGGGCCACCGGGCGATCCTGGACGCGATCCGCGCCGGCGATCCGCAGGCCGCGGCGCGCGCGATGCACACCCACGTGCAACTCGTCAGCGACGTGGCCCTGCTGCGCGACGGCTCCTGAGCCCAACACTCAGGCGAGCGGGAGTCCCGATTCGGCGCGGGTGACCCGGTCGTGGGTGGTCAGCAGCAACCATTCGGCCTCGGTCGCCGGGCCGGGCCCGCGACGCTCCTCCAGCCGGCAGGTGGCGTACGCCGCAGCGGCCCGGTCGTAGCGGGCGATCCAGTCGCGGTAGCGCCGCTCCCGTTTCGGGTCGCCCGGTGGCCAGCGCACCAGCGCACCCAGCTTCTTCTCGGCGCGCCACGGCTTCGGGGTGAGCCGCGCCCGGTAGGTCTGATGACTGGCGCAGAGCCGGGCGTACACCTCATCGCTGCCCAGCTCGGCCAGCACCGCGGCCGCCACCGGTCCGGCCGGTTCGGCGCCGCTGCCGGTGACCAGCAGCCGGAAACCGGCCGCCGTGCGATACAGGTGTATGCCCCAGTCGGGTCGCCGGGCGACCAGGGCAGCGACCCGGGCCCGGATCGGTTCCTCCGCCGCGGCCACCGCGGCCGGATCAGGACCGCGGCCGAACAGCCCGCGCCAGAAGGTCCAGCCCGTATCCAGCGGCAGATCCAGATCGGCGATCAGCAGCGCATCGGTGTTCAGCACCTCCGCTCCGTAACGGATCCGGGTGACCACGCCGACCAGGGTGCCGTCGCCGGTGGTCAGATCGCCGAGCACCTCCTCGCGCAGCGGGATCCGCGGATAGTACTCGTCCCAACGCCGGCCGAGCCGCCAGGTCTCGGCGAGCCGGGCCACCCGCTCGCCCGCGACCCGGGTCGCATCGGCCAACGAATCGGTCGACCAGCCCCACATCCGGACCAGTTGATCGCGGGCGTCGGGGCCGCGGACGGTGTCCTCGCGGACGGCCCAGAATCGTGGCAACGGTCGCATGGCCGACACCGTAGCGAAGCGGCCCCCACCACCCGGAGAAGTCGTTGTGACCCGCGCTACATTGGGGGAACAGAACGCGTCCCGCAGGCGTTGCACGGGGGCAGACACACTGGAGGTTGCCATGGCAGATCGTTCACTGCGCGGGTCCGGTCTCGGCGCCAAGAGCTTCGAGGACGAGACCAGCATCGAATTCGCCCCCCGGACCGAGATCGGTTTCGATTGTCCACAGGGGCACCACTTCACCCGCACCTTCGCCGAGGAGGCGGAGTTGCCGACCAGCTGGGAATGCCCCCGCTGCGGTCAGGAGAGCGTCCGTTCCGACGGCGTACCGATGACCGTGAAGGAGGAGAAGCCGGGCCGCACCCATTGGGACATGCTGCGCGAGCGGCGGTCCATCCCGGAGCTGGAGGACCTGCTCGCCGAGCGGCTCGACCTGCTCCGCGGCAAGGACTGACCGACCGCGTCAGCGGCGGCGGTGATCGGGGTCGGGATCGTCGTCGATGACCTCACCCTCGATCACCACGCCCTCATCCCCGTAACCCGATGCCCGGCCTCCGGACGGATCCTGCCAGGATCCGTTGCGCGGTCGGGCATCGTCGTCCTCGGGGTACGCCCCCGGTCCCGACCGGAGGAACGGACCCGCCGCGCCCATCCCGGAGAGCGGGTTGGGCGGCTGGTAGTTCCGCAGTTTCGCCCCGACCACCTTACCGAGCAGCCAGCGGGCCGCCGGCCGGGTGAACGGGATGAGGAAGATCAGCCCGACGGCGTCGGTGATGAAGCCCGGGAAGAACAGCATCAGGCCGCCGGACAGCACCAGGGCGGCGTCGGCCAGTTCCCCCTGCGGCATCTGCCCGGAGGCGAGGGCCTTGTTCAACGCCCGCCAGGCCCGCACCCCTTCGCGCTTGGTGAGCCAGGCGCCGGCCACCGAGGACAGCACCATCAGCAGCAGCGTCGGGATCAGCCCGAGCAGCCCGCCGAGCTGCAGGATGACCCACAGTTCGGTCATCGTGACGACCAGGAACAGCACCGCCAGCAGCGGTACCAGCCAGGGTCGGCGACGCGGCGCGGCAGCCATCACGCCCGCTTGCCGGCCTCGGGCTGATCCATCCCCGCCTTGCCGCTGGTCTGGCCGCGGCCGAGCAGCCGGCGGACCTGCCGGCCGCGGTGCTGCAGGCCCATCACGGTGGTCTGCTTCAGCGCCTCGACGAAGACATCCTTGCCCAGCTTGGAGTTGCCGCGTTCCCGTTCCTTGAAGTCGATCGGCACCTCGACGACCTGGTAACCGTTGCGGTAGGCGTGCCAGGTGAGGTCGCGCTGGATGCCGAAGCCCTTGGCGTCGATGTCACCGATGATCGCGCGGAGCAGCTCGGCGCGCATCGCGTTCAACCCGCCGGTGACGTCCTTGACCGGGATGCCGAGCATCAGCCGGGTGTAGAGGCTGCCGCCGCGGGAGAGGAACTCGCGCTGCTTGGGCCAGTTGATCACCGAGCCACCCTTCACCCAGCGCGAGCCCTTGACCATGTCGGCGCCCTGGGCGAGCCGATCGAGCAACCGGTCCAGCTGCTCGGGCTGGTGCGATCCGTCGGCGTCGAACTCGACGAGCACGTCGTAACCCTGCTCCAGGCCCCAGCGGAAGCTGGCCAGATAGGCCGCGGACAGCCCCTCCTTGCCCTTGCGGTGCAGCACGTGCACATGGTCGTCGGCGGCGGCCAGCTCGTCGGCGATCTGCCCGGTGCCGTCCGGAGAGTTGTCGTCGGCGACCAGCAGATGGACCTGGGGCACCGACTTCCGCAGCCGCTCGGTGATCGGGCGGATGTTCTCCGCCTCGTTGTAGGTCGGGATGATCACCAGTACGCGCCCGAGCCCGGGGTAGGTGTCGGCGGCGGTGGGGTCCTGGGTCATGCGTCTCTCTCCGGGTCGATGGGTGCCGCGGGTGCGGCCGTCCGCCCCATTTTGTCCTATTCCGCCAAGGGTAGGTCGCTGCCGCGACCGCGTGCCGCGTTTCCGGCGGTCTCGGTCGCCGGTTCGGTGGTCCGATCCGGGCCCGCGGGCGTCCGCCGCCGGGTGACCAGGCGTACGCCGATCCCCGCCAGCAGCGCGCCGATCGCGCCGAGGTTGATCAGCAGGTCGACCGACCCGCCCCACCGCATCGCCGGGGTGAGTGCCTCGCGGCGGGGAATGGTGTAGCTGTTGGAGGCCGAGGTCAGTTCCTCGGTCTGCTCGATCACCCGGCCGTCCCGGTCGATCAGCCCGGACACCGAGTTGGTGGTCGCGACCACGATCTCGCGGCGCGCCTCCATCGCCCGGACCCGGGTGATCGCGAACTGCTGATAGATCTGCGGGGTACGCCGGTAGGTGGCGTTGTTGGACTGCACCACCAGCACCTCCGAACCGTTGATCGCCTCGCGCACCGTGCGGTCGTAGGCGAGCTCGAAGCAGATCACGTCGCCGACCCGAATGGTGCTGCCGTCGTTCAACCGGCCCTGGATGACACCGGGGTCGGTGCCGGGAATGGACTGGGCGCCGACGAGCTGCAGCAGCGGAATCAGCGGCAGCAGCTCGTTGCGGAACGGGATGTATTCACCGAACGGCACCAGGTTGCGCTTGTTGTAGCGCGCGGTGATCGTCTGGTCGGGGTTCCACCACAGCGCACTGGTCTGCCGCTCGTCTGGACCGGGCCCCTCCATCACCGCGCCGACCAGGATCGGTACGCCGGCGATCTGGCTGGCGGCGGAGACGACCTGCCGGGTCTGGAAGTCGGTGGTCGGATCGATGTCGGTCGAATTCTCCGGCCAGAGCACGAAATCCGGCATCGCTACCGTGCCGGTGCGGGCCCGGGCCATCAGGTTCACCGTCTCGGAGAAGTGGTTGTTGGTGACCGAGCGGGCCCGGCCCATGCCGCCGATCCCGACCCCGTCGACATTGCCCTGCACCATGCCGATGGTGACGCTGCCGGTGCCCGCGGCCGGTTCCACCTGGTAGCTCTTCCCGGCCATCCCGAGGCCGCCGAGCACCGCCAGCACCGCGACGAAGGTGACCAGTCGGCGCACCCGGCGGGCCCGCAGCAGCCACCAGGCGAGCAGGGTGCCGACCAGCGCGGCCAGCACCGACACCCCCGAGACGCCGAGGAATGGCAGCAACCCGGCGAGCGGGGAGTCGACCTGGGCGTACACCAGCCGGATCCAGCCGAAGCCGCCGAACGGGACCCGGCCGTAGATCCACTCGCACAGTCCCCAGCACAACGCCATCCAGACCGGCCAGCCGGGCAGCCGCCGGACCAGCACCAGGGCCATCCCGAGCAGCCCGAAGAACAGCGCCTCGAAGGCGATCAGCGCGGCCGCGATCGCCGGCCCGGCGCCGGGTACCAGCACCCGCAGCCAGTTCAGGCTGACCGCACCGAGCCCGAGCCCGAACAGATAGCCGGCGCCGAAGCCACGCTTGCGGTAGCCGGTGCGGCGGTCCAGGAGCAGCACCAGCGCGGCGACGCCGAGGGTCTGCAGCGGCCACCAGGCGGTGGGCTGGAAGGACAGGCCGGTGACCGCACCGGCGGCCAGCAGCGCCACCGCCCGGAGGCCACGCGGCCAGCGCTTCGGATCCCCGTGTTCGGCCCGGCTACTCATCGGCTCACCTCCGCGAACAGGCCCCGCTCGTCGAAAACCGGTACCCCGTCCACCAGGGTCGCCAGACAGGTCGGCAGCGGGGCGTACGCCGACAGTTCGGGCCAGCCGTCGACCAGCGGTTCGGGCAGTACCCACAGCGCCAGGTCGGCGGCCTGCCCGACCTCGAGCAGGCCACGGTCGGCCTGCCGGACGGCCCGGTGCCCACCGACGGTGGTCGCCGCGAACGCCTCCGCGACCGGCAACCGCTCCCCCGCCACCCAGTGCTGACCGGCGGCCGAGACGACCTCCCAGCCGGAGAACGGGGTGACCGGGGTGTCGGAGCCGAAGGCCAGCGGGACCCCGGCCCGGTGCAGCGAGGCGAACCGGTTCATCGGCTCCCGGTCGACGCCCAGGCGCTGTTCGTAGAGCCCGCCGGGGCCACCCCACCAGGCCTCGAACATCGGCTGCATGCTGGCCACCGCGCCGTTGCGCGCCATCAGCGCGATCGCCCGGTCACTGGTCATCTCGGCGTGCTCCAGCCGCGGCCGCATCGCGCGGATCCGGTCGACGCCGAGCTGGTCGGCGGCCGCCGCGACGGCGTGGGCGGCGGTGGTCACCCCGGTGTCACCGATGCAGTGGAAGCCGGCCTGCAGCCCGGCCGCGGTGCAGTCGACGATGTGCCGGGTCGCGGTTTCGGTGTCCAGATAGAGGAATCCGCTGGAGCCGTGATCGTGGTAGCCGCCGGTGACGCAGGCGGTCCGGGATCCGATCGCGCCGTCCAGGTTGAGGTCGCCGCCGAGGCCGACCAGGCCCTCGGCCCGCGCCCAGTCGAGCAGCTCGGGGGTGGCGAGTTCGCCCCACCAGGCGGGCAGGCGTACGCCCAACCCGGCGGCCACCTGCCGGGTCAGCTCGAGCTCGGCCAGGGTGTTGATGTGCGGGGCGGACATCTCCTGCACCGAACCGATGCCGTTGCGGGCGGCCTGGCCGAGCGCCAGGGCGACCTGTTCGCGGCGCTGGTCGTCGGTGAACATGCCGGCGATCGACTGCGAGGCGAGTGCGAACGCGTCCCGGTTGATCCAGCCGCCGGGGTCGAATCCGTCGGCGTCCGCCAGCCCCGGTACCCGGTCGACCAGCGCGCTGGAGACCAGCGCGGAGTGCATCTCGACCCGGGTCAGGAAGACCGGTGCGCCGGCGGCGGCCCGATCCAGTTCGGCCATCGTCGGCGGCCGGCCTTCGGGCCAATGGGTGTGGTCCCAGCCCTGGCCGTGCACCAGCGCACCGGGCCGGGCGGCGACGGTCTGGGCCAGCGCACCGAGCAGTTCGGCGGCCGATTCCTTGCGGCCAATCTGCAGTCCGGCCAGGCCGCGGCCGGTGAGCAGCACGTGCGCGTGGGCATCGACGAAGGCCGGGGCGAGCAGCAGCCGCTCCCCCGCCTGGTCGCCGAGGTGGCGCACCGGCAGGCCGAGGGAGCCGGCCCGTTCGCTCGGGCCGAGCCAGGCGATCCGGCCACCGATGACCGCGAGTGCGTCGGCGCCGGGGCGCTGCAGCAGCGGTACGCCGGTGAGCACGAAACCGGCGCCGGTCGAGGCGACGCTCTCAACGGTCACGCGGGCTCCCGGTCATGGCTGGCTCTGGTCGACGGCGATGTGCTGTCGGTCGCTGAAGGGTACCGACAGCACCAGCGTGGTGTGCGTCGCGGCGCGGGCGGTGGTCCGGATCCGGGTCAGCAAGCGCTCCAGATCGGTCGGGCTGTCGCACTGCACGACCAGCAGATGGCTGGCATCACCCGCGACGGTGTAGCAGGAGACGATCTCGGGGATCTCGGTGAGCCGCTGCGGGATGTCGTCGGCCTGGCTGGCGTCGTTGGGGCGGACCGCGACGATCGCGGTGATCAGCTGGCCGAGGGCGGCCGGGTCGATCCGGGCGGTGTACCCGGTGATCACGCCCCGCTGTTCGAGGCGGCGTACCCGCTGCTGGGCGGCGGAGGTGGAGAGGCCGGTCTCGCGGCCGATATCGGTGTAGGACATCCGGCCGTCGGCGGCGAGCAGCGCCAGGATTCTGCGGTCGGTGTCCTCCATGGCGTCAATCCTGCCAGCCGAGGGGGAACGGTTTCTGACACGATGGCGGGCATGGTCGAGACCGCGCCCGCCAAGCTGATGCTGCTGGACACCGCAAGCCTCTATTTCCGTGCCTTCTACGGGTTGCCGGACAGCATCCGCACCCCCGACGGGCAGCCGGTGAACGCGGTCCGTGGGTTGCTGGACTTCATCGCCCGGCTGGTCACCGACCACTCCCCGACCCAGCTCGCCGCCGGCTGGGACAACGACTGGCGGCCGCAGTGGCGGGTGGATCTGCTGCCCTCCTACAAGACCCATCGGGTCGCCCCGGAGGTGTCGGCGGAGCAGGGCTCGGTGGTGGGGGCCGGTGGGGTCGGCGCCGAGACCGGGGTCGCCGAGGAGTCCCCCGACGGGCTCTCCCACCAGGTGCCGTGGATCGAGGAGACGCTGACCGCGTTGGGCATCGCGATCGTCGGCGCGGACGGTTACGAGGCCGACGACGTGATCGGTTCGCTGGCCACCCAGAGCCAGGTGCCCTGCGATGTGGTCACCGGTGACCGGGACCTGTTCCAGCTGGTCGACGATGCCGCCGGGGTGCGGATCCTCTACACCGCACGCGGGATGTCGAACCTGCAGGTCGTCGACGGCGCCTGGGTGAAGGCCAAGTACGACATCGACGCCCGCCACTACGCCGATTTCGCGGCGCTGCGCGGCGACACCTCCGATGGGATCCCCGGGGTGAAGGGCATCGGCGAGAAGACCGCCGCCGGGCTGGTGAACCGGTTCGGCGATCTGGATCAGCTGATCGAGGCGGCGCTCGACCCGGAGAGCGGGATGACCGGGACCCAGCGCAAACGCTTCGACGAGGCCGCCGACTATCTGGCGGTGGCCGGTGAGGTGGTCCGGGTACGCCGGGATCTCGACCTGGGCGTACAGCCCGGTGATCTGGAGCTGCCGTCGGCCCCCGCCGACCCGGACGCCTTCGCCGAACTCACGACCCGGTTGGGGCTGGGCTCCAGCGCCGAACGCGTCCTGAAGGCCCTCGCCAGGTAGCACTACACGCTCATCGAGTAGGTCGCCATGCGCAGCGAAGCGGAGCAATGGCGACCGTGTCGAGATGACCCAGCCACCATCGGAATCTGGGAGCGGATGGGCTGGGCCCACGCTGGCCGATCGGCTCGAGGTCTGGATCGATCCCGAAATGTTGCTGACAGTTTTCCGACCCGCAACTATCCTGTTTCCGGGTCAGTACCCGCTTGCGGGGAAACTGGTCCGCGACCGACAAGAACTTCCGGGAAGGAGGAGCACCGAATGATCAGCCTGTGTCCGATGGCCTACGCCGAAGAGCACGATCGGGGTGTGCTCGCTCGCCCCTGCCTGCGCCGCCGCACCATCGACGGGTGTCCGGGTTGATCCCTGAGGTCCATGCCTCGGGGTCAGCATGTGTCCACCGTCCTGCCTGCGCGCAGGGCGGTTTTTGTTTGTCCACAGCTGAATCGATGTGACCGGAGAGGAGGAGAACCAATGAGCGGAGTACTGGTGTTGAACGCGGACAACACCGCGTTGCACACCGTGTCGGTGAAGCACGCGATCGGCATGCTGGTGCGTGAAGTGGCCATCGTCGAGGAGGCGCGTGAGGGTCACGAGATCGGCCCCTACCCCTGGCCGTTGGTGCTCCGCCTGATCCGGTACGTCAAGACCACCTTCCTCTACACCCGCCCGCCGGGATGGACGAAGCGTGGTGTGCTGAAGCGTGACCGGCACGTCTGCGCCTACTGCGGTGGCTACGCCAACACCGTGGACCACCTGGTGCCGCAGTCGCGCGGTGGCCCGAACTCGTGGTTGAACACGGTTGCCGCGTGCAGCCCGTGCAACCTGAACAAGGCCAACCGCACGCCGAAGGAAGCGGGGTTGGAGCTGCGGTACAAGCCGCACGTCCCGACCCGCGTCCAACTGGTCCGCTGACCCCGGGCGTTCATCGAGTAGCAGCGTCCCGGCTTCGCCTGCGAAGCCGGGGCGCGCTGCGTGTCGAGATGAACTGCGCCGCAGGGTTCCTCTCGACACGGGCGCTGCGCGCCCTACTCGAGGAACGTGGAACGTCAGGCGCGGGTGAGCACGTACACGGCCGAACCCGCGAGCAGGTTCGCACCCCGTTGCCAGCGCAACGGTCGACCGTCGTCGGTGAGCGCGATCCGTTGCTCCACGGCGAATCCGGAGGCGGCGAAGAACTCCTCCAGGTCGGTCAGGGTGGTGTAGCGGACGTTCGGGCTGTCGTACCAGGTGTAGGGCAGGTCCCGTGAGATCGGCATCCGGCCGCGGACCACCGACACCCGGTTCCGCCACCAGCCGAAGTTGGGCACCGAGACGATGCAGCGGTGTCCGATCCGCGCCATCTCCGGCAGCACCCGGCCCGGGTGGCGGACCGCCTGGATCGTTCGGGACAGCACCACGGTGTCGTAGGAGTCGTCGGCGAAGTGGTCGAGTTCGGCATCGATGTCGAGTTCGATGACCGGTACGCCGCGGCGGATCGCCTGCAGCACCTGTTCGTCGTCGCTGTCCACCCCGGTCCCGGTGCAGGCCTTCTCGGTCATCAGATGCCGCAGCAACCGACCCTCGCCACAGCCGAGATCGAGCACCCGGGACCCGGGCGGGATCAGCTCGGCGACCAGCGCCAGATCGGCGCGCAACTGATCGCTCATCGCTGCTCCCCGGTCGGCCCGGCCAGCGAGAGGAATGCCCGCAGCGTGTCGTGGTAGGCGGGGATCGGCAGCAGGAACGAGTCGTGCCCCCACGGCGAGGTGATCTCCCGGAAGGTGGTCGGGCACCCGGCCCGCTCCAGGGTGCTCGCGATCCGCCGCGAATGGCTGGTGTCGAACCGCCAGTCCGAATCGAAGGACAGCACGCAGAACCGGGTCCCGGCGGCCGCGACCTTCGTCAGCGACTCCCCCTGGGCGAACGCGTCGAAATAGTCCATCACCCGGGTCAGATAGAGATAGCTGAGCGCGTCGAAGCGGTTCAGGAAGGTCTCGCCCTGGTGGTTGAGATAGCTCTCCACCTCGAAGTCCACGCCGAAACCGTGCCGGGGGGTGGTCGAGTCCTGGAATCGGCGACCGAACTTCTCCGCCATCGCCTCCTCGGACAGATAGGTGATGTGCGCCATCATCCGGGCGATCGACAGCCCCACCTCGGGCAGCGTGCCCTCATCGAGATAGTGACCGGCGCGGAATCCGGGATCGCGCATGATCGCCTCGCGGGCCACCGCGGAGAAGGCGATGTTCTGTGCGCTGAGCCGGCTGGAGGCAGCGATGATCACCGCATTCTCCACCTGCTCAGGAAAAGCGAGCGCCCACTGGAGCACCTGCATCCCGCCGAGCGAGCCGCCGACGGCGGCCGCCAGTCGGGACACCCCGAGGTGGTCGAGCAGCGCCCGGTGCACGGTGACGAAGTCGATCATCTGCAGCAGCGGGAAATCCAGACCGTAGGCCCGGCCGGTCTCCGGGTTGGTCGATGCCGGCCCGGTGCTGCCGCTGCAACCGCCGAGCAGATTCGGCGCAATCACGAAGAACCGGTCGGTGTCCACCGGCCGGCCGGGGCCGATCAGGTTGTCCCACCAGCCCGGTTTCTTCGCCCCGTCGTGGAATCCGGCGGCGTGGGCATCACCGGTGAGCGCATGGCAGATGAACACCGCGTTGCTGGCGTCGTCGTTCAACGTGCCATAGGTCTCGTAGGCGATCTCCACCTCGCCGAGTGTTGCCCCGCTGGCGAGCACCAACGGGTGGGAGGCGTCGAACAGGCGTACCCGGTGGGTGCCGACCTGCCCGACGCCGCAATCAGTTGGTGCCACCGGTTGCCTTCTCCAGCGCCTGGTCCAGATCACCGATCAGATCGTCCACGTGCTCGATCCCGATCGAGAGCCGCACCATGTCCGCCGGTACGCCGGCCGCTTCCAGCTCCTCCTCGGTGAGCTGGGAGTGGGTGGTGGAGGCGTTGTGGATCGCCAGCGACTTCGCATCACCGATGTTCGCCAGATGCGAGAACAGCTGCAGTCCTTCCACGAAACGGGATCCGGCCGCCCGGCCATCCTTCAACCCGAAGGAGATCAACCCCGAATATCCGTGGCCGGTGAACATCCGGTCCGCGACCTCCTTGTAGGCGTTGTCCGGCAGGCCCGGGTAGTTGACCCAGGCGACCGCCGGATGCTGCTGCAGGTGCTGTGCGATCGCCAGCGCGTTCTCGCTGTGCCGCTCCATCCGCACATGCAGGGATTCCAACCCCTGCAGGAAGAGCCACGAGTGCATCGGGGCCAGGGTGGCACCGGTGTTGCGGAGCAGCACGGTCCGGGCCCGGATGATGTACGCCGCCTCGCCGACCGCCTCGGTCCAGACCACACCGTGATAGGCACCGTCCGGGCCGGTCAGCCCGGGGAACCGGTCGGCGTTCGCGGCCCAGTCGAAGCGACCGGAGTCGACGATCACGCCACCCATCGAGGTGCCGTGGCCGCCGATGTACTTGGTGGCGGAGTGCACGGCGACATCGACACCGTGGTCGAACACCCGGCACAGGTGCGGGGTGGCCGAGGTGTTGTCGACGATGAACGGCAGGCCCTGGGCGTGCGCCGCCTCGGACCAGGCGTCCAGGTCGAGCACGTTGACCTTCGGGTTGCCGAGCGTCTCGCCGAACACCAGCCGGGTCTTGTCATCCACCTGTGCGGCCAGGTCCTCGGGGCGATCCGGGTCGACGAAACGGACCTCGATCCCATACTGCGGCAGGGTGTGCGCGAAGAGCGCGAAGGTGCCGCCGTAGAGGGTGGCAACCGCGACGATGTTGTCACCGGCGTAGCAGAGGTTGAGCACCGAATAGGTGACCGCGGCCGCCCCGGAAGCGGTCGCGAGCGCGCCGACGCCGCCCTCGAGTGCGGTGATCCGCTCCTCGAACACCGAGGTCGTCGGGTTCATGATCCGGGTGTAGATGTTGCCCGGCGTCTTCAGTGCGAACAGGTCGGCGGCGTGCTCGGTGTCGTCGAAGACGTAGGAGGTGGTCTGGTAGATCGGCACCGCACGCGCATTGGTGGCGCTGTCCGGTTCCTCCTGCCCGGCATGCACCATCAGCGTCTCGGGACGGTAGTCGGGGGTGGGCTGATCGGCGGGCTGCTCGGACATCTGTTCCTCTCCTTCGCTCGGGCGCGTCACACGCTAGCCAGCACCCCCACCGGTCCCGTTCCATCTCAGGTGGTGAACCCGCTCAGTTCCTGGCTGCCGAGTGGTAGGCGTTGCAGGATCTCGTAGCGGGATCGCCCACCCGGTCCCTGTCGGCGGTGGCTCTGCACCACCACCAGTTCGTCGGCGGTCAGCTCGAAGGAGCCGAAGGAGTCGATCACTCGCAGCCACTTGGTGGCCTCGAACCGGCGCCGTGCTCGCGCCATCGTCAGGTGCGGGGTGAACCGGGAGCCGTCCGGTTCGGCACCCACGGTGCTGGCGGCGGCCCGCCCGGTCCGGCTCAGTGCGGCGAGTTCGTCGGCCCCCTCCGCGACCTGCAGATAGAGCACCCGCACCGAGGTCGGGTCCGGGAAGCAGCCGGCGCCACCGAGGCGTACCCGGAACGGGGTGGTCCGGGCGGCGATCTCACCGAGCCGCTCCAGCAGCGGTTCGATGCTGCGTTCGGGGCAGTCGTCGATGAACAGCGTGGTCAGGTGCCACTGCTCGGGCAGCACCCAGTTCAGCCGGTGGTCGACCTCGCGGCGCGGGCCGACATATTCCTCCAATCGTTCGATCAGCTGCGGCGGCGGAAAGATCGCCGCGAAGATTCGGGTTGTCATGGTTCGATGGTCCCAGTTGAGCAAAGGAGAGTCATGCCCGTTTCCGGTCCGGTCCAGCCCCCGGTCAAGCCGATGCTGGCCAAATCGGTGCCGAGCATCCCCGCGGGACGCTGGTATGAGCCGAAGTGGGACGGTTTCCGCTCGATCGTGTTCGTCGGTGATGACGAGGTGGTGTTGGGCAGCCGGAACGAGAAGCCGCTGACCCGCTACTTCCCGGAGCTGGTCCAGACCTTCACCGAGCAGCTCGGCACCTCCTGTGTGCTGGACGGTGAGATCGTGGTCGCCGACCCGGAGCAGAACCGGTTGGAGTTCGAGGTGCTGCAGCAGCGCATCCATCCCGCGGTCAGCCGGATCACCAAGCTGGCTTCGGAAACCCCGGCGAGCTTCGTCGCCTTCGATCTGCTCGCGCTGGGTGATCGGGATCTGATGGGTGAGCCGTTCCGGGTACGCCGGGAGCTGCTCGTCGAGCTGTTCACCGATCTGCAACCACCGCTGCATCTCACCCCGCTGACCACCGATGAGCAGACCGCCGAGCGCTGGTTCGAACTCTTCGAGGGGGCCGGGCTGGACGGGGTGATCGCCAAGGATCCCGAGCAGGCGTACCAGCCGGACAAGCGGGTGATGAACAAGATCAAGCATGTCCGCACCGCCGACTGCGTGGTCGCGGGATATCGCACCCACAAGAACGATCCGGAGGCGATCGGTTCGCTGCTGCTCGGCCTCTATGACGATGCCGGCAACCTCGCCTCGCTCGGGGTGATCGGCGCATTCCCGGCAGCGCGGCGCAAGGAGTTGTACGCCGAGCTGCAGCCATTGGTCTGTGGTTTCGAGGAGCATCCGTGGGCCTGGGCCGAGCAGCTGGCCGGGAACCGGACCCCGCGGGCCGGTGAGGGGTCGCGGTGGAACAACGGCAAGGATCTGTCGTTCACCCCGCTGCGCCCGGAGCTGGTCGTCGAGGCGAAATATGACTATCTGGAAGGGAATCGCTTCCGGCACACCGCCCAGTTCGTCCGCTGGCGCCCCGACCGCGATCCACGCTCGTGCACCTTCGACCAGCTCGAGCAGCCGGTGCGGTTCGACCTGGCCGAGGTGCTCGGTTCCTGAACCCGAACGGTTGCCGGATCCCGGCCGATCGATCCTGATCTGCATACCGCACGTAGGCAGAACCGAATCGTTGTAGCGGGACCCCTGGCAGGCCAACGAAGGGCGATCCGCGGGCCCGGTGTTCAGCCGGCGCTGGGCACACTCAACCCGGCGGGCAGCAACGGTTCCAGCACCGCCAGGAGTCGCCGGTGCACCGTCGGCATCGCCTCGGCGGTGAGCCGTTCCGCGGGCGCCGTCAGCGAGACCGCCGCGATCGGCGTACGCCCACGCAGCAAGGGAATCGCGAGGCAGGCGACCCCCGGCTCGTTCTCCCGGATCTCGGTGGCGTACCCGGTCCGCCGGGCATCGCAGATCACCCGCCAGATGTGCTCCTCATCCGGGCTGAGCCACCCGGGCAGCACGGCCAGGTAACCGGTCAGCATCGAGCGGTCCACATCGGAGAAACCGAGCATCGCCCGGCCCATCGCCGACACCGCGGCGGGCACCACCCGGCCGACCGCGGACCAGACGCGCATCGCCCCGGCCGGTTCGACCTTGTCCAGATAGACCACCTCGGCGCCCTGCAGTGCCCCCAGGTGCACGATCTCCCCCAGCTCCTCGGCCACCACGGTCAGCGGATCGTGCAGCAACCCGGCCAGATTCTCGGTCGCCAGGAACCGCTCACCCAGGCGAACCGCGGCCGGGCCGAGCCGATAGAGCCCGTCGACCTGGGCGACGAACCCGTGCGTCTTCAACGTGCTCAGCGCCCGGTAGGCGGTGGACTTGTTGATCTCGGCCCGCTCGGCGAGGGCGGCCAGCGAGGCACCGTCGGGTCCGACCGCGGACAGCTCGACCAGCAGCAGCATGGCGCGCGAGATCGCCTCGATCGGTGCGGGAGCGGCGGTGCTCATGGGACCTCCTCGATGTGGACGGGATTGCGCTCAGCCGGGACGCCATGCACAATCATTCCGCTAGGAGAAGCTAGCATTTTGCTCTGCAAAATGCAAGACCAACGATGTTCTGCCAGGAGCGACCATGAGCCAACCCACCGCAGCACCGACGACCGAACCTCGGGTCGATGAGAAGAACGTTCGCCGCGCCGCCTTCGCCGGCCTGATCGGCACGATGCTGGAGCAGTACGACTTCGTCATCTACGGCACCGCCTCGGCGCTGATCTTCAACAAACTCTTCTTCCCCGACGTCTCCCCCGCCGTCGGCGTGATGGCCGCGATGAGCGCCTATGCCGTCGGCTTCCTCGCCCGCCCGCTCGGCGGCCTGTTCTTCGCCCGGTTCGGCGACCGACTGGGCCGCAAATGGGTGATGATCTCCACCCTGTTCCTGATGGGCATCGCCACCTTCGCGATCGGCCTCATCCCGAGTTACTACACCATCGGCGTCCTTGCCCCGGTGCTGCTGGTGATCTGCCGGATCCTGCAGGGCTTCGGCGCCGGTGCCGAGCAGGCCGGCGGTGTCACCCTGCTGGCCGAGACCGCACCGACCAGGCGCAGGGGTTTCTATGCCTCATTGGTTCTCGTCGGCGCGGCACTGGGTTCGGTGCTCGGTGCGCTGGCCTGGGTGTGGGCGCAGTCGTTGCCGACCGACGACCTGCAGTCCTGGGGCTGGCGGGCGGTCTTCTTCACCAGCGCCATCGTCACCATCGCGGCCTACATCCTGCGCCGCAAGCTGAACGAGTCGCCCGTCTTCGCCGAGACCCAGGAGGCCCGGATCGGCCAGCAGGACACCCCGATCGGCGATGTGCTGCGCAACGGCCGGCCCAGCCTGTGGCGGGTCTTCCTGGTCAACATGGGTTCCAACGGCCAGAGCTACATCTATCAGGTGTTCATGGGCTCCTACCTGGTCACCTGGCTCGGCGTACAGACCAGGTTCATCCCGCAACTGCTGCTCTACGGCGCCCTCGGTGCCTGCCTGGCAGCCTTCGGTGCCGGCTGGTTGACCGACCGGATCGGGCGCCGGCCGGTGATCGTCGGGGTGCTGATCTTCCTGTTCTGCTTCCCGATCCCGGCCTTCCTGCTGCTCGGTACCAAGAACACCCTGGCCATCGGGTTCGTCGTCGTGATCGGCTTCATGGTCGCCGGGTACGCCACGGTGGGCTGCCAGGGTGCCTGGTACGCCGAGATGTTCGGTTCGCGCTACCGCTACGCCGGGATCTCGCTGGCCCGTGAATTCTCCTCGGTCTTCGGTGGCGGCATGGCGCCGCTGGTCAGCTCGGCACTGATCACCTGGGCCGCGGGTTCCTGGTGGCCGGTCGCGGCGTACATGATGGTGATGATCGGCCTGTCGTTGTTCGGGGCGATCAAGTCGCCCGAGACCCGCGGGCGTGACCTGCGACTGACCGAGGATGCCGTCCGATGAAGGTATTGCTGCCCGACACCCTGACCCTCGACCCCGAGCTGCCCGCCGGCTGGGAGGCGGTCGGCTACTCCCGGACCGAGCCGATCCCCGACGAGCATCGCGACGCCGAGGCGCTCGTCACCTGGGGAGTGTCGGCCGACCTGCTCGCCGAGCACGCCCGCACACTGCCCCGCTTGCGGCTCGCCCAGTCCCTGGCGGCCGGCCCGGATTCCCTGCTGCGGGCGGGATTCGCCGACGAGGTGGTGCTCACCGGTGGGGCCGGTCTGCACTCGGCCACGGTCAGCGAACACGCGCTCGCACTGCTTCTGGATCTGGTCTGCCGGCTGCCGCAGGCCGCCGCGGCCCAGCGGGAGCATCGCTGGGCCGCCGAGCTCGGTGGGGTGCGTGCACTGCATCCCGAGGGGCCGATCGCCACCCTGCTGCAGGCCAAGGTGCTGATCTGGGGCTTCGGCCAGATCGCCCAGCACCTCACCCCGCTGCTGCAGGCGCTCGGCGCCGAGGTCCGCGGAGTGGCCCGTTCGGCCGGCACCCGCGCCGGGGTCGATGTGGTCGCCGACAGCGAGGTCGAATCGGCGCTGGAATGGGCGGAAGTGCTGATCATGATCCTGCCCGACACCCCGGAGAGCCGGCACGCGCTGAACGCCGATCGGCTCGCCCGCCTCTCCCCCGACGCGTTCCTGATCAACGTCGGCCGCGGCAGCACCGTCGACGAGGCGGCGCTGGCAGAGGCACTGGTCACGGGCCGACTGGCCGGCGCCGCCATCGACGTCACCGAGACCGAACCGCTGCCCGCCGACTCGCCGCTGTGGGAGGTGCCGAAACTGGTGATCACCCCGCACGCAGCGGGTGGCCGCCCGGTCGGTGCGGACGAGCTGATCGCGGCGAACCTGCGGGCACTGAGCGACGGGTCGGCGTACCGGAATCAGATCGAACGGAGCGGGTAAAACTCCCCGCATGCCGACAAACAAGCGAGTTGCATTTCTGGTTGCCCCCGAAGGAATCGAAGAGCAGGAGCTGGTCGACCCGCGCAAGGCCGTGGACGATGCCGGATACCAGAGCGATCTGGTGAGCACCGAGTCCGGCAAGGTGCAGGCGTTCCAGCACCTCGACAAGTCCCAGGAGTACCCGGTGGACCGCACCGTGGCCGAGGTGAGCGTCGACGACTACGACGCACTGGTGCTGCCGGGCGGGGTCGCCAACCCGGACGCGTTGCGGATGGATGAGCAGGCGGTGGGTTTCGTCCGTGATTTCGTACGCTCCGGCAAGCCGGTCGCGGCGATCTGTCACGCCGCCTGGACGCTGGTGGAGGCCGATTCGGTCCGTGGCCGCCGGTTGGCGTCCTGGCCGAGTCTGCAGACCGACATCCGCAATGCCGGTGGCGAGTGGGTGGATGAGGAAGTGGTGGTTGATGAGAACCTCATCTCCAGCCGCAATCCCGATGACATCCCGGCGTTCAACAAGGCACTGCTGGACGCGCTCGACGCCGAGCGCTGACCCGCGCGCCCGGCGGCGTCAGGCGACCCTGGTCGACTGGCGCCGTCGGCGGCCGCGCAGGCTCGACCAGGCGTTCCGGAACCGCTCCGAGGCGTGCTCGGGGAACACCCACAGGTTCATCAACAGATAGATGTAGACGCCCTCGATGCAGGCCGCGACCACCCGCGCGACCTGGTACTGGACGCCCAGATGGTCAAGCAGGGTTGAGAATCCGAGGATCCAGATCACGTAGTTGCTGACCACCACGACCAGCTGCTTGCTCGACTGGCTGGCGACGTGACCATGGCTGCGGAAGTTCAGCCACTTGTTCAGGATGAAGTTCAGGATGCTCGCGCCGAGATAACCCAGAGTGACCGCGAGCGGATAGCTCATGTGCAGCCAGCTCTTGAAGATGCTGAGCAGCACCAGGTCGAAGGCGAAGGTCGTCAGTCCGAGGATGCAGAATCCGAGGCCGGTCGCCGGGATCCAGCGCAGCCCGCGCGGCAGCGACCGGTGCATGCGCGCGGTGAGCCGCGCGAAGGTGTTGGCGGCCGTGGTGCGCCGGGGGCCCGGGGACATGCCTGCCATCATCGCAGGTCGAGCCAACTCGCGCAGGCCGGTCAGTGCGGTTGCCGCCGCCGCTCCTGGGCGGCCTCCCGCCGCAGCCGCGCCCACTCCTCGGCCAGATCCGGATCCTCGCGGACCAGCAGGACCAGGCCGCAGTCCTGCGGGCCGGACGCGCCGGGGAAGCAGAGACTGCACGGATCCGTCGGCCGGATCGGGCATCGCGGTTCGGGATGCTTCATGCCCACATTCTACTACGACGAGTCGTAGCTCAATCCGTGGCGCGCTGCCGATCCCCGGCACCACCTCGATCGGCCATCTGACGGAGAACATGGGGGCCTCGACGATCCAGCTGGCCCCGGAGCAGTTCGCTCGAATCGGGTGCTAGTTTGCGAAGGCGACCGGTAGACCCCACCGGCCGTCGACGTCGACGGGAGGGCACCCCGTGTCAGAACTCGGCAACACCTCTGGCCAGGAACCGGCCACCCCGCCGGCTGCACCGCCCACCAGACACCGACGCAATATCGCGATCTGGTTCTTCGGTGCCCTCGGCGGCATCCTGTGGGGTTATGACACCGGGGTGATCGGCGGCGCGCTGCTGTTCATCGACAAGGACATCATCCCCAACCCGCTGATCGAGGGCATGGTCGTCTCCGGGCTCCTGCTCGGCGCGATGATCGGCGCGATGGGTTCGGGCCGGTTGTCCGATCGGCTGGGCCGCAAGAAGCTGATCGTCGCCGGCGCGGTGGTGTTCATCGTCGGCACCGCGGGGGCGGCGCTGGCGGTCAACTCGGCGCTGCTGATCCTCTTCCGGATGGTGATCGGGCTCGGGGTGGGCATCGTCTCGGTGGTGGTGCCGATGTACCTCTCGGAGCTGGCCCCGAAGAACATCCGCGGCGCGCTGTCCTCGCTGATGCAGCTGATGGTGACCACCGGCATCTTCCTCGCCTACCTGGTCGATCTGGCCTTCCAGGAGGCCGGCCTGTGGCGCTGGATGATCGGCCTCGGCGCGGTGCCGGCGGTGGTGCTGCTGTTCGGCATCCTGACCCAGCCGGAGAGCCCACGCTGGCTGGTGGCTTCGCACACCAGCGAGGAGCACGCCCTGTCCACCCTGATCAAGCTGCGTGGCAACCACACCGAGGCCGAGCGGGAACTCAACGAGATCAAGGCCTCGGTGCAGGCCGAGGAGGACGCACCCGACCCGATGAAGCTGGGTGACCTGCTGACCTCACGGCTGCGGATCCTGCTGGTCATCGGTGTGCTGCTGGTGTTCTTCCAGAACTTCGGCGGGATCAACACGATCATCTACTACGCACCGACCCTGCTGGCCAACATCGGCTTCACCCCGTACCAGTCACTGCTCGCCAATGCCGCGATCGGGTTGCTGAACATGCTGATGACCCTGCCCGCGATCCGACTGATCGACCGGGTCGGCCGCAAACCGCTGCTGATCGGTGGCGCCATCGGGATGTGCTTCGGGATGCTGTTCCTCGGCACGGTGTCGGTGCTCGGCCTGACCTCCGGTCGTGGTGCGCTGTCGATCGCGGTCACCCTGATCGGTATCGGGATCTACATCGCCTCGTTCTCGATCTCCTGGGGCCCGGTGCAGTGGGTGATGCTGCCCGAGCTGTTCCCGCAGCGGATCCGCGCCGGGGCGATGGGCATCACCACCACGCTGAACTGGTTGTTCAACCTCACGGTGGCCCTGATCTTCCCCACCTTCCTGGCCATGTTCGGTGCCGCGCCGAACTTCTATTTCTTCGCGCTGACGACGTTCCTGGCGTTGATGTTCGCCTGGCGGCTGCTGCCGGAGACCAAGGGCAAGAGCCTGGAGGAGATCGAGGCCCAGCTCGTCGGCTCCCGAGTCCAGGGCTGACCGGCCCACGGGCCGGGTCCGCCCCGGCGTACCAGATCCTGCTGCCGAAGTCGTCGCGCATTCCGGATAGCGCCGCGCCAAAGCGGATGGTCCGTCACGGGCGGCCGACATAACGTCTCCTTCACTCGTGGGGACCCCGTCGTTGCCGGGAATCCCCAAGCACCAATGGAGGAGCGACCAATGACGACCGCAACCGACTATGCCGCCCAGCACACGCCGAGCTGGCTGAACGAGCTGAGCGGCCAGGAGCTGGACCAGCAGCTCACCATGGATCCCTATCCGCTGTACGCCCGATTGCGTGCCGAGGCTCCGATCGTCTGGGTCCCGCAGATGCAGGCCTGGTTCGTCACCCGTTACGACGATGTCCGCGCGGTGGCCACCAGCAGTGAGGCCATGCACGGTGCCGCCGATCCGGCGCAGTTCGCCACCTTCGGTGAGGGCAACGTGCTCTCCGCCGAGGGCGATGCGCACACCGAGCAGCGGGCGTTCATCGATCCGCAGCTGCGCAAGCGCAAGGTGCTGAAATACATCGATCCGCTGGTCCGGCCGACCGCCAAGCGGCTGATCGCCGAACTGCGCGACCGTGGTCGGGCCGACATCGTCAAGGAGTACTTCGAACCGGTCAGCGTACGCGCGCTCGGTGATCTGCTCGGCCTGGAGTCGGTGGACTCGGAGACCCTGCAGCGCTGGTTCCACACACTCGGCGACTGCCTGGTCAACAAGGAGGTCGACGCGAACGGCAACCTGGTCAACCAGGAGGTGATCGCCCGTGCCGATGCGGTGAAGGAGGAGATCCGCGGTGTGGTGCTGCCGATCATCGAGCGGGTGACCACCGAACCCGACGACTCCAGCCTGTCGCACTGGGTGCACGACGGGACCGACACCCCGCGCTCGGCGGACGAGCTGTGGCCCACCCTGTACGTGTTCCTGCTCGGCGCGATGCAGGAGCCCGGCCATGGCGCCGGCAACACCCTGCACGGCCTGTTCAGCCGGCCCGACCAGCTCGACCAGGTGCGCGAGGATCGTTCGCTGCTGCCGGCCGCCATCGAGGAGGGCATGCGCTGGATCGCCCCCATCGGTACCTTCGCCCGCGTCTGCGTCGCTCCGCTGACCGTCGCCGGCAAGGACTTCCAGCCGGGTGACATGGTGTTCGGCTCGATGGGCTCGGCCAACCGGGACGACAGCCGCTGGGACGATCCCGACACCTTCGATGTGCACCGCGAGGCGCAGCCGCATCTCGGCTTCTCCGCCGGCGTGCACACCTGTGCCGGCAGCCACTTCGGCAAGGCGGTCGAGGAGGTCGCGCTCGATGAGCTGCTCACCTCCTTCCCCGACCTCGCCCCTGACGGCGACGCCGTCACCCGCGGCTGGTTCTTCCGGGCCGTGCAGTCGCTGCCGGTGCGGTGGTGAGCACCATGACCACCTTCGCCACACCTGTTCGTCTGGAGGAAGTCATGTTCGATGTGGAACCCGCACTGGAGCTGGTCGTGCAGCGGCGTACCGACGTCGCCGACGACACCATCACCCTGACCCTCGCCGCCCCCGACGGCAGCGACCTGCCGGCCTGGGAGCCGGGTGCGCACATCGATCTGGAGCTCGGCTGCGGACAGACCCGGCAGTATTCGCTGTGCGGCGACCCGACTGATCGCAGCAGCTACACCGTCGCGGTGCTGAACGAGCCGGCCAGCCGCGGTGGGTCGCGGTTCATCCATCAGGAGGTGTACGCCGGGACGCCGATCCAGGTCCGCGGGCCGCGCAACCACTTCCGCCTCGAGCCGACCGAGCGGTACACCTTCGTGGCCGGCGGGGTCGGCATCACCCCGATCCTGCCGATGATCGCCGCGGCCGAGGCCCGCGGGGCCGACTGGGAGCTGCACTACGGCGGGCGGACCCGCACCTCGATGGCCTTCGCCGCCGATCTGGTCGCCCGCCACGGGGATCGGGTACGCCTGCAGCCGCAGGACGAGGTGGGGCTGTTGGATCTGGCCGCGGTCCGCGACCGCGGGCGTACCGGCGGGTTGATCTACTGCTGCGGACCCGAACCGCTGCTGGTCGCCCTCGAGGACTCCTGCGCCGGGGTGGCGGGCCAGGTGCGTCTGGAACGGTTCCATGCCAAGGAACAGGAGTTCGGACCGGATTCGCCCTTCGAGGTCGAGCTCGCCGAGAGCGGGATGACCGTCCAGGTCGAACCGGGTGTCTCGATCATGGAGACCCTGCGCGGTGCGGGTGTCAAGGTGCCGTCGTCCTGCGAAGAGGGCACCTGTGGCACCTGCGAGACCGGCGTACTGTCGGGAGAGGTCGACCACCGCGACAGTCTGCTGACGCCTGCCGAGCAGGCCGAGAATGACTGCATGATGATCTGCGTCTCGCGGGCGAAGTGCGCGCGGCTGGTCCTCGAGCTGTAAGTTTCCCGGCTCCGGCTGGCTTCACCGAACGGAGGTCGACGATGACCGCCAGGCTCCCCCTGCAGCGCTTCACGCTGTGCGCGAGCAATGAGTTCGAACCGTTCTCCGAGCTGCTGGGCCGGGTCTACTACCCCACCCGGCTCCGGCAGCCGGTGCGCGGCATCATCACCCCGGACACGGCGATCATCAACGCGGTGCATCGGCGCGACTTCACCATCGGCTATGTGCGTCCGCCGCACGACATGCAGTTCCTGCCGGAGAACGACCGCACCACCTTCCATGTGAACCTGGCCTGGACCGGATCGCTGAGCGCGATCTCCGGGGACAGTGAGGTGCGGGTACGCCCCGGGGTTGCGGTCGTGCACAGTCCTGGGGAACGGCACGCACTGCACCGCTGGCAGCACGGGACCGGTGTCGTCGGTCTCAAGTTCTCCCGCGAGCTGGTGGAGAGCGAGCTGACCGCACTGCTGGGTCATCCGCCGGACGAGCCGCTGCGGTTCGCACCGGAATTCCAGCTCAGCAACGGGCTCGGCGCCACCTGGTTCAACCTGGCCCGCACCCTGCTGAGCGAATTGGATCAGCCGGGGTTGCTGGAGGCACCGGGAATGCTGCAACCATACGTCCGCACCTTGGTGGTCGCGCTGCTGAATGCGCAGCCACACAACTATTCCGAGGAGCTCCGCGAACCCGACGGGCCGCCCCGACCGCGCATTCTGCGGCTCGCCGAGGAGTCCATCGAACTCCGCTTCGCCGAGCCGTTGACGGTCACCGATCTGGCCCGGGATGCGGGGGTGAGCGTACGCCGGCTGCAGGAGACCTTCGCCCAGTTCCACGGCACCTCACCGAAAGCATTCCTCACCGATTTCCGGTTGGACCAGGCGCGGCGCGCGTTGCTCGCCGGACAGGGCACGGTGACCGAGGTCGCCCAGGACTGCGGGTTCACCCATCTGAGCCGGTTCGCGGCCAGCTATCGGGATCGCTTCGGCGAACTTCCCTCGGAGACCCGCGCCCGCGTGGTGCTCTGATCAGCTGGGATCGGACAACACCGGAGGGGTTGACCTCAACCAAGGTTGAGGCGCTGGAGTCGTCACTGCCCGGGGCGCGCGGCCCTGGGCGGGAAGGACGCTCGCCATGGATTCCAGCAGCACCTCGACCGAAGCGCCGCCGATCGGCGCCACCGCCACCCCATCCAGATTGACCCTGCCGGTCGTGCTGGTCGGCGTCGCGCTGGTGGCGATGTCGATCTCGGGCACCGCGATCGCGTTGCCGAGCATCGGCCGGGATCTCGACGCCTCCGGCTCGCCCCTGAATTGGGTCGTCGCCGGTTACAACCTCGCCTTCGCCGCAATGACCCTGGTCGCCGGTGCGACCGCGGACCGGGTGGGCCGGCGCCGCGTCTTCGTCGCCTCGGCGACCATCTTCGCGCTGGGCTTCCTGGCGATCGCGCTCGCCGGGTCGATCGTCATCATCGATATCGCGCGCATCGTCTCCGGGATCGGTGGCGCGGGGGTGATGGCCGCCGGCGGGGCGCTGCTCGCGTCCAGTTACGACGGTGCGGCCAGGAATCGCGCCTTCGCGTTCATGGGGACGATGGCCGGCGTCGGCATCGCGATCGGTCCGACTCTGGTCGGCGCGTTGATCGCCGCCAGCGGCTGGCGGGGCAGCTTCGTGGTGTTCGCGGTCCTCGGCGCGCTGATCGCCCTGGGAGCGGGGCGGCTGGCCGAATCGCGGGCCCGCGATGGGCGTACCGACTGGGTCGGCAGCGTGTTGTTCGTGACCGCCTTGAGTGCGCTCATGTTCGCGCTGTTGGAAGGCCCGGAGATGGGTTGGGGGCATCCAGGGGTGCTGGGCGCCCTCGGTGGCTCGCTGGTGGCGTTCGTCGTGTTCGGTGTCGTCCAGCGGCGGAGCCCGGCACCGGTGCTCGCACCCGAGCTGATCGCGAACCGCAGGTTCATGGGCTGGTGCCTGGCGACGCTGACCACCTCGATCGGATTCCTTGGTGTATTGGTTTTCCTGCCGACCTACCTGCAATCGGTGGCCGGGTACGCCCCGGTCGTCTCGGGGGTGGCGATGCTGCTGCTGACCGCACCGGTGCTGGTCGCACCCATGCTGGCGGTGACCCTGGTCAATCGTGGGGTTTCGGCGCGGATGCTGATCATGATCGCGCTGCTCCTGGTCGTGGTCGGCAACGTCGGTCTGCTGCTGCTGGGTCCGAGGAACACGGTCGCGCTGATCGCGGTTCCGCTGCTGCTGGTCGGGATCGGCATGGGGTCCTCGTTCGGCATCACCGATGGGCAGGCGATGTCGCTGGTTCCGGTACGCCTGGTCGGCACGGCGGCAGGGTTCCTGAACACACTCCGGGGAGCTGCCGAGGCGTTGGTGATCGCGGCGTTCAGCGCCGCCCTGTTGGGATTTCTCACTGCTCGCCTGGGTGAACCGGAGGCCGCGGCCGGTGTCGCCTCGGGTCGTCTCGACCCGGCACCCGGTCTCGCCCGAGGCGTACAGATCGACGCGTTCACCGCATCCTGGCATCTCACCCAGATCGGTGTCGGTGTGGTCTGTCTGGTGCTGTCGGTGGTGGTCGGTGTCCTGCTGTTCGCGAAACCGGGACGCGCCCGGTGAGCCCTCCGGTGCGCCGCGTCGATCCGTCCCAGCCGTTGACGATCGGCGAGGTGATCCGGCGGAGCGGGGTGCCGGCGTCCGCGCTGCATTTCTATGAACGCAAGGGACTGATCCGCAGCACTCGCACCTCGACGAACCAACGCATGTACGAACGGCACATGCTGCGCCGCATCTCGCTGATCCTGGTCGCGAAACGGCTCGGGATCCCGCTCGCCGACGTCGCCGAGGTGTTCCGCGGTCTGCCGGACGACCGTGCACCGAGTCACGCCGACTGGCAGCGGGTGTCCCGGGCGTGGAAGCGCCAGCTCGAGGAACGCCGCCGCCAGCTCGAGGCGCTGGAACATGAACTCACCGGCTGCATCGGGTGCGGCTGCCTGTCGATGAAGGCCTGTCTGCTGTTGAATCCCGACGACGCGCTGGGTGCACGGGGGCCGGGGCCGGTACGGATCCAGGGCTGAGGATCGCGGCCGACGGGGTGGTCGTAGGGCCGTAGTTGGTTTGACGATCAGCGCGGCGGGATCGCGATCGCCTGGTCGACTGATTACACGGGCTCAATTGGTCGAAGTGGATATTGACCGGTTGGGCCACTCCTGTTGAACGCTGGCGGGCCATGCGCTCAGCGACTGCCGATACTCGGTCGCGTCCGCATGCTCGGCGAACTCCAGAATGTTGCCAACCCGCTCCAGGAGCACCTCGCGCACCTCCGCTGGTGTGGCGAAGAAGAACTCTTTGCGGAAGTTGGCGCGATTGAGTGCGCGCGTCGCGAAATGCTTGTGCAGCTCATTCTCCAGTGTGACCGCATCCTCGGAGAAGAACAACGCGTGGATGTCGAAGCGGAACGGGACGGACGCGCCGCTGAGTTCGGAGATTCGTTCGGTCGGCTCCAGCCGCCTTGTCAAACCGATCTTGACAACCCCCGGTCCGAAGGCACCCTCGTTGGAGATCACATAGATGTAACCGGCACGGATGTTCGCCGCGCGGAAGTCGTTCTGCTCGATGGCTTCATCGACTGCGGCAAGCCGATTGAGGAGCTGTTCGTCGGTGCGCCCCTGCGCCCGGAGTGTTTCGAGGGTATTGGTGAGGTGAGCGCGCTCCTTGTCGAGCCGGGCACGCTCAGCTTCCAACTCCTGTTGGACGCGGCGCTCCTCCCGCAACCGGGCTCGCTCTTCGCGCGCCGCTTCGCGCTCCTCCTGTTTCCTCATCAGCCAGTCGGACGTCAACTCGATCTCGGTCAACCTCAACCGGTGAAAGTCATCGTCGATGTGCATCTCCATCAACGAGCCCAGTTTCGCGATCGCCGTTCGCGATGCTTCGAGCCTTCGGACCGCCGTGACGACATTGCCGGCGCGCAGAGACCGTAGCGCGTTGTCTGCCTCCGCGTTGTACGCCCGCAACATCAACCGCCCGAGGTCGTTCGCCAGCTTCCGCCCTTGGGCGAGAGAGTTGTTGAACGTGAACATCTCGGACTTGACGATGGCGCGATCAGCCCTCACCAGTGCGGCGATCTCCGCCTCCAAAGCACGGAGGCGATCCTGATAAGCCGCCGCGTCCTCCAGCGGATGGTGATAGCGGTAGATTCCAACATCCTGCAGCACCCGCGCATCGTCGAGTTCCACAACGGGCCCTTCCACAGCCGCTTCGAGCTGCTTCCGAAGCAGTGCGTTCTCAGCCTCCAAGAAGGTCAACCGCCCGTCACCAGCGGCACGGTCGGTCGAAGGTTCAGCGGACGCACCCGGGTCCTGCGGCACCGAGCTTGCCTCTGGCACGTCAGTGGCAGCCAACGATTGGGCCGGCAGCCACAGCTGCCACCCTGGCGGAGCCTCAGGCCAAGCTGGGTCCGGTGACCAACCCATGGGCGGCTTCCATCCGGGCGGTGGCTGTGGCCAACCGGGCGGCGGGTTGAAGACGAGATCGTTCGCTGTCATCGCGCGCGCCGTACCCCAGCACTACTCACCGGGGTCAGGCCGTATGGGTTCTTGGAGAGTGCCGCACCCAGGTGCTGCAGGGTTGCCGAGGGCACCACCGCTGACAGGTTCAGTTCGGAGAAGGTTTCTCGCCCGGTCGCGACCGCCACCAACGGTACGTACTCGGGCCGGCCGGTCGCTGGGCTGACGGTCTCTGTTCCCAGTTCCAATGAGATGGACCGGATGATGCCCCGGCGGTCAGCCTCGAACACCTCATGCAGGCTACGAATTGCGACGTTGTGCACGATCGCCGCGTAACGGTCCTTGAGATCCTTCTGCGCCAAGGTCGTGGAAGTGATTTCGTCGCTTGCCTTGGTGTACCGGTAGGTCTTAACAGTCGGAATCTGGTCCGGCCCAGGAATCTTCACGTGCAACCGCAGTTCGGCCGTGGCGGGATCGAACTCCGCACTGTGCACGACCGGGAAGGACTCCGGATAGATGGAGTTTGCCAGAACGATTCCGACATATTCCTGGACAGCATCCACCGTGCCATAGCCCAGACCGACGATCAGCTCATCGAGCCCCGCGTTCTGCTCCTGCACCTGACGTTCCCGCGCCTGACATTCCTGCCGATAGCGATCGAGCTCCCGCGCGAGATGTTCCTCTCTGTTCCGCTCAGCGGCTGCATACCGCTGCTGTTGTTCGGCGCGGCGAGCAGGCAGGGTCGCCATGTAGTGCTGCCAGCGCGCATAATCGTCGGCATACTTCGCTTCGGCGGCCGCCTGCGCCTCGGCAAGCTTCTTCTTGCGACCGATGACGCCAGTCGGTTTCGGTACCTCACCGCTCCGCGGCGGCGGATAGTCGAGCAGCGGCAATGGCCGCGGGATCGGTGTCCGAAGCTCCTCACGGTCGAAGGGTGGATGAGTCGCCACCACCCGCAGTGCTTCCAGATCGACGAAATCGTCCACATCGAGGGTGGCGCTGAGGATCCCATCGAGCTCTGCGTACTGGTCTGCCAGTTCGGCATTCATCGCCTCGACTTTGGCCTCCATGGCGGCGACGTGTGCGGCGCGTGCCTCTGCCTCGAGCCGTTTTCGCTCGGATTCCACTGCTCGGTTGTACGCCGCCTGCGCCCGCTCCGCCGCGCGCTGCGTCTGCTCGGCGTGGCGAGCAGCGGCCAGTCGTTCCCGCTCGATCGCGCGCTGGCGTTGGGCCGCCAAACGCTGCTGGTGCTGCATTTCGGCAAAGAATCCGCGTCGACGCCCCACCGGTACCTCCTGTTTCCCAATGTCTGGTCAGATTCTAGGCTGACGCGCGGGTCCGGTGTGGCTGCTTCGCGGAGGTCTGTGAACTCAAATCGGTTTCACTGGACAGCTCGACATCCGAATCTCCGGTATGAATCGCAGGCTTGCGGGAGCCGCATGGGGATGGAGCCGTAAGGTGGCCGAAGGATCACGATCGAGAGGACTCCGATGAACAGCAAGTTCGACAAGATGCGCGAGAACCGCGAGGAGCAGGGCGAGCGCAAGCAGGAGCGGCTGAGCGAGACCATCGACGAGGTCGAGGGGACCCGCGAGGGTTCCCAGGACGAGCGTCGCAAGGAGGGTGATGCTGAACACCATCATGGCGAGGACCAGCGCTGACGCCGATCGGCGCGGCATGATGGCGGGATGACCCCCGCAGCACCGCATCACTCCACGCGACCCTCCCCCGCCGCCGCGACCGCAGCGAGCACGCCTCGACGGATCTTTGGCGTAGCCGAGATCCTGGCCCTCGCTGGCGTGCTGTCGGTGTTCGGGTTCGCGTTCAATCTGATCGGGTTGCTGCCGCTGATCGCTGCGGGCGTCACCGACCCCCAGCCGTGGACGGTCGCGGATTCGGGTGCGCGCCTGGTCGGCTATCTGGTGGGCGTCGGCGCCACCGTCGGCATCATCGCGCTGTATCTGAAGTTCCGGCTCGGCGTGCGCCTCACGTCGCTGGGGTTGATCCGGCCGCCACGCTGGCTCTCGCTGGTCGTCGGCCTGGTCGCGGGCGCGGCGATCAGTGCTGCGGGGATCGGGATCGCCTGGTCCACCGGCCGGGTGGCGCCCGTCGAGCCGGCCGTGCTGCCCGGTGTCGGGCTCCTGCTGCTGATCGGGCTGCTGTATCTGCTGACCTATCTGATGCAGGGTGCCGGCGAGGAGATCGTCGCCCGCGGCCTGTTGCTGCGCGGGCTCTCCTGGTGGATCGGACTGCCGGTCGCCGTCGCCGTGCAGGCGCTGTTCTTCGTCGCGATCCATCTGGGGAACCCGAACCTGACGCCGACGTACGCGGTGTTCGTGCTCGCTTTCGCCGTCTTCGCTGCGTTGCTGGTGCTGGTGCAGGGGCATCTGTGGGGTGTGATCGGTCTGCACGGCGGGTACAACGCGATGTTCTTCGCCGGCGCCCAGCGTGGCCTCGGCCTGCGGGATGTCGGCGATGTGGCCAACCTGAACAGCCCCGACATTTCGACGATTCCGATCTACGTGGTGGGCATCATCGTGCTCGCGGTGGTGCTGTGGCGCCGCCCGGCATGAGCTCTTGGCGCGAGTCCTCGCGTTCCCCGGGCGAGGAACGAAGCGACGGGTCGAAGGGATTGGCTGCCCGCCCCCAAACTCGTGTAAAGTCTCTCTGGCTGTCCGCGGGCGGCACACAACTGAAGAACGGGCTGTAGCGCAGCTTGGTAGCGCACTTGACTGGGGGTCAAGGGGTCGCAGGTTCAAATCCTGTCAGCCCGACCAGAAAGTCGCGGAAACTCAGGGGCTTCCGCGACTTTTTCGTTGGTGAGATTTGATCGGGAGCAGTTCGCCGTCGGTCTGGGAGGCGTCCCACACATACGCTGGGCGTGCGCCAACCATCCGCGAGCGCACCACCTCACCGGCCTTCGGCTTCTCCCGCGGCCCCAGCCGCCGCCACGAGCCCGCATCGGAAGGCGTCTCCGTCGCGAACCGGCCCGTCACGCGCGCCAAGATCATGTACCCGCTCTGGCCCTTCATCACCTGACGACCCAAGCCCTGCGACTGCCGGTACCCGGCGACCAGCGTCGGAATAGGCTCCGGCACCCGGCCCGCCTCGAACGCGGCCTCGTGCTGCACCCAGATCGGCATCGTGTTGTTGAACGAGCGGCTGCGGAACCGGGCAGCGAACACCAGCGCCTGTCGCCAGTCGTCGCCATCGCTGGACCTCCCTTCGCCGGGGGTCGCTCCCGAGGCGGGAGTGACCGTGCGACTGTGAGGTACGCCGGGAAGGCCAGAAACGAGACGATGACCGGCAGGGATCGAGACAAACCCGACGAGTCTCTACCGGACTACCCGACCAGCGCAGGGTTTGGTGAGGCGTGGCGGTGACCCTGCGGTTATCACCGGGATCGCTGCGCGTTTCACCCGGTAGCCTGCGGATGCTCAGTGCGGCTCAACCCTCGATGGCCACTGGGGGCAACACCCACACTACGGCGAAACTGGTTGCGCGGCGAAGTCAGGATGGGTCTCCTGCTCAAGGAGACGCGAGACAGCACGTATGCGACGCGCAGCTGGTCTGCTGGTGCCAGCGAACCCGCCGTCGCTCACCGGCCGCGCCGAAATCGCCCCAGTGTGGTGGGATGGTCAGAGCGTCCGTTGTGTGTCGGCGAGCATCTCTCTTTCGAAGGGGCCGAGTGTCGATGGTGGTGCGTCGATCTCTCGCAACCTGTCGAGCACTTCGTCGAGCCCCGACGCACGTCCCAGATCGAGTTGATGCCGAAGTTTGAGGGTCAGTGATATCGGGAGCCCGTATTCCTCCAGGACGGCAGCGAACGATGGGAGAAACAAGTTCTCCAGCTCGTTGGCGAAGACCGCAGTGCTGCTCGCCGTGAACCTTTCCGGGCCGAGCGTGTCATTTGCAATCTTCTCCAAGGCGGCAAACGCGGTCGGGATCTTGAACTGCGCCCAGTTCCTCAGGAACTCAAGCTCACTCTCCATGGCGTTGTCTGCTGAGGTCCCCCTGGACACGGCCTGCTCGACGAGCGCCTTGAAGTCGCCTTGTTGTGAGCGAAGCATGTTGACTCGTGCGCCGAGCTGTCTCGCGGTCCGCACCGCGTTTCCTGACCCTGTGAGCATGAACAGCAACGGCGCCAGGTCTCTGACTTGCGCGCTGGTCGGATACGTCCCGTTCCACGCGAGTGTTCTCATCCACCGGCGCCGATCAGACGCGATCTGATCTGCAGTCTGTAACTGCCACGAGAGCGGAACGCCCTTGTTCTCTCTGAGCGTCTCGAGGCTGAGCAGCGTTTGCTCCAGGTATGGTCGCAGCTGTTCTTTGCTGCGCGGAGACAATTCCGCTTCCGGCAAGTGGATCAGAATCTCGTCCGCGACGTCGTCTGGTTGGGAGAGGATCGGTGCGTCGACAGTAAGGTCGGCGGCATGTGGCTCAGGGTTGAAGACGACCACCCGCCCCACGAAGTGGCGGAACATGCGTCCCGAGCGCCCTCGAATGTTGCTGAAGGTGAAGTAGTCGTACTTCTTCGTCGCGATCTTGTTGTCGAGCACGACGACGGACTTTGCCGACGTGTTCACGCCTTCGATCAGCGTGCTCGTGACGAGTAGATACGGTAAGCGCCCGTCATTGAAGAGCCGGACGATGTGGTGAGCAAGAGCGCGGGGCAGCTTTCCATGGTGCACACCGATCCCGTGTCTGAGTGCCTTCCCGACGTACCACTCAGGATGATAGGCCTGCCCCACCCAATCGGCGACCTGGCCAAGTACTGGATGAAGGTTGCCCGCCCCGACGCCACGGTCGACGAGCCACTTCGTCACTTCTCGAACACGAGGAGGGGATTTGCAGAACACCAGAGTTCCCGGCCCTGTCTCTGTGCAGACGTCGGCCAACGCATTCGGTAGCTCCGCAGCACCAGCGTGGACTCTATCGACATCAGTCACGACTGTCGTGAAACCCGTGTTCACGAACGACGCGCGAAGTCTCTCGCTTGTTCCGCCAGCGATGCTGGCGATGTTCGGACCGAGGAGGTAGAACTGGGCACCCGTCGAAAGAAGCCGGTGGAACAGGACATTTAGTTGAACGGCACGGTCGTCGCTGTGATGAGGGTCGAGCTTGTAGAACTCATCGATCACAAAGAAATCGAGATCTGGGATACCTCCCAGTTCGAGCAGCCGTTCTTGTGTCATTACATAAAGGTTGCGCTCGCCGCGGCGCTGTGAGCCGTGGGTGATCACCTTGTACTGGTCAGCCAGTTTCGCGAGCCGGCGCCGCGTCTCGTCCATCAGGGCAATCGTGGGCACGACGACTGCGGCATTCCTGTAGCGACCCGCGGCCAGGATCGCATCAACGACCAAGCTTTTTCCGAAGCTTGTCGGCGCGGAAAGGATGACGTTCTCTCCGCTCATCAGACGCTCGTACACTGCGGCCTGTTCTGCGTGAAAGACGACGTCGTCTCCAATAGCAGGGGTTGGTCGGTGCATCTCGAATGCGAGACGGTCGGCTGTGGGCAGCTCGGCGATATCGCGCAGGTAAGGAAAGAGACCATGCTCTCGAACCAAGCCCTGCAGGATCTCGTGCAGCGGAGTTGACAGTTCGTCTCTTCGAGCGAGGAAACGGATGAGCAGCTCGCGTGCCTCGTCGCGGTTGACGAAGGCACCGTGGCTTGCGATGTCGGCCAGCAGTTTGAAGGCGTCATGTTCTTCGAGAGCACCACCGTGGAGCTGCTGTCTCGCTTCGAGGAGGTTCAGCGCCATCGGGTCAGCTCCTCATCGAGCGCGTCGGTCAGAGCCTTCTTGCTCGCCATCGGCAAGAGGAACAGGCGAACGGTCACCGCGAGATTGCTGTCGATCGCATTCCCGAACTTGATCCACGCGCGCCGAACTTCGGCCTCGAGGGCTTCCCGGTACTCGGCGCAAACATGGTCGTGCGCGGCTGTGACCGTGCTCTCATATGCGACAAACACAGGAACGACGATGCGGTCGAAGACCTCGTCCAAGGATGTGTTCGGATGCATGAGCCTTCGCAGTTCGTCACCATGAGGATGGTCGTCGTCGATCTTGTCCGCGATGAGGGCGAACTCAGATCGGAGATAGTCCTGGTCGAGATGCTCGTTGAGGTCGGTGGCAACCGACCGGATCGCCGAGGTCAGACTTTTGTAAAACTTGGCCTCGCCCAACCAGAGCTGGAGCTCATCTCCCTCGTGGACGCAGTGGACGGCGTCGAAGCCCTTGTATGTGTCGTTCGATGCTGTCTTGAACCACACCTTGTTGATCACCGTATCGCTGCCGAAGAACTGGCGACACACGGCATGCAGCAAGACCTCACCGGGAACACCGCGATCGTTGCCGTTGCCGAAGGTGATCTTGACTGCTCGGCGCGCCAGCTCTGTCGCCCGCCCCGGGGTGAGCATGGCGCGCTCGGAACGTCGCAGAGCGAAGTCAAGCACCCAGTCAACAACATGAGTTGCGAGCGCGGAAGCGCGCCAGCTCTTCAGCTCGTAGTCCACGGTCAACGCCATCAGCGAAGGCGAAAGCGAGGGGTCATGCACCGACGCAGACAGGAGAGCCACGGGAAGGTCGTCGTCTTCAGGACCGCAACTGCATGACCGCTGATCCAAGGTCTGTGCAGTCATTGGTGCTCCTCGTCGAAAACAGCCTCCTACAACCGAATATATCCGCAAGGATCGTCCTCGCGAGCGAGACATACCCGCCACGGGTAGTAGCGGTATCGGTGTAGGCAACTTGAGTCCTGCCGCCGCCGCAATGCTCATCGGGATCTGAGGCAGGCAGGGACAGGTCACAGGTTCAGTTCGGCCGCAAGGGCCAGTTCCTCGTTCATGATGGTTGAGCCGTGCTCAACTACGGATGCTCCCGCTCGACCCGGCCGTCGACGTGTCGATCGAACATGTGTTCGAGGCGTGGGGAAGAATGCGAAGCATGACGCGATTGCGCCGCGTTCGGTCCACCAGGCCCTCGTTGACTTCGCCCGATTTGAGAGGAGGTGAGGCATGAGCAAGAACGGTGACTACTCGGTCGTTCCGCGCGGAAACGGGTGGGGGCAGAAGCCTATGCCGCGGCGCGCGACTATTCCGCAGGCCACGGTGGCGGAGAGGTATCGATCCACGGCCGCGATGGACGGATTCGTGACAAGAACACGCTCGCTCCAGCACACGACCCGCGCAACATCAGGGGCTAGACGCCCGCGAGCGCCGAGTCGGTGAAGGGGAAGCCATCGACCCGGCGCTTGTCGCCAATGAACAGAACTCGACCCATCAAATGCTCATTTCAATCACCCGCCACGGTCCGCCATCGACCGGTTTATACTCGTACCAAGCGAACCGCCCGGTTCCATGTCAACACAAGGGAATCCCGCGAGTTCCCGAGATGATCGGCGGAGACCGGATATTTCCCGGGCTCCCCAAGGGGTCGCGGGTTCAAATCCTGTCAGCCTGACAACGAGATGATCGAGAGTGCTGGCTTCTTGCATGGCGGAGACCGTCACTTCTACTTTCCCGCCGTGCCATGGGAATGGCGCGATCAGTCCCCGGCCCGGCTCCAGTGCTCGCCGGAGCCGACGAGGGCTGCGGCGTACTCCGCCAGCTCGCGCTGGGAGGCGAACCGCTCACCGATGGCTGCAATCACGTCCTCGCCGAGGTCGGCGCGCAGGCGGGCGGTCTGCTCGACGGAGAAGGTGGTGAACGACTCGTACTCGAAGCAGCCGAAGAAGTCCTCCACCACCGGGCCCAGGTCGTGGATGCTCAGCACCAGCCGACCGTCCCCGTCCAGATATGCATCCGCATAACGCCGCGAGCCGCGCTCATCCTGCGAGTCCTCGAAAACGTGCCGATCCCCCATGGGATCAGCGTGCCACCTTTCGGCGCCCAAGGAACCACGATTGCGTCACCAGGGCGGCCAGCATCACCAGCAGCGCCCCGACCAGCTGCGGCCACTGCAGCCGCTCCCCCAGCAGCACCACGCCGAGCAGCACCGCCACCACCGGGATCACATAGGTGACCATCGTGCCGATGATCGGCCCCGCCGCACGGATCACGTTGTAGTGCAGCAGCGTCGCGATGCCGGACCCGACGATCCCCAGCACCAGGATCGCCAGCACCCCGACCAGCCGTTCGTGCCCGGTGCCACTCAACTGGTACACCGGCGGCGCGAGTCCCAACCCGGAGAACACGGCGTACAGCACGACCATCTGCGCCGAGGCGAGCAGCAACTGCACCGTCGGCTGCGCCAACCCGCCCAGATCGCGCCCGCCGAGATACCGCCGGTTGTAGACCCAGCCGATCGCGTAGCACGAGGACGCGCCGAGCACCATCGCGAACCCGACCGGATCGGGTCGGCCCACCGCATGCCAGGGCTGCAGGATCACCACCACGCCGATCAGCCCGACGACCACCGCGATCAGCTTCCGCGCGGTGACCCGATCGCTGCGCAGGAACAGCATCGACAGCACCACGGTGAACACCGGCGTCGACGCATTCCCGATCCCGGCGAGCGCCGAGGAGATCCGCTGCTCCGCCAACGCGAACAGGGTCCACGGGATCGTGCACAGGAACAACCCGGTGACCGCCAGATGCAGCCAGGTCGACACCTCCCGCGGCCACCTGGTACGCCGCAGAGCCGCCAGCATCAGCAGCACGGCCGCACCCGACACGATCCGCAACCCGGAGAGCTGCAGCGGGGTCATCACCACCAGGCCGTACTTGATCAGCAGGAAGCTGGATCCCCAGATCAGTGCGAGCAGCCCGAACTGGAGCTGCCAGGGGAGGCTTCGACTCGTACCTCGCTCAGCCGGCGTGTGGTGGCTTCGACTCGCTGGCGCTCGCTCAACCACCGTGGGTTCAGCGATTCTTGCGTTTTGCCCGCGCCCGGACCTCGACGTGCACCGGCGTACCGGTGAAGTCGAACTCTTCGCGCAGCCGGCGGGTGACGAAGCGGATGTAACCGGGTTCGAGGTCGCCGGAGGTGAACAGCACGAAGGTCGGCGGGCAGTTCTGCGCCTGGGTGCCGAACAGGATCCGGGGCTGCTTGCCACCGCGCACCGGGTGCGGGTGGGATGCCACGATCCGGCCCAGGAAGGCATTCAACTTGCCGGTGGAGATCCGGGATTCCCAACCCTCCAAGGCCTTTTCGATGGCTGGGCCGAGCTTCTGCACGTTCCGCCCGGTCTCGGCGGAGACGTTCACCCGATCTGCCCACTCGAAGGCGTAGAGCTCGCGCTCGATCTCGCGCTCCAGGTAGTGCCGCCGCTCCTCGTCGGTGAGGTCCCACTTGTTGTAGGCGATCACCATCGCCCGGCCCGCATCGGCAACGCTGGAAAGGATTCGCAGGTCCTGCTCGGCGATCGGCTCGGAGGCGTCGATCACCACCACGCAGCACTCGGCGCGCTCGATGGCACCGTGGGTGCGCAGCGACGCGTAGTATTCATGCCCCGACGCCTCCTTGACCCGGCGCCGGATCCCGGCGGTGTCGATGAAGTTGTAGACTTCACCGTCCAGCTCGATCAGCTCATCCACCGGATCCACCGTCGTACCGGCCACATTGTCGACCACCACCCGCTGCTGACCGGCGAGCCGGTTCAGCAGGGAACTCTTGCCCACATTGGGTTTCCCGACGAGCGCGACCCGGCGCGGGCCACCGACCGGCTCGAAGTCCTCCTCGGGCGCGGTGGGCAGTGCCTCCAGGATGGCGTCCAGCAGATCGCCGGTACCGCGGCCGTGCATCGCCGACACCGGCCACGGCTGGCCGAGGCCGAGATTCCACATCGCGGCGGCCTCGCCCTCGGTGCGCTGGTCGTCGACCTTGTTGGCCGCCAGCACCACCGGCTTGTTGGAGCGGCGCAGCACCTGCACCACGGCCTCGTCCTCATCGAGGGTGCCGACGGTGGCATCGACCACGAACAGCACCGCGTCGGCGGCGTCGATGGCGAGCTCGGCCTGTTCCGCGATCTGGCCGGCCATCCCCTTCGCATCGGAGGCCCAGCCGCCGGTGTCCACGACGACGAACTCGCGGCCGTTCCAGATCGCGTCATAGGAGACCCGGTCGCGGGTGACGCCGGGGGTGTCCTGGACGACGGCTTCACGGCGGCCGATGATCCGGTTCACCAGGGTCGACTTGCCCACGTTGGGTCGCCCGACCACCGCTACGACCGGCTTGATCGTGCTCTCGGACATCGACACCTCACTCTGCTGGAACGCGCGCCCGCGCTACCGGGCAAGGAAACCGGTCCAGACTATCCGGTCGGTCCAACCGGTGCGGGGTCAGGACACCCCGGGTACGCCGGGCAGCGGCATCCCGGTCGCGGCCTCGCTCGCGCGCAGGTGCTGGACCAGGTGCTGGCGGACCCGTTCGGCGGCCTCGGCGAGCGGCACCCGGCGGCGTGGCCAGAGCACCCGATTCAGCTCCAACGGCGCACCGAAACTGACATGGATCGTGCTCCCCCGCGGCGGCACCTCCTTGACACCCTGTCCGGGCAGCCTGGTCCCGAGCAGCGACACCGGCACGATCGGCGCCCCGGTCACCATCGCCAGATACGCCACCCCGGGCCGGATCCGCGCCAGGTCGCCGAGATCGCGGCCGCCCTCGGGGAAGATCGTCAGCGCCTCGCCGGATTCCAGTACGCCGACGGCGCGGCGCAGTGCCCCGTGGTCGGGGTGGTACTGGTCGATCGGGATCTGACCGGCCGCCTCCAGCAACCGGCCCAGGGTCCCGACGAACAGCTCGTTCTTGGCCAGCGCCGACGCCTGCCGCGGGGTGACCGCGACCAGCAGCGGCCCGTCGATCACCGCGAGATGGTTGGCGGCCAGGATCACCGGGCCGGTGGCCGGCACGTTGGAAAGCCCGTGCCGCTTGATGTTCCAGACCCGGCCGAAGAGGAAGCCGCCCATCGGGCGTACCGCCCGGAGCAGCCCGATCCGTGGTCGAGGAAGATCCGTGAGGTTCGGCAGGACGGGGGCCTCGGGGGCCGATTCGGCGGGGGTCCGGATGTCCAGGCTGTCGCTCACGGGGGTCCTCTCAGCTGGTCGGTGGTTCGGTGAGTCGGCTGATCTCGTCGATCACCTCGGTCAGGCCCAGGTGGGTCGAATCGATCACGGTGACGCCATCGGCGGCCTCGGTGAAGGCGGCCACGGTGGAGTCGTCGCGGTCGCGGCGGACGATCTGGTCGGTGACCTCGGCGGTGTTCGCGGCGCCGGCGAGTTCGGCCTCGCGGCGGGCGATCCGGGCCTGCGGGTCGGCGACGAGCAGCACCCGGACGGTGGCATCGGGGGCGACGACGGTGGTCAGATCGCGGCCCTCGGCGACGACGCCGCCGGTGGCGGCGGCGATCAGTTCGCGCTGCCGGGCGATCAGGATGTCGCGGACCGGCTGGATCGTGGCGACGGTGGAGACGAACTGCGAGATCCGGGGTTCGCGGATGGCGGCGGTGACATCGTGCCCGTTGATGCTGATCCGGAACGCCTTCGGGTCGGTGGAGATGTCCAGTTCGGCGGCCCCGATCAGCTCGGTGATCGCGGCCGGGTCGGTGACCCCCTGCTCGGCGACCAACCAGGCCGCGGCACGATACATCGCCCCGGTGTCCAGATAGGCCAGCCCGAGCCGCTCGGCGACGCCTCGCGCGGTGCTCGACTTGCCCGATCCACTCGGGCCGTCGATCGCCACCACCAGGGGCCGGTCGGTCTCCACGTCGCTCACAGTAATCATCCCTTCCCCGCGCCCCGGGCCGCGCGGCGCACCGGGACGCAACATGTCATGCAGCGTTCACCGGTGGTCACCGGTTGTTCGATGCGGGTACGCCGCGGGTCAGTCTGGCACGGCGCTGTTCGCGGCGCCCCTGGACCGCGCTCACGACCCGGTCGACGATCACCCCAAGGATCAGCGCGACGACCACGGCGATCGCCGCACCGAGCAGTGGGTTGTCGTGCACCCAGCGTCCCGCGAGGGTGCCGATGACCACGGCGTACGCCGACCAGGCCAGCCCGGCGAGGATGGACAGCGGCACGAAGCGACGCAGCGGATAACCGGAGGCACCGGCGGTCATGTTCACCGCGACCCGGCCGACCGGGATGTGCCGACCGACCAGGATCAGCACCGCACCGCGGCGTTCCAGGGCCTGGGCGGCCCAGGCGAAGGTGCGCGTCATCCGCGGTCCGCGCAGCCACCGCGGGCCGCGATCACCACCGGGATGCAGCAATCGGCCGAGCTGATAGGCGATGTTGTCCCCGATCGCCGCCGCGACCGCCGCGACCAGGAAGAGCGCCCACAGCGGTGGCTGGCCGCTGGTCACCGCGATCGCGGCCAGTGCGACCACGATGGATTCCGACGGCACCGGCGGGAAGAACGAGTCGATGATCGTGAGGGCCGCGATCACCACCAGCACCAGCGGGCTGCCGGACATGGCGATGATCTGATCGGTCAGTTGCTGCAACAGCGCGCTGAGGTCCACAACGGCAGTCAAGGCGGCCCCGGTGCCGAAGGCGAGGGTTTGGACCGGCTCGGAGGGTGATCTCCGGGTCGGGGTGGGGGATGCCCCTCAGCCGGCGTGGGTGGGTACGCCGAGCAGGTCGGCGTACCGGGTGTGCAGCTGCTCCCAGCCGTAGTCCAGGGCCAGTGGGCCGACGGCGCGGCCGACCTCCTGGTGGGCCAGGGCCGCGGTGAGACCGCCGAAGCAGACGTGCCAGCCGGCGCCGAAGCTGGGCGCCTCCGCGCGCTCGGCGAACCAGTGCTCGAGCCGCAGCCGGGTACCGTCACCCTCCTCGGTGAGCCGCCACGTGAGCCGGTGCGGGCCCCAGCGGTGCACCAGCAGGGTGGGCGCGGAGACCTCCAGCACCTCGACGTCCACCGGCTCGTCGTCCGGGTTCTCCCGTGAGCTGGCGGGGCCGGTCGAGTCCAGTGCGCGGTCGGGCACGATCGGCGACCAGCGCTCCAACTGGGCCGGATCGGTGAGCATCGCCCACACCCGGTCCACCGGGTGGTCGAGCTGGCGTTCCATGGTCAGCGTGTAGCCGTCGGCGGCCGGGTCGAGGGTCGCGGCGACCGGTTCGCCGTCGATGGCTGCGGTGATGTTCGGGTCCTTGGTGGTCATGATGAGCCTTCCTGTCCGCCCCGTCGGGCGTCGGTGTCGAGGGCGGCCGTCAGGCGATCGAAGCTGCCGCTCCACAGCTCGCGCCAGGGCGCGAGCCAGTCGAGGACGTCGTCGGGACGCCGCCCGGTGAGGTGGTAGATCCGCCGCCGCCCGTCGGTGCGGGAGTCGACCAGGCCGGCCTCCCGGAGCACCTTGAGGTGCTTGGAGATCAGCGGTTGCGACAGGGCACAGAGCTCGACGAGCGCGGCCACGTCGCACTCCCCCTGGCGCAGCCGGTCCATGATCCGGCGGCGGGTCGGGTCGGCGATCAGCGTGAATCCATCCACGCCCAATACATTCCCCCACATTCATATGAATATCAAGGCATGTTCAGCCCTCGTGCAGGTGCCAGCCCCGATCGGACATCGCCGCACTGAAATCGGGCGCCAGCTCCGGGCGTACCGAGACCTGCAACCAGCCGACCTCGCGGACCGGGTCGTGTTCGATCGAGATGTCCTCCACGTTCACCCCGGCCGCGCCGGCGTCGGTGAAGAAGCGGGCCAGCGAGCCGGGGGCGTCGGGGATCTCGATGATCAACCGGGCGTATTCGGTCTGGGCCCGGCCGTGCTTGCCGGGGATCGCCCGGGTCCCGGCGACGCCGGTGGCGAGCAGATCGTCGACCGGCCGCTGCTCGGCCAACCGCTCGGCCAACTCCCCCAGCCGGGTCGACAGCGCGGCCAGTTGATCGGCGACGGCGGGCGCATTGGCGGTGAGGATCTGATCCCACAGTTCCGGGTCACCGGCGGCGATCCGGGTGACATCGCGTACGCCCTGACCCGCGAGTTGCAGGTGGGCCGGCTTGGTCTCGGTCAGCCCGGCGGCCAGCATCGCCGACACCGCATGCGGCAGATGGGAGACCGCGGCGACGGCCAGATCGTGCTCCTCGGCGTCCATCACCACCGGGTTGGCCCCGCTGATGGTCGCCAGCCTGGTCACGGTCTCGATCGCCCCCGGGGTCGCCGTGGCGTGCGGCGCGATCACCCACGTGCGATCGGTGAACAGGTCCGGCCGCGCGGTGACCGGGCCCGCCAGATGCGAACCGGCCATCGGATGCGAACCGACGTAACGCCGCAGCTCCAGCCCGCGGGCCGCCAGATCCCGCAGGACCGAACCCTTCACCGAGCCGACATCGGTGACGACGGCATTGGCGAACTCGTCCAGCGCCGCGGACACCACCGGTGCCAGCACCCGCGGCGGCACGGCCACCACGACCAGGGCGACCGCCTCCGGGTCGATCGGCTCGACGCTGCCGGCACCCCGGCCGGCGGCGACCCGGGCATGGCTCGGCACCTGATCGCGCAGATGCACCTCGACCCCGGCCTCGGTCAGCGCGCACCCCACCGAGGCACCGACCAGCCCGGCCCCGATGATCAGGACCGGGCCGAAATCGCTGCCAGAAAAGGGATCCGGCTCGTCACTCACTGTGCGTCGCCGAGTGCTTCGGCCACCTGCGCCCGGGTGAGCCGGCGGAACTTGCGCGGCTGCGGCCGGGAGCGGTCGAGCACCGCGACCTCGAGCGCGTCCACCCCGAGCCGTTCCCGGTCCTGGCTCAGTCCGCGGACGGCGTTCTGGACACAGGCGGAGAGATCGGCGTCGTCGGAGTACTGCTCCCCGATCAGCTTGGCGATCTCCTCGGCGTGCCCGCCCATCACCGCGTAGTGCTCCTCATCACCGACCGAGCCGTCGTAGGTGAGCCGGTAGATCTGGTCCTCTTCCGGGGTCTGTCCGAGCTCGGCGACGACGATCTCCACCTCATAAGGAAGTTCGGAGTTGGAGGAGAAGATCGTACCGAGCAGCTGGGCGTACGCGTTGGCCAGGCCGCGGCCGGTGACATCGACGCGGTCGTAGGAGTAACCGCGCATGTCGGCGTGCCGGATGCCGGCGATCCGCAGATTCTCGAACTCGTTGTAGCGCCCGACCGCGGCGAACCCGATCCGGTCATAGATCTCGGAGATCTTGTGCAGCGCCTGGGAGCGGTTCTCGGCGACGAAGCAGATCCCGCCGGCATAACGCAGCACCACCGCCGAACGTCCGCGCGCGATGCCCTTGCGGGCGAAATCGGCACGGTCCTTCATCTGTTGTTCGGGTGCCACGTACATCATGCTCATCGCGGGAACTCCTTGTGGGTCAGCAATCGTGGGGGTCTGGGGCCCGGGTCAGAGCAACGGTGCCGAGGGGCCGTCGGGGCGCACCCGCCGGGCGGCGACGATCCGGTCGACGACCTCACCGATCCGGTCCTCGTCGAAGGTGTCGATGCCGTCGGCGGTGGCGACCATGACGACCGGGAAGATCCGGCGCTGCATGTCCGGACCACCGGTCGCGGAGTCGTCGTCGGCGGCATCGTAGAGCGCCTGAACCACCGCGGTGGCGCAGCCGAGGGCGTCCAGATCCGGTTCGTAGAGCTTCTTCAGCGAGCCCTTGGCGAACACCGATCCGGAGCCGACGGAGTGGAACGCGGTCTCCTCGTACCGGCCGCCGGTCGCGTCGTAGGAGAAGATCCGGCCCTGGTTGCGGGTGTGGTCCCAGCCGGCGAACAGCGGCAGCACCGCCAGGCCCTGCATCGCCATGCCGAGGTTGCCGCGGATCATCGCGGCCAGCCGATTCGCCTTGCCGTCAAGGGAGAGCGGGGCGCCCTCGATCTTCTCGTAGTGCTCCAGCTCCACCCGGAACAGCCGGACCATCTCCACCGCCAACCCGGCGGTACCGGCGATGCCGACCATCGAGAACTCATCGGCGGCGAACACCTTCTGGATGTCGCGCTGGGCGATCAGGTTGCCCATCGTGGCGCGCCGGTCGCCGGCCATCACCACGCCCTTGGGGAAGGTCGCGGAGACGATCGTGGTGCCGTGCGGGGCCAGATCCCCGGCGCTGTTCCCGGCCAACCCCTCGTGCCGCCGCCCGGGCAGCAGCTCGGGGGCGGTGTCGGTGAGGAATTCGGTGAACGAGGACGAGCCGGCCCGCAGGTACGCCGGGGGCAGCCCGGCCGCGCCCCTCACTGGCCGCCCTTCTGCACGAACGAGCGCACGAACTCCTCGGCGTTCACCTCGAGCACCCCGTCGATCTCGTCCAGCAGGTCATCGAACTCCTCGTCCGACTCCGACTGCTGGGGACGGGCCTGCGCGGCAGCGCCCGCGTCCGGCTCGCCGTCGTCGTCGGGGCGGCGGCGTTCGTGCTGTGACTGGCTCATTCTGTACCTCCTCGCACTCCTGCGCGGATTTCCAGCCTAGCGCTAGCCAGCTGGCGCCCCGCGCGCCCCACGCTCAATAGCCGAGCGCCGTGACCAGTTGTCCGATGTCGGTACTGGCGTCGAGCTGGGCACCGACATGGTCGCGCGTCCCGCGCAGCGGGTCGAGCATCGGGATCCGCAGCAGGGAACGGCGTTTCGGCACGTCGACGATCAGCGAGTCCCAGGAGGCGGCCACCACCTGGTCGGCGTAGCGGCGCATCACTTCCCCGCGGAAGTAGGCCCGGGTGTCGGTGGGCGGGGTGAGCCGGGCCTGTTCGACCTGTTCGTCGGTGAACATCCGGCGCATCCGGCCCTTGGCGACCAGCGCGTGATAGAGGCTGCGCGCCGGGTCGAGTTCGGCGTACTGCAGGTCGATCAGGGCGAGTTTGGGGGCGTCCCAACCGATCCGGTCCCGGGTCCGGTAGGACTCCAGCAGTTTCAGCTTGGCGACCCAGTCGAGCCGATCCGCCAGCTCCATCGGATCGCGCTCCAGCGCATCGAGGCAGTCCCGCCAGGCGGCGAGCAGTTCGGCGGCCTCCTCGGGGTGTCCGACGAGGTCGGCGCGGGATTCGAGCAGGTCGGCGACCGTGTCGGCGTACGCCCGTTGCAGGCCGAGCGCGGTGATGGTGCCGGCGTCCTCGGCCAGCGGCAGCGGTGCGCTCAGCGTCAGATCGTGGGAGACGGTGTGCATGGCGGCGACCGGGTCCGCGAGCCGCGGCAGGTCGGCGCACAGACCGGCCTCGATGGCGGCCAGCACCAGGGCCGCGGTGCCGACCTTGAGCCAACCGGCGTACTCGCTGCGATTCGCGTCCCCGGTGATGACATGCAACCGGCGGAACTCGCGGGCCCGGGCGTGCGGTTCGTCGCGGGTATTGATCACGGGCCGGTTCAAGGTCGTCTCCAGCCCCACCTCGGCCTCGAAGAAGTCGGCGCGCTGGCTGATCTGGAAACCGGGCTCCTCGCTGTACTGGCCGAGCCCCACCCGGCCGGCACCGGTCAGCGGCTGCCGGGTGACCAGAAAGGCGCTGAACTGCTGCACCACGCGGTGGAACGGCGTCTGCCGCGACATCAGATAGTTCTCGTGGGTGCCGTAGGAGGCGCCCTTGCCGTCGGTGTTGTTCTTCCACAGCCGCAGCGGCTGGCCGAGCCGGGCGGAGGCGTTCTGCGCGGCGAGCCAGACCAGCCGGTCCCCCGCGGTGTCCCAGAGCACCGCATCCCGGGCGCTGGTCACCTCGGGCCCCGAATACTCCGGATGGGCGTGGTCGACGTAGAGCCGGGCCCCGTTGGTGAGCACCAGGTTCGCCATCGTGTCGTCGTCGGTGAGCTGATCGGGGTGGGCGATCCGGCGGTCGACGGTGAAGCCGCGGGCATCGGCCAGCGGATCCTCGGTCTCGTAGTCCCAGCGCTCCGCGGCCCCGGCGAGCTCGCCATAGCTGCGCACCAGCAGGTTCGCCCAGTGCATCGGGTGCAGCCCGGTCGCCGGGCCGTGCCCGCTCACCGCAATGCCGTACTCCGTCTCCAGTCCGAACACCTGTTGCGTCACGGCGCGAGCCTATACTCGCCCCGTGCGTGCCCTGATCAGCCTTCTCGTCGACGTGCTGCTGGTGCTCGGGTTCACGCTCGCGATGCGGGTCTCGCACTCCCAGGCGATCACCCCGCTCGGGCTGATCCAGACCGCCTGGCCGTTCCTGGTCGGGCTGGCGATCGGCTGGCTGGTGTCGCGTTCCTGGCGCACCACCTTGACCCTGTACGCCGCCCTGGCGGTCTGGGCGTGCACGGTGGGGATCGGGCTGGTGATCCGCCGGGTCACGATGGTCGGCGTGCAGCCGTCATTCACCATGGTGGCCGCCTCGGTGCTCGCCGTTTTCCTGCTGGGGTGGCGATTGATCGTGTTCCTGGTGCGCGAGGTGAACCGCCGTCAGGGTCCGATCCCGGGCGCCCGCCCCAGCGCCTGAGTTCCGAGGAACGCTCATCGAGCAGCTCGGCATGCGCAGCGAAGCGGAGCAATGCCGAGCGTGTCGAGATGAGCCTCAGAGGTACTGGCCGGTGTTGGTCGCGGTCTCGATGCTGCGGCTGCTGACCTGCTTGGAGGTGAAGAGCGGGCGGATGTAGACGATCCGCTCCCCCTTCTTGCCCGAGATCTTCGCCCAGTCGTCGGGATTGGTGGTGTTCGGCAGGTCCTCGTTCTCACCGAACTCGTCGTTGCAGGCCTGCAGCAGATGCTCCATCCGCAACCCGCCCGAACCGCCGCCGATCTTCTCCTTGATCGCCGACTTCTTCGCCCGACCGACGATGTTCTGGATCATCGCGCCGGAGGAGAAATCCTTGAAGTAAAGGATTTCCTTGTCCCCGCCGGCATAGGTGACCTCGAGGAACTGGTTGTCGGTGTTCTCGGCGTACATGTGCGCCACGGTGGCATCGATCATCTCCGCGCGGGTCCGTGCGGCATCACCGCCGAAGCGCTTCAGGTCGGCCTCGGCCAGCGGCAACGCCTCGGTGAAGTAGCGGGCGAAGATCTCCCGGGCCGCCTCCGCGTCGGGCCGATCGACCTTGATCTTCACATCCAACCGCCCGGGTCGCAGGATCGCCGGATCGATCATGTCCTCGCGGTTGGAGGCGCCGATGATGATCACGTTCTCCAACGACTCGACACCGTCCAGCTCGCTCAGCAGCTGCGGCACGATGGTGTTCTCGACATCGGAGGAGACACCCGAACCGCGGGTGCGGAAGAGCGAATCCATCTCGTCGAAGAAGACGATCACCGGCCAGCCGTCGCTCGCCTTGGCCCTGGCCCGCTGGAAGATCAACCGGATGTGCCGCTCGGTCTCACCGACGTACTTGTTCAGCAGCTCGGGGCCCTTGACGTTCAGGAAGAAGCTGCGGCCCTCTTCACCGGTCCGCCCGTCGCTGCCGTCCTTGGCCGCCACCTTCTTGGCCAGCGAGTTCGCGACCGCCTTGGCGATCATGGTCTTGCCGCAGCCGGGCGGGCCATAGAGCAGCACCCCCTTGGGCGGGGTCAGCTCGTAGGCCGCGTAGAGATCCTGATGCAGGAACGGCAGCTCGACGGCGTCGGTGATCTGCTCGATCTGGTTGGACAGGCCGCCGATCGCGGCATAGTCGATGTCCGGCACCTCCTCCAGCACCAGCTCCTCGACATCCAGCTTCGGCACCACCTCGAAGGCGAACATCGCGCGCCGGTCCAGCAGCAGCAGATCACCGGCCCGCGGCCGCGCCTCGACCAACGCGCCGGACAGGCGTACCACCTGCTCGTCGTCACCGTGCACGACGACTACCGCGCGCTGACCGTCCGGCAGCAGGTCCTTGAGTACGCCGATGTCACCGGCGGCGGAACCGTCGGCGATGCCGACGACGAGCAGCGACTCGTTGACCAGCAGCTGGGTGCCGGGGACCAGTTCGTCCTCGTCGACCTCCTCCATGGCGATGGCGGTGCGCACCTTGCGGCCCTGGGTGTGGATCTCGGCCAGCCGCAGCTCCGCACCGGGTTCGGGCGGCAACAACCGCTCCAGGGTGCCGAAACCGACCGGCGGTTCGCCGAGCGCATCCATCTGGGCCTTGAGGGCGACCAGCCGGTCCCGGGCCTCGCGCAGCGTCAGCGAGAGCCGTTCGTTCTGGGCGGCCACCTGCCGGCCCTCGGCGCGCGCGTCCGCGAGCCGCCGTTCCAGCGCCGACAACTCGCGGGGGTGCCGGGAAACCCGGTCCCGCAGGTCGGCGATCTCCGTGGTCAGAGCGTCCAGCCGGTCCTGGTCGAAGCGATCCTCGGTCACGAGCCACCTCCTAGACGAACGAGCCTAGCGCGGCGCCCCCGGGGCCCCGGACGGCACGTCCGCTCTCCGAACGCGGAGCGGCATCCCGGATCCGGGTGGCTTCGACTCGCTGCGTTCGCTCGGCCGACGGGTGGGCGCGGCGCTCAGCCGGCGTCCGGGGCGCTGGGGTTCTGCTCGACCCAGGGCGGGCGCGGGCCGGTGTAATCCGGACCGTACGCCCCGGGGGCGGGCCGGCGCTTGCGCAGCGGGCTGGTCACCCCGGGGGCGAGCCGGCGGGCGGTGACCAGGAACCCGGTGTGGCTGGAGGCGCCGTGGGCCGGCCGGATCGCCAACCCCTCGGCATGCCAGCCGCGGACGATGGTCTCGGTGCCCTCCGGTTCGGTGAAACCGGTATGGGTGCGGATCTGATCCATCACCCGGCCCAACTGGGTGGTGGTCGCGACGTAGCAGCAGAGCACCCCACCGGGTACCAGCCGGGTCGCGACCGCGTCCACGCACTCCCAGGGCGCCAGCATGTCCAGGATCACCCGGTCCAGCTCCGGTGCCAGTGCCGGATCGCCGTCCAGCCGCTCCACCAGGTCCCCGACCTCGACCGACCAGCCGGGATGCTCCGCACCCAGCCAGGTGGTGACATTGCGCTGGGCGATCTCGGCGAAGCCGGGGCGCCGTTCGAAGGACCAGAGTCGACCGGTCGGGCCGAGCGCCCGCAGCAGGGTCAGGGTGAGCGCGCCGGAACCGACCCCGGCCTCCAGCACCCGGGCACCGGGGAAGATGTCGGCGCCCATCACGATCTGGGCGGCCTCCTTCGGATACACCACGGCGGCACCGCGCGGCATCGTGACCGTGTAGTCACCGAGCAGCGGCCGCAGCGCAAGGAACTGCATGCCGCCGACCGAACGCACCACGACGCCGTCCGGGCCGCCGATCAGGTCGTCGTGGCTGACCCCGCCCTTGGTGGTGTGGAAGGACTTACCCGGTTCCAGCAGGACCGACTTCTTCTTGCCCTTGGGGTCGGTGAGCAGCACCCACTCCCCCGCCTGCAGCGGGCCGGAACGTACCCCGGAATAGTCGGGTACGCCGGTGGGCTCGGGCTGTCCGGTCGGCTCGCTCACGTGGTCCACCCCCAGACACCGAGCTGGAATCCGGGACCGAGCCAGTTCTTGTACTGCTCGTCTACGGTGATCGCCGGAATCAGATAGATGGTCCGGTCGGTCTGGGTGAGCGGCAGCACGGTCGCATCGGCGGTCGCGGCCTCCTGCATCGCCCGGGAGGCACGGTTCCGCGCCGGCACGTCGGGCGCGGTGCGGTAGGCCTGCAGCAGCTCCTTGTTGCGCTGCTCCTGGCCCGGCAGCGGGTTGTCCCACCAGTCCTGCAGCCAGGCGACCGGGGTGTTGGTGTAGGTGCTGCCGGCATCCAGCAGCAGATCGGCGGCCCCGGGATTCTCCACCACCGAGACCCGCAGTCCGGCCTGCTCGAGCGCCTGCTGCACCTTCGGCAGCAGCGACAGCGCGAGATCGTTGCGGCTGGCGACCGCCAGGCTCACCTGCTGCGCCGGGCCCTCGGGCGCGGCGACCGGGCCGGCGGGGAAAGTATCCACCCCGGAGTCGACGCCGGCGGGCAGCAGCCGACGCAGGGTCCGCAGTTCGGAGGTCGCGGCGACGACCCGCTGCCGCAGCCCGGCATCGGTGCGCTGCGGCGAGGTCGGGTTCCAGACCAGCCGGGAGACGTCGGCACCGGGCAGCACCTTCGGCACATAGGTGGTGCTGGCGGTCTGCGGCGGGGCGCCGACCCGCCAGAGCAGGTCGACGGTGCCGGTGGCGATGGCGCGGTTCATCAGCTCCAGGCTGCTGTAGGTCTTGACGGTGACCTCGTTGAAGTGGCCCCCGTTGGCGCCACCGTAGCGGCCGTTGCGCTGCAGCACCAGCTCATCGAGCGAGCGGGCCTTGGGGATGTAGGGGCCGGATCCGACCGGGATCTGGTTCTGCGCCAGCAGCTCATCCGCCGGGAACGTCCGGGAGTCGACGATCGAGGCCGCCGGCGAGGCCAGGGCGTACCCGATGTTGCTGTCGGGGTATTTGAGCTTGATGTCGACCCGCAGCTCCTCGGGCGTCTCGACGCTGGCGATGCTGTCCAGCATCCGCGCCGAGGATCCGGGGACGCGGTCGGCGAGCCGCATCGCCCGGTCCAGGGAGAACTTCACGTCGGCGCTGGTCAGCGTGCGGCCGCTGGTGAAGCTGCGGTTCCGGCCGACGGCGCAGGAATAGGTGAGCGGGTCGATGTACCAGCATTCGGAGGCCAGGTCGGGTTTCAGCGCGGCACTGCCGATCTGCACGGTCATCAGCCGCTGGAAGACGTTGTAGGCGTACATCTGCGAGCCCTCGTCGACGGCGGCGACCGGGTCGATGTCGGTCACCCGGGCCGTGGTCGCGAAGGTCGGCGGCCGGTCGGTGGGGCCGGTCGGCGCGGCCTTGGTCTCGGTGGCGGTGCACCCGGTGGCCAGCAGTACGCCGCCGGCGGCGAGCAGCGCGCCGAGTCGGCGCCACCAGCTGCTCAACGCTCCCCCCGCGCCCGGGCCAGGTGGCCGGCCAGCTCGGCGGGTCCGACACCGGCCAGCGTGTCCAGCAGCACCCGGCGCGGGGCGGGCGGCACCTGGACGTGGTTGCGGATCACCAGCACCACCGCACCGGCGGCATTGCCCGAATCGGCGCCGGTGTTCGAGTCCTCCAGCACCACGCAGTCCTCCGGGCGTACGCCCAGGCGTGCGCACGCGGTCAGGTAGGGCTCGGGGTGGGGTTTGCCGTGGGTGACGTCGTCCCCGGCGACCACATCGACGAACGGGTTCGCCGGCAGCCGGGTCAGCATCGCCTCCAGCACCTCGCGATAGGAGGCCGAGACCAGCGCGCAGGGCACCCCGGCCGCGGCCAACTGTTGCAGCAGCTCCCCCGCACCGGGACGCAGCTCCAGCATCGGGCCGTCGCGCAGTTCGGCGGCGACCCGGGAGACCAGCGCGGCGACCACACCGTCGATGGTCAGGTCGTCGCGGGCGCTCGCGGCGATCAGGTGCCGGGCGCTCTCCCGCAGATCGTTGCCGACCATCTGGTACGCCTGCTCGTCGCTCCACTGCCCGCCCCACTCGGCGACCAGCTCGTGCTCCATCCGCATCCAGATGGGTTCGGAATCGACCAGGGTGCCGTCGAAGTCCCACAGGACGGCGGCGGGCAGCGGATCGGTCGAGGAGTCGCGGGAACCGGCGGCGGGGGCCTCGGTCGGCGTCGGGGCGTCGTTCGTCATGGCGCCGCCAGTTTTCCAGAGAACCGAGGCCCGGCAAAGCCGGCGCGGGCGCGGGTCGCAACCCGGTCGAGCAGCACGGCCCGGCTAGCGTGGTGTGATGAGTACCCCCACCGGGCCCGGCTGGTGGGTGCGGTGTGCGGCGATCGGTTGCGCACTCGGCGCGCTGAACTCGCTGGTGAATGTCTTCGGCGCCCGATATGGCGGGTACCCGCTGCGGCCGGATGGGGTGCCGGCCCTGCAACTCGTGGGTGCCCTGCTCGGCACGCAATGGGCCTGGGCGCTGCTGGCGTTCTGGATCGGCTGGTTCACCCGCCGCTGGCGAAGCGCCGTCGGTGGAGCACTGCTCGCACTCTGGGTGGCGACGCCGACCTACTACCTGAGCGACTGGCTCGGCGGCCGCACCGATGGCTTCGCCCACGGCTTCCTCGCCGTCTGGATGATCCTCGCCATCCCGGCCGCGCTCGCCTTCGGTTCGGCCGGTCACCTGGGCCGTCGGCCCGACTCCTGGAGTCTGCTTCCGCTGCTGGCGGCGCCGACGGTGGTCGCTCTCGATCGTCGCGGCGGCGGCACGCTCGACATCCAACCCTGGCCTATCGTCCTGCAGAACCTGATCGCGGCCCTGGTCCTGATCCTGGTGCTCGGACTCTGGTTCACCCGGGAGCGGCGACGGCCCGATTCGGACGCGGGCTGAGATGGCTGACCCGCTCACCTAGAATCGCTCCGATCTGCGCAAACTCCTGTGAAGGGAAACCGAAGTGAGCAGCCGCTCCGACCTTGCGCGTGTGACACCCGAGACACGCGACCAGTCCTTGATCCGCCCCGATGCCACCGCCGCCCTGACCGCGGCGATGGCCGAGCAGGTGTTGATGCTGGACGGGTCGATGGGGGTCTTCATCCAGCGGCACAAACTGTCGGAGGAGGAGTTCCGCGGGGATCGGTTCGCCGACTGGGAGTCCGATGTCAAGGGCAACAACGATCTGCTGTCGATCACCCAGCCCGAGGTGATCCGCTCCATCCACGACGAATATCTCGCCGCGGGTGCGGACATCATCGAGACCAACACCTTCAGCGCCCAGCGGATCTCGATGGCCGACTACGGGATGCAGGAGCTGAGCTATGAGCTCAACTACGAATCCGCCCGGTTGGCCCGCGCCGCCTGTGACGCGGTGGCCACCGAGGACCGGCCGCGCTATGTCGCGGGCGCCCTCGGGCCGACGAACCGGACCGCGTCGATCTCCCCCGATGTGAACGACCCCGGTGCCCGCAACGTCAGCTTCGACGAGCTGGTCGGCGCCTATCTCGAACAGGCCGAGGGGCTCGTCGACGGCGGCAGTGACCTGCTGCTGGTCGAGACGATCTTCGACACCCTCAATGCCAAGGCCGCGGTCTTCGCCCTGGAAACCCTCTTCGAGCAGCGCGGCCGGCGCTGGCCGGTGTTCATCTCCGGCACCATCACTGACGCGTCGGGGCGTACCCTCTCGGGTCAGCTGACCGAGGCGTTCTGGAACAGCATCCGGCACGCCCGCCCGTTGGCGGTCGGTTTCAACTGTGCGCTCGGTGCGGCCGACATGCGTCCGTACGCCGCAGAGCTCGCCCGGGTCGCTGACTGCTTCACCTTCTGCTATCCGAATGCGGGCCTGCCGAACGCGTTCGGTGAATACGACCAGACGCCGGAGGAGATGGCCGAGGTGCTCGCCGGGTTCGCCGCCGACGGGTTGGTCAACGTCCTCGGCGGTTGCTGTGGCACCACCCCCGAGCACATCAGCCAGCTCGCCGAACGCGTCGTGGACACCGACCCCCGGGTGCCGCCGACCATCGGCCCGGCACTGCGGCTGTCCGGTCTGGAACCGCTGAACGTCACCGAGGACTCCCTGTTCGTCAACGTCGGCGAGCGCACCAACATCACCGGGTCGGCCCGCTTCCGCCGCCTGATCAAGGAGGGTGACTACGCGACCGCGTTGAACGTCGCCCGCCAGCAGGTGGAGGCCGGTGCGCAGATCATCGACATCAACATGGACGAGGGGATGATCGACGGCATCGCCGCGATGGACCGGTTCTGCAAGCTGATCGCCTCCGAACCCGACATCTGCACCGTGCCGGTGATGATCGACTCCTCGAAGTGGGAGGTCATCGAAGCCGGATTGCGTTGCGTACAAGGAAAATCGATCGTCAACTCGATCTCGATGAAGGAGGGTGTCGACGCCTTCGTCGAACATGCGAAACTGTGCCGCAAATACGGCGCGGCCGTGGTGGTGATGGCCTTCGACGAGGAAGGTCAGGCCGACACGCTGGAACGCCGCGAGGAGATCTGCGGGCGGGCGTACAAGATCCTCACCGACGAACTCGATTTCCCTGCCGAGGACATCATCTTCGACCCGAACATCTTCGCGGTCGCGACCGGGATCGAGGAGCACGCCAACTACGGCCTCGACTACATCGAGGGCACCCGGTGGATCAAGGAGAACCTGCCCGGTGCGCTGGTGTCCGGCGGGGTCTCCAACGTCTCGTTCAGCTTCCGCGGCAACAATCCGGTTCGCGAGGCGATCCACGCGGTCTTCCTCTACCACGCGATCGCCGCCGGGATGGACATGGGCATCGTGAACGCCGGTGCGCTGGCGGTCTACGACGAGGTCGACGAACGGCTCCGGGAGCGGATCGAGGACGTGATCCTGAACCGTCGCCCGGATGCGGCGGAGCGGTTGCTGGAGATCGCCGAGGAATTCAACCGCACCGGTGAGAAGGCCGACGAGACCGCCGCCGAGGAGTGGCGCGGCCAGCCCGCCCGGGAGCGGATCACCCACGCCCTGGTCAAGGGCATCGACGAGTTCATCGTCGACGACACCGAGGAACTGCGGGTCGAGCTGGCCGAGGCCGGGGAGCGGCCGCTGGCGGTCATCGAAGGCCCGCTGATGGACGGCATGGGTGTGGTCGGCGACCTGTTCGGGGCGGGCAAGATGTTCCTCCCCCAGGTTGTGAAATCGGCCCGGGTGATGAAGAAGGCGGTCGCCCACCTGATCCCGTTCATCGAGGCGGAGCGCCGGCCCGGTGATGCCGAACGCACCAACGGCAAGATCGTGATGGCCACCGTCAAGGGCGATGTGCACGACATCGGCAAGAACATCGTCGGGGTGGTGCTGCAGTGCAACAACTACGACGTCATCGACCTCGGGGTGATGGTGCCGGCGCAGAAGATCATCGACACCGCGAAGGCCGAGAACGCCGACATCATCGGATTGTCGGGGCTGATCACGCCGTCATTGGACGAGATGGTCAACCTGGCCGCGGAACTGGAGCGGCAGGAGTTCGACATCCCGTTGCTGATCGGCGGGGCGACCACCTCCAAGGCGCACACCGCGGTCAAGATCACCCCGAAATACCACGCGCCGGTGGTCTGGGTGAAGGACGCCTCCCGTTCGGTTCCGACCGCGGCCGCGCTGCTGTCCGACGAACGTCGCCCGAAGTTCCTGGAAGGCATCGAGGCCGATTACGAGACGATCCGGAAACGCCATGCAGCCAAGGGAAACGAGCGGCCGCTGCTGCGTTACGCGGACGCCGTGGCCGGGCGTACCCCGATCGACTGGAGCGAGCATCGTCCGCCCCGGCCGCGTTTCCTGCTGCAGCAGGCCCGCGATGTCGCCAACGACGGCGCGCTCGATGAGCATCTGGGTCGGATCACCTCGTTCACCCGGACGTTCACCGAGTATCCGCTGGAGATCCTGCGCGATTACATCGACTGGCAGCCGTTCTTCAACGCCTGGGAGCTGAAGGGCCGATTCCCCGACATCCTGAACAATCCGGCGAGCGGGGAGGCCGCCCGCAAGTTGTGGGACGACGCGCAGGCGATGCTGGATCGGCTCATCGAGGAGCGCTGGCTGCACGCCAACGGGGTCGTCGGTTTCTGGCCGGCGAATGCGGTCGGTGACGACATCGAGGTGTACGCCGACGAGTCGCGTCAGCAGGTGCGCACGGTGCTGCACCACCTGCGCCAGCAGGGCCATCACCGCGACGGGGTACCGCATCGTTCGCTGGCCGACTACGTGGCGCCGAAGGAGACCGGGCTGCCCGACTATGTCGGCGGGTTCGCGGTGACCGCGGGTCTCGGGTCGGCCGAGAAGATCGCCGAGTTCAAGGAGGCGCTGGACGACTACAGCGCGATCCTGCTGGAATCGCTGGCCGACCGGCTCGCCGAGGCGTTCGCGGAGCGGATGCATGCGGTGGTCCGGGAGGAGCTGTGGGGGTACGCGCCCGATGAGAAGCTCTCCAACGAGGAGCTGATCGCCGAGAGCTACCGCGGCATCCGGCCGGCGCCGGGTTATCCGGCCTGCCCGGATCACACCGAGAAGCTCACCCTGTTCGATCTGCTCGATGCGACCGGCCAGACCGGGATCGAGCTGACCGATTCGATGGCGATGTGGCCCGGTGCCGCGGTCAGCGGCTGGTACTTCTCCCATCCGGAGTCGCGGTACTTCGTCGTCGGCCGGCTCGGCAAGGATCAGGTGGAGGCGTACGCCGAGCGCAAGGGCTGGACGCTGGCCGAGGCGGAACGCTGGTTGTCGCCCAACCTGGGTTACGAACCGGAGGACTGAGCCATTCGCACTGGCACTCGGCAGTACAGTGGTCGGCATGCCGGCACGTGACCACAACGCCATCTCCAACCTGCGGGAGTTGCAGGATCCCGTTGCCGTGCTCGCATTCAGCGGCTGGAACGATGCCGGCTCGGCGGCCACCGACGCGGTTCTCCACCTGATCGAGGTGTCCGATGCGGATCTGCTGTTCAGCCTGGACGGCGAGGACCACTACGACTTCCAGGTGAACCGGCCGATGGTCTCCCGGGGCGAGGACGGCGACCGGATCAGTTGGCCGCGTACCGATGTGTGGATCGGGCGGATCGGTGAGCGCGATCTGGTGCTGATCACCGGGCCGGAGCCGAACATGCGCTGGCGCTCGTACGCCGCCCAGATCGTCTCCGCGCTGCGGTCGGCGCACCCGTCGCTGGTGGTCGTGCTCGGCTCCCTGCTCGCCGACAACGCGCACACCCGGCCGGTACCGGTGTCGCGGAGCAGCGCCGATCCGCGGGTGCGGGAGCGGCTCGGCCTGTCCCGGTCGACCTATGAGGGGCCGACCGGGATCACCGGTGTCCTCAGCGCCGCCTGCACCGACGCCGGGATGGACGTGGCGAGCCTGTGGGCCGCGGTCCCGCACTACGTCGCCCAGCCGCCGAACCCCAAGGCGACGCTGGCGCTGCTGCACCGGCTGGAGGATCTCGCCGAGGTGACCATCGATCCGGGCGAGCTCCCGGAGCTGGGCCGGGCCTGGGAACGCGGGGTCGCCGAGCTCATCGACGACGACGCCGAGCTGAGCTCCTACGTCGCCTCCCTGGAGGCCGACCAGGACGAGACCGAACTCCCCGAGGCATCCGGCGACGCCATCGCCGCCGAGTTCGAACGCTACCTCCGCCGCCGCAACGACCCGTAGCGTTCATCGAGTCGAAGCCACGTTCATCGAGTAGCAGCCCATGCGGAGCTTGCGGAGCAATGGGCTGCGTGTCGAGATGAACCAGCCCGGCCTGACTTCTCGACACGGTCGCTGCGCGACCTACTCGAAGACCGTAGAGGCTGCGCGACCCACTCGAAGGCCGTGAAGGGCGTCAGTGGCAGGCGGCGACGGCCTTGTCCCGCAGGGCGTTGACCATCGCGTCGGGGTTCTCGGCGGAGAAGACCGCGGACCCGGCGACGAAGGTGTCGGCACCGGCCTCGGCGCACTGCGCGATGGTGGACTCCGAGACTCCCCCGTCGACCTGGATCCAGATGTCGGCGCCGGTGGCCTTGACCGCCTCCCGGGTACGCCGGATCTTCGGCAGCATCGCATCGAGGAACTTCTGCCCGCCGAAACCGGGCTCGACGGTCATGATCAGGATCTGGTCGAACTCGGTGAGCAGATCCAGGTAGGGCTCGATCGGCGTCGCCGGCTTCAACCCCAGCGAGGCCCGCGCGCCCTGGGCACGCAGCTCGCGCGCCAGGCGTACCGGGGCTTTCACCGCCTCGGCATGGAAGGAGACCGAGCGCGCACCCGCCTCCGCGTATCCCGGTGCCCAGCGGTCCGGATCGTCGATCATCAGATGGATGTCGAGCGGCTTCTCGGTGATCTTGAGCAGCGAGTCGACGACCGGCAGACCGATGGTCAGGTTCGGTACGAAGTGGTTGTCCATCACGTCGATGTGCAGCAGGTCGGCGTCGGGAATGCGCTCGATCTCGCGCTGCAGGTTGGCGAAGTCGGCGTTCAGGATGCTCGGCGTGATTCTCACAGGCAGCAAGGCTACTGGTGGCGAGCCCTCCGTTGCCACCGGCGAATGGTGTGATGAACTGTCTCGGCTGACACCGCAATGACGCCAACAGAAAGCCAGGCTCGACCCATGCTGATCAAGAATCCGGCCAAACAGCTCCCGGACGGATATCTGGACAAGATCCCGTTGTTCCAGTTCCTGCTGCTCTCGCTGCTGTTCCCGATGTGGGGCGCGGCGGCTGGGTTGAACGACATCCTGATCACCCAGTTCAAGCACGTCTTCGCGCTCTCCGACGCGGCCAGCGCCTTCGTCCAGTCGGCCTTCTACGGCGGCTACTTCGTGATCGCCATCCCGGCCTCGCGGATCATCCGGCGGACCTCCTACAAGGTCGGCGTGCTGATCGGTCTGGCGGTCTACATCATCGGCTGTGCGCTGTTCTTCCCGGCCAGCACGCTCGCCACCTACGGGATGTTCCTGTTCTGCATCTTCGCGATCGCGATCGGCCTGAGCTTCCTGGAGACCAGCGCCAACACCTACTCCTCGATGCTCGGCCCGAAGCAGTCCTCCACGCTGCGGCTCAACATCTCCCAGACCTTCACCCCGATCGGCAACCTGCTCGGCGTGATCATGGGCAAGTACCTGATCTTCAGCTCCGGTGACTCGATCCAGGCGCAGATGGATGCCGCGCCGGACCCGGCGGCCAAGAAGGCGCTCGGCGAGCAGCTGCTGCAGAACACCCTGCTGCCCTACAAGTACATCCTGGTCGTCCTGATCTGCCTGTTCATCCTGTTCCTGATCACCGAATACCCCAAGGCGCGACCGACCCAGGAGGCCGGCGCCGAGAAGACCCAGGCCGGGCTCGGCGAGACGCTGCGCTACCTGAGCCGGAACAAGCCCTATCTGAGCGGAATCGTCGCCCAGTTCCTCTACGTCGGTCTGCAGACCGCGGTCTGGTCCTTCACCATCCGGCTCGCGCTCACCGTGGACCCGACGTTGAACGAGCGGTCCGCCACGAACTACATGATCGCCGGATTCGCCTGCTTCCTGATCGGCAAGCTGCCGGCGAACTTCCTGATGGCGAAGTTCTCCGCGGCCCGGGTGCTGATCGTCTACTGCATCATCGGTGCGATCCTGCTGTTCGCCGCCTCCTTCGCCCCGTCCTCGATCGCGATCTGGTTCGTGGTCGCCTCGAACCTGCTGATGGGCCCGGGTTGGCCGACGATCTTCGGCAAGACGCTGGACACCATCGAGGACAAGCGTTACCAGGAGACCGGTGGCGCGGTGCTGGTGATGGCGATCGTCGGTGGCGCCATCGTCCCGGTCATCCAGGGCTGGGTGTCCGATCAGCTCGGATCGCTGCAGCGCTCGTTCGTCGTCTCGGCGCTCTGCTTCCTCGGCATCATGGTCTATTTCGTCTTCCAGAACCGCTTGGATCGGGCGAAGGAGGCCCGCGGCGAGGTGCACGCCTGATGGCCACCGTCGCGGTGATCGGGTCGATCATGACCGACCTGATCACCTATCTGGACCGGATGCCCGAACGCGGGGAGACGATCGCCGCACCCTCGTTCGCGATGGGACACGGCGGCAAGGGCGCCAACCAGGCGACCGCGGCGGCCCGGCTGGGTTCGGAGGTGGTGATGGTCGCCAAGGTCGGCACCGATTCCTTCGGCGAGCAGACGCTGGCGAACTTCCGGGCCAACGGCATCGACACGAGTGATGTGACGGTCGCCGAGGGGCCGTCGGGGGTGGCGCCGATCTTCGTCGAACCGGACGGTTCGAATCGCGTCGTCATCGTGCCCGGTGCCAACGAGGCGCTCACTCCCGGTGACGTGCAGGCGGCGCGGTCGCGGATCGCACAGGCGGCGATCATCGTGCTGCAGTTGGAGATCCCGCTGCCGACGGTGTACGCCGCGATCGAGCTGGGCGCCGAACTGGGCGTACCGGTGCTGCTCAATCCGGCACCGGCCAACGCCGAGTTGGACTTCGACCAGGTGGCCCGGTGCGCCTTCTTCGCACCGAACGAGAGCGAGCTGGCACTGCTCACCGGAATGCCCGTGGAGACCCTCCAGGAGATCGAGGCGGCCGCGCAGACCCTGCTCGCCAAGGGGGTACGCGCGGTACTGGTCACCCTCGGTGAGCGCGGCGTGCTGCGCTGCACCGCCGACGGTGTCGAGCACATCGCCGGAATCACCGTGCAGGCAGCGGATTCGACCGGTGCGGGCGATGCCTTCATCGGCGCCTTCGCGCACCGGTACGCCGCCGACGGCGACGTCGGCGGTGCGATCGAGTTCGCCAACCGGTACGCCGCCGATTCGGTGACCAGGCGCGGTACGCAGAGTTCCTTCGCCACCGCGGAGGAGTTCGCCGGCTGAGCCGTGTGCTCATCGAGTAGGCACCCATGCGCAGCGGAGCGGAGCAATGGCTGCCGTGTCGAGATGAGCCGGCGCCACACCGGGCCACCGCTTCGTGCCCGGCCGGTCAGTGGGTCGCCTTGAAACGGGCCTTCTTCTGCTTGTTGCCGCAGGTGTTCATATCGCACCAGCGGCGGGTACGGCTCTGACTGGTGTCGAAGAAGGCGGCGCGGCAGGTCGGTGAGGCGCACAGCGCCATCCGACCGTCCCGCTCGCCGCTGATGATGCTCACCGCGTCGGCGGCCACCACGCTCAGCGCGTCCGCGACGGAGCCCGATGCGAGCCGCCAGTTCCGCTCGCCGGCGTCGGTGAGCACGGGCGCGCCTCGGCCGCGAATGCTGTGCTCGTTGATGATCCGGACGGCGGCCTCGGGGAGGTCGTCCCCGTTGGCGGCCGCCGTCGCGGCGGCATGGATGGCTTCGCGGAGTTCTCGGGCGTGTGTCAGCTCGGTGGCGGTGCAGGAGTCGACGGTCAACCCGTAGACCGCGAACCAGTCGATCAGTCGCCCCGGTGTCGGAATGCGCTCCACCGGATCGCCCTGTCGCTCGCTGAGGGTCCCGGTGAAGCTCGTGGCCAGCACCGTACCGAGGCGGAAGTCGGGGAACTCGGACATGGAACCAGCTTAGCCGGTTGTCGGTTCCCCAGAGCCGTGATAGAACCGTCTTAGCCGGTTCACAATTCAGGGGGATCCGATGACCGCCACGACCGACCATGTGCACACGTTCGAGGCCAAGATCGCCGACGCCGACCTCGACGACCTGCGTACCCGACTCGCGGCGGCGCGCCTCCCCGAACGCGAGACCGTCCCCCGGGCCACCGGCCGGCAGCGCTGGACGCAGGGTGTCCCGCTCACCGACCTGACAGACCTGCTCGACTACTGGCGCTCCGGATACGACTGGCGGCGATTCGAGCAGCGACTCGATGAGATCGGCCAGTTCCGCACCAGGATTGACGATCTGGGGATCCACTTCCTGCACCGCCGGTCACCGCGCACCGATGCCACTCCCCTCGTCCTCACCCACGGCTGGCCGGGCAGCGTCGCCGAGTTCGTCGACGTGATCGATGAGCTGGCCGACCCGACCGACCCCGCTGCGCCGGCGTTCCACGTCGTGGCGCCGTCGCTGCCGGGCTTCGGTTTCAGCGATCGACCGGTAACGGCCGGCTGGGGCACCGAGAAGATCGCGGCCGCCTGGGTCGAGTTGATGGGCCGGCTCGGATATGGACGGTTCCTGGCCCACGGCGGCGACTGGGGCGGCCCGATCACCACGATTCTCGGCGGCCGGTTCCCCGAGCAGGTGCTCGGCATCCACACCACCTTCGCCGAAGGGCCGCCCGGGTTGTCGACCGATGGACTCACCGCCGACGAGCGCCGCTGGGTGGACGAGCACACGGACTTCTGGCGCAACCGTTCGGCGTACGCCAAGCAGCAGTGGTCCCGCCCGCAGACGATCGGCTACTCGCTGGTCGACTCGCCCGTCGGGCTGCTCGCCTGGATCCTGGACAAGTTCGCCGAGTGGTCCGACACCACCGACAGCCCGTTCGAGCGCATCTCCCGGGATCGGTTGCTGGACAACGTCACCCTCTACTGGCTGACCGGGACCGGTGCCTCGGCGGCCCGGATCTACCACGAGAGCCACAACTCGCTGGACCCCGAACTGCGCGTCGACGTGCCAGCGGCGATCACGATGTATCCCGCCGACGCCGGCTCGAAGACCCCGCGCCCGTGGGCCGAACGGCGCTATCGGCAGCTCGTTCGCTGGCGGGAACCCCAGGCAGGTGGGCATTTCGCCTCGCTGGAGGTGCCCGACCACTTCGTCACCGACCTGCGGGAGGGCCTGGCCGCCGTCCTCGCTGCTGCGGGCCGGTCACGCGTCTCGGCATAGCGGCGTCAACCCGATTCCGCCGTATCAGCCGACCGACTCCTCCAAAGCCCGGATCCGCAGCTCGAAGTCGCTCAGAATGCCGACCAGATCACCGACCAGGGTCTCCGCGGTGGTCCCGGGCCCGCCTTCGCCACTGCGGGCGATGTGCCCGGCCCGAACACCCCCGACGAACATCCGCACCGAGGGGGTGGGCTCCCCGAGTCGGTCCATCAGCAGGTCGAGGAAGCGTCGGAATTGCTCGTCGGTGATGTCCATACGGTCGATGCTAGGCGCTGCGGCGCAGCAGCGCGCAGAACATCGCGTCGGTGCCGTCGCGATGCGGCCAGAGCTGGACATCTGGCTCGATCCGCGTGACATCGTCGCGCTCACCGAGCACGGCATCGACGACCTCGGTCGTCTCGCCGTGGTGCGGGGAGCAGGTCACATAGGCGATCACCCCACCGGGCGCGGTCGAGCGGATCGCGTTGTGAAGCAGGGATCGCTGCAGTTCGGTGAGCCCCTCCAGATCGTCGGGGCTGCGGCGCCAGCGGGCCTCGGGGCGACGGCGCAGGGCGCCCAGCCCGGTGCACGGCACGTCGGCCATCACCTTGGCGAAGCTCGCCTCCGGCCAGGCCGGTCGGGTGCCGTCGGCGCAGATCGTCACCGGCTGGTTCTCCCCGGTGTACGCCCGCAGCGCCTGCGCGACCAGTTTCGCGCGGTGCGGTTGCAGCTCGCTGGCCAGCAGCCGCTGCTCGTTCTCGATGGCGAGCCCGGCGAGCAGCGCGGCCTTGCCGCCGGGTCCCGCGCAGCAGTCCAGCCACGGCCCGGCCGGCGCCTCGGCCTCGGCGAGCCGCAGCGCCACCCGCTGCGAGCCGGGATCCTGGACGCCCGCGCGGCCCTCGCGTACCGCGGCCAGGTCACCCGGATTCCCCTTCCAGTACGCCGCAGTCGGCACCTCGGGGTTCGGCTCGGCACCGGCCCCGACGAGTTCGTCGACGGTCGCGAGTCCCGGCCGGATCGCCAGGCTGGTGATCGGCGGTTCGTTGTTGGCCCGCAGCGCCGGCTCGAGCTCGTCGGCCGGCAGCACCGCGGCGTACGCCTCGACGATCCAGCGGGGATGGTGGGTGCGCAGTGCCAGCGCACCGAGCTCGTCGGAATCCTTGCTGAGGAAGGTGATCCAATCATCGAGATCCCGTTCGGCGACCCGGCGGCTGATCGCGTTGACCAGGCCGGTGACCCGCTCCCCCACGGTCGCACGAGCCAGATCGACGCTGGCGGCGACCGCGGCATGGGTCGGTACCCGCATCGACAGCACCTGGTGGGCGCCCAACCGCAGCACGTCGACGACGGCGGGCTGCAGGGTCTTCAGATCGCGTCCGGAGGCGGCGGCGAGGATCAGGTCGTAGCTGCCCATCAGCCGGCAGGTGCCGTTCAGCAGTTCGGTGGCGAAGGCGGCGTCGCGCCCGGTGATCCGGCGTTCGGCGAGCAGGGCCGGGCCGACCAGGTTGGCGTACGCGTCGGATCCGGTGACCTGGCGCAGCGCGTCGTAGGCCGCCCGACGGGCGGGATCGACACGGGGTCTGCGTTTCTGCTGGACGCCGCGGGGTCCGCGCCGGCCACCGCTCATCGCGCCGCTCCCCCGCCCAGGGTCTCGCCGGGGGTCAGGTTGGCGCCGCGGGCCCAGTCGGTGGCCCGCATCGCCTTCTTGCCGAATGCCTGCACCTCAAGGAGTTCCAGCGGGCGGCCGCCGGTGCCGACCTGGACCCACCTCTTCGCCACCGCCAACTGCCCGGGCGGCAGCGGGCTGCCCCCGGCGGGGCGGGCGGTGAGGATCTTGAACCGCTCACCGCGGAAGGTGCTCCAGGCGCCGGGGGCCGGTGTGCAGCCGCGGATCTGGTGGTCGATCAGGGCATCGGATTCGCCCCAGTCGACCTCGGCCTCGGCGACCGTCAGCTTCGGGGCCAGCGTGATCCCCGCGGTCGGCTGCGGTTCGGCGATCGCGGTCCCGGCGGCCAGCTCATCCATCACGCGGACCAGCAACCCGGCACCGTCGACGGCGAGCCGACCCAGCAGGTCACCGGCGGTCTCCTGGTCACCGATCTCGGTACGCAGCGAGGCGAACACATCACCCGCGTCGAGTTCGGGAACCAACCGGAAGACGCAGGCACCGGTCTCGGTGTCGCCGGCCATGATCGCCCGCTGCACCGGGGCGGCACCCCGCCAGCGCGGCAGCAGCGAGAAGTGCAGATTGGCCCACCCCAGGCGCGGGATCTCCAACACCTGTTGGGGAATCAGCGCACCGTAGGCGATCACCGGGCAGCAGTCCGGCGCGATCGCGGTGAGGCGTTCGATGAAGTCCGGATCGCGGGGACGTCCGGGTTTGAGCACCTCGAGGCCGAGTTCGGTGGCGCGCTGGGCGACCGGGCTGGGGGCGAGTCTCTTCCCGCGTCCGGCGGGTGCGTCGGGCCGGGTCACCACGGCCGCCACCTCGTGCTCGGAGGCGACCAGGGCTTCCAGGCTGGGCAGGGCCACCTCGGGGGTACCGGCAACGACGAGACGCATTCCGGTGAGTCTAGTCGGCCGCCGCGACGACCCGGCGGCTTCGACTCGCTGGGCTCGCTCAGCCAGCGGTACGAACGGCGTCCAGATCCGCCTTGGTGAGAACGCTCAGCGTGCGTACGCCGACCTCGGCGAGCCGGTTCCCACCGGGTTCGCTGCGATCGATCGCGCAGACGACGGTATCGACCAGGCCACCGTCGGCACGCAGCGCCTCGGTCGCGTCCCGGACCGCGCCGCCGGTGGTGATCACGTCCTCGATCAGGGTGATCCGTCGGCCGTCGACCTCGGCGCCCTCGGCGAGTCGGCAGGTGCCGTAGGTCTTCGCCTGTTTGCGGACGAACAGCACCGGCAGTCCACTGAGTTGGCCGACGACGGTCGCGATCGGTACGCCGCCGAGCTCCAGACCGCCGAGCAGGTCGGTGCCGTCCGGCAGCAACGGCAGCATCGCCTCCGCCACGCGCCGCAACAGGGCCGGATCGGACTCGAAGCGGTATTTGTCGAAGTAGTTGTCGGTGCGCTGCCCCGAGCGGAGCACGAAATCGCCGTGCACGCGGGCGATCCGGTCGATGTCGGCGGCGAGCTGATTCGTCATGAGGCCAGTGTCCTACACACGCTCATCGAGTAGCGCGCCATGCGCAGCGAAGCGGAGCAATGGCGCGCGTGTCGAGATGAGCCCGCTGCGTGCGGGCCCTGACGGGATCCCCTGCCGGGATCCTCTGCCGGATCCTCTCGACACGGTCGCTGCGCGACCTACTCGAGGATCGTGGGGAGGTCAGCCGATGGCGACGGGGTCGACCTTGACGCGTACCGCACCCGGGGACTTGCGCGCGGAGCGTACGCCCATCGCGGCCCGCACGGCGGCGACCAGGTCGGCACCCGACGCGGGCGGGCAGCGCAGCGTGAGCCGGGCCAGCGGTTCGGTGCCGGGGCGCTCCACCGGGCCGAGCACCTCGGTGTCGGCGGGCAGTTCGGCCAACTCGTGCAGCTCGTGCACCGCCTCCGGCGGGCCGTCGATCTGGATCAGCTTCGCCACCGGCGGCAGATGCGCCTCGGCGCGTTCGGCCAGTTCCCGGCCGGCGAAGCTGGCGGGATCGCTGCGTACCAACGCCTGCAGCGGGGCCGCATCGGTCGGCCCGACCGCGACCACGCTGCCACCGCGCTCCCCGGGCCGGACCAGGGCGACCGCGTTCAGCCAGCGCCGCAGCGCCTCCTCGCCGGCGCGCAGATCGGCCCGGGTGAGCAACAGTTCGGCATCGAGCAGCAGCGCCGCCGCATATCCGTCGTCGGCGACCGGTTCGGCCCCCGGCGTGGCGATCACCAGCGCCGGTTCGTCGGCCACCCGCGGCAGCACCTTCTCCCCCGAGGACTGCACCACCGGCGTACCGGGGAAGGCCCGGCCGAGCTCCTCAGCGGTCCGGGTCGCCCCGACCACGGGTGCCCGCCAGCGCCGGCCGCCGCACTCGGGGCAGTGCCAGTCGACGATCGGCCGGCCGCACCAGTCACAGCCCGCATTCCGGGAACCGGCGCGGATCGGACCGGCACAGTGCGGGCAGCGCACCGGCTCCCGGCAGGTGTCGCAGACCAGCACCACCAGATAACCCGCGCGCGGCACCTGCACCAGCACCGGCCCCTGAGCCAGCCCCGCCCGGATCGTCTCGAAACTCTGGTGCGGCAACCGGACCGCTCGCGCCATCGGGTCGCGCTCCAGCTCCCAGTCGCTGTCGGCGGCCAACCGGACACCCGGAGCGCGGCGGCGCTGGGCGGCCGGGGTGAGCGCCAACGGCAGCAACCACCCCCGTTCGATCAGCTGCTCGATCTCGGCCGAACGCCCATAGCTCGCCGCCAGGAACGCCGCACCCTCCGCCGCGGCCCGCAGGGCGAGCACCTCCCGAGTGTGCGGATAGGGGGCGCGCGGTTCGGCATAGAGATCGTCGCCGTCGTCCCAGATCGCGACCAACCCGAGATCCTGCACCGGGGCGTACGCCGCGGCGCGCGTCCCGATCACCAGCCGGACCTCGCCCCGCAACACCGCCAGGAAGGCCCGGTAGCGGGCTGCGGGCCCGCTGTCGGCGCTCAGCACCACATAACCGGCGCTGCCGACGACCCGGTCGCAGGCGGCGCGAAGTCGCTCCAGGTCACGGGCGTCCGGCACCACGATCAGCGCACCGCGGCCTGACTCGAGCGTCGCCCCGGCGGCGACCGCCAGGCCCTGCGCCCAGTCCCCGGCCGGTGCGGCGGCCGGCGCCAGCTGCCAGCAGGCCCGTGGGCTGTGCCCGGCCCGCAGCGCCGCGATCAGCTCCGACCCGGTCGGATAGGCGTCGAACGGGTGCGCGGTGAGCTGCGGGATGACCGCCTCCCGCTCCGGCGGGGTCGCCCGCTCGGTGGCGGCGTGCCGGGGCGGCACGGCCAGCCGGACCACATCGGCGAAGCTCCCCGCATAGTGGTCGGCGACCTGGCGGACCAGGCCGGCGACGGCCGGGGTGAGCACCTGTTCGGTGGAGACCACCTTCTCGATCGGCGCCAGGTTCCGGGTCTCATCGGACTCGGTGCCGAGCTCCAGCACGAAGCCGTCCCGCAACCGGCCGGCGAACCGGACCCGGACGCGCACGCCGGGGCGTACCTGCTCGGCGAACTCATCACCCACCAGATAGTCGAAGGGCCGATCCAGGTGCGGCAGCGGCATGTCGACCGCCACCCGCGCGACCGGCCGCGGGGCGCGGGTCGGCTCGGCGAGCGGAATCAGCGCTTCGGGATCGGACACACGCTCGATCCTAGGAGCCCGGTCCGACAGTGCCGCATCCGGCGATAACCTGCGCTGGTGACCGAAGTCCCGCAGCCGCCCGAGGATCCGGGGATCGACCTGGTCCGCCGGGCACGGGACCGGCGGTTGCTGGCCTACTTCGGGTTGGCGCTGATCGCCGGCGGGCAACCCGCCCACGAGGCCGAGGAGGACGTCCGTCAGGTCGCGGCCACTCTCGGCCACTCCGACTGCCAGGTCGCGGCGCTGCCGACCTCGATCAGCGTGGCGCTGACCGGTGGGGCGCCGGCGACCGTCGAGGTGCTGCGCAGTTCGCTCACCCTGGACCAGCTCGCCGCGGTCCACGAACTGCGGCAACGCATCCTGGACGGCAGCACCGACCCGGACACCGCGCTGGTCGAATTGACCAGCCTGCGCAGGATTCCCCGCCGCTACGGCCGGTGGGGTGTGACTTCTGCGTTTAAATGGCGGGGTTCTTCCGACGTTCCGTGGCAGGCCGGGGTCAGGTGACGCCGATGACCAGGGTGCTTTGGGCGGCTTCGATGACATCGTTGGTGATGGTGTCGAGTTCGTTTATCTTCAGCACGCGCTGGATCTGGGGGATGAGGCGTTCGAGCAGCCGGAAGTTGCCGCGGGTGACCCGCGCGATGGCGGCGATGGCTTGGGCGTCGGTGAAGTCTTCGGGGTCGAGGGTCTTGCCGAGGGAGCGCCAGTGTCGTTGCAGGACGAACAACAGTTCGTCCTGACCCAGGGGTCGGTATTGATGGGCGAACCCGACCCGGCTGTAGAACTGGGGGTAGTGGCTGAACTGCTTCTCCAGTCCGGGCATGCCGATCAGGATCAGTGCGATGTCGTCTCGGTCGTAGCGGTCGCGCAGCAGTTCCAGGGCGGCGGGGCGGAGCCGTTCGGACTCGTCGACGATGATCAGCTCCACGTAGTTCCTGCTGCGGCGCCATCCCCAGGTCTCGGGCGTGACGTCGCCGTGCGGCGCGAGGTGCTGTTCGATGCAGATGTTGGTGCGGGTGATGGCCTGATTGAGCTCATCCTTCAGGGTCCGCGGGGTGGTCAGCACGCTGGGGGTGTAGAGCACGGTGCGGCTCCGGTTCAGGGCGGCGTAGATCTTGGCGTCGTCGTCGGAGCGCGGCCCCCAGTAGGTCAGCAGATCGAGGGCCTTGTCCCAGTGCGCGTAGCGGCGCGCCGAGAGCGTCTTGCCCACTCCGGCCGACCCGAAGCACAGGCCGATGGTGTGGCCGCGGCGCACGGCGTCGGCGAACTCGGTGAAGCGGCGGTGTTCTTTGGTGACGATGAAGCGCTGGCTCACCTCAGGTCCTCCTTGTAGACCTTCAACTTCCGTTTCGGCGTCTGCGCCGCCGCTGGTTCCTCCGCGGGAGGTGGTGTCTCGGTGGTGTGTGCGGCCACGACAGCGATGCGTTCGTTGATGCCGGCCCGTAGTGCCCGGCGTCTCGCGTTGCGAGCGGCCTGGATCTCTTTGAGGCTGACCTTCTGGTCGTGGTGCTCCTGGTTGACGGCCTTGCAGAGGAACTCGTCGTGGTCGAAGACGCGGATCTCGGTGATGTCGCGAGGGTCGTAACGGATCACGACCGACTGTCCGACGTAGCCGGCCAGGGTCGGGGAGACGTAGCGCAGGCCCTGGAATCGGATGCCATCGCGGCGCACGACGCGGGTCTTGGCCACGGTCAGCAACAGTCCGTCGAGAGCTTCCAGGCTCTCGGGCATGCGGGGCAGCCACCCCTCGGCGATCCACGCGCTGCGCGGGGAGGTGCCGATCTCGCTGTGCGTGCGGTCGTTGTAGGTGGCCACGAACCTTTCGACGGCGGTGTCGAGCTCGGCCAGGGACAGTGTCGGTGTTGGCCAGGGCTGGCCTTCGCCGATGTATCCGGGCAGGTCGGCCAGCAGCTCGGTGTTGACGGTGCCGAAGAACCGCTCGATCTTGCCCCGGCCCTGGGGGCGGGCGACGGTGGAATGGATCAGCCGGATGTGGAGGTCGACGGCGGTGCCGGCGAGCTGGTGGCTGATGAAGTCGCTGCCGTGATCGACGTAGAGCACGTCCGGTAGGCCGCACATCGGCCAGGCCGGGTCGGCCTTGTGCCAGATCGCCTGCCGCAGCGCCAGCGCGGTGTTCATCGCCGACGGTGCGCCCAGGAAGACGGTATAGCCGCAGATCGCTCGGGAGCAGTCATCGAGGATGGTCGTCAACCACGGCCGGGCAGGTTTGCCATCGGTGCCGACTACCAGGATGTCGAGCAACGTGTGATCGGACTGCCACATCGCGTTGGGCCACTCCGCCTGCCGGCGCAGCACCAGCTCGTGCTTGTCGCGGTAGGACGCCGCGCCTTCCAGGGCGAGGGTGACCATGCCCGGGTCCAGGGCGCGCACGATCTCCCACACCACCGAATAGGACGGGACCGGCCACCCGTGGATGCCGCAGATGCCGGTGACCTTGCGATGGATCGTGGCGATAGCCGGCCGCGGCTTGCTCAGCGCCAGACCCTCGATCACGTGGACGAGATCGGTCGGCAAGCGGTGGGTGCCGGCGTCCATTCGCGGGGCCGTCTCCAGGCCCGCGTAGCCGTCGGTCCGGTAGCGGGCGTGCCAGCGCTCCAGGGTCCGCAGCCCGACGCCGGACTCGCGGGCCAGACGCGCGAGCGGAACCTCGTCCTCCACATGGAGCCGGAGAATGCGCCACCGCGCCGCAGCGTCCATCGCGCACCTACTGCACGAGGCTCTCGCGGCCACGCTGCGCGCGCTCAAGGGCACGGTAGACCGTGGAGCGGCCGACGCTGAACAGCTCGGCCAGCTCGCCCACGGTGTGCTCCTTGGCGGCATGCAGGTGGACGAGGTGAGCCTCCTGTCGTGGGGTGAGCTTCGGAGACTTCCCGCGCAGCCGGCCCTTGGCCTTGGCGACCTTCATCCCTTCGCGGGTGCGGGCGCGAATGAGGTCGGCTTCGAACTCGGCGACCATCGCCAGCACGTTAAACAGCAGTTTGCCCATCGGGTCCGTCGGGTCATACACCGATCCGGCGATGCTGAGTTTCACCTCGCGGGCCGCGAGGTCATCGGCAATCTCGTGAGCATCGCGCACCGAACGTGCCAACCGGTCGAGCTTGGTGACCACGAACGTGTCACCGGCCCGGCATGCCGCCAGCGCCTGCCGCAGCCCGGCGCGATCCGCATTGCGGCCGGTCAGTCCGTGATCGACGTATATGCGCATCGCGTCGACACCGAGAGCGCTGAGGCCATCGCGCTGGGCGGTGAGGTCCTGTTCATCGGTGGAGACCCGGGCGTACCCGACCTTCAAAGCGGACATGCTTCTAAGTGTGTCATATAAGGCCCCGTCACCGAACAGTTCACCGGACGGGTCTTACGGGACACCTCGTCAGGCATGCTATAGGACTCCCATGTCGGGAGTGGGTGTGTCCGGTCGAGGTTCCCCATACGGGACCCTCGGAAGTGTGCCGTCGAGGGACCGTCGCGAGGTGATCGATGGTGATCGGGTCACCGGCGGCGCGCAGCCGCAGCAACGGGACCAGCAGGGCGGTCTCCTCGGACCGGACGAGCCGGTCTGCCAGGTCGGTGGTCTGTCAGGTCGGTGGTGAGGATCGTCTCATTGAGTGCGTCCAATTCTATTGGGGTGAGTGCGCGGTCAGGCGCAGCAGGACAGCTTCGAGACGTCGGTGGTGAAGGCCTTGGCGACGATGCGGATGCCTTCGGCCATGGTCAGGTATGGGGCCCACGCGTCGGCGACTTCTGCGATGGTCTTGCCGAGGATGTGGACGCCGGCGGCGGCGAGCTCGCCGGCGTCCTTGGCGACAGCGGTGAGACCGAGGATCTCGCCGGTGTCGGCGTTGGCGACCATCTTGATGAACCCACGCATGTCCCGGTTCACCAGCGCACGGGGCACGTACTCCAGTGGCAGGACGCGGCAGTCGCAGCGGATCCCGGCCGCGATGACCTCCTTCTCGGTCATCCCGACCGCGCCGATGGCGGGACCGGTGAACGTCACCCGAGGCATCCGTGTGTAGTCGACCGAAGTGTTGGCGTCGGTGAAGGCGTTCTCGGCGACGATCGTGCCGTGCCGGGCCGCGACATAGACGAACTCGGGGTGCCCGGTGACATCCCCGCCCGCCCAGACGCGGGGGTTGGCGGTCTGCAACTGGTCGGTGACCACGATCTGTCCGGCCTCGCCGGTCTTCACCCCCACGGCCTCGAGGTTGAGCCCCTCGGTGACCGGGCGGCGTCCGAGCGCGACGAGGATCTCGTCGGCACGGAACTCCTGCTCGCCGCCCGAGACCTCGGCCATGACGACGACCTGCCCGGTGACGGTATCGCGGGCAACGCGGGAGGGAACAGCGCGGCGGACCACCCGGATGCCCTCGTCGGCGAAGACTTCCTGCAATGATCTGGAAACCTCCGGCTCCTCCTTCGACGCCAGCCGAGAACGCACCAGCAGGGTCACCTTCGAGCCGAGCCGGGCGAACATCTGGGCCAGCTCCAGCGCCACGTAGCCACCGCCGAGCACCAGCAGCGAGTCGGGGCGCTCGGACAGTTCCATCGCCGACGTCGAGGTCAGGTACTCGACGCCGTCCAGCCCCTGGATGAGCGGGACCCAGGGACGGGTGCCGGTAGCGATCAGGTAATGGGCGGACTCGATGGTTTCCACGGTGCCTTCAGCGGCGGTGACCTCCAGCACAGGCGCATCCGGGGTGCCGGCGAAGGCCGCCTGGCCCTGGCGGACCGGCCAGCCGTAGGCTTCGGCCACGTCGAAGTACTTCTCACCCCGCATCGCCTCGACCAGGTCCTGCTTGCCACCCACCAGCCCGGGCATGTCGACCGCGCCCGCGGTGGCGGCGATCCCCGGGAACCGGGAGCCCGCGTCCGCGGCCACGTGGCGGGCCTGGGCGGCCGCTATCAGCGCCTTGGACGGCACGCACCCGGTGTTCACGCAGGTGCCGCCGAACGTACCGCGCTCGACCATCACCACCGACTTGCCCAGCGTGGTGGCGCGGATCGCTGCGGCGAACGCCGCGCCACCCGACCCGATCACGGCCAGATCAATCTTCGACTGCATCCCGAACCCTCCCCGGACTGTTGAGAAATCCTCCTGATGCGGCGATACTAAAGCTTCCAGTACAGGGGAAGGTCAAGGGTGAGACCTGTGACACACGAGGGGTGAGGATGCGGATCGGGGAGCTCGCTGAAGCGGCCGGCACGACCACGAAGACTCTGCGGTTCTATGAAGACCAGGGGCTCTTGCCCCCGGCCGAGCGCACGCCCGGCGGCTACCGCGACTACACGACCGAGAGCCTCACCCGGATCGACTTCATCCACCGCGGCCAAGCCGCCGGACTCTCCCTCGCCCAGATCCGGCAGGTCCTCGACATCCGCGACCACGGCCAAGCTCCCTGCGATCACGTACGCGACCTGCTCGACGCACGCCTGACCGACATTGACCTGAAACTCAGACAGCTCCACGACCTGCGCGACACCCTCGCCGGGCTACGCGACCAGGCCGAGCACGTTGAGCCCGACACGTGCAGCTCCGACCAGGTCTGCCGGTACCTGTAGCCAAGCCCGACGCCGCACGGACACGCCATCGAGGGGTGGTGGTCGACCGAGCCCCAGCCGCACAGCTGGAACGTTCCGCCTCGACCTACTGACACGAAAGTGTCAGCGGCGCAGTGGGCATCGGAACTGCGCCCGAGGGACTCACAGCACGTATCGATCCGGGTGGGTCGACAGGGGTGAGGGTCGCCAACCCCGGTAGTCGTATGGGGTTCCCCTTACGGGCATGCGATCTGGGCTGACGCCTGTGACCGAGTATTCAGTGCGCGCTGTATAGTTCAGTGCATGCTGACTATTGCTTCGCGTCTCGACGTGATGAACCGCCTGGGTCGTGCACTGGCCGACCCCACTCGATCCCGGATCATCTTGACCCTGCTCGACCATCCCGCTTACCCGGCGGAACTGGCCCGAGATCTGGACCTGACACGCCCGAACGTGTCCAACCACCTGGCATGCCTGCGCGATTGCGGGATCGTCGTCTCCGAGCCCGAGGGTCGTCGGACACGATATGAGATCGCCGATTCGCACCTGGCGCAGGCGCTGACGGCACTGGTCGATGCCACCCTGGCAGTGGACGAAGACGCCCCGTGCATCGATCCCGCCTGCTCGCTTCCCGGATGCGACGCAGCTGGGGAGGGCGCATGATCCTCACCTCGGTCTTGCAGGCGATGGGCCTGTTCGCAGCGACCAACATCGACGACATCATCGTGCTCTCCCTCTTCTTCGCGCGAGGGGCAGGCCAGCGCGGCACTACCGCCCGCATTCTGGCCGGCCAGTACCTCGGATTCGCCGGCATCCTCGGTGCCGCGGTCCTGGTGACCATCGGCGCCGGAGCATTCCTGCCCTCGGCAGCCATCCCGTACTTCGGTCTCATCCCTCTGGGCCTCGGCCTCTGGGCCGGATGGCAGGCCTGGCGCGGAGACGATGACGACGATGACGACGAGGCCAAGGTTGCCGGCAAGAAGGTCGGCGTGTGGACAGTCGCAGGCGTCACCCTTGCCAACGGCGGCGACAACATCGGCGTCTACACCCCTGTCTTCCTCAGCGTGGAACCTCTCGCAGTAGTCGCCTACTGCATCGTCTTCCTCGCGCTCGTCGCGGTCCTGGTGGCCCTGGCAAAGTTCGTCGCCACCCGCCCCCCGATCGCCGAAGTTCTCGAACGCTGGGAGCACATCCTCTTCCCCATCGTTCTCATCGGCCTCGGCATCGTGATCCTCGTCAGCGGCGGAGCCTTCGGACTCTGACGTAGCGGCAGCGATCCAAACGGCCCCGACCGGGCGCACCCCTCTCGGTTCAGACCGCGACACCTACCTGCAGCCAGTCCTGCGTGATCGCGGCAACAAGACCGCCACGGAGCGCTACAAAAACCCCGCCACCAAGCGAACGAAGCCACAGGTGGGGGATGCCGCTCGGCGGGCTGCTGGTGGCGGCCGGGATCGCGGCGATCATGCAACCCGATGTGACCACGATCGTCTTCGCCGCCGTGGCATCGCAGCTGGTGATCGCGCTGTTGCTGCTGGCCCGCCGGCATCCGCTGATCGCGCCGCTGCTGCCCACGGTGGCGGCGTTCCTGGTGTCGGTACCGGCGTTCTGGCTCGCCGGTCGGATCGTGCTGACCGGTCCGCTGCTGGCGATCCTGCCGCCGCTGGCGGTGCTGCTGCCGGGATCGCTGCTGGTCACCGGGATGTCGGAGCTGGCCGCCGGCGCGATGGTCGCCGGCGCCTCGCGGCTGGCGCACGGTGCGGTGAAGCTGCTGCTGTTCGCGCTCGGCGTGGTCGCCGCGATCCAGCTGGTGCGGCCACCGGAGGCGTTGATCTTCAGCACCGGCGCCGCGTTCCGCTGGCCCCACGCGCTGGCCGGGATCCTTGCGGTCGCGCTCGGCATCCTGTTGCTGGAGTCGGTGTCACCGCGGTTGTGGGGCTGGGTGATCCTGGTGCTGCTGGCGACCTTTCTGGCGCAGGTGCTGGCCGGTACCGGGCGGGGTGTCGGCTCGGCGCTCGGGGGGTTCGCCGGAGCGGTGGTCGCGAGTGCCGGTGCGACGCTGGTCGAGCTGGCCCGGCCGGCCCTGCCGCGGCTGGTGGTGTTCCTGCCGTCGTTCTGGCTGCTGGTACCGGGCACGATCGGTCTGCAGTCGATCACCCGATCGCAGGCGAGTGAGTTCGTCGCCGGCCCCAGCCTGACCCAGGTCGGGCTGCTGGTGCTGGCGATCGCGCTCGGTCTGCTCGTCGGGGCGACCCTGGTACGCCCGGTGCAGCGGGCGGTGGCCCGCCGGCGGGCGCGGGTCAGCCCCTGACGATCAGCCCCGGACGGCCCTGGCCAGCGCGTCGGCCCGGTCGGTACGTTCCCAGGTGAAGTCGTCCAGCTCGCGGCCGAAGTGGCCGTATGCCGCGGTCTGCGCATAGATCGGCCGCTTCAGGTCCAGGGCGTCGACCAGAGCGGCGGGCCGCAGGTCGAAGGTCGCCAGCACCGCGTCGGCGATCTGGTCGACCGGGACCGTCTCGGTGCCGAAGCACTCGAGATAGAAGCCGACCGGATGGGCGCGGCCGATGGCGTACGCCACCTGCACCTCGCAGCGCTTGGCGAGCCCGGCGGCGACGACGTTCTTGGCGACCCAGCGCATCGCGTACGCCGCGGAACGGTCCACCTTCGACGGATCCTTGCCGGAGAAGCAGCCACCGCCGTGGCGGGCCATGCCGCCGTAGGTGTCGACGATGATCTTGCGGCCGGTCAGCCCGGCATCCCCCATCGGGCCGCCGATGACGAACTTGCCGGTCGGGTTCACGAACGCCTTGTAGTCGTCGTGGGCGAGGTCGTAGGCCTCCAGCACCGGCTGGATGACGTGCCGGCGGATGTCCTCGCTGAGCATCTTCTCCGGGTCGACGTCCTCGGCGTGCTGGCAGGAGACGACGACGGTGTCCAGGCGGACCGGGGTGATGCCGTCGTATTCGATGGTGACCTGGGTCTTTCCGTCCGGGCGCAGGTAGGGCATCGTGCCGTCCTTGCGGACCGCGGAGAGCCGCTCGGCGAGCCGGTGCGCCAGATCGATCGGCAGCGGCATCAGCGAATCGGTGTCGTCGCAGGCATATCCGAACATCAGGCCCTGGTCGCCGGCACCCTGCAGGTCGTATGCCTCGGCGGAGGATTCGAGCCGCTTCTCCCAGGCGGTGTCGACACCCTGGGCGATGTCCGGGGACTGCGAACCGAGGGAGACCTGGACGCCGCAGGAGCCACCGTCGAAGGACTTGTGCGAGGAGTCGTAACCGATGTCCAGGATCTTGTTGCGGACCAGGCCGGGGATGTCGGCGTACGCCTCGGTGGTCACCTCACCGGCCACGACGACGAGCCCCGTGGTGACCAGCGTCTCGACCGCGACCCGGGATTGCGGATCCTGGCGCAACAGCTCGTCGAGCACGGTGTCGCTGATCTGGTCCGCGATCTTGTCGGGGTGCCCCTCGGTGACGGACTCCGAGGTGAACAGGCGCTTGGCCACGGCGGTGCTCCTAATGGTGTGAGTGGTTGGCCGACATTAGTTGGCGCGACGCCGCTCGCGCACGGCGTCCAGAATCCGGTGCGCGACCGTCGGCTTGCTGCCGCTGTGCTCGGCGACCAGCTGCGCCCCGCCCCCGGGGGTCGCGCCGAGCAGCAGCACGTGGTTGTCCGCCGCGCCGAAGACCGCGCCGGCGCTGACGTCGTTGAGGACGAGCAGGTCGCAGCCCTTGCGGGCCAGCTTGGCCTGGCCGAGTTCGAGCAGCGCGGTCTGGTCCCCGGCGGTCTCGGCGGCGAACCCGACGATCACCTGGCCGGGGTCGCGGTCCGGCAGGTGCGAGATGTGTTTGAGCACGTCGGGGGTCTGCACCAGGTCGAGGCTGAGCCCGGTGCTGTCGTCGGCCTTCTTGATCTTGCCCTCCGACACCTCGGTCGGGGTGAAGTCGGCGGCCGCGACGGCCATCACGATCACATCGGCGCTCGGCGCGAGCTCGGTCATCGCCTCGTCCAGGTCACCGGTGGAGACGATCCGACGGATGCTGGCGCCACTGGGCAGCGGATGTTCGACATGGGCGGCGACGACGGTCACCTCGGCGCCGCGCAGTGCGGCGGCGCGGGCGATGGAGAGCCCCATCAACCCCGAGGAGGAGTTGCCGAGGAAGCGGACCGGATCGAGGTGCTCCCGGGTACCGCCGGTGGCGACCACCAGGCGTACGCCTTCGAGGTCGCGGTCGGCGGCGGCGGTGACGGTGCCCGGGTCGTCGAGCAGGCTGGCGGCGACGGCGTGGATGTCGATGGCGTCGGGCAGCCGGCCGGGGCCGGTGTCGGCGCCGGTGAGCCGGCCGGATGCCGGATCGAGCACGACCACCCCGCGCTCCCGGAGGGTGGCGACGTTGGCGGCGGTGGCCGGGTGCAGCCACATCTCGGTGTGCATCGCCGGCGCCATCAGCACCGGACAGCGGGCGGTCAGCAGCACATTGGTGAGCAGGTCGTCGGCGCGGCCGGTGGCGGCCCGGGCGAGCAGGTCGGCGGTGGCCGGTGCGACGACGACCAGATCGACCTGCTGGCCGAGGCGGACGTGTGGCACCTGCTCGGCGTCGGTGAAGACGCCGGTGTGCACCGGGTTGCCGGACAGCGCGGCCCAGGTGGTGGCGCCGACGAACTCGAGCGCGTTCGCGGTCGGTACGACGGTGACGTCGTGGCCGCCCTCGGTCAACCGGCGCAGCAGCTCGCAGGCCTTGTACGCCGCGATGCCGCCGGCGACGCCGAGCACGATCCGGCTCATCGACCAGACCTCATCAGCGGGGGCTCAGCGGGGGCTCAGCGGGTGCTCGGTGCGGGAATCAGGCCGGGAAATCCGGATCGCTGAACTCGGGGTCGGCCAGCTCCTCGGTGGCCTTCTCCTCGGGCTCGGCGTTCGGGTCGATCTCGTGGATCTCCAGCACGCCGGCGTTCACCTCGCGCAGCGCGATCGACAGCGGCTTCTCCTGGATGCCGGTGTCGACCAGCGGGCCGACATTCTCCAGCAGGCCCTCGCCGAGCTGGGAGTAGTAGGCGTTGATCTGGCGGGCACGCTTGGCCGAGAACAGGACCAGACGGTACTTGGAGTCGACCTTGGTCAGGAGGTCGTCGATCGGCGGGTTGGTGATGCCCATGTTCGGGTTGCTGCTCAAGATCAGCCTTCTCGGGTAGACGTCGTGAAAGGGAAGCCGCCAGGTCGGCGGGCTACAGACCGAGCAAGCTTACCAGTTCGTCCGTGGCCTGTCCCAGATCGGCGTTCACGATCACGTGGTCGAACTCGGCCTGGGCGGCCAGTTCGCCACGGGCGGTCTGCAACCGGCGCTCCCGCTGGGCCGCGGTCTCGGTGTTCCGGCCGGCGAGCCGATTGACGAGCTCGTCCCAGCTCGGCGGGGCGACGAAGATGAACGCCGCGTCCGGCCAGGTCCTTCTGATCTGCCGGGCGCCCTGCAGCTCGATCTCCAGGACGACGGTGCGGCCCTCGGCGACCGCCCGCTCGACCGGTTCACGCGGCGTACCGTAACGGGCCGAGCCGTGCACCAGCGCCCACTCCAGCAGACCGTCGGCGGCCAGCAGCTCGTCGAACTGCTGCTCGGTCAGGAAGTGGTAGTGCACCCCGTCGATCTCCCCCGGTCGTGGGGCGCGGGTGGTCACCGATACCGACAGCCAGACCTCGGGGTGGCGTTGCAGTACGCCCGCGACGAGGGTTCCCTTACCGACTCCGGCCGGACCGGAGACCACATTCACCTGCGCCATGGCTCAGCGTGGCCTCAGCCCAGGTTTCCGCGGTCGGCACCGGGGAACTCATTGCGGAGCCCGGCGATCTGGTGCGGACCCAGCCCCCGCAGCCGGCGGTTGGTGGCGATGTCGAGACGTTCCATCACCTCGGCGGCCCGCTTCTCCCCCACCCGGGGCAGGGATTTCAGCACGTCGACGACCTTGGTGTGCGCCACCACGTCGTCGCCGCCGGCCAGCTCGATCACCTCGGCCAGGGTGAGTCGGCCCTCCCGCAACTCCGCCTTGATCTCTGCTCGCCGCCGCCTGGCAGCGGTCGCCGCCCGGCGCGCAGCCTGCAGCTGTTCCTCGCTGAGTGGTGGGATGGTCACAAACGCTCCACGGTCGTCCGATCTGGTTCCCGACAACCTACTCAATGCCTCGTCGCTACGCGAACGGCGGGCTCATCGGGTGCTACTCACCCCAGGGCTGCTCATTCCAACGCTGCCACAGCTCGTCATGCCGATCGGGATCGAGCAGGTCGTCCCGCGGCACCCGTGGCGTCGGGAGCAACTCGGTGAGTGCCGGGGCGGAGTGCGCATCCGATGGGCCGTCGGCGTCGACGCGCAATCGGGAGACCAGACCGGTTTCTCCCAACTCCACTTCGATGACCAACGGTCCCCCGCGATCGCGCAGCTCCCGAGCCGTTGCGGTCAGCAACGTCTCCGTGGCGACCGGGTCCATCGGATCGAGGAGCACCCGCCAGATGTTCTCGGTGCGGGTGCACTCGTACGCCCGCGGCAGCCACCACAGCGAGATCAGCGGTGAGTCCCGTTGCACGGTCACTCCCGGGATCTCCTGGACCTGGTCACCGACCCCAAGGTCGATGCGGAGCGTCCCGTCGACGATCGAGCTCTCCAGTGGCCGTTGATCCCAACCGTTCGGCTCGCGCTTCTGAAAGGACCAGAGCACCGCCGCACCCGGCAGGTCGGCGTACCCACGGATGCGGCCGATCGGGTCGCTCCGGGACTCCGGCTGCTGGCGGAACAGGAATGCGCCGTCATGATGCAGCGTCCGCTCGACCTGCGCCCGGAACTCCTCGCAACTCATCGGACCGGGCTGGTCATCAGGAGGGCCAACGCTCTGCGCAGCGGCGCCACACCTCGTCGCGCCCGCTGGCTGCGCGGAGGTCCTGAACCGGCAGCCGCGGTGTGGGAATCAGTTCGATCGAGGTGCGCCAGGGTGTCCACCGGGCGGTGGGCGTCGGGGTCTCCGGTGGCATCAGCGCGTCGATCACCACTTCGGCGAGCCCGCCGCCCTGGTCGAACCTGGCCCGTGCCCGGAGCGGTTCGCCCCGTTGCCGGAGGGGTTCGGCGGTCTCGGGCAGCAGGCTGTCCGCGATCGCGGGATCGGCCGGGTCCAGCGCGAGTTCCCAGCCGAACTCTCGCTGCGCGCAGGCGTCGGCGGCCTGCAGCCACCACAACAGGCCCACGGCGGTGTCGGTGATGGTTCCGGGGAGGGGGTCCATGCCCTCGGTCTCCGGCATTCCGACGCCGAAGCGCAACTCCCCGTCGATCAGCGAGCTGGCCACCGGCGAATCACCGACATCATCCTGCTGTTCCCAGATCACGGCCACGGCTCCGAGGTCGGCATAGCCACGGATCCGGCCGCCGCTCCCCCCGGCGGGATCACCGACGTCGATCCGGATGCGGAACAGTTGCGCGTCCGGCTTGTGCAGCCCGCGGTCCAGCTGACGCCTGAACTCGTCGCAACTCATCGGCATACCGCTTTCATGAGACGGTCCTCATCCTCGGGGTGTCCGACGGTAGCGCACGGGCGCGGACGCTGGGACATGCAGTGGCCCGCAGCGTCCATGATCAAACCCAGTCCGACTGGATTTCCAGACGGTCAGTTCTGGACTACTGCATGTCCCAGCGTCGGGGACTCAGCGGGCCGTCGCACCCAGCCGTACCGCGGCGGCGCGCAGGGCGTCGGGATCGGGGCCGGCGGAGAGCACCTCGCGGCTCGCGGCCGGCAGAACGCGCGGATACGCCGGGCCGAAGAGCGCGGCGAGGGAGTCCACGGTGCCACCCTGGGCGCCGATGCCGGGGACCAGGATCGATCCGGTGAAGCGGCTCAGGTCCAGGCCGAGCTCGGTCAGCGTGCCGCCGATCACCAGGCCGAAGGAGCCCGGATCGGCACCATCGTTGGCGGCCTGGCACTCATCGACCATCAGCTGCGCGACGCTGCGCCCGTCGCTGGTCGCGAGCTGCACCTGACCGCCCTCGGGGTTGGAGGTGCGGCAGAGCACATAGAGGCCCTTGCCGGTGTCCCGTGCCACCTCGATCGCCGGACCCAGCGAACCGAAGCCGAGGAACGGCGAGACGGTCAACGCGTCGGCGGCCAGCGGCGAGGAGTCGTCGAGATACGCCCGGGCGTACCCGGCCATCGTCGAACCGATGTCACCCCGCTTGGCGTCCAGCAGGGACAACGAGCCGGCGGCGCGGATATCGGCGAGAACCCGTTCCAGGACGGCGATTCCGGCCGATCCGAAGGCTTCGAAGAACGCCGACTGCGGTTTGAAGATCGTCACCGTGCCACCGAGCGCCTCGACGGTGCCGCGGGCGAACGACTCCAGCCCGGCGGCATCCTGGGTCAGACCCCAGGCAGCCAGCAGCTGCGCATGCGGGTCGATGCCGACGCAGAGCCGGCCCCGCTGCTCGATCGCGGCCGCCAGGCGTACCCCGAATGTTTCGGTCATCGCTCCCCCAACTGGTTCATCGTGAGCTGGTTGATCCGGCCCACGAGTGCGGGTCCGCCGTAGATGTAGCCGGTGTAGAGCTGCAGCAGTGCCGCACCGGCATCCAGCATCGCGCGGGCATCGTCGGCGGACATGATGCCGCCGACCCCGATGATCGGCAGCTCGGTGCGTTCGGCCAGCCAGCCGACGACCTCGCGGGATCGCTGGGTGAGCGGGGCACCCGACAGACCGCCCGCCTGGTCGGCCAACGCCCGGTCCCTCCCGACCAATCCGTCGCGGGCGAGCGTGGTGTTGGTGGCGATCAACCCGCTGGCACCCTGCTCGGTGCAGACCGCGAGCAGATCCTCCAGGGCGTCGAAGGTCAGATCCGGGGCGACCTTGACGAAGATCGGCACGGGGCCATCCGAACGCCGGTTGAGCGAGCGAGGAACGAGCGAGTCGAAGCCGGGTCCCTTCGACTCGTCGCTGCGCTCCTCGCTCAGGGAACATGTGGGGGCGCTGCGCTCCTCGCTCAGGGAACGTGTGGGGGCGGTGGCTTCGTCTCGCTCGTTCCTCGCTCGCTCAGCCATCGTGTGGGCGGTCAGCGCACCGAGCAGGTCACGGAGGGCCGAGGCGTCCTGGAGGGTACGCAGGCCCGGGGTGTTCGGGGAGGAGACGTTGATCGCGATGTAGTCGGCGTAGGGCGCGAGCAATCCGAAGCTGGTCAGGTAATCGGTGACCGCCTCCGCCAACGGGGTCACCTTGGACTTGCCGAGCGAGATGCCCAACGGGATCCCGGCGACCCGGTTGCCGCGGCGTACGCCGAAACGCTCCAGACTCGCCGCCATCGCGGCCGCCCCGGGGTTGTTGAAGCCCATCCGGTTGATGATCGCGCGCGACTCGACGGCACGGAACAACCGCGGCTTCTCGTTGCCGGGTTGGGCATGCGCGGTCACGGTGCCGAGTTCGACGTGCGAGAAACCGAGCGCCGACCAGGCCGGTACGCCGACAGCGAACTTGTCCAGGCCGGCGGCCAGCCCGACCGGTCCGGGAAAGTCGATCCCCGCCACCCGGACCCCGCGCGTCGGCTTGGGATGCAGGGCGCCGGCAAGCTTGCGCAGCGGGGCGACCTTGGCCAGCGTCGCCACCTGACGCAGCGTGCGTTCGTGCGCGATCTCGGGGTCTCCCCCGCCGGAGGCGAACAGCGCTGGCCGCAACAAACGCCGGAATCCGTTGTCCAGCAGGGGAATCCGGAGATCGGTCACGACCGCGCGGCTCCCTGCGGCTCCCGGTCCGAGGAGCGGTCCGGTTCAGTGTCCCCCGCCGCTGCCTCGGCATCGGCGTTCGCATCGTCGGCGACCGAGCGTTCCGCGGCGACCGCCCAGTCCTGCAGGGACCGCACCTCTATGCCGCCGACGCGCAGCGCCTCGATCCCCTGCACCGCGGCACCGAGCCCCTGCACGGTGGTGATCGAGGGCACGTTGTGCCGGACGGCGGCGGTCCGGATCTCGTATCCGTCGGCGCGCGGTGCCCCGTCCACGGTCACCGCACCGTGCGGGGTGTTGAAGATCAGGTCGACCTTGTCCTCCCCGATCAGCTGGGTGATCGTCGGCTCGCCGTTCGGGCCCGGGCCCTGGGTGTGCTTGCGCACCTCGGTCACCGCGACCCCGTTGCGGCGCAGCACCGAGGCCGTGCCGGCGGTGGCCAGGATGGTGAAGCCCAGATCGGCGAGCCGTTTGATCGGGAAGATCGCGTGCCGCTTGTCCCGGTTGGCCGCGGACACGAACACCGTGCCGCCGTCGGGCAACGGGCCGTTGGCCGCCGCCTGGCTCTTGGCGAAGGCGACACCGAAGTTCTCCGCCAGCCCCATCACCTCACCGGTGGACTTCATCTCCGGGCCGAGGATGGTGTCCACCGAGCTGCCCTCGGGGGTGCGGAACCGGTTGAACGGCATCACCGCTTCCTTGACCGCCAACGGCGCCCCGGGGCGGACCACCGAGCCGTCGCCGTCGGCGCGCAGCACGCCCTCGGCGCGCAGTTCGGCGATCGTGGTGCCGAGCATGATCCGGGCGGCGGCCTTGGCGAGCTGGGTGTTGGTCGCCTTGGAGACGAACGGCACCGTCCGCGAGGCCCGCGGGTTGGCCTCCAGCACATACAGCGTGTCACCGGCCAGGGCGTACTGGATGTTCAGCAGTCCGCGTACGCCGACGCCGCGGGCGATCGCCTCGGTCGAGGTGCGGATCTTGTCCACCACCTCCTCGCCGAGGGTGATCGGCGGGAGCGCACAGGCCGAGTCGCCGGAGTGCACGCCGGCCTCCTCGATGTGTTCCATGATCCCGCCCAGATAGAGATCGGTGCCGTCGTAGAGGGCGTCCACGTCGATCTCGACCGCGTCATCGAGGAAGCGATCCACCAGCACCGGGTGCTCCGGCGAGATCTGGGTGGAGCGGCGGATGTAACCGGCCAGCGACTCCTCGTCGTAGACGATCTCCATGCCGCGTCCGCCCAGCACATAGGAGGGCCGGACCAGCACCGGATAACCGATCTCGGTGGCGATGCGGCGGGCCTCGTCGAAGGTGCTCGCCATCCCGTGCTTGGGTGCGGGCAGCGAGGCCTCGTCGAGGACCCGGCCGAAGGCACCGCGCTCCTCGGCCAGGTGGATGGCCTCCGGGCTGGTGCCGACGATCGGTACGCCGGCGTCCTTGAGTGCCTGGGCCAGGCCGAGCGGGGTCTGCCCGCCGAGCTGGACGATCACCCCGGCGATCGGGCCGGCCTGCCGTTCGGCGTGCACCACCTCGAGCACGTCCTCCAGGGTGAGCGGCTCGAAGTAGAGCCGGTCGGAGGTGTCGTAATCGGTGGAGACGGTCTCGGGGTTGCAGTTGACCATGATGGTCTCGTAACCGGCGGCGGACAGCGCCATCGACGCGTGCACACAGGAATAGTCGAACTCGATGCCCTGCCCGATCCGGTTCGGACCCGAGCCCAGGATCAGCACCGCCGGCTTCTCCCGCGGGACGACCTCCGTCTCTTCGTCGTAGCTGGAGTAGTGGTAGGGCGTCCGGGCGGCGAACTCGGCGGCGCAGGTGTCCACGGTCTTGAAGACCGGGCGCACGCCCAGCGCCCATCGGACGCCGCGGACGACGTCCACCGGCAGGTGCCGCATGGCCGCGAGCTGGGCGTCGGAGAAGCCGTGCCGCTTGGCGTGCCGGAGCAGCTCCGGGGTCAGCTCGTCGGCGGCGATCACCTCGTCGGCGACCTCGTTGATCAGCACCAGCTGGTCGCAGAACCAGGGGTCGATACCGGTGGCCTCGTGCAGCTGCTCGGCGGTGGCGCCGGCGCGCAGCGCCTTGAACAGCAGGATCAGCCGGCCGTCGTGCGGCCGGGATGCCCGCTGCAGCAGGGATTCCACCGATTCGGTGACCGGGGCGGCGAAGTCGAATCGGGCCCGGGGGTCCTCCAGCGAGCGCAGCGCCTTGCCGAGGGCCTCGGTGAAGTTGCGGCCGATCGCCATCGCCTCACCGACCGACTTCATGTGCGTGGTCAAGGTGTCCTCGGCGGAGGGGAACTTCTCGAACGCGAATCGCGGGATCTTCACCACCACGTAGTCCAGCGCGGGTTCGAAGCTGGCCGGGGTCTCCTGGGTGATGTCGTTGCGGATCTCGTCGAGGGTGTAGCCGATCGCCACCTTGGCGGCGATCTTGGCGATCGGGAAACCGGTCGCCTTGGAGGCGAGCGCGCTGGAGCGGGACACCCGCGGGTTCATCTCGATGACGATCATCCGGCCGTCGTCGGGGTTGATCGCGAACTGGATGTTGCAGCCGCCGGTATCCACGCCGACCGCGCGGATGATGCCGATGCCGACATCTCGCATCCGCTGGTATTCACGGTCGGTCAGCGTCATCGCCGGGGCGACGGTGATCGAGTCACCAGTGTGCACACCCATCGGGTCGAAGTTCTCGATGGAGCAGACGATCACCACGTTGTCGCTGGTGTCGCGCATCACCTCGAGCTCGTATTCCTTCCAGCCCAGAATGGATTCCTCGATCAGCACCTCGGTGACCGGGCTGGCGGCCAGGCCGGTGCCGGCGATCCGCCGCAGCTCGTCCTCGTCGTGGGCGAACCCGGAGCCGACCCCGCCCATGGTGAAGCTGGGGCGTACCACGCAGGGATAGCCGAGCTCATCGGCTGCGGCGAGCACCTCGTCCATGGTGTGGCAGATCAGCGAGCGGGCGACCTCGGCGCCACCACCCGGGATGTCCAACGCCTGAACGATCTCCTTGAACTCCTCGCGGTTCTCACCGCGCTGGATCGCCTCCACCGAGGCACCGATCAGCTCGACCCCGTAACGCTCCAGCACCCCGTTGTCGTGCAGGGCCACGGCGGCGTTCAGCGCGGTCTGCCCGCCCAGGGTGGCCAGCAGCGCATCCGGCCGCTCGGTCGCGATCACCTTCTCCACGTAGTCGGGGGTGATCGGCTCGACGTAGGTGGCGTCGGCGAACTCAGGATCGGTCATGATCGTCGCCGGGTTGGAGTTCACCAGGATCACCCGGTAGCCCTCCTCGCGCAGCACCCGACAGGCCTGGGTGCCCGAGTAGTCGAACTCGCAGGCCTGACCGATCACGATCGGCCCGGAGCCGATCACCATGATCGACTTGATGTCGTCCCGCTTGCCCACGTCAGGCCCTTCCCTCGTTCAGCGCTTGGTTGGTGGACAGCACGTCGGTGAACCGGTCGAACAGGTACGCCGCATCGTGCGGGCCGGCGGCGGCCTCGGGGTGGTACTGCACCGAGAACGCCTTCAGGTGGTCGTTGGCATCGCGCAGCTCGAGGCCCTCCACGACGTTGTCGTTGAGCCCGATGTGGCTGACCCGGGCGGCACCCCAACGGGTCTCGGTGTCCCGATCCAGCGGCGCGTCGACCGCGAAGCCGTGGTTGTGGGCGGTGACCTCGACCTTGCCGGTCGAGCGGTCCAGCACCGGCTGGTTGATGCCACGGTGACCGTATTTCAGCTTGTAGGTGCCGAAGCCGAGCGTGCGGCCGAAGACCTGGTTGCCGAAGCAGATCCCGAAGAACGGCATCCCATCGTCCAGCGCCTCGGTGAGCAGGGCGACGGCATCGTCCATCGTCGACGGATCGCCGGGGCCGTTGGAGAAGAACAGCCCGTCCGCGCCGGTCGCGCGCACCTGGGCGTACGTGGCCGTGGCGGGCAGCACGTGCACCTCGATGCCTCGCTCGGCCATCCGGCGCGGGGTCATCGTCTTGATGCCCAGGTCGATGGCGGCCACGGTGAACCGCTTCGTGCCCTCGGCCGGGATCACATAGGCCTCGGGGACGGTCACCTCGCCGACCAGGTTCGCGCCGGCCATCGACGGCTGCTCCTTGACCCGGCGCAGCAGCGCCTGTGGATCGGTCTCGGTGCTGGAGATGCCGACCCGCATCGCGCCGCGCTCGCGCAGATGCCGGGTCAGCGCGCGGGTGTCGACGTCGCTGATGCCGACGATGCCCTGGCTGGCGAGTTCCTCATCGAGGGAGCGGCGGGAGCGCCAGCTCGACGGCATCCGGGCGGCGTCGCGGACCACGTAACCGGCTACCCAGATCTGGCTCGACTCGTCGTCCTCGTCGTTCCAACCGGTGTTGCCGATGTGCGGCGCGGTCTGGATCACCACCTGGCGGCGATAGCTGGGATCGGTGAGCGTCTCCTGGTAACCCGACATCGCGGTCACGAAGACCGCCTCGCCGAAGGTCTCCCCGGCTGCGCCGTAACGGCGCCCGGTGAACGTCCGACCGTCCTCCAGAACGAGGATCGCGGTGGCAGAGTTCTGCTGTGTCATGCGTGTGTGACCGTCCTTTCCTGCCTCACGGGACAGGACTTAAAGGTTGGCTCCAAATCTGCCCCAGCCTAACGTACTCACCTCCCGCGGCCCGCATCCGCGCCGACCGCTGGGCGGCGTACCCGGGTGTGAGTCCGCTCACGCACGGGGCCATCTACGGTGAAACCCATGCGGATCTGGGTGAGTGGTACCAGCGGGAAGCTCGGCGGCGAGGTGGCCCGGCAGTTGCGGGCGGCGGGGCACGAGGTGGTCGAGGCGGATGTCCGCAGCGGTACGCCGGTGAATCTGCTGGATGCCGAGCAGGTGGCGCGGTCGATGCGCGGCTGCCAGGCGATCGTGCACTGCGCCGCGATCCCGAGCCCTGAGGGTCAGCAACCCGAGCATCTGGTGCACAACAACGTGATGTCGACCCTCAATGCGCTGGAGCAGGCCTGGCGGGCCGGGATCCGGACGGCGGTGCTGGCCTCCAGCGGGTCGATCTACGGCACGGCCTGGGCTCCGGAGCCGATCCCGCACGCCTATGTACCGGTCGACGAGGACACCCCGCTGGACTATGTCGACCCCTATGCGCTGAGCAAGGACGTGCTGGAGCGGATGGGTGCGATGTATGCCCGGCGCGGCATGACGGTGACCGCGCTGCGGTTCCAGTGGATCATCACCGCCGAGGAGGTACGCCGATTGCGCGGCGAACCGGTCGGTCCCGACGATGCCCGGAACCTGTGGGGCTATGTGGAACTCGGCGACGCCGCCCGGGCCTGTGTGCTGGCCCTCGACCCGAAACCCGGCCATGGCAGGTACCAGGTGTTGCTGATCACCGCCGCCGACACCCGCGCCGGCCAACCCATCGAGGAACTGCTGGACACCTGGTGCCCCGATGTCCCGCGGCGCCGGGAGCTGCGCGGAAATCAGGCCGCCTTCGACTGCTCCCGCGCCGCCGAGGTCCTCGGCTGGTACCCCACGTGCATCGAGTAGCAATCCCGGCAGAGCGAAGCGGCGCCGGGATTGCGTGTCGAGATGAACCGGTTCCTCTCGACACGGCCGCAAGCGGCCTACTCGAGGAACGTGGCAGGTACGGCCGCAAGCGGCCTACTCGAGGAACGCGCAGGGTGTCAGCTCCACCGTGGGTGGGAGAGCCAGTCGATGGCGGCCATCGCGGACCAGGACTGCTGCGGGCTGCCCAGGGTCTCCCCGGTGCGGGGTTCGTAGTATTCGCCGAAGGTCAGGTCGCGGAGCTGGTCGAGGCCGGCGGCCCGCCAGCGCAGCGCATCCTCGCGGTGCCCGGAGCGCAGCGCGGTCCAGGAGAACAGCCAGTTCATCACCGGCCAGACCGGGCCCCGCCAGTACTCCCGCGGTTTCAGCTCGGGCGAATCGAGGCTGACCGTCGGCGGCAACCAGAACGCCATCTCCGGATGCCCGCACCAGCGTTCCCCGCGCAGCAGCTCGCGCTGCCGGACGGTCCCCGGGTCGTCCCCGCCCATCAGCACCGCGGCGAAACCGCCCATCGTCTCGGTGTCCAGCCAGCGGTTGGCGCGGATGTCGAAGTCGCGGCACAAGCCGGTGTCGGGGTCGATGGTGGCCAGTACGCCGGCTCGGGTGCGTTCGGCGCGGGCGCGTTCCACCTCGGCCACCTCGGGGTGCCCGAGATCGGTGGCGATCCGGGCCAGCGATTCGGCGGCCAGCACCAGGATCGCGGAGAGGAAGACGTCGGTGACGCGGAAGTCGAGCACCTCCTTGACCCGGGTGTCGTCGAAGCGGACGCTCTTCATCTGCTCGATCAGGGTGATGTATCGCTGGTATTCGTCGTCGGTGGGCCGCTCGGCGGCCGCCGCGTGGTTCAGGTCGAGGCGTTCGAACTCGAGGCGCCTGGAGGTGTCCACCGCGGCGTACACCTGATCCCAGCGCGGCGAGTTGTCCATCCCGGATTCCCAACCGTGGTGGATCTCGACGACGTCGTCATAGCCGCGGGCGGTGGACAGCCACTCGTGCCAGCGGGCCAGCTTGGGCAGTGCCTCGGCGGCGAACTCCTCGGCGATCCGCCGGTTCGCCCCGCCGGCTCGCCGGGCCTGATCCAGCACCAGGTCGAGGGCGATGGCGTGCACCGGGGGCTGGCAGATTCCGGAGCTGCGTACGCCCGGCGGCAGCCCGACCGCGTTGGCGGTCCCCCAGTCGTCGAAGTCGGGGAAGTAGCCGGGCTCGTCGGAGAAGATGATGTGCGGCAGCATCCCGGTGGTCCACTGTCCGGCGAGCACGGTGCCCAACTCGGCCAGGGCCCGCGGCACCGACAGCTGCGCCAGGCCGATGGCCACGAAGGCCGCGTCCCAGGACCATTGGTGCGGATAGAGGCTCGGACCGGCCTTGATCATCGAACCCAGGTCGTTGTCGCGCAACACCGCGGACGCGGACTCCAGCAGTTCGGTGTCGCTGGTCAGGCGGGGCGGTGCAGAGCTCACGAGGCCGCTCCCTGGGTGACGGTGCGGGCGCCACCGGTCCCGCTGAGATCCCAGCCCATCCCGGATTCGGGATCGTAGAGCCGGATGGCCTCGGGGGCGAGCGCGAGGGCGACCTGCTCCCCCGCCTGCACGCGCACGGTCGGTTCGGTCTGCACCTTGATGGTCGCGGGCGCCGCGTCTCCGCCGGCACCGCTGGCCACCTCGACGGTGAGCAGGTTGTGCGAGCCGAGGGGTTCGGCAACCAGCACGGTCCCGGCCAGCGCACCCGGTGTGCCGGGTTCGGTGATCCGGATCGCCTCCGCGCGGACGCCGAGCCGGACCGGGCCGCTCAGTCCGCTGCCGGCGGGCAGGTGCAGGCTGTGCTCGCCGATCTGCACCGACTGCCCGTCCCGGGTGACCTGGCCGTCCAGGAAGTTCATCGGCGGCGAACCGATGAAGCCGCCGACGAAGGTGTCGGCCGGGTGGTCGTAGATGTTCAGCGGGGTGTCGAGCTGGACGACCTTGCCCTTGCGCATCACCGCCACCTTGTCACCGAGCGAGAGCGCCTCGGACTGGTCGTGGGTGACGTAGACGGTGGTGGTGCCGAGCTCGTCGACGATCCGCTTCAGCTCGGCCCGGAATTCCAACCGCAGCAGGGCATCCAGGTTCGACAGCGGCTCGTCCATCAGCAGCACATCGGCATCCACCACGATCGCACGCGCCACGGCCACCCGCTGCCGCTGGCCACCGGAGAGCTGGGCGGGGAATCGGTCCAGATAGGGCGTGAGCTGCAACAGATCCGCAGCCCAGGCGACCTTCTTCTCGATCTCATCCTTCGGCATCTTCTGCTGGACAAGGCCGAAGGCGATGTTGTGCCGCACCCGGCGGTGCGGGAACACCGCATAGGACTGGAACACCATCGACAGGTTCCGCTTGTGCACCGGCATGTAGGTGACGTCTCGGCCACCGATCGCGATCGCACCCGCGCTGGGCAGTTCCAGCCCCGCGATCATCCGCAGCAGCGTCGTCTTGCCACAGCCCGAGGGGCCGAGCAGCACCATGAAGTCGCCGTCGGTGATGTGCAACGAGACGTTGTCGGTGGCCCGCTCGGTCGAGCCGGGGTAGACCTTGACCAGGTCCTCGATCTGGATGTCAGCCATCTCATCCTCCGTGTTTCGGGTACGCCTCCGCGTCAGCGGATGGTCGTGCCCCACATGTTGAGCAGGTACTTGCGCATGATCGCGATGAAGATCAGCGCGGGAATGACCAGGAACAGGCCGCCCGCGAAGCGGAACGCCAGCGGCGAATCCGACAGCGAGCTCAGCACCTGGGCCGGCAGCGTGCGCTGGGTGAAGGTCAGGATGGTGGCACCGAGGACCTCGTTCCAGGAACCGACGAAGGTGAAGATCGACGCCGCCGCCATGCCCGGCAGGGCCAGCGGCAGCACCACCTTCAGGAACGCCTTGACCGGGCTGCAGCCGAAGATCCGGGCCGCCTCCTCCGCATCCACCGGCACCGCCAGGAAGACGCTGGAGGTGATCAGGATGGTGGTCGGCAACGACAGCGCCGAGTGCAGCAGGATCACCGCGAGCGGGGTGTCGTAGATGCCGACGGTGAGGAACAGCTGGGCCAGCGGCACCGAGAGCACCACGATCGGCAGTGCCCGGGTGAACAGCAGGAACAACTGGTAGGGATCCTTGCCACGGAAGGCGAAACGGGCGATCGCGTACCCCGCCGGCGCGCCGACCACCGAGGAGAGGATGAGCGTACCGATGCCGACGTAGAGCGAGTTGATCAGCCCGCCGATGATGCCCGAGGAGGCCAGGAAGGTGCTCATCGTCTCGGTCGAGAAGTACTTCGGCCAGAGCGCCTGCGGGAAGGTGTTCAGCCCTTCCCGGGAGCTGAATGCGGCCACCGCGATCAGATAGATGGGCACGAACATGAACAGCGACACCGCGATGCAGGCGACCTGCAGCCAGGCCCGTCGGCGCTTCAGTGCCTGCAGCGGCTTCTTGTCGACCTGGATCCGCCCGGCGCCACCGCCGGCGGCGGGAGTCCGAGCCTCTGACTGGGTCGTGCTCATCGGGTCACCTCCCGGGACTGGTCCCGCAGCGCACGCAGATAGATGACCGCGGTGAGCATCGAGATCGCCATGATCACCAGGGCGTACGCCGAGGCCACATTGGGATTCTGCAGGCTGGCGTACCAGCGATAGGTCTCCCCCACCAGCAGCGGGAAACTCTCCCCGGTGAGGGCCTGGGCGACCGCGAAGGTCTGGAAGGCCAGGATCGTCCGCAGGATCAGCGCCACCTGCAGCGAGGGGCGCAGCAGCGGCAGGGTGACCTGCCGGAGCCGGGTGAAGTAGCCCGCCCCGAAGACCGCGGCCGCCTCGTCATAATCCTTCGGAATCCCTTGCATACCGGAGACGACGATCACCAGCACCAGCGAGGTGGCCCGCCAGATCTCGGCCAGCACGACCGCCAGGAACATCGTCGAAGTGCTCTGGTAGTTCAGCCAGGACACCGTCGGCAGCCCGAGGTTGGTGAGCACCGAGTTCAGGTAGCCACGATCGGCGAAGATCGACAGCCAGACCAGGCCGGCGGCCAGATCGGAGACCGCCAGCGGCACCGCCCAGAGATAGAAGTAGAAGCCGCTGAACTTAGGGCGGGCCTGCAGCAGCAGCGCCATCGTCAGGGCGAAGACGAACTGCAGCGGGATCACCACAACGATCAGCAGCAGCGTGTTGCGCACCGCGGGCCAGAACTTGGCGTCACTGACCATCCGCTGCCAGTGGTCCATGGTGAACCCGTCGGAGCCGGTGAAGGCGGCGACGATGCCCATCACCATGGGATAGGCGAAGAGCAGCAGCATGTAGAGCACCGACGGCAGGATCAACAACCAGGCCGAGGTGCTGCGCGAACGGGGCCGTCCGCCGCGACGCGGTGCTGCTGGTTGCGTCGATCGGCTGACGGTTGCGGTCGACGCCATCAGCCCACCTTGCAGGGCTGACCGTTGCTGCTCGGATCGGGCGCCCAGCAGGGCACCTTGACCTCATCGAGGATCTTCTGGATCACGTTGGCCTGGTTCGCGATCACCTCGGGGATCGGCTTGTTCTGCAGGCAGATCTGGGTGAACGTGTCCTTGAAGGCCTGACCGAGCTCGGCGTCCTTGGCGCCGACACCGACCGGGGGCAGCGCGACGATCGCCTTGGGGTTGTTCTGCTGTGCGGTCACCGCGGCGGATTCGAGCTTGACCGCCGGCGGCAGGTCGGCGGGCGGATCTCCCTTGATGACGGGGAAGAACGCGTTCTCCTTCAGGGTCGCGTTCTGGACATCGGCCTTGAGCAACGACTCGATGGTCTTGTTGGCCTTCGTGCGGTCGCCACCCTTGGGGATGGCCAGGCCGGCCACGATCAGCATGTAGCCGAGACCCTTGGGCCCGGTCGGTGCGGGCACCATCACCCAGTCCTCCGGCTTGGCCTTGGGTGCGCCGACGAGCCGCGCGACGTGGTCCCAGGCGACCAGCACCTCACCGCTGGCCAGCGGGTCCTGCATGTTGTCGTAGTTGGTGGAGGCCGGGTTCATCGCCGCCCAGAGTTCCTTCATGTACGACCATGCCTGCTGGGCATCCGGGCCGGCGAAGGTGGTGATCTGGCCGCCGGTGAAGCTGGGCAGCAGGTAGCCCTGGAAGAAGCGGTGGTAGAGGCCCTTCGGCCCGCAGGGCAGCCCGAACACGCCCTTGCCACCGTTCGCGGCCTGGGCCGCCTTCGCCCACGCCAGGAACTGGTCGTAGGTCAGGTTGTTGACGTCGGCGCCGGCCGGCAGCCACTGCAGCGCCTTCTTGTTCACCGCGACCACATAGGTGGCCTGCATCCAGGGGATGAACTTCTGGGTGGAGCCGTTCAGCTTGCCGAGCTGGATCAGGTCCTCGGGTACGCCGGCGGCGGTCGCGGCGCCGGTCAGGTCGCTGACGTCCTCCAACTGGTCGGCGACCGGAGCGAGGTCGCCGTAGAGCCCCCCCACCAGGTCGAAGGCGACCTTGTTGGCCTGCACCTGGGTCTTGATCTGGGTCAGGAACTCGCTGGTCGACGGGGCGACGTTGTAGCTCACCGGCGGGTCGGTCAGGAACTGTTTGACGATCGCCTCGTAGCGCTGCTTCTCCTCGACCTGGCTGAACTGGGTGCCGTAGAACTGCATCGAACCGGCACCACCGCCACCGCCGGTGGTCGAGGCGCCGGCACAGCCGGCGAGCGCGCCCGCGAACGGGATGGTGGCGGCCGCGCCGAGGCCGAGGCCGAGAACGCGCCGACGGGAAATGCTGGCGGGATTCGACATCTTTGTCTCCTGACGTAGTTGGTGCCCCTTCAACTTCTGTCTTGCGCTGAAACATAAGCAGGTGGAGGATGGATCGTCAATCCCCCGTGGCCTGCGTGTGCACGATCGTTACCCACCGGGGAGACTGTCCAACGACCGAGTTGGCACTCGGTCGGGCCGAGGGAGGTTGCCGGTGGGCGAGCGAGGGATCGAGCCGCGCGGCGCGGCGAGTTGTGGCGCGCTGCTGCAGGAGATCCGCGAGGCCGACGGCATCACTCGCCAGGATCTGCTGCAGGTCACCGGGATGTCGCGGTCCACCCTGTACCAGCGGCTGGACCTGTTGGAGCGGGCCGGATTGATCCACGAGGCCGGCCAGGAGTCCTCGTCGGGCGGCCGGCCGCCGAAGCTGGTGCGGTTCGACGACCGGGATCGGTTGGTGCTCACCCTCGATGTCGGCCAGACCCGGGCGACGGTCTCGGTGTGCCGGTTGGACGGGACCGTGCTCGCCGGCACGGAGGTGACACTCGAGCATCCCGGCCCGGCCGAGTTGCTGGCCCGGTTGTCCTCGGTCGCCGATCCCCTGCTCGCCGAACAGAGTGGGCGGCTGATCGGCGTCGGGCTGGGCATTCCGGCGCCGGTGCAGGCACCGGGGGATGTCCGGTGGCCGACGGTGGCGATGCCCGATGCGGGCTATCCCCTGGTCGATGATCTGGTGCGACGCTTCAAGGTGCCGACCTGTGTCGAGAACGATGCCCGGGTGCTGACCCTCGGCGAGTACGCCGCGGCGGGCGGTCGGGACGGGATCTTCCTCGGCATCAAGTACGCCTCGGGCCTGGGGGCCGGGGTGGTCACGCATGGTCAGATGCTGCGCGGTTCGATCGGCGCGACCGGGGACATCGGACACCTGCGGCTCTCCGACGGCGGGCCGCTGTGCACCTGCGGGAATCACGGCTGCCTGGCGGCGTACACCTCCGGGAATGCCTTGTTGCGCGACCTTTCCGGCCGGGTGGACACGCTGACCGATGCGATCGAGTTGCTCGATGCCGGGGATCCCGAGGTCACCGAGTGGTTCGACACCGCGATCCGCACCTTCGGGCACACGCTGGCCGGGTTGGTGCAGACGCTCAACCCCGACGAGGTCGTCTTCGGTGGCTACCTGGGGCGGCACCCATGGATCAGCGATCGGCTGGCCACCGCGATCCGCGACTTCACGCTGCACCGGGTGAACGAGAACACCGTGCTGCGCCCGGGCTCCCAGGGCGCGCTCGCCGGCACCCTCGGGTTGGTCTGGCTGGTGAACAAGACCGTGTACGCCCCCGAGCGCGTCAACGCGCTGATCGCCGACCTCCCCTGAGGCCGGTACGCCGGTTGAGCGAGCGAGGAATGAGCGAGTCGAAGCCACGTCGTGCCACGTTCATCGAGTAGCCGGTCATGCGTAGCGAAGCGTAGCAATGGCCGGCGTGTCGAGATGAACCGGCCGGCATCGAAAAGTTGTCCACAGATTCGCGATTTCCTTCCACTGCGGCGAATCCGGGCGAAAACTGTCAGACCCCTTCTGTTGAATAGGGGGTATGAACGGCAACGCGGCCACTCTCCTCGAGACCGTCGATACGGTCGACGAGCTGTTGCGCCGCGCACTTGCCGACGGCGATGAGCTGCTCACCGACGAGCAACTGCTTCGGCTCGGTGAAGTCACCGAACGGCTGAGCGCCCGCACCCACGCCCTGACCGTTCGCACCCTGTCGAGCATCGATAGCCGGGATGCCAGCCAGCGGGTCCACGGCATCCGGACCACCACCTGGATGCGGGAACGCCATGGCTACGCCGGCAACCACGCCGCCGGCGTACTCCGCGAAGCCATCGGTACCGTGAACGCACCGGTCGTCTGGCGGGCACTGGCCGACGCCACGATCTCACCACGGCAGGCGACGGTGATCCTCACCGCGCTGAAGCATCTGCCGCCGGATCTGGCACCCAGCAAGGAAACGGCCGCCCAGCGCACCATGGTCGCGCAGGCCCGACAACTTGACCCGAGCGAGCTCGCGGTCGTCGGCAACCGGCTGGTCGAGCTCATCGACCCCGACCACGCCGACACCCTGCTCGAACACCGCCTCGAACACGAGGAACGCAGCGCCCGCCGCAACCGCGAGCTGCATCTCCGCCCCGACGGCATGGGTTCGACGCTCATCAAAGGCCGGGTCCCCGCCGCGGAGGGTGAGAAGTTCGCGGCGTTGCTGGATTCCCTGGTCGACAGGACCACGAGTGATGAGGCACCTCTGTGCGGGTCGTACTGCACCGGCCCCTCCTGCGGGCTGTGCGGCGGCCGGCCGTCGCGCGCGATGCGCCGTGCGGACGCGCTGCTGGAGCTCGCCGAGGCGTACGCGGACGCCAATCGGTCGCCCGCCCGCGGTTCGGACCGGGCCCGGCTCAACGTGACCGTGGATATCCAGACCCTCCGCCGTGGGATCGGCTGCACCGATACCAATGCGGGGCCGATGTCGGCCCAGCACCTCCGCCTGCTCGCCTGCGATGCCGAGATCATCCCGATGGTCCTCAACAGCCATGGCATCCCGTTGGATGTCGGGCAGCTGCATCGATTCTTCGACGGCGAGCTCCGGGCCGCGCTCGTTGCCCGCGACGGCGGCTGCATCTTCCCCGGCTGTGATCAATCCGCCCGCCGCTGCGACGCCCACCACATCAGACCGTTTCGATGTGGCGGCCCGACCAGCCTCGACAACGGTGTGCTGCTCTGCCCGTACCACCACGCCCTCGTCGAGCCTTCCGGAAGCCAACTCCACAACGAGAACCGCTGGGAGGTCCGACTCAACCCCGAGGACCGCCTGCCGGAGTTCTTGCCACCGAAGGCCCTGGACCGGGACCGTCGCCCTCGACGGCATCTGCGTCATCGCCTGCGGCAACACCCGATCGGCGAGGACGACCATTGACGGTTCATCTCGATGCTCCTATGTCGTCTGCCGGTGGGGTGCTTCGGGCGAGACCTGACCGGGGCTCGCACCCGTGGGGTGGCTTGCCTCCGGCGTTTGGTCGACACGCCGGCGATGACCTGCAGTTGCGCAGGGTGGCGCGACTGCAGCCGCGCGCCGCCCAAGCTGCTTGATGGCTGAAAAGGTGGGTTATTCGACGTTGTGGACATGAGTCGGGTGGGCAAGCATGATGGCATGCGAACGAGTGCGGTCCACCTCGTCCTCTTCGAGGGTGTGCAGAGCCTGGATGTCACCGGGCCGCTCGAGGTGTTCGCCGGTGCCAACCAGTGGCAGCGCGCGCAGGGTCGCGAGCCGGCGTACACGCTCACGACCGCGAGTCTTGGCGGAGCGGCGGTGCGCACCTCGAGCGGGCTGCAGATCACACCCGATCGCGACCTGAGCACGCTGGATCCGCCGGACCTGCTGGTCGTCCCCGGAGGTCAGGGCACCCGTCAGCCATCGCGCGCCCTGATCGACTGGCTGGCGAAGCACGGACCGGCGGCGGCCCGGATCGCCTCGGTCTGCACCGGGGCCTTCCTGCTGGCCGAAGCCGGCCTGCTCGCCGGTCGACGCGCGACGACGCATTGGAGCTATTGCGATGTCCTCGCCGAGCGCTTCCCCGACATCCAGGTCGAATCCGACCCGATCTACATCCTGGATGGAGATCTCGCGACCTCGGCCGGGGTGACCTCCGGCATCGACCTCGCGTTGGCGCTCGTGGAGCAGCACCTCGGTCGTGCAGCCGCACTGGACATCGCCCGGCACCTGGTGGTCTTCCTGCGCCGCCCCGGCAGCCAGGCGCAGTTCAGCGTCCAGCTCGCCAACCAGTTCGCCGAACGCGAACCCCTGCGCGAGCTGCAGCACTGGATGACCGAGCACCCGGAGGCCGATCTGTCGATCGACACTCTCGCGGAGCGCGCGAACCTCTCACCGCGGCACTTCACCCGCGCCTTCACCGCCGAGGTCGGCGTCTCCCCGGGCCGCTATGTCGACCAGCTCCGCCTGGAGGCCGCACGCCGCCGCCTCGAGGACTCCGACGACGACGTCGGCACCACCGCTCGCCACTGCGGTTTCGGTACGCCGGAAGCGATGCGGCGCGCATTCCTGCGCAGCCTGGGCGTGGGACCGGCCGAGTACCGGCGCCGATTCCAGACCCGTCAGATCCCAACCACCATGGAGAATCATGCAGATCGCGATCCTGTTGTATGACCGCCTCACCGCACTCGACGCGGTCGGCCCGTACGAGGTCCTGAACCACCTTCCGGGCGCCTCGGTCCGCTTCGTCGCCGAGCGACCCGGACCCATCCGCAACGACACCGGCAGCCTCGGCCTGATCGCCGACGCCACCCTCACCGACGTGCCCCGGCCGGACGTGGTGCTGGTCCCGGGCGGCCCCGGGCAGGCTGACCAGATGGCCGACGGTCCTCTCCACCAGTGGCTGCGGGACGTCGATCAGACGAGCACGTGGACCACATCGGTCTGCACGGGTTCGCTGATCCTGGCCGCTGCCGGGCTGCTGCGGGGCCGGCGCGCCACCTCCTACTGGCTGGCGCTCGACCAGCTCGAGCAGTGGAGCGTGACGCCGGTCAACGACCGGGTGGTGAGCGACGGCAAATACCTCACCGCGGCCGGGGTGTCCTCCGGGATCGACATGGGTCTCACGCTGGCCGGGAAGATCGCCGGTGATCGGGTCGCCGAGTCGATCCAGCTCGGTATCGAGTACGACCCGCAGCCGCCCTATGCGGCCGGCTCGCCGGACAAGGCGCCTTCCGAGGTTGTCGAGGCGCTCCGCTCGCGGAGTCGGTTCATCCTGCAGGGGCCGAACGCCTGACCGGACGCACTCATGGCAGGTGGGCTCATCTCGACACGCTCGCTGCGCGAGCTACTCGATGAGCGTCCAATCGCCGACATCGCACTGGCCGTCGGCGTTGTCACCGGTGGCAAGCGCCGTCCCGTCGGCGCGCAATCCCAACGAGTGCAGGGAACCGGCGGCGATCGCGACGATTCCTTCCCAGTCCCCGACCTCACCCTGACCGCAGTCGTTCGAACCCGCGGCCAGCACCTGGCCGGCGGCCGTCAGCCCGAGGGTGTGATAGCTGCCCGCGGCCACCGCCACGACGTCGCACCAGCCGGCCACATCCCAGGCTCCGGCATTGGTTGCGACCACGGTGCCGTCGCGGCGTACGCCGACCGTGTGCAGATAGCCGGCGGCCACCGCGACCAGCTCGCGCCACTCGCCGACGCGGCACTGGCCGCGCTGATCGCTGCCCACCGCGACCGCCGTCCCATCCGCCCGCAGACCCACCGAATGCCAATCACCGCAGGAAACCTGGACGATCCCACGCCACCCGGAGACCTCGCACGCCCCCTCGGCGCCCCGACCGGCCGCCAGCACCCGGCCATCAGCGAGCACGCCGAGCGTACGCCGCCAGCCCGCAGCCACCGAGGTCACACCGCGCCAACCCGCCACCTCGCACTGCCCGTCACCGTTCCAGCCGGTGGCCAACACCGTCCCGTCCCCGCGCAACCCCACCGTGTGTGAGCGGCCGGTGTTCCGGGCGGTGTGCACGTTGCCGGCGGCGACCCCGATCACCCCGCTCCAGTCGTCGACCCGTAACTCCCCCGCCGCACCGTTGCCGACGGCGACGACCGTGCCGTCGGCACGCCGACCGACCGAGTGCCGCCGGCCGGCTGCGATCACAGTTCGCTCCCGCGGACCCGCGGCAACCGGGTGGCCAGCGCGAGGATCGGCAGCAGGCAGATCAACGAGACCACGCTCAGCCAGGCAAAGCCGAAGCCGGCCATCACCGGCCCGGCGGCCCCCGCACCCAGCGCGGCGAACAGGCTCATGAAGGTGTCGGTGGCACCCTGCGCCTGGGTCCGTACCTCCGGATCGACCGTCCGGGTCAGCAGCGCGGACCCCGACACCATCCCGAACGACCAACCCAACCCCAGCAGGAACAACCCGACCGCGATCAGCGTCATCGACCCGCCGGCCAGGAAGCACAGCGTCAGCGCGACGGCGTTCAACCCCTGCCCGAACAGCAGGCAGCGCACCATCCCGAACCGTTCGGCGAGCCGCCCGACGAGCGGGCTGAACGCGTACATTCCCAACGTGTGCAGTGAAATCGTCAGACCGATCAGGGTCAGCGCGTGCTGCTGATTGGTCAGATGCACCGCCGACATGGTCATCACCACCACCATCACCATGTGGTTCAGCACGGTCGCCCAGAACGCGAACCGGGGCAGCGGGTCGGCCATCACCCGCCCCAGCACCACCCGCAACGGCAGCCCCGGTCCGCGGTCCCCACCGGCGTGCACTCCCCCGGCCCGAACCAGCGGATCGGGCCGCAGCCAGAACCACACCACCAGCGTCGCCGCCAGCATCGCGGCGGCGGTGATCACATAGGGTCCGCCGATCGGCGGCAGCCCGAGCACCCGGCCGAGCGGCTCACCGGGCAGCACCAGATTCGGTCCGAGCACCACCCCGACCGTGGTCGCCCAGACCACCAGCGACAGCGATCGGGTACGCCGATCGGGCGCCTCCAGGTCGGTGGCGGCGAACCGGGCCTGCAGCGCCGCGGCCTGGCCGGCACCGAAGATCGCCAGCCCGAGCACCAGGATCACCAGGCTGCTGCGGGCGATCGCCAGCACCTGCAGCACCGCACCCAGGAAGGACAGCCCATAACCCAGGGTCAGCGCGGGCCGCCGCCCCCGGCGTACCGCCAGCATCGCCAGCGGTACGCCGAAGGCGGCCGTGGAGAGCAGCGCGACGGTCCGCGAGATCCCGGCCAGCGCCTCGGAACTCGTGACCTGGTAGGCGATGATCGAACCGAGCGAGGTGGCCGCCCCGGTACCGAGGCTGCCGAGCACCTGCGAGGTGAGCAGCGTGCGCAGGATCCGCGGCTGCTCCTGTGAGCGCTCCGCGCTTCCCTCGCACCCCTCGCCGGTCTCGCTCACCGCGCCTGCATCACATCCAGTGCGACGCCGATCCCGGCCGCGAGCCGCCAGTCCAACCGGTGGCCGCCGTTGAACGCCGGCAGATCGATCGCGTACATGTCCCGCAGGCTGGTGGCCCGCGACTGGTGCAGCACCGGCTGCCCGTCGGGAGCGGTGAAATCGAAGTGATAGAAGTTCGCGAAGAAGCCGAGATCGATCACCCGGCGAAGGATCGCGAAGAACTGGCTCCGCTCGGTCCCGGTGTACTCATTGCCCCAGGCGTCGGCGGCGGTCCAGGTGCTGCGCATGAAGGAGGCGCCGAACTCCTTGCGGATCCAGCCCAGCGGCTGACCGGAGGCGTCGGCGATGTCCAGGGTCGGTGCCACGTCGAGGATCTGGCGGGCGTTCATGGTGAACACCGGCCGCTGCCTGGTCTCATCGCTGAAGAAGGTGATCTGCTCCTTCATCTTGAAACGCTTCTGCTCGGCCAGTGCCAGCAGCGCGCCCTCCTGACCATTGGCATCCAGCACCCGGACCTCATAGCGATTGATGGTCATCGCGATCCGCTGGCGGATGGCGATCCGGTCCAGCTGGGGGGGCGGCCCGGACTGGGGCTGGCCACCGAAACCGGGGTCGTAGGGGTGATTGCCGGAGGGATGGTTGGAAGACATGCGGCCGAGGCTACCGAGCGGCGGGGCCGATGACCCCATCGACGCGGAGAATGCTCACGATGCAGGAGATCGCCGAAACCCCAGCAGCCCGGGCCGCCGCCGAGCAGGCCGACCTCGGTGCCCACGTCATCGGGTGGGCCTCCGACCCGATCGGGAAGACCGTCACCACCCTGGTCAGCGGCCTGGTGCTGCTGCCACTCGGTCTGGTGGCGGGATATCTGCTCTACAGCAATCTGCGTGGCATGGGCACCGGGTGGGTGATCGTGCTGGCCATCGTGGCGGCGGTGCTCTGCATGGCGGGGTTCTATCGTCTCGTCGGTGGCCTGTGGTCGCTGCCGTTCACCGGCCGCGGGATGCAGCTCTATCGTGACGGGCTGGTCACCGTCCGCGGGGACACCGTCGGCAAGGTCATTCCGTTCGTCGGTGCCCGGTGGCAGGAACGCCACTACCGCAAGGGGACGAAGCAGCTGGTCTCCATCGCCCTGGGTGACGACCGGGACCGCTACACCTTCCCCGGCAACTACGACCGCGGCGTGGTGACCGACCAGGTCGGGACGCTGTGGCTGGATGCCAATCTGCCGTTGATGCAGGAGCTGCTCGCCGACGGTGAGAGCGTGCACTTCGGCACCGTGGCGCTCACCGCGGAGGGCATCCAGCAGGGCAGGAAGCTGGTGCCCTACTCCGAGATCACTGCCCTGCGGTTCATCGGCAACGGCGAGTGGATGGCCCAGCTCTCCGACGGCGGGATCGGCGCCGCCGTCAACTCGACCAGCGGCTTCCGTGCGCTCGCCGCGATCCTGTCGGCCCGGACCGGGCTCAGCTGGACCTGAACCGCCCGTGGGTGCTCACGACTCGTCGGGGGTAGCGTCGGCCAGGATCGCGGCCAGGTCGAAGCGCACCGGCGCTTCGAGCTGGTCGAAGCGGCACTCCACCGGGTCCTTGTCGACCCGCCAGCGCAGGAACTGGGTGTTCGAGCGGAACCGCACCTCATCGTGCAACTGGTCGAAACCGACCTCGGCGACCAGCGGCGGCCAGATCAGATGGGCCTGGTCGCGCGGCCGGCTCCACCGGGTCACATGGTCCGGCACCCGGACCCCGGTGCGGGCAGCCGACCGCGGGCTCCACGGATGCCCTGCGTACGCCGGATCGCCCGGATGCTGCTCCAGGGCGGCGAACATCTCGGCCAGCTCACCGCGGATCGCACCCGGGAAACCGGCACAGACCCCGACCGCATGCAGCTGGTCCTGCTCGTCGAAGAGCCCGAGCAGCAGCGACCCGAGCTGCGGGCGTTCCGGGGTCGACGTGCGGTCCAGCCGGTACCCGGCCACCACCACATCGGCGGTCCGGCGGTGCTTGATCTTCAGCCAGCCGCGCTGCCCGGGGGCGTACCGGCCACCGAGCGGTTTGGCCACCACCCCATCCAGTCCGGCCCCCTCGAAGCGGTCGAACCAGTCGTGTGCCAGTTCCTCGTCGCGGGTCACCGGGGACAACAGCAGCGGCGCCTGCAGTCCGTCGCCGATCTGCTCCAGCAGCTCGCGGCGTACCTCCCAGGGCAGATCGAACAACTGGTGCTCATCGAGTGCCAGCAGATCGAAGATCAGCAACGTGCCGGGCGATTCCCGGGCCAGCGTCGCGGCCCGGCTCACCTCCGCCAGCCGCCCGGCGAGCCGGGTGTAGTCCAACCGGTCGCCGGCGATGATGATGATCTCCCCGTCGACCACGCAGCGCTCCGGCAACTGCTCCGCCGCGGCCGCCACCAGCTCGGGGAAGTGTGCGGTGAGCTCGGTACCGTGCCGGCTCCAGAGGCGTACCTCGCCACCGTCGCGGGCCAGCACACAGCGCCAGCCGTCCCACTTGGGCTCGTACGCCATCCCCGCCGGAATGTGCTCCGCAACCCGGGCCAACATCGGCGTCAGCGGCAGGTCCATCGACAGCATGCCGGTCAGCGTAGACCGTCACCGCAGGCTCAGCCTCCGGTCGCTGACCAGGCCGCGCCGCGGGACGCGATTTCCTTGACCCGGGCGGAGGCCGGCCCGGTGAAGTACACCGGTAGCGGCGAGTCATCGAAGTCGCTGACCTGGGTCAGCCCATGGCCCGGCCCGAGTGCCAGATTGGTTCCCACATAGCGCATCCGGAACAGCTGCACCGGGCGGCCATGGACGATCCGCAAGGCGTTGCCTGCCGCCCGCACACCCATCGGCACCGCCGTCTGACAGGCCATCCGCAACGGCCGCCCTGCGTGATCAACCACCCCTGCCGAATCGCCGGCCACCAGCACCTCGGGATGGCCGGGGACCCGGAGGGCCCGATCGACGATCAGCTGCCCACGCTCGTTCAACTGCCCGCAGTCGCCCAGCAGCTTCGGCGGTACGAACCCCCCTGCCCAGACGGTCAGGGCACTCCGCAGCTCACCGAGGTCGGTCTGGAGCAGGCCCGCTTCGACTCCGCGAACCGTCGTCGCCACCAGCTCGACCCCGAGCCGGGGCAACTCCGCACGCAACCACCTCCGCGCTCGGTGGTGTGCCCAGGCGGCGAGAGTGTCACTCTCCAGCACCCGGACCCGATGTCCCACTGCGCTGAGCTCGGTCGCGAGTTCGAGTCCGGTCAGCCCCGCCCCGATCACGGTCACCGGATCGCCGACGACGGTGCTGGCGACGGCGGTCCGCAGGCGCAGGGCTTCCTGGTGGGTCGCCACCGAATGGAGCGGACCGGAGACCCCGAAGCCGGGTTGCCGGGCCGCGCTTCCCGGGGCCAGGATCAGCGAGTCATAGGACACCGTGCCGCCGCCAGCGAGCAGAACCCGGCGATCCGCCGGATCGACCCGTTCCACCCGGCCCACGATCAGGCGGACCCGGGCGCTCAGCTCCGCCAACCGACGCGTCGGGAGGATCTTCCCGCTCGCCAACTGATGCATCCGCACTCGCTCGCTGAACTCGGCACGTTCATTGATCAGGGTCACTCTGCTTCGCTGGCGGCCAAGCCGGGCGATCCAATGTGCCGCAGTCGCCCCTGCGTAACCACCGCCGACGATGACGATGTGTTTCACCATTTCCTCCAGTCTCGTGCGCCTTCGCGCCGTCATCGATCAGGAGTCGTCCCGGGGCGAAAGTGTGACATCGCCGCGCCACCCGGCCGAACCGGGGACAGGCAGAATGGCCGGCATGGATCCGACCTTTGCCCAGCATCATGGTCTGTTGCTCGCGATCGCCCGGCGAATCACGGGCAGTGCCGTGGATGCCGAGGATGTGGTCCAGGGCGCGTGGTTGAGTTGGACCGCTGTGGATCACCGCGCCATCGAGAACCCCAGGGCGTATCTGGTTCGGATCGTGACCAACGGCGCGTTACGCCTCCGCAAGCAGACCGAGCTGCGTAGCGAACGGGAGAAGCGGATCCAGCTGTGGGATCCGATCGTGCAGGACGCCCGGCTCTCGCCCGAGGATCACGCGGTCGCCCGCGACGACCTGTCGTTCGCGCTGATGAAGGTCGTGGAAACCCTCTCTCCATTGGAACGAGTCGTGTTCGTGCTGCACGAGGGGTTCGGCTATCCGCTGAGCGAGATCGCCACGATCCTCGATCGCGAGCCCGCCGCCGTCCGGCAACTGGCCAGCCGGGCACGGAACCATGTCCGGGCCGGCCAGCCGCGGTACCAGACGACCGAGGTCGACCGGCGGGCGCTGGTCGAGCGGTTCGTGGACGGCGTGGCGGGCGGCGACCTCGACCGCCTGTTCGACCTGCTTGCCCCCGAGGTCTCGGTGTGGACCGATGGCGGCGGCCTTGCCGGTGTCGCACCCGCCGGTCTGCACGGCCGGCGGCGCGTGCTCCGCCTGCTGGAGGGTCTGCGCCGAGCCGGACGGATGCCAGCATTCACCCACCGCCGCTCGGTGCTGCTCGATGGCGCGGCGGGTGTTGAGCTCCGCTTCGACGACCAGCAACTGTGGCTCACCGTGGATGTCGACGAATCAGCCTCGACGATCACCCAGGTATGGGTGGTGATCCGGCGTGTGAGAACGCTCAGCCGGTCGGCTCGGTGAGCGTGCCCAGCAGACCGTTGACGAAGCTCGCCGAGTCGTCGGTGGACAGCTCCTCGGCCAGCGCGACCGCCTCGGCGACCGCGATCTTGTCGGCCAGGTCGGTGTGCAGCACCTCGAAGAGCGCGATCCGGGCCAGGTTGCGGTCGATGCGCGGCATCCGCTGCAGCGTCCAGCCCGGGCGCAGTGCACCGGTGATCGCGGTGTCGATCTCGTCGCGGTGGTCGACCACGCCGTGCACCAGTTCACTGGTGTAGACCCGCACCGGCGGGGTGTTCTCCTCGCTGCGCCGCTCGGTGAGCAGCTCCAGCGGGTCGATACCGCGCAACTCGGCCTCGAAGAGGATGTCCAGGGCGCGCTTGCGGGCCTTGGTGCGCGTGGACGGCTGGCGGGCCGGCCCCTGGTTCGGGGCCGGTCCGATCAGCTCGAGTTCGAGACCGTCGTGCTCGATCCGTCCGTTCTTGCCGGCCACGGCCCGATCAGTTCCCGACACGGCCGAGATAGTCACCGGTACGGGTGTCGACCTTGACCTTCTCGCCCTGGGTGAGGAACAGCGGCACCTGGATCGTCTTGCCGGTCTCCAGGGTGGCCGGCTTGGTGCCACCGGTGGACCGGTCGCCCTGCAGGCCCGGTTCGGTGTAGGTGATCACCAGCTCGACCGAGGCCGGCAGATCGATGAACAGCGGGTTGCCCTCGTGGGTGGCGACGGTCGCGGTCTGCTCCTCGAGCAGGTAGTTCTTGGCGTCGCCGACGACATCATCGGGCAGGCTCAGCTGGTCGTAGGTGGTGGTGTCCATGAACACGAACCCGGCGCCGTCGTGGTAGAGGTACTGCATCTCGCGGCGATCCACGGTGGCGGTGTCGACCTTGGAGTCGGAGTTGAAGGTCTTGTCCACCGTCTTGCCGGTCAGCACGTTCTTGATCTTGGTGCGCACCACGGCATTGCCCTTGCCCGGCTTGTGATGCTGGAACCAGAGCACCTGCCACAGCTGCCCGTCCAGATTGAGCACCATGCCGTTCTTGATGTCGTTGGTGGATGCCACGCGCCTGCCTTTCGTCTGTACCGCGATTTACGACTGGGCGTGCGAGACGCCGACCGACGAGACAGTCTAGCGGCTATCGTCCGGCACGCCGCTATCGTCGGACCAATCCATCCGGTGGCGCCGGCATGGCCGAAGAACCCGACCCACGATTCGAGGAGAGCCATGGAAAACCCACTCGTCCCCCGGCTGCGCGGTTTCGGTGAGACGATCTTCGCGCCGATGACCGCGCTCGCCGTGGAGCACGATGCGATCAACCTGGGTCAGGGCTTTCCCGATATCGACGGACCACGGGAGGTCCTCGACGCCGCGGCCGAGGCGATGGCCGCCGGGCACAACCAGTACGCCCCCGGGGTCGGCATCCCGGCGCTCCGCGAGGCGGTCGCCCAGCACCAGCGCGAGTTCTATGACATCGAGCTGGACCCGAAGGCCGAGGTGATCATCTCCGCCGGTGCGACCGAGGGGATGACCGCCGCGATCCTGGCGTTCTGCGACGTGGGCGATGAGGTGATCGCCCTGGAGCCCAGTTACGACTGCTACTCCGGCGCGGTGGCGATGGCGGGCGGGGTGTTCAAGCAGGTCCGACTGCACGAACCCAGCTACTCGCTCGATCTGGACGAGCTGCGGGCCGCCATCACCTCGCGTACCCGGATCCTGGTCGTGAACTCCCCGCACAACCCGACCGGCCACGTGCTGAGCGCCGACGAGCTCGCCGGGATCGCCGCCCTGGCACAGGAATTCGACCTGCTGGTGCTCGCCGACGAGGTCTATGAGCACCTCACCTTCGACCGCCCGCACATCCCGATCGCCACCCTGCCGGGCATGGCCGAGCGCACCGTGACGATCTCCTCGGCCGGCAAGACCTTCGCGGTCACCGGCTGGAAGATCGGTTGGCTGAGCGGGCCCGCGAGGCTGCTCAAGGACGTGCTGATCACCAAGCAGAACATGACCTTCACCAACGGCACGCCGCTGCAGTTCGGTGTGGCCGCCGGCCTCCGGCTGCCGAGGGACTGGTTCGAGGGGCAGCGGGTGCGCTACCAGCAGGCCCGCGATCAGCTGATCTCCGGGCTGGAGGCGGCCGGCATGCAGGTGCACCCCAGCGAGGGCACCTTCTTCGTGATCGCCGACATCTCCGGTCACGGTTATCGCGACGGAATCGACTTCTGTGAACGGATTCCGGGTGAGATCGGGGTCGGCGCGATCCCCTCGCAAGTCTTCTACACCGATCCGGAGAGTGCCAAGAACTACGTGCGCTTCTGCTACGCCAAGCGGGCCGATGTGCTCACCGAGGCCGCCCGCCGGCTCGCCACCCTGGGGGAACGCCGATGACCGAGATCTCCCGGCTCACCCGGGCCATCCGCACCGGGTTGGAGTGGGACACCTCCGTCGGTGCGGTCGTCCCACCGATCCATGTCAGCACCAACTACCGCTTCGAGACCCCGGACCGGCGCGGTGGTTACGACTACTCCCGGTCGGGCAACCCGACCCGGGACCTGCTCGGCACCGCGCTCGGGATCCTCGAGGGCGGTCAGCCCGCGGTGATCACCGGGACCGGGATGGGTGCGGTCACCACCGCGGTGCTGGCCTGCACCGAACCCGAGGACACCGTCGCCATCCCGCACGACTGCTACGGCGGCACCTGGCGGCTGTTCGCCCGGCTCGCCGAGCGTCAGCACCTGGAACTGGTCGTGCTGAACTTCACCGACACCGCGGCCGCGGCGGCCCGGTTGCGCGAACTGCGGCCCACCCTGGTCTGGCTGGAGACCCCGTCGAACCCGCTGCTGCGGATCACCGACATCGCCACGCTGACCGAGGCCGCCCACGCGGCGGGTGCGCTGGTCGCCGCGGACAACACCTTCTGCTCCCCCGTGCGGCAGCAACCGCTGGATCTCGGCGCGGACCTGGTCATCCACTCCACCACTAAATACGTCAACGGGCACTCCGATGTCGTCGGTGGCGCCGTGGTGGCCCGGGAGCCCGAGCTGGCCGAGACCATCGGTTACTGGGCGAACACCCTCGGCACCACCGGCGGGGCGCTGGATGCCTGGCTCACCCTGCGCGGGCTGCGGACGCTGCCGCTGCGGATGCGTCAGCACGAGCAGAACGCCGCCGCGGTGGTCGAGACCCTGATCGGCCACGAGGCGGTCGGCGCGGTGCACTATCCCGGTCTGCCCGAGCATCCCGGCCACGAGCTGGCGGCCCGGCAGCAGCAGGGCTTCGGCGGCATGCTCAGCTTCGAGCTGTCCGGAATCCCTGCGGTGGAAGCATTCCTGGACGGTCTGGCCTGTTTCAGTCTGGCCGAGTCGCTGGGTGGTACCGAGTCGTTGGTCTGCCATCCCGGCCTGATGACGCATGCGGCGATGCCCCCCGAGGTGCAGCGGGAGGCCGGCATCACCCCCGGCCTGCTGCGCCTCTCGGTCGGTATCGAGGAGACCGACGATCTGGTCGCCGACGTCCGTGCCGGATTGGCCCGCGCCGCCGCGGTGGACGCATGAACCGCGCCCGCGGCCGGGCCCCGGGCCCCGGGCGTCCGCGGACCCCAGCCGCACCACGACCGGCCGAGACCACGCCGCGCCGGCTGGTCGCCGACGAGCTCCAGTCGGACGGCTATCTGAACGACCTGCAGGTCGATGGGGCCGCCCTGGATGAGGCCGACACCGAGAACACCGACATCGGTGGCTGCACCTTCACCGGTGGCAGCCTGGCCGATTCCCGCTGGCATCGGTCCCGCTGGGTCGACTCCACCTTCACCGGGGTGGATCTGGCGAACACCGAGCTGGTTCGCGGGTCGATGGAGCGGGTCGTCTTCAGCGACTGCCGGATGATCGGCGTACGCCTGGCTGCGGCCACGCTGACCGACATCGAGTTCGTCGGCTGCACCCTGCGGATGGCGAATCTGCGGCAGGCGGTGCTGCGCCGGGTCCGCCTGGTCGACTGCGTGCTGGTCGGCACCGAGCTGTCCGAGGCGCGCTGCACCGATGTCGAGTTCCTCCGCTGCGATCTGAGCGAGACCCAGTGGGGCAATCCCGGTCCGCGGGAACGGCTGCGGTTGGCCGGCTGCGAACTGCAGCGGATCAGCGGTCTCAGCCAGCTGCGCGGCGCCGAGGTGACCGACAGCGACCCGGTCGTGCTCGCGCACGTGCTCGCCGCCGATCTGGGGATCTGGCTGTCGGACTGATCTGGCTGCCGGACTGATCTGGCTGCCGGACTGGCCGTCACGCTTCCACCCTGCGGAACGGATTGGCATCCGCTCACATTCTCGGGTTAGGGTCGCCTTACCTAATTTATTTAGGCAGAACTAAGCCCCCGCACGACCCGAGGAGTTCCCTTGACCCGACTGATGTCCCTGCTCGCCCTGATCGGGGTGCTCCTGCTGAGCGCCTGCGGGCAGTCCACCGGCGGCAGCGCCGCCGGCGGCGCTGAGACCCAGACCATCACCCACGCCCAGGGCAGCACCGAACTCAAGGGATCACCGCAGCGGATCGCCGTGCTCGACTTCGGCGCCCTGGACACCATCAAGGCACTCGGCTTCGCCGACCGGGTCGTCGGCCTGCCCAAGCAGGCGCTGCCGGGCTTCCTCGGCGAGTTCCGCGACGAGAAGTACACCGACCTGGGCACCCTGCAGGAGCCGAACCTGGAGGCCCTCAACCAGGCCAAGCCGGACCTGGTCGTGATCGGTTTCCGCTCGGCGAAGAAGTATCCCGAGCTGACCAAGTTCTGGCCCACCATCGACGTCACCTACCCCCAGGAGCTCGACTTCGTCGAGGGCAACGCCAAGGCCGCCGGCATCATCGGCCAGGCCCTCGGCGCCACCGACGCGGTGAACACCCGGATCGAGGCGCTGCGGCAGCGCGCCGACGCGCTCAAGCCGGCCGCCGCCCAGGCGGGCCGGGGCCTGATCGTGATGACCTCGGCCGGCAAGGTCACCCTGCAGGGGCCGGCCTCCCGCTTCGGCATCATCCACAGCCGACTCGGCGTACCGCAGGCGGTCGACGGCATCGAGAACATCTCGCACGGCCAGCCGGTCAGCTTCGAGCAGCTCGCCCAGGCCAACCCCGACGTGCTCTTCGTCGTCGACCGGGATGCCGCGATCGGCAAGGAGGGCCAGAACGCGATGCAGGTGCTGGACAACGAACTGGTCCGCGGCACCAACGCCTGGCGCAACCAGAAGGTGATCCAGCTCGACGGCGGCCGCTGGTACATCGCCATGCACGGCCTGGCCAACGCCGAGGCGCAGCTGGCCGAACTGGAGCAGGGACTGCGCACCTCGTGACCCTGCTCGACCTGACCAGCCCGACGGCGTCCGCCGAGGCGGCCCCGGCAACCAGCCGGGGCCGCCTGGTCGGCGTACTCGCCGCTGCCCTGCTGCTCACCGCCGGGCTCGCGGTGCTGTCGCTGTTCGTCGGCGCCGCCGAGCTGAGCGGGCAGATCCTGGTCGTCTCGCGGATCCCGCGCACCGCCGCGGTGCTGCTCGCCGGTGCGGCGATGGCGATGTCGGGCCTGCTGATGCAGCTGCTGGTCCGCAACCGGTTCGTCGAACCGGCCACCGTCGGCACCACCGAGGCCGCCGGCGCCGGCCTGCTGATCGCCACCGTGCTCACCCCGTCGATGCCGGTCGCCGGGAAGATGGTGATCGCCGTCGGTACCGCACTGCTCGGCACCGCCCTCTTCCTGCAGGTGCTCAAGCGCATCCCGCCGGCCGAGGGCACCGTGCTGGTACCGCTGGTCGGGATCATGCTGTCGGGGGTGATCTCGGCCGCGACCACCTTCGTCGCCTACCGGCTTGATCTGCTGCAGACGTTGACGACCTGGCTCACCGGTGACTTCTCCGGGGTGCTGCGCGGCCGCTTCGAACTGCTCTGGCTGGCCGGCGCCGCGCTGGTGGTGACCTGGTTCTACGCCGACCGCTTCACCGCGGCCGGCCTTGGCCGCGACCACGCCACCAACCTGGGCCTGAACCACCGGGCGGTGGTCCGGCTCGGGCTGGTGCTGGTCTCGGTCTGCTCCGCGGTCTGCGTGGTCGTCGTCGGCGCCCTGCCCTTCCTCGGGCTGGTGGTGCCGAACGTGGTCTCGCTGCTGCTCGGGGACAACCTGCGCCGCTCGCTGCCGGTCGTCGCGCTGGCCGGTGCCAGCCTGGTGCTGGCCTGCGATCTGCTGGCCCGCACCCTGAACCACCCCTACGAGATCCCGGTCGGGGTGATCGTCGGGATCGTCGGCGCCGCCGGTTTCCTGGCCCTGCTGCTGCACCGCAAGGGGCCTCGATGACCGCGCTGCGCACCTCCGCGTCGACCGGATCGAGCGTACGCCGCGGCCCGCGGCCGGGTGTCCGGATCGCGAGCGTGGCCGGGCTCACCGTCGCGGCCGCTGCGGCGTACCTGACGATCGGCACCTCGGGCAATGTGGCCTTCGCGATGGCCTACCGCGGTCCGCAGCTGGCCGCGATGGTGCTGGTCGGCTGGGCGATCGCGCTGTCCACCGTGCTGTTCCACACCATCACCACCAACCGGATCCTGACCCCGGCGATCATGGGTTTCGACGCGCTCTATGCCCTGTTGCAGACCTCGCTGGTGTTCTTCCTCGGGGTGCTGGGTTCGCTGCAGCTGCCACCGGTGGGCCAGTTCCTGGTCACCACGGTGCTGATGGCCGGGCTCGGCATCAGCCTGTTCGGCTGGATCTTCGGGCGGCTGCGTCGCTCCATCCATGTCACCGTGCTGGTCGGGCTGGTGCTGGGGACCCTGCTGCGCTCGGCGACCTCGTTGCTGCAGCGGGTGATGGATCCGAATGCCTACCTGGTGCTGCAGTCGCGGCTCTTCGCCTCCTTCAGCGGGGTCGACCCGCGGTTGCTCGCACTGACCGCGGTCGTGGTCGCGGTCTGCACGGTGCTGGCCTGGCGGCGGCGGGCCGAACTCGATGTGATCGCCCTCGGCCCGGACCTGGCCAGCTCGCTCGGTGTCGACCATCGCCGCGCCACGATGCGGCTGCTGGTGCTGGTCGCGGTCCTGGTGTCGGTCTCCACGGCGCTGGTCGGGCCGATCCTCTTCTTCGGTCTGCTGGTGGCCAATCTGGCGTACCAGCTGGCCGGTACGCACCGGCACGCGGTGACGCTGCCACTGGCCGGGTTGCTGGCGGTGCTCACCCTGGTCGGTGGGCAGACCCTGCTGCAGCAGGTCTTCGGGCTGGGCACCGTGCTCAGCGTGGTGGTCGAGTTCATCGGCGGGCTGGTGTTCCTGGCGATGTTGATCGGCGCGGGACGAAGGAAGTACGCATGATCCAGCTGGAATCGGTGACCAAGAGCTACGGCACCTCGGTGGTCGTGGACGGGGTCACCCTGACCCTCGCCCCCGGCGGCATCACCTCGCTGATCGGCCCGAACGGCGCCGGGAAGTCGACCCTGCTCGGCATCATGGCCCGGCTGCTGTCCGCCGACCACGGTTCGGCGCGGGTCGCCGATCTGGATGTGGCGCAGTGCGACTCGCGGGAACTGGCCCGGATCCTGGCCGTGCTCAAGCAGGACAATCATCTGACGGTACGCCTGCGGGTGGGTGAGCTGGTCGCCTTCGGTCGCTATCCGCACAGCCAGGGTCGGTTGACCGGGCACGACCGGCAGGTCGTGGAGGCCGCGCTCGCCTATCTGGACCTGACCGGGCTGCGCGATCGCTACCTGGACGAGCTGTCCGGCGGTCAGCGGCAGCGGGCGTTCGTGGCGATGGTGCTGGCCCAGGACACCGACTATCTGCTGCTCGACGAACCGCTGAACAATCTCGACCTGTCGCATTCCCGGGCGATGATGGCGCAGCTGCGCCGGGCCGCCGACGAGCTGGGCAAGACCATCGTGGTGGTGGTGCACGACATCAACTTCGCCTCCTGCTGGTCCGACCGGATCGTCGCCCTGCGCGACGGCCGGGTGCTGGCCGAGGGCCCGCCGGCGGAGATCGTCACCGACGAGGTGCTCAGCGAGGTCTTCGGTACGCCGCTGCGGGTGCACCAGATCGACGGTCAGCGGCTCGCCTGGCAGTGGACCTGACCGCAGGCACCACGACTGGTTCCAGAGAGCAGAATCTCCCGCGCCGACCGGCTGGGACGGGAACCGCGGCGGTGGGGTCGGAGTTGTTCGGCTGAGAGGAGTCCCCACATGTCGAAGAAGTCCCAGCCGCCGCTTCCCCGGAACGCTCGGCGCCGCGCCATCCTGCTCGAGGCCCGCCAGAGACAGCGCGCCGCCGTGCGCCGCAACATCATCATCTCGGCCTCGGTGATGGTGGTCAGCGCCCTGGTCATCGGCGTCGTCGTGCTGCTCGGCAACACCGCCCGCGAGCGGCGACTGGCCGCCGGGCCGCCGGCCGAACTGGTCCGCGCCGACAGCGTCTTCCTGAACCGGGTGCCGGACGCCGAGGTGACCGTCGTCGAGTTCCTGGACTTCGAGTGCCCGGCCTGTGCCGCCCTCTACCCGACGATGGAGCAGACCCGGGCCAGCTACGGCGACCGGGTCAACTTCGTGATGCGCTACTTCCCGCTGGATGGGCATTTCAACGCGATGCCCGCGGCCCGGGCCGTCGAGGCGGCCGGCCGCCAGGGCCAGTGGGAGGGCATGTACAAGCTGATGTTCGAGAACCAGAACCGGTGGGCCGGCCAGCAGGTGCCGATGGATGAGGTGTTCCGCGGCTTCGCCCGCGAGCTCGGCCTGGACATGATGAGCTGGGAGGCGGCGTACAACAATCCGGCGACCCGGGAGCGGGTGGCCGCCGATCAGGCCGACGGGGAGAAGCTCGGGGTGAGCGCCACCCCGACGGTGTTCGTCAACGGTGAGCAGCTCCAGCTGCGCAGTCACAGCGACCTTCCGGAGGCGATCGAGGAGGCCCTCGGCGAGCAGTGAGAACCGGCCGCCGAAGTCGGGAACCCGGGCGCTCTCCCAGGAGTTGACCTTCAGGAGAGGAGAACCCCCATGCCCAACAAGCCCCCGTTGCCCCGCAACGCCCGACGGCGTGCGGCCGCGATCGAGGCCGAGCGGAAGCGCAAGGCCGCCATCCGCCGCAATGTCATCATCTCGGGATCGGTGCTGGCGCTCGCCGCGATCGTGATCGGGATCGTCGTCGCCGTCGGCAACACGGTCAAGGACCGCCAGGCCGAGGCCGCGGGTCCGGCGCAGCTGGTCCGCGACAACAGCGTCTATCTGAACCGCCCGGCGGACGCCAAGGTCACCGTCGTGGAGTTCCTGGACTTCGAGTGCGAGGCCTGCGGTGCGCTCTATCCGACCATGGAGAAGGCCCGCGAGACCTACGGCGACCGGGTGAACTTCGTGGTCCGCTACTTCCCCATCGAGAGCCACTTCAACGCGATGCGGTCCGCCCGGGCGGTCGAGGCGGCCGGCCAGCAGGGCAAGTGGGAGCCGATGTATCAGAAGATGTATGAGACCCAGACCCAGTGGGCCGAGCAGCGGGTGCCCCAGGACGAGGTGTTCCGCGGCTTCGCCCAGGAGCTCGGTCTCGACATGGCCGCCTGGGATGCGGCGTACAAGGATCCGGCCACCGAGGCGCGGATCAAGGCCGACCAGGCCGACGGCACCGCGCTCGGGGTGCAGGGCACACCGACCGTGTTCGTCAACGGTCAGCAGCTCCAGCTGCGCTCCAGTGCGGATCTGACCGGGGCCATCGACAAGGCGCTGGCCGGCGGATGAGCACGATTCCTGACCGGGCGGCCGCCCCGACCGGGGATCCGGAGGGCGGCCGGCCCGAGGCTGGGGAGGACCGGTTCGACGAGCAGGACCAGCTCGACGAACTGGACCAGTTCGATGAGCCCGAGCAGCCGGCCGGTCTGAGCCGGCGCACCGGCGGGATCATCATGGCCGCCCTCGCCGGGGTCGCCTGGGTGGCCGCGCTGGTGCTGATGCTGGAGAAGATCCAGGTGCTGCGGGACCCGAACTACGAGCCGAGCTGCAGCATCAACCCGGTGCTGTCCTGCGGTTCGATCATGAACTCCGCCCAGGCGGAGGCGTTCGGCCTGCCGAATCCGCTGATCGGGATCGCCGGGTTCGCGGCGGTGATCGCCCTCGGTGTGGTGCTCGCCGCCGGTGTCGCGCTGCCCCGCTGGATCTGGTGGGGTCTGCAGGCCGGGGTCACCTTCGGCCTCGGATTCATCTGCTGGCTGGCCTTCCAGTCGCTCTACCGGATCGGCGCCCTGTGCCCCTACTGCATGGTCGTCTGGGCGATGATGATCCCGCTGTTCTGGTTCGTCACCAGCGACAACCTGGTGAAGGGCCGGATCCCGGTGGGTGCCGGGGTACGCCGGGTGATCGGTGCGGTGGGTGCGCTCCCGATCGTGCTCGGCTATGTGGTCATCGGGCTGCTGATCCTGGTCCGCTTCTGGGACTTCTGGATCTCCTGAGTCCGCCCGCCGGCCGAGCGGGCGCCAGCGGGTCGAAGCCCTCGGCCGGCCGCTAGAGTCCCCGCCATGGATCAGGTCACGATCGTCACCGGCGGCTCCCGCGGCATCGGTGCCGGCATCAGCCGCGAGCTGGGCCGCCGCGGGCATGCCGTCGCGGTCTGCTATCGCAGCGCCACCGAGGAGGCGGAGCGGGTGGTCGCCGAGATCACCGCGGCCGGTGGGCGGGCGTACGCCCAGCAGTGCGATGTCACCGACAGCGCGGCGATCACCCACCTGTTCGCCGGCACCGCCGAACGCCTGGGTCCGGTGACCGGGCTGGTCAACAATGCCGGCGCGACGCTGACCAGTGCCGACCTGGCCGATACCGACGAGGAATCGATCCGGGCGGTGCTGGAGCTGAACCTGACCGCCGCGATCCTGTGCGCCCGCCGCGCGGTGCAGGTGCTGAGCACCGCGCGCGGCGGCCCGGGCGGCAGCATCGTCAACATCTCCTCCGCCGCGGCGACCATCGGTTCGGCGCACGAATACGTGCACTACGCGGCCGCCAAGGCCGGGGTGGACGCGCTCACCATCGGCCTGGCGATCGAGGTCGCCGGCGAGGGCATCCGGGTGAACGCGGTGGCTCCGGGCACGGTACGCACCGATATCCACGTCCCGGGCCGGATCGAGCGGGTCGGCCCGAACGTGCCGCTCGGCCGGGTCGGCGAACCGGAGGAGATCGCGCCCGCGGTGGCCTACCTGATGTCGCCGGAGGCCTCCTACACCACCGGCAGCATCATCCGCGTCGCGGGTGGCCGCTGACCTCGGCGTACGCCGCAGCCAGCGCCTCCTCATCGGGACCGGCGACGATCTCGGCGGAGGCCAACCCATTGAGCAGCACGAACCGCAGCTGCGCACCGCGGGTCTTCTTGTCCAGGCTCATCGCCTCCCGCAGCTCCGGCCAGGCATCCGGATCGTAGGCGGTCGGCAACCCGAGCAGCTCCAGCACCGCACGGTGCCGCTCGGCGGTCGCGGCGTCCAGCAGCCCGAGCCGGCGGGCGAGGGCCGCGGCGTACATCATGCCGACGCTGATCGCCTCCCCGTGCCTCCAGCGGTACTGCTCGCGGCGCTCGATGGCGTGCCCGAGGGTGTGGCCGTAGTTCAGCAGCTCCCGGCCCACCGACGCACCGACCGAGGTCGCCTCGCGCAGGTCGCCGGAGACCACCTCCGCCTTCACCCGGATGCCGCGGGTGATCAGTCCGGCCAATCGGTCGCTGGTGGGGTCGAGCGCCTCGGCCGGCGCTTCCTCAACCAGGGTGAGGATTGCGGGATCGGCGATGAAACCGCACTTGACCACCTCGGCCAGCCCGGCACGCAGATCGGCCGCCGGCAGGCTGGTCAACAGGGACAGGTCGCAGAGCACCCCGGCGGGTTCGTGGAAGGCGCCGACCAGATTCTTGCCGGCGGCCAGATTGATCCCAGTCTTGCCGCCGACCGCGGCGTCGACCATGCCGAGCACGGTGGTCGGCACGGTCACCAGGCGTACCCCGCGCAGCCAGCTCGCCGCGACGAACCCAGCCAGGTCGGTGGTCGCTCCCCCGCCGAATCCGACCACCGCGTCGCTGCGGGTGAACCCCGCCGCCGCGAGCCGGTCCCAGCAGTCGGCGAGCACCTCGGCGGTCTTCGCCTGCTCCGCATCCGGCAGCTCGATCGACAACACCTCGGCGTCGATGGTCTCGGCCAACCGGGCCGCCTGCGCACGCAGCGCCGGGGCGTACAGCACCGCCACCCGCTGACTGCCGGCAACCAGTTCCCCGAGCCCGTCGAGCACCCCGTACCCGATCTGCACGGCATAGGGACGCTCGGCCGCTACCTCGATCACCGAGCCAGCTCCGCGCGGATCAGACCGACGACCTCATCGGGCTGCCGGTCATCGGTGCTGACGGTGATCGTCGCCGCGCCGCGATAGAGCGGGGTACGTTCGGCCAGCAACTTGATCAGCGTGCCGCGGACGTTGCCGAGCAGCAGCGGCCGCGAGGAGTTCAATCCGATCCGGCTCACCGCGGTGCTCACCGAGGTCTCCAGCCAGACCACATGATGCCCGACCAGCGCGGCCCGGATCCGCTCGTTGTGGATCGCACCCCCACCGAGCGCGACCACCCCGGGCCGGTTCAACGCGTCGATGGTGTGCGCCGCCTCCAGCTCCCGGAACGCCGCCTCACCGCGGGTCACGAAGATGTCGGGGATCGAGGTGTTCTCGCTGCTCTCGATCAGCGCGTCGATATCGGTGAAGGGCTCGTCGAGGGCGGCGGCGAGCGCCACCCCCACGGTCGACTTGCCCGACCCGGGCGCACCGATCATCACGATGTTCTTTCCCGCGCTCACCGAGCCATTCCTTTCCGCGCTCACCGAGCGACCCCCAGTCCCCGCGCCTCGACATCGGCCAGGTACGCCTCGGCGTTCCGCTTCGTCTCCCCCACCGAGTCGCCACCGAACTTCTCCAGGCAGGCATCGGCGAGCACCAGCGCGACCATCGCCTCGGCGACCACACCGGCCGCCGGGACGGCGATCACGTCGGAACGCTGGTGGTGCGCGACGGCCTCCTCGCCGGTGCTGGTGTCGACGGTGCGCAGCGCCCGCGGCACGGTCGCGATCGGCTTCATCGCGGCGCGGACCCGGAGCAGTTCACCGGTGCTCATCCCGCCCTCGGTCCCGCCGGCGCGATGGCCGGCCCGGGCGATCCCATCGGCACCCGGCACGATCTCGTCGTGCGCGGCCGAACCCCGGCTGCGGGCCAACTCGAACCCGTCGCCGACCTCGACCCCCTTGATCGCCTGGATGCCCATCAGCGCGCCGGCGAGCCGGGCGTCGAGGCGCCGGTCCCCCATCGTGTGCGAGCCGAGCCCCGGCGGGGCACCGTGCACCAGCACCTCGACGACACCGCCGAGGGTGTCGCCGTCCTTGTGCGCCTGATCGATCTCGGCGACCATCGCGGCCTCGGTCTCCGGGTCGGCGCAGCGCACCGGCGACGCGTCGATCCGTTCCAGGTCGGCGAATGCGGGCAGCAGCCCCGCCGGTGCCCGGACCGTACCGATCTCGACCACATGGGAGAAGACGGTGATCCCGTATGCCTGCTCGAGGAAATTCTGCGCCACCCGGCCGAGCGCCACCCGGGCGGCGGTCTCGCGGGCGGAGGCCCGTTCCAGGATCGGCCGCGCCTCGTCCCAGTCGTACTTCTGCATGCCGACCAGGTCGGCGTGCCCGGGCCGCGGCCGGGTCAGCGGCTTGTTGCGGGCCTGCTCGGCGAGCACCGCCGCATCGACCGGATCGGCCGCCATCACGGTCTCCCACTTGGGCCACTCGGTGTTGGCGACCTGGATCGCGATCGGGGAACCAAGGGTCTCGCCATGGCGTACGCCACCGAGAATCGTCACCTGATCGGCCTCGAATTTCATCCGGGCCCCGCGGCCGTAACCGAGCCGGCGCCGGGCCAGCGCCGCCGCGATCTCGGCGGAGGTGATCCGGACGTGGGCCGGCATTCCCTCGATCGTCGCGACCAGGGCGGGGCCGTGGGACTCCCCGGCGGTCAGCCAACGCAACATGCAAGCACTCCTCGTGTTCGATCTCGACATGCCAGTCTCCCAGATTCCGGCGCTGCCCCGCGTCCGGTGCGGATCGTGAGAGTGTCAGTGCCGGGTGGAACCGGCGGAACCGGTGCAACCGATGAGGGGAGGCGGTGCCGATGGTGGACGGGGCTGCCGGATCGCGGCCACGGATCTGGCCGATCTATCTCGGCGGCTTCCTGGGACCCTTCGGCGCACCGGTGGTGACCACGATGCTGCCCGAGCTCGGCGCCTCCTTCGGTGTCGACATCACCGCGGCGGCCGCCTCGCTGACCGCCTATCTGGTCCCGTTCGCCGCCCTGATGCTGATCTCCGGCACGCTGGCCGAGCAATGGGGTCGGCGGCGTACCGTGCGGATCGGCTATCTGGTCTTCGCGCTGGCCTCGATCGGCTGCGCGCTGGCCCCGTCGTTCGGGGTGTTCATGGCGGCCCGGGTGCTGCAGGGCGCCGCCAACGCGTTCACCACCCCGGTGCTGGTGGCCGCGATCACCGAGCTGGTGCCGGCGCACCGGCTGGGTCGCTCGCTCGGCATCTTCGGGTCGATGCAGGCGACCGGGCAGGCGATGGCCCCGCTCGCCGGCGGGCTCGCCGCGGCGGTCGACTGGCGGCTCGGTTTCGCCGCGATCACCCTCGTCTCGATCGGACTGGCCCTCGCCCCGCCACCGGATGCGGCCACCCCGAACACCGCCCACGGCTGGGCCCAGTGGCGGGCGCTCGGCAACCGGCAGCTGGCGACCGCCTGCGTCACCGCGGCGCTGTCCTATCTGACGATGATGGGGGTGGTGATCCTGGCCGCACTGCACGCCGATCTGCGGTTCGGGCTGGGTCCGACCGAGCGCGGTCTGGCGGTCGCGGTGCTCGGGGTGGCGGGGCTGGCCTCCGGGGCGGCCACGGGTTCGCTGCTGGACCGGTATCAGGCCCTGGTCGTCGGTGCGGTGCTGAATGTGGTGATGGGGCTGGGTGCGATGGCGGCCGGGCTGTCACCCTGGCTGGCGGGGCTGATCGTGGCGATCGCGGTGGCCGGCGCGGCCGCCACCGGGACCCGGACCATCTCCCAGCAACTGGCGGTGACCTCGGTACCGGGCAACCGGTCCGGGGCGACCTCGGTGATGCTGGCCTGCCAGTTCACCGGCGCCGCCCTGGCGCCGCTGATCTGGGTGCCGCTCTATCTGGGTTGGCACGGGATGGCGCTGGTGTACGCCGGGTTGCCGGCGATCGGCGCGGCCCTGGTGCTGCTGCTGGCCTGGCGGCTGCGCTGGGTGGTCAATCCCCGCTGAGCCCGGCCCGAGCAGCACTCCGGGCGACCTCGAAATCGATCGGCCGGCCGGTGAACCAGCGCACCTGATCGACGGCCTGCCCGGCGAGCAGATCGAGGCCGTTGAGGACCGGCCGGCCGGCGCGTTCGGCGGCGGCGGCCAGCGGGGTCGGCCACGGATCGTAGACGCTGTCGAAGACCACCTCGGCAGCTGCGGCCAGCGCCTCGGCGGCACCGACCACCCCGTCGGCGGGGACGGTGGAGATCACCAGTGCAGCGGGGGTCGGCTCGGTTCCGGGTGGGCAGACCGTCGCGGCCAGGCCGAGCGATTCGGCGAGCTCGACCACCCCGCGGGCCCGCTCGGCGCTGCGGACCACGAACTGCACCTCGCGCGTACCCAGGCCCGCCAGCGCGGCGACCGCGGAGCGGGCGGTGGCGCCGTTGCCGATGATCACCGCGGTGGGCACCTGGCCGATGCCGTGGGCGGCGAGCGCGATCCGGAAACCGGCCACATCGGTGTTGCGGGCCGCGATCACACCCTCGTCGAAGATCAGCGTGTTCGCGACCCCGGTGAGGGCGACCGGTTCATCGCCGACACCGAGCCGGGCGGCGTCCTCCTTGTGCGGCATGGTGACGCTCAGCCCGCGCCAGCTGGCATCCAGCCCGGTCACGAACGCGGGCAGCCCGCCGGGCGCGATGTCGTGGCGCTGGTAGTCCCAGTCCAGCCCGAGCCGGGCGTACGCCGCCCGGTGGATCGCCGGGGACAGCGAGTGCCGCACCGGATGACCGACGACGGCGCACTGTCTCCTCGAGCCGGCCGAGCCGGGGGGCCGGGCCGGCCCCGCACTCAGCACTTGCCGGGGTTCGCCTGGCACCAGTCCTGGAACTTCTTCACATTCGCCTGGTGGCCGTTGAAGTCGTCGGCGAACAGGGTCTCACCGGTGTCCAGGTTGACCGCGACGAAGAACTTCCAGTTGCCCGGTACCGGGTTGGCGGCTGCCTCCAGGGCCTGCTTGCCGGGGGCACCGATCGGGCCGGCCGGCAGGCCGGGCACCACATAGGTGTTGTAGGGCGAGGGGTTGGCGCGTTCCTCGTCGCTGGTCGTCGCACCGGCGCCGCGGGGCTTGTTGTTGGCGTACTCGACGGTGGTGTCGAGCTGCAGCTTCATCCCCGAGTCGAGCCGGTTGTAGAGCACCCGGGCGACCTTCGCGCGGTCCTCGGGGCGGCGCACCTCGGCCTCGATGATGGAGGCGACGATGACCACATCGCGCGGGCTGCGGTTGAGCTGCTTGGCCTTGCTCTCCAGCTGGATCTCACCGGCCTTGCGGTTGAAGTTCGCGGTCATCTGCTTGAGCGCGGCGTTCGGATCGTTGCCGGACATCTCATAGGTGTCGGGGAACAGGAAGCCCTCGGGGTTGCCGTTGGCCCACGAGCTCAGCCCGTACTGGTCGGGCTTGGCCAGGGCCTCGCGGTACTTCTCCTCGGGGATGTCGGTCTGCCGGGACAGTTCGCTCACCTGCTCACCGATCCGCAGACCCTCGCGGATCAGGAACTTCTTGCCGCCCTTGACGCCGGCGTCCAGCATCGCCTGGATGGCGTCGCGGGCCCGCATGTGGGTCTTCAGCGCGTAGCTGCCGGCCTGCAGCTGCTGGATGTTGGGGAACTCGACCTTGGCCTTGTCGAAGGCGTCGGTGGAGGCGATCACCTCGTTGTCCTTGAGGATCGAGCCGATCTCGTCGACCGTGGACCCCTGCGGGATCTCGATCGACACATCGGCATTGCCCGGTCCCGGATAGTCCTCGACGGCGAAGGCGCTGGTCACCGCCCCGGAGACCTTGTTGTAGGCGAACAGTCCCCCGCCGACCAGGACGGCCAGGGAGAGGAGCACGGCGAACGCGCTCTTGGCGTGCCGGGCCACCTCGCTCCAGTTCCGGCGCTGGTGCTCCGGATCCATCAGACTGCTCAAGCCTCGTCTCCTCGTTCGCTCGTCTCGGCCAGCAATTCACCGGGCGGGCGGCCGGTCCGCCGTTCCGCCTCCAGCGCCTGCTCGAGGATCGTCACCGCGGCGACCTGGTCGATCACTGCCCGCTGCTGCTTGGCCTTCCGCCCCCGCTGCGACAGCGTACGCGCGGCGGTGACGGTGGTCAGCCGTTCGTCGAGCAAGCGTACCTGAACGCCCGAAAGCCGCCCGGCGAGCGCGAGCGCGTGTTGGCGGATCTTCGCCGCGGCCGGACCCTCGCCCCCGGACAGCGACCGGGGCAGTCCGACGACCACCTCGAAGGGCTCGTACTCGGCGACCAGCGCGGCGATCCGGTCCAGGCTCTGCTTGTTCCCGGGCACGGTTTCGACCGGGTACGCCAACGTGCCGGCCGCATCACAGGCCGCCACCCCGATCCGGGCGTCCCCCCAGTCGAGCGCCAGCCGTACGCCGGTTCTCACCGGGTGGCGACCCGGCCCACGGCGTGCTCGATCGACTCCAGGGCCTGCGGGATGCGGCTCGCATCGGAGCCGCCGCCCTGGGCCAGGTCGTCCTTGCCGCCACCCTTGCCACCGAGTTCGGCGGTACCGAGGCGGACCAGCTCACCGGCCTTGAGCCCGCGCTCCCGGCCGGCCGCGGTGGTCGCGACGACCAGGGCCGGCTTGTCCGGCGTACCGCCGGCGAGCGCGACCAGACCGGCACGGTCGCCGAGCCGTCCGCGTACCTCGACCGCCAGGTTGCGCAGGTCGCCGCCGCTGACACCCTCGACGTGCTTGCCGACGAAGGCCAACCCGTAGACGTCCTTGGCGGCGTCGGCCAGACCCTTCGCATTGCCCATCACCTCGGCGGAGCGGTACGCCTGGATCTGGCGTTCGGCGTCCTTGAGCTGGGCCAGCAGCTTCTCCACCCGATCGTTGAGCTGATCCGGCTGGACCTTGAGCATCGAGGTCAGGTTGCTGACCAGGGCCCGCTCGGCGGCCAGGTGCTGGAAGGCGTCGGTGGAGACCAGCGCCTCGACCCGGCGTACCCCCGAACCCACCGAGGACTCCCCGAGCAGGCTGAGCAGGCCGATCTGCGAGGAGTGCTGCACGTGGGTGCCGCCACAGAGCTCGCGCGACCAGGCGCCGCCCATCTCGACCATCCGTACCATCTCGGGATACTTCTCGCCGAACATCGCCATCGCGCCGAGCGCCTTGGCCTCGGCCAGCGGCAGCTCGGTCTGGGTGACGCCGAGGTCGTCGCGGATCGCCTCGTTGCTGCGGCCCTCGATGTGCTCGCGCTGGGCCTGGGTCAGCCCGGAGCTGGCGTTGAAGTCGAAGCGCAGGTAGCCCGGCTTGTTGTAGGAGCCGGCCTGCACCGCGGTCGGGCCGAGGGTCTCGCGCAGCACCGCGTGCACGATGTGGGTCGCCGAATGCGCCTGGCAGGCACCCATCCGGTGGAAGGCGTCGACGCTCGCCAGGGCCTGGTCACCGGTGCGCACCTCACCGCCGGCGACCTTGACCTTGTGCACCACCAGGCCCTGGATCGGGCGCTGCACGTCGAGCACGTCGAGCCGGGTCTGGCCGAGGTCGATGGTGCCGCGGTCGGCGTCCTGGCCACCGGACTCGGCATAGAACGGGGTGTCGGCGAGCACCAGTTCGACGGTGTCGCCGGGCTTGGCCTCGTTGACGAGCTCGCCGTCGGAGACCATGCCGAGCACCTTCGACTCCAGCGCCAGCTCGTGGTAGCCGTGGAAGCGGGTCTCACCCAGATGGCGCAGCGACTTGTACGCCTCGGAGCTGGTCGTGCCGCCCTTCTTGGCGCGCGCATCGGCCTTGGCCCGGTCGCGCTGCTCCTGCATCAAGGTGGCGAAGCTGTCGCGGTCCACCTGCAGGCCCTGCTCCTCGGCCATCTCCAGGGTCAGGTCGATCGGGAAGCCGTAGGTGTCGTGCAGCTGGAAGGCCCGGTCACCGGAGAGCGTCTGCTGTCCCTGGTTGCGGGTGTCAGCGACGGCCAGGTCGAAGATCCGGGTGCCGTCGGCGAGGGTCCGGCGGAAGGCCTCCTCCTCGGCGTACGCGACGGTGGAGACGCGCTCCCAGTTGTCGATGATCTCGGGATAGGAGTCGCTCATCAGGTCCCGGCTGACCGGCAGCAGCTGCGGCAGTACCGGCTCGGTGACCCCGAGCAGCCGCATCGAGCGGACGCTGCGGCGCAGCAGCCGGCGCAGCACATAACCGCGGGCCTCGTTGCCGGGGGTGACGCCGTCGGTCATCAGCATCAGCCCGGAGCGGACGTGGTCGGCGACCACCCGCAGGCGCACGTCGTCCTCGGCGTCGCGGCCGTAGCGCTTGCCGGACAGTTCGGAGGCGCGCTCGATGACCGGGTAGACCTCGTCGATCTCGTAGAGGTTGTCGACGCCCTGCAGCAGGTAGGCGACGCGCTCCAGGCCCATCCCGGTGTCGATGTTCTTGGCCGGCAGGTCACCGGCGACGGTGAAGTCGTCCTTGGCGCGGACCGCGGACAGCTCCTGCTGCATGAACACCAGGTTCCAGATCTCCAGGAACCGGTCCTCATCGGCCTCCGGGCCGCCGTCGGGCCCGTATTCGGCGCCGCGGTCGATGTAGATCTCCGAGCACGGGCCGCCCGGGCCGGGTACGCCCATGTTCCAGTAGTTGTCCTTGAGGTTGCGCGGCTGGATCCGGTGCTCGGGTACGCCGACCTTCTTCCACAGCTTGACGGCCTTGGTGTCGCCGTCGGGGAAGTCGGGGTGGAACCCGGGGCCGAGCACGGTCACCCAGACCTTGTCCGGGTCGAAGCCGAGTCCGCCGTTGTGCTGTTCGCTGGTGACGAGTTCCCAGGCGTAGGAGATCGCATCGGCCTTGAAGTAGTCGCCGAAGGAGAAGTTGCCGTTCATCTGGAAGAAGGTGCCGTGCCGGGTGGTCTTGCCGACCTCCTCGATGTCGAGGGTGCGGACACACTTCTGCACGCTGGTGGCGCGATCCCAGGGCGCCTCCTCCTGCCCGGTGAAGTAGGGCTTGAAGGGCACCATGCCGGCATTCACGAACAGCAACGTGGGGTCGTTGTGCAGCAGCGGAGCCGACGGCACGACCTCGTGCCCGCGCTTGGCGAAGAAGTCGAGGAAGCGGCGCCGGATGTCGGCAGTCTTCATGGGTTGCCCTGTTCTCGTGCTGGATGTGGGACGCAACCACCCAGTCTAGCGGGGCACACCATCTATGTTCATCGAGTAGCCCCGGGGTGCCGCAGCGCAGCAAGGCACCCCGACGCCCCACGTTCATCGAGTAGCCGTGCGCTGCCGAAGCGAAGCAAGGCAGGGCACGGCGTGTCGAGATGAACCCACCCGAACCGCCCGAGCCTCAGGGCCGGGTCGACGGGTGATCCGTTGGCGTGTACTCGGCCTTGCGCAGTTCCTCGCGCCGCTCGTCGGCGCCCTCCTTGACCGCACCGGCGACATCGCCGACCTTGGTGCTCACCCTGACCGTGGTGTCGACGAGTTCGCGGCCGAGCTGCTTGGCCACCGCCTTGGGCGCCTGGTTGGCGTACTCCTTGGCCTTCTCCTTGCCGCGCGCCACGAACCACGCACCGGTGACGAAGCCGAAGAGGAACCAGGAGAATCGACGCAGGAACCGGAACATGGCAGCCAGCCTAACGAGCCGCCGCGGGGCGATCGGACCGGGCCTTGCTAATGATCATGGAATATTCGTACTTATATTTGAATACTTCAGATGAAGGGCCGAATTTTCCATGGTCATTTTCGTCGGCCGGGTCATCCGTATCGTGGAGCACGTGCTGATCTGGATCAACGGTGCCTTCGGCGCCGGGAAGACCCACACCGCCTTCGAACTGCACCGCCGACTCCCCGATGCCCACGTCGCCGATCCAGAACTGATCGGCTTCGCGCTGCGCCGCGCCCTGCCACCCGAGTGCCAACCCGATTTCCAGGACCTGCCGCAGTGGCGTGCAGGGGTCGTCGAGACCGACAACCGCAGCACCGATGAGGTGGTGGAGTGGATCGCCGCCGATGCCGGGTTGCACCTCTCCCGCCCCTGTCTCTCGCCGATCGCCTACCAGTTCCGCCGGCTCGCCGTCGGCGTACGCCATATCCGCTGACCTGGAGGCGCCCGATGTCCACCGCGCTCGACCTGGCGTACCCCTTCGAAGGCCGCTGGCTGGTGCAGAACAGCCCAGCGAACCGGGTACCGAGTCATGGCACCACCCGCTTCGCGACGGCGTATGCGATCGACTTCGTCCCAGTCGACGAGCACGGTCGCACGGCCCGGTTCGGGCTGAGCTCACTGCTGCGCCCGGAGTCGCCCGACCACTTTCCCGGTTTTGGCCGACCGATCCTGGCACCGATCGCCGGGACCGTCGTCGCCACCCATGGCAGCGAACCCGACCACCCGGCGCACCGCGGTCTCCCGTCGGTGGGGTACGCCCTGAGCCAGGGTCGGCGCGCGGCCGCGGGCTGGCTCGCGCTGGCCGGGAATCACGTGTTCATCCAGACCGACCGCGGGCCGGTGATCGCGCTCTGCCACCTGCAGCGCGACAGCATCTCGGTCGCCGTCGGTGATCTGGTGACCGCCGGCGAGCCGGCCGGGCGTTGCGGGAACTCCGGCAACAGCACCGAACCGCATCTGCACCTGCAGGCGATCTCGACCGCGGAGATCGCACGCGCCCAGGCGGTATCGATCACGATCGGTGGTGGACTCCCCCGCAACGGCGAGTTCGTGCGGGCCTGAGGACTGAACCCTCCCGTGACTACCGTCTCATCATGGGACTCTTTGAAGACAAGCAGAACGCCACGGTCGACGGTCGCCCGGTACGAGTGGTTGGCAAGACCGGCCCGGTGCACTCGAACTGGACCCTGTTCGAGGCCGACGAGGTGCTCGATGAGAAGAAGGCCGACAGCTCGCCGATCACGCTGACCGGCACCCTGTCCACCGGGACCCCGGTATCGGCCGAGGTGGCCCAGGGAACGTTCGGTCCGACGACCGTGCGGATCTCCGCCAACGGCGAGACCGTCGCCGAGTTCGACGGGTTCGTCGCCTGACCGATCGCAGCGAACCGATCCGGGTCAGTCGCCGGAATCCTTGCCCAGCAGCTCGTTGATGATCTCCAGCCGCTGCCGCATGGTGGCTTCGTGGCCGTGGTCGGTGGGCTCGTAGTAGCGGGCGTCGACCAATTCGTCGGGCAGGTACTGCTGCTTGGCGACCCCGCGGTCGTGGTCGTGGGCGTACTGGTAACCCTTGCCGTGGCCGAGGCCCTTCGCGCCGGCGTAGTGCGCATCGCGCAGATGCATCGGTACCAGCCCGATCCGGCCGGCCTCGACATCGGCGGTGGCCTTGTTGAGACCCATGTACGCCGCATTCGACTTCGGCGCCATGGCGCAGGCGACCACCGCATGGGCGAGGTTGATCCGGGCCTCCGGCATCCCGATCAACTGGACCGCCTGGGCGGCGGCGATGCAGGTCTGCAGCACGCTGGAATCGGCCATCCCGATGTCCTCGCTGGCGAGGATCACCAGCCGGCGGGCGATGAACCGCGGGTCCTCCCCCGCCGCGATCATCCGCGCCAAGTAGTGCAGCGAGGCGTCCACATCCGAACCCCGCATGGATTTGATGAAGGCCGAGATGACGTCGTAGTGCTGGTCGCCGTCCTTGTCGTAGCGGACCGCGGCCTTGTCCACCGCGCGCTCGACGCTGTCCAGGTCGATCTCGGTGCCGCCCGCGGCCTCGGCGCCGGCGGCGGCCTCCTCGAGGAAGGTGAGCACCCGGCGGGCGTCGCCGCCGGCCATCCGGATCACCGCGTCCCGGGCGTCCTGGGTGAGGGTGTACGCCTCCCCCGCGCTGGTGCGCAGGCCGCGCTCGTCATCCAGTGCGCGGTCGATGAGGGTGTTGATGTCGTCTTCGGTGAGCGGTTTCAGGGTGAGCAGCAGCGACCGGGACAGCAGCGGAGAGATCACCGAGAAGCTCGGATTCTCCGTGGTGGCAGCGATCAGGGTGACGATCCGGTTCTCCACCGCCGGCAGCAGCACATCCTGCTGGGCCTTGGAGAAGCGGTGCACCTCGTCGACGAAGAGCACCGTGCGCTGCCCGCGGGCCAGGTCGCGGCGCGCGGTGTCGAGGACCTGGCGGACGTCCTTGACTCCGGCGGTGACCGCGGAGATCTCGACGAATTTGGCGTCGTTGGAACGCGACACCACCGAGGCGATGGTGGTCTTGCCGACCCCGGGAGGCCCCCACAGGAAAACGCTCATCGCGGCCTGCCCACCGGCCAACCGCCGCAGCGGGGATCCCTTGCCCAGCAGGTGTTGCTGGCCGACGATCTCATCAACGGTCCGCGGCCGCAGCCGCACCGCCAGCGGCGCCCCGGCATGGTCGGTCCCGCTCAGGCTGCCGCCCGTCGTCCCGCTCGCCGCCTTGGGCTCGCTGACGTTCCCGAAGAGATCCTCTGTCACCCGACGAGCCTACCGCCAGGCACCGACAGCAGACGCCCCCACGCTCCTCGGATCGAGGTCATCTCGACACGCTGCCTCGACTCCGCTTCGCTACGCCGAGCCAGCTACTCGATGAACGTCAGAAGTCCCAGTCCTCGTCCTCGGTGTTCACGGCCTTGCCGATCACGTAGGAGGAGCCGGAGCCGGAGAAGAAGTCGTGGTTCTCATCGGCGTTCGGGGACAGCGCGGAGAGGATCGCCGGGTTGACGTTGGTCTCGTCGGCCGGGAAGAGCGCCTCGTATCCCAGGTTCATCAGCGCCTTGTTCGCGTTGTAGCGCAGGAACTTCTTCACGTCCTCGCTCAACCCGACCTCGTCGTAGAGCGCCTCGGTGTAGTCGGTCTCGTTGTCATACAGCTCGAACAGCAGCTCGAAGGTGTAGTCCTTCAGTTCCTGCTGCCGCTCCGGGCTCGCCTGCTGCAGACCGCGCTGGTACTTGTAGCCGATGTAGTAGCCGTGCACGGCCTCGTCGCGGATGATCAGCCGGATCACATCGGCGGTGTTGGTCAGCTTGGCGTGCGAGGACCAGTACATCGGCAGGTAGAAACCGGAGTAGAACAGGAACGACTCGAGCAGCGTCGAGGCGACCTTCCGCTTCAACGGATCGTCGCCACGGTAGTAATCCATGACGATCCGGGCCTTGCGCTGCAGGTGCTCGTTCTCCTCCGACCAGCGGAACGCCTCGTCGATCTGCTTGGTCGAGCAGAGGGTGGAGAAGATCGAGCTGTAGCTCTTCGCGTGCACCGATTCCATGAACGCGATGTTGGTCAGCACCGCCTCCTCGTGCGGGGTGACCGCATCCGGGATCAGGCTGACCGCGCCGACCGTGCCCTGGATGGTGTCCAGCAGGGTGAGGCCGGTGAAGACGCGCATGGTGAGCTGCTGCTCGTGCTCGGTCAGGGTGTGCCAGGACGGGATGTCGTTGGACACCGGAACCTTCTCCGGGATCCAGAAGTTGCCGACCAACCGGTCCCAGACCTCGGCGTCCTTCTCGTCGGGTACCCGGTTCCAGTTGATCGCCGACACCCGGCTGACCAGCTTGATCGGCGCCTCGTCCGCGGGGCTGTGCGTTTCGGTGGTGGTCATCGCGCTCTCACTTCACAACTTGGTTCGTTCGTTTCGCAGGGGTGGCTTCGACTCGCTCGTTCCTCGCTCGCTCAGCCATCGTGGGTAGGGCTCGCTCAGCCATCGTGGGGTCAGAGCATGCAGGAGACGCAGCCCTCGACCTCGGTGCCCTCCAGGGCCATCTGCCGCAAGCGGATGTAGTAAAGGGTCTTGATGCCCTTCTTCCAGGCGTAGATCTGCGCCCGGTTCACATCGCGGGTGGTGGCGGTGTCCTTGAAGAACAGGGTCAGGCTCAGGCCCTGGTCCACGTGCTGGGTCGCCGCGGCGTACGTGTCGATGATCTTCTCGTAACCGATCTCGTACGCGTCCTGGAAATACTCCAGGTTGTCGTTGTCCATGTAGGGCGCCGGGTAGTAGACCCGGCCGATCTTGCCCTCCTTGCGGATCTCGACCTTGGACACGATCGGGTGGATCGAGCTGGTCGAGTGGTTGATGTAGCTGATCGACCCGGTCGGCGGCACGGCCTGCAGGTTCTGGTTGTAGATGCCGTGCTCCTGCACCCGCTGCTTCAGTTCCCGCCAGTCGTCCTGGGTGGGGATGTGTACGCCGGCATCGGCGAACAGCTGGCGGACCCGGTCGGTGGTCGGCGCCCACTCCTTCTCGGTGTAGGTGTCGAAGAACTCACCGCTGGCGTACTTGGAGTTCTCGAAGCCGACGAAGGTACGCCCCCGCTCCTGGGCGAGCTTGTTGGAGGCGGCGATGCAGTGGAACAGCACCGTGTAGAAGTAGATGTTGGTGAAGTCCACACCTTCTTCGGAGCCGTAGTGGATCCGCTCCCGGGCCAGGTAACCGTGCAGGTTCATCTGGCCCAGGCCGATCGCGTGCGACTCGTCGTTGCCCTTCTCGATCGAGGGCACCGACACCATCGAGGTCTGGTCCGACACCGCGGTCAACCCGCGGATCGCGATCTCGACGGTACGCCCCAGATCGGGCGAATCCATCGCCTTGGCGATGTTCAGCGAACCCAGGTTGCAGGAGATGTCCTTGCCCAGATGGGAATAGCTGAGATCGGGGTTGAACTCCGAGGGGGTGGAGACCTGCAGGATCTCCGAGCACAGGTTCGAGTGGGTGATCTTGCCGGCGATCGGGTTCGCCCGGTTCACCGTGTCCTCGAACATGATGTAGGGGTAACCGGACTCGAACTGCAGCTCGGCCAGGGTCTGGAAGAACTCGCGCGCCTTGATCTTGGACTTGCGGATCCGGCCGTCCTCGACCATCTCGTGGTACTTCTCGGTGACGTTGACGTCGGCGAAGGGTACGCCGTAGACCCGCTCCACGTCGTAGGGCGAGAAGAGATACATGTCGTCGTTGCGCTTGGCCAGCTCGAAGGTGATGTCGGGGATCACCACACCCAGTGACAGGGTCTTGATCCGGATCTTCTCATCGGCGTTCTCCCGCTTGGTGTCCAGGAAGCGGTAGATGTCGGGGTGGTGGGCGTGCAGGTAGACCGCACCGGCACCCTGGCGCGCGCCGAGCTGATTGGCGTAGCTGAAGGAATCCTCGAGCAGCTTCATGATCGGGATGACGCCCGAGCTTTGGTTCTCGATCTTCTTGATCGGGGCGCCGTGCTCGCGGATGTTGCTCATCAGCAGCGCCACGCCGCCGCCGCGCTTGGACAGCTGCAGGGCGGAGTTGATCGAGCGGCCGATCGACTCCATGTTGTCCTCGATGCGCAGCAGGAAGCAGGACACCGGCTCGCCGCGCTGCTTCTTGCCGGCGTTCAGGAAGGTCGGGGTGGCCGGCTGGAAGCGGCCCCCGACGATCTCGTCGACCAGCTGCACCGCGAGCTCGGTGTCACCGTCGGCAAGGGCCAGCGAAACCATGCAGACGCGGTCCTCGAATCGTTCCAGGTAACGCTTTCCGTCGAACGTCTTCAGCGTGTAGGAGGTGTAGTACTTGAACGCGCCGAGGAAGGTCGGGAAGCGGAACTTCTTCGCGTACGCGTGGTCGAAGAGGTCCTTGACGAAGGCCCGCGAATACTTGTCCAGCACCTCGGGCTCGTAGTAGTTGTTCTCGACCAGGTAGTCCAGCTTCTCATCCAGGTTGTGGAAGAAGACGGTGTTCTGGTTGACGTGCTGGAGGAAGTACTGGTGGGCCGCCTCGCGGTCCTTGTCGAACTGGATGTGTCCCTCGGCGTCGTAGAGGTTCAGCATCGCGTTCAGCGAGTGGTAGTCGAGCTGGCTGGACATCGACTCGTCGGCGCCGGGGGCGCGGTGGGTGCTCTGTCCCTGGACTGCGGTTGCCGTGGGCGACATGGTCTCTCCTGCTAGCCGGCGAGATCCGCCGGATCGACTGTGTTGTTCCAGAATTCGGCCAGTCCGCTGCGTACGCGGGCGACCTCCCAGGGCGTACCCATCAGCTCGAAGCGGAACAGGTAGGGCACCTGGCATTTGGCGGCGATGACGTCGCCGGCCCGGCCGTATTCCGGGCCGAAGTTGGTGTTGCCGGCGGCGATCACACCGCGGATCAGACTGCGGTTGTCGGGATCGTTGAGGAAGCGGATCACCTGTTTGGGCACGTAACCCGCCGGGCGGCCCTCCATCGCTTCCCGCCCGCCGCCGTAGGTCGGGCAGATCAGCACGTAGGGGCGATGCACCCGGAGCCGGTCGAGGCGGTCATGGACCGGGATCCGGGAGGCCGCCAGGCCCAGCTTCTCGATGAACCGGTGGGTGTTCCCCGAGGCGCTGGAGAAATAGACGATGTGCGGCTCACCGGGCAGCATGCGGCGGTCCCGGTACGCCGGTCAGGCGGCGCTGGTGACGAGCTGCTTGATCCGGTCCGGGCGGAAGCCGGACCAGTGATCGTTGTCGGTGACCACGACCGGGGCCTGCAGGTGCCCGAGAGCCATCACGTAGTCGCGCGCGACCTCATCGGTGCTGATGTCGATGACGTCGTACTCGACGCCTTCCTTGTCCAGTGCGCGGTAGGTCGCCTTGCACTGCACGCAGGACGGCTTGGTGTAGACGGTGACGCTCATGCGGGCGGGTCCTCTCCGGTGCGGGTTCCTGGGGCTGACCACCAGATCTAGTGGCTAGAGAAGACACTACACACAACCAGTGGGTGGTTACAAGCGTGTAGTTCAACCTTTGTGATTCTTCTGGGCAGCCCCTCCCGGGGCCGTCCAGCGGCCCACAAAGACCCCCATCGAGCAACCTCGGGCGTGTCGCGAAATCCCCACGCTGGAGCCTCCCCACGGTCATCGAGTAGGAGACTCGGCGGAGCTTGCGGAGCCGGGGTCTCCGTGTCGAGATGACCCGGCCTCGACGGTTCCGCTGCATCTCGACACGCCGACCATTGCTCCGCTTCGCTACGCATGGTCGGCTACTCGATGAGCGGGGATGCCAGCGCGCTGCGCGCGAGCCGACCTCAACGGGAGGCGAGCGTCCAGCAGCGCGCCCCCGCGATGCAGGCCCACCAAGGAGAAATCCCGCGTCGCATACCCACCCGAACGCCAACTCTCCGCGCGGGATTTCGACGACTGGGCCGAAGAGCGGGGATGCCAGCGCGCTGCGCGCGAGCCGACATCAAAACGCCCAGGTGTGCACCGGTTCGTTGGTGTGCATGTGCTCGATGTAGCGGCGGGTCATCTCGGCCAGGGCCTGCTCGCGGTCCATCCCCTGCTCCTCGAGGGCGGCGACGGTCCGGGTCTGCCAGACCGCGCCGTTGACACCGGTCTTGCAGCGCGCCTCGATGACCCCCAGATAGCGGTCGATCACCGCCTGCGAGACGCCCCAGTCCTGCAGCCCCTGGTGGGCCAGCGGCAACAGGTGCCGCAGCACCAGCTCATCGACGCCGAGTTCACCGTAGGAGGGCCAGTAGACCTCGGCCTCCAGCCCCTCCCGGGCGCAGGCCAGGAAGTTGTCCTCGGCGGCGGCGAAGCTGAGCCGCGACCAGACCGGTCGATCGGAGTTCACCAGTGAATGCACCGCGCCGTAGTAGAACGCCGCATTGGCCATGGTGTCCATGATCGTCGGGCCGGCGGGCAGCACCCGGTTCTCGACCCGTAGATGCGGCTGGTCGCCGACCACCGCATAGATCGGCCGGTTCCAGCGGTAGATGGTGCCGTTGTGCAGATTCAGTTCCGACAGCTGCGGCGTACCACCGGCCTCCAGCACCTGGAGCGGATCCTCGCCGTCGACCTCGGCGAGCAGCGCGGGGAACCAGCGGACGTTCTCCTCGAACAGGTCGAAGATCGAGGTCACCCAGCGTTCGCCGAAGAAGACGCGCGGGCGTACGCCCTGGTTGGTGAACTCGATCGGGCGGGTGTCGGTGGCCTGCCGGAACAGTTCGATCCGGGTCTCGGCCCAGAGCCGTTTCCCTTCGAAGAAAGGCGAATTCGCCGCCAGCGCGACCTGCGGTGCGCTGATCGCCTGGGCGGCGTTCCAGTGCGAGGCGAAGTCTGCCGGGGAGACCTGCAGGTGCAGCTGCACCGAGGTGCAGGCCGATTCCGGGGCGATCGAGTCGGCGGTGGCGAGCAGCTGCTCCCCCGCCGGGCCCTCGATGTCGAGCTGGATGTCCTCACCGCGGGCGGAGAAGATCGAGTCGTTCAGTGCGGTGTAGCGGATGTTCTCGCTGATCCAGTCCGGCCCGTAGTCGCTGATCTTCAACGTGGGCAGGATCCCGACCATCACGATCCGCGAGCCGACCCCGGCGGCCCGACGGTCGGCCTCGTTCAGCGAGTCCCGCAGCGCCGTCTCCAGCTCCATCGCCGAATCCCCCGGCAGCGGCCGCGGATCGACGTTCAGCTCGATGTTGAAGCGGGCGAGTTCGGTCTGGTAGTCCGGGTCGGCGATCTCGGCCAGCACCTCGGCGTTGTGGAAGTTGGGACGGGCGTCGTCGTCGACGAGATTGAGCTCGATCTCCAGCCCGGTCAGCGGTCGCTCCGCCTCGAAGTGCCGGTCGACCAGCATCTGTTCGAAGGCGTCCAGGCCGCGCTTCACCTTCCGCCGGAACTGCTGTCGCTGCTCGCGGCTGTACTGGGTCTGATCGACGTCCTTGCCCATCCTGCCTCCGTCGTCGGCACCGGCTCCGGTCCCGACAGCCTAACCAGCCGAAGGCCAGCCGGTGGCTGCGGGCGGGGGTGCCCCGATGACCTGGTCCTGATCGCGGGTGATCCGGTCCAGGATCTGCAACCAGGCGTGCAGGGCGACCCCGAGGCAGGCGCTGGTGATGATCGTGAACAGCACGGCCCGCCCGGCCATGCTCGGGTCGGCGACGTCCTGTCGGGAGGTGAGGATCCCGACGATCGTGCCCGCCACCCAGAAGCCCCACCAGCGATTCACCAGGCGGCGGGCCGGGGTCGCCGGCGCCGGGTCGGCCCAGACGTCCAGCACCACCCGGCGCGGCCACCACCAGGAGACGATCGGCACGATCCAGGACCACCAGACCCATGCCGAGGAGAGGCGCTGCGGCTGGAACGGCGGCAGCAGTTCCGCGTTCCGGCGGGCCTGCGCCAACCAGCGACACCCCCCGACCAGCGCCAGCACGGTCCCGACGAGCACCAGCACAAGGACCGGGATCGCCCAGATGTCCAGCAGAGTCAGGGTTTCCAGGTCGGCCTGCATGGTCGACTGCCAGTAGGCAACGGTCCACCCGGTGTCCAGCAGTTGCCCCGCCATCATCGTCCACGCACCGGCGCGGGCGAGGCCGATCAGGGGGCGCAGCGGCCGCAACGTCGCCTGCGCATAGGGGTTCTGCTGCGGGGCCCCATAGCCACCGGGGTGCGGCTGGTTGGTGTAGCTGGCCATCGGCTCTCCCTCGTTCAGCTCGGAGTCTGGGGCAGCCGGCGTACCCCGACAAGCGAAGAAGCCGAACCGTTACCCTCGGTCTAGACGCAAGGTCGAGATCCGCCAATGGAAGGTGTTTGCGATGAGCCAGAACGATCCCTTCGCCGGACTGCCCGAGGTACCGCGCTTCGAGCTGACCAGCACCGACGTCACCGAGGGTGAGCAACTGCCGGCCGCCCAGCTCTCCGGGGCGTTCGGTGTCGAGGGCGGCCTCGATCGCTCGCCCCAGCTGTCCTGGTCGGGTTTCCCGGAGGAGACGAAAAGCTTCCTGCTCACCTGCTACGACCCCGATGCCCCGACGATGTCGGGGTTCTGGCACTGGGCGGTCTACAACCTGCCGGCCGACACCACCTCGGTCCCGACCGGCGCCGGTTCCGGCGAAGGGCTGCCGTCGAGTGCGGTGACCCTGCCGAACGATGCCTCGATGGAGGGCTTCCTCGGCGCCGCTCCCCCGCCCGGGCACGGCAGCCACCGCTACTACTTCGTGGTGCAGGCACTCGATGTGGACACCGTCGACGGCGTCGAGCCCGGTGACACCCCCGCCAAGCTCAACTTCATGGCGCTGGAGCATGTGATCGGCCGCGCCTGGCTGGTACCGGTCTTCGGTCGCTGAGCCTCCGGTCGCAGGGCGCCTCCACCCCGGGTCGGAGGCGCCGGCGACCCGGACCCGGGCGGGGTCAGCGGACCCCCCGATGGTGTGATCGCCCGCGCCCCACGATCATGGAACTGTGATCGCCCTGTTCGTCATCCTCCCGGTGGCCGTCGTCGTCGCGCTGACGGTCTCCGCCATCCGCCGCGACCCGCGCTGGCTCGGCAATGCCTACCTGCTCGGCCTGTGCGTGCTGCTGGTGCTGCCGCTGCTCGCCCTGATGATCCCGGTGGCCGGTGCTCTGCTGGCCGGGATCGTGTTGATGGTGCTGTTCCTCGCCCCACTGGGTGCGCTGGTGCTGGTGGCGTTCCTGATCGCCAACGGGCTCACCATGCTGCGCCGCGAACGGCGGTCACTGGCCAACCTGCTGTCGCTGCTGGCCGGGATCGGGATCGCGGTCGCGATGGTGCTCAGCCTGCAGATCCTGCTGCGGCCCGAATCGGTGCTGACCCCGTTCGCGCTCGCCGCGGTGCTCGGTTTCGGCTATCTCGGTGGCGAATTCGCGTTCTATCTCGGCTATTCCTGGGTGTACGCCCGGATCGCGCGCCGGGTGCCGGCCGACTACGTGGTCGTGCTGGGCGCCGGGCTGCGCGATGGGCGTACCGTCGGCCCGCTGCTCGCCGGCCGGGTCGATGAGGGCATCGCCCGCTATCGGGAGCTGCGCGCCCGCCGCCGGGACACCAGACTGGTGATGTCGGGCGGCAAGGGCGACGACGAGCACGTCCCGGAGGCCCAGGCGATGGCCGAATACGCCATCGGACAAGGGGTTCCGGCCGATCACGTGCTGCGTGAGGACCAGTCCCGCAACACCTTCGAGAACCTCACCTTCACCCGGCAACTGATCCTCGGTGAACGGGTCGGCGAGCTGGCCGGCAGCTCCGCCGCGGCCGTCACCCGCGCCGGCGATCCGGTCGATGCGGACACCGGCTCGGCGACGCCGGCCACGGCCGTGCTGCCCGCACCGCCGCGGCCGCCGCTGCCCTGGTTCGCGCCGCCGCTGCGGGCGACGATGCTGATCGTGACCAGCGACTTCCACGCCATGCGCGCCGCGATGTACGCCCGCCGGCTCGGCCTGCCCGCCCAGGCGGTGGGTTGCCGGACGGCGCGCTACTACTGGCCGAGCGCGGTGCTGCGGGAGTTCGTCGCAGTGGTCAACGAGCGGCGGATCAAGCACCTGGTGCTGCTGTTGCTGATCGCCGTCCCGTTGCCGCTACTGGTCGCCGTCCTGCGCTGAGGACTTCGCCGCGTCCTTGTCCGCGTCCTTCTTCTCGGCATCCTTCTTCTCCGGCTTGGCATCCACCCCGGCCTCCTTGCGCTGCTGCGCGGTGATCGGGGCCGGTGCCTGGGTCAGCGGGTCGTATCCGCCGCCGGACTTCGGGAACGCGATGGTGTCGCGGATCGAGTCGGTGTCGGCGAGCAGGGACACGATCCGGTCCCAGCCGAAGGCGATCCCGCCGTGCGGCGGGGCGCCGTAGGCGAAGGCGTCGAGCAGGAAGCCGAACTTCTCCTGGGCCTCCTCCTCGCTCAGCCCCATCACCTTGAACACCCGCTCCTGGATGTCGCGGCGATGGATACGGATCGATCCGCCGCCGATCTCGTTGCCGTTGCAGACCAGGTCATAGGCGTACGCCAAGGCGTTGCCGGGGTCGGTGTCGAAGCTGTCCATCCACTCCGGCTTGGGCGAGGTGAACGCATGGTGCACCGCGGTCCAGGCACCGGATCCGACCGCGACGTCACCGGCGGCGACCGCATCGGAGGCCGGTTCGAACAGCGGCGCGTCGACCACCCAGAGGAAGCTCCAGGCGTCCTCGTCGATCATCCCGGTGCGCTTGGCGATCTCCAGCCGGGCGGCGCCGAGCAACTCCTGGGAGGACTTGCGCTTGCCGGCACCGAAGAAGATGCAGTCACCGGGGTTCGCACCGACCCGTTCGGCCAGGCCCGCGCGCTCGGCCTCGGAGATGTTCTTGGCGACCGGGCCGCCGAGCGTACCGTCCTCGGCCACCGTCACATAGGCCAGACCCTTGGCGCCGCGCTGGCGGGCCCACTCCTGCCAGGCGTCGAAGGTACGCCGCGGCTGGGAGGCGCCACCGGGCATCACCACCGCGCCGACATAGTCGGCCTGGAAGACCCGGAACGGGGTGTCGGCGAAGAAGTCGGTGACCTCGACGATCTTGTTGCCGAAGCGCAGATCGGGCTTGTCCGAGCCGTAGTCGTTCATCGCCTCGGCATAGGTGATCCGCGGGAACGGCGGGGTCAGCTCGACACCACGCAACCGCCAGATCTCGGTGACCAGTGCCTCACCGAGTTCGATGATGTCGTCCTGGTCGACGAAGCTCATCTCGATGTCGAGCTGGGTGAACTCGGGCTGCCGGTCGGCGCGGAAGTCCTCGTCGCGGTAGCAGCGGGCGATCTGGTAGTAGCGCTCCATGCCACCGACCATCAGCAGCTGCTTGAACAGCTGCGGGGACTGCGGCAGGGCGTACCAGGATCCGGGCGAGAGCCGCGCCGGGACCAGGAAGTCGCGTGCCCCCTCGGGGGTGGAGCGGGTCAGCGTCGGGGTCTCGATCTCGATGAAATCCCTGTCCCCAAGGACTTTCCGGGCGGCGGCGTTGACCTTGGAGCGCAACCGGATGACATCGCCGGAGGCCTTGCGGCGCAGGTCCAGGTAGCGGTACTTGAGCCGGGCCTCCTCACCGACGGTGATCCGCTCGTCCAGCTGGAACGGCAGCGGCGCGGAGGGGTTCAGCACCTCCAGCTCGCGGATCACGATCTCGACCTCACCGGTCGGCAGGTTCGGGTTCACGTTCTCGGGGCTGCGCGCCTCGACGACGCCGACCACCTTGACGCAGAACTCGTTGCGGAGATCGTGGATGCCGGCCGATTCGAGGTATTCGTCGCGGACGACGACCTGGCAGACGCCCGAAGCGTCGCGGAGGTCGATGAAGGCGACGCCGCCGTGATCGCGGCGTTTGGCGACCCATCCGGCGAGGGTGACGGTCTCACCGATGTCGGAGGCGCGGAGGGTACCGGCAAGATGGTTACGAATCACGTGACGATATTCCTTTCTGGTGGATCCCGCATCGACGGTGCGGGCCCGAACAACGCCCTCCAGCCTAGTTCAGGGTGTACGCCCGCGCGAACCGTTTGCGCTCAGCCGGTTGAGCGAGCGAGGAACAAGCGCCCCCCACGCCGGTTGAGCGAGCGAGGAACGAGCGAGTCGAAACCAAGGGGTCCCTTCGACTCGTCGCTGCGCTCCTCGCTCAGGCAACGTGGAGGGTGTCGCTGCGCTCCTCGCTCAGGGAACGTGGAGGGTGTCCCTGCGCTCCTCGCTCAGGGAACGTGGGGAGCTCAGTTGGGGTTGCGCTTGTCGGGTTCCTCGTCCCAGTCCATCTCGATGAAGGCCTCATCGATCGGGTCGTCGTCGGGGTCGATGTGGGCGTGCAGCAGATCCCGCAGCTCGTCATCGAAGGCGGTCTCGGTGAGCGGCAGCACGATCGTCATCGCCGGCTGCCGCGGGATCCGGGAGATCACCATGAAATCGGTGTCGTTCTCCTGCCAGCGGGTGAAGCGCGGCCAGGCGTAGGAGACCGGCGGGCCCTGCTCCCCCGCGACGGCCAGCCCGCGGTCGTCCAGCACCACCTTGCGCCGCTGCACCCTGCTGGTCGCTGCCCGGGCCCGGACGAGCGCGATGGCGTACACCACCACGCAGAGCAGCATCACCACCAGCGCGATCACACTCGGACGGACCGAGAACAGCAGCTGGACCGCGACCAGGAACAGGCAGGCGCAGAAGATCAGCCCGCAGACCACGCCGGTCAGCGGGTTGACCTGGTGCCGCATCCGGGCGGCGAACTCGCGGCGCGGGTCGGTCTGGTAGCGCAGCACCAGCGATCCGTCGGCGGTGATCTCACCGGTCGCGGTGCTCATGCGGTGCCCACCCGCGGGTGCAGGTCGGCGGCCGGTGGCTGCCAGCTGTCGGCATCGGCGTCCACCTGTTCACCGGAGCGGATGTCCTTCACCTGCTCGGATTGCGGGCTGTCGGCGCCGTCACCGGTCTGGCCGCCGAACCAGACGAAGGGGATGCCGCGACGGTCGGCGTACTTGATCTGCTTGCCGAAGCGGTCCGCCTTCGGCGCCACCTCGGTGGGGATGCCGCGGGCGCGCAGCTTCCCTGCGGTGGCGATCGCGGCGGCGCGGGTGTCCTCGGAGTCGACGGCGACCAGCACGCAGGTGGGTACGCTGCGGGTCGCGGTCAGTTCACCGCGGTTCAGCAGCGGGGCCAGGATTCTGGTGACGCCGAAGGAGAATCCGACGCCGGGATAGGTGACCTTGCCGTCGCTGGCCAGCGAGTCGTAACGCCCACCGGAGGCCACCGAGCCCATCTTCTCGTGGCCGACCAGTTCGGTCTCGTAGACGGTGCCGGTGTAGTAGTCCAGGCCGCGGGCGATCTTCAGATCGGCGACCAGTCGGCCCGGTACCGCCGCACCGGCGACCCGGACCAACTCCGCCAACTCCCCCAGACCCTCATCCAGCAAGGGATTCTCGACGCCGAGGGCGCGCACCTGGTCGACGAAGGAGCTGTCTCCGGTGCAGATGCCGGCGATCGCCACGCACTTCGCGGCCACCTCGTCGCTGAGGCCGAGTTCACCGGTGAGCAGGTCGGCGACGGCCGGACCCCCGATCTTGTCGAACTTGTCGACCCGCTGCAGCGCACCGGCGGTGTCGTCGATGCCGAGTCCCTCGTAGAAACCCTGCAGCAGTTTGCGGTTGTTGACGTGCATCACCACCGGCGGCAGGCCGAGTTCGGTGTGCAGTCGCTCAAAGGCCTCGAGCGCGACGAGCGGGATCTCCACGTCGTGGTGCGCGGCCAGGTTCTCGGCCCCGACGATGTCGATGTCGGCCTGCAGGAACTCGCGGTAGCGGCCCTCCTGCGGCCGTTCACCGCGCCACACCTTCTGCATCTGATAGCGGCGGAACGGAAAACTGAGGTGGCCACCGTGTTCGAGGACATAGCGCGCGAACGGCACGGTGAGGTCGAAGTGCAGGCCGAGCTGGTCACCGGCCGGGACGGGGGCGTCGTCGTCGGCGTGCAACCGGCGCACGGTGAAGATCTCCTTGGTGATCTCACCCTTGCGGGCCAGTACGTCCATCGGCTCGACGGCCCGGGTCTCGATCGAACCGAAACCGTGCAGTTCGAAAGTCTCCCGCAGCACGTCGAGCACCTGCTGCTCGACGATCCGCCCAGCGGGCAGGAACTCGGGATAGCCGGAGATCGGCTTGGGTCGGCTCACGCTGTCTCCTCGGGCGTTCCGGCGTCCGCGGCCAGCATCGCCGGCTGCAGATAGGGGTTGGCGGCCCGTTCGCGGGCCATGGTGGTCTGCGCGCCGTGCCCGGGCAGCACGGCGGCGGTGTCGCTGAGCGGCAGGACGCGGGTCCGCAGGGTGTCCAGCATCGTCGGATGGGATCCACCGGGCAGGTCCGTCCGGCCGATGGAGCCGGCGAACAGCACATCACCGGAGAACACGATCCGGTCGACCTGCGGTCCGGCCTCGGCGTACGGGGTCGTCAGCAGCGTGGAGCCCGGGGTGTGCCCGGGCGCATGGGTGAGGGTGAGCGGCAGACCGGCGAGCTCCAGCACGGTGCCGTCGACCAGGTCGTGCACGCGCTGGGGCGCGGTCAGCGCGTCGGTACCCATCAGCTGACGCAGCATCTCGGCCGCACCGGGGATGCCGATCCGGTCGAAGCGCTGGGCGAGCATGTCGCGGTCGGCGGGATGGATGTATGCCGGGACATCCCATGCGGCGCACAGTTCGGCCACCGAGGCGACGTGGTCGATGTGGCCGTGGGTGGCGATCACCGCGACCGGGCTCAGTCGCTGCGCGGCGACGACCTCCAGCGCGCGCTCGGCCGCACCCATGCCGGGGTCGATGACGATGCACTCTCCCCCCTCCTCGGCAGCCACGACATAGCAGTTCGTCTGGAACGGCCCGGCCGGGAAGGATGCGATCAACACGAGGGGTGAGTCTAGTGGTCGGCCGGCACCGGGGCCGAGAGGAATGTGCCGCGGGGCGCGTACCCGTGTCGGGGTGGGGTGTGATGAGGCAAACTATGGCGCATGAGTGAAGCAGCAGGTCCCGCCTCCTTCGGCCGGGTCGATGATGACGGCACCGTCTATGTCCGCACCTCCGACGGGGAGCGGGCCGTGGGGCAGGTGCCCGACGTCTCCGGCGACGAGGCACTGGCGTTCTATGTACGCCGGTTCCAGAGTCTCGAGGTGGAGGTCGACCTACTGGCCTCCCGGGTGCGGGCGGGCACGATGTCGCCCGACGACGCCCGCAAGGCGGTCGCCACGCTGCACGAATCGATTCCGCAGGCCAACGCGGTCGGCGACCTCGCCGCCCTGGACGCCAAGCTGGAGGGGTTGACCGGGCTGATCGGTGAGCAGGCCGCCGCCCGCAAGGTCGAGAAGGCCCAGCAGAACGAGCAGACGAAGGCCACCAAGGAGAAGATGGTCGCCGAGGCCGAGAAGCTCGCCGCCGGCAACGACTGGCGCGGCGGGGTGAACCGGTTCCGCGCGCTGCTCGATGAGTGGAAGGCGCTCCCCCGCATCGACCGGCGGACCGATGACGAGCTGTGGCACCGCTTCTCCAGCGCGCGCACCCAGTACACCCGGCGCCGCAAGCAGCAGTTCGCCCAGCAGGCCAGCAAGCGCGAGGAGGCGCGGGCGGTCAAGGAACAGATCATCGCCGAGGCCGAGCCGCTGGCCTCCTCCACCGAGTGGGGCCCGACCGCGGGCGCGTTCCGGGAGCTGATGCAGCGCTGGAAGGCCGCCGGTTCCGCGCCCCGGGATGTCGATGAGCAGCTGTGGCAGCGGTTCCGCGGCATCCAGGACCAGTTCTTCGCCGCCCGCAGTGCCGCGATGAGCGAGCAGGACGCCGAGTTCCGCGGCAACCAGGAGGCGAAGGAGGCGCTGCTGGTGGAGGCGGAGCAGACCGTCGTCCCGGTCAAGGACCTGGCCGCGTCGAAGGCGGCGTACCGGGATTTCCTGGAGAAGTACGCCGAGATCGGCAAGGTCCCGCGCGATGCCATCCGCCCTCTCGACAACCGGGTCCGGGCGCTCGAGTCGGCGATCCGCGAGGCCGAGGACGAGCAGTGGCGGCGGACCAACCCCGAGGCCCGCCAGCGCGCCAGCGACACCGCGATCAAGCTGCAGGCCCAGATCGACCAGCTCGAGGACAAGGCCGCCAAGGCCGAGACCCGCGGCGACGCCCGCAAGGCCAAGGAACACCGCGACGCCGCCGAGACCTACCGCACCTGGCTCGAACAGGCCGAGAAGGCGGTCGAAGACTTCAGCGGCTGACCGTCCCCGCACGCCGCGCCCCGGCGCGCTGCCTTGCTCCGGCACATCCTGTCCAGACCCACCCTCAAACCGGTGCGGGTTTGATGCCCAGGAGGTATCAAACATTTCTCTGATGCCGCGAAAGCATCAAAGATTTTCTTGATGCCATGGAGGCATCACGGCGCCGCTTGATGCCGACAGCGGATCAAACATTTCCTTGATGCCCGAGTGGGATCAAGCGAATCTTTGATACCTCCTGGGCATCAAAGGTGCATTGGTTTTATCCACAGGCCAGGAGGGGCAGCGGGAGTCTGTGGACAACCGGGAGCGGGGTGCACGATCCGCGGGAAAAGAACCATGGTGGGGCATGACCGACAACGATGCCGCGGACAACGCGGCCGACGAACCGATCGGGGGCGTGCCGGCCGAGGAGGGTGCAGTGGGCGGTGAGCCGCCCGCGCAGGCAGCTCCACGGCCGTTGCGGGCCGAGCGCTATCACGCCGTGGTCGCTTCTTTCGACCTCGGCGGGCACCTGCGCCGGTTGCGACGGACGTTCGATCTGAGTCAGCGCGACCTGGCGGCCCATCTCAACGTCCCCCAGTCGGTGGTCGCCAGATGGGAGACCGGTGAGCGCAGCATGTCGATCGAGCAATGGGACGCCGTGTGCGAGCTGGCGGGTTGGCGGATCGTCATCGAGGATGCCAACGGTGCGACCGTGCGGCCGATGGCGGGAGCCGACCTGGCACGAGACGCGGCCCGACGGTTGTTCCCCGCGCACCTCGACGTCGATGTCCATGACCCGGACGCGATGCCGTGGCGGCCCGATCTCACGCTGCCGGTGGCGGGGGCCGCGCGGCGCGAGCGCCGGGATGCGAATCGCGCGGCGGACGGGATCGTGTTGCCGCATCCGAGCGCGGAGGAACTGGAGATGCGCGTGTGGCTTCGGCAGGCCGCAGCCAAAGAGCGACGGTCCCGTCGATCCGCGGAATTGCAGCAGCTGATCCGCACCGAGCCTTCGGAACCATGTCTCTGCGCGGTCGAGTGCGAGGAGGCCCGGATGTGTGCGCCGGAATGTCCGTGCCAGTGTGTGCCGGCGGCCTGACCGCCCAGCCGGCGGAATCGCCCTACTGCTTGACCCGGAACACGTCGAAGACGCCGGGCACCCGGCGGACCGCCTGGACCAGCGCGTCGAGATGGGTCGGGTCCGGCGTCTCGAAGGTGAGCCGCGCCTTGAAGACCCGGCTGCGGGTGGTGTTCACGGTCGCGGAGATGATGTTCACGTGGTGGTCCGACACCGTGCGGGTCACCTCGGAGAGCATCCCCTGCCGGTCCAGACCCTCGACCTGGATCGCGACCAGGAACGAGCTCTCCGCCGTCGGCGCCCAGGACACATCGACCAGCCGCTCGGGGCTGGCCAGCAGCGCCGCGGCATTCGTGCAGTCCCGGCGGTGCACCGACACCCCGTTGCCGCGGGTGATGAAGCCCAGGATGTCGTCACCCGGCACCGGCGTACAGCACTTGGCCAGCTTGACCCACATGTCGGTGTCACCGGCGACCGCGACACCGGGCCCGCTGACGGTCGAGACGGTACGCCGCCGCCGGCCGGCCAGCGGCTGGTCCTCCGCCGCCTCGTCGGCCGCGGACTCCTGGCCGCCCTCGATCGAGATCAGCCGGTGCACCACCGCCTGGGCGGACACATGCCCCTCACCGATCGCGGCATAGAGCCCGGACACGTCGGCGAGCTTGAAATGGTCGGCCACCGCAGTGAGGTGCTCGACGGTGAGGAAGCGCTGCATCGGCAACCCGGCCTTGCGCAGCTGTTTGGCGAGCGCCTCGCGGCCCTGTTCGATCGACTCCTCCCGGCGCTCCCGGGTGAAGTAGTGCTTGATCTTGTTGCGCGCCTTCTGGCTCTTCACGAACGACAGCCAGTCGCGGCTCGGGCCCGCACCCTCGGCCTTGGAGGTCATCACATCGACCACGTCGCCGTTGTTCAGCTCCGATTCCAGCGGCACCAGGCGGCCGTTGACCCGAGCGCCGATACAGCGCTGCCCCACCTCGGTGTGGATGGCGTAGGCGAAGTCGACCGGCGTCGCACCGGTCGGCAGGGTGATCACATCCCCCTTGGGGGTGTAGACGTAGACCTCACCGGAGTTGATCTCGTAGCGCAGCGACTCGAGGAACTCCTCGGGATCGGTGGTCTCCTTCTGCCAGTCGTTGAGCGAGCGGACCCAGTTCAGGTCGGTGTCGTCACCGGCCCCACCGGCGCGGGCGGTCTCCTTGTACTTCCAGTGCGCGGCGACACCGTATTCGGCGCGGCGGTGCATCTCGTTGGTGCGGATCTGCAGCTCCACCGGCTTGCCGTCCGGGCCCAGCACCGTGGTGTGCAGCGACTGGTACATGTTGAACTTCGGGATCGCGATGTAGTCCTTGAACCGCCCGGGCAGCGGATTCCAGCGCACATGCATCACGCCGAGGGCGGCATAGCAGTCCTTGTCGGTGTCGACCAGGATCCGCAGCCCGACCAGGTCGTAGATGTCGGAGAAGTCGCGGCCGCGGACCACCATCTTCTGATAGATCGAGTAGTAGTGCTTCGGTCGGCCGGTGACCGTGGCGCGGATCCGGGCCGCCTTCAGGTCGGCGTTCACCTGCTCGGTCACCTTGCGCAGGAAGGCCTCACGCTGCGGTGCCCGCTCGGCGACCAGCTGGACGATCTCGTCATAGATCTTGGGCTGCAGGATCGAGAACGACAGGTCCTCCAGCTCCCACTTCACCGCGTTCATGCCGAGCCGGTGCGCCAGCGGGGCGAAGATGTCGAGGGTGTCGCGGGCGATCCGGGTCTGCTTGTCCGGGCGCAGGAAGTGCAGCGTACGCATGTTGTGCAGCCGGTCGGCGAGTTTGATGACAACGACCCGGATATCCTTGGCCATCGCGATCACCATCTTGCGGATGGTCTCGGCCTGCGCGGAGTCGCCGTAGGCGATCTTGTCGAGCTTGGTGACCCCGTCCACCATCACCGCGACCTCGGTGCCGAAGTCGGCGGTGAGCTGCTCGATGGTGTAGGAGGTGTCCTCGACGGTATCGTGCAGCAGCGCCGCGCAGAGCGTCGCCTCGGTCATCCCCAGCTCGGCCAGGATGGTGGCCACCGCCAGCGGATGGGTGATGTAGGGATCGCCACTCTTGCGCAGCTGGCCGCGGTGATAGTGCTCGGCCGTCCGGTACGCCCGCTCGACGACCGCGGTGTCGGCCTTGGGGTGGTTGGCCCGGATCACCTTGAACAGCGGATCCAGCACCGCGCTCTGCGGCTGCCGGGCGCCGAGGCGGGCGAGCCGGTGCCGCATCGACATCCGCGGCTGCTCGGGCCCGCTGCCGAGCCGGTTCGGCGGCGGTGCGGGAGTGGCTCCGGCCGATTCGGAGGCAGGCGCGGGCGCGGGCGTTGCCGGGCTGAGCCTCGGTGCCTCGCTCATCTGCGCCTCCTCAATGACTGACCACCCAGTTTAGACGGGATCGGTCGTCACCGGTCCGGTGCCTCAGTCATCGTCGAGGGCACCGCCCCGGTCATAACGCTCCCGACGCTGCGGCCGCTCCCGTTCCCGGGGCGGATTGGTCTTCGCATCCGCACCGCAGCGGCGTACCACCACCAGCTCGTCACCGGCCTGCAACTGCTCCACTGTGCTGTCGTAGAACCGGCGCATGCTCTTGTTCCGGACCACCGCGATCACCCGCTCGTGGGTGATGTCCCCCGGCTTCAGCCCGACCTCGTCGGAGTCGACCTGCCGCTCGGCGACCTCCAGGCCCTCACCGCTGCTCAGCAGATCGTCGATCGCGGTGCCGATGTTCGGGCTGACCGCGGACAGGCCGAGCAGCCGACCGACCGCATCGGAGGAGGTGACCACCGAGTCGGCGCCGGACTGGCGCAGCAGGGACACGTTCTCGTGCTCGCGGACCGCGACCACCACATGGGCGCTCGGATTGAGCTGGCGCACCGTCAACGTCACCAGGATCGCGGAGTCGTCGCGGTCCAGGGTGATGATGATCTCGCGGGCCTTGGTGATCTCCGCCCGACGCAGGATCTCGCGGCGGGTGGCGTCACCCTCGATCGCGGCCACCCCGTCCAGGTTGGCGTCGGCGATCGCCGAGGCCCGGTCGTCGATGACGACCAGCTTGGACAGATCCCGCTCGTAACGCGCCAGGGTCGTGACCGCACTGCGGCCCTTGGTGCCGTAGCCGATGATCACGATGTGGTTGCGCATCCGTTTCCTCCAGTGGTTGTCGATCATCGCGCGCCGGCCCTCGGTGGCGAGCACCTCGAGGGTGGTACCGACCAGCAGCACCAGGAAGATGATGCGCAGCGGGGTGATCACCAGGGCGTTGATCAGTCGCGCATGCGGTGCCACGGGGGTGATGTCGCCGTAACCGGTGGTGGTCACGGTGACCGTCGCGTAGTAGAGCGCGTCGAGCAGGCTGATGCCGTCCTCGTTCACGTTGTCGGCGTACGCGTTGCGGTCGATGTAGACGATCAGGGTGATCAGCACCAGCAGGCCGACGCCGATCAGTGAGCGGACCAGCAGTTCACGGCTGGCCGAGGTGCCCCGATTCGGCATCGAGACGAAGATGGCCCGGCGTTCCCGGCGGCCCGCGGGATCGGGGATCAGGCTGGTCACGGCAGGAACCTCACGCGGCGTCCACGGGCGGGGTCGCGATGACCGCGGAGACGGCGTCGATACCGGCCTCGGCGAGCCGCTGCCGGCCCTCGAGGAAGGACAGCTCCAGCAGCACCGAGACGTGCACGAGCTCGGCGCCGAGCCGGTTCACCAGGGCCGCGGTGGCCGCGATCGTGCCGCCGGTGGCGAGCACATCGTCGATCACCAGCACCCGCGCGCCGGGCAGGATCGCGTCGGCGTGCACGGCGAGGGTCTCCGAGCCGTATTCCAGCGCGAAGGTCTCCTGGACCGTCGGCCCGGGCAGCTTGCCGGGCTTGCGGACCGGTACGAAACCGGCGCCGAGCGCGAGCGCCACCGGGGCGCCGAAGATGAAGCCGCGAGCCTCCATTCCCACAACGATATCGATACCGTCCGGGGAGATCGCGACCAGTTCATCCACCGAGGCGGCGAAGGCCGTCGCATCGGCGAGCAGCGGCGTGATGTCCTTGAACACCACCCCCGGTTTGGGGAAGTCGGGTACGTCGCGGATCCGCTCGGCGATCAGCTGCCGCTGGGTTCGCGTCTCGGCACCGGCCACGGGGTTCACTTCTTCCGCTGGCTGCGACTCGTGTTGCGCGGCTGCGGTCGGCGGGCCGACCCGGACTCGCCGACCTCGCGGGTCCGCCCCCGGTCCCCATCACCCGAGCCGGAACCGGACCCCGAACCGGACCGCGACGCACCGCTGGTGCGTACCGTGGTGATCCGGGTCCGCGACAACGGCCCGGCCAGCTCACCCTCGGACCGCGAACCGTCCTCGTCGCCGTCGTAGGTGTCCCACTCGTCGTCGCGGGAACCCCGCAGATCGGCCGGCGAGTCCGGGTCCTGCATCGCGTTGACCTCGGCCTCGGCCGCGGCCAGCTCGCTGTTGCTGGGCTCGCGGTCCTTGCCGCGGCGCCGACCCTCGCGGCGGGCGATCCGCTCGCGGTGCTCCTTCATCCCGGACTCGCGCTCCTTCATCCCCACCAGCAGCGGGGTGGCGATGAAGATCGAGGAGTACGCACCGGCGAGCATGCCGACGAACAGCGCCAGACCGAGGTCCTTCAGCGGGCCGGTGCCGAGGATGAACGCGCCGGCGACCAGCAGCGCCGCGATCGGCAGCACCGCGATCACGGTGGTGTTGATCGAGCGCACCAGCACCTGGTTGACCGCGTCGTTGGCGGCCACCGAGTAGGTCCGCTTCGTCTTGCGCAGATCCTTGACGTTCTCCCGCACCTTGTCGAAGACGACCACGGTGTCATAGAGCGAATAGCCGAGGATGGTGAGCAGACCGATCAGGGTGGCCGGGGTGAACGTGAAGCCCACCAGGGCATAGATGCCGACGGTCACCAGCAGGTCGTGGATCAACGCCACGATCGCGGCGATGGACATCTTCAGGTCCCGGAAATAGATCCAGATCATGATCATCACCAGGGCCAGGAAGACCGCCAGCGCGATCAGGCCCTGCTGGGTGATCTGTTTGCCCCAGGACGCACCGATCAGGCTGTACGCCACCTGGTCGGGATTGATGTTGAGCTCACTCGCGATCGCCTCGCGGACCTGCGGCACCTCGGTCTGCGCATCCAGGGTGCGGGTCTGCACCCGGACCGTGTTGTCGCCGATGGTGGTGACGCTCAGGCTGTCCATCTCGGGCAGGTTGGTGTTGCGGACCGCGGTCCGGACCTCATCGACCGTGGTCGAGGTGACCCGGGTCGGCGCCTGGAAGTCGGCGCCGCCGGAGAACTCGATGCCCAGGTTCAGCCCGCGGACCAGCAGGGCGAGCAGCGCGATCCCGATCAGCACCGCCGAGACCGTGTACCAGCGCTTGCGGGTGCCGACGAAGTCGTAGGACACCTGGCCGGTGTAGAGCCGGTGGGCCAGCCCGTTCTTCTTCTTGGTCGCCATCAGGACTCCTTACCGGCGGTCGCGGTGGCGGTGGCGGTGCTGGTCCGGCGACGACCGGTACGCCCACCCACCGAGCGTACGCCCAGGTGCTCGGCGTCCAGCCCGGACCAGCGCTTGCCCTGGCCGAAGAACTTGGTCCGCACCAGCAGGGTCATCATCGGCTTGGTGAACCAGAACACCACCGCGATGTCGATCAGGGTGGTCAGGCCGAGGGTGAACGCGAAGCCCTTGATGCCGCCGATGGCGAGGATGAACAGCACCAGCGCCGAGAGCAGCGAGACCGCGTCGGCGATCAGGATGGTGGAGCGGGACTTCTGCCAGCCGGTCTCCACCGCCGAGCGCAGCGATCTGCCCTCGCGTACCTCGTCTCGTATTCGTTCGAAGAAGATGATGAACGAGTCCGCGGTCACGCCGATCGCCACGATCGCGCCGGCGATACCGGGCAGGTTCAGCGCGAAGCCGACCGAGGCGCCGAGCAGCACCATCATCGCGTAGGTGAACGCGGCGGCGATGGCCAGCGAGGCGACCACGACGATGAACAGGCCGCGGTAGTAGAGGATCGCGTACCCGACGACCAGCGCCAGGCCGATGATGCCGGCGATGATGCCGGCGCGCAGCTGCTCGCCACCGAGGGTGGCGGAGACGTTGCTGACCTCGGAGACCTCGAAGGCCAGCGGCAGCGCACCGAACTTCAACACATTGGCCAGCTCGGTGGCGGTCTGCTGGGTGAACGAACCGGAGATCTGCGCCTGGCCACCGGGGATGGCCTGGTCGACGCTCGGCGCGGAGATGGTCTTGCCGTCCAGCACGATCGCGAACTGGTTCTCCGGCGGCTGCTTCGCCGCCAGCGCACCGGTCGCATCGTTGAACACCGCGCCGCCGGCCTGGTTGAACGTGAGGTTGACGACCCACTGGATCTGGTTCTGCGGTACGCCGGCCTGGGCGTCGGTGACGTCGCTGCCGGGGATCAGCGTCGGGCCGAGGAGGAATTTCTGGGTGCCGGTGCGGTCACAGGTGATCAGCGGCTGGTCGGAGACATCGATCACCCGATCGGAGCACTTGAAGTTCTGGTACTCCATCATCTCGGCCTGCGTCGGCTGCCACTGCATCGCCTTGTCGGGCGGGGTGCCCTGGCCCGGCGCGGTCGGCTTGGGCTTCGGCGGGGCGGTCGGCAGCTGCGGAGCGGGCCGGTTCTGGCCGGCCGGTGTGGTGGCCGCCGGGGCCGGCGGGGCGGCCTCGGTCGGCTGACCCCCCTCGGTCGGCTGACCCGCCTCGGTCGGCTGACCGGCCTGGGTGGGCTGTCCGGCCTCGGCCGAGGGGGCGGTACCGGGGCTGGCCTCGGCGCCTGGAGTGGCCTCCGGCGCCGGCGTCCCGGCGGGCTCGGGCGGTGCCTCGGGGGCGACCTGCTCGGTGGCGTACACGGCGCGGAAGCTGAGCACCGCGGTCTGGCCGACCAGGCGTACCAGCTCGTCCTGCTGCACGTTCGGCACCGTGACCACGATCTGCCGGTCACCGGAGGTGGTCACCTCGGTCTCACCGACGCCGAGGGAGTCGACGCGCTGCTGGATGATCGTGCGGGCCTGTTCCAGGCTTTCGGTGCTCGGCGCGCCGCCGCCGGTGGTGTTGCTCGCGGTGAGCGTGATCGTGGTGCCGCCGCGCAGGTCCAGACCCAGCTTGGGGGTCCAGGCCTTGCTGAACGCCATGATCCCGACCAGCGCCACCAGGGCGGCCATCAACAGGATCAGGGTGCGCACCGGATGTCCGTGCCGTGCTGCCACAGTGTTGCCTTATGCCTTGGTGTTGGAATCGGGGCCGTCGGAATCAGGCTTGTCGTCGGGGCCGAGGTCGCGCTCGTCGGCACCGCTCTGATCGGACTTCGGCCGGTAGGGCTTGAAGTCGGTGGGTTCGGAGTCCGTGGGATCCGGGTCGGTGCTGGTCGCGCCGCCGACGGCGGGCGTGCTGCCCTCCTCGGCATACGGCGAATCGGGGGTGACGACCTGCATGATGACCTGCTTGAGCACGGTCACCTGCACCCCGGGGGCGAGTTCGACCACGGCCTGCTTGTCGCCGACGCTGACCACGGTGGCGTAGAGACCGGAGGACAGCATCACTCGGGTGCCGGCCTGCATCTGCTTCTGCATCTTCTGCTGTTCCTGCTGCCGGCGGCGCTGCGGCCGGATCATGAGGAAGTAGAAGACAGCCACCATGGCGACCACGAGGATCCCGGTGGTAAGGGTGTTCCCTTGCATTGCTCCCTGCGTTCACGCGTGGATGTCCCGGTGCGGGCTGACTGCGGGAGTCTACCCACGAAAAGGTGAAAATCCCGATTCGGCGCACGCGGGGTGTCGGCTCAGCTGAACAACTCGCCCTGGCCGGCCGGCGGGGCGAGTCCGAGGTGCTGCCAGGCGGCGCGGGTGGCGACCCGGCCGCGTTGGGTACGCATCAGCAGGCCCTGTCGGACCAGGAAGGGTTCGGCCACCTCCTCGACGGTCTCGGCCTCCTCCCCCACCGAGATCGCCAGCGTGGACAGTCCGACCGGGCCGCCGTCGAAGCGCTTGCAGATCGCCTCCAGCACACCGCGGTCCAGCCGGTCCAGGCCGAGTTCGTCGACCTCGTAGAGCTCCAGCGCCTCGCGCGCCGCGGTCAGATCGACCTGGCCGTCGCCGCGCACCTGGGCGTAGTCGCGGACCCGGCGCAGCAGCCGGTTCGCGATCCGCGGGGTGCCGCGGGAGCGGCCGGCGATCTCGGCGGCGGCGTCGGCGGACAGGCGTACGCCGAGCATCTGGGCGGAGCGGCGCAGGATCTTCTCCAGCGCGTCGGCCCGGTAGTAGTCGAGCTGGGCGGTGAAGCCGAACCGGTCCCGCAGCGGGCCGGGCAGCAGGCCGGCGCGGGTGGTGGCGCCGACCAGGGTGAACCGCGGGATCTCCAGCGGGATCGCGGTCGCACCGGGGCCCTTGCCGACCACCACGTCGACGCGGAAGTCCTCCATCGCCAGATAGAGCATCTCCTCCGCCGGCCGGGACATCCGGTGGATCTCGTCGAGGAAGAAGACCTCCCCCTCGACCAGTCCGGACAGGATCGCGGCCAGGTCGCCGGCGTGCTGGATGGCCGGGCCGGAGGAGACCCGGATCGGGGCGCCGAGTTCGGCGGCGATGATCATCGCCAGGGTGGTCTTACCGAGCCCGGGCGGGCCGGAGAGCAGCACGTGGTCGGGCACCGCCTCGCGCTGCCGGGCCGCGGCGAGGACCAGGCCGAGCTGGTCGGCGACCCGGGGCTGCCCGCCGAATTCGGCCAGGCTGCCGGGCCGCAGCGCGGTCTCGGCGGCCTGCTCGTCGGCGTACGCGTGCGGGTCGAGCGGGCTGTGGTCGGCGGGGCTGGGGTCGGCCGGATCGTGGTCGGGCTGGGTCACGGGGCGCAGCCTACTTGCGGGCCAGCGTCTGCAGCGCGGCCCGCATCAGGACCGCGACCGAGGTCTCGGATTCGGCGAGCGGTGCGACCCGGTCGCAGGCGGCCTCGGCGTCCTTGGCCGACCAGCCGAGGCCCTGCAGGCCCTGGGAGACCTGCTCCCGCCAGGCCGCGACCGGCGCCTCGGGCTGACTGTCGGTGGCGGCCGGCAGGTCGGTGACCGCACCGAGGGCGTTCACCTTGTCCTTGAGTTCGAGGACCATCTTCTGTGCGCCCTTGGTGCCGATGCCCGGTACCCGGGTGAGGGTCTTGTGGTCGCCGCTCGCGATCGCGGTGCGGAACTCATCGGGGCTGAGCACCGACATCATCGCCTGCGCGATCTTGGGACCGATGCCGGAGGCGGACTGGGCGAGCTCGAAGCAGTCCCGTTCGTCGGTGCCGGCGAAGGCGTAGAGGGTGAGCGAGTCTTCGCGGACGACCAGCGAGGTGTGCAGTTCGGTCGGCTGATCGAGGCGTACGCCGGAGGCGGTGGCCGGGGTGCAGAGCGCCTTGACCCCGAAGCCGCCGAGGTCGACCACCACCCAGGTCGCGCCGATCGCGGTCACGGTGCCCCGGAGGTGGGCGATCATGCGTTCTTCCTCTCGGTCGGTCGTGCCGCGCGTTCGCTCGCGCGGCGGGTGGCCTCGGCCAGGACGGCCTTCTGCCGGGCAGCCAGTGCGGCGGCCCGGTCGGCGAGTTCGTCGGTGTCGGCGCGGGCCCGCTGGTCGCGCCGGACGGCTTCGGTGAGCCGGTTCTGGGTGCCGCCGCGCCAGACCTGGCAGATCGCCAGTGCGACCGCGTCGGCGGCGTCGGCGGGTTTCGGTGGCTCGGCGAGTCGCAGTACGCGGGCGACCATGGCGCCGATCTGCTGCTTCTCGGCGCGGCCGGATCCGGTGATCGCGGCCTTCACCTCGCTCGGGGTGTGCTGGGCGACCGGGATCCCGCTGCGGGCGCCGATCAGCATCGCGACCCCGGCGGCCTGGGCGGTGCCGATCACTGTGTTCAGGTTGTGCTGGGCGAACACCCGCTCCACCGCGACCACATCGGGCAGCCAGGCGGCGACCAGCTCGGCGAGCTGCTGTTCGATGGTGACCAGCCGGGATGCGGTGTCCAGCGTGGCTTCGGTACGGATCACGCCGACGTGCAGCAGGGCCGGCGGCCGTCCCGGCGTACCCTCGACGACCCCGACGCCGCAGCGCGTCAGACCGGGGTCGATCCCGAGGACCCGCATGCACCCTCCTCCACTGCTCGAACAGACGTTCGACAGCCTAGTGGGCGGATCCGGGTACGCCGACGAGCGACACGGCCCTCGGTCAGGACGCTCATCGAGTGGGCCGCCCTGCGCAGCGAAGCGGAGCAAGGGCGGCCGTGTCGAGATGAGACCCAGTCACGTGCCCGGCTCGAGCAAGCCGTTGCCGGCGCTCTGGATCCTTCCCTCGGCCAGGGCCCACCGCAGCACCGCGGTCAACCGGGCCCGGATCTGCGGACCCATCCGCGCATATCCGAAGGTGGCCATCGTTTCCCGAAGCACGGTGTCCTGGTTCATCGGCCCCTGCGTTCGCAGGATGTCGGTCATGGCATTGGCGATCTCGACATGGTTGAGCTCGTCGATCGGGATCGTGCTGGTTCGCGGCCGATATCCGCGATAGCTCTCATCGCTGAGGCCAGCCGGCCAGAAGAACCTGCCGAACTCCGGATGCCACTGCGGATCGGTCGTCGCACAGCGCAGGATCTCGCCGACCCGGTTCAATCGGATCCGGCCATGGCCGAACCGGCCGGCGACGATCTTCGCCGCCCGGACCGCCTCCACCGGGCCCTCGGTCTCGATCACCTCGGTCAGCTGGGCGGCGACCAGTGCGCGCTGCTCCGCGTCGCGAAGATCGTCCAAGATCGACGGCTCCCCCACCACACCGGTGTCGGCGGCCACGAACGGATGGGCTCGCGTGCGATCCACCGTCGTCGGTCCCGCCGGTTGCTCGGTGACCGCCTGCCCGCGGATGGGTGCCAACGGGTCGATCTCATCGATGCGCGGGACGAGGGCGAGGTCGTCGGTATCGGCCGGAGCCCGCGCCGCGGTCGGTTCCGCGGCCAGCGGCTCGGGCACCTGCTCCCCGGGCGGGGTGGCCGCGACCGGCTGCGGTCGCAACGATTCCGCCCGTTCCGCAACCATCGTGAGCACGGCGGCGGGGTCCTGGATCCAGGCCGGCAGCAGCACCTGCACGGTGTCCCGCCAGCCCATCACTCCCTGCAGGATCTCCCCCGGGAGCGATTCACGGTCGGCGGTGATCGCGCGCCCGGCCCACTCGCGAGTGTCCAGCACCAGCGCCAACCATCCGTGCTCCGCGCTCGCGCGCACTGCGAGGTCGACCCGGAATCGGGACGTACCGACATCGGAGATCACCTCGAGCCCGCGGCTGCGGAGCGCGGTGGCGAGTTCCTCGCGGTAGAGATCCTCGGCATCGAACTGCTGGGTGCCGCCCAGGGCCGCGTGCGCGGTGCCCTCGGCGTAGGCGAGATATTCCTTGAGATGCTGCAGGCCCTCGGCCCGGGTCTTGGCGAGGTCGATGTCGGTTGATCGGATCGAGGTGTAGAGGATCACCGTCGACCGGGCGCGGGTGATGGCGACATTGAATCGGCGCTCGCCACCGACGTTGTTGAGTGGGCCGAAGTTGTGACTGAGTACGCCTGTTTCGGGGTTGCGGGAGAAGGCGATCGAGAACAGGATCGCGTCACGCTCGTCACCCTGGACATTCTCCAGGTTCTTCACGAACAGTGGTTCCTGCTCCCGCTCGAGTGCCTGTCGGATGAGCGGATCCTCCGATTGCTCCAGCAGATCCAGGATCAGATCCCGTTGCTGGGTGTTGAAGGTGACCACCCCGATCGAGACCTCCGGCTGGTTCGCCAGTCGGCTGCCGATGTCGGCGACGATCCGGTCCGCCTCGGCGCGATTGGTGCGGGTGGCGCCGCGGTCGAAGACGCCGCCGACGAACTCGGCACGGATCCCCAGCTCCGGGCGATGCTCCGGCGGACCGGGGAACACCTGGAGCTGGCCGTTGTAGTACTTCATGTTGGAGAAGCTGATCAACTGCTCGTGCTGGGAGCGGTAGTGCCAGCTCAGCCACTTCTGCTCCAACCCGGATCCGACGGCCTCGGAGAGGATCGATTCCTGGTCCGGGCTCATCGCTTCGAGCTGACCAGCACTCTCCCCCGCCACCGCGGTGCCGATGGTGGCCGGGGGATCCTCGTCGGCATCGGTCGTGCTCTGCCGAAACATGTTGGTCGGCGGCATCTGCTTCGAGTCGCCGACGATGATGGCCGCGTCGGCGCGGCCGAGCGCGCCGACCGAGTCGGCCACCCGTACCTGGGAGGCCTCGTCGAAGATGACGGTGTCGAAACGGATCCCGTCGGCGGGCAGGAAGCGGGCCACCGAGGCCGGGCTCATCAACACCACCGGGGTGAGACCGAGAATCTCGCCGCCGTGCGCCTCGAACAACCTCCGGATCGACCCACCCCGCTTGCGATCGATCTCCTTGCGCAGGCCGACGCTCACCGCCCCGGCATTGCGGCGCTGCAGCAGCCGAGCAGGCAGCTCACTCCAGGTCTGCCGCTTCAGCTCCTTCGCCACCCGCACATAGTCACCGACCTGGCTGGCTCGGGTGGCGGAATCGAAGACGTCCAGATCTTCTGCTCGCAACTGGTCGGCGAGACGACGGCGCTCGACGGCGAGCTCGATCGCATCCGTCAGCGCCGCTGTCGGGCGCCCCCGTCGAATCTGGTCGGCGACCGGGGCCAGGCCGTATTCGTCGAGGGTCTGGAGCGCATCACCGAATTCCAACCGGCGTCGGAAGTCGGCCACCGCCTGGTCGCTGGCGGAGGCGGAGCGCCAATGCTGCGCACACTGGCTGATCCGCTGCAGCAGACGCTGGCCCGCCAACCAGGCAGTCAGCGAGCGCTCGGTGCTGTTCGCGACCTGGCGCAACCGCGACCAGGCCTCGTTGAACGCCCGCAGGCTCGCCCCCGGTCGGCCCGCCTCCGCGCCGTCCGGGTCCCGCTGGACGAGGGCATCCAGTCGTGGCGCGACATCCGGGAGCCGCGCCACGAGATGCCTGGTCAGGTCCGCGTGCTGCTCGTAGTCGCGCTCGGTGGTCAACATGGCCCCAAGGATCTGGAGCGCCTCGTTGCCGCGCAGGTCCTTGCCCGCCAGCTGCGGGATGCCCGCCGAGAGCCGCCTCCCCAGTTCCTGATGCTCCTGCCGGTACATCCGCAGCGATGCCAGGAAGCGCAGCGGATCCGCTCGAACGGCCGCCTCGTGCGCCGGCTCGGCGTACGAAGCGATCTTGCCGAGCGCCAGCTTGGTCAACCGTCCGCGCTGCATGATCCCGCTGCGCTGCGCGGCCTCGTATTCGGCCTGCAGCGACTCACAGTCGGCGAGGGCCGCGGCCCGGGTGAACGGAACCTGTGCGGGATCCCAACGCTGCCGGAATGACTGCAGGTCGGCGACCCGACGAGCAAGGTCAGCGGCGGGCAGCCGAGGCTGACCGAGTTGCCCCGGGAGCACGGCGCGACGACTGGGCAGATCCGCCAGCCAGGCCTCCAGAACGGTCGCCTGATCGGGATCGAGGCCACCCACCGTGGTGGCCAGTTCCGGGGGCAGCGCGTCGGCCGCATCGGCCAGTGCCCGCGCCGCCGCCAGGATCGGGGCGGCGCGGTCGCCGTCCGGCCCGGCTGCGGGTGGGCCGATCAGGTCCCATTCCGGTGGCAGCGTCTGTCCCCTGCTGCGCAGGGCCGCGTCGGACACGGCGCCGACGATGGCATGCAGGCGGGCGGGGTCGAGCTCCAGCAGTGCCGCGGTGACGGGGATCTCGGCCGCTTGCCAGCCCTCGGCATCCGGCAGTCGGCGCTGCAGCAGCAGACACCGCTGGTACCGCTCCCAGATGGATTGCCCCGGCTCGCCCCGATGCAGCAGCCCCGGGTAGGCGGCCAGGTGTTCGATTGATCGCCGCAGGCGGGTCCGGTTCTCCTCGAAGACCACCTCGTTGCCCTTGCGTACCTCATCGATGGCCGAGCGGAGCTGCTGGCGCACCTGCGCAGCCGACTGGTCCTTGCCGTGCACGTTCAGCACCAGCGGTTCCAACCCGATCCGCTTCAACCGGTCGTGCACGACCGTCAGCGCCGCCTGCTTCTCGGCGACGAACAGGACCGTACGCCCGGCGGCGAGCCCGTCGGCGATCATGTTGGTGATGGTCTGTGATTTGCCGGTCCCCGGTGGTCCTTCCAGCACGAATGTGCGCCCCTGGGACGCGGCGACGACCGCTTCCAACTGGCTCCCGTCCGCGGGCACCGGCAGGTAGGCGTCCGCCTCGTCGGTGGGCAGCACCGGGCGATCCTGCACCGGATCGGAGAAGAGTTCGCCCCCGCTGTGGATCAGGTGGTTGACCACGTTCGAGGAGGTGAAGCGTTCCCAGTTCTCGCTCAGGTCGCGCCACATGTCCAGGGTGGCGAACTGCAGGATCGCCAGGTGACTGCGGGCATCGACCGCGAAATCGAGACGGTTCTCGACGAAGCTCTCGCGCAACTCCCGGAACACCCGCGGCAGGTCGATGCCCGCATCGTCGGTGGGCGGCTGTTCGAGCTGCGGCAGCGAGAGGTTGAACTCCTGACGCAGCTTCTCGATGAGACAGTGATTCGGCTGGATCTCTGCGTTCGGCTCGAGTCGGATCTCATAGGGCCGGGTCCTGCTGCCGGTCAGCTCCACGGGCAGCAGGAACAACGGACTGCGCGCGACCTGATCGCGCCCGGCCCGCCAGGTCAACAGCCCCAGGCTGACGAAGAGCGCGGTTGCGCCGGTCTCCTCCTTCAGCGCCTTCGCGTCGCGGCGCAGCTGGACCAGTTTGCGCTCCGAACTGCCGCGCACGCTGCGGACGAAGGTGCGCCCCTCTTCACGGAACAGCCGGGACAAGGTGGCGGAGTCGAACTGGGCTGCGGAGACCAGACCGCGCTCGCGATCGAGCGCGTCCACCTGGTGATCGGGCGTCAGCCGCACCGCGGCGTTCTGCGCGAGACGGTCTTCGAGTTCGCCGAGGTCCTCCCCGGGCACCAGCAATTCCAGACCCCGGGAGTCGGCCAGCTTGAGCAACGGGTTGCGCAGCGACAGATCGAGCAGGTCCGAACGCCACCGCTGGACCCGGAGCGGGAATCCGCTGGCAGTCAGGTCCTTGGTGCCACCCGAGGAATGGGAACCGTCGGTGAGCGGGGTCCGGATCGAGGGCCGGGACTGTTCGACGACGACGATCGTGCGTACGCCCTCACGGTCCACCAGGGTCGGAAGCGGCCGGACCCGGCGATGTGCGGCGCTGATGTTGATCAACCGGGTGGCGCCGGGATGATTCGCGATCGTCTGGCTGGCCCGGGTCACGGCCTCCACGAAGCCGAGCTGCGAGCCGGCCGTGGCCGCGGTCGTCTCGATCGGCACGAAGATGCCGCTGCCCACCAGGTTGCTCACCTCCTCGGTCCCGGCCAGGACCATCTCGGTGCCCAGGTCGCGACGGGTGTAGGCGACCATGGCGTGCCCGGGCACGAAGACGATGAACGGCTGGAGACCAGCCTCCTCGAGCGTCGCGGCGAACAGCACCGCCGTGTCGATGCAGGTGCCCATCAGCGATCGCACCACCACATCGGCGGTGCGGACCTTCTGCCCGTCGTGCTCGAAGTTCGCTGGTGGTTCGGCGTAGCGGATGCCCAGTTCGTGGATCGCGTCATAGATGGCGCGGGCGGTTTCATCCACCCGCTCGGGGGTGTCCTGATATCCCACCAGGGAGGGGTTGCCGGTGCGGCGCCCCAACAGATCCGATGCGGTCGACAGGATCCGGGTCACCGCCTCCGCCCGCGGGCGGACGAACGCGGCGATCAACTCGGGGACCGCCCGCGCGGCCCACTGGTCGTGCGCCAGGATGCGGATCGGGATCGACTCCCGGACGGTCTCACCGCGATGGGTGAAGGAGAACTCGATCGAGTCCGCTCTCGCCTCGTCGACCTCGATGAAGTGATCCACCGGCAACTGCCAACTGAGCTCCGCGGGACTCGCCCACCAGCTCGACCGGCCCGGCAAGGGGCCGGCGAGCGACCATTCGGCGTCGGTTCGATCCGGCAGACTGCCCAGATGGGCCCGCAGGTCGCGCACCTCCAGGTCGCTGTCCTCGCCGGCGACCCGCGCCACCGCGACACCCGCCAGGGGACTGACCCGGTTGTGTACGAGTGCGAAGTTCAGGTCCTGGCGGAAGAAGACGATGACCCTGATGTCACCGTGGGTGATGTAGCGGTAATCGAGGCCGAGGAAGCTGCCGGGGATCTGCTGGCCGAATCGGGTGACGAGCTCGATCAGCAGCGCATTGTCGTCCTGTTGCGGGACGGCCCCCTCGACCGTATCCGCGCGGACCTCCTCCTCGTCGGCGGGTGGTGCCGCCGGCACGGACGCCGGTTGTGCAGGGGCCGGTTGTGCAGGAGCCGGCTGCGGTGGCGCGGGCTGGACCGGCGGCGCATCGGTCGAGGGTTCGGGGGCCGGCGCCTCGGCCGCGGTCGGTTGCTCGTTCAGCAATTCCCGCATCAGGTCGACATGCAGCTGCTCGAGCCGCGCACCGACCGCCTCGTCGGCGTCGACGCTGAGGGCGTACTCGTGCGCGATGCCGAGCAACCGCACCGCCTCCGCCAGCCCGAGTCGATCGGGTTCGTGCGCCGCCTTGTTCAACCCCTGGAGCAGTTCTTTGGCCCAGGCGGTCTGCTGGGGTCGGGTCGGGTATCGGAAGGTCTTCCAGTATCGGGCCTGGACCTGCAGCAGGACCCGGGGATCGCGCATGCTGCGCCGCACCGGGGGGCGTCCGCTGACCCGATCCGATTCGGCGAACACCGCCAGCCAGGAGTCGATCTCACCGCCACGGGGTGCGTTGGCCGTGGTCAGCGGGGCCAGTGCCTCGGCGACGAGTGCGGCGGCGCGGTTGATCCGCTCGGCGGGGGTGAGCACGGCCAAGGTGCTGGTCCTTCGAACAGGAGCGAAGACTCCTCAGGCCCCGCTCGATCCAATCTCGAGTTCACCCTATCGGCAGCGACCGACATCCGTCGCGACGATCTCGGTCACCTCGGGCACGGGGATCGCGGGGTTTCGACTCGCTCGTACCTCGCTCGCTCAACCGCCGTACAAGAGATCCGGCCACACTCATCTCGACACGGGCGCGGGGCGCCCTACTCGATGAGCGGGGTTCGATGCGGGCGCGGGGCGCCCTACTCGATGAGCGTTGAGATCAGGACTCGTCGGCGGGGGGCTCGTAGTTGGCGTACACGTTCTGCACGTCGTCGGAGTCGTCGAGGGCGTCGATGATCCGCTCGATCTTCTCGGCGGTCTCGGCGTCCACCGGGTTGTCGTAGTCGGGGACCATCTGGACCTCGGCCGACTCGTAGTCCAGCCCGGCGGCCTGGACGGCCTTGCGGACCTCGACGACATCGTTCGGCTCCGAAGTCAGCGTGAAACCCGGGCCCTGGTCGGCGACGTCCTCGACACCGGCCTCCAGGGTGGCCTCGAGCAGCGCGTCCTCGGTGACGACCTTGCCGTCCTGGTCCTTGGCGACCTCGACGACACCCTTGCGCTGGTAGAGCCGCGAGACCGACCCGGCATCGGCCATCGAGCCGCCGTTGCGGGTCACCGCGACCCGGACGTCGGAGGCGGACCGGTTCCGGTTGTCGGTCAGGCACTCGATCAGCAGGCCGACGCCACCGGGGGCCATCGCCTCGTACCACAGCGTCTCGTACTGCGCGCCGCCCGCCTCGGCACCGGAACCGCGCTTGACGGCGCGGTCGATGTTGTCGTTGGGGACCGAGGACTTCTTCGCCTTCTGGATCGCGTCATAGAGCGTCGGGTTGCCGGCGGGGTCACCGCCACCGAGCCGCGCCGCGACCTCGATGTTCTTGATCAGCTTGGCGAAGAGCTTGCCGCGCTTGGCGTCGATGACGGCCTTCTTGTGCTTGGTGGTCGCCCACTTGGAATGACCGCTCATCGGCCCGATCCTTTCTGCCTGCTGTCCCTCATGTCATCGCGCTCGAAGTCCTCGGGCGCGATGCACTCGTACTGGATGATGGTGTCGGTGGCCTCGTACCCGATCGAACGGTACAGCTCCACCCCGCCGCCGTTGTGCGAGTCCACGCCCAGCCCGCCGCCGTCCAGGCCGGCGGTGCGGAACGAGTCCAGCGAGCGCGCCAGCAGGATACGGGCCAGGCCGAGTCCCCGCCAGCCGGGGCGTACGCCGAGGTGATCGGTCCAGCCCTCGAGGTCGTCCTCACCGTAGCTGGCGTTCAGCGCGTAGCCGACCACCTGGTCGTCGTCATCGAGCGCCACCCAGGACCACTCGGGCCGGGACTGGCTGCGGGCCAGCGACTCCGCCCAGGCGATCTCGTCGATCGGCTCGGACCCCCACACCGAGCCGAAGGCCTCGTTGTGGCAGACCCGGGTGGACTCGGCGTACTCGGCCGCGAACGGCATCACCCGCACCCCGCGCAGGCCCAGGGTGAGGGCCCGGTCGAGCCGGTCCCCCATCTCGGCGAACGAACAGTGCATGTCGATGAACCAGCGCACCTCACGCATCCCGGAGTGCAGATAGAGCCCGCGTTTGCCGGAGAGCTTCTCATCGACCTGCGCGATCATCGTCAGCGGCCGGTTCGGATGCTCCAGCTGCCACCAGTCCCAGGCGGCCTCGCGCTGCCAGGCGAACATCTTGCGGCCGATCTTCTGGTGCCGGTACGCCGGATGCACCTCGCCGATCAACCGGACCCGATCCCCGGGGTAGTCGATGAAGTTGTGCCAGGCCAGCGCCACGATCGAATCCTGGTCGCGGCCGACGAAGATCGTCTCCTTCACCGCCGCACCGGCGCGGGTGAAGGCATCCTCCAGGTCCTCGACCGACCAGCGTTCGGCCGGCTCGTCGAAGTAGTAGATCGCGGTCAGCAATCCGTGGATCGACTCGATGTCGTCGAAGGTTGCGGGGGTCCAGGTCAGCGGAGTCAGGTCGTCCAGTGGATGCGCCATCATCCCCCTCCGCCGTCTCCCATGCGCTCGTGATGCCCTTGTGGGCACAAGGAGACACTCTATCGTCATCGAGGGGTTACCCAGCGGGACGATCGTCCAACCTCGACCCCCCGGTCACGGGCCTTCACCGCCAGATGCGGGGCGCATCCTTCATGCCGCCGCGGCGGGCGGGCGCGGTCTGTGCCCAGGTCTGCCGCCAGCCGTGCGGCTGTTCGGCCGGTACCGGGTCGCTGCGCCGCTGCACCTGCCACCAGGTCTCGGCATCCTCGGTGAGCAGCGCCTGCACCGCGGCGCGCTGTTCGGCGGCCCCGGTCAGCCCGGCACCGGTGAGCGGGTCACCGAGGCGTACGCCGACCCGGGCGCGGCCGTCGACACCGCGCCGTTCCCGACCGCCGGCGCTGAGCGCCCCGCGGATCCCGACGGGCACCACCTGGGCGCCGCTGCGGGTCGCCAGCCGGACCGCGTCGTCACCGAACTCCCCGAGCCCGCCGTCGGCGCTCGGCGGGCCCTCGGGGAAGACCAGCACGGTGCCGCCGTCCCGCAGCCGCTGCGCGAGCCGGTCGAACCGACCCGCCGGGATCGGGGCCGCGACCACGCTGGTCCGCACCCGGCGGGCCCACGGCAGCCGGGCCAGCACCAACCGGGCGGCGGCCGCGGTGGGATGGTTCGCGACCAGCAGCACGCCACCGCCGGGCAGCTGCGCGGGATCGCCGCCCTCGGCGCGCAACCCGCGCGGGTTGGTCAGGCTGCCGACCGCCTGCACCACCGCGGCCGGGGTGGGCAGCGGTGCGCGCGGGGCCCGGGGCGCCGGCGCGGGTGCCGGCTCGCCGGGCCCGTCCCACCCGCGTACCCCGGACACCTTGCGCAGGTCGGCGCGCAACCGGGGCCACAGCCGCGGCCGGCGGGCACCGCCACGCGCCCAGCGGGCGAGCTGGCGCGGCTGCGGGTCGGGGCTGCTCACGAGAGCTCCGCCAGCATCGACGGCGGGGTGTGCAGGTGGGTGATCGCCGGGTTCCGGCCGACGGTGGCCGAGGCGATCTCCAGCGCGTCGGCCAGCGTGGACGCGGCCCGGAAACCCATCCGCTCGGCCGAGGAGCGGTCGGCGCCGACCCAGATGATGTCGCCGCAGTGCTCGACCGCGGCCCGGGTGTCGTACCACAGCTGCAGCGGATGCACGCCGTGGAAGGCGTTCTGGGTGCGGTAGAGGTTGGCGTACCACTCATCCCCGAGGAACTTCGGCTCGAACTCGCTGCGGATCCGCCCGGTGTCGGCGGTGGCCGGCAGCACGTCGGCGAAGAAGTCCGCGGACGCGGTGTGGAAGCGGGAGTTGAACGCCTGGGTGAGCGGGTGGAACAGGATCATCGCGCCACCCTCGCGGACCGCCGGCTTGCCGGTGTAGGCGTTGAAGGTCCGGCCCAGGGTGTCCCAGGCGGCGATCAGCGGGTTCATCACCGCGCCGATGTTGTGCTCGGTGACCGGGGCCGGGCCGGCGAGCAGCACGTCGGCGGGCTCGCCGAGGCGTACCCCCTGCTGGCGGGTGACCAGTTCGGCGCTGGCGGCACCGACGGCGGTGACGTCGCCGGCGGCCACCTGCAGCACCCCGTAGGGCGCCGGGTTGGTGTCGAAATACATCCGCCGGACCCGGTGCGGGGCGATCGCCTGGAACTGCCGGAAGCCGAGGAAGGCGACCCGGTCACGGACCTTCCACTCCCACTCCCGACGGCTCAGGAATCCCAACTGGGGTGGGAAGAGCTGCTGATCGAGGACGACCTCGATCTGGAACACCTCGAGTTCGTCGGCGAGCACGCCGGCGACCTCGGCGCGCACCGCGGGGTCACCGCCGAGCCCGGTCTGCGCCCACGCGGTCGCGGTACCGGTCAGCCCGGTCGCGAGCTGGTCCCAGCCGGTGCGCTGCGGCTGGTCGACGAGGACCACGTTGACGACCAGGTCGGCCTCGGCGACCGCCTTGTTGAGCAGTACGCCCGGTGCCACCTCGACCAGGTCGGGCGCCTCGGCGTCGTGGGCGGTGAGCCGCTGCTGGACCGCGAAGGAGCGGTGCACCCGCTCCCCGACCAGGCCGCGCAGCTCATCGGAGGTCTGCTTGCGGCGCAGCCCGTTGGCGGCGACCAGCCGGACGTCGTCGACCCCGGCCGCGGCGGCCAGTTCCAGCACCTGCTCCAGCACCCGCCCGCGCAGGTCGGGGGCGGCGGCCGAGGGCGCGGGCCGGGACCCGTCGGTGAAGGTGATCGCCAGCTTCATCCCGGGCTTCAACCGGGTCGCGAGCGGGGCGGCCGGCTCCGAGCCGGCCCCGAGCGGCGCGGACAGCGCCTGGTCGATCGCCTCGCCGACATGCGGTACGCCGGGCAGCGACTCCGCGGGATAGGCGACCCGGGTGCCCACCGGCAGCCGTTCCAGCCGGCAGCCCGCCCCCTCACCGATCAGCAGCGGCGGCGTACGGTCGTCCACCTCGAGGACGAAACCGGGACGAGACATCACTTCTCCTTCTGCGACGGGATCGACCAGCGCGGCGTCTGCGACATCGCCGCCCACTCCACGATCGACCACGAGTTCTGGTTGGCCGCACGCATCAGCCCCACATCGGGGTTCACCGCGACCGGGTGCCCGACCACGCTCAGCATCGGCAGGTCGACGTGCGAGTCGGCGTACGCGTAGGACTGGGCGAGGTCGATACCGTTCAACCGGGCCCAGTGCCGCAGCCAGGCGGACCGGGATTCGCCGACCATCGGCGGGCCGGTGAGGAAGCCGGTGCAGCGGCCCTCGGTGTCGGTGGCCAGCTCGGCGGCGACGATCACGTCGAACAGCGGCCGCAGCGGCCGGGTCAGCGGCCGGATCGCACCGGTCATCAGCACCGTGGTGTGCCCGGCCTCGCGGTGCTCGCGGATCCGGCGGATCGCATCGGGTGAGAGCCGTTCCAGGATCTGTTCGCTGATCCGCTCGTCGACAGCCTCGTTCAGCGCCGCCAGGTCGGCGCCGGCGTAGCGGCGGTAGACCGCGCGCAGGAAGGTGCCGCGGTCGCGGCGCTCGGCGCGCAGCAGATCGGGCAGGGCGCCGATCATCGAGGCGACCTCGGACACCTTGCCGGCCAGCGACAGCTCCGGCAGCTTCGCCCACAGGTAGGTCTCGATCACGTTGCCCGACATCACGGTGCCGTCCAGGTCGAAGACCGCGACCACGCTGGCCGGGTCGGCGGTGGAGCGGGAGACGTCCTTGAAGGTCGAGCTGCGGGACTGCTGGCCGCGGCGGCGGCGTACCGCATCCATCCGGCGGACCGGCGCGGTCACCGAGGGGCAGTGCACCTCCTCGATGTAGTGGGTCCAGTCGATCACCCCGGTGTCGAAGGCCCAGCGGTCCACGTCGTCGGCGTGCAGGGAGCGGTGCAGGGCGAGGGTGTGGTCGTCGACGAAGTGCAGCTCGGTCCGCAGGTATTCGCCGTAGATCGTCAGATAGCGGCGCAGGAAGTCCAGCCGGCCGCGGGTCTTGTCCAGCGACTTGGCGATCGAGCGGGTACGCCCGGAGCGCGGCGCGAAGCTGAGCAGCCGGTCCGCCCAGCGGGAGGCGACCTCGGAGCTGGACAGCACCCGTTCGATCTGGGTGGCGCCCGGCCAGTTCCAGATCGGCAGCTCGGTCGGCCCGCGATCGCCGCGGTCGAAGGGATGCTCGGTGAAGTAGTTGCGGACGTGGCCGTAGACGTCGCGGAAGGTGAGCGGATTCCGGGCACCGGAGTTGACGTGGTAGAACTCCGGTTCGCCGACCGCGGGTTCGGTCGCGGCGACCGCCAGGATGCAGTTCACGACGTGGTCGCAGGGCACGATGTCGATCACCGAGTCGGGGCTGGCCGGGAACTCCGGCAGGTTGCCCTTGCCGTAGGCGAGGATGATCGGCTCGGCCATCTTGAAGCCCTCGATCCACCCCGGATAGGGGTGCACCAGCGAGGATTCGACAATCGCCGGGCGGACGATCGAGACCCGCATGTCGTGGCCCAGGTCGGCCACGATCCGCTCCCCCATCGCCTTGGCGAAGGTGTAGACATCGGTCCAGCCCAACGAGCGGGCACGCTCGGTACCGGCCTGGACGAGCTGCTCGTGCACCCAGTTCTTGCGGCGCTTCTCGGTATCGGCGGCGGTGGTCAGGTAACCGGCCTTGCGGTGCTGGGCCTCGGCCTCCTCCCGCAGCGCGGTCAGCCGCTCCGGGGAGCGGGACTCGATCTCGATCCGCTCGGCCAGCTTGAGCGCCCACTCGGTCTCGGTGGCGTAGTCGGCGTCGTGCTCGTGGGCGGCCTCCGGGATCGCGCCGCGGCGCCGACCGGCGGTGTAGGCGGTGCTCACGTGCAGATAGTGGGGCGTACGCACGAGATCGCCGTTCTCGTCCGACATCGCCTCCCGCAGCTTGCCGAGCAGCGCCTTGGTGCCGAGCACGTTGGTCTTGAACGCCGAGTCGATGGGCGGGTCGAAGGAGACGTCACCGGCGCAGTGGATCAGCACATCGAGATCGCGCGGCAGATCGGGGACGTTCGGCAGGTCGCCCTCGATCACCTCGATCCGGTCGGCGATCAGCTGCTCGGCGCCGCCGGCGGCGTCCCGGAGGTCTTTGAAGATCTTCTTCTTGACCAGCTGGACCACCCGGTCGTACGCCGAGGCGGAACCCTTGCGGCGGACCAGTACGCCGACGGTCGTGTCCGGCAGATCGGTGAGGATCTTCCAGAGCAGCTGCTCGCCGATGAAACCGGTGACCCCGGTCATCACGATCTTCTGCCCGGCCAGCAGTTCGGCCATCGGGCCGTCCAGCAGCGGGCCGTCGTGGAGTTCGCCCGACAGGGCCGCGGACCGGCCCTGGTTCGCGGGAGCCGGTACCGCGGTACTCACTGCTGCTCCGTGGGACTGGCGTCGGAGTCGGCCTGGTCGGGAGCCTCGTCCGGATCGAGCTCGCCGTGGGCGACCTCGAGGGCGTCGGCCAGGCTGAAGTTGCCGACGTAGAGGGCGGTTCCGATGATGGCGCCCTCGATGCCGATCGGCACCAGGCCGCGGAGCCGGCGCAGGTCCTCCAGGCTGGAGATGCCGCCGGAGGCGACCACGGGGGCGCTGGTGCGGGCGCAGATCGCGCCGAGCAGTTCGTAGTTGGGGCCGGTCAGCATGCCGTCGCTGGCCACATCGGTGACCACGTAGCGGGCGCAGCCGGCGGCCTCGAGCCGGGCCAGGGTCTCGAAGACGTCGCCACCCTCGGAGGTCCAGCCGCGGGCGGCGAGCTTGTCACCCTTGACGTCCAGACCGACGGCGATCTTGTCACCGTGGCGGTCGATCACCTCGGTGACCCAGTCGGGGGATTCCAGGGCGGCGGTACCGATGTTGACCCGCGCGCAGCCGGTCGCCAGAGCCCGCTCCAGGGAGGCGTCGTCGCGGATGCCGCCGGAGAGTTCGACCTTGAGATCCATGGCGCTGGTGACCTCGGCGATCACCGCGGCGTTCGAGCCGCGACCGAAGGCGGCGTCCAGGTCGACCAGGTGGATCCACTCGGCCCCGGCCTCCTGCCAACGGCGGGCTGCGGCGAGCGGGTCCCCGAACACCTTCTCGGTGCCGTCGACCCCCTGTACGAGCTGGACGGCCTGGCCGTCCTTGACGTCCACGGCGGGCAACAGGGTCAGTGAATCCACGCCCGGCATGGTAGCCGAGTTTCGCCATCAGCCGGCACCGGCGAGGACCCCGGCCGGGTAACGTTGGCCCCCACCCCTCGTCGAAGGAGACCCGGACGTGAGCCACCCAGTGATGAACCGCCGAACCGTCCTCGCCCTGGCCGGCGGCGCCGCGGTGGCCGGCAGCGCCTTCTGGGCCGGGGTGACCACCTCGACTCCGGCGTACGCCGCGGGCACCGATCCGGACCGGCCGAAGCGGCAGTTCCGGGCGATGTGGCTGTCCTCGGTGGTGAACATCGACTGGCCGAGCCGGACCGGGTTGACCGCCCAGCAGCAGCGCGACGAGTTCGTGGCCTGGCTCGATCTGGCCGTCGAGCTGAATCTCAACGCGATCATCTGCCAGGTGCGCCCGACCGCCGACGCGTTCTGGCCGTCCCGGTACGAACCGTGGTCGCAGTACCTCACCGGCAGCCAGGGCGGCGATCCCGGGTATGACCCGATGGCGTTCCAGCTCGCCGAGGCCCGCAAGCGAAATCTCGAGTACCACGCCTGGTTCAACCCCTACCGCGTCTCGATGCAGACCGATCCGGCGAAGCTGGTCCCGACCCACCCGGTGAGGGTCAATCCCGACTGGGCCTTCGGCTACGGCGGCAAGCTCTACTACAACCCCGGCATCCCCGAGGTACGCCGGTTCGTCGAGGACGCGATGCTGGACGCGGTCGGTCGCTACGACCTCGACGGGGTGCACTTCGACGACTACTTCTATCCCTACCCCTCCGGTACCACTCCCTACCCGGACGCCGACACCTACGCCCGGTACGGCGGCGGTTTCGCCCGGATCGAGGACTGGCGCCGGGACAACATCAATCGCCTGGTGCAGGAGATGCACGAACGGATCCACGCCCAGAAGCCCTGGGTGAAGTTCGGCATCAGTCCGTTCGGCATCTGGCGCAACGCCTCGGCCGACCCGCTCGGCTCGGACACCAGCGGCACCCAGTCCTATGACGCGATCTCCGCCGACTCCCGGAAATGGGTCAAACAGGGCTGGGTCGACTACATCAACCCGCAGATCTACTGGCAGATCGGCCTCCCGGTCGCCGACTACGCGAAGCTCATGCCCTGGTGGGCCGACGTGGTGGCCGGCACCGACGTCGCCCTCCACATCGGGCAGGCGACCTACAAGGTGACCTCCGGCGCGTTCACCGACCCGGACGAGCTCGCGAACCACCTGGCGCTCAACCAGGCCCATCCCGAGGTCGAGGGCGATGTCTGGTTCAGCGCCAAGGATGTGCGGCTCGACGCCAGGGGTGCGACCTCCCGGATGGTGGAGAAGTACTACAGCCGGCCCGCGATCATTCCGGTGATCACCCATCTCGGCGGCCGGGCGCCCGCCGCGCCGGTGGCGATGAACGCCCGGCGGCAGGGCCAGCAGGTCCAACTGCGCTGGAACTTCCGGGGCCCGGCCGGTCCCACCTCGTACGCGATCTGGCGGCTGCCCGGCCGGGTCACCCCGACCGCGGACCAGCTCGCCGATGCGACCCATCTGGTGGACACCGTGCGGGCCCAGACCGATCAGCGGGTCCAGACCTGGGTCGACGCCGACGCCCCGTCGGGACCGGTGACCTATGTGGTGACCGCCTACGACCGGCTGTGGAACGAGAGCGCCCCGAGCCGCCCGCTCACCGCCTGAGCAGGCCCCCCGATACCCCCTCCAGGTCGCGGCGCCGCCCGTCGAGGGGCAGCGCCATGGTGAGGTCCCCGTAGGGCATCGTCGAGGGGATGTCGTAGACCGGCGCGACCCGCCACTCCCCGGTCGGCTGCTGCAACACCGAAAGGTTCTTGGCGTGCAGGTCACCGTTCCCGGTGAGCCAGGCGAACGCGAACTGGGTCAGCGCAGCTCGGGCGGCGACCGGGCGGGCGGCGCACACCTCGGCCGCGGCCAGGGTGACCTCCTCGCTGCCGACCGCGTACTTGTCGGCCGGGTAGAGATCCAACAGTTGGCAGGCGTCCTCGACGGCGAGTGAGACCACGTCTTCACCCTGCCTGATGCGGTCGAAGCGTTCCACGACGAGACCTGCGCGACCATGCTTGTCATGGATCAGTTCGGTCCGGCTGACCGGGATCCGTAGCCGGCGGGCCAGGCCCAGGAAGTAGTTCTCGTTGACCGTGACGGGTCGCTGGTCAGCGTGGCAGCGGGCACGCCGCCCTTCCGGACCACCGCCCGGTCGACCGCGCGGGGATCCCGGTCGGCGAGCTCAGTGTTCGCCATCGCGCACCCGCACCTCGACGGTCAGCCCCAGCGTCGTCGCTACCTGCAGCACCTTGTCCAGGCGTACGGTCGGTTTCCCGGCCTCCAGGCTGCGCAGGAAACGTTCGGAAACGCCCGCGAGCTCGGCTGCCTCGGCCTGGTTCAGCCCCAGTTCCCTGCGGCGCTCCCGGAAGGAGTTGGCTACGTCAGTGGCTTCCATTCGTCTCCGATCGGCATGATCGTGCCGTTTCGCAGCATGCTGTCCGACTTGGCAGCGCCTGGCAAGCGAAATCGGCGCGATCGTGCCGATTAGCCCAACATCTCCGCCACCGGTGCATCCCCAACCCGAGAGATCGGCATGATCATGCCTGTCCCGGGTGCGCGGAGCCGCCCCTACGATCTGTCCATGAGCACTGTCGCCATCCAGGACCACTACCCCGCCGATGCCGCCGCCTGTTACGGCTGCGGCCGCAACAACCCCGCCGGGCTGCAGTTGAAGACCCGCTGGGCCGATGACGGGTCGGGCGAGACCGAGACGGTGTTCACCCCGCGCCCGGAGCACACCGCGATGCCGGGTTACGTCTACGGCGGCCTGGTGGCCTCGGTGCTCGACTGCTCCGGCACCGGCTCGGCGTCACTGGCGGCGACCCGGGAGCAGGGCATCGAACTGGTCGGCGAGACCGGTTCGGAGGCGGTCCGATTCGTCACCGGCACCCTCGAGGTCCGCTACCAGCGCCCCACCCCGCTGGGCCTGCCGCTGGTGGTCCGCGGCCGGGTCGCCGAGATCAAGGGCCGCAAGGTCACCGTCGACCTGACCATGACCGCCGAGGGCGAGACCGTCGCCACCGGCAGGGTGATCGCCCTCGAGGTCCCGGACTCGATGCGGTCCTGAGCCCCTCTGAGTGCGCGAGGCACGAGGGACCCGGGGCTCAAGGTCCAGAATGTGCCACGCGTGCGCGGGCGCCGGAGTTGGATCCCAGTGTTCATGCGGGTCTGCGCGCAACGCCCGAGAACGCGTGACACATTCTGGACCTTGTGGCTTCGACGTGGCGCCGCTGCGCCGTCAGATCCCGGCGATGAAGCCGCGGGCCACCTGGTCGGCCTCGGCACTGAACCAGTCCTCGGCGACCGCCAGCGGCCGCACGCCCACCCCGGTATCGGCGAGCACGATCGGCAGGGTGTGCAGCACCGTGGAGGGAAAGGACCACAGCTCCCGAGCGACCGGGCCGCGCCGGGCGTACACCTCGACCGGGAGATCGGGGCGGACGATCTCGACCCCCATCGCGGCGATGGCGGCGAGCTTGGCGGCGGATTCCTTGCGGTGCGGGAGGTAGCGGCGCAGGCCGTGCGCGCTGACCAGCCGGCGCACCCCGGCCAGGTAGGCGGGCTCGGCGATCGTGCCGGTCTCGGCGAGGGAGGAGCCGAGCAGGTCGATCCCGTCGAGCACCTCGGGCGGACCGAACCGCTCGCGGGTCCAGGCGTAGCTGTTGCGGACCGCGGGGATGCGGGTCCGGATCGGCATCGCGGTGAACAGTTCGACGGCTTCCGAGCCGCGGCCCAGCAACTGGTGGGCCCGGCCGCCGACCAGACGCGCCAGGTGCGAGCGACCCTCCAGATGCCAACGCTGCAGGGGCTCCGCGCTCACCCACTGCTGCTCGTAGTGCAGGGTCGCGGTGCCGTCGTCGACGACCACGATCCGCGGCTCGCCACGGGTGAACCGGGTGGAGTTCAACAGCAGGTGCGCGATCCCCGAATACGGATCACCGAGCACCAGGGTGTCGGCGTCGCGGACCAACCCGGCCAGCGCGGCAAGCGCCCGGGCCCGCTGCGTGGCACTCCCCCGGACCTCCGACCAGGCGACCGAGAACCCGTCGGCGCGCGCCAGCTCGGCGAGCCGGTGCAGTTGCAACCGGGTGGTCGGATCCGTCGGCCCGGCGATCACCAGCCGCGCGGTCTCCCGCACCCCGGCGGCGTACGCCCATTCGAGCGCATTCAGCAACTGGGCCGGTGACTCCACCAGCCCGAGGATGCGGCTCACTGCACCCGGCGGAGCTTCTTCATCGGGCCGAGCTCGGAGTCGTAGACCTTCTTCACCCCGTCGCCGAGGGCGGTCTCGACGACCCGGATGTCGCGGACCAGCCGCTCCAGGCCCTGCGGTTCGACCGAGGCGGCCTGGTCGGAGCCCCACATGGTGCGGTCCAGGGTGATGTGCCGCTCGACGAACGCCGCGCCCAGGGTGACCGCGGCGACGGTGGTCTGCAGCCCGGTCTCGTGGCCGGAGTAGCCGATCGGCACCTGGTACTGCTCCTGCAGCGTGTTGATCACCCGCAGGTTCAGCTCCTCCGTCTTGGCGGGGTAGGTGGAGGTGGCGTGGCAGATGATCAGGTTGTCGGTGCCGAGCACCTCGACCGCGTGCGCGATCTGCTCGGGGGTGGACATCCCGGTGGAGAGGATCACCGTGCGCCCGGTCTCGCGCAGCTTGGTGAGCAGTTCGTCATCGGTGAGCGAGGCGGAGGCGACCTTGTACGCCGGCACGTCGAACTCCTCCAGGAAGTCGATCGCCTCGGTGTCCCACGGGGAGGCGAACCAGGCGATGCCCTTCTCCTTGCAGTAGGCGTCGATCCGGGCGTAGTCGTCCTTGTCGAACTCCACCCGATGCCGGTAGTCGATGTAGGTCATCCGGCCCCACGGGGTGTCCCGCTCGATGTCCCACTGGTCGCGCGGGGTGCAGATCTCCGGGGTGCGCTTCTGGAACTTGACCGCATCGCAGCCGGCGGCGACCGCGGCGTCGATCAGCTTCAGCGCGTTCTCGACATCGCCGTTGTGGTTGATGCCGATCTCGCCGGTGACGTAGGCGGGGTGCCCGGCGCCGACCGGCCGGTCGCCGATGGTCCGAACGGGTCCTGCACTGCTGCTGGCCATGGTGAATCCTCTGCTCTGCTCGCCGGGGTTCTGCAGTGGGCAACGCTACACGCCCGGGGTGAGTGTCCCGAGCGGGCGAGTCGGCGAGCCGCGCGCTGACGGATCGTGTGCAAGAGTGGCCCCCATGCCCTCGCCGGATCGGAGCCTCACGGTCGTCGTGACCGCCCATCGGTTGGGGGCGATGGTCGAGGACTGCGTACGCAGCCTGCGGACCTCGGTCGACGACCGGATCCGGTTCCTGCTCGTCGACGACGGCTCCGGCGACGACACCCCCGAGCGGCTCGCCGCCGCGGCCCGGCGTACGCCGAACACCGAGCTGCTCGCCCTGCCGCGGAACGTCGGCGTGGCCGCCGCCCGGATGACGGCCCTGGAACGCCTGGAGACCGACTGGGTCACCTTCCTCGACGGCGACGACTGGGTGGCCCGCAACTACTTCCCGCGACTGTTCGACGAGGTGCTCGCCGCCGGTGTCGACTGGGTGCGGGTGGACCATGTCGCCAGCCGCGGCAAGCAGCGGATCCTGACCCGGATCCCCGACATCAACCGGGCCGGCCGGATCGGCGTACCGCGCGAGTCGATCCTCTCGGCGCGGACGAGTTCGGTGGACTTCGCGCACTCCTGGTCGGGGGTCTATCACCGGGGCCTGGTCGACGACGGCACCCTCTATTTCCCGACCGAACTGCGCACCGCCGAGGACCGTCCGACCATCTGGTCGCTGCACCTGCGGGTACCGGAGTTCACCGTCGCCCGCACCGTCGGCCTGCACTATCGGCTCGGGTTGAGCACCTCGCTCACCCAGACCGGTGACGACCGGCAGCTCGACATCACCGAGTCGATGCGGCAGGTGCAGCAGCTGGTGCTCGCCGACCGCGACGCGGAGAAGTTCCTGCCGAAGGTGTGGAAGACCTGGGCCGGGCTGTTCGCCTGGCACTGGGAGCACCGCGCCCGACTCACCCCGCGACTGCGGCTGCGGTTCGCCCGGGAGGCCGGTGCGCTGCTCGACACCGCCGATCAGCCCGAGCTGCAGCGGGTGGTCCGGGCGATGCCGGAATCCAAGCGGCAGGCGATCGAGGGCCTGCGGCGGACCGCATCCCTCGTGGGGGGACGCGGATGAGCGCCGGACTGACGGTGATCATGCCGTTCCACAACCTTGAAGCGATGGTGCCGACCACGCTCGCGGCGCTGCGCCGGGCCGGCGACGAGCGGGTCAGCTATCTGTTCATCGACGACGCCTCCACCGATCACACCGCCGACGCGCTGGCCGCCGGGCTGCACCGGGTCCCGGGTGCCCGGTTGCATCGCATCGAGCAGAATCTCGGCCTGTCGGGGGTACGCAATCTCGGCATGGAGCTGGCGGAGACCGATCATCTGACCTTCCTCGACGGTGACGATTTCGTGTCCGGTGGCTATTTCTCGGCGCTGCTGGATGCGATCACCGCCCTCGGCGTACCGATGCTGCGCACCGACCACATCGTCGTCGAAGGCCGGCGGCGCACCGTGCGCCGGATCCCGACCGGGTTCCGACAGGGGCGGATCGGCAGCCCGCGGGAGGCGATCCTGCCGGTCGACCAGCCGACCGCGATCGATCACCCGTACGCCTGGGCCGGCATCTATCACCGATCCCTTGCCGAGCAGGGATTGCTGCGTTTCGACGATCTGCGGACCGCCGAGGACCGGCCCTGGATCTGGCGGTTGCAGCTGGGTGTCGAGGCCTTCTCGGTACCGGACGTGGTCGGGTTGCACTATCGCCGCGATCTGCCCGGATCGCTGTCCCGGGTGGCGACCTCGACCCAGCTCGACTTCGTCCGCTCGATGCAATTGGTGGTGGAGACCGTGCAGGCCGACCCGGAGGCCGAGCGATTCCTGCCGAAGGCATTGCGCCGCTGGTGCGAGCTGACCCTGCACCATCTGGCGAACCTGGACCGGTTCACCCCCGAGGTGCGCCGCACCTTCACCACCCTGCTCGGCAGCGCGCTCGCCGCGGCCCCCGCCGAACCGATGGCCGAGACCCTGGCCGCGATGACCCCCGACCGCCGCGGCCGGATCACCCGGCTGATGGCCCACGCAGGAGGCAATTGATGGACACCTCACCGCACCTCTCGACACGGCCGCAAGCGGCCTACTCGAGGAGCGGGCAGACAGAGCCGACGGCCTACTCGAGGAGCGGAAGAACGCAGATCTTCGAGGCGTCGACGCTCTACGGGCTGGCCACGCTGAACGCGGCGATCAGTGCCGGGCTGTTCGATGCGGACAGCAACGGCCGCCGGATCCTGGTCACCAGCAACAATGCCGCCACCCCCGAGGCGGTCGCCGAGCTGACCGAGTCCCCCTCCTTCGCCCGGCTGGCCGAGCCGTTCACCGAGGTGGTCTCCTACAACGCGGCCATCGAGCCGCTGCACCCCAGCGCCTGGACCCCGACCGAGGCCGAGATGCCTTTGTGGGAAAGGTATTTCCGCGGCCTCTGGGCACTCGGTGACGAGCCGGTGCAGCTGGTCGTGGAGTCGATCCAGGTCTCCCCCGCCCAGGCGCTGTGCTGGTGCTTCCCGCAGGCCTCCATCGACGTCTACGCCGACGGCCTGATGAGCTATGGCCCGACCCGCAACAAGATCCTCTCGGAGATCGGTTCCCGGATCGAACGGCTGCTGCACCTGGACCTGGTACCCGGGCTCACCCCGCTGCTGCTCGATGAGTTCCCGATCCGCCGTGAGGTGATCGACACCGCCGCGTTCACCGCGGTGCTCGCCGAACTGGCCGCGGGCGCCCCGCTGCCGGCGACCACCGAACCCTATGCGCTGCTGCTCGGGCAGTACCTGACCCCGCTCGGTCTGATCAGCGCCACCGAGGAGGAACGGCTGCACACCGAGATGCTGGAATCCGCAGTGGCCAAGGGATTCTCCTCGATCGTGTTCAAGCCGCATCCGACCGCACCGGCCGAACTCGCCGGGCCGATGCTGGCCCGGGCCGCCGAACTCGGCGTCACCGTCGAGGTGTTCACCGAACCGGTGCTCGCCGAGATCGTCTACCGGCGCAGCCCCGTCGAGCTGGTCGTCGGCTGCTTCTCCACCGCGCTGGTCACCGCCAGCAGCTTCTTCGACCTGCCGGCCCTGCGGGTCGGTACCGCGGCCCTGCTGCAGCGGCTCAAGCCCTATCAGAACAGCAATCGGATCCCGCTGGTGATCATCGACTCGCTGCTGCCCACCGCGACCGAGCCGCCGCGGTTGGACATCGGCCAGCTGACCGGGCTGGTCGAGGCGGTCGGTTTCGTGATGCAGCCCGAGGTGCTCTCCCACCGGCGGGCCGCCGTCGTCGACTGGCTGGAGCGGTACGGCGCGGCGGAGGCCCGCTTCTTCCCCGCGGTACGCCTCGGTGAGCTCGATCTGCCGGGCGGGCGGAAGACGCTGAAGACCCGGGCCGCGCCCACCCTGCGGCGGGCCGCGCGGCGGGCGTACGCCCTGGAACGCCGGCTGGAGGCGCGCTTCATGGGGCCGATCCGGGGCGTACCCGGCGGCGGCTGAGGCCACCGGTAGAGTGCCGCCATGACTCACGGCCGGATCACCTTTGCCGACAGCCCCTGGCCCGGCGGGCATGCCCTGGATCGGATCGAGCTGACCGTCCGCGGCGATGACGAGGGCGCGCTGCGGCTGCATCTGCACGCCGAGACCCAGGACTACGACGCCGAGAATCCCGGGGTGCAACCGGTTGCCGGGGACGGAGCCACGCCCTGGCAGCAGCCGGAGGTCTGGCAGCGCTACACCTCGGCGATCCTCTCCTCCACCAAGTGGGACAACGCCGGGGTGAAACTGCCGGTGGCCGCCGACAAGTTCCGCGAGACGATGCTGGACCAGCTGGAGCTGACCGCCGACCCGACCTCGAAGGTCTCCCTCGACGAGGCCGCCGAGGAGCTCGCCTTCGGCTGCTACGTGCTCGGTCAGGACCTCAGCGGGGATCACCGGATCCGGTTCACCCGGGTCGGCTCCTACACCTACGACCTCACCTGGACCGGTCAGATCGCCGCCACCTTCATCGGCGAGCAGGACTTCTCCGCCGGCCACCGCTTCGAGCTGGTCGCCGAGGGCGTACGCCTCAGCTGAGCGTCCCACCCACGTTCATCGAGTAGCCGACCATGCGCAGCGAAGCGGAGCAATGGTCGGCGTGTCGAGATGAACCCGCCGGGGGACGTGGGTGATCAGCCCGGCCCCTCGGTCGCCGCGGCGACGATCTCCGGATCGGCGCAGGCCCGGGCGAAGGCGTCGATGCGGCGCCGGATGTCGCTGCCCAGCAACCGGATCCCGATCGGTTCGGCGATCGGGCGCAGCCAGTCCGGCCGGACGGTGAAGGTGTATTTCCACACCGCCCGCGTGCGGCCGTCCTCGGTCGGGGTGAACCGCCAGCCGCCGCCGAAGGTGCGGAAGAACCAGGGCCCGCGGCGCATCGTCATCCCCACGTTCCGCGGTGGTTGATAGGACACGTATTCGCTGATCATCGACAGCCCGTGCCGGGAGATGGTCAGGGTCCGGACGCCCTTGCCGGCGGTCTGCGCGCCGCCCAGGAACCGTTGTCGGCGGATGAACGGATCCCAGCGCAGCCGGGTCTCCCCGGTGGTCTGGGAGACGGCGAAGGCGATCTCGGGGCTGACGTCGACGACCACGTCCGCTTCGACCTGGGGCATCGGGTCAGGGTAGCGGCTTGAGCGGCAGGATGGTGCCGCTGGCCCGGCTGACGAGGGCGAGCTGGTCACCGCTGGTGATCAGTTGGGCCTCATCCAGCGGGTAGAGCTGGGTCCACAGCGGCCGGCCGTCGGCGACGGCGTACGCACTGACCGCGGTCTCTCCCGATCGCGAGGCGGCGATGTAATAGGTGTCGCCGAGGGTCACCGCGGAGCCGTCGCGACCCACGGCCTGGGTGGAGCGGACCGCGCCGTCGGCGCGCGCGGCCACGGTGATCCCCGGATATCCCTTGAGCAGCAGCTGGTCCCCGGCGATCCCGATCGGGTAACCGGGCACCGCCTCCTGCCAGATCGGTTTCCCGGTGCGCAGGTCCAGCAACCGGGCATCGGCGGCCACATAGTCGGTGTAGGAGTTCGGGGCGCTCAGCTGGAAGATCTGTCCGTCGAAGACGGTCAGCGGCTTCTTGCTCGTCCACAGCTCGCGTCCGGTGGCGTCCAGCAGCTGATACCTGCGGTCGCGCCAGCGTTCCTCGCTGTCGGTGCCCTCTGGTTCGCTCACCCGCAGCACGTGCCCGCCGTCGACCGGCAGATAGCCGACGACGCCCTCGCCGCAGTCCTGAGGTGGCTGATACCAGGCCGGCGGTCGCCCGGTCGCCGGGTCGATGGCCACATCGAACAGATCCGGCATCGGGCCCGGTCCGAAACCGCTGGAGGTCGGCGTGTCCGAGGTGATCCAGAGCAGCCCGGATTCGGTGCGGGTCGCGATGTTCAGGCTGTTCTGCACCGCGATCTCGGTGGTCCACCGCGTCTGGGTGCTGGCCGGATCCGGGTACGCCGCCACCTCGTACAGCTGGCAGCCACCGGGCCACCCATAGTCCTTGCGGGTGGCCACGATGAGCTGCGCACCGGACAGCGCGGCGTAGGTGTCGTCGTCGGAACCGCGTTCGGTGCCCGACGGGGTGACCGGAGCGGTGCGGGTCACGGTGCCGGTGTCGAGCTCGAGCAGCGACCAGCCACGGGTCTCCGGGCCCTGGACCAGCCGGCCGGGTTCGATCAGATAGCGCTCGTTCAGGCTGGTCGCGCCGCCGTTGTAGCCGCTGACGCCGACACCGGGCACCACCGCGGCATTCCAGCGCAACTCCTCGCTGCGCAGGTCGGCCATCCCGATCTGCCAGGCATTGCTCCGGGACGCGGGCCCGGCCAGCAATCGGCCGGTGCCGTCGGCGGTGTAGACGGTGCGGGAGCCACCGGTCACCACCGTCATCGAGCGTCCGGGCCGCAGCGCCTGTTCGGTCGCCTGCGGTGTGGGGGTGGGTGGTCGTTCGAAGCGTCCACCGCGGGAGGACGAGCTGCCGTCGACGCCGATGAGGGCCAGCCCCGCAACCACCGCGATCGCGGCCAGAACCAGCCATCCGGCGACGATCCGTGCCCGCCTGAACCCGCGCGCCATCCCGCGGAACTGCTCGGCGTCGGCCTGCTTGACCCGGTTGAACCTGTTCCGCCGCTGCTTCGCGCGCCGCTCTCGCTCCCACGTCTTCCGGTTCGCGCGGAGGCGGGCATCCCGCTCCCGTTCCTCCTGGGCGCCCTGATAGCGGGCGAGCCGGGCCTCGCGGTCGGCTTCGGCCTCGGCCCGGTGTACCTTCTCCTCGGCCTCCTTGGCACGGGCCTCGGCCTCACGGGCGCGCTGTTCGGCCTTCTGCAGCAGGACTTCCGGCGGATCGGGATCCTGCGGCCCCGCCTCGCTGCTCTCGGCGCCCGAGCGGGGATAGGTCTGCCACTGCGGTGTCGGGGTGTCCTCCCCGGCATCGTCGTCGGTCGCCACCGGGTCAGCCCTCGGCGAGCGCGCCCAGTCGGACCCGGGTCGAGTCCACCGGGTCCATCACGATCGCGTACCGCGCCGCGGACATCCCCCACGGGACGACGGCCTTGGCGTCCATCTCCAGCGGCTGCAACTCACCATTCCAGAACATCTTGTTGCCGTCGCGGGTGCCGTAGAGGTTCTTGGCGTCGGCCAGCGTGGAGGACCAGCGGTCGACGACCTCGGTCCTGCCGTCCGACAGCCGGGCCAGCAGCGGGCCCGCGGAGGCGAACTCCCGGTTCGGCGAGACGATCAGCCGCAGCCCCGACTTGACCACGTCGGTGGCGAGGGTCCCGGAGGCGAGCAGCTTGCCGCTGTCGGCATCGAAGAGGGCGACGGTACGCCGGGCCGGGTCGGCGGTGTCACCCCAGGCGGCGATCACCCCGCGGGCGGACCAGGCCACCTGCATGTCGCCGACGGTGCCATCGGGCGTACGCTCCGGGCGGACCTCGCGCGGCGCGGTACCCTGGTTGGGCGAGTTGATCGTCCACCCGCCGCGCGGCGGTGAGGAGAGCAGGTTGCCGTCCGGGGTGGCGGCGAGCGCGACGTGATCGGGCGGCAGGGTGACCGGGGCCAGCGCGCCGGCCGCGTTCACCACCCAGAACTCGCTGCCGGTGGAGACCAGCAGGCCGCCGCCGTCGGAGTGCAGCAGCGCCTTGGGCGCCAGGGTGATGGTGCGCGGCTCCTCACCCGGGTTGTCCAGCCGCCAGAGCAGCAGATTGGTGCCGTCGACGATGCCGCTGACCGGTACGCCCTGGGTGACGGCCAGGAACGGCTTGGCGTCCTTGGTCACGCTGTTGGTGGTGCTGGTCAGCACGGCCTGGCCGGTATCGGCGTTCAGCACGCGCAGGACGCCGGCACCGTCGATGTAGGCGACCCGGTTGTCGAGCACCGCGACCGACCCGGTGACCGGGATCTCGGTGGACCAGACGAACCGCTGCGACCAGCCGGGCGGGGCGGGACGGCTGAGTTCCTTGGCGGCGGCACTGCTGGCCGTCGACTGGCTGGCGCGCTGGAACTGGCTGATCCCGAAGAGCAGCACCCCGGCCAGCGCGACCGCGCCGATCACCAGTGCGGCGATGGCCCGGTTGGTGTTCCGCTTGCCCTTGTTGTTGGGGACCGCCTTGGCCCCGGCCGGCGGGCCGCCCGGCGTACCGGGTTGTGGCGGATAGGTCGCCGAGGGCTGGTTCAGCGGCATCGGCGCGGAGGCCTGCGACATCGGGTGGGGCGCGGAGGCCTGCGACATCGGGTGGCTGGCCGAGACCGGGGTGGTGCCGGGCTGGTACGCCGACGCCGGGTGGTAGGCGGAGGCGGGCGGCTGCATCGGATCCGGGCCGGGCAGCACGGGGCTGGGCGGCGGCGGGCCCGGCTGCTGCTGGTAACCCTGCTCCGGGTGACCGGGCTCGGGATAACCCTGCTCCGGGTAGCCCTGGTTCTCATATCCCGGCCCGATCACGTAGCGCTGCGGCGGCTCGGGTTCGGGGAAGGAGAGGTGGGTGTGGTCCTCGGCCGGCGCCGGACCCGGATGGAAGGGCTCACCGGGTCCCGGCTGGTACGCCTCCCCGGGCGGCGGGTACTGGGCGTAGGGCTGCTGTGGTGGCACCGGGGGTTGCGGGAATCCCTGCTGCTGCGGGAATTCGGGCTGCGGGCTCCCTGGCTGGGGCTGCTCCCCCGCCGGCCCGACGGGCGGCTCCTCGGACGGGCGCTCTGCGGGCTGCGCACCGGGCGCCCACATCAGGTCCTCGGGACGATGCGGGCGATACCAGTGCTCACGCCCGTTCCCCGTCCCGCCCCGGGGCTGATCCTCGGGGCGGGTCATCGCGATGTCCGTTCGATCACGCAGTCACCGCCGGTCTGGCGATGGCGTCCTCAACGGGTACGCCGGGAGACTGCGCGGGTACGACGCGGTGAGGTCACCGCCAGCGGGCGCTGCTGGGAGACGGCGGCCGAGCCACCGTCACCGGTATCGCTGCTGGAGGTGTCCGCCGTCGGGGTGGTGGCCGGTTTCGGGGCCGCCGTGGTGGTGGCCTTGGTCGTCGGCGTCGCCTTCGGGGTGGCCGACTTGCTGGGCGCCTTGCTCGCGCTCGGCGTGTTCGTCGCCAGGGTGACCTTCTTCTTGGCGGGCGAGGTCGGCGTCGAGCTGGCCTTCGGCGTGCTGCTCGCCTTCGGGGCGTTGCTCGCCTTCGGGGCCGCGGTCTTGGACGCCGAGGTAGTCGGCGTCGCGGTGGCCTTGGGCACGTTCGGCGCCGGCGTGGTCGACTCCGGGGCCGTCGGTGTCGCGGAGGGCGTATCGGTCGGGGTCGCGGTCGGGCTCTCGCTCGGCGCCGGGCTCTCGGTCGGCGTGGGGCTCTCCGTGGGCGTGGGCGTCGGGCTCGGGGTCTGGGACGGCGCCGGCTCGAAGCCCTCAGACGGCTCTACGCCGAACGGCGCTTCTGCAGTCAGCGTGCCCTCGCTCGGATAGGTCTGCGCCTCCGGCGGGTAGCCGAACTGCTGCGGGCTGAGGTTCAGTTCGAAACGCCAGTCCGAGAATCGCTGGATCGTCCTGTCCGGCATCGTGACAATCACCTCACCATTACCGCGGACAGTCACATTCAAGGTGAGCGTCTGCTCAGCCCCGCCATCCTTCGCCGTGATCGTGTAACTGAGGACATAGTCACCCGGCCAGGTAGGCGAGTCGGCAGTCAGTTTGAGCATCCGTCCGGCGTCGTCAAAGTCGGCGTTCGCATTCCGGAACTCAAGCGTCCGCCCCGGGGTGGTCGGCGTCGGGCTCGTGGTCGGCGGGGTAGGCGACGTGGTGGGCGGTTCCGGCGACGTGGTCGGGGGTTCCGGCGACGTGGTCGGGGGTTCCGGCGAGGTGGTCGGGGGTTCCGGCGAGGTGGTGGGCGGTTCCGGCGAGGTGGTCGGCGGAACCGGCGACGTCGTGGGGTCGGTCGGGTCGGTCGTGACCGGCGGGTCGGTCGGCACGGTACCCGGACCGGTCGGCTGGGTGGTCGGCTGCGAGCCATCGCCACCATCGGCGACCGGGGCCGTGGTCGGCTCCGGGGACGGGACCTCGAGGGTCGGCGGGCCGCTCGGCGACGGGGACACCTGGCCACCCTCGCCCACCTCGGTGGTGGGGGCCGGGGTGGCGCCCGGGTCACGGCCGATGCCGGTACCGGTGTTCTCGGAGGTGTCCCGGCCGACACCCGACTCGGAGCCCTCCTCCTCACCGGGCTGGTTGCCCGGGGGCGGCGGCTGGGTCGGGTCGGTGTTCGGGGTGGAGCCCGGCTGCTGGCTGCCGCCCTGCGACGACGGACCGGAGGATCCCGGGGGCGCGATCGTCTGCTGGGCGGTGGGGTTGGTCTCCTCAGACTTCTTGTCGCCGGTGAAAGCGATCACTCCGGCGATCAGCATCACCAGGGCGACGACCGCGGACAGGGTCCAGCCGATCAACCCCTTGCGCGATGCCGCGGTTCCCTGTGTGGACACGTTGTCATACCCCTTCAGCTGCCAGAGATTCCAGACCGCACCCTAATGCATCGGGGGTCGAACGTGAGAATCTCATCACGTCTGTTCAGCTACCGTTCAATTCCATAATCCAGTTCGTCAGCAGGCAACCCCCTGACTGCCCTGACTTTTCAGGGTGGAACTGGGTACCCGACAACGCGCCCTGCTCCACCGCGGCGACGAACCGCCCCTGCTCCAGCTCGCACCAGGTCACCCCATCGAGACCCTCGTCCCGGCGTACCCCATAGGAATGCACGAAATAGAACCAGTCGTCGGCGACCCCCCGGAACAACCGCGTATCGGCCGGTGGTTGCACGGTGTTCCAGCCCATGTGCGGCAGCCGGTGGGCGTCCAGCTTCTCGACCACCCCGGGCAGTACGCCGACCCCGGCGGTCCGCTCGCCGTGCTCGATGCCCTCTGAGAACAGGATCTGGTAACCGACGCAGATGCCCAGCACCGGCCGGCCGGCGGCGACCCGTTCGCGGATCACCCGGTCCCCCTGCACCGACCGCAGCCCGGCCATGCAGGCGGCGAACGCGCCCACTCCGGGGACGACGAGCCCGTCGGCGGCCAGCGCCGCCTCCGGATCGGCGGTCAGCTCGACCCGCGCCCCGGTCCGCGCCAGCGCCCGGTAGGCCGACCTGAGATTCCCCGAGCCGTAGTCGAGCAGCGCGACGCTCGGCGTACCGGTGGTCTCGGCAGCCGTCACAGGGCGCCCTTGGTGCTCGGTACCCCGCTGACCCGCGGATCGGGTTCGACCGCGGCGCGCAGCGCCCGGGCGAGCGCCTTGAACTGGGCCTCCACGATGTGGTGCGGGTCGCGGCCCCGGATCAGCTCCAGGTGGATGCACAGCCCGGCGTTGTGCGCCAGCGTCTCCACCACGTGCTGGGTCATCGAACCGGCATAGGGCGTCCCGGGCCGGCCATCGGGAGTCGGTCCCCCGCCGATCAGCGCGTACGCCTGGGCGTCCGGTTCGCCGACGACGACCGCGTACGGCCGGCCGGCGACGTCGACGACGCAGCTGGCCAGCGCCTCATCGAGCGGCACCTGGGCGTCGCCGTAGCGGCGGATCCCCTTCTTGTCCCCCAGCGCCTCGCGCAGCGCCTGGCCGAGCACGATCGCGGTGTCCTCGATGACGTGGTGCCCGTCGATCCAGACATCGCCGGTGGCCTCGACCTCCAGGTCGATCAGCGAGTGCTTGCTCAGCGCGGTGAGCATGTGGTCATAGAAGCCGACTCCGGTGCTGATCACCGACAGCCCGCTGCCGTCCAGGTCGAGGGTGACCTTGATCCGCGACTCGGAGGTCTCCCGTTCGACGGTCGCCTTGCGCATCAGCGCACTCCCTTCTTGAGCTGCCCGGTGAGCGACTCCTTGAATGCATCGATCTCCTCCGGCGTACCGATCGAGACCCGCAGCATCCCCGCGGGCCCGGTCTCCCGGATCAGTACGCCGTCATCGAGCAGACCCTGCCAGACCGCGTGCCGGTCGGCGAAGCGGCCGAAGAGCACGAAGTTGGCGTCGCTGGGCGCCACCTCCAGCCCCTGCCCGGTGAGCCAGTCGACCAGCTCGTCCCGGCCGGCCCGCAGCGCGGCGACATGCGCCATCATCTCCGCGGCATTGTCCAGCGCCACCGAGGCGACCGCCTGGGTGACCGCGGAGAGGTGGTAGGGCAGCCGGACGATCCGGCAGGCATCGACCACCGCCGGCGCCGCAGCCAGATAGCCGAGCCGGCCACCGGCGAACGCGAACGCCTTGCTCATCGTGCGGGAGACGACCAGCCGCGGATGCTCGGGCAGCAGTTCCAGCGCGGTCGGCGTACCGGGGCGGACGAACTCCTGGTAGGCCTCGTCGACCACCACCATGCCCGGCGCGACGGCGAGCACCGCCTCGATCGTCGCCAACGGGGTCGCGGTCCCGGTCGGATTGTTCGGGGTGGTGATCACCACGACATCCGGCCGGTGCTGCTCGACCGCGGCGACCGCGCGCTCCGGGTCCAGGGTGAAGTCGTCGGCGCGCGGTGCGGTCAGATAGTCGGTGAAGGTGTTGCGGGCGTACTCGGGATACATCGAATAGGTCGGGGTGAACGACAGCATCGTCCGCCCCGGTCCGCCGAAGGCCTGCAGCAGGTGGGTCATCACCTCGTTCGACCCGTTCGCGGCCCAGATCTGGTCGCGGGTCAGGTCGTGACCCAGGTACGCGGCCAGCCGCTCGCGCAGCGCGGTCGCCTCCCGGTCCGGATAGCGGTTCATCCCCGAGGCCGCCTCCGCCGCCGCGGTCGCGATCTGATCGAGTACGCGATCGCTGGGCGGGTAGGGGTTCTCGTTCACGTTGAGCAGCACCGGCACGTCGAGCTGCGGGGCACCGTAGGGCTGCTCCCCCTCCAGCCCCGGTCGCAGCGGGAGATCCGCCAGTTCCACGTTCCCCGAGTAGGCCGCCTGCGGCCCCTTTCCACGTTCCCTGAGCGAGGCCGCTTGCGGCCGAGTCGAAGGGTTCACGAGAGCTCCTCGAAACGCACGGTCACTGCGGCGCCGTGGGCCGGCAGTTCCTCGGCCTCGGCGAAGGTCTCGACGTCCCGGCGTACCTCGGCCAGCGCATCGCGGTCGTACTCGATCAGGTGCACCGCGCGCAGGAACGACTTCACGTTCAGCCCGCTGCTGTGCGCGGCGGCGCCGGCGGTCGGCAGCACGTGGGTGGAGCCGGCGACGTAGTCCCCCAGCGACACCGGCGAGTAGCCGCCGATGAAGATCGCGCCGGCGTTGGTCACCCGCTGGGCGACCTCGAAGGCGTTGCGGGTGTGGATCTCCAGGTGCTCGGCGGCGTACGCGTCGACCACGGCCAGGCCCTGGTCGAGGTCGTCGACGAGCACGATCCCGGACTGTTCGCCGGCCAGCGCGGTGCGGATCCGTTCGATGTGGCGGGTACGCCGGATCTGCGGCTCGAGCTCGGCCTGGACGGCATCGGCCAGCTCGGTGGAGTCGGTGACCAGCACCGAACCCGCCAGCGGGTCGTGCTCGGCCTGGGAGATCAGGTCGGCGGCGACATGGGTCGGATCGGCGGTGTCGTCGGCCAGGATCGCGATCTCGGTCGGGCCGGCCTCGGAGTCGATGCCGATCCGGCCCTTGAGCAGCCGCTTGGCGGCGACCACGTAGATGTTGCCGGGTCCGGTGACGAGGTCGACCTTCTCGATCAGCCCGGGCACCCCGTGGGCGAACATCGCCACCGCCTGGGCGCCGCCCACGGCGTACACCTCGTCGATGCCGAGGATCGAGCAGAGCGCGAGGATGTTGGGGTGCGGTTCGCCGTCGAACTCGGCCTGCGGCGGTGAGGTGACCGCGATCGAGCCGACACCGGCGACCTGGGCGGGGACGACGTTCATGATCACGCTGGAGGCCAGCGGCGCGAGGCCGCCGGGGACGTAGAGCCCGACGCGGTTCACCGGGATCATCTTCTGGATGATCCGGGCGCCGTCGGCGACCTGGACGGTGACCTGCTGCTCGCCGAGTTCGGCCTCGCTGACCCGGCGGCGGCGTTCGATGGCGACCTCGAAGGCCCTGCGGACCTCGGGGTCGAGCGCCTTCTCCGCCTCGGCGAGCCGGTCGGCCGGGACCCGGAAGCTGGCCGGGACGACGCGGTCGAAGCGCTCGGAGAGTTCGCGCAGCGCCTGCTCGCCGCGGGCGGCGACGTCCTCGACCACCGGGCGGACCGCCGCCATCGCCTGCTCCACGTCGAACGCGGCCCGAGGCACGATGTGGGTGAGATCCTCGGTCCGGGCGTGGCCGCGCAGGTCGATCACCCGGAGTCGGGTGTCGTCGGGGGTCGCGGCATCGGGAGTTCTGCGGGACTCGGAGGATTCAGACACGACCGCGATTCTACGGAGTCTGGTCGGTGTCCCCGACCACTTTCTGCGCGCTGAGAAGCCGATCCCTAGGATCGGGCCATGGAGTCGATCGTGGTCACCACGGCCGGCCCGGTCGAGGTGTCCCTGCGTCCGGGCGAATTGTCGCCCGTGCTGGTCCTCAGCGGCGGGCACTGCACCGCCCGGACCCCGCTCGGCCAGGAGCTCTACACCGAACTCGGGCATGCCGTGGTCACGGTCTCCCGACCCGGGTACGGCCGGACCTCGGTCGGTCCGCTGACCGCGACCGAGTTCGGGCCGCTGCTGGTCGAGGTCTGCGACCGGCTCGGGCTGGGGCCGCTGGCGGCGGTCGTCGGGGTGTCCTTCGGCGGGCCGACCGCGGTCCAGGCGACGCTGGCGCTCGGCGAGCGGGCCCGGTCGCTGATCCTGCACAGCGCGGCCCCCTCGGCGCGGCCCTATCCCGACGCCCCGGCCCAGCGGGCGGCGGCACCGGTGGTGTTCGGGCCGAGCACGCAGGCGGTGACCTGGGCGACGGTACGCCGGAGCGTGCGCACCGATGCGGGGTTGCGGCGCCATCTGGGTCGGTTGAGCCGGTTGCCGGCGGTGCGCTGGTGGCCGGATCTGACCGAGGCCGACAAGGACGCGGCGCGGGCCACCTTCGCGGGGATGGATTCGGGGTCGGGGTTCCTGCTCGACCTGCGGCAGGGTTCACCGGCACTGCGGGCGTACCGGAGTGCCGCGCTGGCCCGGGTCGGCGTACCGACGCTGGTCACCGGCAGCCCGCACGACGGTGGTGTGGACTGGCGGCATGCCGAATCGCTGGCCGAACTGATCCCGGGTGCGGAACTGGTGAACACCGAGGCAGCGACGCACTTCTACTGGATCGGCCCCACCCGCGGCCGGGTCTCCGGCGCGATCTCCCGCTTCCTCGGCTGAGCCGTCCCTCCGGCCCCTCCGGCCCCGGGCTGCGGTCGGGTTGGACAGCGAGTTCTCAGCACTCTCACAGCCGTACTGGCCGGTCGCCGACTAGACTCCAAGTCCTACCGAGGGTCAGTACCTACCCGAACATGCGCTGGCCCGGACGGGGGAAAGATCGATGTCGCTGCACCTGGCCATGAACGGCTCAACGCTCGGCGTACCAGACACCTGGAGCGGAGCCGATCGACCGGATTTCGATGCCGCCACCTTCGCTGCGCTGGAGCGCGGACCCCTCCCCGACCTCAACGATCTGGTGGTGACGATCAGCCTGGCGCAGCTGCTGCGCGCGGAATACATGGCACCCGATGCCGAACTCGGCCGGGCGCTGCCGGTCGATCAGGTGGCGGCCGCCCACCGGGCCCTGGCGGCCTCGGCGGCCCGGCACGGTCTGACCCTGGACCTGCCGTGGCACGACCTGCCGACCTTCGAGGCGTACCGGCTGGCCCACGGCCACCAGGGCTGGACGGGTCGTCGCGCCCTGGTGGCCGAGTTCTTCGGGCCGCTGATGGATCAGCTGCAGACGTTGGAGAACGAGCGCTTCATCAACGCCCTGCGCCGCGCCGCCTCCAACGCTGGTTGAGCGAGTTCAGTTCTTGACCGCATCCTCGAGGGTCGCGGTGTCGATGACGAAGCGGTAGCGGACGTCGGAGCCGACGACGCGATCCCAGGCCTCGTTGATCTTGTCGGCCGAGATCACCTCGACCTCGGCACCGATGCCCTGCTCGGCGCAGAAGTCGAGCATCTCCTGGGTCTCGGCGATGCCGCCGATCAGCGAACCGGCGAACGAACGCCGGCCCATGATCAACGAGAACGCCTGCACCGGCATCGGCTCCGGCGGGGCGCCGACGTTGACCATCGTGCCGTCGACCGCGAGCAGGTTCAGGTACGCCCGCATGTCGAGCTGGGCGCTGACGGTGTTGATGATCAGGTCGAACTTCCCGGCCAGCTCCTCGAAGGTGGCCGGGTCCTCGGTGGCGCGGTAGTCGTCGGCACCGAGCCGCAGCCCGTCCTCCTGCTTCTTCAGCGACTGGGACAACACGGTCACCTCGGCACCCATCGCGTGCGCGAGCTGGACGGCCATGTGGCCGAGCCCGCCGAGGCCGATGACGGCGACCTTCTTGCCGGGGCCGGCACCCCAGTGCTTGAGCGGCGAGTAGGTGGTGATGCCCGCGCAGAGCAGCGGCGCGGCCTTGTCGGAGTCGATGGCGTCGGGGATCTTCAGCACGAAGTCCTCGGTGACCACGACATGGGTGGAGTAACCGCCCTGGGTCATCGTGCCGTCGACGTCGGTGGCGCCGTAGGTGCCGATGTTGCCCTTCTCGCAGAACTGCTCCTCACCGGCCTTGCAGTACTGGCATTCGCCGCAGGAGTTGACCATGCAGCCGACACCGACCCGGTCGCCGGCGGCGTGCGTGGTGACCTCGGAGCCGACCTCGGTGACGGTGCCGACGATCTCGTGACCGGTGACCAGCGGGTACTGGGCGGGGCCCCATTCGCTGCGGGCGGTGTGGATGTCGGAGTGGCAGATGCCGGCGTGGGTGATGTGGATCAGCACATCCTTGGGTCCCACCTCGCGACGTTCGATGGTGATCGGGACGAGCGGGTCGGTGGCGGAGGTGGCGGCGTACGCGGGAACGTTCTGCATGGCTCTCCCTCATGCCCTACCGGGCGGTTGGTTCTCAGCTGGACGGTGCCAGTCTTCCGCATCGGTCAACGGGCCGGACCCCGGGTGGGTCCGTGGAACAATCGCGGCCATGTTGTTGAGCGGAGGGTTCATCGGCATCGGCACCGTCACCAACGTGGCCACCGTCATCCTGGGTTCGCTGATCGGGATGGGCCTGGGACACCGGCTCCCGCGCCGTACCCGCGGCACCGTGACCGATGTTCTCGGTCTGGTCACGCTGCTGATCGGGGCCCTGTCGGCGATGGATGTCACCGACCGGGTGCTCGCCGATCGCGTGGGTTCGTCGGCACCGGTGCTGATCGTGCTCGGTGCGCTGCTGATCGGCGGGATCATCGGTTCGCTGATCGATCTGGAGCGGCGGTTGGAGGATCTCGGTGACTGGCTGCGACGTCGGCTCATCTCCGGTCGGCGCGAGCGAGGTACGAGCGGGTCCCCCTCACGTCGGCTGAGCGAGCGAGGTACGAGCGAGTCGAAGCCCGATACCGGTGCCGCACACCTGTCGGCGAAGGAGCGGTTCATCGAGGGCTTCGTGACGGCCTCGCTGGTGTTCTGCATCGGCCCGTTGACGATCCTGGGTGCGCTCTCCGATGGTCTCGGCCGCGGCGCGGATCAGTTGCTGCTGAAGTCGGTGCTGGACGGTTTCGCCGCGATCGCCTTCGCCGCTTCGCTCGGGGTCGGTGTACTCGCCTCCGCGCTGATGGTCGGATTGGTGCAGGGCGCGCTCACCCTGGTCGGGCTGGCGATCGGCGACTTCCTGCCGGAGGCACATCTGGTGGCGCTGACCGCGACCGGTGGGTTGCTGCTCGTCGGGCTCGGTATCCGGTTGTTGAATCTCCGCCAGCTGCCGGTGGGCAATCTGCTGCCGGCGTTGCTGGTGGCTCCGTTGCTGGTGCAGCTGGTCGCGGTGCTGCGCTGATGGCCAGACGGTCCTCGGGTACACCGGCGACGCTCGCCCTGGACCGGGCGAAGATCGCCTACCGCACCCATCCGTACGCCCACGACGATGCGGTCGGTGGGCACGGGCACGGCAGCTACGGTGCCGAGGCGGCACAGGCGCTCGGGGTGGATCCGGCGCGGATGTTCAAGACCCTGCTGACCGAGCTGCCCGGCGGTGAGCTGGTGACCGCGGTGGTGCCGGTGGCCGGGCAGCTCGACCTGAAGGCACTCGCGGCGGCCGTCGGGGCGAAGAAGGCCGCGATGGCCGACCCGGCGGTGGCCGAGCGGACGACCGGCATGGTTGTCGGCGGCATCTCCCCGATCGGCCAACGGCAGCGGCACCGTAGCGTGGTGGACACCTCCGCGGCCGACTTCGAGACCATCTTCTGCTCCGCCGGCAAGCGCGGCCTGCAGCTCGAACTGGCCCCGGCCGACCTGCTCCGGGTCACCGGCGGTGAGTACGCCCACATCGTCCGCCGCTGATCCGATTCCTCCGCCAGCACCCGCCTCCAGCGATACGGATCTGCATACGCCAGTAGGCAGAACCGCATCGATTCATCACGATGGTTCAGCCCCGGGCGCGAGGAACAACCGGGTGAGTCGACCCAGGGGCCGGGCACCCACCTGGGCGGCGACCCGGTGCGATGGAAGATTCTCCTCGAACGCGCTGTAGAACAGCACCCGCTCGTCGGTGAACAACGACGCCCAGGTCCGCACCGCGAACCCTGCGAGACGCAGTCCACGATGCGCCGCTTCGGTCTGCACGCCGACCTCGGCCGCCCGTTCGGTGAGGCGGGCCGCGTGCGCCAGCGACACCACTTGTTCTCCCTGCAGCACCACGGCCCATGGCCCCAGCCCGCCAGACACCAGTTGCTCCCAATCGGCCTCGGCCCATCCCGATGGTCGAGCGAGGGTTCCACTCTGAGCATCGGTCACCAGCCGGTATCCCTCAGGTGGGCGCCCGGGTTCTCCGGGGCCGAGGAGCCAACCGCGCGCCATCGTCACATGGACCGCGTCATCGCTCCCCAGGGCAGCAGCACCCGGCATCGTCGCGCTGCGCCCGTCGTAGGTGCTGAGCAGTACCTCGACGGTCGGTGCCGCGAGCCGGCCCCGCGATTCGGTGCCCCAGATCGTCTCGGCCTCCAGTCGAAGCATGTCAAGGGCGTTCATCAGGCACCTACCAGCAGCGCACCGACGAGGACAGCCACAGGCACCAGCAACAGTCCCTCGACGGCGAACCGGCGTACCCCGACGTGCACCCCGAGCCGGCGGATCGACTGCCACCACAACAGGTTGGCCAGCGAGCCCCAGAGCAGGATGGTCGGGCCGACGTTCACCCCGACCAGCAGGGCGAGCAACTGCTGCGGCGTACCGGCCCAGCCCTCCAGCGCCAGGAACGCGGGCAGGTTGTTGACCGCATTCGCCGCCAGGGCGGCGATTCCGGCGACGAGCAGGTTGCCCGTGACACCGGCATCGGGTGTCGGCAGCCAACCGGCCAACCGGTCGGAGAAGCCGGCGACCAGCCAGAACAGCCCGAGCACCCCGGCGGCCACCTCGAACGGGAACAGCGCCAGCATCGGGCGTACCCGGGCTTCTGGATGGCGTCGCAGCGCGGCGGTCGACCAGAGCACGGCCAGTCCCCCGGCGGCGACGGCCCAGGCCGGTACGCCGAGGACCAGCAGCGGGCCGAGGGCGAGCGCGACCACGGCCGAGGCGACCAGCAGCACCCGGTCGGCGACGGGTTCGACCGGCGGCGGTGCGTACGCCCCGGCGACCCGGCGGCCCCAGCGCAGGCCGAGCACCAACAGGGTCACCGCCAGGACGCCGAGCTGCGGCAACCAGCTCTGCGCGAGGTACGCCGAACCGAGCCGCTGGTGGGCCATCAGGTTGGTCAGGTTCGACACCGGCAGCAGCAGGGAGGCGGAGTTCGCCAGCCAGATCGCGGCGAAGGCATAGGGCAGCGGGTCGAGCCGCAGTCGCCGCGCCAGCACCACCCCGATCGGCGCGAGCAGCACCGCGGTGGTGTCCAGGCTGAGGAAGACGGTGGTCAGCGTGGCGAGCCCGGTGAACAGCCAGAACAGGGCGCCACCGGAGCCGCGGGCCAACCGGGCCAGCGCGTCGGCGGCGACCCGGAACAGCCCGGCGACCTGGCACAGATCGGCGACCGGTTTGACCAGGATCAGGAACAGCAGCACCGGCCAGCCGAGATCCCAGGCGTGGGCCGCCTCGGGCGTCGGGACGAGCCCGGTGAGCACCGCGAGGGCGCCGGCGGCCAGCAGCAACCAGCCCCAGGGCGGCCGCCGCAACCACGGCAACCGCCACCGGGACTCGGTCAACGGGGCTGGATCTCCCCCATCGGCCCGAAGCCGTCGACCTCCTCGGCGTCGACGTAGATGATCTGCGGCTGCGCCGAGACGATGTCGGGCATCACGCTCATGAACTTCTCCACATGCGGCTGCGCCATGTGCTCCTTGCCGGCGGCATCATCGCGGAACCCCTCGATGCAGATGAAGGTCTGCGGTTCGAGCACACTGCGGGAGAACTCGAAGAAGATGTTGCCGGGTTCCGCGGTGACGGCCTTGGCGTAGTCGGCGGAGATCTCCTCCCACTCGCTCATCTTGTCCTCACGGATGGGGAACTTCACGGTGATCTGGATCATGCGGTCAGGATAGAGGGCGCAGATATCGCCCCGCTCGCGACGCCGCGAGCCGCCCCGGTTCGATTTGCTCCTCAGCACCCCCTGCCAACCAATAGGTCCTTGATGCCCGTATGGCATCAAGGAAATCGCTGATCCACCCACGGCATCAAAGAAATCTTTGATCCCCTGGGGGCATCAAGAAATTCTTTGATCCCTCCTGGGCATCAAACCCGTATCGGTTGGAGAGCAGTTGGGCAGAGTCAACCGGCGCGGGCGGACAGCACGCGCCACGGGCTCAGGTGTCGGCCGGTTCCTCGGGGTCGTGGCTGAGGGCGGCGAAGAGCATGATGGGCAGGCAGGCGGCGAAGGGCCAGACGAGCAGGGCGGCCTGGGCGCGCAGGGTCAGCTCGATGGGTAACACCTCACCGGGCCGGGCAGCGGCCAGCCGCGGCTCCAGCGGCCCGGGGCCGAGCAGCCAGCCGAGCTGCCAGCAGGTCAGCGCCATCACCGTCGCGGAGGCGATCGCCAGGAACACCATCGGCCAGCCGAGGCCGGCGAACCATTTCCAGACCACGAGTCCGCAGATCAGTCCACAGATCAACCCGAGCACCACGAACCAGGCGTCGGCGGCGATGAACTGCGACAGACCCCGCTCGCTGGTCACCGCGCTGCCATCGTCGTTGACCTGATAGGTGGGCAGGTCCACTCCGAATCGCCACACCACCCCGGCCAGCGCACCGAGCAGCACCGACCCGAGCCCGAGCACGCTGAGCCACAGGTTGAGCGGGCGGCGTACCGGGCGTGGCTGACCGCGCTCCGGCAGGCGGGTGGCGTCGGTGATCACCGGAATGGTGCCGGTGGTCACCGAGTCGCCCACGTGCTGGATGCTCGGCTGGGACGGGTCGGTGTTCACCACCGACTCGGGGCTGCGCTCAGACATCGATCACACGTTCAGACATGATGGGCCCAATAATGCCTTGAGATCCGCCATCAGCGGCGGCGACGGTGTCACCCGCAGCCCCTCATCGACCCGCCAGATGCTGGTCCGGCTCTGGGTCAGCAACCGCAGATGGACCTCGGTCACCCCCGGATGGTTGCGCAGCACCTGCCGCAGTTCCTCCACCACCGGCGGGGTGCAGCGGGTCGAGGGCAGCGAGATCACCACCGGTTTCGCGGGGCCGGTGTCCACATCGGGCACGGTCAGCTCGGTGGCCATCAGATTCACCGAGTCGTCGCGGGAGCGTACGTTGCCCTTCACCCGGACCACGGTGTCGGTGGCGAGCACGGTGGACACCAGCGAATAGACCTTCGGGAAGAGCAGCACCTCGACCGAGGCCTCCAGGTCCTCCACGGTCAGGATCGCCATCGAATCGCCGGACTTGGTGGTCTTGCGGACGATCTGGGTGATCATCCCGCAGATCGCGGTGGTGGTGTCCCTGGGCCCGTCCTCGGCGACCAGCCGGCCGATCGAGATCTCCCGCTCCGATTCCAGGATGTGCTCCAACCCCTGCAACGGGTGGTCGGAGACGTAGAGCCCGAGCATCTCGCGTTCGAAGGCGAGCTTGGTCCGCTTGTCCCAGTCGGGCAGGTCCGGTACCGGGGTGAGCATGCTGATCGCGGAGGCGGACTCGTCCCCGAAGCCGGCGAACAGGTCGTCCTGGCCGTTGGCCTGGTTGCGCTTGACGTCGATGACCTGGTCGATGTTCTCCTCGAAGATCTCCATCAGCGCGCGTCGCGGATGGCCCATCGAGTCGAACGCACCGGCCTTGATCAGCGACTCGACCAGCCGCTTGTTGCAGGCTGGCAGCGGCGCCTTGTCCAGGAAGTCGTTGAAGTCTGTCGACTTGCCGGTCTGCTCGCGCTCCGCCGACATCAGCGAGACCACGTTGGCGCCGACATTGCGGACCGCGGACAGCCCGAAGCGGATGTCGGTGCCGACCGGGGTGAAGTTCATCTCCGAGGAGTTCACATCCGGCGGCAGGACCTTGATGCCCATGTGGCGGCACTCCGCCAGATAGAGCCCCATCTTGTCCTTGTCGTCCTTCACCGAGGTCAGCAGCGCGGCCATGTATTCGGTGGGATAGTTGGCCTTCAGGTAGGCCGTCCAGTAGGAGACCAGACCGTACGCCGCGGTGTGCGCCTTGTTGAAGGCGTAGTCGGAGAACGGCAGCAACACGTCCCACAGCGCCTTCACCGCCGCCTTCGAGAAACCGTTGGCGAGCATGCCGGCCTCGAAGTTCACGAACTCGGCGTCCAACACCTCGCGCTTCTTCTTGCCCATCGCCCGGCGCAGCAGGTCGGCGTTGCCCAGGGTGTAGCCGGCGAGGTGCTGGGCGATCGCCATCACCTGCTCCTGATAGATGATCAGGCCGTAGGTGGTGTCCAGGATCTCCGAGAGCGCTTCCTCCAGCTCCGGATGGATCGGGGTGATCTCCTGCTTGCCGTTCTTGCGCAGCGCGAAGTTGGTGTGCGCGTTGGCGCCCATCGGGCCGGGGCGGTAGAGCGCGAGCGCCGCGGAGATGTCCTCGAAGTTGTCCGGCTGCATCAACCGCAGCAGCGAGCGCATCCCGCCGCCGTCGAGCTGGAACACACCCAGGGTGTCGCCGCGGCCGAGCAGCTCGTAGGTGCGCCGGTCGGTCATGTCCTTGCTGAGCGCCTCGAGATCCAGGTCGAAGTCGCGGTTCAGCTTCACATTGGTGACCGCGTCATCGAGGATCGTCAGGTTCCGCAGGCCCAGGAAGTCCATCTTGACCAGCCCGAGCGTCTCGCAGGTCGGGTAGTCGAACTGGGTGATGATCGCGCCGTCGGACTCCCGCTTCATCACCGGGATCACCGACTGCAACGGCTCGGAGGACATGATCACGCCGGCGGCGTGCACACCCCACTGCCGCTTCAGCCCCTCGATGCCGATACCGGTGTCGACGACGGTCTTGACCTCGGGATCGGAGTCGTAGAGCTCGCGGAACTCGCCGCCCTCGGTGTACCGCTTGTGCTGCGGGTCGAACAGGTCCTTCAGCGGCACGTCCTTGCCCATCACCGCCGGCGGCATCGCCTTGGTGATCTTCTCCCCCATCGAGAACGGCATGCCGAGCAGCCGCGCGGAGTCCTTGACCGCCTGCTTGGCCTTGATGGTGCCGTAGGTGACGATCATCGCGACCTTGTCCGAGCCGTATTTCTCGGTGACGTAGCGGATCACCTCGGGCCGGCGGCGATCGTCGAAGTCGACGTCGAAGTCGGGCATCGACTTGCGCTCGGGGTTCAGGAAGCGCTCGAAGATCAGCCCGTGCGGGATCGGGTCCAGGTCGGTGATCTTCATCGCGTACGCACACATCGAGCCCGCACCCGAACCACGCCCGGGACCGACCCGGATGCCGTTCTCCTTGGCCCACTTGATGAAGTCCGACACCACCAGGAAGTAGCCGGCGTACCCCTTGCCGATGATCACTTCCTGCTCGTACCGCGCCTGCTTGACCGCATAGTCGGGCACCGCGCCGTCGAACCGCTCCTGCAGGCCGCGCTCGACCTCCTTGACGAACCAGGACTCCTCGTTCTCCCCCGGCGGGCAGTCGAACCGCGGCATGAACCGGCCCTCACCCTCGGTGAAGGACACATTGCACCGCTCGGCGATCGCCAGCGTGGTGTCGCAGGCCTCGGGCAGCTCGCTGAACAGCTGCCGCATCTCCTCGGCGGTCTTCACGTAGTAGCCGTCGCCGTTGAACTTGAATCGGTTCGGGCTGTCCTTGGTCGACCCGGCGGAGACGCAGAGCAGGTTGTCGTGGGCGTCGGCGTCGTGCTTGTGCACGTAGTGCAGGTCGTTGGTCGCGACCAGCGGCAGGTTCAGATCCTTGGCGAGCCGCAGCAGCCCCGACCGCACACTGCGCTCGATGTCCAGGCCGTGATCCATCAGCTCGACGAAATAGTTGTCCGCGCCGAAGATGTCGCGGAAATCGGCCGCCGACTTCACCGCCTCGTCATATTGCCCCAGCCGCAGATGGGTCTGCACCTCACCCGAGGGGCAACCGGTGGTCGCCATCAGTCCCGGCGCATAGGTCTCCAGCAGCTCCCGGTCCGCCCGCGGCTTGTAGAAGAACCCCTCGATCGAGGACAGCGAGGAGAGCCGGAACAGATTGTGCATCCCGGTGTTGTTCTCCGCCCACATGGTCATGTGGGTGTACGCCCCCGAGGCCGCGACATCGTCACCGGTCCCGTCACCGAACCGCACCCGCTTGCGTTCCGAGCGGTGCGTCTTGGGGGTGAGGTACGCCTCCAGCCCGATGATCGGCTTGACCCCGGTGCCCTGCGCCTTCTTGTAGAACTCATAGGCACCGAACAGGTTGCCGTGATCGGTCATCGCGATCGCCGGCATGCCCATCTCGGCCGCGGTGGAGAACATGTCACCGACCCGCGCGGCGCCGTCGAGCATCGAGTATTCCGAGTGGCAGTGCAGGTGCACGAAGGAGTTCTGGTCAGCCATGTCTGGGCGTTCAACCTCCACTGAAAATCGCCTGCGGATGCCGCCTCGCCGGGTGCCGACGGGGAGACCAGAAAGACTACCTCGCTCCGCCGACACTCCCCGCCCGGCTCGCCACGTTCATCGAGTCCTGCCCTCGTTCATCGAGTAGCCGCCCATGCGCAGCGCTGCCCCTCGTTCATCGAGTAGCCGCCCATGCGCAGCGAAGCGGAGCAATGGGCGGCGTGTCGAGATGAACCCACCCCCAGTTCCTCGAACACCCCCCATCGCCGACCTCACCAGGTCGCGAGCACCCGCCCGTCGGCGGCCACCGCCTGGATCGGCTGCCGGCCGGCCAGCGGTTGCAGCCCGATCAACCGCGGGTCGTCCCCCTGGGCGGCCAGCACCCGCGGGGCGGGACCACCGGGGCGTACCAGCTCGATCCGCTCCGTACCGGCCGGCGCCAGCACCGCCAGCGTCGGCGTACCGGACAACTCGATCTCGGCCCGATCCTGGTCCAGCGGCTGACAGGCCGGGATGGCGCCGACGAGGCACCACCGCCCGTCGGCGATCGTGGCCGCCGGCCGATCGGCCCGTTGCGGAGCCGCCGCGCCGCTGGCCGCGGGCACGGGGGCGGGCGCCGCCTCGGGGGCGGAGGAACTGACCCCGGAGGTGGTCGTGCGGAGCACCGGCGGCAGCAGGACACCGGCCAGCGCGACCACGGCGAGCGCACCGGTCGCCCCGGCGATCCGGGCCCGGTTCCGGGTCTGCCGGGCCCGGGCACCGGCGATGATCCGGTCGGCGTCCAGCGGCTCCGGCTCGCCTTCGTTGAGTCGGTGCAGGGCGCCGCGCAGTTGCTCTTCCTCGCTTCTCATCCCGCCTCCTGCAGTCCCTGGATGTCCGGTGCCTCGCGCAACTTGCCGAGGGCGCGGGCACATGCGCTCTTCACCGTGCCGACCTTGATGCCGAGCGCGGCCGCGGTGTCGGCCTCGCTGAGGTCCTCCAGGAAGCGGAGCACCACCACTGCGCGTTCCCGGGCGGTCAATCCGGCCAGCGCGGCCCGCACCGACTCCCGGTCCGCGACCGAGGCGGCCCGATCCGGCCGGTCATCGCCGTCCAGACGGTGCGCGGCCGCCGCGTCCAGCGGTGCCCCGCCCGGGTCGAAGTCGGTGCTCTGCTCCCGCCACGGCCGGCGCCGCAACCGGTCCCGGTAGTGGTTGACCAGGATCCGCCGGACATAGCTCGTCGGGTCATCGGTGGCCCGGACCCGGTGCCACTTCAGGTACGCCTTCTCCAGCGCCCCCTGGGTGAGGTCCTCGGCCAACGAGGGATCACCGCACAGCCCGCGCGCGAACGCGAGCAGCCGCGGCGAACGCTCTCTGACGAACTCCGCGAACTCGGCATCCCTGTCGGCCCGGGCCACGCACCTCCCCCTCGCTGTCGTTGTCACCTTCCCACACGGCACCGGCCACCCCGCGGGTTCCGCGGCGCGCGGAGAATGTTTGACTGCATCCATGAGCGATGACGCGAAGCAACTGTCCGTGCAGCGCACCATCAATGCGCCCGCCAAGGAGATCTACGAGCTGCTCACCAATCCCGAGCGGCACCCCGACATCGACGCCAGCGGGATGGTCCGCTCGGTCGAGCAGGGCGACCGGTTGGAGCAGGTCGGCCAGCAGTTCCGGATGAACATGTTCTTCGACCGGATGGGCGGTGACTACCAGATGAGCAATCACGTCACCGGTCTGCAGCCCAACCGGCTCGTCGCCTGGCAGCCCTCGCGGCCCGGGGACGAACCGGCCGGCTGGGAATGGATGTATGAGTTGGAGTCCGACGGTTCGGACAGCACCGAGGTCACGCTGACCTACGACTGGAGCAAGGTCACCGACAAGAAGGTGCTGGAGCGGGTCAAGTTCCCGGTCTTCACCGAACAGCAGCTCGAGGATTCCCTGGCCCAGTTGGCGAGCGCGGTCGGCGGCTGAGCGAAACGGGGCTGAGCCATGCGGGGGCTCGACGGCCGCCGCGTGTTGGGGTGGCGGCTGGCCCGGCAGGGGCTGGGCGAGCGGCTCGACGCCACGGCCGCGGAGGTCGTCGAGTCGGTGATCGCGCTGCGCGGTTGGCCGGCCGCGCAGGCCGAGCTCGCGGTCGCCGTGCGGCAGGCACGGCCGGAACCCGCGGCGGTGACCCGGGCGCTCGATGCCGGTGAGCTGATCCGCGGGTACGCGTTCCGTGGTGGGTCGTACGTCTTCACCCACCGGGCCGCCGCCGATCTGCTGGCGCTGCACACCACGACCCGCAGCTGGGAGGGCGATCGGTTCCAGCGGCAGGCCGACTTCTCCTTGCCTGATTGGGAACCGTTCCGCCAGGCGATCCGAGAGGCGCTGGCGGACGGGCCGCGGACCCGGGCGGAGATCGCCGCCTTCCTGGCCGGGCACTCCCCCGCGATGGCTCGGCTGTCGAAGGCAGCCGGTGGCGCGGCTTCGGACGCGCTCTACAAACCGCTGCACTGGCTGGGTGACATCAGCTTCGGCCCGGACCGCGGCCAGCAGGCGACGTTCCAACTGCTGGTCGGGGCCGATCCACGCTGGCCCGGACTGCCCGAGCTGGACGAGGCCGGCCCGCGGGCGATCGAGGGCTACCTGGCGGCGTACGCCCCGGCGACCCGGGACAACCTGCACTACCGGCTCACCGACGGCCTCGGCGTACCGAAGCGGATGGTCACCGGTTGGCTCGACGGACTGGTCACCGGTGGCGCGGTCTGCGAGGTGCTCGTCGACGGGTTGACGGCGTACGCCCGGACCGCGGATCTGGACGCACTCACCTCCGCCGAACCGGTCGACTCGGTACGCCTGCTGCCGGGTTTCGATCCGTGGGTGATGGGCCCCGGTACCACGGACCAGCGGATCATCTCGTCCGATCGCCGGCCGGTGGCGACCAGGGGTGCGAACCTGATTCTGAATGCCGGTGTGGTTTCCGGCAGTTGGCGGGTACGCCGAGGCGTCCTCGAGGCGACCTGGTTCACCGAGGCCGGCCCGGTTCCCGGGCCGGAGCTGGCCGACGAGCGGGAACGCCTGGCCGGGATCCGGGGCGAGGAACTGGAGCTCGTCGTCGAAACCGGTTGAGGGCTTCCCGCAACCGCCCTCCACCCGTCACCCGGGATTCACCCTGCGGTCGCCCGAGCTGCTTAGCGTCCGGAAACATGACCACCACCCCCGCCGCGGCCCGCGTCCTGCTCGCCGGCCTCGCCGCGCTCACCCTGACCGTGTCCGCCACCGCGACCGCCTCCGCCGCGCCGGCACCCGAACCGAAGCGGCAGGTGCTGCCGCAGAAGACGCAGTTCGACCTGCAGGCCCACCGCGGCGGGATCGGCATGACCACCGAGGAACAGCCGGCCGGTTTCGCCAAGGCCCTCGAGCTCGGTGTCACCACCCTCGAACTGGACACCCAGGTGACCCGCGACGGCAAGGTCGTCGTCACCCACGACCGGCAGGTGAGCGGCACCAAGTGCGCCGACACCGCACCGGCGACACCGGGCGATCCGCAATTTCCCTATGTGGGCAAGTACATCAAAGATCTCAGCCTGGCCCAGATCAAGACGATGAACTGCGGTTTCCAGCAACTCCCAGGCTTCCCCGAGCAGGAGGTCGTGTGGGGCGCGAAGATGGCCGAACTCGCCGACGTGTTCGCCGTCGTCCGCTCGCACAACGCCAAACAGGTGAAGATGAACATCGAGACCAAGGTCGAGGCCGGCGCCCCCGAACAGACCGCCCCGCGGGAGGTCTTCGTCCGCACCGTGCGCGACGAGATCGCCCGCTCCGGGTTGGCGAAGCAGGTCACCATCCAGTCCTTCGACTGGGGCTCACTGAAGCTGATGCACCAGCTCGAACCGTCCTGGCCGCTGGTCGCGCTCACCAACTACGACTTCCTCCAGGTCGGCAAGCCCGGCGCGTCCCCCTGGCTCGGCGGGATCGACGTGGACGACTTCGGCGGCAGCTTCGTCCGGGCGGCGGCATCCATCGAGGGGGTGACCACGCTGTCGCCGAACTACGGTTTCCCGCAGAACGGCAAGATCGGCGACCCGGGCTTTCGGATCTATGCGGATCGCGCGATGGTCGCCGAGGCCCACGCACTCGGCCTGAAGGTGGTGCCGTGGACCGTCGATGACCTACCCACGGTGAGTGCGCTGATCGACAACGGGGTGGACGGTGTCATCACCGACTATCCGAACCGGGTCCGGGGGTTGATGGCCGAGCGTGGGATGCGGCTGCCGAAGGCGTACCCGGCGCGCTGAGTCGGGTGTTCTGGAAGGCGGCGATCCGCCAGCCCTGCTCGACGCGGGTGAGGACCAGGGTCTGGATCGAGTCCCGGTCGTCGGCGACCGGTTGATCGGCGAGCTGGACGGCGCCGGTGCTGACGATCACCGCGAGGTCGTCGGTACGGGTCGGGACCGATTCGATGGCGTCATCGCCGGTGACCATCGTCGAACCGCGGAGTGGGCCGGTGAACAGGAAGCGGTGCACCTGTTCGATCTGCTCGCGGCCGGCGAGCAGCCGGCCGTCGAAGGTGACATAGCTGGCGGTCGGGGTGAACAGGTCGGCGTACGCCCGGGCGTCGCCGGCGTTCCAGGCGCGGCCCAGTTCGCTCAATACGTGCCGCAGGGTCTCGTCGGTGGGTGTGGTGGTCATCGCGAATCCTTCTCCGGTTGGGAATCTGGCGTCAGGCGGGTGATGTCGTCGGACCAGTCGAGGCGGCCGGATTCGAGATCGGCGAGCACGCCCCGCACCCAGTCACGTTGCGATCGGGCGGTGGCGAGTTCGAACCGGGCCTCGACCAGCAGCACCGCCGGCAGGGTCGTCGGCGCGTCGGCCAGGTCGGCCTCGGTGGTCTCGATGTGTTCGGTCAGCGCCTCGGCCCGGGCGCGGAGTGCGGCGGTGGCCCGCCGGGTCGGCAGGCAGGCCAGGAAGGACAGCGCGGCGACGAAGAGGGTGGCGTCGGGGTCGGGTTGGGCCAGCAGCAATTCGAGGCGCAGCTGCAGTTCGGCGCTCCCCCGCTCGGTGAGGGCGTACACGGTCCGCTCCGGCTTGCCGCTGACCCGCACGGTCTCCACCGGGGTGATGCTGCCCGAGCGCTGCAGCTTGTCCACCGCGTGGTACATGCTGCGCGGCAGGCCGGTGACGAAGTCCTTGCGGGTCTCGACCATCATCCGCTGCATCTCGTAGGTGTGCTTCGGCCCGCCGAGCAGCAGCCCGAGCACCGCCAGGCTCACCAGATCGCGGTCCGCCCTCCCGATGCCCATGCGCTGCCCCCTCGCTCTCCGATGAGAGCCTATAGTGCACATTGCGCTAATGCAATACGCACTATGGGGCGATGGAGATCGGACTCAGGCCACCGGCGCGCGACCCCGCACCCACCCCTCCGCATCGCGCAGCCCATATCCGGCGGCCCGGTCGATGGCGATATGGGTGAGCCACGCCAGCCCGAACACGAACCAGGGCACGAACACCGCGTGCGCGATCGGCAGCAGCGACACCACCACCAGGAACAGGATCGGGAGCCAGGCACGATGTGCCAGGTTGTACGCCGGTACGGCCTTGGGCGCCAGCCGGCCCCGGCCAGTCTCGCGGGGATCGGCTCCGAGCCCAGCCAGGAAGGCCAGGTCCGGCCCGAGCACACCGAACGCCAGCGCCAGCCAGGTCCACCCGCCGTATTTGACCGCCTCGAAGACCGCGAACGCCAGCACCGCGACTCCAACGGTCCCCCACATTCGGATCATCACGCGGCCCGCTCGGTGATTCGGAACACCGGGTGCGCCGGGATGACCGCAGCCAGCTCGGCATCGGTCGAGTCTGCCGTGACCCCCTCGGGGAAGAACCGTCCGACCTCCCAGGCCCACTTCCGCAGGTAGTGGCGCATCGGTGGCACCGCCTCGGCACCGTGCACCTCCGCGATCTCGTACGCCGTCCGCCGCCGCCCTCGACGCAGCGCCACCTCCCGGTGGTGGCGCGCATTGCGCACCCACTGGGTCTGACCGCGGGGCGCGATCAGATAGGTCACCCCGCCGACGGTCATCGGGTTGACCGGTGTACTGAATTCCTTGCCACTCCTGCGTCCGCGGACGATCAGCTCCTGGGCACCGAAAGCACTGATGCCCAGCCGGGACAACCCCTTGATGACCGCATTGAAGAAGCGAGTCGCGAAATCGAGCTCACTGGTGGCCACGGTTACTCCTCACCGGATTAGAGAGCACCGCTCTCGTTTTGATGAGTCGACTGAACCACGCGGCCGTCCGAGAATCAAGAGCATTGCTCTCGAATCTCGCGAATGCCCTGCCGCACGGATTCAGCGGCGGGTGAGCACCTCACCGATCAACCGGCCGAGCGAGGCGGGATCCTCCGCGTGCGCGAGATGCCCCTGATGGTGCAGCAGGACCGTGCGGGCCGACGGCAACCGCTCGGCAACCCGATCGAACGCGGAACCGTAGGGCTCCCCGCCCTGGTTGAGCTCACCGAGAATCAGTTCGGCATGGACTCCCGACCAGTCGCCGGGGCGGAACTCGTTCAGCGCCGTCAGCTCATCGGCGAGCGGCTCGGCCAGCCGGGCGAGCACCGGCCACGCAGGGCTCGCGCGCAGCTCGGCCACCCGCTTCGGCGGGAACAGTGACACGTCGAGGTTGACGATCTCCACCCGCCGGTCGTTGTCGGCGGCACGCAACGCGGGCAGCGCGTCCGCACCGAAGGGTGCGAGCACGGGCTCGTAACCCACCACCCTCGTCACCCGGGGATCACCCGCTGCGGCCTCGAGCGCGATCGTCGCGCCGCAACTCCAGCCCACCAGGGACACCGGTCTGCCCAGTTCGTCGAGCCAGGCGCGCAGATCGGCGACCTCGACCGCCACCGCGTACCCCTTCCCCAGCGGCCCGCTCGGCGCCCGCCCACGCCGGTTGACGATCAGCACCGGCCGCCCGCCCTCGATCGCATCGACGACCGGCCCGAACGACTCGGCATCGGCCATCACCCCGGGGATCACCACGACCGGCGGCCCCTCACCCGCGCGCCACAGCCCATGCAGGCGTACTCCGTCACGCGGTGAGCACCCGAGGACGCCCCCGCGGCTTCGACCGCGATGCCGCACTGCTGGCCGCGACCCGGCTCTTCTGGGCGCGTGGTTACGACGGCACCTCACTGGCCGACCTCACCGCGGCGATGGGGATCTCACCGTCGAGTTTCTATGCCGCGTTCACCGACAAGCGCACCCTGTTCGCCGAGGCGGTCCAGCACTACATGCAGCGCTACACCGCGATCTACATCGAGGCGGTGCGCAGCGCGACCGCACGCGAGGCCGCCGAGAAGATCCTCCGCGACTCGGTGGATGAGTTCACCGACACCGAACGGCCAATGAGCTGCCTGGTGGTCAGCGCCGCGATCCAGGGTGGTCGCGACACCATCGATGTCCGCCAGACGCTGGAGGAGCATCAGCATGCGCTCGCCGCGATCCTCACCGAGCGGATCGAACAGGACCAGACGGCTGGCCGGCTCGACCCCGGCCTGGACGCCGCGGTGCTCACCGACTGGGTGCGTACCCTGTGGGAGGGCTTGTCCAACCAGTCGAACGCGAGCGTTCCGCGTACCCGGCTGCACCAGATCATCGACCTCGCGATGACCGCCTGGCCAGCCGCCGGGGCGCCCGTTCGCTCCCCGGCCAGCCCGATCGGCAGCGGTTCCTCCTCCCGGGACCGATCAGCGCCCCAGACGTAGACGGCGACCAGATATCGACCGGCGACCCGCACGGCCGCGTCACTGGCACCCCAAACACCGCAGGGGCCGGATCGGGCCGAGCGACCCTCGGCCAGCTCAAGCGGGCGCGCCGCCGAAGACGCCGACGAGCATCAGCACCCCGCCCATCACGCAGACCACCCCGAGCACCAGCAACGGGATCCGCAGTGAGCGGTGCACCATCCCCAGCAGCATCACCAGCAACCCGATCGCGAGCAGCTGGTTGACGAAGAAGGCCGCAATGGCCACCAGCACCCAGAGCACCACCCCGGCCAGCCGAAGATAGGACTTCGGCCGGCCGCGTACCGACGATTCAGTGGGCCGACTCATGCCGCGAGCGTACGCCTCAGACGACCAGTGGGCGTTCGTGGGGCATGATCGGCTTGGGCAGCTTGGTGTCCCCGGTCAGGTACCAGTCCACCCCGGCGGCGCAGGAGCGGCCCTCGGCGATCGCCCAGACGATCAGCGACTGGCCACGGCCGGCGTCACCGGCGACGAAGACGCCCGGCTTGGAGGTCTCGTAGTGCTCGCTGCGGGCGATGTTGCCGCGCGCGTCGAGCTCCAGCCCGAACTCCTCGACCAGGCCACCGCGCTCCGGGCCGGTGAAGCCCATCGCCAACAGCACCAGCTGCGCGGGGATCTCGCGTTCGCTGCTCTCGATCGGGTTGAACTTCCCGTCCACCTGCTCGACCTCGGTCAACCGCAGCGCGGCCACATTGCCCGACCCGTCGTCGACGAATTCGGTGGTGTTGACCGCGAAGATCCGCTCGCCGCCCTCCTCGTGTGCCGAGGACACCCGATAGATCATCGGGTAGGTCGGCCAGGGCTGGTTCTCCGGACGGTCCTCGCCCGGCTGCGGCATGATCTCCAGCTGGGTGATCGAGCGGGCCTGCTGCCGGATCGAGGTGCCCAGGCAGTCGGCACCGGTGTCGCCGCCGCCGATGATCACCACGTCCTTGCCGGTGGCGAGGATCTGGTTCTCGACCTCCTCACCGAGCGCGGCGCGGTTGGCCTGCGGCAGGAAGTCCATCGCCTGATGGATTCCGCCGAGTTCGCGGCCGGGGATCGGCAGATCCCGCGCCACGGTCGACCCGATCGCCAGCACCACCGCGTCATAGCGCTTCAGCAGCTCATCACCGGTGATGTCGGTGCCGACGTCGACACCGGAGCGGAAGATGGTGCCCTCGTTGCGCATCTGCCGCAGCCGTCGGTCGAGCACCTCCTTCTCCATCTTGAACTCGGGGATGCCGTAACGCAGCAGGCCACCCGGTGCGTCGGCGCGCTCGTAGACCGCGACGGTGTGCCCCTCGCGGGTCAGCTGCTGGGCGGCGGCCAGCCCGGCCGGGCCGGAACCGATCACCGCAACCGTCTTGTTGGTATGCCATTCCGGCAACTGGGCCTTCACGTTGCGGTTGTCCCAGCCGCGGTCGGCGATCGCCACCTCGACGTTCTTGATCGTCACCGGCGGGGAGTTGATGCCCACCACGCAGGCGGTCTCGCACGGCGCCGGGCAGAGCCGCCCGGTGAACTCGGGGAAGTTGTTGGTGGCATGCAATCGGTCCAGCGCATCGGTCCAGTCGTTGCGGTAGACCAGATCGTTCCACTCCGGGATCAGGTTGCCCAGCGGGCAGCCCTGGTGGCAGAACGGGATACCGCAGTCCATGCAGCGGCTGGCCTGCTCGGTGATGATCGGCAGCAGCGCCTTGCCCGGTCCACCGGGATAGACCTCCTGCCAGTCGTTCACCCGCTCGGCGATCGGGCGGCGTTCGGCCAGTTCTCTGTCGTGCTTGAGGAATCCGCGGGGGTCAGCCATGGTACGCCTCCATCTCGTCTCGGCGTGGGGTGGTGGTGGGATCAGACACCGACGGCCTCCATCATCCGGCGGTCGGCCGCCTCCTCGTCGAGGCCGTCGGCCTTGGCCTGGTTGCGCGCCGCCATCACCTTGGCGTACTCGCGCGGCAGCACCTTGGTGAAGCTGCCCGCGATGTCACCGGACAACAGCTCGGCGGCGCTCTGCGATCCGGTCTGCTCGTGGTGGCGCTGCAGCAGTTCGGTGATCACCGCGACGTCCTCGGCGTCCGGGGCGAAGGTGTCGACCATCTCCCGGTTCAGATTCTCCTCGCGCAACTGGTGCACGTAGGCGACCCCGCCGGACATGCCGGCGGCGAAGTTCCGCCCGGTACCACCCAGGATCAGCACCCGACCGCCGGTCATGTACTCACACCCGTGGTCGCCGACACCCTCGACGACCGCGGTGGCACCGGAGTTGCGGACGCAGAACCGCTCCCCCACCTGGCCGCGCAGCAGCAGCTCACCGGAGGTCGCGCCATAGCCGATCACGTTGCCGGCGATGATCTGCTCGTGCGGCTCGAAACCGGCGTCGGCCGGCGGGCGGACGACGATCCGGCCCCCGCACAATCCCTTGCCCACATAGTCATTCGAGTCACCGATCAACCGCAGGGTCACCCCGCGCGGCAGGAAGGCGCCGAAGGACTGGCCACCCGAACCGATCAGGGTGAGGTCGATGGTGTCGTCGTTGAAGCCCTTGCCGTCGGTGGCCCTGGTCACCTCGTGACCGAGGATGGTGCCGACGGTGCGGTGGATGTTGCGCACCTCGACCTCGGCGGTCACCTGCTCACCGTTCTCCAGCGCCGGCTGGGCCAGCGGGATCAGCACCTGCCGGTCCAGCGACTCGTCCAGGCCGTGGTCCTGGCCGGTCACCGACAGCAGCGGCGAGGAATCGGCGAAGTGTCCGGTCGGCTTGTGCAGGATCGGCGCCAGGTCCAGCCCGTGCGCCTTCCAGTACGCCTCCGCGGTCCGGGTCTCCAGCGCGTCGGTCCGCCCGATCGCCTCATCCAGGCTCCGGAATCCCAACTGGGCAAGGTATTCGCGGACCTCTTCGGCGATGTAGCGGAAGAAGTTGACGACGAACTCCGGCTTGCCGGAGAACCGCTTGCGCAGCTCCGGGTTCTGGGTGGCGACACCGACCGGGCAGGTGTCCAGGTGGCAGACGCGCATCATCACACACCCGGAGACGACCAGCGGCGCGGTCGCGAAGCCGTATTCCTCGGCACCCAGCAGGGCGCCGATGATCACATCGCGGCCGGTCTTCAACTGACCATCGACCTGGACCACGATCCGGTCCCGCAGCCCGTTGCCGATCAGCGTCTGCTGGGCCTCGGCCAGGCCGAGCTCCCAGGGCCCGCCGGCGTGCTTCAGCGAGGTCAGCGGGGCCGCGCCGGTGCCGCCGTCGTGGCCCGAGATCAGCACCACATCGGCCTTCGCCTTGGACACCCCGGCCGCGACCGTGCCGACACCGACCTCGGCGACCAGCTTGACGTGGATCCGCGCCGCGGGGTTGGCGCACTTCAGGTCGTGGATCAGCTGCTTGAGATCCTCGATCGAATAGATGTCGTGGTGCGGCGGCGGGGAGATCAGGCCAACCCCGGGCGTACTGTGCCGGGTCTTGGCCACCCACGGATAGACCTTGTTGCCCGGCAGCTGGCCGCCCTCACCGGGCTTGGCACCCTGGGCCATCTTGATCTGGATGTCGTCGGCATTGCTCAGATAGTCCGAGGTCACCCCGAACCGGCCGGAGGCGACCTGCTTGATCGCCGAGCGGCGCTCGGGATCGTAGAGCCGGTCGGCGTCCTCACCGCCCTCACCCGTGTTGGACTTGCCACCCAGGATGTTCATCGCGATCGCCAGGGTCTCGTGCGCCTCCCGGCTGATCGAGCCGTAGGACATCGCACCGGTGGAGAACCGCTTGACGATGTCCTCGACCGGCTCCACCTCCTCCAGCGGGACCGGTTCGCGGTCGGACTTGAACTCCAGCAGCCCGCGCAGCGTCATCAGCTGCTTCGACTGGTCGTCCACGCGCCCGGTGTAGGCCTTGAAGATGTCGTAGCGCTCGGCCCGGGTGGAGTGCTGCAGCCGGAACACCGTCTCGGAGTCGAACAGGTGCGGCTCGCCCTCGCGGCGCCACTGGTACTCACCGCCGACCTCGAGCTCGCGGTGCGGCAGCGGGATGCCGTCGCTGGGGTACGCCTTCTGGTGCCGGCGGCGGATCTCCTCGGCGATCTCGTCCAGGCCCAGCCCACCGAGCTTGGAGGTGGTGCCGGTGAAGTACTGGTCGATGACCTCCTGGGACAGGCCCAGGCACTCGAAGATCTGGGCGCCGGTGTAGGAGGCGACGGTGGAGACGCCCATCTTGGACATCACCTTCAGCACGCCCTTGCCGAGCGCCTTCTTCAGGTTGACCACCGCCTCCTCCGGGGAGGTGCGGACATAGACCTCTTCGCGGGCCAGGTCCTCGGCGGATTCGAAGGCCAGGTAGGGATTCACCGCGGAGGCGCCGTAGCCGAGCAGCGTCGCGACGTGGTGCACCTCGCGGACGTCACCGGCCTCGACGATCAGCGCGGCCCGGGTGCGTGCCTTGGTGCGCACCAGGTGGTGGTGCACCGCCGCGGTGAGCAGCAGCGACGGGATCGGGGCGTACTCGGCGTTGGAGTGCCGGTCGGACAGGATCACCGTCCGGGCACCCTCGGTGATGGCGCGGCTGACCTCGGCGCAGACCCGGTCCAGGGCGTGCCGCAGACCCATCCCGCCGTCCTCGACCCGATAGAGGCCACGGACCACGTGCGGGCGGAAGCCGGGCATGTCACCGAGCCGGTTCAGCGCGACGATCTTGGCCAGCTGGTCGTTGTCCAGCACCGGGAACGGGATGACGATCTGCCGACAGGACGCCGGGCCGGGTTCGAGCAGGTTCTGCTCCTGGCCGATGGTGCCGGCCAGCGAGGTGACCAGCTCCTCGCGGATCGCGTCCAGCGGCGGGTTCGTCACCTGCGCGAACAGCTGGGCGAAGTAGTCGAACATCAGCCGCGGGCGTTCGCTGAGCGCGGCGATCGGGGTGTCGGTGCCCATCGAACCGATCGGTTCGGCACCGGTGTTGGCCATCGGGGTGAGCAGCAGCCGCAGCTCCTCCTCGGTGTAGCCGAACACCTGCTGACGGCGGGTCACCGAGCTGTGCCCGTGCACGGTGTGATCGCGTTCGGGCAGGTCGTCGAGGCTGATCAGCCCACCGGCCAGCCACTCGCCGTAGGGCTGCTCGGCGGCCAGGGTGTCCTTGATCTCGTCGTTGGGGATGATCCGGTGCTGGTCCAGATCGGCCAGGAACATCTGACCCGGCTGCATCCGGCCCTTGCGGACCACCTGCGCGGCCTCGATCCCGGGCAGCACACCGGCCTCGGAGGCGAGCACCACCAACCCGTCCTCGGTGATCCAGTAGCGGCCGGGGCGCAGGCCGTTGCGGTCCAGCACCGCACCGATCAGGGTGCCGTCGGTGAAGCAGACGCTGGCCGGACCGTCCCACGGCTCCATCAGGCAGGCGTGGAAGCGGTAGAAGTCGCGGCGGGCCGGATCCATCGACGGGTTGTTCTCCCACGCCTCGGGGATCATCATCAGCACCGCGTGCGGCAACGAGCGCCCGCCCAGGTGCAGCAGCTCCAACACCTCGTCGAAGGAGGCGGAGTCGGAGTGCCCGGGCGTACAGATCGGGAACAACCGCTCCAGGCTGCCGCCGATCAACTGGGAGGCGAGCAGCTCCTCCCGGGCCCGCATCCAGTTGCGGTTGCCCTTGACGGTGTTGATCTCACCGTTGTGGGCGATCATCCGGAACGGGTGGGCCAGCTCCCAGCTCGGGAAGGTGTTGGTGGAGAACCGGGAGTGCACCAGCGCCAGCGCCGAGGCCAGCCGCTCGTCGTGCAGCTCGGGGAAGACCTCCTCCAGCTGATCGGTGGTCAGCATGCCCTTGTAGACCAGGGTGCGCGCGGACAGCGAGGGGAAATAGACCCCCACCTCACGTTCGCTGCGGCGCCGCAGGGCGTACGCCAACCGGTCCAGTTCGATGCCCTGCTGGCCGTCGGCACCGGCCACCAGCAGCTGCGTGAAGTGCGGCATCACCGCCACCGAGACCGGGCTCAGGGTGCCGTCCTCGGTGGGCACGTCGCGCCAGCCGAGCACCGTCAGGCCCTCGGCGGCGGCGATCTTCTCGATACCGGCGACCGCGGCGGCGCGCTGGTCGGCCTCCTGGGGCAGGAAGGCCGTGCCCACGGCGTACGCCCCGGCGTCCGGCAGCTCGAAGTCGCAGACCTCGCGCAGGAAGGCGTCCGGGACCTGGATCAGGATGCCGGCGCCGTCACCGGCGGCGGTGTCGGCGCCAGTCGCGCCGCGATGGTCGAGGTTGCGCAGCGCCTCCAGACCCTTCTCCACGATGTCGTGGTCGGCCACGCCGCTCAGCTGGGCGACGAAGGCCACCCCGCAGGCGTCGTGCTCGAAGGCAGGATCGTAGAGCCCCTCGGCGGGGCGGTGGACGGGCCGTCGCGCGATCACGGGTTCGCTCGTCATGTCTCATCTCCTGACTTCTGGTGCGTGCCGCCCGCGCGCGCTGGCTGCGTGGCGGCACGGCCCACCGCACTCGGGGGGCCCCGGGTGCAGCAGTGAAACGGTACTCAGCCCGTCAGCGTTCTCCGAAATCGTGTGCCATGGTGAGACGATCTTGACGAACCGGCGCCCTTCGGGCTAGCTCGACGGCGCCGTCCGGGCGGCCGGGCGGACCCGCTTGGTCCGGGTCCGGCGCCAGTGGTAGTAGTAGCCGACCGCGGCGGCCAGCGCCGAGCAGGCGGCGATCGCGAACATCGGCTGCCAGCGGCCCAGCTCCTCGTCCAGGATCAGGAAGAAACCGATCCCGTAGACCCATCGGAAGGCGACCGCGGCCGCCCAGTGCCCGTGCCGCATCCGCTGGTGGATGACGACCAGGATCAGCGACACCGCGATGGCGGCGACGAAGTGGCTGCCGGTGTAGAGCAGTGCCTGCATCCGGCTGGGGTTGGTGCTCTGCCGCTGCATCAGCGCCAGCCAGAACGGCCACTGCCACAGACCCCAGATCACACCAACCACGATGCCGGTGCCGAGCACGCCCAGCTTGGGCAGCAGCGTCGGCTCCAGGATGGTGCGCCAGCCGAATTCCTCGAGGATGCAGCCGATCAGCAACCCGATCGCGATGAACCCGAAGATGGTGCCCGAGTCGCCCGGCATGGCGAGCGGATAGGGCACCCCGGCCAGGTCGATCGGCTTCATCTGCCAGTGGAAGAAGCCATAGAACTGCACCGCCAGCAGCACGATCGCGAGCGCGGCGGCGGCGGCGAGGATCGAGCGCCGGACCACCTGCACGTTGAAACCGAGGCCGGCGACCCAGCGCAGCGGCAGCCGCAGCCCGCGGCAGACCAGCAGCGCCACCAGCCCGCCGAGGAAGGGGCCGAGGGTGCCGAGATTGAAGACCCAGGTGGCGATCTCGAAGCGGCCCTGCAGCCAGTAGAGCGGGATCGAGATCAGATAGGTGGCGATGACGAAGATCGCGGCGGCCAGCAGCACCCGGCCGCCGGCGGCCGTCCCCCGGGTGGCGGTGGCGCCACCGCTCGATGTCGCACCATCGGAGCCTTGGTGCTGCTCGGGCGCCGGGGTCGACAGGGGCGAATTCACCCGGCCATGCTAGCGGCTGCGGCCGGTGAGAGGCGTATCATGAAGGCGTTGCGGGCCACTTCCCACCGCCTCGGCGGCCGCCCCCAGGAGTTAGTTGTCGATGTCCCCTGCCTCTGGCACCTCGCGTACGCCCACGCGCGGCACTGGCGCGCGCCCGGCCACCCGGTCCACCGGGTCCACCACCCGCAAGCCGGCACCGCGGAAGGCGACCCCGCGCAGGCCCCCGCCGCGGAAGAGTTCGCCGGGCCGGCAGCCGACGCGCCGGACTGCTGCGCGTACCCGCAGCACCGCCGCACCCCGGCGGCACCGCTGGCTGCCGGTGCTGCTGCTGGTGCTCGGGCTGCTGGCCGGTTGGTTGCTGCAGCCGGCGGTGCGGGTCGGGCAGTTCACCTCCGCCGCCGGTCACGACCGGTACGCCGCGGCGTACACCGATGCGCTGCGGGACCTGCCGCCGCCGGCGGCGAGCCTGGATCTGCGGACCGATTTCGGGGTGGTCCGGGTGCACCGGTTCGCGGGGGCGAATCCGCAGCAGCCGGCCCTGGTGCTGCTCGCCGACCGGGCCCGGGCTACCCCGGACTGGGCGCCGCTGGTCGGCCCGCTGGTGCGGCAGCGGACCGTGTACGCGGTGGACACCCTCGGTGATGCCGGGATGAGCCTGCAGTCACGGCCGCTGGAGAGCGATTCGGATGCCGCGAACTGGCTGTACCAGGTGCTGGGCCAGCTGCCCGGCCGGGAGTACGTGCTGGTCGGCGCCGGTACCGGTGGTTGGGCGGCGATGAATCTGGCGGTCCGCCGGCCGGGTCCGGTGGCCGGGCTGATCCTGATCGATCCGGAGCGGGTCTTCGCCGAGCCGCCGCTCAGCGAGGGGCTGCGGCGCTGGGCGAGCGCGGAACCGGACCGACCGGAGGGCTGGCAGCGGGCCTGGTTGGAGCAGCATGCCGGGGCGCCGGTGCGCGGCGCGACCGGCCGGCTGGCGGTCGCCGGGCTGGCCGAGCATCGGGATCGGTCCCGGGTCGGTGACACCATTCCCGAGCGTCAGCTGCGGGAGCTGCAACTCCCGACCCTGGCGCTGCTGGCCGGTGGATCCGGGGTCCAGGACGTCGGTACCGCCGAGACCCGTGCCAGGCTGCTCCCCCGCGCCACGGTACGCACCCTGCCCGGCGCCCCGCACGATCTGCTGCACACCCGCACCCCCGAGGTGCTCTCCGAGATCACCGCCTTCCTGCGCTGACCCTCCCCGTTCATCGAGTGGCCGACCATGCGCAGCGAAGCACCCACCACGTTCATCGAGTAGCCGACCATGCGCAGCGAAGCACCCACCCCGTTCATCGAGCAGCCGACCACGCGCAGCGAAGCACCCACCCCGTTCATCGAGTAGCCGACCATGCGCAGCGAAGCGGAGCAATGGTCGGCGTGTCGAGATGAACCCCAGGACACCAGCGGCACCAAGGATGCTCCTCTCGACACGGTCGCTGCGCGACCTACTCGAGGAGCGTGGGAGCCCAACCCCCACCCCGTTCATCGAGTAGCCGACCATGCGCAGCGAAGCGGAGCAATGGTCGGCGTGTCGAGATGAACCCCCACCGAAATCTGCGGCTCGATTCACGATCGGCGCCCAGATCGACCAGTTCCCCGATCGAGCCGCAAATTCCGCAGGCCATCAGCGCTGGGCTCCTCTCGACACGGTCGCTGCGCGACCTACTCGAGGAGCGTGGAACAACGGTCGCTGCGCGACCTACTCGAGGAGCGTGAGGAAGGCCGCCCGACCTACTCGAGGAGCGTGGGGAAGGTCGCTGCGCGACCTACTCGAGGAGCGTGGAACAACGGTCGCTGCGCGACCTGGTCGAGCGAACGGCTCAGCCGCGTACCCCGGCCCGCAGGTCCGCGAGGACCTCGCGCAGGCCGCTGAGGTCGTCGGGGGTACCGGCGTCCTCGGCGTCGATCAGGGTGCGTACCAGGGCGGAGCCGACGATCACCGCATCGGCGTACTCGGCGGTCTCCCGCGCCTGGGCGCCGTTGGAGACGCCGAGCCCGATGCCGATCGGCACCTCGGGTCGCAGGGCCCGGATCCGGCGTACCAGTTCCGGTGCCGCCGTCGAGGACTCCGATCGGACGCCGGTCACGCCCATCACCGAGGTGGCGTACAACCAGCCCCGGCAGGCGTCGACGGTGCTGGCGATCCGCTCGTCGCTGGAGCTGGGTGCGACCAGGAAGATCCGGTCCAGCTCGTGGGCGTCGGAGGCGGCGAACCACTCCTCGGCCTCGTCCGGGGTGAGATCGGGGGTGATCAGCCCGGACCCGCCGGCGGCGGCCAGGTCGCGGGCGAAGGCATCAACCCCGTAGTGCTCGACCAGGTTCCAGTAGGTCATCACCACCGCGTTCCCGCCGGCCTCGGCGACCGCTTCGGCGGCGGCGAAGACATCGCGGGTACGCACCCCGCGGGTCAGCGCCGAGGTGCCGGCGCGCTGGATCACCGGGCCGTCCATCACCGGGTCCGAATACGGCAGCCCGATCTCGACCAGATCGCAGGCCGGTGCCAGTTCCCGCAGCGCGGCCAGCGAGGTGGCCACCTCCGGATAGCCGACGTGCAGGAAGCCGACCAGCGCCTTCCGGCCGTCGGCCTCGGCCTGCCGGAAGACCCTCCCGGTACGCCCCAGTGCGAAGGTCCGCGCGGTGTCGCTGGTGCTCGTCTCGCTCATCACAGTTCCTTGCTTCCGGTCATCGAGACGGGGGCGTCGGCGTCGGCCGCCGCACCGCCGGTGGTCGCATCCACGCTGCCGTCCAGGCCGAACCACTTGATCGCGGTCTCCACGTCCTTGTCGCCCCGCCCGGACAGGTTGACCAGGATCATCGGTTCCTCGTCGGGGCGTTCCTCGGCCCACCGCTTGCCCAGCCGCAGCGCGCCGGCGAGCGCGTGCGCGGACTCGATCGCGGGCATGATCCCCTCGGTCCGGGCGAGCAACCGCAGGGCCGCCATCGCTTCGGCGTCGGTGACCGGTTCGTAACTCGCCCGGCCGGTCTCGGCGAGCCAGGCGTGCTCGGGGCCGACCCCGGGATAGTCGAGGCCGGCGGAGATCGAGTGCGACTCCTTGGTCTGACCGTCCTCGTCCATCAGCACGAAGGTGCGCATGCCGTGCAGGACACCGGTCTTCCCCTCCGAGATGGTGGCGGCGTGCCGGCCGGTCTCCAGCCCGTCGCCGCCGGCCTCGAAGCCGAACAGTTGCACGTCGCCGTCGGGGATGAAGTCGGCGAACAGGCCCATCGCGTTCGACCCACCGCCGACGCAGGCGGCCACCGCATCGGGCAACCGGCCATAGCGTTCGAGGGTCTGCGCGCGGGCCTCGGTGGAGATGATCCGCTGGAAGTCGCGGACGATCATCGGGAAGGGGTGCGGGCCACCGACCGAACCGATCAGATAGTGGGTGTCATCGACCGAGGCGACCCAGTCGCGCAGCGCCTCGTTCATCGCGTCCTTCAGCGTCTGCGAACCGGATTCGACGGCGACCACCTCGGCACCGAGCAGCTGCATCCGGGCGACGTTGAGCGCCTGCCGGTCGGTGTCCACCTTGCCCATGTAGACCCGGCACTCCATCCCGAACAGCGCGGCCGCGGTCGCGGTGGCGACCCCGTGCTGGCCGGCACCGGTCTCGGCGATCAGTCGGGTCTTGCCCATCCGGCGGGTCAGCAGCGCCTGGCCGAGCACATTGTTGATCTTGTGCGACCCGGTGTGGTTGAGATCCTCGCGCTTGAGCAGGATGCGGGCGTTGCCGGCGTGCTCGCTGAACCGGGGCGCCTCGGTGATCGGGCTGGGCCGGCCGACGTAGTCGCGGTGCAGCGCGTCGAGTTCCTCGGCGAAGGCCGGGTCGGCCATCGCATCGGCGTACGCCTGGCTGAGCTGGGCGAGCGCGGCATGCAGCGCCTCGGGCACGAAGCTGCCGCCGAAGCGGTCGTAGTGTCCGCGCTCGTCGGGCAGGGTACGGGTGTCGGTCATGACGCCTCCTTGGTTCTGGGCAGTGGTTGCAGCCGGGCGCGCTCGGCGCTGACCACACCGAGATCGCCGGGGATCTGCGCGTGGTCGGTGAGCACGGTGGTCCCGTCGGCGGTCCGGGATTCGCGGATGCTGAGCAGGGCGGCGGTGCCGGGTGCGCGGCCCAGCAGGGCGGCCGAGTCGGCGTCCAGGTTGACCGCATGGATGCGCTCGCTGGCGGCGACGACCTCCAGACCGGCCTCGGCCAGCACCGCGTACAGGGCGCGGTCGGTGAGCCGTTCGGGGTCGATCTGTGCGGCCGCCTCGAGCGGCAACCGGGACGTCTGCAGCGCGAACGGTTCCCCGTCGAGGTGCCGGAGGCGTCGGATCAGGTACGCCGCCTCACCGGTCTGCACTGCCGAGCCGTGGTCGAGGACCGTGGTGGTCAGCGTCCGCCCGGCCGCGGCGGCCTCGTCGACCAGGCTGGCCAGCGGCCCCAGCGGCAGCGCGAACGCCCGCGGCGCGACGAACGTGCCACGGCCGTGCTCGCTGACGATCAACTGCTGCTCGGTGAGCCGGGCCAGCGCCTGCCGCACGGTCATCACCGTGACCCCGTGCGCCTCGGCCAGTTCTCGCTGGGAGGGCAGCGCGGCCCCGGGCGCGAGCTCGCCGGTGTCGATCGCGGTGCGCAGCAGCTCGGCGATCACCAGATACTTCGCCCGCCCGCTCATCACACCCCCCTCGCACAACTGATCTAGAACAGTTGCGACTCTAGGTGTCTCCGGTCGGGCTCGTCAACCTTTCCGACGGGTTCAGCGCGGGACGCGGCGGCCGGCGCCGGGTGGGATCTGGTTGGCATCGGTCGCGGCGCGTTCGGCTGCGGTGAGTCCGGCGGCGGTGAGGATCTGCTGGACGATCGCGTTCTTGTCCCTGATGTAGGCGTCCAGGTCTTCGGCCGCGGCGGCCACCCGCTGCTTGACCGCGCCGTAGGCGTCCCGCAGTTCCGGGTCGGCGCGCAGGGTGTCGCGGACCGCCAGGTGGTTGCGCAGCGACAGGCTGCCCGCCACGATCACATAGGTGTTGGTACGCGGCCAGTCGGCGGGCTGGGCGAACGCCCAGCGCTCGGGAATGCCGAGCTCCCCCAGCGGCCGGAATCCCAACCCCAACAGGACATCCGAGGCCGCCTCGACCTGCTCGGCGGCGACGATGATGTCCACATCGATGACCGGTTTCGCGGCCAGCCCCGGCACCGCGGTGCTGCCCACGTGCTCGATCCCGACCACCGGTACGCCGGCCACGTCCAGCGCACCCGCATAGCGGTCCCGCAGGCCCCGGAAGGCCTCGACCCACCCCGGATCGTGGTCGACGACGGTGATCACGGGCCGGCGACCTCAGCGACCGGCGTCGATCATCGCCTGGACGGCGGCGGCCGGGTCGTCCCCGGTGACCAGCGCCTCGCCGACGAGCACCACATCGGCACCGGCGGCCCGGGATGCGGCGACATCGGCCGGCCCGGTGATCCCGGACTCGTTCACCCGGCACACCCCCTCGGGCACCAGCGGCGCCAGACGGGCGAAGGTGGCGGGATCGACCGCGAGGGTCTTCAGATTGCGGTTGTTCACCCCGACGAGCCGGGCGCCGACCGCGACGGCGCGCTCGATCTCGGCCTCGTCGTGCACCTCGACCAGCGGGGTCAGCCCCAGCTCGACCGCGGTGGCGTGCAGGTCCCGCAGCTGCGCATCGTCCAGTGCGGCGACGATCAGCAGCGCCAGGTCGGCACCGGCGGCCCGCGCCTCGATCAGCTGGTAGTCGGTGACGATGAAGTCCTTGCGCAGCACCGGCACCTCGACCGCGGCCCGGACGCTGACCAGGTCCTCGAGCGAGCCGCGGAACCGGCGCCGTTCGGTGAGCACCGAGATCGCCGCGGCGCCACCGGCGGCATAGCGGGCGGCCAGCGCGGCCGGGTCGGCGATCTGGGCCAGGTCGCCGCGGCTCGGGCTGGCGCGCTTCACCTCGGCGAGCACGCTCACCCCGGGGGCGGTGAAGGCGGGCATCGGATCGCGTGGCGCAGGGGCGCCGGCGACCTGCTCGGCGAGCCGGGCGGCCGGGACGGCACGCTCCCGCTCGGCCAGATCCTCGCGGACCCCGACGATGATCTCGTCGAGGACGGTCATCAGTCCTGCCCCATCCCGATCCGGCTCATGATCCCGCCGACGATCGGCGCGAGCACCAGCAGCACACCGCCGGCGATCGAGATCGGCACGTTGATCGAGGGAAATCCGCCCGGACCGGCGAGGAAACCGACGGTGAGCACGATGAAGGCGACCAGCGCGATCATGGAACCGGTCCAGGCAGCGGGGGTCCGGCCGTGATGGACGTTCTTGACGGTGGTGCGGCGGCGGCTCATCGGTCCTCTTTCGATCCAGGTGTCTGCGCGGTGGGCATCGCGGTCATTCTCGTGCATTTCCGGGGGTGCTGTCATCCGGACGTGCCGCGGTGGTCGGGTCGTGCCCGGCATCGAGCGCCTTCCACACCTCGTTCGGATCGTCATCGGGTGAGGTCTGCGCGCGGGCCCGGGTCCGGTCGAACCGGTCCGGGCGGCGCGGCCAGCGCTGCGCCCGGGCCACCATCAGCACCGACCCGGCGACCACCAGCAGCCCGCAGAGGGCGTACGCCCAGTGCGCGATCCCGGCCGGGCCGCCGCTGATCACCCCAGCCACCATGCCCATCCCGAGCAGCGCCAGCAGCACCCCGAGCACCCGTCGCCCGATGTGCCGCAGGATCAGCGCCAGCGCCAGCCCGGCCAGTGCGGCCGCGGCCAGCACCACCCCGGCCGGCCCACCGGCCCCGCTCACCGAGGCCAGGATCAGCCCGGCGATCGAGCCGAGCGCGAGCCCACCCAGGGCGTACGTCCGGCTCCTGGATCCGACCCGCTCAGCCATCCAGATCCCCCGGCTCCAGCTCGCGCAGCTCGGCCGCGGCCGCGATCGCCCGCAGCGCCGCGGCCGCCTTGTTCTGCGACTCGGCGTTCTCCAGCGCCGGTACCGAGTCGGCGACGATCCCGCCGCCGGCCTGCACGAACGCCGTACCGTCCTTGACCAGCGCGGTGCGGATCGCGATCGCGGTGTCGGAGTCGCCGTTGAAGTCGAACCAGCCGACCACCCCGCCGTAGGTCCCCCGCCGGGTCAGCTCGAGCCGTTCGATGATCTCCATCGCCCGCACCTTCGGCGCCCCCGACAGCGTGCCCGCCGGGAAACAGGCCAAGGTCGCGGCCAGGGCGGTCCGCCCGGGCGCGAGCCGCCCGGTGACCGCGGCCTCCATGTGCATCACGTGCGAATAGCGGCGCACCTCCATGAACTCGACCACCTCGACGCTGCCCGGTTCACAGACCCGGCCCAGATCGTTGCGGCCCAGGTCGACCAGCATCAGGTGCTCGGCCCGCTCCTTCTCATCGGCCAGCAGTTCCTGCTCCAGCGCGACATCCTCGGCCGGGGTGCTGCCGCGCGGCCGGGTACCGGCGATCGGATAGGTGGTCGCGGTGCCGCCGCGGACGGTGACCAGCGCCTCCGGGGAACTGCCGACGATGTCGTAACCGGCCATCCGCAGCAGGTACAGATACGGGCTCGGGTTGCCCAACCGCAGCCGCCGATAGATCTCGAAGGCGTCCGGCGCGTCCGGGACCTCGAACCGCTGCGAGACGACGATCTGGAAGCATTCGCCGGCCTCGATCTCGGCGATCGCGTCCCGCACCGCCTGCTCGTGGTCGGCGTCGGTGCGCTGCCGCACCACCGCGGCGGGCTGGTGGTCGGCGGCGACCGTCCGCACCAGCGGTTCGCGGGGCCGGGTGAGGTCGGCGACCATCGAGCGGACCCGCTCGCAGGCATCGGCGTACGCCTGGTCGACCCGCTCGTCGCTGTCGTCCCAGTTGATCGCATTCGCCAGCAGCCAGACCTCACCGGTGCGGTGGTCCAGGGCGGCCAGGTCGGCGACCAGCATCATCCCGATCTCGGGAACCCGCAGGTCGTCGACGGTGTCGTTCGGCAGCTTCTCCAGCCGGCGGACCACGTCGTAGCCGAGGTGGCCGACGAAACCGGAGACGAACGGCGGCAGATCCGGTTGGGGATGGTCGTGGATGAGCAGCCGCAGGCACTCGGCGAGCGCGGCCAGCGGGTCATCGGCGTACGCCGCGGAACCGCCCTCGGCACCGGGCAGCCCGACGGGCACGGTCCCCTGCCAGACCAGTCGGCCGTCATCGCTGGACAGGGTCGCCGCGGAGCGGACACCGACGAAGGACCAGCGCGAGCTGACCCCGCGCTCGACCGATTCCAGCAGGAAGGTGCCGGGCCGCGAGGCCGCCAGCCGGTGGTAGACCGAGACCGGGGTGTCGGCGTCCGAGATCACCCGGGCGGCGACGGTGACCACCCGCCGCTCCCGCGCCAGCTCCCGGAAACCGGCCAGGTCGGGGGTGATGCCGATGCTCACTCGCCCTCCCCCAGCAGCAGGTGGCTGTCGAAGCAGCTCTGCAGGCCGGTGTGGCACGCGGGACCGGTCTGGTCGACCTTGATCAGCAGGGTGTCGCCGTCGCAGTCCAGCCGCACCTCGCGGACCCGCTGCACGTGGCCGGAGGTCTCCCCCTTCACCCACTGCTGCTGCCGGCTGCGCGAATAGTAGGTGCCGCGCCCGGTGGTCAGGGTGGCGTGCAGTGCCGCGTCGTCCAGCCAGGCCATCATCAGCACCTGGCCGGTGGTCGCGTCCTGCACCACCGCTGGTACCAGCCCATCGGGCGTACGCCGCAGCAGGGCCGCCACGTCAGGGGCGAGCGGGGATTCGGTGTCGGCGGAACTCACCGCGCCATTCTCCCACGTCCGATCGAAGCCATCCGCACACCGGAACGGGCCGCGTCGTCTACGCTCGGGGCGTGAACTTCGCCAAAACCGAACGCGCCGAGTTGTGCGACCTGCTCGACCGGGTCGGCCCCGACGCGCCGACGCTTTCCGGTGACTGGACCACCCATGATCTGGCCGCCCACCTCTGGATCCGGGAGACCGATCCGCTCGGCGCCCCGGGCATCGTGGCCAAACCGCTGGCCGGTCTCACCGAGCGCCGGATGGCCGAGACGAAGGCCCGCTGGCCCTATGCCGAGCTGGTCGACCGGATCCGCCGCGGCCCGGCCCGGTTGTCGGTCTTCGCCTTCCCCGGCGTCGACGAGGAGGCCAACACCGTCGAATACTTCGTGCACCACGAGGACGTCCGCCGCGCCGGTGACGACCCGGACGGCCCGCGCCGGTTGCCCGATGAGGTCGAGGACTGGATGTGGCGCCGGATGAAGCTGATCGGCCGCGCCCTGTTCCGCCGCGCCTCGGTCGGCGTGGTGCTGGAACGCTCCCGCCCCGTGGACACCGGTGATGAGCCGGAGACCGTCCGGGTGATGCCGGGCAACGAGATCGTCACCATCGTCGGCCGGCCCTCGGAACTGATGCTCTACGCCTACGGCCGCGGCCCGGAGTCCGATGTCGCCGTGGTCGGCGACCAGGCGGCGGTCGCGAAGCTCGGCGAGGCCGACCTCTCGGTCTGAGCACGGCGCAGCCCTCGGCCGCGCAATCCGAACCCCTTTCCCGCAGAGAATCTTCGGCCACCCTGTTGAATCGACTCAACATATGTGCGACAGTCTTCGGAAAGCGCTATCCGGCTGATCGAGGATGATCGAGGAATCCATGACCAACAAAGACGTTGTCCCAGACACCGCACCCACCGCCGACCCGCAGGCGAAGCCGACCAGTGCCCGCCGGGCCGCCCTCAGCGGCTGGATCGGCAGCGCACTGGAGTACTACGACTTCTCGCTCTACGCCCAGGCCGCCGCGCTCGGCGTACCCTCGGTCTTCTTCGGCACCGATGACCCGGCGGTGGCGATCATCGCCTCGCTGAGCACCTACGCCGTCGGCTACATCGCCCGCCCGATCGGCGCGGTCGTCCTCGGCGCCTGGGGCGATCGGCGCGGCCGCAAGGACGTGCTGGTGTTCGCGATGCTGCTGATGGGGTTGTCCACCTTCGCCGTCGGCCTGCTGCCCACCTATGCCCAGATCGGCATCTGGGCACCGATCCTGCTGGTCCTGCTGCGATTGATCCAGGGCTTCGCGGTGGCCGGCGAACTCGGCGGCGCGAACGCGATGATCATCGAACAGGCGGCCACCGAGCGGCGCGGCTGGTTCGCCAGCTTCAGCCTGCAGGGCACCCAGATCGGCTCCATCCTGGCCACCGCGATCATGCTGCCGCTGGCCGCCATCCTCGGCGACGAGGCGTTCCGCGCCTGGGGCTGGCGGATCCCGTTCCTGCTCAGCGCGATCGTGGTGCTCGCCGGTTTCCTGATCCGCCGGCACGTCCACGAATCACCGATGTACGCCGACGCGGAGACCCGCGAGGGCGTCACCGAGCGCCGGCCGTTCCCGCTGGTCGACCTGCTGCGTTCCCATCCGGGTGCGGTGTTCCGCTGCGTGCTGATGACCTTCACCAATGCGCTCGGCATGGTGGCCCTCACCTTCGGCGTCTCCTACGGCACCCAGCCCAGCTACGGCATCGGGTTCAGCACCAGCCAGTTCCTGCTGGTCACCCTGATCTCCAATGTCGTCGCGGCCCTGACCATCCCGCTGTTCGGGTCGCTGTCCGACCGCTACGGCCGGCGGCTGTTCATGATCGCCGGCGGGCTCCTCGGCGGGTTGAGCACCTTCGCCTACCTGTGGGCCATCCAGCAGCGGAACCTGGTGCTGGTCATCGTCTTCGTGCTGATCCTGCACGCGGTCTTCTTCCAGATGTGGAACGCCACCTTCGCGACCTTCTTCCAGGAGCAGTTCCCCACCCGGATGCGGGTCACCGGTTTCGCCGTCTCGCAGAATCTCGGGTTGATGATCGCCGCCTTCTTCCCCAGCATCTTCGTGGCGATCGCCCCGCCGGGGACCGCGAACGTACCGTGGGTGATCGGCGGAACCGCCCTGGCGATCTGCGTGGTGGCCGCGGCCGCCACCGTCTTCACCCGCGAGACCCGCGGACTGTCCCTGGCCGACATCGACCGGAGGTGAGCCGATGACCCCCGCCCGGGAAACCCCTTGCCCGACGGTGATCCAGGTCGGGGTACGCGGCTTCGGCGCCGTCCACCTGGCCAACATCGACCGACTCGCCGCGGCGGGCCGGGTACGCCTGGTGGCCTGCGTCGATCCGCTGGTCGGCTCGCTGGGCGGCGATCCCGGGCTGGGCGTACCGCTGTTCGACAGCCTCACCGACGCCCTCGAGGCGGTCGGCGTACCCGAGGTGGTGATCGCCTCGGTCCCGATCCCTCTGCACGCGGCGGTGGCGGCCGAGGCGCTGCGGGCGGGTGCGGACCTGCTGCTGGAGAAGCCGCCGTTCGCCCGCTTGGCCGATCTGGAGGCACTGCTGGCGCTGCAGCGGCAGACCGGGCGGCTGGTGCAGGTCGGTTTCCAGGCGCTCGGCTCCCACGCGCTGGAGCTGATCGACCGGGACGAGTTCGGCATCGGTGCGGTGCGGCACGTCCGCGCGATGGGGCACTGGGTGCGGCACCGCGCCTACTGGGAGCGCACCCCGTGGGCGGGGCGGCGGCACCTCGACGGGGTCGATGTGATGGACGGGGTCGCCACCAATCCCCTGGCCCACGCGGTCGCCACCGCCCTGCGGATCGCCGGCCTGCGCCGCGCCGAGGATGTCACCGAGGTCGTGGTGGACGCGTACCGGACCACCGCGATCGACACCGACGACACCACCGCGCTGCGGATCGTACCGGCCACCGGAGCCGAGGCGCCGACGGTCAGCGCGGCGCTGACGCTCAGCGGCCCCGGTGAGGGGGAACCGCCGCCGCTGGTCGAGGTGGTCGGCGAGCACGGCACGCTCACCCTCAGCTACATCCTCGACCAGGTGACCGGCCCGGACGGTGCGGTGCGGGGCACCGGGCGCACCGATCTGCTGGAGAACCTGCTCGCTGCCCGCGCCACCGGCGTACCGCTGCTGGCTCCGCTCGCCGACACCGGGGCGTTCATGCGGGTCGTGGAGGCGCTGCGGACCGCACCGGAGCCGACCAGGATCCCGGAGCGGTTCATCGAGGTCGTCGGGGAGGGCGCGGCCGCGCATCCGGTGCTGCAGGACGTGCAGCACTGGATCCGGGCGGCCGCCGACCGGGACGGCACCTTCGCCGAGGCTGGTGCCCCGTGGGCGTTCACCGGCCGGGACACGGTGCTGGCCGAGGCCGGAGCGGGCCGCCGCGGACCCTTGCTGACCGTGCAGAGCGGTGCCGGTTCCGTGCCCGATTCCGCACCGCGCCCCTTCCTGCACCCGGTGCGCACCCGCGCCGGGGTGGAGCTGACCGCGCGGCGCCCCGCCGATCACGACTGGCATCTGGGGCTGGGATTCACCGTGCCGGATGCCGCCGGGACGAACTTCTGGGGCGGTGGCAGCTACCGGCCAGGCGCCGGGTACCAGTGGCTGGACGATCACGGTGTGCAGCGCCTCGATGCCCTGCTGCAGGATCCCGAGGAGCTGACGATGCTGCTCAGCTGGTTGGACCGCGACGGTGAACCGGTGCTGCGCGAGCGGCGCACGATGGCCTGCCTGCCGATCGACGGCGACTGCTGGGAGCTGCGGCTGCACACCGAACTGGAGGCCGACCGGCCGATCCCGCTCGGCAGCCCGGGCAGCAGCGGCCGGGCCGGGGCCGGATACGGCGGCTGGTTCTGGCGGCTCCCCGCCTGCCGGGAGATCACCGTGCGTACGCCCGACGGCGCGGGTGAGCGGGCGGTCAACGGCAGCCGCGCCCCCTGGCTCGCCTGGCATGCCACCTTCCTCGGTACGCCGGGTGCCACCGGACCGGCGACCATCGTGCTCGCCCCCGGTGACGAGCAGACCGCGGCGGACCCCTGGTTCGTGCGCACCGGTGACTATCCCGGGATCGGTTCGGCCGTCGCCTGGGAGCGGCCCGCGCTCGTCGAACCGGGGCGGCGGTTCATCCGCTCGGCGCGTGCGGTGATCGCCGACGGCGAGCTCGATCCCGCGGACGCGATGGGCCGCCTCGCCGAGGCGGTGCCTCAGCCCGGCAGCGCGTTGTAGATCTCGGTGGTCACCGCCGCCATCTGGCCCATGTCGGCCTGCGGGTCGGCGCCGACGACCACCAGCAGCCCGCCCTTGAGCAGCGTCACGCACTCCACCCGGATGTCGACCCGGCCGCAGCTCACCGGACCGAAACGGTTGCGGTTGCCGAGCCCCGAGTGGGCATCCAGGTCGGTGAGCGAGGCGACCGGTGAGTTCATGGTGAGCGCGTAGACCGCGCCCGGACCGGGCTGGCCCTCGACGGGCTGGTAGTGCGCCCGGTCGATGTTGCCGAACGGCAGCCTGGCCTCGTCCCGGCCGGTGTCGCGCCGCAGGCCGTCGACCCGGGCCGGCAGCTTGGCCTCCTCGACGGGTTTGGCGAAGGCGGCGACCGCCCGGCGGGGCGCCACCCGGCCGGCATCCGGCTCGGTACCGCGCGGGTTCAGCAGCCAGGCGGCCAGGATCGCGACCCCGGCCAGGGTCACCAGCGCGATCAGCTGCACCCGGCGGGTGGGTCGGCCGGCCACCTTCGGCGGCGGCGATCCGGGCGGCGGCTCATCGCGGCCGGGTACGCGGTGGTGGCCGTGCCGCTCCTCGGTGCGCCGCTGCTGACTGGGTCGCGGCTGGCCCGGCTGTTGCGGACCGGCCGGCTGCTGACCCGCCGGCTGCTGGCCGGCGGCCGGCGTACGCTCCCACAGGCTCTCGTCGGTGAGCCGGTTGCGGGTGTAGCGCTGACCGGACCACTGCCCCACCTCGTCCCGCCGGGGCGGGCCGGGTCGGATCTGGGTCAGGTCGGCTTCCGGGTCCGGTTCCGGTGCGGGGTCGGGGCGACGGGCGGGGCGCAGCACGGTGTCGTCCGGCCGCTCCTCCTCCGCCCGGTCGTCACCCCATTCGCGTCCGTTGTCCCAGGACATCTCAGGTCAGCTTCTCCAGGATCAGCTCGCGTACCCGGCCGGCGTCGGCCTGGCCGCGCATCGCCTTCATCACCGAACCGATCAGCGCACCGGCGGCCTGCACCTTGCCGGCCCGGATCTTTTCTGCCACATCAGGATTCGCGGCGATCGCCTCATCGACGGCGGCGCTCAGTGCACCGTCGTCGGAGACCACGGCCAGACCCCGGTCGGCGACGACCTGATCCGGTTCACCCTCCCCGGCGAGCACCCCGTCGATGACCTGGCGGGCCAGCTTGTCGTTGATGGTGCCGGCGTCGACGAGCCGCTGCACCGCCGCGACCTGGGCGGGGGTGATCGCCAGTTCGGCGAGACCGACCCCGGCCTCGTTGGCCCGCCGGGAGAGCTCCCCGAGCCACCACTTGCGGGCGGCGGGCGCGGGCGCACCGGCGGCGACGGTCTGCTCCATCACCTCGAGCGCATCGGCATTGGTGATGTCGGTCATCTCGGCGTCGCTGAAGCCCCACTCGGACTGCAGCCGCTTCAGGCGTACGCCCGGCGCCTCGGGCAGGGTCGCGCGCAGCTGCTCCACCCATTCCCGCGACGGCGCGATCGGCACCAGATCGGGTTCGGGGAAGTAGCGGTAGTCCTCCGCGGTCTCCTTGGAGCGGCCGGCGGTGGTGAGCTGGTCGCCCTCGTGCCACATCCGGGTCTCCTGGACCACCCGCTGGCCGGCGTCCAGCCGGGCCGCCTGCCGGGTGATCTCGTAGCGGACGGCATTCTCGACCGAGCGCAGCGAGTTGACGTTCTTGGTCTCGCTGCGGGTGCCGAACTCATCGGCGGGAGTGGGCCGCAGGGACAGGTTCGCGTCGCAGCGCAGGTTGCCCTGCTCCATCCGGGCGTCGGAGACCTTGAGCGCCTTCATCAGCTCGCGCAGCGCGGCGACGTAGGCGCGGGCGACCTCGGGGGCCCGCTCGCCGGCGCCGGTGATCGGCCGGGTGACGATCTCGATCAGCGGTACGCCGCAGCGGTTGTAGTCCAGCAGCGAATGGTCCGCACCGTGGATCCGGCCGGTGGCCCCGCCGACGTGGGTGGACTTGCCGGTGTCCTCCTCCATGTGCGCGCGTTCGATCTCGATCCGGAACGGCGTACCGTCGTCCAACTCGATGTCGAGGTGTCCGTCGAAGGCGATCGGCTCGTCGTACTGGCTGATCTGGTAGTTCTTCGGCATGTCCGGATAGAAGTAGTTCTTCCGGGCGAAGCGGCACCAGTCGGCGATCTCGCAGTTCAGCGCCAGCCCGATCCGGATCGCCGACTCCACCGCCGACCCGTTCACCACCGGCATCGAACCCGGCAGGCCCAGGCAGACCGGGCAGGTCTGGGTGTTCGGTGCGGCACCGAAGGCGGTGGAGCATCCGCAGAACATCTTGGAGGCGGTGTTCAGCTCGACGTGCACCTCCAGCCCCATCACCGGGTCGTAACGGGTCAGCGCCTCGTCGTAGTCGACAACCGGTTCGACGTCGGTGGTCGTCGCGTTGCTCATGCCAGACTTCCTTCCAGGGCAGGAATCCTGTCCAACAGCGGGCCGCCCCACTGCTTGCGCAGGCTGCGTTCCAGCGCGGCCCCGACCCGATAGAGCCGGTCATCGGCGCGCGGCGGCGCCATCACGTGGAAGCCGATCGGCAGGCCCTCGGTGGACAGTCCGACCGGGAAGGACGCGGAGGCGTTGCCGGCCAGGTTGGACGGGATCGTGCAGAGGTCGTTCTTGTACATCGCCAGCGGATCGTCGACCCGTTCACCGAGCCGGAACGCGGTGGTCGGCGTGGTCGGTGAGACCAGCACGTCCGCCTGGCTGAAGGCGTTCTCGAAGTCGCGGCTGATCAGGGTGCGCACCTTCTGCGCCGAGCCGTAGTAGGCGTCGTAGTAACCGGCCGACAGCGCGTAGGTGCCGATGATGATGCGGCGCTTCACCTCGGCACCGAAGCCGGCCTCGCGGGTGGCGGCCATCACCTCCTCGGCGGAGCGGACGCCGTCGTCGCCGACCCGCAGGCCGTAGCGCATCGCATCGAAGCGGGCCAGGTTGGAGGAGGCCTCGGCGGGCAGGATCAGATAGTAGGCCGCCAGCGCGTACTCGAAGTGCGGGCAGGAGACCTCGACCACCTCGGCGCCGAGGGATTCCAACAGGGCAACGGTTTCGTTGAACTTCGCCTCGACCTCCGGCGCGTACCCCTCGCCACCGAGTTCGCGGACCACGCCGACCTTCAGGCCGGAGACGTCGCCGCTGCGGGCGGCGCTCACCACGTCGGGGACGGGGGCGTCGATCGAGGTGGCATCGCGCGGATCGTGGCCGCCGATCACCTGGTGCAGCAGTGCGGCGTCGAGCACCGAGCGGGTGCAGGGGCCGGGCTGGTCCAGGCTGGAGGCGAGCGCGATCAGCCCGTAGCGGGAGGTGCCGCCGTAGGTCGGCTTCACCCCGACGGTTCCGGTGAAGGCGGCGGGCTGACGGATCGAGCCGCCGGTGTCGGTACCGATGGCCAGCGGCGCCTCGAAGGCGGCCAGCGCGGCCGCGGAACCGCCGCCGGAGCCGCCGGGGATCCGGTCCAGCGCCCACGGGTTGTGGGTCGGACCGTAGCCGGAGTTCTCGGTGGAGGAGCCCATCGCGAACTCGTCCATGTTGGTCTTGCCGAGCAGCACCAGGCCGGCGTCGATCAGTCGCTGGGTGACGGTGGCGCTGTAGGGCGGCAGGTAGCCCTCGAGGATCTTCGAGCCGGCCGTGGTCGGTACGCCCTGCTGGGTCAGCACGTCCTTGAGAGCGAGTGGTACGCCGGCCAGCGGGCCGAGCTTCTCCCCCGCGGCGCGGCGCCGGTCGATCTCCCGGGCGGCCGTCAGGGCACGGTCGGTGTCGACGTGCAGGAAGGCGTGCACGGCCCCATCGACGGCGGCGATCTGGTCCAGGCAGGCGGTGGTGAGGGCCTCGGAGGTGGTCTCCCCGGCCTCCATCGCCCGGACGAGCTGGTGCGCGTCGGCGCGCAGCAGGTCCTTGGCGCCGGTGTCGGTGCTGGTCTGCTCGCTCATGCCGACTCCCCCAGGATCCGCGGGACGCGGAAGCGGTCGTCCTCGGCGGCCGGCGCCATCGCGAGCGCCTCCTCGACCGGCAGCGAGGGGGTGTTCTCGTCGGGGCGGAAGACGTTGGTGAGCGGTTCGGGATGCGAGGTCGGCGGCACGTCGTTGGTGTCGAGCTCGTTGACCGTGGCGACCGATTCGAGGATCACCGACAGCTGCGGCGCGAGTTCGTCCAGTTCCTCGGCACTGAGCTCGATCCGCGCCAACCGGCCGAGCCGGGCGACATCGTCCGCGGTCAACGACACGCTCTCCACCTGTGGTCCTCCTGGGCTGTTGTTCATCACCCGCGACCTTATCGCGCGCGCGGTAGTCAGCGCTGCGCTCGCCACGGTCATCGGGTAGCTGCCCCGGCGCAGCGAAGCGGAGCCGGGGCCGCCGACCCCACGGTCATCGAGTAGCTGGCCCGGCGCAGCGAAGCGGAGCCGGGGCAGCGTGTCGAGATGACCAGACCAGCCCACACCCGCGCGTACCCCATCCCACAACGCGACGCGAAACGGCCCCGTCACATCCGGATGCAAGACTGTTGGCGTGTTCCTGATCCGCCTGTCCCTACCCGACCGCCCCGGTGCCCTGGGTGCCGTGGCGAGCGCCCTCGGCACGATCGGCGGCGACATCCAGGCCGTCGAGATCGTGGGCCGTCAGGACGGTCGCGTGGTCGACGACTTCATGGTGGTGCTGCCGGACAACGTGATGCCCGACAACGCGGTCAGCGCCTGCACCCAGGTCGGTGGGGTCGAGGCGCTGTGGTGCTCGCGTTACCCGGGTGGCGCCGGGCTGCAGTCCGATGTCGAGGCGCTGGAGCGGATGCTGGCCGACCCGGACAATGCGGCGGCGATCCTGACCGAGACCGCGCCGGTGGTGTTCCACTCCCATTGGGCGGTGTTGGTGGACCGCGCGGCGCACACGGTGCTGCATTCGACCCCGATGGCGCCGGATCTGGACTGCACGGCGTTGGCCAAGCTTGAACCGCTGGATCAGACCGGCAGCGGCGAGCTGCCCAGCGGCTGGGTGGACGGCTGGGTCGAGACCACCTACGCCGCCGCCCCGCTCCGCGGTTCCCGCTCGGTCGTGCTCGGTCGGCACGGCGGCCCGGCCTTCCTCGCCGCCGAACTGGCCCGGTTGCGGCATCTGGCCGCGATGATCTGACCGGCCGTCACGCCGTCGCATCCCGCCCACCGGGCCCGGGCAAGCCGATGGTGCTCTGATCCCCAGGAAGCATCAAGGATGCGCTTGATACCTCTGAGGCATCAAACAAATCCTTGATGCTTCCTAGGCATCAAACAAATCCTTGATGCTTCCTGGGCATCAAAGCCGTATCGCTCCAACCGGGTATCGCGAATCAACGGGCGGCCACACCTACCGGCCCGTCGTGCCGGGAGCGCTGAGGATCGCTCGGCAGAGCACCGTGTCATCCCGATCCCCGACCGGCTCCACGACTGTCATCCGTTCAGCGGTACATCGTCCAGAAGATGTACCCGGCGATCGTCACGACGATGATCGCGATCACGAAGAGCAGCGGGATGATCCAGCGCCAGCGCTTCTTCTGCTTGGTGGTGGGCAGGTCGGTGGGGCCCCAGGCGCCGATGTTCGGGCGGATCCGTGCCGGGACCGTACCGTTCAGGTTCAGGTCGGAGAAGATCTTGCTGGGCTGCTTCGCCGGCGGCGGCCCCGGGGGCTGCGGGACCAGCGGCCCGGCGGCCCGTTGCGCCGGGAGCGGCGGTTGCCGGGTGTCCTGCGGCGGCCCGGCATGGGCCCGGGCCGGCGCGGGGGCCGGTTCGCGTTCGCGCAGCACGGTGGGCCGATCCTGCTCGGCGATCGGCCGGTCATCGGGCACGGTCTGCGGGTCCTCGGGCACGCACCCAGCGTAGAGGGTGCGGGCCAATGACCCCCGACCTCACTCCCCTTTCAGCGCACCCAGGTACGCACCCAGCGCGTCCCGCCGCGCGACCATGCAGTCGACGCAGTGGCACATCCGCTGCCACTCGGACTCGGCCGCCTCGACCGTGCCCGGATCGACGTGCTCGTGAAAGATCCCGCCGCTGTCGGTGAGCGCGTCGATCAGTTGGGCGACCAGCGCGGTCGGCACCCCGGCATCGATCAACCCCTTGATCTGCCGGGTCCGCGGCAGCTGCTCCGCCGCGTACACCCGGTAGCCGTTGCCGTCCCGTCCGGCCGGTGCCAGCAACCCGGTGTCCTCGTAGTGCCGCAGCATCCGCGCGCTGGTGCCCAGCTCCGCGGCGAACTCACCGATCAACATGGGCCTGTTCTCACCATCCGCAACCATGACAGGGAATTCGCCGCCCGACTCGACCAGGCGTACGACCTCACCACCCCGCCGGAGGAGCGCTTCACCACCTTCGACCATCCGTCGCTGCTGCTCACCGGCCGCCGGGACGACAGCGTCGGCTTCGCCGACCAGTTCGAGCTGCTGGAGTCCTATCCGCGGATGACCTATGTGGTGTTCGACGATGCCGGCCACAACGTGCACCTGGACCGGCCGACCCTCGCCACCGTGCTGTTCGCCGACTGGCTCGACCGCCTCGAGCAGGCCCCTCAGCGCGCCGAGCGGTGATGCCCGCGGACCGCCTCCCGGGTGGCCGCCACGGCCTCCACCGCGCGGTCGTAGCGGTGCTGGGCGGCCGCCAGGAAGAGGCAGTCCACCACCATCAGTGCCGCGATCCGCGACGCCATCGCCCCCGAACGCAACGGCGTCTCATCGGCGGCGGTGGTCAGCACCAACCCCGCGGTACGCCCCAGCGGGGACGCCGGGAAGTTGGTGATCGCCACCGTCGCCGCGCCCCGACCGGCGGCCGCTTCGAGCACCTCGATGGCCTCGGTGGTGGTGCCGGTGTGGCTGACCGCGATCGCCACATCGCCCGCGCCGAGCAGGGTGGCCGAGGCCAGCGCCTGGTGCGGATCGGACCAGGCATAGGCGACGACTCCGATCCGGTGCAGCTTCTGCTGCAGGTCACCGGCGACCATGCCGCTGGCGTGCGCACCGTAGAGGTCGACCCGCCGGGCGCCGGCGACCAGCCGGGCCACCTCGGCGAGCACCTCGCGATCGAGTTGCTGCCCGGTCTCCTCCACCGCCCGCGCCCCGGCACCGGTCACCTTGGCGACGATCTCGTCGATCGAGTCGTCGGCGGTGATGTCCCCCACCGGATGGGTGAGCCGGCCGTTGTCGGCGGACGCCTCGGCGAGCGCCAATCGCAGCTCCGGATAACCCTTCAGCCCCAGCCGGCGGGCGAACCGCAGCACCGAGGTCTCCGAGGTGGAGGCGCGGTCCGCCAGTTCGGTGATCGTCATCGCGGCCACCACCCGCGGGTCGCCCAGCACCACCTCGGCGACCCGCTCCTCGGCCGGTGCCAGGCCGGGCCGCAATGCCCGCAACCGCACCAGGACCGGGGTGGCCTGATTCTGGGCACCTTCTGTCATGCGCTGGATCGTAGTGCCCGCCCGGGCCCGGCCGGTGTCATCGGCACGGACCCGGGCGTGCCCCCGAGTCTGTGGCCCGCTGGTCAGCGGTTCGTCCTGGTCCAGTTGCTGGCGATGAAGCGACCCGGTTCCTTCTCGCCGTCGACCTTGACCCCGCCGCGGACCTGGATGTCGTCGACGTAGACGCCGCGGCCCAGATAGATCGCGTCGGTGGTGTGCCGCCAGCGCAGCGTCTGTGCGCCCGCCGGCAGCGATGCGTCGATCCGCACCCAGCGGCGTACCCCCGAGGTCGCCCAGGACCCGTCGGTGGCCAGCGATTCGCCGTCGGACAACTGCACCGTGAACGGCACCTTGGTCCAGGTCGCACCACCGTCGGTGGATCGCTCCAGCACCAGCGGATCGGTCTCCTCGACATCGACCATCGCGTCGAACCGGACACTGGCGCCACTGCCGCCGACCTGCAGCGGCAGGTCGAGAGTGGCGGTCGTCTTGTTGGTCACCCCGGTGAACCAGGCATCGGGTCCCTTGTCCGGGCGGACCGGCATGGACAGCGCCAGCCCCTGCGCCCAGTCCCGGCGGGCCGGGTTGACCGACCCCCAGTCGCGGGAGGGGTGCACCCGGTTGGTGAGCAGCACCGCGAACGAGCGGGAGGCGAAATCGATGACGATCGAGGTGCCGGTGTAACCGGTGTGCCCGGCCTCCTTCGGCGCGGACAGGCCCTCGGCGTACCACCGCTGGTTGAGTTCGAAGCCCAGCCCGTGGTCGTTGCCGGGGAACTTCGAGTTGAAGTTCCGGGTGAGCAGATCGACCGATTCGGGCTTGAGGATGCGGTTCTTGTTGTAGCTGCCGCCGTTCAGCAGCGTCTGGCTGAGGATGGCCAGATCGCCGGCGGTGGAGAACACCCCGGCATGTCCGGCGACGCCGCCGAGGGACCAGGCGTTCTCATCGTGCACCTCACCCCAGACCATGCCCCGCGGCGGCGCGGTCTGATACTCGGTGGCCGCGGTCCGCCGCTTGTCGGTCGGGTTGTAACCGGTGTCGGTCATGCCCAGCGGCCTGGTGATCCGTTCGGCGACGGCGGTGTCCAGGCCCTGTCCGGTGAGCCGTTCGACCATCACCCCGAGCGCGATCAGGTTCAGATCGGAATAGCGGTAGACGGTGTCCGGCGGATTGGTCGGGGTGGCGTTCATCACCGCGGCGATCCGGGATTCCTTGTCCGGGTACGCCGACCAGAGCGGCAGCCAGGCGGGCAGCGCCGAGGTGTGGGTGAGCAGGTTGCGGACAGTCAGGGTGTCCTTGCCCTGGCCGCCGAACTCAGGCAGGTAGCGGGCCACCGGGGCATCGAGCTCGACGGTGCCCTCCTCGATCAGCTGGACCACCACCAGCGAGGTGAACAGCTTGGACACCGAGGCCAGGTCGAAGATGGTGTCCTGGCGCATCGGTACCCGTTCGTTCTCGGGCAGCTTGGTGGTGGCATCGGCGTAGAGTCGCGCGTAACCGCTGGCCTCGGTGGCGACGATCGCCCCGTCGTGGCCCATCACCCCGACCGCGCCGGGATAGAGCGGTTTCGGGGTGGCCGACTGGTAGGCCCGGATCTTGGCACGGGCGGCCTCGATCGGCGCGGGGTCGAGACCCATCTGCGCGGGCGTGGCGGTCCGCAGTTTCGTGTTGGGGCTGGCATATCCGCTGTAGGGACGGTCGAAATCGCGGGCCTGGGCGGCGGGGGTGTACGCCGCCCCGAGGGCCAGCACGGTGGCGCCCACGGCCACGACGCGCAGCGCGTTCCGGACGCGGGTGGTGCGCTTGAAGATCATCGCCGCACCCGTCACCGGTAGCTCAGGAACGGGGCGCGGTCGGCGTTCCACTGCGCGAGTTCCGCCTGCCAGGCTGCGATGATCGTCGCCGCATCGGCGCCGGCATCGACCTGTTCGCGGAACCGTGCCGAACCCGACAGCAGATCCATCCACCGACCCGCGTAGTTGTCCCCGGTCCGCCAGCCGAAGCCCGGATAGAGCGATTTGAGGGCGACGATCATCTCGGTGGCGGTGCGGATGGCGTCGACCTCGTGGGCGTCGGTGATGTGCACCTGGACGCCGCCGCAGACCTGGTTGGCGTTCTTGGAGAAGGTCGGGTTGAAATACATCTCCCGGAACAGCACCCCGGGCAGGTTGCGCGAGTTCAGCCGTTCGGCCCAGCGGTAGTCGACGTAGGGGGCGCCGATGATCTCGAACGGCCGGGTGGTGCCGCGGCCCTCGGAGAGGTTGGTGGCCTCGAACCAGCAGGTGCCGGGATAGAGCAGTGCGGTGTCGCTGGTCGGCATGTTCGGGCTGGGCAGCACCCAGTGCAGGCCGGTGTCGGCGAAGAGCATGTCGCGGGTCCAGCGCTCCATCTGGATGACCTGCAGCTCCCGCAACCGCTTGCCACCGGTATCGGCGGGCAGGTAGCGCTCGTCGAACATCTTGGCCAGTTCGCCGACGGTCATGCCGTGCTGCTGGATGATCTTCTCCGCACCGACGCCGGAGGTGAAGCCGTCGGTCATCATCGGCCCGTTCGCCTTGCCACCAACGGGATTCGGCCGATCGAGGACCACGAAGCGGGCACCGGTGTCGACCGCGGCGCACATCGCGGTGTACATGCTCCAGATGTAGGTGTAGAAGCGGGCGCCGACGTCCTGGATGTCGAAGACCATCGTCTCCACGCCGGCGGTCTGCATCATGCTGGCGAACTTGGCCCGGTTCGCACCGTAGGCGTCATAGACGGTCAGCCCGGTCCGCGGATCGATCGAGGTGCCCTCGGAGGAACCGGCCTGCGCGGTCCCGCGGAAACCGTGTTCGGGGCCGAAGACGCCGACGATGTTGACGCCCTGGGCGTGCATGTCGTCGACGATCGAGGTGAGGTCGTGGAGCACCCCGGTCGGGTTGGTGAGGACGCCGACCTTCTGGCCCTTCAGCGCGGCCCAGCCGGCATCGGACTGGACCTGGGCGCCGGTGACGACGCCGTTCTTCTTCGGACCCTTGGGCGGTTTGGGTTTCTTGGGGTCGGCGAAGGCGTTGGCGGCCTGGGAGAGCGGGTACGCCGCAGCGGCGGCGCCCGCGCCGGCGAGCAGGAGTCGACGATTCAGGGGCATGGGAGGAATCCTTGTCTCAAACGAAATCGGCTCAGTAGGAGAGGCCGTGGCCATAGGGATAGAGGACGGTCTGCGGGGCACCGGCGACCGGGATGTCGACCGGCAACTTGCCCTGCGGGTTGACCTCACCGGTCAGCACCCGGACCAGCGACGGTGGCGTCACCGGGCTGTAGGAGTAGGTGGCGACATAGGTCGGTGCCTGGTCGAAATAGGCGATGTCGTAGGGATCGCGGACCGCGACGACGATGATCGTCTTGTCGGTGGCGAGCAGTTGCTTGACCAGCTTCTGCTGCCCGGCGGTCTTGTCGGTGACCGCGGTGTCCCAGGCCTTGTTGGTGAGCACGATGACGGTGTCCACGCTCTGTGCGGCGGCGACCACCGAGGCGATGGTGGCATCCGAGGGTGAGGTGCCGGTCTGCATCGCCCGGGCCGTGGCGCCGCGCTTGGTGAGCTCGTCGGCGGTGACCTGGGTGGTGCTGACGCCGTAGCCGGTGACCAGGATGCTGGTGCCGGCCGGTTTGAGCGGCAGTGCCTTGGCATCGTTCTTGACCAGGGTCACGGTGCGGTCGGAGACCTTGGCCGCGGTGGCCTGATGTGCTGCGGTGCCGACGATTCCGTTGATCGCGGCGATGTCGGCGAGCGGCTGGGCGACCATTCCGCGGCGGAACTTCATCCGCAGGATCCGGCGTACCTTGGCGTCCAGATCGGCCTCGGTGAGCCGGCCGGAGCCGAGCGCTTCGTTGATCGCGGCGATCGCGGGCTGGATGGCCGGGCACATCAGCAGCTGGTCGACACCGGCCTCGAGGGCCCGCACGGCGACCTCGGCGTCGCCGTACTTCTCCCGGACGCCCTGCATGGTCAGCGCATCGGTGATCACCACCCCGTCGTAACCGAGTTCGCCGCGCAGCAGACCGGTGATCACCGGCTTGCTCAAGGTGGCCGGGTCGCCGGAGTCGTCGAAGGCCGGCATCACCAGGTGCGCGGTCATCACCATGTCCACGCCGCGGGCGATGGCGGCCCGGAACGGCGGGGCATCGATCTGCTCCCACTGTTCGCGGGTGTGGGTGATGATCGGCAACCCGGTGTGCGAATCGGTGGCGGTGTCACCGTGGCCGGGAAAGTGTTTGGTGGAAGAGGAAACCTTGCCGTCGAGCTGGTAGCCGTCGACCTGCGCGGCGACCATCTCGGCGACCATGCCCGGATTGGAGCCGAAGGACCGGACGCCGATCACCGGGTTCAGCGGATTGACGTTGACATCGGAGCAGGGCGCGAAGTCGACGTTGATCCCGACCGCCCGGAGTTCGGCGCCGGTGATCCCGGCGGCCACCCGGGCGTCGGCGGTGGAGCGGCCGGCGCCGAGCGCCATCGAGCCGGGGAACTGGGTGGCCGGCGGGCCGAAGCGGGTCACCACGCCCTGCTCCTGGTCGGTGGCGACCTGCAGCGGCACCTGGACCTTGCCGCCGGAGCGCAGCGCGGCCTGCTGCAGTCCGTTTGAGAGCCTGGCCACCTGCTCGGGGTTCTTGAACGAGTCGGTCCAGGCGAAGTAGATCACCCCGCCCAGGTGGTACTTCTCCACGATCCGGGCCGGCACCGCCTCGCCAAAGTTCTTAACGTTTCGCTGGTCGGGGGTGTTCGGGTCCGAGCCGTAGACGTCCTGGACGAACAGCTGCCCGATCTTCTGCTCCAGGCTCATGTGGGCGAGGGTCGAGTTCACCCAGCCGTTGATGGCGTTGGGGTTGCCGCCCGGCGGGATGGCGTACGCCCGCCCGGCCAGGCCGGCCGTCAGTCCGCTCGCCCCGAGCCCGGCGAGCAGGGCACGGCGTGACAGTGGGGTTCGGAACAGCTGGGCTTTCGGGTCCATTGGGCACTCCGTCGTGTCGCGTGAACGTCACCCGCGGCGTACCGACCGCTTTGTAAACGATTCACATCCGTTGGGGTGCTGACGAAACTAATACACATATCGGCCGGGCCACAAGGACCCGGCCATGAGTTTCTCCTCCGCTCACCCAGCGCGCGGCAGCCGGAGCGTGATCACCGTGCCGCACGGGTCGTTGTCGGCGACGACGACTTCCCCCCGGTGTCGCTCGACGATGCGCTCCGAGAGCACCAGCCCGATCCCCGAACCGTCCTGCTTGCCGGAAAACGCGTTCACCAGCTGCCGGTTGCCACTGGCGCCGACCCGTGGTCCGTCGGGCAGCCCGGACTGCTGCTCGGCGGTGACCTGATCCAGCCCCCTCCCCCAGTCGAGCACCGAGCAGCCGACCCACTCCCCATCGGCGAAACTGCGCACCAGGATGCGCTTTTCGGCGTTCTCCGGAAGCGCCGCCTCATCGATCGCGTTCACGCAGTAGTTGATGATCACCTGCCCGATCAGGATCTGTTCCCCGGTGATCGGCAACGGCCCCGGGGCAAACTCCGAGTCCACCCGGATGCCCCGGTCATTCGCGCGCAACCCGACGAAGTACAGGCTCTCGGCCATGATCTCGTTCAGGTCATGCGCCGCCGCTGGGCTTTCGATCCGTTGTACATAACGTTTCACGCTGGCCACGATGTCGGCGGTCCGGGTGAGTTGGCGCTGGGCCCGATCCAGGGCGTAGCGGATGTCGGATTCCCTGGCCTGGCCGGCCTCCACCCGCGACATCAGGCCGCGCAGAAAGTTCCCGGCCGCCGCCAGCGGCTGGCCGAGCTCGTGGGCGATCGTCATCGCCATGTCGCCCATCGCGTTGTAGCGGGCCAGGTATTGCAGGTTGGCCTGCTGATAGTCGTTCTCCCGCTGCATCTCAACCCTGGTGGTGATGTCGCGGACCACCACCATCCGGGAGATGATGCCGTCGTGCTCGACGTCCTCGATCTGGGCGGACAGCCAGCGAGGTCCATCGACGGTGTCGATCTCGAGCTCCAGCTCGGTCGGGCGACCGGGTTCACCCGCCCCGCCGGCGGCCCCCTCGGGTGGTCCCACATGCACCGCAAGCTCCTCGAGGGTATGCCCGAGCAGCTGGCCGGGCGTACGCCCGAAGAGTTCGCTGACGAACGGGGAGGAGTCGAGCACCCGTTCGTCGTCGTCGAGCAGCAGGATTGCTGCCGAGGCGTGGGCCATGATCCGGGTCAGATAGTCGGTGGTGCGGCTCAGCTCCGCCTCGCGCTCCACCTCCCGGGAGATGTTGCGGAACTGCACCATCACCACCGGCCCGTCGGCGAAATGGACCAGGGTGGCCACCGCATCGGTCAGGAAGTCCTGCCCGTCCTTGCTGCGATACTTCCAGCGCTTGCGGCTGCTCCCGTGGTTGACGGCATCCTGCAGCCAGGCCACCCCCACCTCGCGGCGGTACTGCTGTTCGGGGGAGGACATGTGGTGGGCCTTGAGCGGGCGCAGCTCCTCCACGGTGAATCCGAACATCTCGCACGCGGTCGGGTTGGCCCACAGGATGTTCTTGGAGGCCGCCTCGTGGATCAGGATGCCGGTCTCGCCGTGCAGGGCCATCTCTCGGAAGTCGGTTCCGGTGGGAAACATCCGCCTGCTCCATCCTGGCCCCGGCGCTGGCGCCGCTCGGTGTCATCGTGCTGCACCCATGATGACCCCAGGAACCGCCAGAACCCCAGAATCGCGCCGTTGTAGGGGATTTCCTTAGTCCACCTCGTACAACTCCCAATGGTCACCGCGAGGGCTCATTCCTAGGCTGGCACCCAACAGCAGCCCCAGGCTGGATGCAAACCGGAGGAACTGCCAATGACGGCCAACACGACCTCGAATGCCCGCGCCCTGACCGACGAGTCGGCGACGGACCGCAACCTCGCCGAGCCCGCCGGCGCGGCCCGCGAGGCCGCGTTCGAAGATGCCCTGCGCGTGCTCGCGGAGCGCCGCGACGAGTTCAATCAGCAGGGGTTCGTGCCCCGCGATTACATCCGGTTGCTGAAGCGGGCCGGAATCTACCGCTCCTCGACCCCTCGCCAGTTCGGCGGTGAACCGCTCAGCCCGGGGGAATTCCTGCGCCTGATCGAGCGGATCTCGCAGATCGACCCGGCCACCGGGTGGGTGGCCAGCTTCGGCTCCCAGCTGACCTACTTCGGCGCACTCCCGCTGGAGACCCAGGCGCAGATCTACAGCGCCGGTCCGGATGTCTGCTTCGCCGGGGGGCTGTTCCCGATGCAGGAGGCCCAGCAGGTCGAGGGTGGTTATCGGGCCTCCGGCGTGTGGCAGTTCGCCTCGGGTTCGGCGGGTGCCGACATTCTCGGTGTGGGACTGAAGGGTGGCGCGGAGTCCAAGGGTCGACCGCTGACCGCCCTGGTGCGTCCCGAGCAGGCCACCATCAAACCCAACTGGGACGTCGCCGGAATGCGCGCCACCGGATCGAACGAGGTGCACCTTGACGACGTGTTCATCCCGTCTGCACACACCTTCATCCGTGGCAGCGCCTCCCAGGTCGATGAGCCGCTCAACCGCTACCCCGCCATCGCCTATGCCGCCCAGGTGCTCGCGGTGACCGCGCTGGGTGCGGCGCGCGGCGCTCTCGACTACAGCCTCCAGGTCGGTTCCGCGCGGACCAGCATCGTCGGCGGCTCCGCCAAGGGTGCGCGACCCAGCTATCAGCTCGGGGTGGCCCAGGCGGAGGCCCGCCTGCGGTCGGCCCGCGCCTTCTTTTACGAGCAGACCGAGCTGGTGTGGCAGTTGGCGGTCGAGGGTGCCGAGATCGACGACCGTACCCGGGCGCTGCTGCGCCTGGCCACCAGCAACGTCGCGCATGTCGGTCGGGAGGTGACGCTGATGGCGTTCGACCTCGCGGGGACCGGCGCGATCTACAACAGCCACCCGCTGCAGCGGTTCGTGCAGGACGGTCTCGTGCCGGCCCAGCATGCGATGCTGCAATCCAACACCATCGAGGCCGCCGGGGCGGTGCTGCTCGGTGCCGATGTCACCGTGCCCAGCTTCCCCTGAGCCGACCGTTTCGACCAGTCGCCTGCCAAATCCGCGTACCGAAAGGAAACCGTGATGTCCGAACCCCTCCGCGTGCTCTTCTGCATCGGGATCAACCAGAACTTCTTCGACCTGCCCAAGTCGGAGATCGGCGTGGTCTGGAAGGCCTTCGCCGGCATGCTCGTCGCGATGGAGGACATGGACGGTGTCGACGTGCTCGGCAACATGGACGACGACTCGCACATGGTCGGCCCCTCCGACGGGTGGCCCTGGACCTGTTATGTGCTGGCCGACGTGCGCGACGCCGAGACCGTGAAGGCCGCCTGCAACCTGTTCCGGACGACCGAGGTGTTCGGCGGGGACGCGTTGTGGAAGTTCGCCAAGATCGAGGCGAGGATGGGTCGCCGGCTGACCATCCGTCCCGACGTCGCGACCGACTGAGCCGAGCATGACCACGGTGGAACGGCGCCTGCGCGTGCTGGAGGCCAAAGAGGCGATCCGAACCTGTCTGGGTCGCTACCTCGACCTCTGTGACGTGCCCGGGCCGTTCCCCGACGTCGCCGAGCTGGCCGAACTGGCCGAACTGTTCACCCCACGCGCCACCTGGCGCGGTGTCGGCGAGGCGTACGCCGGAAAGTTCGGCTCCGTCACAGGGCGGCACAAGGTAGCGGCCCACGTCGCCTCGTACCTGCCGCCGGCGGAGCATTTCCGGCGCAATGCCCATCTGCTCGGCAGCGAGCAGTTGCGCACCGACGGCAGCACCGGTCACGGGCAGTGGTTGATGCAGCAACTCTCCGAGTATGCCGACGGGACCGCCGACCTGCTCTGCGCCCGGCTGAACATCGACTTCGTGGTGCAGTACGACGACGATGGGACCACCGCCCTGATCCACCGATTCCAGACCGAGCGGCTCTTCCGAGCCAGCCTGCACACCCGATCCGATGGCTGAGCGACCGAGGAACGAGCGAGTCGAAGCCAACAGAGCAAGGAGAAATCAATGACCGTCGAACAGCGTACCCGCGCCGCAGACCTGGTGTCGTCGGACCGAGTGGCGGGCCGGCTCTACACCGATCCGGAGATCTTCGCCGAGGAGATGCAGAAGATCTTCCACAAGACCTGGGTCTGGGTCGCCCATGAGAGTGAGATCCCCCAGCCCGGCAACTTCAAGACCACCTCGGTCGGCGGTGAGCCGGTGATCGTGGTGCGCGACCGCAAGGGCAACATCAACACCCTGCTGAACCGCTGTCGGCACCGCGGCGCCACCGTCTGCGACCAGTCAAAGGGCAAGGCCAACGGCTTCACCTGCCCCTATCACAACTGGTCCTATGGCCTGGACGGCAAGCTGCGTGGTATCCCCTATCCCGACGGTTACGAGGGCGTAGTGGAGAAGGCCGACTTCCCGCTGGGCCGACTGCGCACCGAGTCCTATCTGGGCATGGTGTGGGCGACCTTCAACGAGGACGCCGAACCATTGGAGGACTTCCTGGGTGACGCCAAGCTGTGGATGGAGCGATTCTTCAAGCAGAGCAACGGTTATCCGACCAAGGTGATCGGGGTGCACAAGTTCCGCTTCCGTGGCAACTGGAAGATCCAATTGGAGAACACCACCGACGGCTACCACTTCCCGATGGTGCACAAGTCGTGGATGGTCTCGGTCGACGCCGAGACCGCGGACATGATGTCGTTCATGAACGACCCGCAGGCGGTCACCCACGCCCTCGGAAACGGGCACAGCGTGGCCGTGATGGCGACCGCCCACCTGGACCTGGACGAGGACGACGGCACCGAGGAGATCCAGCCGCGGTTCGCCCACCTGGTCGAGGCCCTGCGGGCCGACGGCTACGACGAGGCGAAGATCCGGCGGATCATGCGGTCGATGCACGGCTGCGGGTTCAACCTGAACACTTTCCCCAACGTGGCCATGAGTTCGGCCTTCTTCCGGGTGCTGATCCCGATCTCGGTCGACGAGACCGAGATCTGGCACATGGCCCTGGGCATGGACGGCGGCCCTGAGATCGTCAACCAGGAACGGCTCCGGATCCATGAGCACTTTCAGGGACCGTTCGGTTTCGGCTCCCCCGATGACGCCGAGGGCTGGGACCGGGTGCAGCTCGGGGCCCAGGCCGATCCGAGCATGCCGATCCTGGTCAACCGCGGGCTGAACCGGGAGACCACCACCGACCAGGGGTGGCCGACGTCGCACGTGACCGACGAGTCGGGCATGCGGGAGGCGTACGCGATGTGGCAGCAGCTGATGAGTGCGGAGGATCAGAAGTGAACAACCAGCAAGGGATCGACCTGGCCGACGCCCGGGTGCAGCGAGCGATCGCGCTCGTCTGGCACGAGGCGGAACTGTTGGACGCGAAGGACTACCAGGCCTGGCAGGAGCTGTACACCGCCGAGGCGCACTACGTGATCCCGATCGACCCGGACACCGAGGACTTCGCCACCGCCCTGAACATGGTCTATGACGATCACCGGATGCGGCGGATGCGGGTGGAGCGGATGGTGCAGGGGTACGCCCCCTCCGCGATCGCCGCGGCCCGGACTGTGCGGACCCTGAACCGCTTCAGCACCACCGAGGTGACTGACGAGCAGGTGGTGCTCCGCTCTGCACAGATCGTCTGCTCCTACAAGCGGAACCGGCACGACCTGCTCGCCGGCGAGGTCACCCACACCATCGCCCTGCGCGCCGACGGTGACCGGATCGCCGGCAAGGTGATCCGGTTGCTGAACAGCGAGGATGCGGTGAACGCGGCGGGATTCCTGCTGTGAGCGCAGGGATCGCGGTCGTCACCGGTGGTGCCGGCGGGATGGGTGAGCACATCGCCCGCCGGTTGGCCGGGGCCGGAAACCGGGTGCTGGTCACCGACCTGGATGAGGCGGCCGCCCGGCGGGTGGCCGAGGAGTTGGACCCGAGCGGTGAACGGGTGGCCGGGGCCCGGTTGGACGTGTCCAGCCGGGACGACTTCGAGGCCGTGGCAGCGCAGGTGCGCGACCGCTGGGGCGTACCGACGGTGTTGGTGAACAATGCCGCTCTCACCCAGGCGGCGGACCTGATGACGTTGTCCGCCGAGGACTTCAGCCGCGTGCTGGACGTGAACACCAGCAGCGTCTTTATGGGCTGCCAGGTGTTCGGGGCCCAGATGGGCGAGGCCGGCTATGGGCGGATCGTCAACATGGCCTCCCTGGCCGGGCAGAACGGTGGGACGGCCACCGGCGGCCACTACGCCGCCTCGAAGGGCGCGATCCTCACCCTGACGAAGGTGTTCGCCCGTGAGCTGGCCGGCAAGGGGGTCACTGTGAATGCGATCTCCCCCGGACCGCACGACCTTCCGGTGGTGCACCGCACGGTGCCGGCGGACAAGCTCGCCGCCGTCGTGGCCGGGATCCCGGTCGGGCGGTTGGGCAACCCGGCGTTCATCGCCGACGTCGTCGCACTCCTCGCCTCCGAGGGTGCGGCCTTCGTCACCGGCGCCTGCTGGGACGTCAACGGCGGGCTCTACGTCCGCTGAGCAGGCGGTTGCAGTTCCACCGACCCGGGGTTGCACCTCCACCGACACAGGAAAGGGATCCGCGATGAAGCTGATCGATGTCAAGGTTGCCGAGATCATCGACGAGACGCCGACGGTCAAGTCGATCCGGTTCGTCCGGGCCGACGGCCTGCCCCTCGGGGTCTATCAGGCCGGTGCGCACGTGGACGTGGTCGGCCCAACCGCGATCACGCGGCAGTACTCCCTGTGCAGCACCCCGGATGACCCGGAGTCCTACACGGTCGCGGTGAAGCGTGAGGACAAGTCGCGTGGCGGGTCGGTGGCCCTGCACGAGCTCAAGGTCGGCGACAGCCTGCAGATCAGCGAACCGCGCAACCTGCTCGCGGTGGACCTGTCGGCGAGCCACCACGTGCTGTTGGCCGCCGGGATCGGAATCACCCCGATGCTGTCGATGGCCCGCTGGCTGGACGTGCACGGTCACTCCTTCGACCTGCACTACTTCGCGCGCAGTCACGAGGACGCGGCCTTCCTGCCGCTGTTGCAGGAGCGCTGCCCGGAAAAGCTGCACACCCACCTCGGGCTAGCACCGGAGGAGCACGAGCCGGCGCTGGCCGCTTCGCTGAGCGGCCTGCCCGACGGCAGCCACGTCTACCTGTGTGGCCCCGGGGTGTTCATGGACCTGGTTCGCCGGGTGGCCGAGCGGTTCGTCCCCGAGGAGCACATCCACCAGGAGAGCTTCGTGGCCGACGAGCAGCCGGATGCCAGCGAGAATACCGCCTTCGAGGTGGAGTTCGAGGGCGATACCTATCCGATCCCGGCCGATCGCAGCATTGTCGAGGTGCTGCAGGAGAACGGCGTCGACGTCGATACCTCCTGCCAGGAAGGAATTTGCGGGACCTGCATCATGTCGGTTCTCGAGGGCACCCCGGAACACCGCGACAACGTGCTCACCAAGTCGGAGAAGGCGGCCAACGAGACCATGGCGGTGTGTGTCTCCCGCGCGAAGACCCCGAAACTGGTCCTCGACTATTTCTGAGGGGTCCGGACCCCTGCCGTCACTCCGGGATCGTCGCGCCGTAGCGGAGCACGTCGCGGACCAGGGTGTTGATCGACTCGGCGTCGGTCTTCTGCTTGATCCGCGCACGGTGCACGTCGACGGTCTTGACGCTCATGCCGAGGCGTCGGGCGATGTTCTGGCTGGGCAGGCCCTCGACGACCAGGCGCAGGATGTCGCGCTCACGCGGGGTCAGCGAGTCGACCTTCTGCTGCACGTCGTGGCGCTGCAGATGGTCCTCGAACCGCTCGCGGGCGGTTTCGATCCCCGACTGCACCACCTCGAGCAGGTGCTGCGGTTCATAGGGCTTCTCCAGGAAGTCGATCGCCCCGCGCTGCATGCTGCGCACCGACATCTTGATATCGCCGTGGGCGGAGACGAAGATGATCGCCACGTGCGGGATCTCCTCGTTGAGCACCTCCTGCAACCTGGTCCCGCTCATCCTGGGCATCCGCACATCCAGCACCAGCAACGCGGGGTGGGACCCGTCATAGGTCCGCAGGAACTCGTCGGCAGAGTCACAGGTCATCGCCTCGATCCCTGTGCTGCCGAGCAACCAGGACGCCGACTCCAGCAGCTCGGGGTCGTCGTCAACGACGTAGACCACCGGTTCAGGCGGCATCGCTGCCACCGTCGCGCCAGCGGGCCTCGGCGGTCCAGTAGTCGACCCCCGCTGCGCTCCTGCCGTGCTTCCACTCGGTGGTTCGTTCCAGTTCCGGTTCCATCTTGGCGATTGAGAGGTCGGCCGCCTCGGGTCCGTCGGCCTCGACACCCCAGTGCACCCAGTTGACCTCACGTCCGGCGTGGTCGTGCACGAACAGGTCCACGTGCCGCCAGCCGTAGTGGAGGTTGTCCACATAGCAGGTGAGGAACATCCGATGGTGTTCGGTCGGCCGGGGTTTCATGGTCTCTCCTCCACTTCGTCGTGCTCGAGCTCGTCGGCTCAGGTGTCGGTCCGCTGACCGGCGAGGCCGGTCTCGAGGAGCTCGCCCATCCGGAACAGCTCCCCCTCCGCCCCGGGTTGCCCGATCAGCTGGATCCCCAGCGGCAGCCCCGCCGCGGTGCGTACCCCCGGCACGGTGACCACGGGCAACCCGAGCGCCTGCCACGGCCGGCTGAGCACCGGCGAACCGGTCGCCGAGATCCCCTCCGGTGCGGCTCCCAACGCCGCCGGTCCGATGATCAGACCGCCCCCTGAAATCATCGCCGCCAGATGGACCCGGGAACGGTCCCGCCGATACAACGCGTGCTGATGCTCGTCAGCACTGATCCCGCTCCCCCGGCGCAGCAACTCGGCCAACGGCTGGCTCACCTCATCGATCCGCTCCAGCACGTCCGCCCGCTCCCGTACGGCCTCGTAGGCCATGATCACGGTGTGGTCGACGGCCAGGCTGCGCACGTGGTCGTCCCAGTCGAGCTCGGCGACCTCGACGCCGGCCTCCCGCAGCACCTGCACCGCGCGATCCACCGCCTGCTGCATCCGCGGCTCGATCTCGTCGAGCTCCGATCCGCGCCAGACCAGCACCCGCCCCCCGGAGGTGACCGGGTCGGTCCCGGTGAACGCCGACCAAGCGTACGCCAGGTCCGCCACCCGGCGGGTCAGCAACCCCAACGAGTCAAGAGATTCGCTGAGGCCGGTGATGCCGGCCAGGTCGGTGCTGCCGTGTGCCAGCACCATGCCGGCCACACCGCAGAAGGAGGCTGGGCGGGTGAGGGACCCCGCGGTCTGACTGCCCAGCGCCAGCGGAACCATCCCCGCGGCGACCGCGGCTGCCGAACCGCTTGAGGAACCACCGGGGGTGTGCCCGGGGGCGTTGGGGTTGTGGGTCGGTCCGGGCGCGAAATAGGCGTACTCGGTGGTCACCGTCTTGCCCTGCACCAGCGCGCCCAGCGATTCCAGGGCGCGTACGCAGGCGGCGGACTCGGCGACCGGGTCGGGTGAGGTGATCGTGCTGCCGCATCGGGTCGGCAGCCCGGCGACATCGATGATGTCCTTGACGGCAAGGGGAATTCCCAATAGCGGGAGCTCTCCCTGCCGCTGCTCCAGCTCGGCCAGGTCCTGCTCGATCCGCTCCGAGGGGCAGACAAACGCGTGCCACCGATGGTCGTACTGGCCGATCCGTCGCTCTGATTCCCGACTCGGTTCGGCCAGCGGCAACTCTCCGCTGTGCAACGCTGCGACCCATTCGGCCAGCGGACGGTCCCAGATCGCGTCGATTCGCACCCGAATCCCTCCCTCGCCTCCATCCTGCCCAAAATCCTCAGGGCAGGAAAGTAAAGGATTCCCGACTATCGATGTAGGGAGACCCCTTCCTAGGCTGCCGAACGACAGCCCGGTCCGACCCCAACCAGGCACCGTCTCATCGCAGAGACCGACCTAAGGAGACCTCGTGTCCGCACCTACGGACCACCGAACCACGACCCTTCCGCGTGCCCGCGGTCGGATGTCGACCCGCGCCTGGATCATCACCGGAATGCTCGTGCTGTTCCAGATCGTCGCCTTCGCCGACAAGGCCGTGCTGGGCCTGGTCGCCCCCAAGGCGATGCCCGATCTCGGGATCACCCCGGTCCAGTTCGGATTCATCGGCAGCGCCTTCTTCTTCCTCTATGCCGTGGTGTCCATCGTCACCGGCTTCCTCGCCAGCCGCTTCTCGGTCAAGTGGATCATCCTGGTCATGGCTGTGGTCTGGGCCGTGATGCAGTTCCCGATGCTGATCGGTGGCGGCGCGGCTGCCCTGCTGGTCACCCGCGTCATCCTCGGCGGAGCCGAAGGGCCAGCCACCGCAATGTCCCTGACCTCCGCGCACGGGTGGTTCGAACCCAAGAAGCGCGCCCTGCCGAGCAACCTGATCGCCGCTGGGTCCACCCTCGGACCCGTCGTGGCCGCGCCGGTCCTGGCCTGGGTTATCGTCGCCTGGGGCTGGCGGTGGGCGTTCGGCTTCCTCGGCATCGTCGGGCTCGCCTGGGTCATCGCCTGGTTGATCCTCGGTGGGGACGGCCCGTACGCCGGAAGCGGACGCCGGGTGACCCGCGACGAGACGGTCGACTCCCTGGCCGGGGTCGACAACGTCGCGGGCGCTGACGCCGACGAGGTCAGCGACCATCAGGCCGGCACCGACGAGGCCACCCGCGTCGACGGCTACCAGCCGGTCAAAGTCTGGGCCGCACTCGCCAACCTCACCTTCCTCGCGGCCGTGATCGGCGGGCTGTCCAACTTCTGGGTGCAGGGCTTCCTCACCACCTGGCTGCCGCAATATCTCAACGCCGTGGTGGGACTCTCGCTGCCCCAGGTGGGTCTGGTGACCACCTTCCCGTGGCTGATCGGCGCCGGGGTGCTGCTGCTGCTCGGCGTGATCGGTCAACGGCTGCTCAAGCGCGGTCGCAGCGTCCAGGCGGCGATCTCGGTGCCGTTCGGGCTGGCCGCGGTGATCGCGGGCGTCTCGTTCCTGACCGTGCCGCACACCAGCGGGGTGCTGGCCGTGGCACTGCTCTCCATCGCGGGCGGCTGCTCGCTGGCCTATCCGATGACCGCTTCGGCGCTGGGCTATGTGGTCGGCCCGAAGCAGCGACCGATCCTGATGGCGACCCTGGGCGGGGTCGCATCGGTGGGTGCCATCATCTCCCCCACCCTGGTCGGCTGGCTGATGACCAACGCCGGCTATGTCGCACCGCCGAAGGGTCAGCCCATCCCGCCGGCCATGGTCGAGGCCATGGCGAACGGGGTGAACCAGGCGTACACGATCACCGGGGTGGTGCTGCTCGTCGGCGGGTTGATGGCAGCCTTCCTGCTCCGGCCGGGACCGACCGGGCGTCGTCTCCAGCAGCGCCACCTCAAGGCGGACGTGCACAGCTGACGATTCCGAAGGCGATCCGTCCGCACCCACCGAAACGTGGGTGCGGGCGGATCGTCTCATTCCAAGCCCTTTCGAAACGCTCGGAATCTATATCAGGTAAAGATTTCTCGCGTGGCAACTGCAGGGCTCACCTGACACTCTTGGTGGTGGGACCTCCCCGGACGGAGCAGCGGCTCCCCGTGATCCTGAACAGGAGTCGACGATGACAGAGACCACCTCAGCCCTCGACCAGGCCATGCTGCGCGATGTGCTCGGCCACTACCCGACGGGCGTCGTCCTGGTGACCGGTGTGGCACCGGACGGGGAGCTTCTGGCGATGATCGTGGGCACGTTCACCTCCGTCTCGTTGGATCCGCCACTGGTCGCCTTCCTGCCGCAGCGCAGCTCGCGCACCTTCAGCCGGCTCCAGGAGTGCGAGTCGCTGTGCATCAACGTGCTGGCCGGTGACCAGGAGGACGCCTGTCGCAGCATCGTGTCGCGACGGGAGAACAAGTTCGTCGGGCTGGACTGGTTCCCATCCCCCTCCGGCGACCCAGTGCTGGCGGGATCTGTTGCCTGGATGGACGTCCGGCTGGAGTCAACCATCGACGCGGGCGACCACTGGATCGCCATGTGCCGGGTGCTGGACATGGCCGTGCACAACCCGGTGGCGCCGCTGATCTTCTTCCAGCGCGGTTATGGCAGCTTCGTCATCCCGTCGTTGGTGGCGCGGATGGACGACGGCATCATCTCCGCGGTGCAGAGCGCCGCGGTGGCCCGCGAGGACCTGCAGCACCTGGCCAACCACATCGGGTGCGAGGTGTCGCTGCTGACCGCGGTGAACCGGGACGAGCTGGCCGCGGTCGCCTCCGCTGTGGGACCCGGCGTCCGAACCGGGGAGGGGCTCGGAGAACGGGTCCCGATGGTTCCCCCCATCGGCGATACCTACATGTGTCATGCCAGTGCGGAAGACCAGGCGTACTGGCTGGCCAAGGCTACTGGCGCCTCCGAGGAGCAGCAGCAGACCTTTGTGGACAGGATGGAGTTCTGCCGCCGGGAGGGATACCTCGTCTCCTACCTTCCCCCCGGTGACCGGGAACAGGCGTACGCCGGCATGCACCATGCGGCCCACCTGTACGCCAGTGGGCGGCTCACCCCCGAGCAGGAACGCGAGGTACGCGCCCGCATCCACAGCTCCCAGGTCGACTACTCCCTGCGGGAGCTACAGGACGATCAGCGCTACGACATCGGATCGGTGGTGCTCCCCCTGGGGCAGCGCGAAGGGTCCGAGAATCTCACCCTGCGACTCGCACAGCTGCCGCCGAAGGCGCCGGGGCACCAGGTCCGAGGCTGGATCGAGCACGCCCGCGCCACCGCGGACCGGATCGCCGAGAGCCTGGCCGCGCAGAGCGACTGAGGCTCGCCTGCCCTACTCGGTCCTTGCCAGTTCGGCCGCGGCCTCGGGTCCCTGCTCGAGCAGCACGCGGAACCCGTCACCGTCGAGGATCGGACGCTTCAGCGACACCGCCTTGTCATATTTGGATCCCGGGGATTCACCGACCACGACGAAGTCGGTCTTCTTCGACACTGACGACGCCGAGCGGCCGCCGCGAGCCACGATCGCCTCGCCAACCCCGTCGCGGGTGAAACCGTCGATGGAACCGGTGACCACGATCGACAGACCGGCCAGGGTCTGCGGGAGTTGATCGGCCGGGTCCTGCTCGGCCACCTCGTCACCGAGCACGCAGCCGGCGGCCTGCCACTTGCGGACGATCGCCACCCGCCAGTCGGTCTCGAACCACTCGCGGATCGAGGCGGCGATGGTCGGGCCGATCCCCTCCACCGCGGAGAGCTCCTCCAGCGTGGCGGCCTCGAGCACCTCGATGTTCGGGAAGGCGGCCGCCACATCGGGCGCCACCCCCTTGCCGATGTGCCGGATCGACAGTGCCACCAGGAACTTCGCGAACGGTCGGGTCCGGGCAGACGCCAGGTTGTCGAGCAGCTTCTGCCCGTTGGCGGTCAGCACCCGTTCGCCGGCGCCCGCCTCACGCTCGGCCTTCCTGGCTGTCCTGGTGAAGAATTCCGCCTTGAGCAGGTCGGCCTCGGTGAGGTTGAACAGGTCTCCCTCGTCGGTGAGCAGCCCTGCGGCGAGCAGCGCGTCGGCGGCCTGCCAGCCAAGCACTTCGATGTCCAGCGCCTGCCGGGAGGCCAGGTGGAACAATCGTTCCCGCAGCTGCGAGGGGCAGGAGCGCTGGTTGGGGCAGCGGATGTCCTTCTCCCCCTCCTTCTCCGGTTTCAGCTCGGTCCCACAGGCCGGGCAGTGGGTCGGCATCTGGAACGCCCGTTCGCTGCCGTCGCGCAGGTCCACCACCGGCCCGAGGATCTCGGGGATCACATCGCCCGCCTTGCGCAGCACGACGGTGTCGCCGATCAGCACCCCCTTGCGCTGCACCTCGAACCCGTTGTGCAGCGTCGCCATCGCCACGGTCGACCCGGCCACCAGCACCGGCTCCATCTCCGCATAGGGGGTCACCCGTCCGGTCCGGCCGACGTTGACGCGGATGTCCAGCAGCTTGGTGGTCACCTCCTCGGGCGGATACTTGTACGCGATCGCCCAGCGCGGGGCACGACTGGTGGATCCCAACCGCTGTTGCAGATCCCGCGCATCGACCTTGACCACGACGCCGTCGATCTCGTGCACGAAGTCGTGTCGCCGCTCGGCGACTTCCTCGACGAACTCCCACACCCCGGCCAGGTCCTTGACCACCCGGGCGTGCTCGGTCGTCGGCAGCCCGAACCCCTTCAGCAGCTCGTAGGCGTGGCTGAGCCGGTCCAGCTCGATCCCCTCGGCGGCGCCGATACCGTGGGCGATGAACGCCAACGCGCGACTCGCGGTCACCCGGGGATCCTTCTGCCGCAGCGAGCCGGCGGCCGAGTTGCGCGGGTTGGCAAACGGCGCCTTTCCCTGTCCCACCAGGGATTCGTTGAGCTTACGGAACGCGTCCAGGCCGAGGAACACCTCACCGCGCACCTCCAGCACCTCCGGCGGGTTGTCCCCGTGCAGCTCGTTGGGGATCGCGCGGATGGTGCGGATATTGGCGGTGACGTCCTCACCGACCCTCCCGTCTCCGCGGGTCGCGGCCCGGACCAGGCGCCCGCGCTCATACACCAGGTCGATCGCCAGCCCGTCGATCTTCAGCTCACACAGGAAACCCGACCGCTCGAGCGCGGAGCCGGCGTCGCGCTGTACCCGATCGCCCCAGCGCAGCAGCTCATCGTGGCTGAACGCGTTGTCCAGGCTCTGCATCGGTTGCAGGTGGGTGACCGCGGCAAAGGTGGCCGACGGCGGGCCGCCCACCTGCTGCGACGGCGAATCCGGCGTACGCAGGCTGGGAAACTCCTCCTCCAGCGCGTTCAGCTCGCGCATCATCGCGTCGAACTCGCCGTCGGAGATGGTCGGGGCGTCCAGCACGTGATAGCGCCAACGGGCGTTGTTGAGCTGTTCGCTCAGGTCGGCGTGCCGCTCCCGCGCCTCGGGGGTGGGTGCGGCCTGCTCCTCGTTCGTCTCGCTCACCCGGCACAATCTAGTCGGCCGCACCGACCACGCCGAGCGACCCGGGTCAGTCCGCCAGCCGCTCCGCCAACAGCCCCGCGGCCTCGCGCAGCGACCGCAGCAGACCGAGCGCGGCCCGGGGCGACCACCCGGCCAAGCCGCACGCGGGGGTGAGCACCAGCCGGTCGGTCAGCACCGACCCGAGCTCGAACGGCTGGACCGCTGCCAGCGCCGCATCGCACAACCGGTCCGGGCGCGGCACCTGGTCGACCTGATCGGTCCGCGCGATCCCGAGCCACAGCCCGTTGCCCTGCTCCAGCCGGGGACCGAGTCGGTCACGCGCGGCCCCGCTGAGGTGGCGTACGTCGATCGACAGGTCGTCGAACCCGGCACCCAGCACCAGGTCGACGTCCACGCCTTCGGCACAGCAGTGCAGCACGCTGCGGTACGCCGCACCCTCCGGCTGGGCGTCGACGAGCCGGGCCCGGACAGTCGACTCGACCAGGCGCAGCGCCTCGCTCGCCTCGGGGGCGTGCACGGTGCGGTGCCGCCCGAACCCGCTGGCGGTGGACACCTTCCCGGCCAGGACCTGCGGCAGCAGCGGTTCGTCCAGCTGCAACCGGACCGACGCTTCGGGGATCCGACGCTCCACCTCGGCCAGCGCGTCGGCCGCCCCCTCGGCGAGGGCACCGGCCAGGTCGCGGCGGGCGCCGTGGTCGGCGAGCACCTTGTCCCCGCGGGGCTTCTCGACGCTGGCGGCCAGCGTCCACGGTCCGGCCAGGGACACCACCAGCGGACCGGTGAACCCCTGCGCCTGTTCCTCCAGCTGGTCCAGGTCGCGTCGCCAGTCGGCGCGGGCGCGGCGTACGTCGACTCCGGGGTGGTCCACCAACCGCCAGCCGGCGGGTTGCAGGTCCAGCGACAGGCCGGCGAGCAGGGCACCGGTGCGCCCGATCATCCCGGATCCGGCCCCGCGGGCGGGCAGTTCGACCAGGTGGGACAGCTCGGGCAGCTCACCCAGCACCATCCGTTGCGTGGCGGCGAAATCGGTGCCGGGCCAGGACCCGAGCATGGTGACCGGGATCGTCATCAGAGCGCGGCCGCGATCGTCGCGCTGCCGATCACCCGATCACCGGCATAACCGACGACGGCCTGGCCGGGGGCGATACCGCGGACGGGGCGGTCCAGGCGGACCCGCAGCCCGTCGGCGTCGGCGAGGAACTTCGCCGGCATCGGTTCGCCGTGCGCGCGCACCTGCGCGAACCCGGTCCACTCCCCCACCGGCCGCTCGGTCCAGGTGGTGCGGATGCCGCGGATCTCCTGCCTCGACAGCGATTCCTCGGGACCGACGGTGACGGTGTTGTCGACCACCGACAGATTGAGCACATAGCGCGGACGCCCGTCGGCGGCCGGCGTCCCCAGGCGCAGCCCGCGGCGCTGCCCGACGGTGAAGTGGTGCGCCCCGTCGTGTTCGCCGACCTTGGCACCGGTCTCGTCGACCACGTCACCGGCGCGGTTGCCGAGCCGGCGGTCCAGGAAGCCGGCGGTGTCACCGTCGGGGATGAAGCAGATGTCGTGCGAGTCGGGCTTGCTGGCCACCCGCAGCCCGCGGGCGGCCGCCTCCTCGCGCACCTCGGACTTGAGCGATTCCCCCAACGGGAACAGCGAATGCCGCAGCTGGTGCTGGTCGAGCACGCCGAGCACATAGGACTGGTCCTTGCCCGGGTCGACCGCGCGGTGCAACTGCACCTGGCCGTCCGCCCCGGTGCTCAATCGGGCGTAGTGGCCGGTGGCCACCGCGTCGAACCCGAGCGCGAGTCCGCGCTCCAGCACGGCGGCGAACTTGATCTTCTCGTTGCAGCGCAGGCACGGGTTCGGCGTACGCCCGGCGGCGTATTCGGCGACGAAGTCGTCCACCACGTCAGCGGAGAACCGGTCGCTCAGGTCCCAGACATAGAACGGGATGCCGAGCCGATCGGCCGCCCGCCGCGCGTCGTGGGCGTCCTCCTTGGAGCAGCAGCCGCGGGCCCCGGAGCGGAACGACTGCGGGTTCTTCGACAGGGCAAGGTGCATCCCGGTGACCTCGTGACCGGCGTCGACCAGGCGCGCGGCGGCCACCGCGGAGTCCACTCCCCCGGACATCGCTGCAAGCACCTTCACCTCGGTCACCTCCCTGGATCTCCCGCTCGTTCGGACCGCCCAAGCCTACCCAGTCCCGATTTGTCAGTGGTTATCCCCGGTCCCCGGCCCTCAGTGGGCGGCCCGGGCCCGCGAGACCACGGCCGGTAACACGGCGAGCAGGGCGTCCACGTCGGCCTCGGTGCTCGCCCAGCCCAGCGAGAACCGGAGCGACTCGGTGGCCCGGGCCTCGTCGTGGCCCAGCGCCAGCAGCACGTCACTGGGCCGCGTCACCCCGGCCGAGCAGGCCGAACCGGCCGAACAGTCGATCCCAGCGCCGTCGAGCAGCATCAGCAGGTCGTCGGAGCGGCACCCGGGGAACCACACGTTGATGATCGCCGCCGACCCCGGCCCGCCGTTCACCCGGGCGTCCTCGGGCAGGCCGGCGAGCAGCCGCTCCCGCAGCCCGGCCAACCGGGCCTCCTCGGTCTTCCGCTCGGTGACGGCGGCGTGCACCGCTGCAGCGAATCCGGCGGCCAGTGCCGGGGCGGCGGTGCCCGAGCGCAGGTCGCGTTCCTGGCCGCCGCCGAAGGCGTACGCCCGAAGCGGCAGTTCCCGGCGTACCAGCAGCGCTCCCAGCCCCACCGGACCGCCGACCTTGTGCCCGGTCACGGTGAGCAGGTCCAGCCCCGAACCGGCGAAGTCGACCGGCAGGTGTCCGAGCGCCTGCACGCCGTCGCTGTGCACCCACGACCCGGCGGTCCGCGCCGCGTCGACCACCGCCGCGAGGTCCTGGGCCACCCCGAGCTCGTTGTTCACCCACATCACCGTGGTCAGCAGCGTGGGCACTTCCAGCAGGGCCGCGAGCGCCTCAGGATCCAGCCGGCCATCGGCCCCCACCGGGCAGCGGGCGACGTCGGCCCCCTCGGCGGCCAGCGCGGCCAGCGTGTCGGCCACGGCGGGGTGCTCGATGGTGCTGCTGACCAGACGTTCGCGAAGTCCGATCCGCCCGGTCGGCCGGGCCCGCCAGGCGCCCTGCACGGCCAGGTTATCCGCCTCCGTCCCGCCGGAGGTGAACACCACCTCCACCGGGTCACAGCCCAGGTCGGCGGCCAGCTGGTCGCGGGCGTCCTCCAGCACCGCCCGCAGCCGTCGCCCCGACCCGTGCAGCGAGGACGCGTTGCCGGTCAGCTGCAGGGTCTCGGTGATCGCGGCGTACGCCTCCGGCCGCATCGGTGCGGTGGCCGCGTTGTCCAGGTAGTGCCTCATCAGTAGAGGGTCCTGCGCTGGCGCTGGTCGAGGGCGGCGTCGTATGCCTCCCGCTCCGCCCGGTCGAAACCGCCGGCCTCCTCGGTGAACATCCCGGCGGTCGGCAGTACGCCTCGGGGCACCTGTGACTCGACGTCCCACAGCCGGGACCGCTTCATCGCCCGTGCGCACTGGAAATAGACCCGCTCGACCGTCACGACGATCACGCTGGCCGGCCGCTTCCCCTGCATGATGTGGGATTCGAGCAGTTCGGGGTCGACGGACAGGTGGGCCCGGCCGCGCACCCGGACGCACTCCTCGACGCCCGGCACGACGAAGATCAGCCCGATCCGGTCGTCGGCGAGCAGGTTGCGCAGGGTGTCCAGCCGGTTGTTGCCGCGCCGGTCAGGAATCTCCAGGGTGTGCTCATCGCGGGCCCGCACGAAACCGGGCGCATCCCCACGTGGGGAGTTGTCCAGACCGCCGTCGCCGATGGTGCTGACCACGCAGAACGGCGAGGCGCCGATCCAGCGGGCGTACAACGGCGAGAGCCGGTCGAGCTCCTTCGCGATGGAGGGCCCGACCGGCTCGTTCGGATAGTGCTCGCGCAGTTGGTCGAGGGTGCTGATCCGCTGATCGCTCACACGAGCAGCGTACGCCGCTCAGGCGCGCTTGGCCTTGACACCCTCGACGACGGCGGGCAGCACCTTGTGCAGGTCGCCGACGACGCCGAGGTCGGTCAGTTCGAAGATCGGCGCCTCGGCATCCTTGTTCACCGCGACGATCGCCTTCGAGGTCTGCATGCCGGCCCGGTGCTGGATGGCGCCGGAGATGCCGTTGGCGATGTAGAGCTGCGGGGAGACGGTCTTGCCGGTCTGGCCGACCTGGTAGCTGTGCGGGTACCAGCCGGAATCCACCGCGGCACGGGAGGCGCCGACGGCGGCACCGAGCACATCGGCAAGCGCCTCCACCTCGGAGAAGTCGCCACCGGTGCCGCGGCCGCCGGAGACGACGATCGCGGCCTCGGTCAGGTCCGGGCGGCCGGAGGCCTTCTTCGGCTCGGCGGCGGTGATGCTGGCCTGCCGGAAATCGGGATCGAGCTCGAACTCCAGCGGCTCGACCGTGCCGGCCGCGGCAGCGGGCTCGGGGGCGACCGAGTTCGGCTTGACGGTGATGATCGGCAGCCCGGTGCTGGTGCTCGCGGCAACGGTCCAGTTGCCGGCGAAGACCGACTGGACGGTGTTGCCGTCGGCGTCGATGTCCACCGCGTCGGTGATCAGGCCGGTCTCCAGCTTGACCGCGAGCCGGGCCGCGACCTCCTTGTTGTCCAGGCCCGAGGACAGCAGCACCGCGACCGGCTCGGCCAGCGCGACGGCGGTCAGCAGGGCGTCGGTCTTGGGCGCGACGAGGTATTGCGACAGGCTCTCGTCGGTGGCCTCGTAGACGGTCTCGGCGCCGTATTCGCCGAGCGTGGCCGCGGCATCCCCGGCGGGGCCGAAGACGACCGCGACCGGCGTACCGATCCGGCGGGCCAGGGTGAGCAGTTCCAGGGTGGGCTTGGTGACCTGTCCGTCGGCGACCTCGGCCACCACAACAACGTTCGACATGGGTGTCTCCTCGGGTCTCAGATGTACTTGCCGGCGGCCAGGAAGTCGACCAGCGCCTGCGCACCGGAGCCGTCCTCGTCGGTGACCTGCTTGCCGGCCTCCTTGGGCGGACGCGGGGTGGTGTCGGTGACCTTGGTGTACGCCGCGGCCAGCCCGACGGTGCTCGGGTCGACACCCAGCTCGGCCAGATCCCACTGTTCGACGGGCTTCTTCTTGGCCGCCATGATCCCCTTCATCGAGGGGTAGCGGGCCTCGCCGGACTGGTCGGTGACCGAGACCACGGCGGGCAGTTCGGCCTCGATGGTCTGGGAGGCGACGTCACCGTCGCGGCGGATCGAGACCTTGGTGCCGTCCACCTTCAGGTCGACGCCGAAGGTCACCGCGGGCCAGCCGAGACGCTCGGCCAGCATCGCCGGGATGACGCCCATCGAGCCGTCGGTGGAGGACATCCCGGTGACCACCAGGTCGGGCTGCAGCTTGCCGATGGCGGCGGCGAGCACGGCGCTGGTGGCCAGCGCGTCGGAGCCGTGCAGGGCCTCGTCATTGATGTGTACGCCGGAGGTGGCGCCCATCTGCAGGGCCTTCTTGAGCGCATCGGCGGCGTCGTCCGGGCCCAGGGTCAGCGCGACGATCTCGACCTCACCGCCCGCGCCACCGGACTCGGCGACCTGCAGCGACTGTTCGATCGCGTACTCATCCAGCTCCGACAACAGGCCGTCGGCGGCCGCCCGGTCCACGGTGCCGTCCTCGGCGAAGCTGCGCTCGCCGGTTGCATCGGGCACGTGCTTGACCAGTGTGACGATCTTCATCTCTCCCACTCTCTCCGCCTCGGCGGAACGACTTCAGCGGCGAAATCCCTGCTCAGCCTAGAATATTACCCACGGGTAACTTTACCGGCAACCCGGCGCGCTCAGCGGCCCTCGAACCGGGCCTTCTCCTTGTTCACGAAGGCGTCCATGCCGATCCGGCGGTCCTCGGTGCCGAACAGCGCGCTGAACCAGGTCTTCTCCAGCTGCAGACCGGTGACCAGGTCGACCTCGCCACCGCGGTCGACCAGCGCCTTGGCGGCCCGCAGCGCGACCGCGGGGCCGCCGACGAACTGCCGCGCCCAGTCCAGGGCCGCGGACTGCACCTGGTCGGCGGGCAGCACCCGCTCCACCAGCCCGATCCGCTCGGCCTCGGCGGCCTCGACCATCCGGCCGGTGAAGATCATCTCCTTGGCCCGGCCGGAGCCGACCAGCCGGGTGAGCCGCTGGGTGCCGCCGAGCCCCGGGACGACGCCGAGGGTGATCTCGGGCAGGCCGACCTTGGCGTCCTCGGCGGCGAACCGGACGTCGCAGACCAGCGCCAGTTCCAGGCCGCCGCCCAGGGCGTACCCGTTGATCGCGGCGATCGTCGGTTTCGGTACGCGGGCCAGCTGCTCGAAGGCGTCGTGCATGGCGTCGATCTGGGCGATCATGTCGGTCGCGCCGAGGGCCTGCATCTCCTTGATGTCGGCACCGGCGGCGAACACCTTGTCCCCGCCGGTGACGACGAGCGCGGCGAGGTCGGCGCGGCCGGCGACCTCACGGGCGACCCGGCCGATGGCCAGCTGGATGCTCAGATCGAGCGGATTCATCTTGGGCCGATCCACCCGCAGCACGCCGACGCCGTCGGCGACCTCCAGGCGTACGAACTCGCTGCCCGAATCGAAGTCGGTCGGCTGCGGCGTGGCTGGCTGTTCCGTCATGCCCCGAGCCTAGAGGAGTCCCCCGGCAGCGCGCCCGGACCCCCTGTTGCCTACCGTGGGGCACAATGGACTGTTGCGCCTCCCCCCGGGAGCCGCACTTCCCGATGTGTCACACCCAGGAGGACTCGAGACGATGGCCATGGACCTGCCCGCACCGGTGGACAGCTCGATCCTCGGAGCGCGAGTCCGCGACGGCGGCTGCCATTTCGCGCTCTGGGCCCCGCGGGCGACTCGCGTGGAGCTCGCGCTGGTGGATGAGGACCGCGGCCAGCGCAACCACGACATGACCCGCAACGACGACGGGGTCTGGGTGCTCTTCGTGCCCGAGGTGGAGGAGGAGCAGCGTTACGGCTTCCGGGTGCACGGCGACTGGGATCCGGCGGCCGGTGCCCGGTTCAACCCGGCGCGACTGCTGCTCGATCCCTACGCCCGGGCGATCACCGCCGGCGTGGACTACAACGGCCCGATCCTGGACCACCCGGCCGGTGACGACTACGAGCTCGACCCGACCGACTCCTCCGAAGCCGTGCCGCTGAGCGTGGTCGTCGCCGACAGCCCGCGCCCGACACCGTTGGAGCGACGGGTGCCGCTGTCGGAGTCGGTGATCTACGAGACCCACGTCAAGGGCTACACCCAGAACCATCCGGCGGTTCCCGAACATCTGCGCGGCACGTACGCCGGGTTGGCGTACCCGGCGGTGATCCAGCACCTGAAGGAGATCGGGGTCACCGCGATCGAGTTGCTGCCGATCCAGCACTTCGTCTCCGAGCCGTTCATCGTCGGCCGCGGGTTGTCGAACTACTGGGGTTACAACACCCTCGGCTTCTTCGCCCCGCACGCCGCCTACTGTTCGGTCGGCACGCTGGGCCAGCAGGTGACCGAGTTCAAGGAGATGGTCTCGGCGATGCACGAGGCCGGCATCGAGGTGATCCTCGACGTCGTCTACAACCACACCGGTGAGGGCGGCCACGAGGGGCCGACGCTGTCCTTCCGTGGCATCGACCATGCCGGCTACTACCGGCTCACCGAGGATCTGCGCAACGACTACGACGTCACCGGTTGCGGCAACTCGGTCGACACCTCCCAGCCCGGGGTGCTCGATCTGGTGCTGGATTCGATGCGTTACTGGGTCACCGAGATGGGTGTCGACGGTTTCCGCTTCGACCTGGCCAGCGAGCTGATCCGCGACGAGAACCATTACGTGGATCAGAATCACGCGTTCAAGCAGCGGATCGCCGAGGATCCGGCGTTCGAGGGCATCAAGCTGATCGCCGAGCCCTGGGACATGGGGCCCTACGGCTACCAGGTCGGCAACTGGGGTCCGGGCTGGAGCGAGTGGAACGACCACTTCCGCAACTTCACCCGCGACTGGTGGCGCGGCGCGATCTCCGGGGTCTCCGAGCTGGCCGGCCGGCTCTGCGGTTCGCCGGACACCTACGACCGGGACGGCCGGTCGGTGACCGCCTCGATCAACTTCGTCACCGCCCACGACGGTTTCACCCTGCGCGATCTGGTCACCTATGACCGCAAGCACAACGAGGCCAATGGTGAGGAGAACCGGGACGGCACGGATGACAACCGGTCCTGGAACTGTGGCCACGAAGGCGAAACCGACGATCCGGGCATCAACGCGCTGCGTCACCGGCAGACCAAGAACATGATGGCCACCCTCTGTCTGGCGATGGGTGTGCCGATGATCACCGCCGGTGATGAGATGGGGCGTACGCAGGGCGGCAACAACAATGCCTACTGCCAGGACTCCCCCATCTCCTGGGTGCACTGGGACACCCAGGAGGCCTGGCGGGATCTGACCGGGATGACCCAGAAACTGCTCCAGTTGCGCGCCGAGCATCCGGCCCTGCGGCCGGAGGTGTTCCGGCACAGCGAGGAGGTCACCGACGCCGACGGCAAGGGCGTCGGCCGGCTGGACCTGGCCTGGTTCCATCAGGGCGGCGGCCAGATGGGTGACGGTGAGTGGAACGACGGTGGTCGACGGACCCTGGGCATGTACACCTCGGACGCCGATTCGGCGTTCCTGCTCTGGTTCCACGCCGATCCGCAGGCCACCGAGGTCACCCTGCCGGGTGAGCCGTGGGGCGTGGGCTGGCGGGTCACCGTGCACTCCGGTTTTGATGGCGAATTCCCTGCCGAGGAAGAACTTCTGCTGCCCGGTGCGAAGCTGACGATTCCCGGACGATCGGTCGTCGTGCTACGCGCGGAACTGCCCCAGCGGGCTGCTTGACCCTCACCCTCGGTCAGGGCTCACCGTGGTGTTCACGCCCCACGATGAGAGGAACGGCAGATGCCTGACAACCTGAACAACCAGCACCTGACGATCGGCGAGTTCGCCCTGCAGACCGGTCTGACCCAGCGAGCGCTTCGCCTGTACGCCGAGCGCGGGATTCTGTTGCCGGCCTCGGTGGACCCGATCAACGGTTACCGCCGGTACGCGCCGGAGCAGGTGCGCACCGGGATGCTGGTGCGCGCACTGCGGGAGGCCGCGGTGCCGATGGCGGAGCTGGCCGATCTGGACTCGTTCTCGATCGCCGAGCACCGGGAATCCCTGCGCCGGAGGCGATCGGCGGAGGATGAGGCGCTGTTGGTCGCCGAGGCGATCGACGGTTTCGACGCGACCGACTGGCCGGTGACGGTGACCGCGGCAGGTCCGCAGGCCTGGGCCGGAGTACGGATCACCGAGGACTTCACCGAGGACGAATCGGGCGATGCGGTGCTCGAGGCACTCGGCGACAATGAGATCGCCAATCGCTGTTTCGGCGTCCTGTTCGAGGAACTGGCCGGTCGCGGCAACCACGCGAACGGGGTGTTCTGGACCGCCATGGATGAGGGGGGCGATCCCGGCTCGGTGGCGCTGACTCTGGCCTGGCCGGTGCCGACCGACCCGCGGGAGGGCGACTGGGACGCGCTGGTGGCCGCGGTCGGCGAACGCACCGCAGGACTCCTGCCGACCTCCCTGGAGGTGGTGGCCGGCGTGCTGCCCGCCCGCCGGGAGCTGAGCTGCCGCAGCGAGTGGCCCGGCGAGGGTGCGGATCCGGCGGCGACGGTGTTGTCGGGGATGGGCCCGATGCTGGCCCTGCAGGAACATGAATCGGCCCATGCGGAGCGACCGCTGAGCCGCACGATCCGGCAGCGCGGAGTGCTTGGAGAGGAGGGCATGCCGACCGCCCAGGAGATGGTGCTCGACGTGCACCCCTGACAGCACGGGCCTATACTACATTCCGTAGTAGTTTCTGGAAGTTCTGTCCTGGAAGGAACAGTCCATGTCCGTTGTTGTCATCAATGCCCTTGAAGTCCCGGAGAACGCCGGGCCCGAGTTGGAGCAGCGGTTCGCCGCTCGCAAGCACTCGGTCGACGGGGCGCCGGGATTCGAGGGATTCCAACTGTTGCGCCCCACCGACGGGCGCGGCCAGTACTTCGTGGTGACCCGCTGGGCGAGCCAGCAGGATTTCGAGAACTGGCGCTCCGCCCGCACCCCGCGTACCGAACCCTCGGTGAGCACCTCGATGGACATCCTCCAGTTCGAGGTCGTCGACCTCTGACCCCGGAAGCCCACGCTGCCCGAGTAGCGGCCATGCGCAGCGAACGGAGCAATGGCCGCGTGTCGAAGGGCCACGACCCAACCGACGCGCGTGTCAATCCACGACGGCGGCGACGGCCTCGATCTCGACGAGCTGATCGTCGTAGCCCAGCACCGTGACACCCATCAGGGTGCTGGGCACATCGTGGTCGCCGAACGCGTCCCGTACGACCTCCCAGGCCGCGACCAGGTCGGCCTGCCGGGTGGAGGCGACCAGCACGCGCGTACTCACCACGTCCGCGATCGTCGCTCCGGCGGCGCGCAGGGCCTCGGCCAGGTTCTCGACGCAGCTGGCTGCCTGACCGGCATAGTCACCGACCGCCGCGGTCGAACCGTCCGGTTGCAGCGGGCAGGCGCCGGCGAGGAAGATCAGCCTCGCGCCCGGCTCGACAGCCGCCGCGTAGGCGTACTCGGCGACATCGCTGAGCGCATCGGATCGGACGAGTCGGACGGCATCACCCATGGCATCAATGCTGTCACATCAGGAAGCGGGCGTGGCGGCGCGGACGACGGACCGGGTCGAACAATGCCGGCGGGATGATCACCGGAAGCCCTTCGACCATGCGGATCGCCCAACGGTACGGATTGTCCCGATCCCAGGGTCTGTCGCGGCCGGGTTCGACCGTTCGGTGATGATGCGGGCAGAGCAGGGCCAGGTTGGCCAGGCATGTCGGGCCGTCCGCCCACCACGGTCGCACGTGGTGGGCTTCGCAGTCACCGGGCGGCCGGTCGCAGCCAGGGAAGACGCATCCCCGGTCCCGCGCCCCCAGCGCCGCCCTGATGCCGGGGGTGACCAGCCGGTGCAGCTGGCCCACGTCCAGCGGGATCCCCTTGCCGTCCAGGGTGATCGGGAGGATGTCGGCGTCACAGGCGAGTCGGCGTACCTCGGTCGCCGAAAGCTGTTCTCCGCAAGGAACCTGCGCGGACGCCAGTCCCGCGCGCAGGTCGTCCAGCGTCGTGAGCACGGTGATCCTGGGTCGATCGCCGCCGTGGCTGGGCGCGTCAGCGGTTGCGGTCGCCCGGCGGATGATCAGCAGCAGCGCATCTGCCCGGGCCTGGGCTCTGGTCATCGGCACCTGACGGCCCGGTGGCTGCTCGGCGCAGCGGGCCCATATCGATTGGGCATGAGCGTCGACGAGCACCCGCAGCTGTTCCCCGTCGGCCAGCGGAACCGATCCGGCGATAATCATCGAGCCACCCGTCGGGAACGATCGACAGGCACCGGTGCTGCTCGGCCGACCGCTGCTCGGCTTCCAGACGGGCCGCATCGGCGGAGTCGAAGCCGTCGGGATCGAGACGCTCCCAGATCGCTCGGGACATCCGCCGCAGATCGTCGGGGTCGAACTGGTCGGCGAAATGGACCATCATCGTCTGCGCCGTGTCACTGGCGGCCGACGGAAGGTCTGCAGGAAGCTTCTTCAATCCTGCCAGGATTCCCTGCGCCTGATCGACCGACACCCGTCCCTTGGCGAATGCATCGAAGACCGTCGAGAACCGGTCCAGCTCCATCGCCTCGCGAACCAGCGCGCGGGCCTATCGACCGGTGCGGCCGTGCGTACTCCGGAGGAACGTGGCCGTGGAACACAGGTGGACACGCTCGGCAGCTTCGCGGCGCTCGACCTCCGCGATCACCCTCGCACGGGCGGCATGGGCGAGGGATACGAGCCGATCGAGTTCTTCGACGGTGGCCAGAACCTCCTTGTCGGTGAGCAGCGCCAGTCGGGTCAGCGAGGGCACGACCGCCTCGACCGAGGCCATGCCGACCCCGGTCTGCTGATCGGCTCAGTTGCTGTTCATGGATCCAGTCAAACAGGGAGCACTGACAAAAGCTGGGTGGAGAGATTCGCGGAATCGCCTGTGCACAACGAGATTGCTGGGGTTCATCTCGACACGCTCGCTGCGCGAGCTACTCGATGAACGTGGGGTACACGCTCGCTGCGCGAACTACTCGATGGGTGTGGGTGTCGGTTCAGCCACCGGTACGGACCGAGACCAGCTCCCCGACCGGCAGCTGGGTGACCGGTCCCTGGCGCTCCAGCGGGAGTACACCGGACTGGCCCAGTGCGGACCAACTGATCTCCCAGCGGGTGGTCGCGGCGACCGAGTATTTTCCCTTGGGCAGTGAGGGTTCCTGATAGCGGTGGCCGCAGCTCGGTGACTCGGTACCGGGTTGCACTCCCGGATGGTAGGGCGTCGTCATCCCGCAGAACTTGACGGTGCCGTCACCGAGGTCGAACTTCGTGGTGACCCGGCGGGCGGACAGGTTCAGGGTGATGCCCTGCTCCGTGACGGTGCGGTCGATCCGATCGGGCCCGGTGCTCCAGAGCCAGAGCGGGTAGCCGACGACCGCCATCTTCCATTCGTTGACCTTCGGGTCCGGCCCGATGTTCGCGGTGGGCGCCGGGATCTCCAACTGCAGCACGGCTCGGCGGGCGACCTCGCGCGGATCCGGCGGTGGCGGTGCGGCGGGTGCCGGACCGGGCCCACTCGGCGCCGCGGGCTGACACATCGACGCGGTGTTCCCGGTGACCGCCAGCATCGCGCACTGCGCCTGTACCACCTCGGCCGCAGTCATTGATCCATTGACCAACCCAGGGTCATCCAGTACAGACTGGGGATACGAGGGACCGGAACTTCCTCCGCCACCGCCGCTACGACTCGACCTGCCGCCAGCGGTAGGCGCCTGCTCCGCGGGAGGGTCCGGATCCTGTGGTCGATCCCGCTCGGTCCCAGTCAACTTTGCCCCGTTGTTGGTCTGCTGCGCGATCGCTGAGCCCGCGTTGCCCCCTTTCCCCGGGGGACTGAAGGCGGATGCCTCCGTAGCGACCGATAACACCAGGACAAGTGCCCCAGCCGAGCAAGTCAGCTTCACCAGTCGCATTGCTGGACCTCAGAAGTTTCGATGTCGACCAGCTTGACTCGGCCGTTCACCAGTTTGCCGTAGACGAAACCCTGCCAGAGTCGATTGCGCTCTGTGGCTCCGTTCGGGTAGACGGCCGAGGAACCTCGTCGATCCTCACAGACCTGAAGGGTCAGTCGCCGATCCGAACCGCTCTTCTCCGCGCTTGGCACGGAACGACTCTTCGTCGTGGCCGGGGCCCCCTCGACCCGGTAACCCACTGCCTTCTGATCTCTCAGAAAGGCCATGTCCAGATCCAGATACCCCGGGTCCTCGACCTCGAGCATCTTCGCGGACGGTTGATCTGCTCCCCCTTCGCGGGACAATCGCTCGAACTCATCGAAGGCGATCTGGTAGGCCGCCTGGGCCTGCTTGGTGAGCTCCTCCTGGCTGGGCGTCGGGCTGGCGGAGGGTGTCGCCGACGCACTCGTCGCCGGACCCGGCGTACCGGTGCTCGTCTCCCCCGGTTGTCCGCCCGCAGAACTGGTATTACATCCGACCAGGGCGAATGCCAGCACCGAAAGCAACGCGGCACTGCGTCGAGCAACCATCGGACCCTCCCCGGGGTGGTGGGATGCCGAACAGTCTGCCGCTCCCGCGGTTCGGGGGCCAGCTCTTTATCCACACTCGCCAGTCCGCTCGCTGCACGGCGTGTACGGCTGGTGATCTGGACAGCTCTCCCGACCCGCGGTGAGAGGGTGTGCAATTCACGGGTTGAGTTGGCCGCGTGATCGCGACGACTTCACCGCCACCGACCCCGGTGCGCTGGACCCGCCCCGCCAGCGCGGCCTGCGAGATTTGCGGCTCGATCGCAGAATCGACCGATCTGGGCACCGATTGGGAATCGAGCCGCAGATTTCGGCGGGCTGAGCAGGACGAGAGCGTGCGTCCGCTCCTGAGGCGCGAACCGGTGCTCGGCGGGTTCATCTCGACACGCTCGCTGCGCGAGCTACTCGATGAACGTGAGACGGCGCTCGCTGCGCGAGCTACTCGATGAACGTGAGACGGCGCTCGCTGCGCGAGCTACTCGATGAACGTGAGACGGCGCTTGCTGCGCGAGCTGCTCGATGAACGTGATGGCGCGAGCTAAGCGACGAACGGGATCAGGGGACGGTGGGGACGGGATCCCAACCGTTGCGTACGCGGCCGCCGAGAATCGGTGCGCCGGCGTCGGTTCCATACATCGGGTCGAGGCGCACCAGGTCGAGCGCGGACATGTCGGACTCGCTGTAATCGTCAAGGGCATAGACCGGTACCCGGGAGGGCACGGTCAGGCCGAGTACGCCGGCGAACGGGCCACCACTGCGGGAGTTGTAGCTGATGTTGCCCGGTTGCCGGGAGTCAGACAGCAGATAATCCGCGATCTCGACCCGACCCCGGCTCTCCCGCGGAGTGTCGAAGCACGGCCCGAAGAAGGCGAGATTCCAGGCGATCGCGACCTTCTTCTCCTGCACCAGCTCGAGCAGCGGCCGAGTCACCGGTACCCGGGGTGCGGACACCACGAACGGCTCGACCTCCCCGGTCTTCGGATCCGGCATCGGCGCCCCGTCCGACTCGGCGACCAGCCGGAAGCTGGACACCCGGTTCCCGGGCTCCACCCGGATATCGCTCAGCGCGCTCGTGCCCAGGGTTTTGCGCGTCGCCGACAGTTGCTTCGACGAACCGTCGTTGAACTCCACCCGGACGCGGTGCCCGGCATCGAGGCCCGAGGCGGCGATCACCAGCGGCCATCGCCCCCCTCCGTGGACCGAATCGGACCAGTCGTACCAACCGGTCTCCAGCCGATCCGGGGCGGCCGGATTCGCTGTCCAGACAGGCAATCCCGCATCCGTCCCGTCGAACGGCATCGCCCCGCTGGTGCGCAGCACCCCCGCCGACGGATCGGGCTCGTAGGCCAGCGAACGCGCCAGCTTGCACGGCTCCCCCGCCATCGCCGACAGCACCGCCGACGCCATCGTGTAGCGGTCCGGTCCCCGCAGGATCGCTGCCTGGGCGAAGTTCGCGTACTGCGATCCGACCAGCACCACCACCCCCAGGGTGTACGCCCCAGCGGCGCGGCCCGCGCGCCAACCGGCCCGCAGCCGACCGGCCCGCGGCCGACCGGCCCGCAGCCACCCGGGAAGACCCCGCCAGATGCAGACCCCGAGCAGCACACCGGCGAGCACCACGAACGGCCACACCGGTACCGGCCCGACCCGCAGCGGGTTCTTGTCCGCGAGCAGCCCGAGGGTGGACAGCTTCCACCAGGTGTTGTTGCCGTGCAGGGAAATCCCGAACATCGCCACCGAGCCACCGAGCAGCACCGCGGCGAATCCCCGCCCGCGATCGCGCTCCACCAGCCGCACGCAGGCGGCCATCGCGAGCGGTCCGAGGAGCAGCAGTGATCCGAAGTGGTGCGGCAGCTTCGTCGGGCTCAGCGCCATCGCCACCACCAGCCCGAGCGCGGTGCCGACGACCAGCCAGGCGACCCGCCGGTTCACCCCGGAGAGCATCCCCACCGCTCCCCGGCGTACCCGCCACAATCGCCAACCCAGCAGCACCAGCGCCACCGCGGCCAGATAGACCGTCCACTGCCGCGCGGCATACGACTGGTACAACCGCCAGTAGCGGATCGGGTCCATCCAGACAGGAAAAACCGGCCCATAGGTCGCGCGGGCGGAGTTCGACGACAGCACCGAGGTGAGGCTCTGATCGGCGAACATGATCGGCACCACCGCACCCAGGCAGGCCAACCAGGCAACCGAGACCGCCGCCAACCGCAACCGGTCGTGCCGGAGCCATCGCCACAGCGGCCGGACGGCGACCACGAATGGTGCCAGCGCGAGCAGCCCCGTCGGCCCGACGCCGACGGTGAGTCCGGCCACCAGTGCACCGACCAGCAACGGCCAGACCCACCGCCGGTGCAGCGCCACCAACACGCACCACACAACGATTCCCGAGCCAACCGCGAACCACAGCTCGGGCCGCAGCGCGTTGCAGAACACCAGCCAGAAGCCAGCGAAGCCGGCGAGCAGCGTGAGCCGCACCCAGGTGCCCGGCCGCGATACCAGCCGCGGCAGCAGACCGTGGCGTACCACCACCCAGCCGAGAATTGCCACCAGCAAGGGCAGAAGCCGCAACCAGACCGACTCCCAGGACACCGCGCCCCACCGCGACAACAGCTCGTAGAACCAGCCGAACGGTGCCTCCGGGGCGTTGTTCCAGCGCACATAGTTGCCCAGATAGCCGCTCATCGTCCGGGTCCGCAGGATCTGCGCGATGAACCCGTCGTCGTCGGTCGCGCCGCCGGCGATCACCCCGAACGCGAACACCGGTACCAGCACCAGATCGTCCCAGTGCCGCTTCCAGAATCCACCGCGGGTACGCCGCGGCGGCGCCGATGGTTGCCGCGGCCGACGGTCGGCCAGCACCGCGAACACCAGTGCAGCAAGGAGAAACACGCCGGCAACGACACCGAGTGCGATCTTCAACCCGGTCGGCGAACTGTCCCACTGGGTGTCCGCGACGACCTCGGCCTCGATACCCGGAGCCACCGGTGCCGGGGTCCGCGTGAACGACCCCGGTTCCCCCTGGCTGATCGGATCGTCGACGACATCGGGCGGCCAGTCCCCCGGCCCGGAGAAACCGTCGATGGCCGGCCGCAGATCCCCCCGTCGATCGACGAGCACCACGCCATCGCGCGAAACCCGGGTCCCCGCCGAGTCCATCGAAACGACCACCCGCCCACACGGGTACGCCCCAGCGCGCACCTCGGTCCCCCGGCTGGTCAGCACCAGTTCCCCACCGCGGACCGCGACATCGAGCCGCCCGGACCGCAGATCCGGATCGACCGCACGCACCGTCGTCAGCACCGGCCCGGCATCGGGTCCGATCACCGCACAGTCCAACGACAGCGTCACTCGCTCGGGTCGGTAGGGGTTCAGCGGCAACGCGACGGGGCCGTCGGCGCTGCGCCACTGATAGGTCGCGGTGTGCTGCAACACCGGTGCCAGCGGGAAGGCGAGCATGCACAGTCCGGCCAGCAGTGCCAGCACCAGCACCGCCCACCACCGCCGAGCGATCTGCCGGGCGTCTGGCCGAGCCCCCTGCCGGGGCCCGGCGTCGACCGGCTGCACCGCAGCACTCACATGGTACCCAGCGGCAGGGCGGCCACCCCCAGCTCGGCCGGGGTGGCCAGCAGCTGGTGCCGGGGCACCACGCGGACGGTGAATCCGACCAGGCCGGTCTGCCCGGCCTCCCGGGTGACCTGGTAGCGGCGATACCCCTCCGCATCCACCGCCGCCGCGCCGGCCCCGTTCATCACGACGGTGGTCACGTCGTGCAGTTCGTCGTCGGCGTCCAACGATCCGGAGACCAGCTGCACCTCGACATCCTCGGGTGTCAGCTCGCCGAGCCTGACCTGGGCGGAGAAGGCGATCTGCTGGCCGACCTCGACGGTGCCGGTGTTGCTGGATTCCACGTGCTCGACGCGCACCTGGGGCCAGGCGGCCCGGATCCGGCGTTTCCAGGCGGCGAGTTCACCGGCACAGGCGGCGTCCATCGCCCGCTGCGCGCGCGCCGCGGGGGCGTACAACTCGGTGACGTAGTCGCGCACCATCCGCGAGGCCAGCACCCGCGGCCCGAGCCCGGAAATGGTGTCGCGGATCATCTGGATCCAGCGCTGCGGCAGGCCATTGGCGTCCACGTCGTAGTAGCGCGGCACGATCTCGTTCTCGATGATCTCGTAGAGCGAGCGCGCCTCGGCGGCGTCCCGGGCGGCCGGGTCGCTGATCCCCTCCGCGGACGGGATCTCCCAGCCCCAGCGCGGGTCGTACCACTCGTCCCACCAGCCGTCGCGGATCGACAGATTCGCCGCCCCGTTCAGCGCCGCCTTCATCCCCGAGGTGCCGCACGCCTCATAGGGCCGCAGCGGATTGTTCAGCCAGACATCACACCCCGGATAGAGCGGCCGGGCCAGCGAGATGTCGTAATCGGGCAGGAACACGATCCGGTGCCGGATCTCCTCGTCGTCGGCGAACTGCACCATCGTCTGGATCAGGGCCTTGCCGGTGTCGTCGGCCGGATGCGATTTGCCGGCGATCACGATCTGCACCGGCCGCTGCGGATCCAGCAGCAGCCGCTTCAGCCGGTCCCGGTCGGTGAGCATCAGCGTCAGCCGCTTGTAGGAGGCGCCGCGGCGGGCGAAGCCGATGGTGAGCACCTTCGGGTCCAGCGCGCCGCCCACCCAGTCGGCGGAGATGCCGCGGTTGCGGCAGGACGCCGCCAGCCGCTGTCGCGCCTCGGAGATCAGATCGCCGCGCATCTGCCGTTTCAGCGACCAGATGGTGTTGTCATCGACATCGTCCAGGCCGGACCAGTCGTAGCCGTCCAATACCGTGTCGGCGTCCCCGGTCGGGCTCTGCAGCAGCTCCAGCAGCTCGGGGTGGATCCAGGTGCGGTGGTGCACCCCGTTGGTGATCGCGCCGATCGGCACCTCGGAGACGTCGTAGGCCGGCCACAGGCCGTGGAACATCTCCCGGGACACCTCGCCGTGCAGCTGGGACACCCCGTTGGCGCGCTGGCCGAGCCGGAAGCCCATCACCGCCATGTTGAACCGGCCCGGGTCCCCGCCTTCGTAGTCCTCGGCGCCGAGCGCCAGGATCCGGTCCAGCGGCAGTCCGTCGAAGTGCTGGAACTGGTCGACGATCAGCTCGCGGGGGAACCGGTCGATACCGGCCGGTACCGGGGTGTGGGTGGTGAACACATTGCCCGCCCGGGTCCGTTCGACCGCGGCGTCGAAGTCCATCCCCTGGCCCAGATATTCGCGGATCCGTTCCAAGCCGAGGAATCCGGCGTGGCCCTCGTTGGCGTGGTGGACGTCGGGTTCCGGATGGCCGGTGATCCGGCAGTACGCGCGGACCGCGCGGACGCCGCCGATGCCGAGCAGCACCTCCTGGGCGAGCCGGTGCTCGGTGCCCCCGCCGTAGAGCCGGTCGGTGATCATCCGCTGGTCATCGGCATTGCCCTCGATGTCGGCGTCCATCAGCACCAGCGGCACTCGGCCGACCTGCACCACCCAGAGCGCGGCCCGCAGCGTCCGGTTGCGCACCTCGACCTCGATGGTCACCTGCTCACCGTTCTCGGTCAGCGGCGAGACGGGCAGCGCGCTGGCGTCCAGGGTCGGGTAGCGCTCCTGCTGCCAGCCGCTGGCATCCAGCGACTGCCGGAAGTAGCCGTGTCGATAGAACAGTCCGACACCGATGATCGGTACGCCCAGGTCGGAGGCCGCCTTGAGGTGGTCGCCGGCCAGGATGCCCAGGCCGCCGGAATAGATCGGCAGCACCTCGGAGATGCCGAATTCGGCGGAGAAGTACGCCACCGCCCGCGGCGCGGGCGTCCCGGCGGCGTCCCGGCCAGCGTCCTCGCCGTCCTGGCCCGCGGCGTACTGCTGGAACCACAGCTCGGCGGATCGGTATTCGGCCAGGTCCTCACGGGCCCGGTCCAGGTTGCGGACGAACTTGGGGTCGGCGCTCAGCTTCTGCAGCCGGGCCGGATCGACCTGGGAGAGCAGCCGGATCGGGTCGTGTCCGACGGCGTCCCACAGCTTCGGGTCGACCGCACGGAACAGTTCGCGGGTGCCCTGGTGCCAGGACCAGCGCAGATTGGTGGCGAGTTCTTCCAGGGGACGCAGCGGCTCGGGGAGGACCGGCTGCACGACGAAACGACGAATTGCACGCACGGGGTCAACCTACCGGCCGTCCCCATCCTGACAGCGTTCGACGTGGCCGCTACGTTGGTCACGTGACTGCCAACAGGCCCGACAGCACCCTGCCCGAGACGAACCAGCCGGCCCGGCGCGCCGTCGAGGAGACAAGCCCCGCGCCGCATGCGGACACGACCGTGGTCGCCGACCTCGGCCACATCATCGGCCGGATCCCGGTCAGCAAGGTTTCCCCGGTCATTGAAGGCGGCGCCTATTCGGCGAAGGCCACCGAGGGCGAGCGGATCCCGATCCGCGCGACCGTGCTCCGCGAGGGGCACGATTCGGTGAACGCCGCGGTGATCCTGACCGATCCCGATGGCGTCGAGCACCGCGTCGACATGGCCCCCGGTGAACCGGTCGGCTTCGACCGCTGGGAGGCGTACGTCCGCCCCGACCGGCCCGGGAACTGGACCTTCCGCATCGAGGGCTGGGACGACCCGTGGGCGACCTGGCTGCACCATGCCGAGATCAAGCTGCCGGTCGGGCTCGATGTGGCGCTGGTGCTCGCCGAGGGCAAGCAGTTGTACGCCGAGGCGGCGGCCGCCGCGCGGCAGGCCGGTGACGAGGCGGCCACCCGCCGGCTGGAGCAGCTCGAACCGCTCTGCGACCCGGACTCGCCGGTCGGCGACCGGCTGGAGCAGTTGACCCACCGGGACGTGCGCGCGCTGATGACGAAATACGGTCCGCGCCGGCTGGTCACCCCCACCCCGGACTACCCGTTGTTCGTGGATCGTCGCCGCGCGCTGTTCAGCGCCTGGTACGAGTTCTTCCCCCGCTCCCAGGGCGCCCGCTACGACCAGGAGAACAAGCGCTGGATCTCCGGCGGCTTCGACTCCTCCCACGAACGGCTCGAGGCGGCCGCCGAGATGGGCTTCGACGTCGTCTACCTGCCGCCGATCCACCCGATCGGCTCGCAGTTCCGCAAGGGCCCGAACAACACCCTCACCCCCGGCCCGGCCGACCCCGGCTCGCCGTGGGCGATCGGCAACACCGACGGCGGCCACGACGCCCTGCACCCCGAGCTCGGTGACTGGGACGCCTTCGACCGGTTCGTCGCCCGGGCCAACGAGCTGGGCCTGGAGGTGGCGATGGACTTCGCCCTGCAGGCCTCCCCGGACCACCCATGGGTCACCGAGCATCCCGAATGGTTCACCGAGCGCATCGACGGCACCATCGCGTACGCGGAGAATCCGCCGAAGAAGTACCAGGACATCTACCCGATCAACTTCGACCGGGACCGCTCCGGGATCTACAAGGAGTCGCTGCGGCTGCTGAAGCTGTGGATGTCGCATGGGGTGCGGATCTTCCGCGTCGACAACCCGCACACCAAGCCGGTGGAGTTCTGGGCCTGGCTGCTCGCCGAGGTCCGGCGCACCGATCCCGACGTGCTCTTCCTCGCCGAGGCGTTCACCAAGCCGGAGATGATGCACCTGCTCGGCAAGGTCGGCTACCAGCAGTCCTACACCTACTTCACCTGGCGCAACGAGAAGTGGGAGCTGGAGGAATACCTCGGTGAGCTGACCACCGAGATGGATTCCTTCTATCGGCCCAACTTCTGGGTGAACACCCCCGACATCAACCCGAAGTTCCTGCAGACCTCCGGGCCGGCCGGGTTCGCGATCCGCGCGGTGCTGGCGGCGACCCTGTCGCCGAACTGGGGACTGTATTCGGGCTACGAGCTGTTCGAGGGCGAGCCGCTGCGCGTCGGCGGCGAGGAATACCTCGATTCGGAGAAGTACCAGTTCCGACCGCGGGACTGGTCGGGTGGCGAGCAGGGCAACCTCAACGGGTTGATCACCATGCTCAACAAGGTCCGCAACGAGCAGCCGGCGCTGCAGCAATTGCGTGACATCACCTTCCACCACGTCCCGAACAGCCAGATCATCGCCTATTCCAAGACCGATGGGGATTCGACGGTGATCGTGGCCTGCAGTCTCGATCCGCACGCCACCCAGGAGTCCGAGGTCTATCTGGACATGGCCGCCCTGGGCCGCGCCCAGGACTCGGTGCTGGAGGTCCACGACGTCATCACCGGCCAGGATTTCCGTTGGGGTGCACGCAATTTCGTCCGACTGACCCCGGCCGACCCGGCCCACGTGCTGGTCGTCGAGAATCGGTGATCCATCTGTGACTGAGACGGTCGACACCCATCCGACGGAGGAGCCGCTGCTGCCCGCGGACGCCGGCATGGATCCCACGGACCACGAGTGGTTCAAGAAGGCGGTCTTCTACGAGGTCCTGGTCCGCAGCTTCCACGACTCCAACGGTGACGGCATCGGCGATTTCGCCGGCCTGGCAGAGAAACTCGACTATCTGCAGTGGCTCGGCGTGGACTGCCTGTGGCTGCCGCCGTTCTTCCCCTCCCCGCTGCTGGACGGCGGTTACGACGTCAGCGACTACACCTCGGTGCTGCCGCTGCTCGGCACCGTCGATGAGTTCCGGCAGTTCGTCGAGGGCGCCCACGAGCGCGGCATCCGGATCATCATCGACTTCGTGATGAACCACACCTCCGATCAGCATCCGTGGTTCCAGCAGTCCCGCAGCGATCCCGACGGGCCCTACGGCGACTACTACGTCTGGTCCGACGGCGGCCCCGCCGAGGGCCAGGTGCCCGAGGCGTACTCCGATGCCCGGATCATCTTCGTCGACACCGAGGCCTCCAACTGGACCTATGACGAGGTCCGCGGGCAGTACTTCTGGCACCGCTTCTATTCCCACCAGCCCGACCTCAACTTCGAGAACCCGAAGGTGCTGGTCGAGATGCTGGAGGCGATCCGCTTCTGGCTGCGGATGGGCATCGACGGCTTCCGGTTGGACGCGGTCCCCTATCTGATCGAGGAGGACGGCACCAACTGCGAGAACCTGGGCGGCACCCATCGGATCCTCAAGGCGGTGCGGCGGATGGTGGACACCGAGTTCCCCGGCCGGATCCTGCTCTGCGAGGCCAACCAGTGGCCGCATGATGTCGTCGAATATTTCGGCAACGACGACGAATGCCAGATGGCGTTCCACTTCCCGGTGATGCCGCGGCTCTACATGGGGCTGAAGCAGCAGTCCCGCGCCTGCATCTCCGAGATCCTCGCCGACACCCCCGAGATCCCGCCGGGCTGCCAGTGGGGCACCTTCCTGCGCAACCACGACGAGCTCACCCTGGAGATGGTCTCGGAGGAGGACCGCGACTACATCTGGTCCGAGTACGCCCCGGACCCGCGGATGAAGTGCAATATCGGCATCCGCCGCCGGCTGGCGCCGCTGGTCGACGGCGATCTCAAGCAGGTGCATCTGCTGCATGCGCTGCTGCTGGGTCTGCCCGGGTCGCCGGTGCTCTACTACGGCGACGAGATCGGGATGGGCGACAACATCTGGTTGCACGACCGCGACGGGGTGCGTACGCCGATGCAATGGTCCGCCGAGCCGGGCGCCGGTTTCTCCGAGGCCGAGGAGGATTCCTTCCATCTGCCGCTGGTCCAGGACCCGTGGTACGCCAAGGAGGGCGTCAACGTCGAGCAGCAGATGATGGATCCCGGTTCGCTGCTGATCTGGCTGCGCGCGATGCTGGTGATCCGGCGCAACCATCCGGTCTTCGGTCTGGGTGACTTCACCGACCTGGGCGGGGCGAACGAGAAGGTGTTCTCCTTCCTGCGTTCGCATCGCGGCGAGGACGGTACGCGGATGTCGGTGCTGTGTGTGAACAACCTCTCCCCCGATCCGCAGACCGTGCACCTGGATCTGTCCCGGTTCCGCGGGTTGGTGCCCTTCGACCTGCTCCGCGACGACGATCACCACCCGATCGACATCGAGACCGCGCACGACTACCAGATCGACATCGCCGGCCACGGGTTCCTCTGGCTGCGGATCATGGCCGACGATCCCGATCTGACCGAGCCCGAGCCGACCGAGCCCGAGCCGACCGAGCAGGAGGGTGCCGATGACCCCGAACCGTCCTGACCTGGAATCGCCGGAAACCCTGCTCTGGCAGCACATCCAGCAAGCTCGCTGGTATGCCGGCAAGGGCCGCGACGCCGAACTGGTCGCCCTGCACCCGCTGCCCTGGTTGACCCCGCCCGGGGGCGCCGGCGCGGTCCGGTTGCTGGTCGCCGAGGTCGCCAACCGCGACGGCGACGCCGAGACCCACCACTACCTGCTGGCGCTCAGCTACCACGGCGCCGACACCACCGGTGACGCCGATTCGGCGATCGGCCGCTGCGCCGACCCCGAGCTCGGCGAGGTCGTGCTGCACGACGCGACCCGCGACCCGTTGGCCCAGGAGCTGCTGCTGGCCGCCGTCCTCGGCGCCGGTGAACGCAGCGACGACGACGCCCGGCTGGTCGCCGAGTTCGTCGACGGCAGCGAGGTCTCGGCGAGCCTGCCGCCGCGGATCTTCGGCGGCGAACAGTCCAACACCTCGATCATGTATGGCGAGGTGGCGATGCTGAAGCTGTTCCGCCGCCTCGAGCTCGGCGACAACCTCGACATCGAGATCCATCGCGCGCTCGCCGACGGCCCGGCCGCGGCCGATGTGGCCCGGCTCTACGGCTGGCTGACCGCCGAATGGCACGACACCGGCGGGGCGAGCTGCCGGGCCGATGCGGCGATGCTGGTCGAGCAGCTGCGTGAGGTCAGCGACGGCTGGCAGGTCGCGGTCGCCGCCGCCGGCTCCGGCGACGACTTCACCGGCCCGGCCGAGGAACTGGGCCGGGCGCTGCGCCAGGTGCACGAGGCGCTCGCCACCGCCTTCGGCACCGGCAACCGCACCGGTGCCGGCGCCGCGGAGCAGATGATCCGCCGACTGGCGGCCGCGGTCCGCGAGGTGCCCGCGCTGGCGGCGTACCAACCGGGCCTGGCAGCGATCTTCGGCACCCTCGCCGACACCGAGCTGGACACCCAGCGGGTGCACGGGGACTTCCATCTGGGCCAGACCCTGGTCGGCGCCGACGGCGGCTGGAAGATCATCGACTTCGAGGGCGAACCACTGAAGACCCTCGACGAGCGGCGCGAACCCGATACCGGCTGGCGGGATGTGGCCGGGCTGCTACGGTCGCTGGACTACGCCGGTGGCTTCGCGGAGCGCAGCGCCGGCACCGACCCGGCGACCGCGCGGGGTTGGGTGCAGCAGAACAGCAACGCCTTCCTGCGCGGATACACCGCGGGGCGGGCACTGACCGACGCCGAGCACACCGTGGTGGCGGCGTACCAGGCGGACAAAGCGGTCTACGAGGTGGTCTACGAGGCCCGGAATCGACCAGACTGGCTACCGATCCCGCTGACCGCGCTCGGCGCCCTCGCCGAGCACCGGTCGACCGACGATCCGCCCCACCACGACAGGGAGGCAGCACGATGAGCACCGAGACCCTTGGCGGCCTGACCGGCACCGAGCTGGAGGGATTCCACTCCGGCGGCGACACCGAGGTGTGGCGCCGCCTCGGCGCGCATCTGGTGGAGCAGCCCGGTGCCGACGGCGTACCCGTGAGCGGGGTGCGCTTCGCGGTCTGGGCGCCGAACGCGAACGAGGTCCGCGTCTACGGTGACTTCAACGGCTGGGACGGTGACTCGCATCCGATGCAGCGCGTCCCCGGCACCGGGGTGTGGGCGCTGTTCGTGCCCGAGGCGCACGCCGGTTCGGTCTACAAGTTCCGGGTGCACGGCGCCGACGGCCGCTGGATCGACAAGGCCGACCCGATGGCCCGCTTCGCCCAGTCGGCACCGGAGACCGCCTCGATCGTCTTCGAGAGCTCCTATGAATGGAGCGACGACGAGTGGCTGGAGAGGCGCGCCAAAGCGCAGGCGCACGCCGAGCCGATGAGCATCTACGAGGTGCATCTGGGCGGTTGGCGACCGGGCAAGACCTATGTCGAGCTGGCGCATGAGCTGGTGGAATACGTGACCTGGCAGGGATTCACCCATGTCGAGTTCCTGCCGCTGGCCCAGCATCCGTACGCCCCCAGCTGGGGCTATCAGGTGACCGGCTACTTCGCACCGATGTCGCAGTTCGGCACGCCCGATGAGTTCCGCTACCTGGTGGACACTCTCCACCAGGCCGGTATCGGAGTGATCATGGACTGGGTGCCGGGCCATTTCCCCAAGGACGAATGGGCCCTCGGCCGCTTCGACGGCACCGCGCTCTATGAGCATGCCGATCCGCGACAGGGCGAGCAGCCCGACTGGGGCACCTATGTGTTCAACTTCGGCCGCAACGAGGTCAAGTCGTTCCTGGTCTCCAACGCGCTCTACTGGATCACCGAGTTCCACATCGACGGGTTGCGTGTCGACGCGGTCGCCTCGATGCTCTATCTCGACTACTCCCGTGGCGACAACTGGGTGCCGAATGTCCACGGTGGCAGGGAAAATCTCGAAGCGGTCGACCTGCTGCGCTATGTGAACTCGCACCTCTATGCGCGGGTGCCCGGGGTGATGACGATCGCCGAGGAGTCCACCTCCTGGCCGGGGGTGACCCGGCCGGTGCACCACGGCGGGCTGGGCTTCGGCTTCAAATGGAACATGGGTTGGATGAACGACACCCTGCGCTATCTGGAGGAGGAGCCGGTCCACCGGCAATACCACCACAACCTGATGACCTTCGCGATGGTCTATTCCTTCTCGGAGAACTTCGTGCTGCCGATCAGCCACGACGAGGTCGTGCACGGCAAGGGCTCGATGGTCAACAAGGTGCCCGGGGACGACTGGCAGAAGTTCGCCTCGCTGCGCGCCTACTACGCGTTCATGTGGTCCCATCCGGGCAAGCAGCTGATCTTCATGGGCAACGAGTTCGGGCAGCGCTCGGAGTTCGATGAGTCCAAGGGTCTGGAGTGGTGGGTCTCGGATCTGTGGGGCCATGACGGGCTGCAGAAGCTGTTCCGCGATCTCAACAAGACCTACAAGGAACTGCCCTCCCTGTGGAAGCTGGACAACGACCCCAAGGGCTTCCGCTGGATCGACGCCAACGACGCCCAGGGCAATGTCTTCTCCTATCTGCGCACCGATGACCAGGGCCAGTGCCTGGCGGTGGCGGTGAACTTCTCCCCTGTCCCGCGGACCGGTTACACCCTGGGCCTGCCGCATGCCGGCGTCTGGCGCGAGGTGCTGAACACCGATTCGCCGGATTACGACGGCACCGGTCAGTGGGGCAACCTGGGTCAGGTCGAAGCGCGGGAGGTGCCGGCGCACGGACTGGAAGCGAGTGCGGAGATCACCGTGCCGCCGCTGGGTGCGGTCTGGCTGCTCTGGGATCCGCGCGAGACCGCCGAGCTGCCCGGCGACCCGGGGCTGCAGTGAGCGATCAGGGGCCTGCGGGTCAAGAGCCACAGCAGCCGGGTGAGTTCACGATCAATGTGCAGGTCGTCGACGACGGTATCGGTGTGCTGCAGTGGAATGCCGCGACCGATTCGGACACCCTGACCCGCGGTGTCGGCCTGGCCGCCGACGATGCGCTGATCGGGCGCGGGTTGCGTCGGGTCGAGGTGGCGCTGCCGTCGACCGATGCGATGGCGCGGCGGGCGATGCATCGGGCGGGTTTCCGGCGCGAGGGGGTACGCCGCCAGGCCCTGCGGTTGGCGAACGGCGAGCTGGACGATGTGGTGCTCTATGCCCGGCTGGTCGATGACATCACCACCGGCCCGTCGGGCTTCTCCGGGGTGATGAACTCGGTGCTGCCGACCAAGCGGGTGATCGGGCATGTGATCTTCCGTGACTCGGCCGGCCGGGTGCTGTTGTGCGACACCCATTTCAAGGCCGACTGGGAATTGCCTGGCGGCGTGGTCGAGCCGCGGGAGTCGCCGCGGGTCGGCGCGATCCGCGAGGTCGCCGAGGAGCTGTCACTGGTCGTGGACCAGCTCCGGCTGCTGGTGGTGGACTGGATGCCGCCCTACCTCGGTTGGGACGACGCCCTGGAGTTCATCTTCGACGGCGGCGTGCTGACTCCCGAGCAGATCGCCTCGATCGTCAAGCAGGACAGCGAAATCGTCGCCGTGCACTGGGTCCCCGTGGAGCAGATCGCCGACCACGTCTCCGAGCTCTCCGCCCGCCGCCTGCAGATCGCGCTCTCGCTCTCCCCCGGTGAGGTCGCCCTCACTGAGAACGGCACCCGCTGACCCGACCTCCCGGTCCTCGAGTAGCAGTCCCGGCGCAGCGAAGCGGAGCCGGGACTGCGTGTCGAGAGGCCGCCCCACCTGATACCCGACCCCGCAACCCGTCTGCTGCGTACTCGGACGTGCAGTGCCCGCGCCGGTCCATGATCAAACCCAGTCCCACTGGGTTCCGACAGCAGGCTGGGCGAGGTACTGCACGTCCGATTACGCAACCTCCAGACCCCTGCCCGGGAGTGATCGGACAATTGACCCACTCCGGCGGTGTTGGTTGACTGGTCAGACAACTCCCCAGCGACCCCGATAAGGATCCCGTTTCAATGAAGAAATTCGCTGCCTCCCTTGCCGTCTGCGCCCTGATCGGCTCCGGCGCCGCACTCGCCACGACCCCTGCCAACGCCGTCGGTGGTGGACCGAACTGCTGCACCGGCACCGTCAACACCTCCATCCTGAGCACCCACGAGTCGATGGTGGCCGAGCTGAAGAAGCAGGACGCCAAGCAGTCCGCGATGGAACTGGAGGTGATCGGGCAGAGCGTCAAGGGCCGCGACCTGATGCTCGCCAAGTTCATCACCAACCCCGCCAACCCGACCGTGCTCTATTTCACCCAGCAGCACGGCAACGAGGCGCTGAACACCGAGGGCGCCCTGGACTTCATCAAGTCGCTCGGCAACTCCAACAAGCGCCTGCTGGACAAGGTGAACATCCTCGTGGTGCCGATGGTCAACCCCGATGGCGCGATGGGCGATGTGAACTTCCCGCTCGATGACTACATCGCCGCCGGTGACCGGAATCTCACCCGCTACAACGCGAACAAGGTCGACCTGAATCGCGACCACGTCGCCAAGTCCCAGCCGGAGACCCAGGCGCTGCACCGGATGATCACCAAGTACCAGGCGCAGCTCGGCATCGACTACGCCGTCGACCTGCACCATCAGGCCACCCGCTCGGCCACCGACGGCGAGCTGGTCTCCGGCTCGATCCTCTATCCGACCTCACCCGAGGTCGACCCGGCCGTGGTCGATGGCTCCAAGCGGCTCGGATCGGTTGTCTACAACGCGATCGAGCCGACCGGCTGGGGCCACATCGGCAAATACGACGGCGGCAGCGCGACCACCATCAGCCGCAATGGGATCGCCGCCGAATACGGGATCTCCACGCTGCTGTTCGAGATGCGCGGGATGGCCGATCACGAATACGAGCAGTACGTGCTCGGGCAGAAGTCGAACGGTTACCTGATCAAGCAGACCGTCGTCACGATGGAGTCCACCGCCAAGGCGATCGGCGACGGCTCGATCAACACCGCCGATACCAGCTTTTGGGACACCCTGCCGGTACAGGAGAACCTGCCGCCGAAGAAGGGCTGAACTGCCCAACGCACCAACTCATCTCGACACGCACCGCCGGCGTCGCTCCGCGGCGCCGGCGGTACTACTCGATGAACGTGATGAACCCTGGCTCCGCAGGCGGAGCCGGGGTTCTGCTACTCGATGAGCGTGGGGTCAGAAGAGGGCGGTGGAGAGCTTGCGGCGGAACTTGAGCACCACCGGGTTGCTGTTGCCCAGGGTCTCGAAGAGCTCGAGCAGGCGGAGGCGTACCTTCTCCCGATCATCACCGCTGGTGTTGCGCACCGTCTCGATCAACCGACCGAAGGCCGCCTCGGGGTCGCTGCCGACCAGCTCGGCGTCGGCGGCGGCGAGCTGGGCGTCGACATCGGTCGGCGCGGCGTCGGCCTTGCCGATCTCGGAGCCGTCCAGCTTGCTGCTGCGATCCAGCAGCCCGGCCTGCGCCCGCCCGGCGAGCGCCTCGGCATCACCCGGGCTCTGCGCCAGCACCTTGTCGAACTCGTCCCGGGCGGTGGCGAAGTCGCCCTTCTCCAGCGCTTCGTCGGCGGCGGCGAAGCGGGGATCGATGCCGCCGGCGCCATCTTCCTCACCGTCACCGTCGCCCTGACCGGCAGCCGGCCCGACCGGATCGGCCTTGCCCATCACGCCGCTGGCGGCCGCGGCCTGCAACACCTGGTCGAGCACCTGCTTGATGTTCTCCTTGGGCTGCACACCCTGGAACAGCGGGGCCAGCTGGCCGCCGATCACCGCAACCACCGTCGGCACCGCCTGGATGCCGAGCGCCTGGGCGATGTCGGGCGCGGACTCGGCCGCCACCCGCACCAGCAGGAACTTCCCGGCGTACTCGTCGGCGAGCGCGCTCAGGTCCGCCGACAGCTGCTCCGAACCCTGCGCCCGCGGGCTGTAGAACTCCACCACGATCGGGTACTGCATCGAGCGCTGCAGCAACTGCTCGAAGGCGGCGATGTCGGTGACCTCCATGACGTACGCCCCAGCGCCCCCGCCGCCCGGCGCGCCGGGAGCCCCCGGAGCGCCCGCGGAGGCCCGGGCCTTGAGCCCGGACAGGTCGATGGCACCGGGACGATTGAAACTCGCAGCAGTCATGGTGCCTATTCTTGCAGCCACCGGAAGTCCTAGGCTCATCCCATGGCACACGAACGCGCTGGTACGCCCGCACTCCCCGAGGACCTGATCGATGTCGGCGCGGTACTGGGCGCCTATTACGACCGCACGCCCGATCCGGACAACCCCGATCAGCAGGTCGTCTTCGGCACCTCCGGGCACCGCGGCTCGAGCCTGGACACCAAGTTCAACGAGGCGCACATCGCCGCCACCACGCAGGCGATCGTCGAATACCGCGCCGGCCAGGGCATCACCGGGCCGCTCTATCTCGGCAAGGACACCCACGCACTGTCCGGTCCGGCCTGGCAGACCGCGATCGAGGTGCTGGTCGCCAACGGGGTCGCCGTGCGTGCCGAGCGGATCGACCAGTACACCCCGACCCCGGCGGTGTCGCGGGCGATCATCGCGCACAATGCCACCGAGCCGCTGGCTCGGGCGGACGGCATCGTGGTCACCCCCTCGCACAACCCGCCCCGCGACGGCGGCTTCAAATACAACCCGCCGCACGGTGGTCCGGCCGATTCGGATGCCACCAGCTGGATCGCCGACCGGGCCAACCAGCTGCTCCGCGATCCCTCGAGCATCAAGCGGATTCCCTTCGACCGTGCGAAATCCGAGGTCGAGACCTTCGACTACCTGACCGCCTACGTCGACGACCTGCGCAACGCGATCGACATCGATGCGATCCGCAGCGCCGGCGTACACATCGGTGCCGATCCGATGGGTGGCGCCTCGGTCGAATACTGGGGCCGGATCGCCGAGCGGCTGGGGCTGAACCTGGAGGTGGTGAACCCGGTCGTCGATCCGCAGTTCGCGTTCATGACCCTGGACACCGACGGCAAGATCCGGATGGACTGCTCCTCCCCCGATGCGATGGCCAGCCTGATCCACAACAAGGACCGCTACGACATCGCCACCGGCAATGACGCCGATTCCGACCGGCACGGCATCGTCACCCCCGACGCCGGGTTGATGAACCCGAATGCCTATCTGGCCGTTGCGATCGAATATCTGTTCAGTCACCGCGACCAGTGGCCCGCCGAGGCGGGGGTCGGCAAGACGCTGGTCTCCTCCAGCCTGATCGACAAGGTGGCCGCCGAACTGGGCCGCACACTGGTCGAGGTCCCGGTCGGCTTCAAGTGGTTCGTGCCCGGGCTGCAGAGCGGCGAGATCGGCTTCGGCGGTGAGGAATCCGCCGGCGCCTCCTTCCTGACCCGGACCGGGAAGACCTGGACCACCGACAAGGACGGCATCCTGCTCGCCCTGCTGGCCAGCGAGATCAAGGCGGTCACCGGGTCCTCACCGAGCGAGCGGTACGCCGACATCGAGCGTCGGCACGGGTCCTCGGCGTACGCCCGGATCGACGCCGAGGCGAATCGTGAGGAGAAGGCCCGGCTGGCCGCGCTCTCCCCCGCCGACGTCACCGCCACCGAGCTGGCCGGCGAGCCGATCGAGAACATCCTCACCGAGGCGCCCGGCAACGGGGCCAAGATCGGCGGGCTGAAGGTGACCACCGCCGATGCCTGGTTCGCGGCCCGCCCCTCCGGCACCGAGGACAAGTACAAGATCTATGCCGAGTCGCTGAAGGGCCCCGAGCACCTCGCCGAGGTGCAGTCCGAGGCGAAGGCCGTCGTCGACCAGGTGCTCAAGGGCTGACGGACCCCCACGCTCATCGAGTAGCAGCCCATGCGGAGCGAAGCGGAGCAATGGGCTGCGTGTCGAGATGATCTGAGCCGGCCAGGCTCCTCTCGACACGGCAACCCCGGCTCCGCTCCGCTGCGCCGGGGTTGCCTACTCGAGGAGCGTGGGGGTCGCATCGTGAGACAACCCTTGCCGGATTTGTACGGCCAAATCTAGATTGGCCGCACATTTCATCGAGCAGGGGACGGGGAGGGCATGGACTGGGGTGAGCGACGCGTCGGCGAGACGGCGTACCAGCACCTGGCCCGCGAGCTCCGCGACCGGATCCTCGACAACGCCTTCCCACCCGACGAACCGCTGCCGACCGAGACCGCGCTGGCCCAGCAGTTCGGGCTGTCCCGGCAGACCGTGCGCCGGGCCTTCCTGGAACTGGTCAACGAGGGGCTCGTCACCCGGCGCGCCGGCCGCGGCACCTTCGCCTCTCCCCCGGGACGCCGCTACCAGCGCCATTTCGGCTCGATCGCCGATCTGATCGGGTTGAGCGCGGACAGCCAGCTCGAGGTGGTCACCCCGCTCGCCGGCGGCTACGACCCCCAGGCCGCCGAACGGCTCAAGGTCTCCGAGCGACTGCTCTACACCGTCACCTTCCGCCGTTGGCACGAGGGCGAGTGCTTCTGCGCCACCACGGTCTGGCTGCCGCCGAAGCAGGGTGCGGCGCTGGAACGCGTACCGGCGCTGAGCACCCCCGGCGCGCGCGTCGACCGCACGATCATCGGCCTGCTGGAGGAGCACGGATTCGCGCTCCGGGATGCCGAGCAGCGGATCACCGCCGCCCTGGCCACCGAGCAGGCCCGGGCCCTGCTCGACTGCCACAGCGGCGACCCGGTGCTGCACATCGAACGCACCTACACCGACCACACCGATACGCCGATGGAGTACGCCGTCAGCGACTATCTGCCCTCGCACTACACCCACGTGCTGCATCTCGGCCGAGCCTGAAACGCCAATCGACAAAGGAAAGACCACGACAGGAGGAACGATGAAGTTCCGCAGAACCCTCACCGCAGCAGCGGTCGCCGTGCTCAGTCTGAGCGCGACCGGCTGCGTCCGCGGCGCCCTGATGAACGCGGGCGGCACCTACACGATCAAGTTCGCCCACGTGACCACGGCCGCCACCCCCAAGGGTCAGGCCGCCGACTTCTTCGCCGCCGATGTGGAGAAGCGGACCAACGGCCGGGTCCGGGTACAGGTCTATCCGAACTCCGAGCTCTATGGCGACAAGGACGAGATGCAGGCCATCCAGTCCAACTCGGTGCAGATGCTCGCACCGGCCAGCGCCAAGTTCACCACCGTCGCCCCGGCCCTGCAGGTGCTCGATCTGCCCTATCTGTTCGAGACCCCGGACGAGATCCCGCAGGTCGCCGCCCCCGACACCCAGGTCGGCCGGGCGATCTATGCGAACAAGGATCTGGAGGCCAAGGGCATGAAGGTGCTCGGCCTGTGGGACTCCGGGATGAAGCAGATCCACTCGAACAACCGCACCGTCAGCCCGTCCGACATGGTCGGCAAGAAATACCGCATCCAGCCCTCGGACGTGCTGCGCACCCAGTTCGAGAAGTGGGGTGGAATCCCCACCCCACTGGCCTTCGCCGAGGTCTACAACGGGTTGCAGCAGGGTGTCATCGACGGTGGTGAGAACACCTGGTCCAACATCCAGTCACAGAAGATGCACACGGTGCAGAAATACATCACCGCCTCCGACCACGGCTACATCGGCTACGTGCTGATCATCAACAAGTCCTTCTTCGACGAGCTTCCCCCCGATCTGCAGCGCGATGTCGAGGCCAGTGCCACCGAGGCCAGCCGGGTGAACCGGGAACGCTCCGCCCAGCTCGAACTCGAATCCCGCAAGAAGATCGAGGCGACCGGGAACACCGAGATCGTCTCCCTCACCCCAGAGCAGCGGCAGACGCTGCGGGACGCGGTGCTGCCCTCGGTCTATCTGCAGTATCGCGACGCGATCGGCCCGGAGATCGTCGACGAACTGCTCGCCCGCAAGAAGCTGCGCTGAGGGAGGTGAGTCGATCATGAAGCAGTTGAACAGAATCCTCACGTCGGTGGAGAACACCCTGGCGGTGGCCACCCTGGCCGCCGCGGCGGTCATCGCGATCGTCTCGGTGGTGCTCCGCAACCTCACCGGCGCGGTCGTCTTCTGGGCCGAGGAGGCGACGATCTATCTGATCATCTACTCCACCTTCATCGGCGCGGTCGCCACCCTGCGCTCCGATGAACACGTCAACATCGACATCCTGCCGGTGCTGCTGAAAGGCACCGCCCGCAAGGCGATCACGCTGATCGGCCGGCTGGTCACCATCGGCTACATGGTCAGCCTGGCGGTGCTCTCCTGGATGCTGATCGCCGAACCGTTCTCCCGGCGCACCATCACCCCGGCTCTGAAGCTGCCGTTGTGGGTGCTGGAGCTGTCGGTGGCGATCGGTTTCACCCTGATGGCGCTGCGTTCGCTGGAGCTGGCCTGGCGGACCTGGCGTACGCCCCGCGACGAGATCGGTCGCGACGTGTACGCCGACGAGCTGGCCGCGGCCGGGTTCGACCAGAGCGATCTGGCCGCCCGGAATCCCAATCTCGACGGCGATCGGAGCGACCGATGACTCTCGCCACCATCCTGCTGCTGGTCCTGCTGTTCCTGCTGCTGCTGTCGTCCGCGCCGATCTCGGTGGCCCTGGGGCTCACCTCGATCTTCTACATCTTCTATTTCACGCTCACCCCGATGACCCAGGTCCCGGAGCGATTGTTCAACGCGTTGAACAGTTTCCCGTTGATGGCCATCCCGTTCTTCGTGCTGGCCGCCAACATCATGTCCCGGGGCGGGATCTCCAGACGGTTGACCGACTTCGGCGCCGCCCTGGTCGGTCATCTGCGTGGTGGGCTCGCGATCACCGCGGTGCTGTCCTGCATGTTCTTCGCCGCGGTCTCCGGCTCCTCACCGGCCACCGTCGTCGCGGTCGGCACGATCATGATTCCCGCGATGGTCGCGCACGGCTACAGCAAACAGTTCTCCACCGGCCTGATCGCCAGTTCCGGATCGCTGGGCATCCTCATCCCGCCGTCGATCCCGCTGATCGTCTTCGGCATCGCCACCGAGTCCAACATCGGTGACCTGTTCGTCGCCGGCATCATCCCCGGCATCCTGGCCGGGTTGATGCTGATCGCGGTCGCGCTGGTCATCTCCCGCCGCAAGGGTTACGGCGACAACTCCAGCACCCTCGGGGTGAAGTCCGCCAAGGACCGGTTCAAGGCATTCCAGAGCGCGATCCTGGCGCTGCTGCTGCCGGTCATCGTGCTGGGCGGCATCTACAACGGCTTCTTCACCCCCACCGAGGCGGCCGCGGTCGCGGTGCTCTATTCGCTGCTGGTCTCGCTGGTCATCTACCGCGAGCTGCCGTTCAAGCGGCTCGGTGAGATCACCCTGGCCTCGGCGAAGACCTCGGCGATGATCATGTTCATCATCGCCAACGGCATCCTGTTCTCCTTCGTGCTCACCCAGGAACGGATCCCGCTGCAGATCTCCGGGGCCATCGAGGAGATGAACCTGCGCCCGTGGCAGTTCCTGCTGCTGATCAACGTGATCCTGCTGATCGTCGGCTGTTTCATGGAGACCTCCTCGGCCATCTTGATCCTGGCCCCGATCCTGCTGCCGATCGCCACCCAGATGGGCATCAACCCGATCCATCTGGGCATCATCATGGTGATGAACCTGGAGATCGGCATGGTCACCCCGCCGCTCGGATTGAACCTGTTCGTCGCCTCCGGGCTGTCCCGGATGAGCGTGCTCAAAGTGGCCAAGGCAGCCCTGCCCTCGGCCCTGGTGCTGCTCGCCGGCCTGCTGATCGTCACCTTCGTACCCGCCCTGTCCACCGCTCTCATCGGGGGTCAATAGATGCCAGCGCTCGGAATGCGCGCCCTGGAAGGAATCACCGTCGTCGCCGTGGAGCAGGCCGTCGCCGCTCCGTTCGCCACCCGCCAGCTCGCCGATCAGGGCGCCCGGGTGCTCAAGATCGAGCGCCCCGAGGTCGGTGATTTCGCCCGCGGTTATGACGAGACCGTGCACGGGCTGGCCAGTCACTTCGTCTGGCTGAACCGCAGCAAGGAGTCGGTCGCCCTTGACCTGAAGAGCGACCGGGGCCGGGAAACGCTGCAGGCGTTGGTCGACCGGGCCGACGTGTTCATCCAGAACCTCGCCCCGGGTGCCGCCGACCGACTCGGTTTCGGTGCCGCGGAGCAGCGTGACCGCAGACCGGAACTGATCCATGTCTCGATCTCCGGTTACGGGTCCACCGGCCCGTACGCCACCAAGAAGGCCTACGACCTGCTGGTGCAGTGTGAGGCCGGTCTGGTCTCGCTGACCGGTACGCCGGAGACACCGAGCAAGGTCGGCATCTCGGTCGCCGACATCGCCGCCGGGATGTACGCCTATTCCGGCATCCTCTCTGCGCTGCTGCGCCGGGAGCGGGGTGGCGGCGGGGCGACCATCGAGGTGCCGATGCTGGAGGCCCTCGGCGAGTGGATGGGATTTCCCTACAACTACGCCGAATACGGCGATTCGCAACCGCCCCGAACGGGTGCCTCGCACGCCGCCATCGCCCCCTATGGGCCGTTCCACTGTGCCGAGCAGCAGCAGATCTTCCTCGGCATCCAGAACGAACGCGAGTGGGCGCGGTTCTGCGAACAGGTGCTGCGTCAGCCCGAGCTGGCCACCGATCCCCGGTTCGTCCGCAACAGCGACCGGGTCCGCAACCGGGCCGAGCTGACGGCATACCTGGAGGCCGTCTTCACCGAACTGCCGATCGATGAGGTGGAGCGCCGGTTGGAGGCCGCCCAGATCGCGAACGCCCGGTTGCGGGACATGGCACAGTTCTCCGCCCACCCACAGCTCGAAGCGCGGGATCGCTGGCGCAGCTACGACTCCCCCGCCGGACCGCTGCGTGCGCTGCGGCCGCCCGCGATGCTCGATGACCAGGAACCGGTGCTCGGTCCGATCCCGCGGGTGGGCGAGCACACCGATGCCGTGCTCGCCGAGTTCGGCGTACCGACCACCACCGAGGAGGAGGCCCGATGATGACCGCACGTGCCCTCGCCGACTGGGCCACCACGTTCGAACCGAGCACCGAGGATCTCGCGCTGGCCGACCGCCAACTGGTCGACACCGTCGCCGTCGGCCTGGCCGCGCATTCCCATCCGGTGCTGGAAAAGGTCGGCGCCCTCGATCAGGCGGGCCGGTGGGCGGTCGCCTGCCACGTGCTCGACTTCGACGATCTGCACATGCCGTCGACCACCCACATCTCCACCGTCTGCATCCCGGTGGTGCTCGCCCTCGGCGGTGGCCCGCGGGACTTCCTGGCCGGGGCCGGTGTGATGGCCCGGATCGGGACCGCACTGGGCTGGCGGCACTACTCCGCGGGCTGGCACGCCACCACCACCGCCGGTGCACTGGGTGCCGCCGCCGCGGCGGCCTCCTGCTTCGGCCTGGACACCGAGGCGACCATGATGGCGCTCGCCCTGGCCGTGCCCGCCGCCGGCGGGGTCCAGGACGCCTTCGGCACCGATGCCAAGTCGATCCAGATCGGGCTGGCCGCCGACGCCGGGATCCGCGCCGCCCGACTGGCCCGCGACGGCGCCCGCGCCAACCCGGCAGCGGTGCAGCGGTGGCTCACCCTGCTCGGCGGCGATCCGGCGGATCCGGTGCTCTCGCAGCGATCCCCGGCGGTCCCGGACGGTCTGGCGATCAAGATCCACCCCGCCTGCTATGCCCTGCAGCGGCCGATCACCGCGATCGCCGGGCTGCGCGAGGGTCTCGACCCGGAGTCGGTGACCGGCATCCGGCTGCGCACCCCGGCCGCCTCGGTAGTGCCGCTGCAGTCGCACCGACCGCAGACCGGGTTGGAGGGCAAGTTCTCCCTCGAGTACGCCGCCGCCACCGCCCTGCTGGACGACTTCCCCGGCTTCTGGGAGTTCGGCGACGAGGCGGTGAACCGGCCCGCGGCACAGCGCCTGCTGCAACTGGTCGAGACCGAACTCACCGACGGCGGTGAAGGTCTGCTGACCGGTCGGGTGCACATCACCGTCACCGAGGATCGGGGTGAACGCACCGCCGAGCTCGACCTGCCACCGGGCTCACCCACCCGGCCGCCGACCAAACAGGAGCTGCGCCGCAAGGTCGAAGAATGCCTGCGTGGCCTGGACATCCGGCCCGAACAGCTCACCTGGCAGGAATCCGCGGAGCTGTTCCGCGGCACCCTGCCCCGCCCACGAACCGAAGGAGAAACCGCATGACCGAGGAGGAGCGCGAGATCATCGCGGTGATCCGCGACTGGATCACCCGCGATGTCCGGCCGAAGGTCAACGAGGTCGAACACGCCAACAGCTACCCCGAAGAATGGATCGAGCAGATGAAGCAGCTCGGTATCTTCGGGCTGGCGATCCCCGAACCCTGGGGTGATACCGCACTCTCCACCCCGGCGTACTGCCAGATCACCGAAGAACTCGCCACCGGCTGGATGACGCTCGCCGGAGCGATGGGCGGGCACACCGTGGTGAGCAAGCTGCTGCTGGCCTACGGCACCGACGAGCAGAAGGACCGCTACCTGCCGCGGATGGCCACCGGGGAACTGCGTGCCACGATGGCGCTCACCGAACCCGGCGGGGGCTCGGATCTGCAGGCGATGCGCACCCATGCCCGGCGCGACGGTGACGACTATGTCGTGAACGGATCCAAGATGTGGATCACCAACGCCCGCCGCTCCGGGTTGATCGCGCTGCTCTGCAAGACCGACCGGGAGGCCGACCCGCCGCACCGCGGCATCTCGATCCTGCTGGTCGAGACCCACCCCGACGACGGTGGGCTGGCGGGGTTCACCGTCTCCCGGGATCTGTCCAAGCTGGGTTACAAGGGGGTGGAGACCTGCGAGCTGTCCTTCGACGGTGCCCGGGTCCCGGCCTCGGCCCTGCTCGGTGGTGAGGAGGGCCGCGGTTTCGCGCAGATGATGCGCGGGCTGGAGGTCGGCCGGTTGCAGGTCGCCTCCCGGGCGTTGGGCGTGGCCCGCGCCGCCCTGGAGGATTCGATGCGCTATGCCACCGAACGGGAGACCTTCGGCAAACCGATCTGGAAACACCAGGCGGTCGGCAACCTGCTGGCCGACATGGCGACCGAACTGGAGGCCGCCCGGCAGCTCACCCAGCATGCGGCCCGCCGCTACGACTCCGGTGAGCGCGCCGATCTCGAGGCGGGGATGGCGAAACTCTTCGCCTCCGAGGTCGGCCTGCGCAACGCGACCAGTGCGCTGCGGATCCACGGTGGCTATGGCTATTCCACCGAGTTCGATGTGGAGCGCTACTTCCGCGACGCCCCGCTGATGATCGTCGGCGAGGGCACCAACGAGATCCAGCGCAATGTCATCGTGGGCCAGCTGATGAAGCGTGGCACGGTGGCCCCGTGAGCGTGGCTCTCGGCTCGGCACGCTCGCTGCTGTTCGTACCGGGTGACCGCCCGGATCGCTTCGACAAGGCGCTCGCCGCCGGCGCCGATGCGGTGATCCTCGATCTGGAGGACGCGGTCGCCCCCGACCACAAGGACCAGGCCCGGGACGCGGTCACCACGGCGCTGGTTGAGCGACCGAGGAACGAGGGAGTCGAAGCCACCGGCGTGCCGATCGTGGTCCGCATCAACGCCGCCGGTACGCCCCAGCACGCCGCCGATCGTGCCGCCCTGACAGGGATTCCCGCCGACCGGCTGACGGCGGTGCTGCTGCCCAAGGCCGAGGATCCACAGCAGATCCGGTCCATCGCGGAGGCGACCGGCCGGCCCGTGCTGGCGCTGATCGAGACCGCGCTCGGCCTGCATCGGGCCGTCGAGGTCGCCGCCGAGCCGGCGGTCACCCGTCTCTGCCTGGGCCATCTCGATCTCGCCGCCGACCTGGGCTGCGCGCCCTCACGGACCGCCATGCTCACCGCCCGCAGCACCCTGGTGCTGGCCTCCCGGCTGGCGGACAAGCCGGCGCCGATCGACGGCGTCACCTCGGCCCTGGACGATCCCGCCGCCCTCACCGAAGACATCCACCATGCCGTCGAGCTGGGGTTCACCGGCAAGCTGCTGATCCACCCCCGGCAGGTCGAACCGACCCATGACGCCCTGCGTCCGGAGCCGGCCGAGCTGGACTGGGCCACCCGGGTGCTCGCCGCCGACGGCACGGGGGCGGCACGGGTGGACGGGGTGATGGTGGACGCCCCGGTGCTGACCCGCGCCCGGCAGCTGCTGGCCCGCGCAGATCCCACCGGGAAAGGAATCCGGCAATGACCGAACAACTCACCCGGACCGAGGTGCTGGCCCCCGAGCCCGCCGAGGCGCTGGCCGCGCTCCTCGACATCGACCCACCTGCGGACGAGCTGTTGCCGCCGTTGTGGCACTGGCTGCATCTGCTGCCGCGCCCCCGGACCGCCGACCTCTCCCCCGACGGCCACCCCACCACCGGCATCCCGGCACCCCCCGGACCCGGGCGGCGCCGGATGTTCGCCGGCGGCCGGATCACCACGCTGCGACCGCTGCGGCTCGGCGTACCCGCCACCAAGGTGACCGAAGTGGTCGACGTGCGGGAGAAGCAGGGCCGCTCCGGTCCGCTCACCTTCGCCACCGTGCGGAGCACGATCAGCCAGGCCGACCGACCCGGTGTCGTCGAGGAGCAGGACATCGTCTACCGCGCTCCCGGCGGCGCCGCGCTGCCGGCCGAGGATCCCGAACCCAGCAAGGAATCCTGGCCCGGCCCGCGGTTGGAGCTGGGCGTGGATGAGGCGCTGCTGTTCCGCTTCTCCGCCCTCACCTTCAACGCGCACCGGATCCACTACGACCTCGGCTGGGCCGCGCACGAGGGTTATCCGGGGCTGGTCGTGCACGGCCCGCTGCAGACCCTGCTGATGGCCGAACTGCTGCGCCGCGAGGGCATCGAGCTGGTCGGCCACACCTTCACCCACCGCCTGCTGGCACCGCTGGTCGGCGTACCCCGACCGCTGGTCGCGGCCGCCGGAACCGACGGGCTCGCTGCGGGCGTACGCGCCGGTGACGGCACCGGACTGGTGTCCGCGGTCGCCTCCCGGAGCAACCCCGGCTGACCTGCAAAAATGGCGGCATGGCAGTCGAAGGTTCCGCAGCGGTCCGGGCCAGCGCCCCGGATCCGGACGACCCGCGCAAGCCGCGCCGCTGGTACCAGCTGAGTCGCATCGGCTGGCGGTCCGCGGTGCGCCGGGCCGGTGCGGAGTTCCTCCGCGACGAGTGCACCGATCTGGCTGCCGGGCTCACATACTACGGCGTGCTGGCGCTCTTCCCGGCCCTGCTCGCGGTGGTGTCACTGCTCGGCCTGCTCGGTCAGGCGCGCAGCACGGTACCGGCGCTGCTGCAAGTGCTGACCGCGATCGCCCCGGCCGACATCGTCGGGATCATCGAGGGGTTGCTGCTCAGCCTGGTCCAGTCCGATTTCTCCGGTTGGACGCTGATCGCGGGTCTGCTCGGCGCGGTCTGGTCCGGGTCGGCCTATGTCGGCGCGTTCGCCCGGATGATGAACCGGGTCTACGAGGTCGACGAGGGCCGCCCGTTCCTCTGGCTGAAGGTGCAGCAGCTGGCGATCACCATCGTGGTGCTGGTGCTGGTCGCGGTGCTGCTGGTCGGCCTGGTGATCTCCGGCCCGATCGCCGAACGGGTCACCTGGCTGCTCGGTCTCGGCGTGCTCGGCCGGCAGGTGTTCAATCTGGTCAAGTGGCCGCTGCTGTTGCTGGTCGCGGTGGCACTGATCGCGGTGCTCTACTACTGGACGCCGAACGTGCGCCAGCCGAAGTTCCGCTGGCTCAGCCTCGGTGCCGGGATCGCGCTCGGCTCCTGGCTGCTGGTCTCGGCCGGCTTCGGCATCTATGTGTCGAATTTTTCCAACTACAACAAGATGTACGGCACCCTCGGCGGCATCATCGTCTTCCTGCTGTGGATCTGGCTGTCCAACTGTGCCCTGGTCTTCGGGGCCGAGTTCGACTCCGAACTGGAGCGCTCCCGCGAGCTGCAGGCGGGCCTGCATGCCGAGCGTACGCTGCAGCTGCCGCCCCGCGATGCGCGCGCCTCGACGGCGAACCGGCAGGCCCGCGAACGCCGGGTCGCGCGCGCCCGCAAGATCCGCGAACAGGCCGATGCCGAGCGGAAGAAGGCCGAACAGGTCACTCAGACCGAGGCTTGATCCGCACCCAGGATCCTCGAGTAGGCCGCCCGCGGCCGTGTCGAGAGGACTCGAGCGAGCGGAACCGGTTCATCTCGACACGCAGCCATTGCTCCGCAAGCTCCGCATGGACTGCTACTCGATGAACGTTCAGAAATTCGCGGGTTCGGTGTATTCGCCCCATTCGGCGCGCAGGGTGTTGCAAATCTCGCCGAGGGTGGCTTCGGCGCGGACCGCCTCGAGCATCGGTTCGATCATGTTCTCGCTGCCGCGGGCCGCGCCCAGCATCCGCTCCAGGGCGGCGTCCACCCGGGCCTGGTCGCGGGTACCGCGCCGCTCGGTGAGCAGGCGTACCTGCTCGCGCTCGACCTCGTGCGAGACCCGCAGGATCTCCAGCTCCCCGGTCACCGAGGAGGTGTGCGCATTGACGCCGACGATCCGCTTCTCGCCCTTCTCCAGCAGGGTCTGCGCGATGAACGCCGAATCGGCGATCTCACCGGTGAACCAGCCCTCCTCGATCCCGCGGAGCAGCCCGGAGGTGACCGGGCCGATCTCGTGCTCGCCGTCCGGCTGGGCCTGCTCGCCGAGCTTGAGGATCTGCGCGAAGATCTTCTCCGCCTCCGCCTCGATCCGGTCGGTGAGCGCCTCGACGTACCAGGAACCGCCGAGCGGGTCGGCCACGTTCAGCACCCCGGTCTCCTCGGCGATCACCTGCTGGGTGCGCAGCGCGATCTCGGCGGCCCGCTCACTGGGCAGCGCCAGGGTCTCGTCGAGGGCATTGGTGTGCAGCGAGTTGGTGCCGCCGAGGACCGCGCTGAGCGCCTCCAGCGCGGTGCGGACCACGTTGTTGTAGGGCTGCTGCGCGGTCAGCGAGACGCCGGCGGTCTGGGTGTGGAAGCGCAGCCACTGCGCCTTGGGCGAGGTGGCGCCGAAGTGGTCGCGCATCCAGCGCGCCCAGATCCGGCGGGCGGCGCGGAACTTGGCGATCTCCTCGAAGAAGTCGATGTGCGCGTCGAAGAAGAAGCTCAGCCCGGGCGCGAACACGTTGACGTCCAGCCCACGGGACAGGCCCAGCTCGACGTAGCCGAAACCGTCGGCGAGGGTGAACGCCAGCTCCTGGGCGGCGGTCGCCCCGGCCTCGCGGATGTGGTAGCCGGAGACCGACAGCGGCTTGTACGCCGGGATGTCGCGGGAGGTGTATTCCATCAGGTCGCCGATCAGCCGCAGATGCGGTTCGGGGGCGAACAGCCACTCCTTCTGGGCGATGTACTCCTTGAAGATGTCGGTCTGCAGGGTGCCGTTCAGCCTGGTGATGTCGCGGCCCTGCCGCTCGGCGGCGACCAGGTACATGCAGAACACCGGCACCGCGGGACCGGAGATGGTCATCGAGGTGGTGACCTGTTCCAGGTCGATCTCGTCGAACAGGATCTCCATGTCGGCGGCCGAGTCGATGGCCACCCCGCAGTGCCCGACCTCACCGAGCGAGCGGGGATCGTCGGAGTCGCGGCCCATCAACGTCGGCATGTCGAAGGCGACCGAGAGCCCGCCGCCGCCCGCGCCGAGGATCATCTTGTAGCGCTCGTTGGTCTGCCGGGCGTTGCCGAAGCCGGCGAACTGCCGGATCGTCCAGGGACGGCCGCGGTAGCCGGTGGCGTACAGACCGCGGGTGTAGGGGTACTCCCCCGGCCAGCCGATCCGTTCCATCCGCTCGTCCGCAGCCTCGTCGGCGGGACCGTAGACCGGTTCCACCTCGAGCCCCGACAGCGTGCTGAAGTCGGCGTCGCGCACCTTGCCCGAGTCGACGGCCTGCTGCCAGGCGGCGAGCCAGCGGTCGTGTCCGGTCGTCTCAGCCATCACTACCTCCGTCGGTACATGCCTCACGCACCATTGTGCGCGACATCTCACTCCAAAATACTAGGGCCTCCTACTATTTTCCATCCGCGGTGCGGCGAGGGTTCCCCGATGAGCCGAGTCTCACCAAGGCGTCACCTGCCGGACACCCGGAGTACGCCGGGATGCCGGTTTCCGCTGATGGATTGGGCACCGCTCGCACCCACCCCCAGGAGTCATCTGATGCGCGTACGCCCCGCCCGCCTGCTCGCCGGCGCCCTCACCTCGATGCTCGCCCTCACCCTCGGCGTACCCGCCGCGCAGGCCGCACCTGGCCCGAGCGCACCGATCGCCGACCGCCTGCGGCTCGGCGACGCCGATCTGCCGGAGACCCGCACCAGCACCGACCTGGCCCCCGGGGTCACGCTGACCCAGGTGGTGCGCGGCAGCGGGACCGCGGTGCCGGCGGAGTACGAGACCACCACCCGAGGCCCCTGGCGGGTCTGGGCGCTGCGGATCGATCCGCAGCGTGCGAAGGGCCAGCTCGTCGCCACCGACGGCCCGGACATCGCCCGCACCGAGACCGTGGACGTGCTGAACCGCTACGCCGGCGGACTGGCCGCGGTGAACGGCAGCTTCTTCACCTTCACCGCCGACCGGCAATACCCGGGCGATCCGGTGGGCCTGTCGGTGCGCGCCGGCGAACTGCTCAGCGAGCCGACGACCTATGACCGCGAGTCGGATCTGATCTTCGACGCCAAGCAGAACCGGTTGCGGATCACCCGAACCTCCTGGACCGGCACCCTGACCGACCGCGAGAGCGGCACCCGCACCCCACTGGAGGCGATCAACCATCCGCCGGCCGTCGACCAGACGGTGCGCTTCACCCCCGAGTTCGCGGCGCGTACGCCCGAGGGCGCGGGTCTGGAGCTGGTCCTGAACCGGGACAACTGCGTGGTGCGCAGCGCTCCGGTCCGCGGCACCGCTCTGGCCGCCGGGGAGACCTCGATCCAGGCGACCGGTGCGGACGTGGCCGCCCTGCAGCAACTCGCCACCGGCTGCATCGACATCGCCAGCCAGCTGCGCGACGCCGCGGGTGAGCCGATCAAGCTGAAGCCGCACACCTATGCGGTCAACGGCCGCGTGGAGCTGCTCCGCGACGGCAAGGACCTGACCACACCGATCCCCGGGGATTCCTTCTATGCCAGGAATCCGCGCACCGTCGCCGGTACCGACGCCAACGGCGTCATCACCCTGATCGTGATCGACGGTCGCCAGCCGACCAGCGTCGGCACCACGATTCCGGAGACCGCGCAGGTGGCCCGCGACTTCGGGTTGACCGATGCGCTCAACCTGGACGGCGGCGGTTCCTCGACGATGGTCGCCCCCGATCAGATCGTGAATCAGCCGAGTGGCACCGCACCGCGACCGGTCGGTGACGCCCTGGTCTGGCTCCCCCGCCGCGGCAACTGACGGGTCTCGTGGGCCCGGGTGGCCCTGTGGTTTCATGACGATGTGAGCGACAGCGACGTCAACGACAGCCAGCCGAACGACCCCACGACGGCCTACCGGGCCGCCCGCGACCAGCTGCTGCGGCTGCGCACCGATCAGCCGCGCGCGGTGGCCGAGTTCACCTGGCCACGGATCGGCGACCGCTTCAACTGGGCCCATGACTGGTTCGATGTGGTCGCCGCCGAGCATCCGGAGCGGGCGGCGCTGACCATCGTCGAGGACGACCTGTCGGCGCACCAGGCAAGTTATGGCGAGCTGTCCCGCCGCTCCCACCAGCTCGCCCGCTGGCTGTCCGAGCTGGGCATCGGCCGCGGTGATGCGGTGTTGGTGATGCTGGGCAACCAGACCGAGCTGTGGGAGATCATGCTGGCGGTCTTCAAGCTCGGCGCGGTGGTGCTGCCGACGACGACCGCGCTCGGGTCGGCCGACCTGGCGGACCGGGTGCAGCGCGGCAACGTCCGCGCGGTCGTCTGCACCCCCGACGAGGTGGCGAAGTTCGACGGACTGGCCGATGATCTGGTGCGGATCTGTGTCGGTGCGGCACCGGCGGGCTGGCAGGCGTACGCCGATGCGGACCGGGTGGACGATGCACCGGTGCCGCATCCGGGGACCGCCCCGGATGATCGGATGCTGCTCTACTTCACCTCTGGCACCACCAGCCGGCCGAAGCTGGTCGAGCACACCCAGGTTTCCTATCCGGTCGGGCATTTCTCGACGATGTACTGGCTCGGACTGCAGCCGGGCGATGTGCATCTGAACGTCTCCTCGCCGGGCTGGGCCAAGCACGCCTGGTCGAACTTCTTCGCACCGTGGATCGCGCAGGCCACCGCGGTGGTGTTCAACTACGCCCGGTTCGACGCCGCGACCCTGTTGCGGGTGCTGACCGAGCAGGGGGTCACCTCCTTCTGCGCACCGCCGACGGTGTGGCGGATGCTGATCAAGAACGATCTCGGCGAGCGGCCGGGTTCGCTGCGCGAGGCACTCGCCGCGGGTGAGCCGCTGAACCCCGAGGTGATCGCCCAGGTGGATCAGCACTGGGGGCTGACGGTGCGCGACGGGTTCGGCCAGACCGAGACCACCGCGCAGCTGGCGAACGCTCCGGGGCAACCGGTACGCCCCGGTTCGATGGGCCGGCCGCTGCCCGGAATCCCTTCGGTGCTTGTGGATCCGGTCAGCGGGGAGCGTGTCGACGGGGTCGGTGAGGGCGAGTTGTGCCTGGATCTGGCCGACCACCCACTGGCGCTGATGACCGGTTATCTGGGTGACGACGGCCGCAATGACGAGGCGATGGCCGGCGGCTTTTATCACACCGGTGATGTGGCCAGTCGGGACGCGGAGGGTTACATCACCTACATCGGGCGTACCGACGATGTCTTCAAGGCCAGCGATTACAAGATCTCGCCGTTCGAGCTGGAGTCGGTGCTGATCGAGCATCCGGCGGTCGCCGAGGCGGCTGTCGTGCCGGCGAGCGATCCGGTACGCCTGGCGGTGCCGAAGGCGTACGTCGCGCTGGCCGCCGGTCACGAACCGAGCGAGGAGACCGCGCTGGCGATCCTCACCTTCGCCCGGGAACGATTGGCACCCTTCCAGCGGATCCGGAAGCTGGAGTTCTTCGAACTGCCGAAGACCGTGTCCGGCAAGATCCGCCGCGTCGAACTGCGGGCCCGCGAGGAACAGGGCTCCGCCGGCCCCGAATACACCGACGACTCCCTGCGCGGCTGATTCACGCTCATCGAGTAGCGCGGCATGCGCAGCGAAGCGGAGCAATGCCGAGCGTGTCGAGATGAGAGGCGCGGAGAAGCGGTGAGCCACATCGTGAAACACCGTTCCACAACTCTGGACGAACCCGGGGTCAGGGTGGCACGGTGGTACGGGTCACCAGCGATCCGAGGAGAACCATGCCGATCACCCGTCGTACCCTGCTGGCCGCCACCTCGCTCGGCGCACTCGCCGCCGGTGGCTTCACGCTGACCGCGAAGGCGGCTGCGACGTTCTACGCCAAGATCGTCCAGGAACCCGGTGACTACGAGGCCCGCTTCCCCGACATCCTGAAGCTGAACGACGGCCGATTGATGGCCGTCTGGCACCGCGCCACCTCACACGCCGGCAGCATCGGCACGATCCAGCTCTCCTTCGGTTCCACCGATGGCAGAACCTGGTCCACACCGACGCCCGCGCTGGCCAACCCCGGCACGATGTCCGGCATCGACACCCGCGATCCGAAGATCGGCAAGATGAACGACGGCAGCGTGGTGATGACCTTCTTCACCCCCGCCGGCAAGGTCTATCAATCCGCCTGGAAGCCCGGCTGGACCCGGTTCACCGATCCCGTCGAGGTCGTCACCAGCGGCATCACCGTGAAGTATTCGCACGGCTCCCCACTCGCGCTGGCCGCCAGCGGCACTCGCACCAACGAGGTGCTGGTGCCGTTCTACACCACCGGTACCAGCGGCGGTGCCTGGTTCGTCCGGACCCGCTGGGATGCACCGACGAACAAGCTCATCACGATCGAATCGCCCCAGCGGATCATCCAGAACAACAACCCCGTCGGCCGTGCCTACCAGGAACCCAGCTTCGTCCAGTTCGGCAACACCATCGTCTGCGGCGTCCGGGCCGAGCAGGACGGCGGTGGCTCGCCGGTCATCATCGCCTGGTGGGACGCCTATGTGGCCACCCCGACCTACCGCTACCAGTCCTTCACCGGCGTACTCGCCAACTCCCACCATCTGCTCAAGACCAGCGACGGCAAGGTCCTGTTCACCTATGGCGACAAGGCACAGGCCCGCCGACCCACCGTCGGGATGATGATCAGCAACCCCACCCAGAACTGGGTCAAGGGCACGGTGGTGCCGATCTACGACTCCGGTGCCGACGACCAGGCGAATCCCTCGAGCGTCGAACTGTCCGCCGGCACCTACCTCACCCTCGGTTACAACGCCAAGGCCAAGGGGACCACCGACACCGCCTCCACCTCACCGAGCGGTGGCACGTTGTGGGTGCTGCGCACCACCAGCGCCGACTACGCCTGAGGCCCACGTTCATCGAGTAGGTCGCCCAGCGACCGTGTCGAGATGAACCCCGCACACCCCCACGTTCATCGAGTAGGTCGCCCAGCGACCGTGTCGAGATGAACCCGAGTACGCCGGTTGAGCGAGGAGCGCAGCGACGAGTCGAAACCAAGCCCCAGAAAAGATCAAAACCTTTGGGTGCAGAGTCGTACATGTGTGCTATTGTTAGACGTGGCAGATGAGAGGAGGTGACCAGAGATGACCACCAACCCACGAGCCGAAGTGTTCGCCGCGATCCGCGCCGAAAGCGAGCAGATCGCCCAGACCGAAGCCCGCCGCCTCGTTGCGATCGCCGCCGCCTGCGACACCTACTCCGGCCTCAACACCCACACCGACGAACTCACCGCGAGAGTCCTGCACGGCGAACAGCTCGTCTTCCCCGGCGCGGACGGCACCCCCGGCATCACCGAGTTCTTCCACCTCGAATTGGCGATGTCACTGGGCTGCTCGCCCGAGACGGCGCAGGTCTGGACCGCCGACGTACTCAACCTGCGGCATCGGCATCCGATCCTGTGGCAGGCCACCTTGGACTGCGACATCCCCGTCTGGGTCGCCCGCGATGTCTCCCGCGCCGCGCTGCAGCTGTCCTTCACCCAGGCCCGCGAGTTCGACTCCCTGTGGTCACTCCGGCTGGTGCCCCTCACTCCGAAGCGCGCGGTCGCGACGACCGAGGCCCAGGTCGCGTTGATGCTCAACGACAACAAAGAAGCCGAACGCCAGGCCGCGAAGAAGCAACGCCGCGTCGAATTCACCCCCAGCCGGCATACTCCCGGCATCACCGACCTCTACGCCAACCTCGACGCCGGTGACGCCGCCCACCTGAACGGCACCCTGGATCGCCTCGCCGACATCCTCAAAGCCGGCGGTGCCGACGGGTCCAGGGACGAACTCCGCGCCGAAGCCCTCGGCCATCTCGCGCATCCCGACCGGGCCCGGCAACTGCTCCAGCCCTCGCTGTTCGACGGCGCGACCGTCACGCCTACGGGTGAGGTGGTCAACAAGCACGGGGAGATCGTCACACCCACCTCCGAACGGTGCCGGCACGGCGCGGAGCTGATCCTGCACGTCCACCAGAAAGACCTCGCCAACCGCCGCGGCGGCGAAGGCGAAAAGCTCGGCCCGGTCACCCTCCAGCACCTGAAGGAACTGCTGGAGCGCTGCACCGGGACCGTGAAAGTGCGGCCGGTGATCGATCTGGCCGCCCCGGTGATGGTGAACACCTACCGACCCAGCGACGAGCTCGCCATGCGCGTCAAACTCCGCGACCGGTATGTGATGTTCCCCCGCTCGAATCGCTCCGCGTTCGGCCGCGGCATCGACCTCGATCACACGATCCCCGCACCCGAGGGTCCGACCAGCTCGGACAACCTCGGACCGTTGAACCGGACCTCGCACCGCGCCAGAACCCACGCCGGGTTCATTCTCGAGCAACCCTCACCCGGGGTGTTCCACTGGAAAACACCCGCAGGGCAGGAAGCATGGGTCAGCCACCACGGCACCTGGAACCATCCACCACCCGATCACCTGATCAACGACCCGGCCGCCTCACTCTCCCGAACCGAACAACTCCTCCGCGACACCCTCGGCAACGGGCGAACCCAGCTGGATAGGGAACAGGCCGAAGCCGAACAAGCAGCCGACGAAGCCCGCGAACGCGAGCGACTCCGCCGCGCCCGCAAGAACCAACGCCTCCGCGACCTACGCCAGGCTGCCCGCGACCAGGCAAACCACCGAGCCGCATCGGAGCAGTCCGCGAAGCAGACGAAGCGACCAAAGAAGCCGGCTCCGCCGGAATCCCAACCTGCCCTGATTCCCCACCAGGAATAGGATTCCGCACGCTCTCGCCCGCTCAGCCCACCGAAATTTGCGGCTCGATCTCCAACCGGTACCCAGATCGGCCGATTCTGCGATCGAGCCGCAGATTTCGCAGACCGCTCTGGTAGGACCGGGCCCAGCACACCAGGGCCCGGGGCGGTGCAGCCGTCCCGATCACGCGGCCAACACAACCAGGCCAGCCACCGCCACGGCACCACCACCATGACTGCCCATGCCCAGATCCCTTCGACTCGCTGGCGCTCGCTCAGCCGGCGCGGGCGGGCATCTGCCCTAGATTAGGGGCCTATGAGTGTGGTGGCGATCATCCCTGCCCGCGGCGGCTCCGTCGGCGTCCCGGGCAAGAACCTGCGGCCGATCGGCGGCATCCCGCTGGTCGCGCGGGCCGTCCGGGCCTGCCGAGCGGCGCGGCGGATCGACCGGATCTTCGTCAGCACCGACGATGCCGAGATCGCCCGGGTGGCCCGCGAAGCCGGTGCCGAGATCATCGAGCGGCCGGCGGATCTGTCGGGCAGCACCGCCAGCAGCGAATCGGCCCTGCTGCACGGCCTGACCGTGATCACCGAGCGGGGGGTCGATCCGACCACACTGGTCTTCGTGCAGTGCACCAGCCCCTTCATCTCGGGGCAGGACCTGGACACCGGCGTCGAGCTGGTGGCCGGCGGCCGGGCCGATTCGGCCTTCTCCGGGGTCGAGACCTATGAGTTCCTGTGGCGGGACGCCGATCCGGGTGTCGAACCCGGCACCGGCACGATGGTCGGTCAGAACCACGACGCCGCGTTCCGACCCCGCCGCCAGGACCGCCGCCCCGACTACCGGGAGACCGGTGCGTTCTATGTGATGCGGGTGGACGGGTTCCAGGCCGCCCAGCACCGCTTCTTCGGGCGTACCGAGGTCGTCAAGGTCTCCGAGCTGGCCTCGCTGGAGATCGACACCGCCGAGGAACTGGCCCTCGCCGATGCCTTCGCCGGCGTCCTGGATCGAGTGCCGGCCGCCGACGGCCAGGGCCCGGTGGACGCCATCGACGTGGCCGCGGTGATCACCGATTTCGACGGCGTGCACACCCCCGACACCGCCTACCTCGGGCAGGACGGGCACGAATCGGTCCGGGTCTCCCGCTCCGACGGGATGGGTGTCTCGCTGCTGCGCCGCGCCGGGATTCCGCTGCTCATCCTTTCCAGGGAAAGGAATCCGGTGGTCACCGCCCGCGCCGCGAAGCTCGGTGTCGAGGTGCTGCAGGCGGTCGACGACAAGTCCCGCGCGGTCCGCGAGTGGGCCGAGGGCGCCGGCATTCCGCTGCAGCGGATCGCCTATGCCGGCAACGACGTGAACGATCTCGGCCCGATGTCCCTGGTCGGCTGGCCGGTCGCGGTCGCCGACGCGCATCCGCAGGTGCGCAGCCGGGCCCGGGTGGTGCTGCAGCACAACGGTGGCGAGGGTGCGGTCCGCGAGCTCTGCGAACGGGTGCTCGCCGCCCATCCCGACGGCGCCCGGGTGCTCCAGGAGATCTCAACCAGCTGAGCGATTCCGCGGATCCGGCAGCAGGCGCAGGAACCGACGTGCCTGCGGAAGCAACCCGCCCAGCCCGCGAAACCGCACCGGCGGCAGCGCGGATCGCTGCTGGACAAGGGTTTCCAGCCGTTCCCGCCAGGTGTTGTCGGACTCGGGCTGGAAGTAGTTGTCCCGCAGCCAGCTCGGATCGGGATCGCGGAACCGCCCGGCCGACAGGTCGTCGAGGGTGCCGATCAGGCCGGAATCGGTGAACACCAGATTGATCAGCTCGGCACTCACCCCGAAGTCACCGAGCACCAGACTGGGCACGCCGGCCGCGATCGCCTCGATCGCGGCGGTCGAGGAGACGGTGGCGAACCCGTACGCCCCGGCCAGCGCGTCGGCCATCCGGCCGGCCCGGAAATCCAACTTCCGCAGGTGATCCGGGCGTTCCGCCCAGAGCCGCTGATAGGGGTACGCCTCATTGTGCGCCTGCCGCTCCCCCGCCACCGCTCGCACCTTGACCACCGGATCGAGCTCGGTCGGCAACCGCTCCAGCGCGGTGAGGATGCGCTGCCGGTCCGCGGGTGCCGCCGGCACCAGCGACTGGGCCGCGAACACCACCGCCCGCCGATCCCGCACCGGGGCCGCCGATGCCAGCCCCCGGCGCACCTCGGCCAGGAACGGGAGCGTCGCCAGTGCCAGCTCGGGGCCGCCGAGGCGCCCCACCACCTCGGCGTAGGCCGCCACCTCACGATGCGAGTGCAGCAGCATCAGGTCCAGATCGCGGCGGTGCCGGATCGCCAGATCGTTGGCCGGATAGGAGATCCCGGGCAGACCGCCGACCAGCACCGGCCGCGGTCGCCCCGGCCGCGCCCGCAGCGCACCACTGCGCGCCAGCACCGACATCACGACCTCCAGCGCCGGCCCCGTGCACGCCAGCACGATCGCATCGGGCCGACGCCCCGCCGGCCCGGAACCACCGGCCAGCTCGACCAACCGGCGTACCCCGCCCCGCTCGGTCGGGAACCCGCCACGCACCGCGGCCACCTGGGCCGCCGACGGCGCGATCACGTTGTCCAGCACCAGATGCCGCACCCGCCAGTCCGCGGGCACCTCCTCGAAGGTGGCCGTGGCCCATTTCAGGAAGGAGTCGGAGTCACTGACGGTGAGGATCCGCATCGGGCGCTCCGCCCCGCTCAGAAGTCGCCGGCGGCCGAACGGGCGTCGGCCAGGATCGCGGACAGCTGGTCGCACTGCTCCTCGCTCAGCGCACCCAGCCCGAACCGGGCCCCGACGATCGCCGCGGTGGCCTGCTCCAGCACCGCACGCCCGCGATCGGTCAACGAGGCGAGCACCGCCCGGCCGTCCTCGGGATGCGGTCGGCGATCGATCAACCCCGCCTCGGCCAGCCGCTTCACCACCGGCGTCACCGAGGTGGCATGCACCTGCAGCCGTTCGGAGATCTTGCCCAGCGGCAGCGATCCGCGCCGGGAGAAGGACAGCAGCACCAGCACCTCATAGCGCGCGAAGGTCAGCCCGAAAGGACGGACCAGCTCATCCAGCTCGGTCAGCAGCAGCTGCTGCACCCGCATCAGTGAGGTGACCGCCCGCATCCGTGGCATCTCGCCATAGGTGCGCTCCCACTGCTCGGCACCCCGCTCGATCGGGTCGAACGGCAACGGCCCCCGACTCACTGGGTCCCGCCGAGGTTGGTGAAGCTGCGGCGGGCACCGGAGCGCTGGATCACCCGCTGGATGGTCAGATCCCGCTCGTCGGGGCGACCGACGAAGCGGATGTCACGCAGGCCCTGGTCCTGGGCCGCGGACTCGAAGATGAAATGCCCGTAGCCGAAGATCCGACCCAGCAGGGGCTTGTTCACCGCGATGTCGAGGATCCGCTGCATCGGCATGGTGGCGGTGTGCTGGGAGAACACCCCATGCACCCGGAAGACCCGCATGTTGGTGATCACGAACCGGTCCATGTGCTCGGAATGGATCCGCCACAGGCAGCGGGCCAGCAGCGCGATCCCGATCACCCCGGGGATGAACCAGGCCTGCCCGAGATAGGGCATCGCGATGAACAGCACCATGCAGCCGAACAGCCCGACCACCGGCCAGGCGATCGCCATCGGATGCCGGCGGACCTCGTCGACGATGACCTCACCCTCGTCGGCGATCAGGTGACGCTCGACCTGCGGGTCGAAGAACTGCGTCAGCGCGCCGAACACCGCGGCCTCACCGGGCCAGTGTGGTGAAGAACCGGAACAGGGCGTCGAAGGCGCCGAAGAACCCCCGGACCGCGTTCGCCGCATCCTCGGGCCGGGTCACCAGGTAGAACAGGCAGAAACCGACGACCAGGAACACCAGGATCTTTTTCACTGCGCCTGACATACACCCTCCGTCTGTGCCGCGGCATGGGGAAGTAGGGAAGTGCCGCAGTACTGGGGCCCCTTTCTACCGCAATCGCGGCGATCCCCCGGTCAGGGCACGCCGGGCGGGACCGATCGACATCAGCTGGTGATCTCCACCTGGTCGGCGCCGACCTCGGCCAGCAACCGGTCCGCTGCGGCGTACGGGTCGAGGCTGCCGTCGCGCACCTGGGCCGCCAGCTCGTCCAGCCCGCGGCGGCCGCCGGCCAGGAAGCTGGCCCGGACGCTGGCCAGCGCCAGCTGCTGGATCTCGTCCCGGGAGCGGGCCAGTCGACGTTCGGCGAGCCGCCCGGTCTCCTCACCGTGCGCGCGGTGGGCGGCGATCTTCTCGACCAGTTCGTCGATGCCCTCCCCCGCGCTGGCCACGGTCCGCACGATCGGCGGCTTCCAGTCCTCGGGTGTCCGCTCGGCCATCGCGATCATCGTGCGCAGCTCCCGGACCAGGTTCTGCGCACCGTCCCGGTCGGCCTTGTTGACCACGAAGAGGTCACCGATCTCCAGGATCCCGGCCTTCGCGGCCTGGATCCCATCCCCCATCCCGGGGGCCAGCAGGACCAGCGTGGTGTCCGCGGTGCCGGCGATCTCGACCTCGGACTGCCCCACGCCGACGGTCTCGACCAGCACCACGTCGAAGCCGGCCAGGTCGAAGACGCGCAGCGCCTGCGGGGCGGCGGTGGACAGGCCGCCGAGGTGCCCACGGGAGGCCATCGAGCGGATGTAGACCCCGGAATCGGTGGAGTGCTTCTGCATCCGCACCCGGTCGCCGAGCACGGCGCCGCCGGAGAAGGGTGAGGACGGGTCGACGGCGAGTACGCCGACCTTCAGCCCCTGGTCGCGGTACGCCGCGACGAGGGCCGTGGTGGTGGTCGACTTGCCCACCCCGGGCGATCCGGTCAGGCCGATCACATGTGCACGCCCGGTGTGCGGCGCGAGCAGCCGCAGCACCTCCGGCAGTTCCGGGGCGTTGTTCTCGACCAGGCTGATCAACCGGGCGATGGCCCGGACCCGGCCGGCCCGGGCCGCCTCGACCAGCTCGGCCACCCGGGAATCGGTCACGCCGGGTTCGACTTCTCGCCGGGCACGGTGATGATCAGCGCATCGCCCTGGCCGCCGCCACCGCAGAGCGCGGCCACGCCGGTGCCGCCGCCACGGCGCTGCAGTTCCTTGGCCAGGGTGTAGACCAGTCGCGCACCGGACATCCCGATCGGGTGGCCGAGCGCGATCGCACCGCCGTTGACGTTGACCTTCTCATCGATCTCGGTGTCGCTCATCCCCAGATCGCGGCCGCAGGCCAGTCCGACCGCGGCGAACGCCTCGTTGACCTCGTAGAGATCGAACTTCACCGGGTCGACACCCTGCTTCTTGGCGGCGGCGACGATGGCGTGCGAGGGCTGCAGTTGCAGCGAGGAGTCGGGGCCGGCGACCATGCCGTGGGCGCCGATCTCGGCCAGCACCTCGACGCCCAGCTCGGCGGCCTTCTCCTTGCTCATCACCACGACCGCGCAGGCACCGTCGGAGATCGGCGAGGACGAGCCGGCGGTGATCTCGCCGTCCTTGGCGAAGGCCGGGCGGAGCTTGCCCAGTCCCTCGGCGGTGGTGTCGCCGCGGATGCCCTCGTCGGCGGTCACCACGATGTCGTCGCCGCGGCGCTGCGGGATGCGCACCTCGACGATCTCCTCGGCGAGCTTGTCCTTCGCCGCCGCGGCCCGCTGGTGCGAGCGGGCGCCGAAGGCATCCATCTCGGCCCGGGTGAAGTGCGGCTGCTTGTCCTTGTTGACCTCTTCGGTCAGCGCACCCATCGACTGGTCGGTGAGCGCGTCCCAGAGCCCGTCGTGGGACATCGAGTCCTGCAGCGTCGCATCGCCGTATTTCACGCCCTCCCGGGACTTCGGCAGCAGATGCGGGGCATTGGTCATCGACTCCATGCCACCGGCGACCACGATGTCGGCTTCACCGGCGCGGATCAGCTGGTCGGCCATTGCGATCGCATTCAGTCCCGACAGGCACACCTTGTTGATGTTCACCGCCGGGGTGGACATCGGGATGCCGGCCTTCACCGCGGCCTGCCGCGCGGGCATCTGGCCGGCGCCGGCCTGCAGCACCTGGCCCATGATCACGTACTCCACCTGATCGGGGGCCACGCCGGCGCGCTCCAGGGCACCGGAGATCGCCACCGCACCGAGGTCGACGCCGCTGAGCGACTTCAGCTCACCGAGCAACTTGCCCATCGGCGTACGCGCACCACCGACGATCACCGAACCCATCAGATTGCCTCCTCCCGGGCAGCAGTGCCCGCGCCTGCGAAACGATCGTTGCCAGCCCACCCTAGCGCTGCGTACCCGGTCGCGACGTGCCAGTGTTGGGCCCATGCAGAACATCAGCGACCTCTTCGTGTGCATCGATCACGTCGGGCTGGCGGTGCCCGACCTGGATGAGGCGATCCGCTTCCACACCGAGACCCTCGGCTGGCGGTTGCTGCACCGGGAGCGGAACGAGGAGCAGGGTGTCGAGGAGGCGATGCTGGGCACTGGTGCGCAGCAGCCGGAGAGCGCCCAGCTGCAGCTGCTGGCGCCGATCAGCGAGAGCTCGGCGATCGCGAAGTTCCTGGACCGCTCGGGTGCCGGAATCCAGCAGCTCGCGTACCGGGTCGAGGACGTCGACCGGGTGGGCGCCGTGCTCCGCGAACGGGGGCTGCGGCTGCTCTATGACGCACCCCGGCGGGGTACCGCGGGGTCGCGGATCAACTTCGTCCATCCCAAGGACACCGGTGGGGTGTTGCTGGAACTCGTCGAACCGGCACGGCAACCCTGATTCGCGGCCCGATCCGGGTAGGGTTTCCGCGTCGAGCCAGCGCCGGCGCACACCGCGGGCGTGAATGCTTCCGGGGCCGACAGGGTACGGAGGAGGAACCATGAGTGACGAATCGGGGCTGAGCCTTTTCGACAACACCGCGAGCGCCGCCGGCCACTTTCCCTCGGCCCGCCGCGGTTATCACCGCGAGGCCGTCGATGAATACGTGCTCAATCTCGAGGGCCAGCGCAGCAAGCTCCGCGATCAGGTCGCCCAGTTGCAGACACAGCTCCGCGAGCTGACCAATCGCCCCGCGCCGCGGCCGGAGGACGCCGACTACACCCACCTCGGCGGGCATGCCACCGAGATGCTGCGGATCGCCCAGGTGCAGGCCAAGGAGCTGGTCGACAAGGCCCATGGCGAGGCCGCGCGGATCAAGGAGGAGGCGCGCCGGGAGGGTCAGCAGGCCCGCGCGCTGAGCGAGCGCGAGGCCGAGGACATCCGGATGACCTCGATCGGCGAGCTGCGCCAGCTCCGCGCCAACCTGGAGCGTCAGGTCGGCGAGCAGGTCAGCATGGCCCGCGCCGAGGGCGAGCAGCTGGTCGTCTCCGCGCAGCAGCATGCCGAGGCCGTGGTCCGCGAGGCGCAGCGCAAGTCCGGTGCGATGCTCGAGGCGGCGCGCCGGGAGGCGGCCTCGATCCGCCAGACCGCCGAGGCGGAGGCCGCACAGGTGCGCGCCAGCTCGGCCGCCGAGCGTGAGCAGCTGCTCGCCCGGTTGGCCAGCGAGCACGAGGAGGCGACCCAGCGCACCCAGCAGCTGCTCGCCGACAGCACCCGGGCGCATGAGGAGGCGCAGCGGTTGCTGAGCTCGGAGATCGAGCACGCCACCCGGGTCCGCACCGAGTCACTGGCCGAGGCGGAGCGGGTCCGCATCCAGGCCGCCCGCGAGGGTGACGCGCATCTGGCCGCGTCCCATCAGAAGGCCACCGAGCTGATGCAGCAGACCGAGCAGAAGGCCGCCTGGCGCGCCGATGAGCTGAACCGCGAGAACGAGCGGCTGTTGCAGCGCAAGGAGTCGATCCTGGCCCAGCTGAACAGCCTGTCCTCGCTGGCGGACCAGACCGCCAACGAGCAGCAACAGTTCCTCGACGACGCCCGGCCCCAGCAGCAGACGCCGCGGGATTCCCAACCCCAGCAGCCGATCCCGCCGCGTCCGGGTGGTCAGTCGGGTCAGTCGGGTCAGTCGGGGCAGTCCGGTGCGTCCGGTCAGTCCGCGCCGTCCGCGCGGTCGGCCCAGTCCGCCCCCCGATCGGCCCAGTCCGCCCCCCGATCGGCCCAGTCCGCACCGCCGACCCAGCAGCGGACGGGGCAGAAGCAGCCGGGTACGAACCGGCAGCCCCAGCAGGGTCCGCAGGGGCGTACGGGTGAGGGCGGGCAACCGCGTCGATGACCGAGACCCCAGCCCACCCCGAGCCCTCGGAATCCGAACCGGAGCGGAACGGACGCCGCACCGGCCGCCTGCTGCGCCGACTGAAGCGGGGCGCGATGGCGACCGTCGAGGGACCACGGGGATCGGCCGAGGAGGTCACCGAGCCGCCTCCGGTCCCGACCGGCGACGACTCAGATCGCGGCTTCAGCCTGGCCCGGATGTCGCCCTTCGCGATCGGCTTCTTCGGCACCCTCGGCGCGGTGGTGGCGTACGCCCTGATGATGATGCTGGGCGAGGTCCAGACGCTGCTGGTGCTGGTGGTGGTCTCGCTCTATCTGGCGCTCGGTCTGAACCCGCTGGTCGAACTGCTGAACCGGCAGGGCCTGCGCCGTGGGATCGGCGTGCTGGTGGTCGCCGTGCTCAGCCTCGGGGTGCTGGTGCTGATCGGTTCGGCGGTGCTGCCGGTGTTCACCGAGCAGGTGACCACCCTGGCCACCAACGCACCGAGTCTGCTGCAGGGGTTGCGGGAGAACCATCAGATCAGCGAGCTCGACGAGCGTTTCGGGATCATTGACAAGATCACCACCTTCCTGTCCGGGGAGAACCTGGTCAACAACGTGCTCGGGGGGTTGCTGGGCGCCGGCCGGGTGGTCGCCAACGCGGTCTTCTCGATCGTGGTGACCCTGGTGCTGACGCTCTACTTCCTGGCCTCGCTGCCCTCGATCAAGGACACCATCTATCGGCTCGCGCCGGCCTCCCGGCGGCCGCGGGTGCGCTATCTGGCCGATGAGATGTTCCGCCGGATCGGTGGCTACCTGAGCGGCATGTTCGTGGTGGTGCTCTGCTCGGGCACCTGCTCGTTCATCTTCATGAACATCATCGGCCTGGGGAAGTACGCCCTGGCGCTGGCGGTGATGACGGCACTGTTCGCTTTCATCCCGCTGATCGGTACCAACATCTCGATGGTGCTGGTCGCCCTGGTCGCGCTCTCGGTGCTCGGCCCGATCCAGGCACTGATCACCGTGGCCTACTACCTGCTCTACCAGCAGTTGGAGGCCTACATCATCCAGCCGCGGGTGATGCGCCGCTCGGTCGACGTGCCGGGCCCGGTGGTGATCGTGGTGGCGCTGGCCGGTGGCGCGCTGTTCGGCATCGTCGGCGCGCTGATCGCGATCCCGACCGCGGCCGCCCTGCTGCTGCTCTACCGCGAGGTGCTGATCCCCCGCCTCGACCGCAGCTGAGGGCTACGTTCATCGAGTAGCCCAGCGGTGCCGCAGCGAAGCAAGGCAGCGCTGGGCGTGTCGAGATGAGCGCCTGACGCGCGGGCTCAGAACAACCGGTCCTCGGCGTTGTCCATCCCGCGCAGGGCGTCGTAATCGACGGTGACACAGGAGATCCCGCGATCGGTCGCCAGCACCTTGGCCTGCGGTTTGATCTGCTGGGCCGCGAAGATCCCGCGTACCTCACCGAGCAGCGGATCGCGATTCAGCAGCTCCAGATAGCGGGTCAACTGCTCGACGCCGTCGATCTCGCCGCGGCGTTTCACCTCGACCGCGATGTGCGCCCCGTCGGGGTCGCGGTACATCAGATCGACCGGGCCGATCGCGGTCGGATACTCGCGCCGGACCAGCGTCCAGCCCTCGCCGAAGGTCGCCGGCTGCTCGGCCAGCAGCTCCTGCAGGTGGGCCTCCACGCCGTCCTTCTGTAGGCCCGGATCGACACCGAGCTCATGGCTGGAATCGTGCAGCACCTCGAAGATCGAGATCTGCAGGGTGTCACCATCGCGGCCGGTCACCTCCCAGACCTCGCTGACCTGGTCATCCAGGTCGGCGGTCACCGCGGCCTCGTCGGCCTCCGGTTCGCGGACCTTGAGCGTGCACGGCGGGCTCATCCAGTTCAACGGCTTGTACGCCCGGTCGTCGGCATGGATGGAGACCGAGCCGTCCGCCTTGACCAGGATCAACCGCTTCGCGGGCGGCAGATGGGCGGTCAGTCGGCCGGCGTAGTCGACCTGGCAACGGGCAATCAGCAGACGCACCGGGACACCCTACCGCTCAGCTGCGGTCCATCCGGAACGGGACGCTGTGGGTGTGGGTGACCAGGGCGGTCTCCCGCTGCAGGGCCTTGGTGAGGACCCGCAGCCGGTGCACCGGGTCGGGGTCGGCGAGCAGCTCCACCCCGGTGCTCAACGGGAACGGCCCGTCGCGGGCGATCAACCAGGCCAGCTCGTCGGGTGCTTCGGGCAGCTCGAGATCGTCCGCGCCGAGCGCCGCGGCGTACGCCTGCATCGCCTGACGCAACCGCTCCGCCGGCGCGACCAGCTCCTCCGGGCTGACCTCCCGGTCCCGGATCCGGGTCACCTCGGCGGTCAGATAGGGCTTGTCGGGGTCCTCAAGCAGCCGGTCGATGCTGAACCGCCAACTGCCTGCCGCGGTGACCAGCATCCGCTCCCCCGCCGGCTGCGCGCTCAGGATCCGGACCGCGCACCCGGCCTCGGCGATCGACTGCAGATTCTCCGGACCGACCTCGTGGCCCTGCCGGATCGGTACCACGCCGAACTCCCGCTGCTCGGGGGACAACTCGGACAGGTCGGAGAGCAGTTCCAGATAGCGCGGTTCGAAGATCTGCAGCCGCAGCACCGCCCCCGGCACCTGCAGCGTGCCCAGCGGGAACAGTGGGAACTCCATACCCCAACGATAGGTGGCTCACCGTTTGATCAGCGGCGACCCCACCCCCGACGCCTTGTCGCCCTCGTTGAAGAAGTCCTCATGGAAGATGTCGCGCGGGAACAATCGCTTGCCCATCATCGACTTCAGGCAGGCCTCCACCATCCCCGGCGACCCGCACATGTAGCCCTGGTAACCCTTGAGGTTCTCGAAGTCCGCCTCCATCACCTGGTTCACGAAACCGACCCGGTAACCGTCGCCCTCCTCACCCTCGGCCCCGCCCCCATCGGCGACGCAGGCATGGAAGGTGAACTGGTCGGCGTACTCCTCGGCGAGCTCGCGGAAGACCTCGACGTCGTAGAGGTGGTCCCGGGTCGCGGCACCGGCGTAGAGCACGATCTCCCCCTCGTACGCCTCGTTCTCCAGCGCGTGCCGGACCATCGACGCCAGCGGCGCCAGCCCGGTGCCGCCGGCGAGCATCACGATCGGCTTGTCCTCCTCCCAGGTGCGCAGCACGAACCGGCCATAGGGCCCGGAGAGCTTCACCTGATCGCCGACCGCGGCGTTCTTCCACAGCCAACCCTCGGTGGCCAACCCGCCGGGCACCAGGCGTACCTGGAACTCCACGATCCGGCTCTCGGTGGGTGGGTTGGCCATCGACCAGGTGCGGTCGATTCCGTCGGTGCCGGGCACCTCGACCCGCAGGTACTGGCCCGCATTGAAACCGAGGTCGCGGTCCAACTCGATCCGCAGCCGCTTCACATCGGCGGAGATGTCGGCGAGTTCGACGATGGTGCCGGCGAAGTCCTCCACGGGGAAGACCTCGAGCTCCTCGTCCACGTCGATGTCGGCCTCCAGGGTGACATCGGTCTCCGGCCGGGCGCAGCAGGTCAGCGTCTTGCCCTCCTCGCGTTCGAAGTCCATCAGCGCGAACCCGGAGGCCTCGCCGTGGTCCACGTCGCCGTCGAGCAGCTCCACCTTGCAGGTCGCGCAGGTGCCCTGCGTGCAGGAGTGTGGCAGCCACACCCCCGCCCGCAGGCAGGCGTCCAGGATCGTCTGGTCCTCCCGGCACTGCACCTCGCGACCGAGCGGCTCCACCGTGATGGTGTGGGTCCCGGTCATCGTTCTCAGCCCTTCGTGTTTCCGACCGGCGCGATGTCGATCGAGACGGTGTTCTTGTGCCGGATGCCCAGTTCGGCCAGCGTCTTGTCGTCGCTGGGGGTGAAGTCCTCCTCGACGAGCTGCCAGCGGAACGGGCCCTCGGCGTCGAAGTCCGGATCGGAGGTGCACCAGGGCAGCACCTGGCTGTCCACGAATTCCTTCCAGGTCATCGTCTGGGGCACCCGGACCGCGACCGCGGAGCAGAAGAGCATCGAGTCGCGCCGCAACACGTGCACGAGCATGTCGTCGCCGTAGAGCTTCTGCGCCGAGCGGGATTCGAACTCATACGGCGCCAGGGACTTGATGGCCATCTCAGGACTCCTTCTGCTGTGCGTGCCACTGCCGCCAGTGGCGCTGGTCCAGCGAGCCTTCGTACTCGCCGTTGTCACCGTCTTGGATTCCGTACCACTGCAGGACATCCGGGACGGTCGGCCCGCCGCAGTTGCCCTGGAAGATCTGGTGCACCGGCAACCAGGCCTGCACGAACTTCTCCGGCTCCCGGTCGAAGATCCACTGGCAACCGTCGGAGCAGAAGTTGAAGTGCTCCCCGTTGTAGTCGCTGCTGCGCTGGCAGATCTTGGTCGGGTCGCCGTGCTCGGGGAACGCCATCGGGATCTGGCAGACCTGGCAGAGCTGCGGCAGCCCGGGGAAGAAGAATCGGTTGCCGTCGGCGGCCATCTTCTCGAGCTTGTCCCAGCGCGGCTTGTAGTGCTCCTCGTAGGTGTCGGGGTACGCCTCCGCGAGCCACCTGCTGTGCTCGGCACTCGGTGTGCTGGTGGTGAAGTTGGCGGCGAAGGAGAACTGGTAGAGCACGTTGTAGGTGACGTGGCTCAGGTGGTCCTTCTCCCAGATCGCCTGGTCCACGTGCTTCGGCGGCCGGATGCCGTAGTACTCCAGATCCGGGAACAGCCCGCCGAGCATCTGCTGCTCGAAGTAGAGCTCGAAGGCCTCCTTCCAGCTCATCACCGGACGCGGCAGCATGTAGTCCAGCATCTGCGCGATGATCGCGGTCACCCGGTAGCCGCGCCAGAACCACTTGTCCACCCACTCCTGGACGATCGGCACGTTGTCCTCGTCCTGCTCCAGCAGGAATTTGATCGCCTCCAGACCGAGGGTCATGTGCCGGGATTCGTCCGACTGGGCGGAGAAGCCGAAGGTCATCGTCGGCAGGTCACCGTTGAAGGAGGCGGCCGACATGAACGGCACGAACAGCAGGTTGGTCAGCAGGTATTCGAAGGAGAACCCGATCGCGATCAGGAACTCGAACGGCCCCGCGGACAGCGCGTCGTCGAAATAGGACTTCGGCACCGACAGGTACCAGACCCGGTCGTGCTGCTGGGCGAAGTTGTGGAAGCCCGAGTAGTACTTGTTGTAGTTCGACAGCGTGTGGATCTCGGTCTGCGCGTGCCGCATCTCGTCGGTCGACTGGCAGAGTGCGGCGAATCGCGGGCCGGGGCCGTTGTAATGCCTTGCCAGGTAGGCGAAATGCCGATGCGCCTGGTATTCCAGCGGCGTCACCCCACCGAGGAAGACCTTCATCGCGTTCAGGTAGCTGGCCTCGGAGAGCGTCAGGTGCCCCTGGGCCTGGGCGAAGCCGTCGAGCACCGAGTAGAGCCGCTTGTCCTTCTCGGCCTGGTAGCGGTAGTAGGCGTCCACGGTCAGCCGGAACGGGTCGTCCCACTTGGACCAGTCATGGATCTTGATGCCCTCGTAACGGGTGTGCGGGAAGAGCTCCTCCTCCGAGACGTAGCTGGGCTCCCAGTCGAGGTCGCGGGTCAGCGCCGAGTAGCGTTGCTTCATCGACAGCTTCTTGGGCGGTCGCTGGGCCTTCGGGGTTTCCTTGATGTCGGTCATGCTCAGTACTCCTCGTCCTCGTCGTCGGCCACCGCGTGTCCCCAGGACACGACGATCCGGTCTTCGTCCCATTCGCTGATGTTCCCGGCCAGCGACACGACGGCCATCTGGAACTCGTGCGTCTCCCAGGGCCGGCCCAGCCGGCTCTCCACGCTCTCCCGGTTGATCTCCAACCGGCCGGGTGCCTGCAGCTTCACCAGGCCCGGGAAGTGCTGGGCGACGCTCTGTTCGTTGTCGGCCTCGATCGCATCGATCAGGGCCCGGTTGTCCTCGGTCTCCTGCAGATCGACACTGACGATCCGCTCACTCGCATCCACGACCATCTCAGTTCTCCTGTCCCTGCAGCGATTGCGGGCTCTGCTGGATCTCCAGCCCGAGCTCCCGGTATTCGGCGGCGATCTGGTCGGCGGCGGCGCGGACCGCCTCGACGCAGTTGGCGTCGACGATGCCGTCGGCCTTCTCGGCGAGCAGGGTGACCGCGGCCACCGCCTGCGGGAACCAGGTGTCGACCGCCTCGGTGAAGTGGGCGCGGTTCTGTTCGCCGTACTGCTCATCGGCCAGCCAGGTCCGGTAGAGCGCATCCAGCCACTTGCGCTGGTCGGCGTACCAGGTGCCGATGTGCTGGGCGAGCAGCGAGTACGCCCCGGCGCCGCCCATGATCGCCTCCTCGTCGAGGTTGCGATAGATCATCGCGTCGAGCAGCTTGTCGATCAGGTCCAGCCCGATCACCGCGACCGCCCAGTCCTCGACGACCAGCAGTTCCTCGATCATCTTCCGCAGACCCTGCCAGGCGGGGTCGGAGACCCAACCCTGCTTGGCGCTCTTCAGCACCGACGCGGTCTGCTCACCGAGCGCGATCCCGATCCGGCTGAGCAACTGGGCGTTGCCGATCCGGTCGAAACCGGCGTACCCGCAGCACTGGGAGATCGTGGTGCCATAGGCGAACCGGCAGGCACCGGAGTAGAGCATCTGGGCACCCGACTCGAGATGCCGCAGCGGGATGATCACCTCGGCGATCAGCCGCTGCCACTCCTGGGGGGCGCGGCCCAGCAGATCCTTGTCGCTGACGTAGTCCAGCGACTTGCCGAACCCCTCATGCATCGCGGAGCGATTGGTCACGTATGGGGTGTAGTAGTACTGCCGCGGATCTGCGTAGGAGTAGGGATCGGCGAGCTTGAAGTTGCTGTAGTCGGCGTCGTAGAGCTCCTTGTCCGGAGCCCAGGTCGGGCGGTAGTGGAAGTTCTCCACCGGCTGCAGGTCGTAGGTGCCCTCCTGGTAGCGGGTGGCGGGCTTGTCACCGAAGCGCTTGGCGATGTGATCGAAGGTCTGCCGATCGGGTTCGATGATCTGGGTCTTCAACTCGTATTGCATCGGGCCGTCTCCTCTTGTCAGCTCAACTGCGTCGTTCGCTTGTTCTGCAGGCCGGCGACCAGGCAGAGTCGGATGATCAGATCCGGCAGGGCCTCCGGGCCTTCGAGTTCGTACGCCTCGGCGCCCGGCAGATCCGCCGAGATGATCTGGCCATAGGCGGTGTCGGCCTCGATCAGCGTGCTCACCCGGGCCAGGTGGTCGCGGCAGCTGACCACGAAGGCCAGCTCGTTGCCGCCGACCTCGTCGCGCAGCTCGAGGTGATCGGCCGGGTCCTCGATCACCGCATTCGCCTCGCTGACGTACTGCTCGGCCAGCGACCGCAGGATCACCTGCTTGTCCACCCCGTCACCACGCGCACCGGGCCGGCTCGGCCGCAGCTGCGGGGCGGGGATCTCGTCATCGCTCGGCCTGGTGCCCAGCACCTCGGCCAGTCGCTCCATGAAGAAGGTCACCGAACTCCTCCTCGAGTTCGTCGGATCATGTGCCAAGAACGCTAGGCCGCGGGGTCCGGCGCCCACTACCCGTAGAACTACCCGTCTTTGCCCGACCCTCCCACACGCTCATCGAGTAGCCAGCCATGCGGAGCGCCAGCGGAGCAATGGCCGGCGACCCACACGCTCATCGAGTAGCCAGCCATGCGGAGCGCCAGCGGAGCAATGGCTGGCGTGTCGAGATGACTCCGTTCATCTACCATGGGCCCCACCTCGGCCACACCACGGCGGTGCGGCCGTTTGCGGGAGGTGCGGTGGAACCCAGTCATGGTGGACAGCTGGCCGCGCCGATGACCCGCTTCATCGGCCGCCGCAGCACCGTGCCCCAGGCCGAGCAACTGATCCGCGAGCACCGCCTGGTCTCGCTGACCGGGCCCGGCGGGATCGGCAAGACCCGGTTGGCGCTGGAGCTCGCCGGCCGCCTCGGTGAGGAGTTCGCCGACGGCCATGTGGTGGTGGCCCTCGATGTGGTCACCGAGGGTGACGGTGTCGCCTGGCGGGCCGCCTCGGCGCTGGAGATCACCGATCTGGCCAGCCGGACCGCGACCGAGCAGCTCACCCGCTTCCTGTCCGACCGCGAGCTGCTGCTGGTGCTGGACAACTGCGAGCACCTGCTGAGTGCGGCGGCCGAGCTGGTGCTGACGATCCTGACCGCCTGCCCGGGCGTACGGGTGCTGACCACCTCCCGGGAGCCGCTCGGCCTGCCCGGTGAGCACGTGCTCGGCGTACCCCCGCTGCAGCTGCCCGATCCGGAGGCGGAGCTGGCCGAGGTGGCCGCCGCCGAGTCGGTGGTGCTGTTGCTGGAGCGGGCCGAGCAGGCCGGCGGTCCGGTGACGTTGACCGAGGACAACCGGGCCGAGGTGGGTGAGCTGGTACGCCGGTTGGACGGGATGCCGTTGGCGCTGGAACTGGCCGCGGTACGCCTGCGCAGCCTGTCCCCCGGTGAGGTGCTGGAACGCCTGGACTCGCGCTATTCGTTGCTCCGCGGCACCGGCCGGGGCGTACTCCCCCGGCACCAGACGCTGCGCGGCCTGGTCGACTGGTCCTATGAACTGTGCACCCCGGCCGAGCAGCTGCTCTGGGCGCGGATGTCGGTCTTCGCCGCCGGCTGCGATCTGGCGGCCGCGGAGGCGGTGGCCGGTTTCGGCGAACTGCGGCCCGAGGACGTGCTCGATCTGCTCGATTCGCTGGTCGCGAAGTCGATCGTGATCGCCGAACACGGCGGCCTGGGTACCCGTTATCGGCAGCTGGTCACGATCCGCGACTACGGTGGGGAACTGGCCGAGGCGGCCGGGGAGACCGCCGAGCTGCGGCGCCGGCATCGCGACCTGCTGCTCACCCGGACCCGGGCGATGCTGCGCGACTGGGTGGGCCCGGACCAGCAGCGCTCGCTGGCCCTGCTGCGCGCCTGGCACGCCGACGCGGTGCTCGCGCTCGAGTGGAGCCTCGGCGTACCCGGGGAAGCCGTGCCCGGTGCCGAACTGGCGTCACTGCTCCGCTTCCACTGGGTGTCCGGGCGCTTCCTGACCGCCGGCTGGCACCGGTTGGCGCGGGTGCTGGATTCGGCGGAGGTGACCGGGCGGCCGCGTGCGGAGGTGCTCTGGGTGATGGCCTGGGTGACGCTGATCTCCGGCCACCACGACGAGACCGCGGGCCTGTTGCGCGAGGCCGCCGAGCTGGCCGAGGAGCTCGACGACGACGGGTTGCGCGGCCAGGTGCACAACTGGGGCGGGCTGCTGGATCTGTTCACCGGGGACGCGGTCGGCGCGGTGGCGCACTACCGGGAGGCGGATCGGATCTTCACCACCAGTGGGGATCTGGCCGCCCTGGGCACCGCACTGTTCCAGCGAGCGCTGTCGGAGGTCTATGGCGACTCCCCCGGTGCGGCGCTGGCGACCTGCGAGCGATTGATCGCGCTGAGCCGGGAGCACGGTGAGACCTGGTTCCAGGCGTACGCCTGGTGGGTACGCGGGTTGGCGCTGACCAAGCAGGGTGACCTCACCGGGGCCCGGGAGGCGGTGCTCGCCGCGCTGGGCATCCAGGCCGACAATCTCGATGGGATCAGCATCGCGCACCTGATCACCCTGGCCGCCCAGATCGCGGTCGCCTCCGGGGATCCGCGCCGCGCAGCCCGGTTGCACGGGCTGGCCGACCGCACCTGGCACACCCTCGGTACCGAGGTGGCCGCCTTCGGGCCGGCGCTGGCGACCGACGATCAGCAGGCGCGCTCGCGGACCCGGAAGGGGTTGTCCGCCGACGCCCATCGTGAGGCGCTGGCCTGGGGCACCTCGCACGCCACCGATCACCGCGCCGCGGTCGCCGGCGCGCTGGCCGAGCTCGGTGCGCTCACCCCGCCCGCCAACGGCCACCCCGCCGGCCTCACCCGCCGCGAGGCGCAGATCGCCGAACTGGTCGCCGACGGCCTGTCCAACAAGGAGATCGGCGCCCGGCTGACCATCTCCACCCGCACCGTCGACGGCCACGTGGAGAAGATCCTGCACAAGTTCGACGTGCACACCCGCGCCCAGGTCGCGGTCCGGATGCGCCAGGGCGGTTGACCCCACGCTCATCGAGTAGGTCGCGCAGCGACCGTGTCGAGATGCCCCCACGTTCATCGAGTAGCCAGCCATGCGGAGCGAAGCGGAGCAATGGCTGGCGTGTCGAGATGAACCCGTACGTCGGCGGAGCGACGAGGAACGAGGAGACGAAGCCACTTCCCCGAAAAGTTGTCCACAGATTTCAAAATCTTCTTCGTGGGCAGGGAATCCGGCCGAAAACTGTCAGACCCCTCCTCTTGAATAGAAGGCATGAACGGCAGCGCAGCCACCCTCCTCGAGACCGTCACCACGGTCAACGAGTTGCTGCGTTCTGCCCTCGCCCAGACCGACGAACTCTTCACCGACGAACAACTACTCGAACTCGGCGAACTCAACGAACAGCTCACCGCCCGCACCCATGCCCTGACCACCCGCACCCTGGCCAGCATCGAGACCCGCGAAGCCGCCCAGCACGTCCACGGAGTCCGCACCACGACCTGGCTGCGGGAACGCCATGGCTACGCGTCGAACCAGGCCGCCGGCGTACTGCGCGAGGCGATCCGCACGGTGCGCGCACCGATCGTCTGGCAGGCGTTGGCCGACGCCGCCATCTCACCGCGGCAGGCGACCGCGATCCACCGCCGAAGGCGAAAAGCTCACCGCCCTGCTCGACTCTGTGGTGGAGAAGAACCAGACCGACGAACCGCCACCGTGCGGATCGTTCTGTCCCGGCCCCTCCTGCGGGCTGTGCGGCGGCCGCCCGTCGCGGGCGATGCGCCGCGCCGACGCACTGATGGAACTCGCCCAGGCGTACGCCGACGCGAACCACTCCGCTGCCCGTGGCTCCGATCGCGCTCGGGTGAACGTGACCGTCGACCTCGACACCCTCCGCCGCGGCATCGGCTGCACCGAAACCACCGCCGGACCGATGTCGGCCCAACAGCTCCGGCTGCTCGCCTGTGATGCCGAGATCATCCCGATGGTCCTGGGTGGCCTCGGCATCCCCTTGGATGTGGGTCAGCTCCACCGGTTCTTCGACGGCGAGCTTCGTGCCGCCCTCGTGGCCCGCGACGCTGGCTGCGTCTTCCCCGGCTGCGACCAACCCGCCCGGCGTTGCGATGCCCACCACATCAGACCGTTCTGGTGGGGCGGATCGACCTCCCTCGACAACGGCGTCCTGCTCTGCCCTCACCACCACGCTCTTGTCGAACCCTCGCATACCCAACTGCACAACAAGAACCGCTGGGAAGTGAGACTCAACCCCGAAGACCGCCTGCCGGAGTTCCTACCACCACAGGCACTGGACCCGAACCGGCGACCCCGACGCCACCTGCGGCATCGCCTTCGGCAGCACCCCATCGGGGACGAGGATCATTGACCGGTTCATCTTGACACGGTCGCTGCGCGACCTACTCGATGAACGTGAACGGGGTCAGAGGAAGCGGGCCAGGAACTCTCGGGTCCGCTCGTGCTGCGGATCGCGCAGCACCTGGTCCGGGGAGCCCTCCTCCAGGACCCGACCCTCGTCCATGAAGATCACCCGGTCGGCGGCCTGGGCGGCGAAGTTGATCTCGTGGGTGACCACGATCATCGTGTATCCCTCGGCGGCCAGTTGACGCATCGTGCCCAGCACCTCACCGACCAGCTCGGGGTCGAGCGCCGAGGTCGGTTCGTCGAAGAGCAGCAACTGCGGCTGGATGGCCAGCGCACGCGCGATCGCGACCCGCTGCTGCTGGCCGCCGGAAAGCTGTTTGGGATAGGACTTCTCGCGGCCGCCCAGGCCGACCAGGTCGAGCAGCTTGCCGGCCCGCTGGACGGCCTCGGCCCGGCGTACCCCATGGATCCCGACCGGGGCCTCGATCAGATTCTCCAGCACCGTCATGTGCGGGAAGAGGTTGAACTGCTGGAACACCATGCCGATGCTGGTGCGCTGCCGGGCCTCGACCTTCGAGGAGACCCGGACCAGGCGATCACCGTGCCGCTGGTAGCCGATCTGGGTGCCGTTGACGGTGATCGACCCGGAATCCATCTCCTCCAACCGATTGATGCAGCGCAGGAAGGTGGACTTCCCCGACCCGGAGGGACCGAGGATCACGATCACCTCACCGCGGCGCACCGTCAGGTCGATCCCGCGCAGCACCTCCAGCGGCCCGAAGGACTTGTGCACATCGTGGGCCACCACGACCGCCGACTCTTTCGTCTCCGGCACACTCATCGCTGGTCCCCCACTTCGGTCTCGGCCACCGGGGCGGCCACCGGTCGGCGCCGCCCGGCGAAGCGCTCCATCACGATCGCGGCCAGCGTCCGCTGCTGCCCGGCCGATCCGCGCGCGTAGTGGTATTCGATGAAGGACTGCACCACGTTCAGCACCGAGGTGACGATCAGATACCACAGCACCGCGACCACCAGCAGCGGGATCGTCTGGAAGGTGCGGTTGTAGACCGACTGCACGGTGTAGAGCAGATCGCTCATCGCGATCACCGACACCTGCGAGGTCGCCTTCACCATGCTGATCAGCTGATTGCCCGTGGCCGGTACGATCGAGCGCATCGCCTGCGGCAGCACGACCCGGCGCAGCGCGCGCAGCGGCGTCATTCCGTACGCCGCAGCGGCCTCCCGCTGCCCATGGTCGACCGAGAGCAGCCCGCCGCGGACGATCTCGGCCATGTAGGCCGCCTCGTTGAGCGCCAGCCCGAGGATCGCCGCGGTGAGCGGGGTGATCACGGTGTTGGTGCTCCACTCGATCAGCATCGGCCCGCCGAACGGGACACCGATGCCCAAGGTCGGCTGCAGCGCGGCCAGGTTGTACCAGAAGATCAGCTGCACCAGCAGCGGCGTACCCCGGAAGAACCAGATATAGGCACCGGCGATCCCCGACAACAATCGGTTGTGCGACATCCGCATCACCGCGAGCACCACGCCGAGCAGCGAACCGAGCACCATCGACACGGCGGCCAGCCCGAGGGTCACCCCGAGCGCCTTGGTGATCGACGGCGCCCGGAACCAGGCGAACACCACGTTCCATTCGAGGCGATCGTTGGTGATCAGGAAATGCGCCAGCATCGCGGCCAGCAGCAGGGCGACGGCGCGGCCCAGCCACTGCCCCCAGTGGATCGGCTGGTGCGCCGCGGCGACGTCGATCCCGACCGGGTCCGGGGCCGTGGGCGGAGCGGTGGAGGAAGCCATGGCTCAGCTGACCGCCAGATTCTTGCCCGGCTTGTCGATCATGTTGCCCTCCAGGCCCCACTTCTTCATGATCGTCTCGTAGGTGCCGTTGTCGTAGAGCACCTGCAGGGAATCCTGAAGCACCGGCCCGAGCTCGGACCCCTTCTTCACCACTGCACCCTGGTAGAGCTTGTCGAATCCATTCGCCTGGCCGGTACCGGCGAGCTCGAGCTTGCCGCCGGCCTCCTTCACGAAGTACGTCAGCGGGGCCTGCGACGAGAAGAAGGCGTCGGCCCGGCCGGACTGCACGGCCAGGATCGATTGCGGCTGATCCTTGTAGGACTGGACTTCCAGCGGTTTTCCCTGCTGTTCACACTTGGTGGCCTGGTCCTTGATCACCTTCTCGGCCGAGCCGCCGGCCTGGACGGCGATCTTGGTGCCGCAGGTGGTGTCCAGTCCGGTGATCTGCTTCGGATTGCCGCTCAGCACGGCGAAGACGACGAACTCCTGCACATAGTCGATGAAGTCGTTCTGTGCCTGCCGGGACTTGAAATCCCCGATCGGGCCGAAGGCGAGCTGGTAGCGGTCCGCGGACAGCCCGGTGAGGATCGAGGAGAGCCCGTCGACGGTCTGGTGCTCGACCTTCACCCCCCACAACTCCCCGACCGCCTTCATCAGATCGGCGCTCGCCCCGGTGGGTTCGGCTCCGGTCTGGATGATCTCATACGGCGGGAACGAACCGGAGTTCACCGCGGTGATCGTCCCCGCGTCCCGGATGGAGGCGGGCAATCGGTTGCGCAGGTCCTCGTTGCGTTGCTGGGTCTGCGCCTGCGCACCCGGTTGGGCCGAGGCGGCGGGCCGGGCATCCGGATCCTGGGCCGAGCATCCGGCCAGGAGCAGGGCGAGTACGCCGGCGCCGACCGCGGCGCGGCGCCAACCAGTGCGGGTCGAAACGGCGGAATTGCTGGGTGTGCGGGACATGGTGACTCCTCCGGCGATGTGTTGGTCAGCGGCGCGTCGGCTCGGGGCTGGGCTCTGGTTGGCCGGGTGCGGGCAGGCGGCGGTTGGCCAGCACCGGCAGTCGGCGGCGGGCCTCGGCGACCCGCTCGGTGTCGATCTCGGTGATGAACAGGGTGGGTTCGGCTCCGGCGCCGGCGACCCGGACACCGAGCGGATCGACCACCAGCGAGTTGCCGATGTTCCGGGCACTGGCCTCACCGGCGCCGATCACCCAGCAGGTGCTGTCCAGGGCTCGGGCGGTGACCAGGGTCTCCCAGTGGTGCTCCTTCAGCGGTCCGCGCACCCATGCGGCCGGGCAGAGCAGCACCTCCGCCCCGGCCAGCGCCAGGGCCACCGACAGATCGGGGAACCGCAGGTCATAGCAGATGATCGGTGCCAGGCGTACGCCGTCGAGCTCGACCACCTCGGGCAGCCGGTCGCCGGGTGCCACCCGCTCGGATTCCCTGTCACCGAAGGCATCGTAGGGATGCAGCTTCTGGTACGAGCCGAGCGTGGTGCCGCGATCCAGCAGCAGGAAGACGTTCCGCACCCGCCCGTCGGGTTCGCGCAGGTGCACGGTGCCGGCGAGCGCGATCCCTGCCTGGGCGCTGATCCGGCGCAGTCCCTCAACGAACGGACCTTCCGCGTCCTGGGCCATCTCCGCGGTGTATCCGTTGTCCGCCGGGTCGCGGGCGATGATCCCCTCGGGCAGCACCAGCAACCGCGCATCCGCGGCGGCGGCCCGGGCGGCCCAGTCGGCGATGGTGGCCAGGTTCTGCTCCGGGTCGCGCTGCACCTGCAGCTGACCGACGGCTATCTTCACGATGTCCCCTCCAGGAGTCGATGGTCGATGGCGGTGGCGAACAGTTCCTCCGGGTCGGCGACACGGTCGGTGATCCCCTGATCGCGCTGCTGCCGGGTGAACTCGGCGATCCCGGCCCGTTGCGCGCCGAACTCCGGGGCGTCCCAGTCGGGCGGCAACCGCTCCGCCTCGGTGAGCAGATCGGCAGCCAACCACATCGAGGTCTCGGCATAGCGGCGCCGTCGCTCCCGCCAGATCCGGCGGCTCTCGGCCAGGGCCCGGGAGACCGCCGCCGCCAGGTCGGGATCGAATCCATCCGCGGCGAACCCCAACAGATGGTGCACCGGCACCAACCCCCACCGGTCGGCGTAGTCCAACTCGGCGGCGCGGACATCGGCGTACAGGGGCCGCCAGGGCGCGTCCGGAGCGAAGAAGCCCGGCGGCATGAACGGCGTGCAGACCGCATCCAGTTCCCCCGCACTGAGCAGCGCGGTCATCCAGGAACCGGCGGGTGCCGCCTCGATCCAACCGGGTCGGCCGTGCCCGTCGAGGCGATCCTGTTCGGGGTGCGCGGCGGTGAGCCGGCCGGCGACCCAGCGGGCCGCGGAGATCGGTACGCCGGCATCGGCCAGCACGGCGCGGGTCCAGGTGTTGCCGGAGTCGATCCAGCCGGTCACCCCGATCCGCCCGCCGCGCAGATCCTGCGGGGTCTGGAACGGGCTGTCCCGGGCGACGATCAAGCAGCGCTGCCGGAACGACTGCATCAGCGGATGCGGCAGCGCCACCACCCGATGGTCACCGGTGAGCACGGCACGGTTCAGCCGTGCGAGCGAGATCTCGAAACCGGCGTACGGGCCCGGCCCGTCCTGCCAGGGATCGATCAGCGTGCCCACCCGGTCGATGACCAACCGTGCCTCGAGGGCGTCCAGGGCCGGGGTCGGCACCTCGTGCAGCAGCAGGGGCGTGAGCCAGTCCCAGTCCCGCAGCGCCAGCCTGACCGTGTGCACCCTCGTCACCCCTTTTCGCGTTCGAACGAAAGTACATTCCAGATCGGGTGATGTACATTGTTTATTTGTTCTTGTACATTACGTCTGTGTCTCAGGTACCCACCCCGTGGCTGTCCGCGCGACTCAACGACCCCTCCGCGCAGGGGATCGCGGCCGATGTCGGCCAGCTGATCAAGCACGGCGATCTGGCCACCGGCGCCCGGATGCCCCCGGTCCGCGAACTGGCCGCCGCCCTCGGCACCAGCCCCTCGACCGTGTCCGGTGCCTGGCGACAACTGCGGGCCCGCGGCATGCTCACCGGTGGCGGACGGGCCGGGATGGTGGTCGGTGATGACGTCCGGACCCCCCGACCGATCCGTTACGGCGACGACGGCCAGGAGGGTGACTGGGGCCAGGGGGCCCGCTTCCCGCTGAACCGCTCGGTGCCCGACCCGGGGTTGCTGCCCGACCTGCACACCGCGTTGATCGAGGCGCCCGCCTCCGACGACCTGAACCACTACACCCGGATCCCGATCGTGCCGCGCCTGGCGGCGGCGGCCCGCGCCGAGTGGCCCTATCCCGCGGGTGACCTGATGGTCGCCAACGGTGGTTACGAGGGCCTGATGCTGGCCGTGCACACCTTCCTGCGCCCCGGTGACCACGTGCTGCTGGACAACCCCGCCACCCCACGCACCCGGGACATCCTGGACGCGGTCGGTTGCCGGATCCACTTCCTGGACAGGGATTCCGAAGGCATCCGACCCGACGCACTGGCCGCAGCGCTGCCGCTGCGCCCGGCCGCTCTGCTGCTGCAGCCGGCCTGGCACAACCCGGCCGGCACGATGATGAGCGAGCGTCGCCGCGACGAACTCGCGGCCATCATCGCCGACCATCCGCTGCTGGTGATCGAGGACGACGGTCACGGTCCGTTGGTGGGTGAACCGGTGCACTGCCTGGGCGCGGTGCTGGATCAACAGCATCTGCTGGTCCGCTCCTATTCGAAATCGCACGGCCCCGACCTGCGCATCGCGATCGTCGAGGGCGACCGGGACTCGATCGAGCGGGTCCGCGCATTCCGTGACTACGGGTCGGGCTGGACCAGCCGGCCGCTGCAGGAGGCGCTGGCCTGGCTGCTCACCGACCCCGCCACCCAGCGCTCGGTGGCGCGGGCGCGGGACACCTACCACCGGCGGCGGCGGGCCCTGCACGCCGAACTGGTCCGCCGGGGCGTACCGGTCGAGGAGGGGTGCGGGCTCGAACTGTGGGTGCCGGTGCGGGACGAGCGGTACGCGGTGGTCACCCTCGCCGCCCATCAGATCGCGGTGGTCTCCGGCTCCCGGTTCACCCCGGCCGATCGCCCACCCCACGTCCGGGTCTCCACCGGCACCCTGGCCGAGGCGGATGCTCCCGAGGTGGCGGAGGCGCTGGCGAGGGCGGCCCAGCTGCCCTTCGACTCGTCGCTGCGCTCCTCGCTCAGGGAACGTGGCGGGTCGATAGACTCACGCGGGTGACGACTGAAACCCCGACCAACGATCAGATCCGTACCGTCGCCGTGATCGGCCTGGGCACGATGGGGGCCGGCATCGTCGAGGTGTTCGCTCGCGCCGGGCTGACCGTGCGCGGCATCGAATACAACGACCAGGCGCTGGAGCGCGGCCGGGCCATCCTGCAGAAGTCCACCGATCGCGCGGTGGCCAAGGAAAAGCTGACCGCCGACGAGCAGGCCGCCCTGCTCGGCCGGATCGAGTTCACCACCGACACCGCGGCCGGGGTCACCGACGCCGACCTGGTGATCGAGGCGGTGAACGAGAACCTCGAGCTGAAGACCAGCATCTTCCAGACCATCGACGAGGCCGCCCCGAAGACCGCGATCCTGGCCAGCAACACCTCCTCGCTGTCGGTCACCGCGATCGCTGCCGCGGTCGCCGACCCGAGCCGGGTGCTCGGCGTGCACTTCTTCAACCCCGCCCCGGTGCAGACCCTGGTCGAACTGATCCGTACCGTGCACACCAGCGACCAGACCATCCAGCGGATGGCCGACCTGCTGCGCGGCCTCGGCAAGTCGCCGATCGTCTGCGGTGACCGCGCCGGGTTCATCGTGAACGCGCTTCTGGTCCCCTACCTCGGTTCGGCGATCCGGCTCTATGAGAACGGTTTCTGCACCCGCGAGGAGCTCGACCAGGCGATGGTCGAACAGGCCGGCTACCCGATGGGCCCGCTCACCCTGACCGATCTGGTCGGCAACGACGTCACCCTGGCGGTGCTGGAGCGGATGTATGACGAGACCAAGGACCGGCTCACCGCTCCCCCGTCGCTGCTGCGTCAACTGGTCACCGCCGGTTGGCACGGCCGCAAGTCCGGCCGCGGCTTCTATTCGTACGCCGCGGAGGGCGCCGACGATCCCGGCCCGGTGCCGCCGCCGCGCGGCAGCCGCGCCGGCGAGCTGCCCGATCGGCTTGTCGCGGAATATCTGAACAACTGCCTGCGGATGGTCGAGGTCGGTTACGCCTCGGTCGACGACATCGACACCGGGATGGTCGAGGGCTGCCGGATGCCGCCGCCGTTCGAGGTGCTCGCCACCCTCGGCCCGAAGCACGTCCTCGACGTGCAGCGGCGCACCTTCGACGAGACCGCCGAACCCGGCCACCGGCCCGCGCTGCTGCTCGAACAGCTTGCCCAGGTGGAGAATCCGGCCGCCGCCATCGACGAGCTCCGTCGCGCGACGGCGGCCTGACCCGGAGCTCACGGTGCCGAACGGTCGCCGCCGCTCCAAGCACACCCGGGAAGCCCGACCGCTGTCCGGGCACCATCCGATCGCCGAGACCCGCGGCGACGGCGAATGGCTGGTGCGCGGGATTCCGGCCGAGCGGGCGCTGAAGGCGTACACCTGTCCCGGGTGCGGCGGCATCATCCCCCCGGGCACCGCGCACGTCGTGGCCTGGCCGCGGACCCCCTCGATCGGCAGCGCCTCGGCCGTCGAGGAACGGCGGCACTGGCACAAGCATTGCTGGCAGCGCCGCCGCTGACCGCTTTCCCAAGCAGCCAAGGAGAATCATGGATCTGCACGCCACCCGTATCGGCGACGGCCCGGGACGGCTGGTGGTGTTCTGCCACGGGGTGTTCGGGCAGGGCAAGAACTGGACCTCGATCGCCCGCGCGCTGGCCACCGACACCGACGGGCCGCCGCACCGCAGCCTGCTGCTGGACATGCCGAACCACGGCCGCTCGGGCTGGTCGGAGACGATGGACTATCCGACGATGGCCGATCAGGTGGCCGCCGCGATCGAGGCCGAACCGAGCCGCGACGGTGAGCCGGTCGCCCTGGTCGGGCATTCCATGGGCGGCAAGATCGCGATGCATCTCACCCTGCGCCACCCGGAGCTGGTCGACCGGCTCTGCGTGGTCGACATCTCCCCCGTCGGCTACGGCTCGATGCGCGACTTCCACCGTTATGTGCAGGCGATGAGCTCGCTGGACCTGACCGGACTGCGCAACCGCGACCAGGCCGAGGCCCACCTCGGTGAGAACGGCGTCGACACCGCGGGGGTCCGCTCCTTCCTGCTGCAGAACCTGCGCCGGGACCAGCAGGACGGTCAGGTGCAGTGGCGGTGGCAGCCCAATCTGGCGTTGATCCGGGAGGCGATGGCGGACCTGGGTGACTGGGTCGAGCCGACCGAACCGGCCTGGCCCGGTCCGGTGCTCTGGGTCGCCGGCGCGGACTCCGAATACGTCCGGCCGGAGTACGCCGAGGCGATGCACACGCTCTTCCCGCGGACCCGGTTGGTCACCATCAAGAACGCCGCCCACTGGGTGCACGCGGACCAGCCGAAGATCTTCACCTCGGTGCTGCGCCGGTTCCTGGACACTCCGTGACCGAGCAGCGGACCGGCACCCTGCGGCTGCTCACCTGGGCCCTGCACGCCGCGGTGGCGGTCCTGCTGCTGATCGGGGTGATCCGGTTGCTCGGCGGCCCGAGCGGGGGCGCCACCGAACGCGGTGGCTGGCAGATCGCGCTCGGCTGTGCCACCGCGGTGCTGTTCGCCCTGGCGTACGCCTGGGGTTCGGTGCCGAACCGGTTCACCAGCCCGCGGGCGGCGCGCTGGTGGCTGGCCGGGGTGACCGCCTGCTGGGTGCTGCTGATGGTCTTCGCCGCAGAGTTCGCCTGGCTGGCGTTCCCGCTGTTCTTCCTGCACCTGCACCTGTTGCGCCGCTGGCATGCGGTGGTAGCGATCGTGGTGATGACGATCATGGTGATCGCCGCCCAGGGGCTGCACGCCGGCCGGTTGCAGGTCGCGATGGTGCTCGGGCCGATCGTCGGGGCGGCGTTCTCGGTGGTCGGCGCGCTCGCCTACGAGGCCCTGTACGCCGAGTCGGCGGCCCGGGCCGCCTCACTGGCCGAGCTGCGCGCGACCCGCGCCGAACTGGCCCGCAGCCAGCGGGAGGCCGGCCGCCTGGGCGAGCAGGAGCGACTGGCCCGCGAGATCCACGACACCCTCGCCCAGGGCCTCAGCTCGCTGGTGCTGCTGGGCCGCAGTGCCCGCACCGAGCTCGCCGCCGGCACCCCGGAGGGGCGGGACCGGGCGGCGGGGTTGCTCGCCGAGATCGAGCAGGTGGCCGGCGACAACCTCGGTGAGGCCCGCCGTTTCGTCCGCGAGCTCACCCCACCGGATCTGGGCGAGGGTGACCTGGTCGCCGCCATCGGCCGGCTGGTGGACCGCGAACAAGCGAGTTCGCAGTTGCGTTGCGAGCTGCGGGTGACCGGCCGGCCGACCGTGTTGCCGACGCCGATCGCGACCGGTCTGCTGCGCGCCGCGCAGGCCAGTCTGGCGAACGTGCGCCAGCATGCCCGGGCCGCGCATTGCGTGCTGACACTGGGATTCCTCGGTGATCAGGTGACCCTGGACGTCTTCGACGACGGCATCGGTTTCGATCCCGAGCGGGCCGCCTCGCCGGAGAGTTTCGGGCTGCCGGGGATGCGGGGCCGGATCGAGCAGCTGGGTGGCCGGGTCGAGGTCGAGTCGGCACCGGGTGCCGGCACCGTGATCGGCATCCGGGTCCCGCTGCCGACCGGGCATGGTTCGACATCGTGAGCACGCTGCGGTTGCTGCTGGTCGACGATCATCCGGTGGTACGCCGGGGACTGCGGGCGGTCTGCACCGACCCGGGTGCCCGCAGCGGCGTACCCGAACTGGCGGAGGTGCTCGTCGTCGGCGAGGCCGGCGATGGCCAGCAGGCCCTCGACCTGCTCTTCGGCCCGGCGCCGCTACCGGTGGACGTGGTGCTGATGGATCTGCAGATGCCGGTGCTGGACGGGGTGACCACGATCGGCCGGATCACCGCACACGAGCCGCATCCGGCGGTCCTGGTGCTCACCACCTACGACTCGGATGCCGACCTGGCCGCCGCGCTCGATGCGGGTGCCTCCGGATATCTGCTCAAGGACGCCGCTGCCAACGACATCGTCGCGGCCGCCTGGGCCGCTGCGCGCGGCGAACGCGCCCTGGCACCCGAACTGGAACGCCGGCTCGCCGCCCGAGCCACGGCACCGGACCTCACGCTGACCGCCCGTGAGCTGGAGATCCTCACCGCGATCGCCACCGGGCAGAGCAACCGTGAGGTCGCCCGCGAACTGTTCATCTCCGAGGCGACCGTGAAGACCCACCTGGTGCACATCTTCGACAAGCTCGGGGTGGACAACCGCACCCAGGCGGTCCGGGTCGCCCGCGAGCGGCGGATCCTGCGCTGAGACGGATGTCGCCGAGGCTCAACCGTCGGTGGTCGCCGCCCAGGGATCGATCGCTGCGGAATTCGCTGAGGACAGTGGCGCCCAGCAGGTACGTCACACCTCAGGCACCCGCAACCGCAGGTCGACCGGATCGAACTCGACGTCCAGGTCGTTATCCATGCTCAACCGTTCCACCAGATTCGCGCCCCACTCGCCCAGCCGGCGGTACTCCTCGATCGAGAGCAGTACGAATGCGGGCTCGCCGCGATCGGTGATCACCACCGGACCGTCAGCGGCCTTCCGCTTGGCCGCGCTCACGTCTCGATTGAACTCGCCGGCGGTCATGGTCGTAATCACCGCTCCCCCAATGTAGGTACGTACCCACGTTACCTCCCCGCCTGCGCTAGCTCTTCTCGGCGACCGAGATGATCCGCGCCTCGTTGTTGGGCTTGCCGGAACCGTCCTGGCTGGAGCCGTCCTGGCCCTCGGCGGCGATCCGGGCGACCACACCGAGCGACTCCTGATCCATCCGGCCGAAGACGGTGTAGTCGGGCGGCAGCTGGGAATCCGCGTACACCAGGAAGAACTGGGAACCGTTGGTGTCCGGACCGGCGTTCGCCATCGCGACGGTGCCGGCCGGGTAGCGGTCGCTGCTGGAGACCTCGTCGGGGAACTGATAACCGGGACCGCCGCGGCCGGTACCGGTCGGGTCACCGCACTGCAGCACGAAGATGCCGGAATCGACCAGCCGGTGGCACTGGGTGTTGTCGAAGTACTTCTGCTTGGCCAGCGACTCGAAGGAGTGCACCGTGCAGGGCGTCCGCGAGCGGTCCATGGTGATCGTGATCGGACCCTGATTGGTGGTCAGCGTCCACACCGCCTCACCGGTGGTCTGCACATCGGTGGTCGACGGCGGATCGACGGGCTTGGCCGGCTCCCCCGCCGGCTGGTAGACGCAGCCACCCGGCCCCGCCGAGGCGGCAGCACTCGCCCCGGCACCGGTCGACGAACCGCCCGAGCCACCGGGCGTCGACGGCGCACAGCCGACCAGACCGAGCGGCAGCAGAACGACGGCCGAGGCGGCCAGGACACGCAGGGGAAGACTCACCCGGGCAGCATAGCCAGCGGGGTACGCCGCCAGCGCGTCCGCCGCGCTAGAGTCGCAGCATGGTGGTGCTGAATCGGATCTACACCCGTACCGGCGATGGGGGCGAAACGCGGCTCTCCGACATGTCGGTGGCCCGCAAGACCGACCTGCGCGTGCAGGCGTACGGCGATGTCGATGAGACCAACTCGGTGATCGGGGTGGCCCTGGCCACCGGCGGCATCGCCGAGCCGATCGCCCGGGCGCTCGCGGTGGTGCAGAACGAGCTGTTCGATCTCGGCGCCGATCTGTCCAACCCGTTGCGCGCCGATCCGAAATATCCGCCGCTGCGGATCGAGCAGGCCTCGGTGGACCGGCTCGAGGGCTGGTGCGACGAGTTCGGCGACCCACTGCCCAAGCTGCGCTCGTTCATCCTCCCCGGTGGCAACCCCGCCGGCGCCCAGCTGCATCTGGCCCGGACCATCTGCCGGCGCGCGGAACGCTCCGCGTGGCTGGCGCTGGAGGCGTACGGCACCGACGAGGTGCCCGCCGACGACGACCGCCCCGGCGGGGTCAACCCGATCGCGGTCACCTATCTGAACCGGCTCTCGGATCTGCTGTTCATCGCCAGCCGTGCGGTCAACGGCACCGACGACGAGGTGCTCTGGGTCCCCGGCGGCGACCGGTGACCTATTTCCGGGTCGGCGTCGGGCTCACCCTGCTCTTCGGCCTGCTCTGCGCCCTGGTCCAGGCCTCCGGCCGGCAGGACTGGTGGGGCGGCCCGGCGATGGCCGGGGTGATGGTCGCCCTCTACTGGGCGCTCGGCCGGGAACTCTTCCCCGAAAGGGAAAACGGCAAGTAGGGCGCGCTCGGCGTCACTGCTGGAAGCGGCCGATCCCGGGCGGTGCGGCCTCCAGCCAGGAGAGCAGGCCGGTGGTCGATTCCGGGGCCATCGCCAGCTCCCAGCTGTGCTGGCCGCCGACGAGCACGGTGGACTCCAGGCGCACGACCCGCGGCGTACCGTAGAGCACCTCGATCTCACCGGGCTGGGCGTGGCGCTGGGTGTCCACGGTGGTGCTGGTACGCCGGAAGCGCACCTTGGGGCGGAGCGAGAGCGAGAGCGCCCGGAACCACTCCAGGTCCTCGCCCTGGTACCGGGCCACTCCCAGCGCCCAGCGGCTGCCACCCTGCGGGGATTTCAACGCACAATCAAAAATGCCGCCCTGGCGGGAGAGCCAGCGGCGGCGGAGGAAGAGCCAGACGAGCGGGATCAGGCAGGCGAGCAGGAGGGCACCAATCACCAGCTCGGCAATGATCTCCCACCCCATAGCGGCACATTAGCCACCCCATTGGCCAAAGACAAAAATGAGGGCGACAAGCAACCGTCTCACCGGTCGCCGAACGATCCGGCCAGCCACCGATCGATCCGGTCCGACCCCACACACGCGACAGGGCCGCCGCACCCGGGTGGGTACGGCGGCCCTGTCGGCCGGCTGGTTCGATGCTCAGCCGAGGGTGTTGCTGCCCTGTCGCTTCTGGGCGGCCTTCAGCTGGCCGGCCGCGCGCAGGTAGTGGCGGCGGGTCTCCTCGGAGTCGTCACCCTCGTCCATCTTGCGATTGGCGTCGGCGAGTTCCTTCTCGGCCTGGTCGAGGGAGATCTCCTCGCCCAGCTTGGCGTACTCGCTGAGGATCGAGACCCGGTTGTGGTCGACCGAGATGAAGCCGCCGTCGACGGCCACGATCTCCCGCTCCCCGTGGGTGGCGAAGATCACCACCGCGCTGGGCACCAGCACGCCCAGCATCGGCGAGTGGTTGGGCAGGATGCCGGTGTCGCCCTCGCTGGTCCGGGCGATCACCTGGTCGGCCTCACCGGACCAGACCTCGCGGTCCGCGGCGACGACCTTGACCTGCAGGGTGTCGGCCATCCGGATCAGCCCTCCTTCTGCATCTTGTCCCAGTTCTCCATCACCATGTCCATGCCACCGACGTTGAAGAAGGCCTGCTCGGCGATGTGGTCCACGTCGCCGTTGCAGATCATCTGGAAGCCCTCGATGGTGTCCTCCAGCGGCACGGTGGAACCGGGCACGTTGGTGAACTTCTCGGCCATGTAGGTGTTCTGCGACAGGAACTGCTGGATCCGGCGGGCCCGGTTGACGACGATCTTGTCCTCTTCGGAGAGCTCGTCGACACCCAGGATCGCGATGATGTCCTGGAGTTCCTTGTTGCGCTGCAGGATCTGCTTGACCTGCACCGCGGTGTCGTAGTGGGTCTGACCGATGTACTGCGGGTCCAGGATCCGCGAGGACGAGGTCAGCGGGTCCACCGCCGGGTAGAGACCACGCGAGGCGATCTCTCGGGAGAGCTCGGTGGTCGCGTCCAGGTGGGCGAAGGTGGTCGCCGGGGCCGGGTCGGTGTAGTCGTCGGCGGGCACGTAGATGGCCTGCATCGAGGTGATCGAGTGACCCCGGACCGAGGTGATCCGCTCCTGCAGCTGGCCCATCTCGTCGGCCAGGTTGGGCTGGTAACCCACCGCGGACGGCATCCGGCCCAGCAGGGTGGACACCTCCGAACCGGCCTGGGTGAACCGGAAGATGTTGTCGATGAACAGCAGCACGTCCTGGTTCTGCACATCGCGGAAGTACTCCGCCATGGTCAGCGCGGACAGCGCCACCCGCAGCCGGGTGCCCGGCGGCTCGTCCATCTGGCCGAAGACCAGGGCGGTGTCCTTGAACACCCCGGCCTCTTCCATCTCGTTGATCAGGTCGTTGCCCTCACGGGTCCGCTCCCCCACACCGGCGAACACCGAGGTGCCACCGAAGTTGTGCGCGATGCGGTAGATCATCTCCTGGATGAGCACGGTCTTGCCCACGCCGGCGCCGCCGAACAGGCCGATCTTGCCGCCCTGCACGTACGGGGTCAGCAGGTCGAGCACCTTGATGCCGGTGTTCAACATCTCGGTCTTCGACTCGAGCGCGTCGAACTTCGGCGGCTCGCGGTGGATCGGCCAGCGCTCGTCGATCTGCAGGGTGGCCGGGTCGGCATTCAGCACATCGCCGGTGGCGTTCCAGACGTGGCCCTTGGTGACATCACCGACGGGCACGGTGATCGGGGCGCCGGAGTCGCGCACCTCCTGGCCGCGGCGCAGGCCGTCGGTCGGCTTCAGCGAGATGGCGCGGACGATGTTGTCGCCCACGTGCAGCTCGACCTCGAGCACCATGGTGCGCTTCTCGCCGTCGGTCTCCACATCGACGTGCAGCGCGTTCATGATGTCGGGCATCTGGTCCGGCGGGAACTCGACATCGACGACCGGGCCGATCACTCGCGCGATCCGACCGATCTGGATGTCCTTGCCCTCGGTGCTGTTGGCATCGTTGACGGTGGCGGTCATCTCTCACTCACTCTCTGCTGTCGCGTCGGCCAGCGCGTTCACGCCACCCACGATCTCACTGATTTCCTGGGTGATCTGCGCCTGGCGGGCCTGGTTCGCCTCACGGGTCAGACGTTCGATCAGTTGCTCGGCGTTGTCGGTCGCCGACTTCATCGCACGCTGCTTGCTCGCCAGCTCGGAGGCCGCGGCCTGCAACAGGCAGAACTGGATCCGGCTGGCCACATAGAGCGGCAGCAGCTCGTCCAGCACCGTCTCGGCGTCCGGTTCGAAGTCGTAGAGCGGGAAGGTGTCCTCATCCTCCACCGGCTCCGCGGCCTCGACGACCTCCAGCGGCAGCAACCGGATCACGGTCGGCTGCTGGGTGATCATCGAGACGAACCGCGTGAAGACGATGTGGATCTCATCCACCCCGCCCTCGCTGGTCGGGGTCAGGAACTTCCCGATCAGCGCGTCGGCGATCTCCCGGGCATTGGCATAGGTCGGGGAATCGGAGAACCCGTCCCAGGTCTGCTCCACGTAGCGGTTGCGGAACTGGTAGAAGCCGATGCCCTTGCGTCCGCAGAGGTAGGGCACGACCTCCTTGCCCTCACCGTGCAGCAGCTCGGTCAGCTGCTCGCCCTGCTTGATCACCGAGGAGCTGTACGCCCCCGCGAGACCGCGGTCGGAGGTGATCAGCAGCACCGCGGCCCGGGAGGGGTTCTCCTTCTCGGTGGTCAGCGGATGGTCCACGTTCGAGAACGTGGCCACCGCCGACACCGCCCGGGTCAGCTCGCGGGCGTACGGGGCCGCCGCATTGGCCCGCTGCTGGGCCTTGACGATCCGGGACGCCGCGATGAGCTCCATCGCGCGGGTGATCTTCTTGGTCGTGGAGACCGAGTTCCTCCGCGACCGCAGCTCACGAAGACTGGCTGGCATCTGGTATCAGCCCCGCTTCTGCTTGACGATCTGCTCCTGATCGACCTCATCCGACTCCAGCGCCTCGTGCTCCTCGCGACCGGCCTTCAGCATCTTGCCGTCCGAGGTCTGGAAGCCCTGCTTGAACTTGTCGATCTCGGTGCCGAGCGCGTTCGCGGTGTCGTCGTCGAACTTGTTGGTCTCACCGAGGGTGGTCAGGATGTTGGTGTTGTGCCGCAGGTGATCGAGCAGCTCCTGCTCGAAGCGCAGCACGTCGTCCACCGGCACGTCGTCGAAGTAGCCGTTGGTACCGGCCCACACGCTGACGACCTGGTCGGCCACCGGGTACGGGTGGTACTGGCCCTGACGCAGCAGCTCGGTGAGCCGGGCACCGCGATCGAGCTGGCGCCGGGAGGCGGCGTCCAGGTCGGAGGCGAACATCGCGAACGCCTGCATGTCGCGGTACTGCGCCAGGTTGATCTTCAGGGTGCCGGCCACGGTCTTCATCGCCTTCACCTGGGCGGCGCCACCGACGCGGGACACCGAGATGCCCACGTCCACGGCGGGCCGCTGGTTGGCGTTGAACAGGTCGGACTGCAGGAAGATCTGGCCGTCGGTGATCGAGATGACGTTGGTCGGGATGAACGCCGACACGTCGTTGGCCTTGGTCTCGATGATCGGCAGACCGGTCATCGAGCCGGCGCCCAGCTCGTCGGAGAGTTTGGCGCAACGCTCCAGCAGACGGGAGTGGAGGTAGAACACGTCACCGGGGTACGCCTCACGGCCCGGCGGGCGGCGCAGCAGCAGCGACATCGCCCGGTACGCCTCGGCCTGCTTGGTCAGGTCGTCGAAGACGATCAGCACGTGCTTGCCCTGGTACATCCAGTGCTGGCCGATCGAGGAACCCGAGTAGGGCGCGAGGTACTTGAAGCCGGCCGGCGCGGACGCCGGGGCGTGCACGATGGTGGTGTAGTCCATCGCACCGGCCTCTTCGAGGACACCCTTCACCTCGGCGACGGTGGAGCCCTTCTGGCCGACCGCGACGTAGATGCAGCGCACCTGCTTGGTCGGGTCACCGGACTCCCAGTTCGCCTTCTGGTTGATGATGGTGTCCAGCGCGATCGCGGTCTTGCCGGTCTTGCGGTCACCGATGATCAGCTGCCGCTGGCCGCGGCCGATCGGGATCATCGCGTCGATCGCCTTGATACCGGTCTGCAGCGGCTGGCGGACCTCCTGGCGATCCATCACGCCGGCGGCCTGCAGCTCCAGCTGCCGGCGGCCGTCGATCGGGGTGATCTCGCCGAGACCGTCGATCGGGTTGCCGATCGCATCCACGACGCGGCCGAGGAAGCCGTCGCCGACGGGCACCGAGAGCACCTCGCCGGTGCCCTTGACCTTGGAGCCCTCCTCGATGCCCTCGGAGTTGCCGAGCACCACGACGCCGATCTCGCGGACGTCGAGGTTCAGCGCGATACCCATCACGCCGTTCTCGAACTCCAGCAGCTCGTTGGCCATGCAGGACGGCAGGCCCTCGACCCGGGCGATGCCGTCACCGGAGGTGACCACGGTGCCGACCTCTTCGCGCGAGGAGGTCTCCGGCGTGTAGTCCTGGACGAAGGAGTCCAGCGCGTTCCGGATCTCCTCCGGACGAATTGTGAGTTCCGCCATCGTTGCGTCCCTGCTCTCGTTTCCCAGTTGCGTTGGTCTAGTTGTTGTTGGGGGCGTACGCCGGCTCAGCCGAGCCTGCGCCGCGCCTGATCGAGCTTGCCGGCCACGGTGCCCTCGATGACCTCGTCACCGAGCTGGACCCGCACGCCGCCGAGGACCTGGGGGTCCACGATGACCTGCAGATCGACCTCGCGGCCCACCTGCCGGCTGAGCGCCGCGCGCAGCCGTTCGTGCTGCTCGCTGCTCAGCGGCTGGGCCACGTGCACGGTGGCGATGCCGCGGTTGCGCAGCGCCGCCGCCTGGCCCAGGTAGTCCTCGATCGTGTTGCCGTAGTTGCCGCTGCGGGAACCGACCGCACGCCGGGCCAGCACCAGGGTGGCCTCGTTGACGCGGCCGTCCAGCAGCCGGGTGACCAGCGTCTCGCGCCGCGCCGCCGGCACGCTGCGATTGCCGAGCGTCTCCACCAGTCCCGGGTCACCGGACACGGTGCGGGCGAAGCGGAACAGCTCGTCCTCGGTGTCGTCGAGCTGCCCGGCGGCCTGGGCCGCCCGCAGTTCGGCGCGTACGCCCAGTCGCTCGAGCGCCGCGGCGAAGGATCGCCCGCCGCCCCAGCGCAGGGCCGCGGTCTCCTCGACCAGACGCACCGCCTGGTCGGAGACCTTGCCCGTGAGCAGCTGCCGGGCCAGCCCCTTGCGCTGGTCGACCGACAGTCCGGGGTCGGTGAGGCCGCGACGCAGACCGGGCTGCGCCTCCACCGCATCGACCACCGCGAACAGCTCACCGGCCAGCGTCGAGTTGGGCTCCTGGGCGTCCAGGACGCGATCCAGGGAACCCAGCCGGGCCTCCTCGGCAGAGCTCACGGGGGCGCTCACAGCGACCCCGTCCCCTGGCCCGCGGAATCCCGGTTCGGCTGCGACTCGAGGTCGGCGATGAAGCGGTCGATCGTGCGCCGGGCCCGCTCATCGTCATCGAGGGACTCCCCGACGATCCGACCGGCCAGGGTGGTGGCCAGGCCGCCCACCTCGGTACGCAGCTGGTTCACCACCTGGGTACGCTCCGCCTCGATCTGGGCGGTGGCGTTGGCCACGATCCGAGCGGACTCGGACTCGGCCTGTTCACGCATCTCGGCCTTGATCCGGGCGCCCTCGTTCTTGGCGTCCTCCCGGATCCGGGCGGCCTCCTGGCGCGCCTCGGCGAGCTGCTCCTGGTACTGGCGCAGCGCGGCCTCGGCCTCCTCCTGCGCCTTCTCGGCCTTCTCCATCCCGCCCTGGATGGCCGTTGCACGCTCGGCGTACATCTTCTCGAAGGCGGGCACCACCTTCGCCCGCAGCACCAGGTAGATGAGGATCATGAGAATGATACCCATGATCACCTCGGAGAGGTGGGCCGGCGCGAGCGGGCCGAGGTTGATTGCCATCGGCACCATCATCGTCGTCCTTTCGACAGCCTCGGTGGGATCAGTTGATGACGAAGGCGAAGGCGAGCGCCAGGATGAACAGGGCCTCGACGATGGCCATGCCGATCCAGGCGGTGCCCATCATGGCGCCACGGGCCTCGGGCTGACGGGCGGTGCCCTGGATGACGGAGGCGAAGATCAGGCCTACGCCGATACCGGAGCCGATGGCCGCCAGGCCGGCGCCGATCATGTTCACCGAGCCGGCGATTTCCATGGGGGTCATGTGGGTTTCCTTTCGGATTTCCGTTTTATTGGACGGTCTTTGTGGTGGTCAGGTGGGCGGTCAGTGTTCCTCGGCGAGCGAGGAGGCGACGTACTGAGCGGTCAGCACGGTGAAGATGTAGGCCTGCAGGGTCGCGACCAGCAGCTCGAGGGCGAAGATCGCGAAGCTGAACACCAGCGACACCCCGCCGGCGAACTTGTAGAACAGGCCCTGGGACTCGGTCAGCAGGTAGGTGCCGCCGACGACGAACACCAGCACCACCAGGTGGCCGGCGAACATGTTGCCGAAGAGTCGCAGACCGAGGGTGACCGGGCGGACGATGAAGTTCGACAGCAGCTCGATCGGGGTGATCAGGATGTAGAGCGGGGCCGGGACGCCGGCCGGGAAGAGGCTGTTCTTGAAGTACTTCCCGCCGTGCCGGGCGATGCCGGCGGCGTTGTAGATGATCCAGCTGAGGATGGCCAGACCCCAGGCGTACCCGACATTGGAGAAGGTCGGGAACATGAACAGCGGGAAGACCCCGAAGACGTTGTTCACCCAGATGAAGGAGAACAGCCCGAGCAGGTAGGGCAGGTAGCGCCGGAAATCGTGACCCAGCGCATCGCGGGCGACCCCGTTGCGGATGAAGTCGTAGATGTACTCCCAGAAGAACTGGCGCTTGCTGGGCAGCACGGTGAGCTTGCGGGAGGCGAGCAGCCAGACCACGATCACCAGCACCGCAGCGATCACGGCCATCACGAAGGGCTTGTTCAGCCACGCCGGGGCGGAGTCCCACCAGCCGGGCAGACCGTTGAATCTGAAGTCCTCGAGGCTCGGCGGCTTGTAGCCCCCGCCGCCTTCGAGCGGGAGCAGCGGCGTGGACGGGTTCACCGGCGTTCCTTCCCAGTGGTAGTGGACTTTCCGTCCGTCGCAGTCTCGGACTGCTCGTGCGACATCCGGCGAATCACGATGTAGACACCCAGTCCGGCGCCGAGCACCAGACCGATCGGCATCAAGAAGCTTGTCTGCAACCAGCGGTCCAACAACCACCCGAGCCCGCCGTAGCAGAGCAGTCCGGCGATCAGGTAGGACAGCACCCGCATGGCCTCGTTCTGACCCCGGGCATCGGCGGCCCGATCGGCCGAGGAGCGCGCCTGCGGCTCGCGATCGTCGCGTGCGGTGGCCAAGGTCACCGATCCCTCCTGCTGGTTCCGCAGCGGAACATTATCAGTCCGTACGCCGATGGTCACTTCGCCTCACCCCCACTGGGGTCTGATGAGTCGGGCGCCTGGGTCGGCTCATCGAAGTAGGGCACGCGGAGCCGGTGCAGGGCGTACGCCTCGGCCGCCAGCCACCCGGTGACGGTCAGCGCGGCGCTGACCACCAGCGGCACCCGGGCCAGGCTGGCCGGGTCGCTGGCCAGGTTGAACCAGGCGTACAGCACGAAGAGCATCAACCCGACGCGGAAGCCGAAGGAGGCCAGCGTGGCGGCCAGCACGGTACGGGTGTCGGCGGCGGCGAAGCGGACCTGGACGGCCTGCCCGATCACCTGGAAGACGATCACCAGTGCGGCGCCGAAGAGGGCGGCGAACAGGCCCCGCTTCCCCATCGCGACGGCCGAGACGCCGATCGCGAGCAGGGCGGCGGCGTGGGCGCCGAGCAGACCGGCGAAGAGCAGGGTACGGGCACGCTGGATCGCGATGACACCACCGCCGTGGGAGGCACCCACGGAGGAGGCTGGCCCAGGGGGCACGGCACCGGTCACAGTCGTCATCGTCCCGCACATCTCGAGGTCATTCCACCCCGGCGGGGCCCGCCGGAGGATTGCTTGTGAAACTTAGCACAAACGGTCGGGGTGCTGCGACACGGCACACTCCTCCACCGTCCCGACCCCGGAGGTCGGGGTTCTACCAGGTGGTCAGGCGCGGCGGGGTGCCTCAGACGGGCGGGGTCTCCTGGACGCGGGCCTCGGCCTCGCGTTCGGCCTGCCGGGTCGCCACCGAGGAACCGGGGGTGCCGCCGGGGGCGCCGAGCGTGAAATAAGTCACCACACCGATCAGCCCGACGACGATGGCGACGATCTCCCAGCGCGGGGTGATGCCGATCGCGATCACGCCGAAGGAGATCAGCGCGGTCCAGACATACATCAGCAGCACCGCGCGCCGGTGTGAGTGCCCGCGCTCCAGCAACCGGTGGTGCAGGTGTTGCTTGTCCGCCACCCAGAACCACCTGCCGGCGTACGTCCGCCTGATGAAGGCCAGCAGGAAATCCAGGAACGGCAGCGCCAGGATCGCCAGCGGCAGGATCAGCGGCAGGTAGGCCGCCATCAACCCCGACCCCTCGGCCTGCAGCTTGGCGGAGTCGATCTGGCCGGTCAGCGAGATCGTGGTGGTGGCCAGCATCAACCCGAGCAGCATCGCCCCGGAGTCACCCATGAACATCCGCGCCGGGAAGTAATTGTGCGGCAGGAAGCCGATGCAGATGCCGGCGATCGCGATGCTCAACAGGCTGGCGGTCTGCGCCCGCGGCAGTGCCTGGGTGTAGACCAGCTGATAGGAGTAGGTGAAGAAGGCCATCGCCCCGATCGCGACGACTCCGGCGGCCAGCCCGTCGAGCCCGTCGACGTAGTTGACCGCATTGGTGCAGAGCACGATGAAGAACACCGTGATCGCGATGGATTCCGAATCGCCCAGCGAGATGATCGTGTTCGGCAGCGGGATCCAGAGCATCTTCACGCCCTGGGCGACGACCAGGCCGGCGGCGAGCACCTGCCCGGCGAGCTTGGCGATCGCATTCAGCTCGAACAGGTCGTCGAGGACACCGACGATCGAGATCACCACCGCGGCCAGCAGGATCGCCCGGAAATCGTGCTGGATCAAGACATTGCGGCCGAGGAACGGCAGATGGGTGGACAGCACGTAGGCCGCACCCACGCCGAGCAGCATCGCGACCCCGCCGAAATACGGGATCGGGATCGCGTGCACATCGCGGTCCCGGACCTTGGCGACCGCCCCGGTGCGCAGCGCGACGCGACGCGCCAACCCGCTGAGCAGGTAGGTCGTCGCCGCCGTCACCAGCAGCACCAGGAGATATTCGCGCATCGCTCAGCCGGCCCCGTTGCTCTCGTTCTCGTTCTCGGCGATCGGCCCGGGGGCGGGCTCGGGCTCGACCTCGGGACCGGCGGAGGCCGGTGCCGGTGCCCGGTCGTCGAGATAGGGCACGGTACGCCGCAGCTCGTCGATGCTCAGCGCGCCGTGGCGGACCACCGCCCCGTAGTCGGAGCGGGTGAAGTCGACGATGGTGGACGACTCGGCACCGCGGGTCGGCCCGTCGTCGAGGTAGACCGCGACCCGGTCGCCGAGCTGGTCGGCGGCGACCTCGGCATCGGTGGCGGCGGGCCGGCCGGTGCGGTTGGCACTGGAGACCGCCAGCGGGCCGGTGGCCCGGAGCAGCTCCCGGGCCAGCTCGTGGTCGGGTACCCGGACCGCGATGGTGCCACGGGTCTCCCCCAGGTCCATCTGCAGCGACGGCTGGGCCTGCAGGATGATCGTCAACGGACCCGGCCAGTGCTGCTCGGCGAGCCGCTTGGCCGGCTCGGGGATGTCCCGGCCGAGCGCCATCATCACCGACGGCTCGGCGATCAGCACCGGTGGCGGCATGTCGCGGCCCCGGCCCTTGGCGTCCAACAGCCGCTGCACCGCGCTGGCGGAGAAGGAGTTGGCGCCGATGCCATAGACGGTGTCGGTCGGCAGCACCACGCACTCCCCCGCCTCCACGGCTCGCCGGGCCGCGTCGATGCCGGCGGCGCGCTGGTCGGGCTCGCGGCAGTCGAAGCGCTGGTAGCTCGGTGCGTCATCGGGCGCGGCGGCGCCGATGGGCTCGTTCTCGGGTTCCTCCTCGGTCACGGCGTCAATCCTGCCACCTCGGCGGCCCCGCCACTCACCGGCGACGCGCGGTGACGAAGCGCGGCCGGTCGGTCAGGTCGCGGTGATCGCGGACCTGATCGAACCCGCCATGGGCGAGGAACACCTCCGCGGCGCTGCGCTGCTGCACCTCGGCGTGCTCGGCGCAGACCAGCCCGCCGGGCCGCAACAGTCGGGCGGCGACGTCGGTGAGCACCCGGATCGCGTCCAGCCCGTCGGTGCCGGAGAAGAGGGCGAGTTCGGGATCGTGGTCACGGACCTCGGCCGGTACGCCCTCCCAGGCGGTGAGCGGGATGTAGGGCGGGTTGCAGATCACCAGGTCGACGGTGCCGTCCAGATCGCCGAAGGCGTCGGCCATGTCACCCTGGCGCAGGTCGACCCCGGTGCCGGTGAGGTTGCGCGCCGCCCAGGCGTACGCCTCCTCGGAGAGTTCGACCGCGTGCAGCTCGGTCTCCGGCGCCTCGGCGTGCAGGGCCAGGGAGATCGCCCCGGACCCGGTGCAGGGTTCGACGACCCGCGGCCGCTCGGCGCCGGCGGCGCGCAGTTCGGCGAGCCGGTCGAGCGCCCAGCCGGTCATCACCTCGGTCTCCGGGCGGGGTACGAACACGCCCGGGCCGACCGCCAGGCGTACCGTCCGGAAATGCGCCTCGCCGGTGAGGTGCTGCAGCGGCGTACCGGCCGCCCGCTCGTGAATCAACTCGTCGAACAGTGCCTGCTGGTCGGGGGTCGGATCGTCGGCGAGCACCAGCCGCGTCGTGGGTACGCCGAGCACGTGCGCCAGCAGGGTCCGCGCCTCGGCGTCGGCCGACGGCCCGGGCAGCCGACCGGCCGCCGCCCGGATCAGCTCCGGGATCCTCACAGCAGTTCGTCGCAGAGCGCGGCCAACAGTGGCGGAGCGATCCGCCGCACCTCTGCCGCGTACGTTTCGCCGCCGAGGCTCTCCACGAACCCGACCGAGATCAGGTTGTCCGATTCGGCGGGATGGTCCCGCAGTTCCTGCTCCAACGCGTCGAGTACCGGCCTGGCTCGGCCGGGATGCCCCTCCGAAACCTGCTCACCCACCCAATCGGCCACCTCGGCAAGGACGACCGTCGGAAGGATCTCGCCGTAGTAATCGACGTGTCGACCCAGCAGGCGACGAATCGGCTCGGCGCTGGCCAACCGGTCGATCACCCTCACGTCCTGTGGATCGACTTCATCCGGTACGGGCTCGTTGAGCCACGATCGGGGGCCGATGAAGCCCATCCCCGCCTTCCCGAGCTTCATCTCAAGCGAGCAACTTCTCGATGGTGAAGTTGATCGCGAACTGGATGGCCCGGCCGGCGATGATCTTGGCGACCGGGATCCAGGCCAGGGAGGCGCCGGCGGTCGGTACGGCGGCGGCGATGGCGGAGGCGATCTGGATGGCCAGGGCGACCAGCTGCACCACCACGACGATCTTCAGCGCGATCACCAGGGCGCCGATCACGAACAGGCAGCCGCCGATGATCCCGGCCGCGGAGCCGAGATCGGTGACGACCTGCATCACGTTGTCCTGGCTCTCGTAGAACTGCTTCTTGAACGCCTCCATGCCGGCGTCGCGGTTCTCCAGCAGCGCGGTCCGGGCGCCCTCGTCGGCGCCGCCGCGCGGGCCCTGCACCTCGTTGCAGAACGAGACCCAGCGCCCACCCCAGTCGAACATCTTGTCCTCGTTGACCTCGGGCCATTCGAAGCCGAGCAGGTTCAGCAGATGCGAGACCTCACCCGGGAGCATCACCGCCATCAGACGGCCCTCGTCCCGCCACCACTCGAGGTGGAGTTGGCGATCTGGCTGTTGTCCTGCTCGCCCTGATCGTAGATGTCGGCGGCCAGGTTCATCTTCTCGCCGAAGTCCTTGTAGGACCCGGCCGAGCTCTGCACGGTCTCGGTGACCCGTTCCAGCACGGCCTGGTAGATCATCTGGGCGATCGGGCCGACGGTGTCATTGCCCGGGCCGAAGACCGACATGTCGCTGCACTCGTTGAGCAGGTTCTGGAACTTCTGCTCCAGGTCGGCGCCGGCGTCGCTGACGCCCTTGCCGCCGGCACGCAGCTGCGCGGTGTTGTAGTTGAGCTGGTCAGCCATTGCGCTTCACCTGGTTCAGGGCGTCGAACAGGGATTCGGTGTAGGCCTTCATCGCGCGCAGGCTGTCGTTCTGCAGCTGCCGGGTGGAGGTCATCAGCGACCCGAAGTCGGTGGTCTCGGTCTCGGTCAGCGCGGCGGTGATCTTCTCCGCGTAGTCGGCGAGCGCCGCGTTCACCGCGGTGGTCACGTGTTCGGCCAGGTCGGCGTTGCTGAGCCGCATGGCGAGGGGCTGGATCTCCAGGTCGGTCACCTTGCCGGCGCGTACCTTGACGCTGATCCGGTCGTCGTAGGCGGCGGCCTCGCCCTCGACCTCGGGCAGCTCACCCAGCTCGGGCGAGGTGGCGGCCTGATCGACGGTGTCGTTGAGCCGGGACAACACGTCCTCGAAGTCAGCGGTCATGGCAGCGAGGGTATCGGCTCAGGGGTTCTGCCCGGCGGCCTGCAACCGGGCGGAAAGATCCGCTTCCTGCAGGGCTGCGACGACCCCGGACAGGTCGCCGGCGAGCACCTGGTCGAGGTTGTAGGCCTTGTAGCCGATCCGGTGGTCGGCGATCCGGTTCTCGGGGAAGTTGTAGGTGCGGATCCGCTCCGAGCGGTCGACGGTACGCACCTGCGAGGCGCGGGCGGTGGACGCCTCGGCGGCGGCCTGTTCCTCGGCGACGGCGGCGAGCCGGGCGCGCAGCACCCGCATCGCCTGCTGCTTGTTCTGCAGCTGGGAGCGTTCGTTCTGGCAGGAGACGACGGTGCCGGTGGGCAGGTGGGTGATCCGGACCGCGGAGTCGGTGGTGTTGACACCCTGGCCGCCCTTGCCGGAAGAGCGGAAGACGTCGATGCGCAGGTCCTTCTCGTCGATCTCGACGTCGGTCTCCTCGACCTCGGGCATCACCAGGACACCGGCCGCGGAGGTGTGGATGCGGCCCTGGGTCTCGGTCACCGGGACCCGCTGCACCCGGTGCACCCCGCCCTCGAACTTCAACACCCCGTAGGGCAGGTTGTCCGGGTCGGCGTCACCGCGGGCCTTCACCGCGACGGTGACCGATTTGAACCCGCCCAGGTCGGTCTCCTGGGAGTCGAGCACCTCGAGGTTCCAACCGCGGGTCTCGGCATAGCGGGTGTACATCCGCAGCAGGTCGCCGGCGAACAGCGCCGATTCCTCCCCGCCCTCACCGGACTTGATCTCCAGCAGCGCATCGGCGGAGTCGTTGGGGTCGCGGGGGGCGAGCAACCGGGTGAGCCGTTCGGTCACCTCGCTCAGGCGTACGCCGAGGGTGTCGGCCTCCGCGGCGAAACCGGGGTCCTCGGCGGCGAGCTCCTGGGCGGCGGCCAGGTCGTCGGTGATCCGGGCGTGTTCGTCGAGGGCCTTCACCACCGGCATCAGCTCGGCGTAACGGCGGCCGGTACGCCGGGCGCGCACCGGGTCGGCGTGCACCTCGGGGTCGGCCAGGGCACGCTCCAACTCGGCGTACTCGGCCCGCAACGGCTCCGCCGACTCGAACACCCGATCTCCGTTCCTGCTCCGACCTGCTGACCAACGACGAGGCGCCGGGTCCGGACCACTGTCCGACCCCGGCGCCCGCGATGAAGAAGTTACTTCTTCTTGTTCGCACCGGCCTTGGCGTAGCGCTTCTCGAACCGGGCGACGCGGCCGCCGGTGTCGAGGATCTTCTGCTTGCCGGTGTAGAACGGGTGGCAGTTGGAGCACACCTCGGCGCGGATCACGCCGCCCTCGGCGGTGCTGTTGGTGACGAAGGTGTTGCCACAGGTGCAGGTCACCCGGGTCTCACCGTAGTTGGGATGGATCCCACTCTTCATGTTCTCTCCTTGGTCTTGTGTGTCCGGGTCCCCGATCGGAGATGTGGGGTGAACCGGACCGACTCGCTATTGTGCCCCAACGCCGACGCAGGTCCAAATGTTCCCGGCCACAGGCCGTAGGCTGTGCAGCGCTCCACGGGTCAACGACGACCACCCCGACGGACTTTCCCCTCACTCCCGACCTCGGAGGTCTCCATGAAGAACCCAACTCTCGGCAAACGCCTGGCAGCCGAATTCCTCGGCACGTTCTGGCTCGTCTTCGGCGGCTGCGGCTCGGCGATCTTCGCCGCCGTGGCGATGGGCAAGACCGGTGACGGTCAGCCCTTCCAGGTCGGCATCGGTTACGTCGGCGTCGCGCTGGCGTTCGGCCTCACCGTGCTCACCATGGCGTACGCCGTCGGTCACGTCTCCGGCGGTCACTTCAACCCCGCGGTCAGCATCGGTACCGCGATCGCTGGGCGTACCCCGTGGAAGGACGTGCTGCCCTACATCGTCACCCAGGTGATCGCCGGTCTGGTGGCGGGTGCGGTGCTGCTGCTGATCGCCTCCGGCAAGCCCGGCTTCAGCGCCACCGGCAACATGGCTGCCAACGGGTACGGCGCGAACTCCCCCGACGGCTACAGCCTGGTCGCCGCGCTGGTGATCGAGATCGTGCTGACGATGTTCTTCCTGTTCGTGATCCTCGGCGCGACCGACGCGCGGGCCCCGAAGGGCTTCGGGCCGATCGCCATCGGTCTGGCGCTGACGCTGATCCACCTGATCTCGATCCCGGTCACCAACACCTCGGTGAACCCGGCCCGCTCCACCGCGGTCGCGTTCTTCAACGGCGCGGGTGCGCCGGGTCAGCTCTGGCTGTTCTGGGTCGCGCCGATCGTCGGCGCCGCGCTCGCCGGCGTGCTCTACAAGGCGCTGCTCGGCTCCGGTGCCGATACCTCCGACCGGGTCGAGGAGGGTCAGGCCGCCTGAGTCACGCTCTCGCGGCAGGCCTCGATGCAGGCGCGGATCGCCGGGGTGGCCCGGTCGGTGACGTGGGCGACCACCAGCCGCCGGGTGACCCGGGTCCGGCAGGGCCGGAAGGCGATCCCCACCGGGGCGGTCCGGCGGGCCAGCTCGGGTACCAGGGAGACCGCGTGCCCGGCGGCCACCAGGGCGAGCTGACTGGTGTAGTCGGTGAGCTGATGGCGTACGCCCGGCTCCGCGCCGGCGTCCCGGACGGCCTGCACCAGCGCCTCGTAGGCGTCGGTACCGGCCGGGCAGGCGGTCCACGGGTCCTCGGCCAGCTCGGCGAGCGGGACCTCGTCGCGGCCGGCCAGCGGGTGGGCTTCGGGGAGCGCGACGAAGACCTCCTCGTCGCTGATCACTTCCCCGCCGATCCGGGCCGGCAGGTTCAGCGGCCGCGAACTCCAGGACTCGATCACCAGCAGGTCCAGTTCGCCGGTGCGCAGCTTCGGGATCATGTGCACGCCCTCGCCGTCGAAGAGCTGGGGTTGCAGCCCGGGGTGCCGCTCGGCGAGCCGGGTCAGCGCCTCGGGGACGATCCCGCGGATGACGCTGCCGACCGCGCCGAGGCGTACCGGCCCGATCGCCTCACCGTCCAGCTCGGCGAGCGCGCGGACCGCCGCCTGCACCGCCTCCGCGGCCGTGCGCGCGTGCCCGGCGAGCATCCGGCCGGCGGCGGTGAGCCGGATGCCGCGGCCGTCGGGCTCGACCAGCCGGGTCCGGCACTCGCGTTCCAGTTTGCGGAGCTGCTGGGAGACCGCGGGTGCGGTGACGTGCAGCGCCGCGGCGGCGGCCGCCACCGATCCGTGCTCGGCGAGCGCGTCCAGCACCCGTAACCGGTCCCAGGTGAGCCTTTCCCGGGCGGCCAGCAATTCTTCACTCACGCTTAGCACTCTAGGTCAGCAATACGAACTGGTGCTATGGGTTGGTTCGGCTCAGACTGGACCGGTGACCACGACGAGCGAGCAGACCCGGACCGGGAGCACGACCGCCCCGACCCTGGCGGTCCTGCTCGGCGTGCTCTGCCTCTCGGTCTCGCCGATCCTGGTCGGCCTGGCACCCGGCATCCCGGCGGCCACCGTGGCCACCCTGCGCTGCGCGCTGGCGCTCATCCCGCTGGTACCGCTGGCCTGGCTGGAGGTACGCCGCCGCGGGGCGTTCGACCGCCGGGCGCGCTGGATCGCGATCATCGGCGGGGTCTTCCTGGGCGCGGACTACGTCGCCTGGGCGCAGGCCGTGCACGATTCCGGCGCCGGGGTGACCACGGTGCTGATCAACGTCCAGGTGGTGGTGCTGCCCCTGCTGGCGCTGCTGCTGGACAAGGAGCCGGTGCGACACCGCTTCTGGGTGGCGCTGCCGCTGATGCTGGCCGGCGTCGGACTGGTCGGCCTGGGCGGCGGCTCAGGTTCGGTGAGCGTGCGCGGGGTGCTGCTCGGGTTGTTCTCCGGGATCACCTACGGCGTCTACATGTACGCACTGCGGCGGGCCGGTGCGTACGCACCGCACACCGTGACGCCGGTGGCCTGGGCGACCGCGGGCGCCGCCGGGACCGCCGGGGCGTACGCGGTGCTCAGTGGGGCGAGCTTCCGCCTGGAACCGGCCGGTTGGGGACTGATGGTCGCGCTGGCGCTGCTCGGCCAGACCGCACCGTGGTTGCTGATCGGCCGTGCCGCGCGGCGCCTGGAACCGGCCGTCGCCGGGTCGCTGATGCTCGCCCAGCCGGTGCTGGCGGTGCTCCTCGGGGTGCTGGTGCTCGGTGAGCGGGTCGGCCCGGTGCAGTTGCTCGGCTGCCTGGTGACGGTGATCAGCATCGGGATCGTCACCCTCAGGGCGCCCCGAGCACGGCGACGACCTCATCGATCAGCTCCTCGGCGGTGACCGCACCCGGCTCGGGATAGCCGAGCTGCAGGCTGCCCAGATAGGTGGCGTACGCCACCCGCGCCCGCGCCCGGGCCCGAGCCGCCGGCAACCCGGTCGCGGCGAACAGTTCCTCCAGATAACCCACCCGCGCCCGCCGGACCCGCTCCACCACCGGGGCGACCAGCCGATGATCGGCGGCGGCCAGGACGGCTCGTTCGGTGCGCCCGTCCGCATCGGCCGAACTGAGTCCGAAGGCGTTGCGCACCAGCTTCCGCAGCCGGTCGGCGGGTTCGCGGGCCTCGACGTCGGTGATCACCCCGGCCGTGTGCTCCCGCTCCCAGGCCTCGAGCATCGCCTGCAGCAACTCGTCGCGGGAGCCGAAGTGCCAGTAGAAGCTGCCCTTGGTGGTGCCGAGCCGGGCGGCGAGCGGCTCCACCGCGACCCGGTTGAACCCCTCCTCGGCGCAGAGCGCGAGTGCACCGGCGATCCAGTCGGTGCGGGAGAGACGAGTGCGCGAGGTCACGTTGTCAGGTTACCGTACGCCGCCGTATGGTCATTCCATACGCAACCGTATGGAGGCCATCATGGGCACGCGTCACACCACCCGGACCGACACCGGGATCAGCAACGTCCATCAGCGCACCGTGCCGGGAGACCTGGCCCGCTCCCGCGCCCTGTTGGCCACCCTGGCCACGCCCGGTGATCGGGTCTGGCCGAAGGATCGCTGGCCGCGGATCTGGTTCGGCGACCAGGGCCCGGTTCCCGGCGCCGACGGCGGCCACGGCCCGATCCGGTACCGGGTCGTCGAGGTGACCCCGGATCGGATGGGATTCCGGTTCACGAAGGATCTGACCGGCGATCACCGCCTGGAACTGACCGAGGAGCCCGACGGCCGGGTTCGCTGGACGCACACGATCAACCTGGTCCGTCCGAACCTGCTGCTGCGCCACGGCATCGTGCCGCTGCACGACGCCTGCCTGGAGGATCTGCTCGACCAGGTCGAGGCGGAGCTGAGCGACCGCCCGCTGACCCGCCCGGACTTCGGCGTCGGCGTACGCCTGCGGCTGGCGCTCGTGCGAGGATGACCACATGGTGGAACCGGGGACGTCCAACCAGCAGATCAGCGAACTCGATGACGGCCAACGGGATTGGCTGGATCAGTTGCTCGCGACCGCGGCCGAGCAGGGCATCGACACCGATGTCGACCGGTTGGCCGCCTTCTTCGAGGAATATCGCAGCGAGTGGTTCGCGATGCCGGACGCCGAGCGTCCGGATCCGAACCCGCTGATCACGGTCTGCGGTGCGGCGATGGGCCGGCTGCTCGCCGACGAACTGCGGCTGCGTTGGGTGGTGCTGCACGACGACCTCGGTACCGACCTGGCCCTGGTCGACATCGACCCGCAGCCGATGCAGGCCACCTTCTTCCCGCTGGAGCTGGTCGGTCGCCGCTGGACCGACGACGAACCCGACGACCTGGCCCCGATCTTCCACACCCTGGCCGGTCAGGTCCGCGAGATGCGCGCCAACCCGCACCAGCCCTGACGTCCATCGAGTAGCGCCCCCGGCGCCGCGAAGCGGTGCCGGGGGCGCGTGTCGAGATGAACTGCTGTCTCGAGATGAATCCAGACGCGAGCAGCGTCAGTCGTCGCGCCCCGGGGTGGTCTTGGAGATCGCCATCAGGAACTCCGCGTTCGAGCGGGTCTTCTTCATCCGGTTGAGCAGCATCTCCAGCGACTGCTGGCCGTCCTGGCTGGACAGCACCCGGCGCAGCTTCCAGATGATCGCCAGCTCCTCGCGGCTGAGCAGCAGCTCCTCACGGCGGGTGCTGGAGCCGACCGTGTCGATCGCCGGGAAGATCCGCTTGTCGGCGAACTCGCGGCGCAGCCGGAGCTCCATGTTGCCGGTGCCCTTGAACTCCTCGAAGATCACCTCGTCCATCTTCGAGCCGGTCTCGATCAGCGCGGTGGCCAGGATCGTCAGCGAACCGCCGTTCTCGATGTTGCGCGCGGCACCGAAGAACTTCTTCGGCGGATAGAGCGCGGCCGAGTCGACGCCACCGGAGAGGATCCGGCCCGATGCCGGGGCGGCGATGTTGTACGCCCGGCCGAGCCGGGTGATGCCGTCCAGCAGCACGACCACGTCATGACCGAGCTCGACGAGCCGCTTGGCCCGCTCGATCGCCAGCTCGGCGACCGTGGTGTGGTCGCTGGCGGGCCGGTCGAAGGTGGAGGCGATGACCTCACCGGAGACGGTCCTCTCGAAGTCGGTGACCTCCTCGGGCCGCTCGTCCACGAGGACCACCATCAGGTGCACCTCGGGGTTGTTCAGCGTGATCGCGTTGGCGATGTTCTGCATGATCATCGTCTTGCCGGCCTTCGGCGGCGAGACGACCAGACCACGCTGGCCCTTGCCGATCGGCGAGACCATGTCGATGATCCGGCCGGTCATGTTGGTCGGCGTGGTCTCCAGCCGCAGGCGCTCCTGCGGATAGAGCGGGGTCAGCTTGTTGAAGTCCGGCCGCTGCTTGGCCTGCTCGGGATCGGCGCCGTTGATGGAATCGATCCGCACCAGCGGGTTGAACTTCTCCTTGCGCTCCCCCTCGCGCGGCTGGCGCAACGCACCGGCGACGACGTCACCCTTGCGCAGCCCGTATTTGCGGACCATGGAGAGCGAGACGTACGCGTCCTCGGGACCCGGCAGGTAACCGGTGGTGCGCACGAAGGCGTAGGAGTCGAGCACGTCGAGGATGCCGGAGACGTTGATCAGCACATCGTCGGGGCTGATCTGCGGCTCGGCGTCCATCCGGTCCATGCCCGATCCGCGGTTGCGGCGGTTGTTCCGGTCCCGGTTGCGGCGCCGACGGCTGCGGCGGGAACCGCCCTCGTCGTCGTTGTCGCGGTCCCGGTTGTCGTTGCGGTCCCGGTTGTCGTTGCGATCCCGGTTGTCGTTCCGGTCCCGGTTGTCGTTCCGGTCCCGGTTGTCGTTCCGGTCCCGGTTGTTCTCGCGGTTCTCGCGGTTGCTGTTCTCGCGGTTGCCGTCGCGGTCGCGCCCACCCTCGCGGTTGGTGTCGCGGTCCCGATTGCCGTCGCGGTTCTGGTCGCGGTTGCGGCGCTGGTCGCGGTCCTCGCCCTGCTCGCGCCGGGGCTGGTCCTCGCGGCCGCCCTGGTCTGGCTGCTCGCCCTGGCGGTTCTCGGCGTTGCGCCGCTCGGCCTCCAGCCGGCGCGCCAGATCCCGCCGAGTGTCCTCCGCCGGCAGTTCCTGCTGCTCGCCACGCGGCTGCTCGGTGCGCTCGGTGCGCTGCGGCTGCTCGGGCGCGCGCTCCTCCCGGGGCTGCTCGGTGCGCTCGGCGCGCGGCTGCTGATCGCGCTTCGGCGCACCGCCGCCGTCCGACTGCCGGTTCTGACCGCCCTGGCCGCCCTGGGCGGCCTTGATGGCTTCGATGAGTTGGCCCTTGCGCATCGCGCCGGTGCCCTTCAGACCGAGCGAGGAGGCGAGCTGCTTCAGCTCGGGCAGCACCATCGCGTCCAGGCCCGAACCCTTGCGACGCCGTCCCGTGGGGGCCTGCTCGGTCCCGGTGGTCGGCATCTCGGTGGTTTCTGTCACTGGTTTCCTTTCCCGGCCAGCCGCGTCGTTCCCTTTGAACCCGCTCGGCTGTGTGGGGTCACACCACCTGTGGTGGTCTTTCGGATCAGGCCCCGGTCCTATGCCCCGCCACCGGCGGGACACGGTCCTCAGACGATCCGGACACGCTCATCGTGATCGAATGCGGAGGATCGTCGCGCCTGACCTGTGAGGCGCATCGAGAGGACCGAAGGGTCCCTCGTCACCACCGAGGCTAGCACTCCCGGCAAGAGATGGGCCACTCAGTCCTCACGACTCGCTGGTCGCACCCCGGCCGAGGCCCAACCGGTGCAGGGTGAACCCCGGCGCCTCCGAGCCGTCCAGCTGCGCGGCCCGGTCCGCGTCGGTGAGCACCAGCACGGTCGGCCCGGCACCACTGATCACCGCCCCGAATCCCTTTGCTCGCAGGGATTTCAGCAGATCCAGCGACTCCGGCATCAGCTCGGTGCGCTGGTCCTGGTGCAGCCATTCGCGGGTCGCCGGGAGCAGCAGTTCCGGGGCGCGGCCGAGGGCGTGGGTGAGCAGTGCGGCACGGGCGGCATTGGCGGCGGCCTCGGCGTGTGGCACCGATTCGGGCAGGACGCCGCGGGCGGTCCGGGTCGCCACCGGCTCGGCATGCACATAGGCCAGGATCCGGACGTCGGGATGCACCGGTGCGGGCACCGCATGCACCCCGGCACCGGTCTCGTCATCGACCCAGGTGAGCACGAAACCGCCCAGGATCGCGGCGGCGACGTTGTCGGCATGGCCCTCGACGGCGTACGCCTGCTCGAGCAGCCAGCTCTCATCGACGGGCGCCTCCGGCCGGGCCAGTGTCCAGGCGGCCCGCAGGCCGGCCACCGCCGCAGCGGCCGAGGACCCCAGGCCGCGGGTGTGCGGGATCGTGTTGTGGGCCACCAACCGCACCCCCGGGGCGTACGCCCCCAGGGCCGCCAGGCCGCGATCCAGACAGGCGATCACCAGATGCGTCCGGTCGCTCGGCACGGTCTCGGCACCCTCACCGGTGACCCGCACCTCGACCCCCTCGGTGAGCACCTCGAGCTCGCAGTCGTCGTACCAGTCGAAGGCCATCCCGAGGCTGTCGAACCCGGGCCCGAGATTCGCACTGTTCGCCGGGACCCGGATCCGGGCGGTGCGCCCCGCCGGCAGCGGCTCGGCCGCCGGTGCCATCACTCGCCCTCGACGCGCATCACCGAGAGCACCTCGTGCACCACCGGCAGCTCGCGCAGGGCGGCGACGGTCGCGCTCAGGGCGGCATCGTCGGCGGTATGGGTGACCACGACCAACCGGGCGCCCTCCCGGCCCGGCCGCGGCGAGCTCTCCTGGCGCAGCGTCTGCACCGACACCTGGTGGGTGGCGAAGCAGTTGGCGATCTCGGCCAGCACACCGGCCTGGTCGTTGACCTCGAGGGAGAGGAAGTAGCGGGTGGCGACCTGACCGATCGGCACCACCGGACGCTGGGCGTAGTTGGACTCCCCCGGCCCGGCCGCGCCGCGGACCCGGTTGCGGGCCACCGTGACCAGGTCGCCGAGCACCGCGCTGGCGGTCGGCGCACCGCCGGCGCCGGGACCGTAGAACATCAGCCGGCCGGCATTGCGGGATTCGACGAAGACCGCGTTGTAGGCCCCGCCGACCGAGGCCAGCGGATGGGAGTTGGGGATCATCGCCGGATGCGTGCGGACCGAGATGGTCTGCTCGCCGTCCTCACCCGGTTCCAGCCGACAGATCGCCAGCGCCTTCACCGTGCAGTCCATCGCCTCGGCGGCGGCGACATCGGACTGGCTGATCTCGGTGATCCCCTCCCGATGGACGTCGGCCGCGGTGACCCGGCTGTGGAAGGCCAGGCTGGCCAGGATCGCCGCCTTGGCCGCGGCGTCGAAACCCTCCACGTCCGCGGTCGGGTCGGCCTCGGCATAGCCGAGGGACTGGGCCTCGGCGAGCACGTCGTCGAAACCCGCGCTCTCGGTGTGCATCTTGTCCAGGATGAAGTTGGTGGTGCCGTTGACGATGCCCATCACCGCGGTGATCTCATCGCCCACCAGCGACTCGCGCAACGGCCGGATGATCGGGATCGCACCGGCCACCGAGGCCTCGAAATAGAGGTCGACACCCGCCTGCTCGGCCGCGGCGAACAGTGTCGCCCCGTCCTCGGCCAGCAGCGCCTTGTTCGCGGTGACCACCGAGGCACCGCCGCGCAGCGCGGTCAGGATCAGCGAGCGGGCGGGCTCGATGCCGCCGATCAGCTCGACCACCAGGTCCACGTCGTCGCGGGCCACCAGCGACTCGGCGTCGGTGGTGAACAGCGCCGGGTCCAGGCCGGGCCGCTCGATCCCGGTCCGCCGGACCGCGATCCCGGTGAGTTCCAGCGGTCGCCCGATCCGGGCGGTGAGGTCCTCCGACTGCTGGGTGATCACCCGGGCCACCTCGGAACCGACCACGCCGCAACCGAGCAGCGCGACCCGCAGCGGGGTCTGGGGGGCGGCGTTGGTCATCGGTGTGCCTTTCGTTTGCGATGCGTCCCGGCGCGTGATTGTTGCAGGGTTGGCGGGTCGGCGCTCATCGCGTCCACTCGGCGGCGTCGACGCCGGGGTCGAGGGAGAGCAGATCAGCGAGCGACTCGCGCCGGATCAGCGTGCCCACCTCGCCCTCGCGCACCGAGAGCACCGGCGGGCGCAGGGCATGGTTGTAGTTGCTGGCCATCGAGCGGCTGTACGCCCCGGCGGCGGGGACCGCGATCAGGTCGCCGGGGGCGATGTCGGCGGGCAGGAACTCATCGCGTACCAGGATGTCGCCGGACTCGCAGTGCTTGCCGACCACCCGGCAGAGCACCGGGCCGGCCTCGGATCGCCGATCGGCCACCGTGGCGGAGTATTCCGAACCGTAGAGCGCGGGCCGGATGTTGTCGCTCATCCCGCCGTCGACCGAGACGTAGCAGCGCCAGGCACCCTCGGAGACCTCGACCATCTTCACCGTGCCGACGGTGTAGAGCGCCATCCCGGGCGGGCCGCTGATCGCCCGGCCGGGCTCGATCGACAGGTGCGGCACCTCGATCTCCAGACCGCGGCATTCCCTTGCCACCAAGGATTGCAGCGCACCGGCCAGATAGTCCGGGGAGCGCGGGGTGTCCGCGGAGATGTAGGCGATGCCGAAGCCACCACCCAGATCGAGCTCGGGCAGCACCACCCCGGTCTCGTCGGCGAGCTGCTTCTGCAGCTCGAGGGTGCGCCGGATCGCCACCTCGAAGCCGGCGGTCTCGAAGATCTGCGATCCGATGTGGGAGTGGATGCCGCGCAGGTCGAGATGCGGATTGTCCGCGCAGCGCCGCAACGCCTCCAGCGCCTGCCCGCCGACGATCGAGAGACCGAATTTCTGGTCCTCGTGGGCGGTGGCGATGTATTCGTGGGTGTGCGCCTCGACCCCGGCGGTGACCCGGACCAGCACCTTGGCGCGGGTCTGGTGCTCGGCGCAGATCTCGGCCAGCCGGTCGATCTCGCTGAGCGAGTCGACGATGATCCGGCCCACCCCGTGCTCGACGGCCAGCTCCAGTTCGGCGCGTGATTTGTTGTTGCCGTGCAGGCCGATCTTCGCCGGGTCCATCCCACCGGCCAGCGCGACGACGAGCTCGTTGCCGGAGCAGACGTCCAGGCACAGCCCCTCCTCGGCGACCCAGCGGACCAGACCGGCGGCCAGCAGGGATTTGCCGGCGTAGTAGACGTCCCAGCCGGCGAAGGCCTCGGCGTACGCCCGGGCGCGTTCGCGGAAGTCGAGTTCGTCGATCACGTACGCCGGGGTGCCGTAGCGCTCGGCGATCTCGGTCACCGGCACTCCCCCGACCTGCAGCACGCCGTCCGCACCGCGGGTCACCGTGCGGGACCAGAGCTTGGCCTCCAGGGCATTCACATCGGCGGGTACCTGCAACCACTTCGGCGCCGGAGTCAGGGTGTCGGCATGGATCGATCCGGCGACATGCATGTGGGTCATGGACGAAACTGTGCCAGATCCGGACGAATCCGCTATAGTCTTCGTCGGCCCTGAAACGGGTCACGCCCCCGTAGCTCAGGGGATAGAGCACCGCCCTCCGGAGGCGGGAGCCTAGGTTCGAATCCTAGCGGGGGCGCCAGTTTCTCTCCCGGCCCGTGAGCGGGCCGGCCCGGGTGATCAGCCAGTAGGCTGCAGGCACGCTCGGCTCGATCACCCGGAGGAAATACAGGTGACCCAGACCTCGGAGCGGACCTCGTCCGCCACCAGATCGTCAGGTGACCTTCCCGGCGCCGTCGTCCTCACCGTGCTGGTCCTCTCCCGGCTCGCTCTCTTCGCGGTCTGGTACTTCGTCCGCGCGCTGGAGTACGGCGATCTCAACTACTACTGGGAGAAGACCTTCCACCTCGGCGAGACCGGGTTGGCGACCACCCTGCGGGAGTACCCCACCCCGGTCGTCTGGCTGCTGGATCTGCCGCAGCTCCTCGGTGGTGGTTCGCGGCCGGCGTACGCCGCCTGGTTCGTGATCGGCATCCTGATCCTCGACCTCGCCTTCTGCTGGGTGCTGTGGCGCTTCGGCGGCCGGTTCCGCGGCTGGGCGATCGCCTTCTGGTCGGTCTTCCTGCTGCTGGTCGGGCCGCTGGTCTGGAACCGATTCGACCTGGTGCCCGCGGTGCTGGTCGGTGCGGCCGCGGTGCTGGCGGTCCGGCATCCCCGCACCAGCGGGGCCCTGCTCGGCATCGGTGCGGCGATCAAACTCTGGCCGGCGGCCCTGATCCCGCTGCTGGTGAACGGCCGCAACCGCGGCAAGGCACTGGTCGGCTTCCTGATCACCGGCGGCGGGCTGGCGCTGATCAGCCTGGCCGCCGGCGGTTGGCCGCGGCTGATCTCGCCGCTGGTCTGGCAGGGCGACCGGGGTCTGCAGATCGAGTCGGTGTGGGCGACCCCGCTGATGTTGTTCCACGCCTTCGAACCCGACCGCTGGGAGATCCGGATCTCCTCCTACCAGGCCTTCGAGATCTTCGGTCAGGGTGTCGGCAAGCTGCTGCTGCTGAGCAATGTGGCCACCGTGCTCGGCGGCCTGGTGGTGCTGGCGATCCTGATCCGCAGCTTCTTCGCCGCGGGCACCTCGGGGCAGCACGTCGACTCCCGGGGCCTGGCGATCGCGATGCTGGCGGTGATCGCGATCATCATCATCACCAACAAGACCCTCAGCCCGCAGTACATCCCCTGGCTCGGTGGCCCGCTGGCCGCGCTGGTCAGCTGGACCGGGCTCGGCCGCGGCCGCCGCGCCGAACCGGACCCGTTCCGGAGCATGGCCACCCGCTGGGTGGTCGCACTGCTGGTGATCGCCTTCGCCTCCCAGCTGGTCTTCCCGACCCTCTACGACGCGATCAACGACCTCCACGTCGACGATCCCTGGACCCCGCTGGCCACCACCGCGCTGGTCGTTCGGAACGGATTGCTGGTGCTGTTCACCCTCGACCTGATCTGGTCGGTCTGGCGTACGCCGCAGGCCCTGGCCCGCGAACGGCGTACCGCCGCGGAATGAGCCCGATGGCACGCCGACGGACCAGTTGCGGGCTGGTATCAATATTTGGGTAGCATCGTAAGAAGGCACTGAGCCCTGACACGTCACATAGCGACACCACCGGAAGAAGGCGATTGTGGCCCCCGCGCCCGACCAAGAGCAGTCCGACTTCGGCGCCAACGACTGGCTCCTCGAAGAGATGTACGACCAGTACCGTCAGGATCCGGGATCCGTGGATCCCAGCTGGCGGGACTATTTCGCCAAGCAGGGTGAAGGGGGTGCTCAGACCGCCACGGCCACCAAGCAGCAGACCACCGCCTCTTCCGCACCGCCGACCAGTGCCCCCGAGACGAAGAAGTCCGAGGCCAAGAGCTCGGATGCCAAGAAGTCGGAGACGAAGAAGTCCGACTCCGGGAAGTCGGAGCCGGCGAAGGCCGATCCGAAGAAGACCGACGCGAAGAAGACCGACAAGAAGCCGGTCACCAAGAACGTCGATGACAAGAAGGCCGGCGACAAGAAGACCGGCGAGAAGGCGACCAGCGCGCCGCGTGCCTCGGTCGAGGCCCCGAACATCGTCCGCGAGATGCGCCCGGCCAAGCCCGGCAACCCCGGCGGCCTGCCGGCCGATCCGCCGAACCCGACGGTCCGCACCGCGGAGACGAAGGCGGAGCCGAAGCGCACCGTGATGAAGGGCGCCCCCGGGCGTACCGCCAAGAACATGGATGCCTCGCTGAGCATCCCGGTCGCCACCAGCGTCCGCGCGGTCCCGATGAAGCTGATCATCGACCAGCGCACCGTGATCAACAACCATCTCCGCCGCGCCCGCGGTGGCAAGGTGTCGTTCACCCACATCATCGGGTACGCGATGGTGCAGGCCCTCAAGGCCGTGCCGGCGATGAACAACTCTTTCGACCTGACCGACGGCAAGCCGACCCTGGTCGAGCCGCAGGAGGTCAACTTCGGCCTGGCGATCGACGTGCCGAAGTCCGACGGCACCCGGCAGCTGCTGGTCCCCAACATCAAGGGCGCCGACGATCTGGACTTCGCCCAGTTCTGGGCGGCGTACGAGGACGTGGTCCGCAAGGCCCGCGACAACAAGCTCGCCGTGACCGACTTCCAGGGCACCACGATCACCCTGACCAACCCCGGTGGCATCGGCACCCAGCACTCGATCCCGCGGTTGATGATCGGCCAGGGCTGCATCATCGGCATCGGTGCGATCGACTACCCGCCGGAGTTCGCGGGCACCGATCGGGAGCGGCTGAACGAGCTCGGCATCTCCAAGATGATGACCTTCACCTCGACCTACGACCACCGGGTGATCCAGGGGGCGCAGTCGGGTGAATACCTGAAGAAGCTGAACGAGCTGCTGCTCGGCGCGGACGGCTTCTACGACGACATCTTCCGGGCGCTGCGGATCCCCTACTCCCCGATCCGCTGGGCCGTCGACGCCTCGGTCAGCCACGAGGCCCAGGTCGGCAAGCAGGCCCGGGTCTTCGAGCTGATCAACGCCTACCGCACCTCCGGTCACTTCATGGCGGATGTGGATCCGCTGGAATACGTCCAGCGCTCGCACCCGGATCTGGAGATCGAGACCCACGGGCTGACCCTGTGGGATCTGGACCGGCCGTTCGCGACCGGTTCCTTCGGCGACGAGAGCAAGCAGTTCATGCAGCTGCGCGACATCCTCGGTGTGCTGCGGGACTCCTACTGCCGCCAGGTCGGCATCGAATACATGTACATCCCCGATCCGAAGCAGCGCCGCTGGATCCAGGACCGGGTGGAGCACCGTTCGGAGAAGCCGCCGCGTGAGGAGCAGCTGCGGATCCTCGACAAGCTCAACGAGGCCGAGATCTTCGAGACCTTCCTGCAGACCAAGTTCGTCGGACAGAAGCGTTTCTCCTTGGAGGGTGCGGAATCCGCGATCGTGCTGCTGGACGAGATCTGCGAGGCGGCGGCCGATGCCGGGCTCGACGAGGTCTGCATCGGCATGCCGCACCGCGGCCGGCTGAACGTGCTGGCGAACGTGGTCGGCAAGTCCTATGCGCAGATCTTCCGCGAGTTCGAGGGCAACCTCGACCCGCGTTCCTCGGAGGGCTCGGGTGATGTGAAGTACCACCTGGGCGCCGAGGGCGAGTTCAAGTCGATGTCGGGCAACACCGTGCTCACCTCGGTCGCGGCGAACCCGTCGCACCTGGAGGCGGTCAATCCGGTGCTCGAGGGTGTCGTCCGCGCCAAGCAGGACATTCTCAACAAGGGCACGGAATTCCCGGTGCTGCCGCTGCTGATGCACGGCGATGCGGCCTTCGCCGGTCAGGGCGTGGTCTTCGAGACCATGCAGATGTCGCAGCTGCGCGGCTACCGGACCGGTGGCACCATTCATGTCGTGGTGAACAACCAGATCGGCTTCACCACCGCCCCCGACCAGTCGCGGTCCTCGGTCTACTCGACCGACGTGGCCAAGGCGGTCGGCGCCCCGGTCTTCCACGTCAACGGCGATGATCCCGAGGCGGTCGCCTGGGTGGGTCGGTTGGCATTCGACTTCCGGCAGGCGTTCAACAAGGACGTGGTGATCGACGTCGTCTCCTACCGTCGTCGCGGTCACAACGAGGGTGACGACCCGAGCTTCACCAACCCGTTGATGTATGACCTGATCGAGCGCAAGCGGTCCACCCGCAAGCTCTACACCGAGGCCCTGATCGGTCGTGGCGACATCTCCACCGAGGACGCCGAGGCGGCGATGAGCCGCTTCCAGCACCGACTGGAAGAGGTCTTCAACGAGGTTCGCGAGGACGGCGACACCGACGGCGACGACTACGCGCGGGTGCCGCGGTACCCGGCCAAGCCGGGTCGGTCCGAGCCGCACAGCTCGATCGACGCCGACATGCTGGCGGTGATCTCCGACGCGCACGTGAACACCCCGGACGGCTTCGTCGGCCACCCGAAGGTACTGCCGCAGTTGGAGCGTCGGGCCAAGGCGATCGTGAACGGTCCGATCGACTGGGCGACCGCCGAGATCCTGGCCTTCGGTTCGCTGCTGCTGGAGGGGCATCCGGTACGCCTCACCGGCCAGGATTCCCGCCGTGGCACGTTCTCCCAGCGGTTCGCGGCCATCATCGACCGGGTCACCGGCGAGCCGTGGGTGCCGCTGCGGAACATGCAGAAGGGCCAGGAGAAGTTCCAGGTCTTCGACAGCCTGCTCAGCGAGTACGCGGTGCTCGGCTTCGAATACGGCTACTCGGTGGCCCGCCCCGAGGCGCTGGTCGCCTGGGAGGCCCAGTTCGGTGACTTCGCCAACGGTGCGCAGATCATCACCGATGAGTTCATCTCCGCCGGTCAGGCGAAGTGGACCCAGAAGTCCGGCATCGTGATGCTGCTGCCGCACGGTTACGAGGGCCAGGGCCCGGACCACTCCTCGGCCCGGCTCGAACGCTGGCTGCAGCTGTGCGCCGAGGACGCGATGGCGGTGGCCCAGCCGTCCACGCCGGCCAGCTACTTCCACCTGCTGCGTACCCACGCGCAGGTGCACTGGCACCGGCCGCTGGTGGTCGCCACGCCGAAGTCGATGCTGCGCAACAAGCGCGCGGTGTCGCAGCCGGAGGACTTCACCGACGGGTCCTGGAAGCCGATCCTGGACGACCCGACGATCACCGACAAGTCGAAGGTGAAGACGCTGATCTTCTGCTCCGGCAAGGTTCGCTGGGATCTGGTCACCGCCCGGGAGAAGAACAAGCAGGAGGGCGAGGTCGCGATCATCGCGTTCGAGCGGCTCTACCCCCTGCCGGGTGCCGAGTTGGCCGAGGCGATCAAGGGTTACGAGCACGTCACCGACATCCGCTGGGTGCAGGACGAGCCGGAGAACCAGGGCGCCTGGCCGTTCATGGCCTACAACCTGCCGGCCGCGCTCGATGAGAACATGCCGTCGGGGTATGAGTTGAAGATGACCCCGATCACCCGACCCGCGTCCTCGGCCCCGTCCGTCGGCTCGGCCAAGGTGCACCAGGCCGAGCAGGCGGAGCTGGTCAAGCGGGCACTGGCCCCGGCCACGGAGAAGTAGGTTGTACTTCACCGATCGCGGCATCGAGGAGCTGCAGCGACGCCGCGGTGAGGAGGAGGTCAGCCTCGACTGGGTGGCCGAGCAGTTGCGTGCCTTCGTCGACCTGAACCCGGAGTTCGAGACGCCGATCGAGCGGCTGGCCACCTGGCTGGCCCGCCTCGACGACGAGGACGACGACCTGGACTGATCGGTCGCATTTCCTGCCGACACAGCGATCCCGCGCACCCCTCGGTGCGCGGGATCGCTGGCTTCCGCACCACTTCCCCCCGTTCATCGAGCAGGTCGCGCAGCGAGCCCTCCCCCGTTCATCGAGTAGGTCGCGCAGCGAGCCCTCCCCCGTTCATCGAGTAGGTCGCGCAGCGACCGTGTCGAGATGAACCCGTGCGCCGGTTGAGCGACCGAGGAACGAGGGAGTCGAAGCCAAGCCCACAGATTCGCCCAAGAACTTCTCCAAACCCTCTTGACTGAATCGAACACAGTGACTATTGTTGGATGCAGCAGATGAGAGGAGGTGACCAAAGATGACCACCGAACGAGCCCAGGTCTTCGCCGCGATCCGCGCCGAAAGCGACCAGATCGCCCAGGCCGAAGCCCGCCGCCTGGTCGCGATCGCCGCCGCCTGCGACACCTACTCCGGCCTCAACACCCACACCGACGAGTTGACCGCCCGCGTGCTCCACGGTGAACAACTCGTCTTCCCCGGCGCGGACGGTACGCCCGGGATCACCGAGTTCTTCCACCTCGAACTCGCGATGTCGCTGGGCTGCTCACCGGAGACCGCGCAGGTCTGGACCGCGGACGTATTGAATCTGCGCCATCGGCATCCGATCCTGTGGCAGGCCACCCTGGACTGCGACATCCCCGTCTGGGTCGCCCGCGATGTCTCCCGCGCCGCCTTGCAGCTGAACTTCACCCAGGCCCGCGAGTTCGACTCCCTCTGGTCACTCCGGCTGATCAACCTCACGCCCAAGCGAGCGGTCGCGACGACCGAAGCCCAGGTCGCACTGATGCTCAACGACGACAAAGAAGCCGAACGCCAGGCCGCCAAGAAGCAGCGCCGCGTCGAGTTCACCCCCAGCCGGAACACCCCGGGGATCACCGACCTCTACGCCAACCTGGACGCCGGTGACGCCGCCCAGTTGAACGGCACCCTCGACCGCCTCGCGGATGTGTTGAAGGCCGGTGGCTCCACGGCCAGTCGTGATGAGTTGCGTGCCGAAGCGTTGGGCCATCTGGCGCATCCCGAGCGGGCCCGGCAACTCTTGCAACCCTCACTGTTCGACGGCGCCACCGTCACCCCTACCGGTGATGTGGTCAACAAGCATGGTGAGATCGTCACGCCCACCTCGGAGCGGTGTCGGCACGGTGCGGAGCTGATCCTGCACGTCCACCAGAAGGACCTCGCCAACCGCCGCGGTGGTGAAGGCGACGCGCTCGGGCCGGTCACCCTGCAGCACTTGAAGGAGCTGCTCGCCCAGTGCGCTGGCACCGTTCGGGTGCGGCCGGTGATCGACCTGGCCGCGCCGGTGATGGTGAACACCTACCGACCGAGCGACGAGTTGGCGCAGCGGGTGAAGCTGCGGGACCGATATGTGATGTTCCCCCGCTCCAACCGCTCCGCCTTCGGCCGCGGGATCGACCTGGACCACACCATCCCCGCACCGGAGGGACCGACCAGCTCCAGCAATCTGGGGCCGTTGAACCGGCCAGCCCACCGCGCCAGAACCCATGCCGGGTTCATTCTCGAGCAACCCTCACCCGGTGTGTTCCACTGGCGAACTCCCGCAGGGCAGGAGGCCTGGGTCAGCCACCACGGGACCTGGGACCATCCACCACCCGATCATCTGATCAACGACCCCGCGGCTTCGCTGTCCCGGACCGAAAAGCTACTTCGGGACACCCTCGGCAACGGGCAGACCCAGTTGGAGAAGGAACAGGCCGAAGCCGAACAAGCAGCCGACGAAGCTCGCGAACGCGAGCGACTCCGCCGCGCCCGCAAAGCCCAACGCCTCCGCGACCTACGCCAAGCTGCCCGCGAACAAGCCGAGGCGGCGAAACAGAAGAAGGCGAAGAAGCCGGTTCACCCGGAGCACCAGCCTGCCCTGATTCCCCACCGTGGCAGCGAATCGGCCGAGCCCCTACCATTCTGACCCGGCTCAGGAACGGGGGGCATCTCGACACGGTCGCTGCGCGACCTGCTCGATGACCATGGAAGGATCCTCGCGCGCTCAGCCGACGGGACGTCAGAGGCCGGTGACCAACAGGCGTACCCCGCCCGCGAACGTCGCATCAGGATCCGGAGCCGCGCCATCCGGCGCCACCACCCCGAGCTCGACCAGTTGCGCATGACCCTGCTCGTCGATCACATGGCCGAGGACCAGGTGCACCACCGTCGCCGCCACCACGCGAGCATCCACCTCCACAGCGGCCGGTGATCCCGCCAGCAATCCCGCCAGATGATCCACCGGCGAGGTCTGCGCCAACCGCATGCTCAGCACCGACGCCACCAGCTCCGCCCCATCGCGGTGTGCCAGCAGCGCCGCCCGGAAGGCATCCGCCCAGACCGTGACGATCTCCCCCGGCGTACCGATCGGCTCCGGCAACCCGGCGAGGATCTCATCGGCCAGGGCAGCCAGCAGCGACTGCTTGTTCGCCACATGGTGATAGAGCGCGCCCGCCTGCACGTCCAACGCCCCCGCGATCCGGCGCATCGTCAGATCGGCCAACCCGTACTGATCAAGGATCCCGAGCGCGGTGACGACGACATCACGGCGGCGCAACGGCATGATGGGGACCCTACCGAAAGGACCTTCGCCTGTGCCCACGTTCGACCTGCCCGCCGCCGACGGCCACTGGTTCGCCCCCGGGCGGGTCAACCTGATCGGTGAGCACACCGACTACAACGACGGCTTCGTGCTCCCCTTCGCCCTCCCCCTCGGCATCCGGGTCGCCGCCCGGCTCCGCGACGACGACCGGGTCACCTTCGCCTCCACCAGCGAGGCCGACGGCGCGCACCTCACCCTGGCCGACCTCGGCGACCCGGTCCCCGACACCTTCCCGGGCTGGTACGCCTATCCCGCCGGTGTGCTCTGGGCACTGGGGCAGCAGGACCTCCCGCTCCGCGGCCTGGACCTGGTCTTCGACTCCAACCTGCCGGTCGGCGCCGGCCTCTCCTCCTCCGCCGCCATCTGCTGCGCCACCGTCGCCGCGGTCGCCGACCTCTGCGAACTGGACCTGACCCGGATGCAGCGCGCCCAGACCGCCCGGCAGGCCGAGAACGACTACGTCGGCGCCCCCACCGGCTTCATGGACCAGGCCGCCTCCACGCTCTGCACCGCCGGCCACGCCCTACTGCTGGACTGCCGCGACCTGGGCACCGAACAGGTCCCCCTCGATCTCCCGGCCGCTGACCTGGAGCTGCTGGTCCTGGACACCCGCACCCCGCATTCCCTGGTCGACTCCGCGTACGCCGAACGCCGCCGCTCCTGCGAACAGGCCGCCGCCGCCCTCGGCGTACCCGCCCTGCGCGACATCACCGACGTCACCGCCCTCGCCTCCCTCACCGACCAGCCCGACGGTGACCTGCTGCTGCGCCGCGCCCGGCACGTGGTCACCGAGAACGCCCGGGTGCTCGCGGTCGCCGATCTGCTGCGCGCCGGCCGGGTCGCCGAGATCGCACCCGCACTGGACGCCTCGCACGCCTCGATGCGTGACGACTTCGAGATCACCGTGCCCACCGTCGACCTGGCCGTCGAGACCGCCCGCAGCGCCGGCGCGCTCGGCGCGCGGATGACCGGCGGCGGATTCGGTGGCTGCATCATCGCGCTCTGCCCCACCGGCAGGGCCGAGCCGATCGCCCGCCAGATCGCCGCCGCATTCGCCACCAACGGCTTCGGCGCACCCGAGTGGTTCACCGCCGAACCGGCCGCCGGTGCACACCGATTGGACAACGATTCGGCATCGTGATTTCCCCAGACCCCGCCGTAGTGGAAATATTGCCCACCTGTTCCAACCCCTGGAGTTGACCATGCGCACTCGTTCCCTGGCCACCACGGCCGCACTCGCCACGCTCACCCTGACCATGGCCGCCTGCGGATCCACCTCGCTCAGCGGTGGCAGCGGCGCCGGCGGCGCCGCCACCCCGGCCGGTGGCACCCAGGAACCCGTCCAGGTCGACCAGGCGCTGGCCGCCAAACTCCCGGAGAAGATCAAGGCCGACAAGAAGATCGTCGTCGGTACCGACGCCACCTACGCGCCCAACGAATTCCTGGACGCCGACGGCAAGACCGTGATCGGCGCCGACATCGACGTGCTGAACACCGTCGCCGCCCGCTTCGGCGTCACCGTCGAATACCAGCCGGCCGGCTTCGACACCATCATCACCGGTGTCCAGGGCAAGAAGTACGACCTGGGCATCTCCTCGTTCACCATCACCGACAAGCGGCTCGAGCAGGTCAACATGGTGAGCTACTTCAACGCCGGCACCCAGTGGGCCACCGCCCAGGGCAATCCCAAGCAGGTCGACCCGGAGAACGCCTGCGGCAAGACCGTCGCGGTCCAGACCGGTACCACCCAGGACCAGGACGATCTGCCCGTGCGGCAGGAGAAGTGCGGCGCGAACAAGATCAACGTGCTGCAGTTCGACGGCCAGGACCAGGCCACCGCCGCCGTCGTCTCCGGCCGCGCCGACGCGATGCTCGCCGACTCGCCGGTGGTGGCGTACGCCGCCAAGCAGTCCCAGGGCAAGCTCGCCCCGCTCGGTGAGATCTACGACGCCGCGCCCTACGGCATCGTGGTGCCGAAGGATCAGACCGACTTCGCCAATGCGATCGCCGAGGCGCTCACCAAGGCCAAGGCCGACGGCAGCTACGAGCGCGCGCTGCAGAAGTGGGGCACCGAGAACGGCGCGATCAGCTCCTTCCAGGTGAACCCGGCCGCCTCCTGAGGCAGGGCGCGATGAGCAGCCAGGTCCCCGATACCCGCGAGGCAGCCGACACCGCCGAGCGCCCCGGTCGCATCGACGCCGTCCCGGTACGCCACCCGTGGCGCTGGGTGGCGGTCGCGGTGATCGCGGTGCTGGCGCTGATGTTCCTCAACATGGTGCTGTTCAACCCGGCCTTCGACTGGCCCTTCATCGCCGAGGCGATGAATCAGAAACCGGTCATCGAGGGGTTCATCAAGGGCACCCTGCTGGTCACCGTGTTCAGCATGTTCTTCGGGGTGCTCGGCGGGGTCGTGCTGGCGGTGATGCGGCTCAGCGACAATCCCATCCTCAAAGCGGTTTCCTGGGCCTACACCTGGTTCTTCCGGGCCGTCCCCCGCTATGTGCTGCTGACCATCATGGGCGCCCTCGGCATCGTCTTCCAGCAGGGCCTCGCCTTCGGTGTCCCCTTCGACTGGAAGATCATCTCGTGGCTGGGGTTGCCCGAGGGCACCAGCTGGCGCTTCCTCACCCTCGATGCGAACGCGATCTTCGCCGGCTTCGCCGGTGCGGTGATCGGGATGGCGGCCTCCGAGGCGGCGTACATGGCCGAGATCGCCCGCGCCGGCATCCTCTCGGTCGACAAGGGCCAGTCCGAGGCCGCCGAGGCCCTCGGGATGAGCCCCGGCAAGGCGATGTGGCGGATCATCCTGCCGCAGGCGATGCGGGTGATCGTGCCGCCGACAGGCAACGAGACCATCGCGATGCTCAAGGACACCTCGCTGCTGCTCGCGATCCCGTTGTCCACCGAGCTGTTCTTCCAGCTCAGAGCGATCGGGTCGCGGACCTATCAGACCTTCCCCGTGCTGATCTCGGCCACCCTCTACTATCTGATCGCGACCAGCGTGCTGATGGTCGGGCAGGCCTGGCTGGAACGCCACTTCGGCCGCGGCTTCGGCGGCGAGGCCGACACCCAGCGCCGGTTGATGATGGGAGCCGACCATTGAGCGACACCGCCGCCACCGCGCAGCCGCTGGTCCGGGCGCTGAACGCCACCAAGTTCTTCGGCGACAACGAGGTGCTCAAGGGCATCGACCTGGAGGTGCACTCCGGTGAGGTGGTCTGCCTGCTCGGCCCCAGCGGTTCGGGCAAGACCACCTTCCTGCGGTTGATCAACCAGATGGAGATCCTCACCGGTGGCCGGATCTGGGTCGACGGCGAGCTGATCGGGATCACCGAGAAGAACGGCAGGCTGCATCGCCGCCACGTCCGCGACATCGCGCGGCAGCGCGCCGAGATCGGGATGGTCTTCCAGCGGTTCAACCTGTTCCCGCACCTCACCGCGATCGGCAACGTGATGGAGGCCCCGATCCACGTCAAGGGCATCGGCAGGCAGCAGGCGCGGACCCGGGCGACGGAGTTGCTCGATCGGGTCGGGCTGGCCGACCGGGCCGACTACTATCCCTCCCAGCTCTCCGGCGGCCAGCAGCAGCGGGTCGCGATCGCCCGGGCGCTGGCGATGGAACCGCGGTTGATGCTCTTCGACGAGCCGACCAGTGCGCTCGACCCCGAACTGGTGGGTGAGGTGCTGTCGGTGATGAAGCAGCTGGCCGCCCAGGGCATGACGATGATCGTGGTCACCCACGAGATGGAGTTCGCCCGCGAGGTCGCCGACCGGGTGGTGTTCATGGCCGACGGTCAGGTAGTCGAGTCGGGTACGCCGCAGCAGGTGCTCGGCGATCCGCAGCAGCAGCGCACCATGGATTTCCTGACCCGGGTGCGCCAGGGCGTGGACGCCGACGACGCCTGACCCGGCGGCCGGCCCGGTCCGCCTCAGTCCGCGGCGTCGCGGACCAGCACCCGGGTGCTGGCCGGATGCAGCACGCAGCCGATCACCACGATCGAGGCGGCACCCAGCGCCACCGCGATCGGCCAGGTCGCACCACCGAAGAAGGACCACGCGATCGGCAGGTTGATCAGCTGGGTGGCCACCACCGGCCCCCGGCTCCAGGTCCGCATCCGCAGCAGCCCGCCGGCCAGCAACCCACCCAGGGCGAGGCCGTAGCCGATCAGGATGATCGCCCCACCGACCCCGACCACCGGCCGGTTCCCGCGGACGTTGAACGCATCCAGCACGCCGAGGACCACACAGACCAACCCCTCCAGCAGCAGGATCAGCGCGGCCACGATCAGGGTGCGCGGCCGGCTCGCGGCGGGGGCGGTCGTCTCGGGTGTTTCGGGCACCGGCCCAGACTACCGGCATACCCCCGTCTGATCGACCGCCGAACCGGGTAACCCACGCAGTCAGAGCCGATTAGTGTGAGCAAACCGACCTGTCAAGATCTTGTTTTCATCGGACTTACTTGCCAGTCTTGTCAGGTCACAATGAGCAGGGCCCCCAGCTTCCCCCGCAGCGCCGCGATCCGGAGACGTGGGCCCGAAACCTGAGAGGAGGGGACCAAGGCATGGATTGGCGCCATGAGGCAGCCTGTCTGGACGAGGATCCCGAACTCTTCTTCCCGATCGGAAACACCGGACCCGCGCTGCTGCAGATCGAAGAGGCCAAGCAGGTGTGCAAGCGGTGCACGGTGCGAGAGCAGTGCCTGCAGTGGGCACTGGAGGCGGGCCAGGACCACGGTGTGTGGGGCGGCCTGTCCGAGGACGAGCGTCGCGCGATGAAGCGCCGCGCCGCTCGGTCCAGAATCCGCAGCGCGTGAGCGCACGAATCGGACACGCCTGAGATCGCCTGGCGATCGATCAGCACGAAGAAGCACGGAGCCCCGGGGATGGATCCCCGGGGCTCATCGTGTTCCGGGGCCCATCGTGCCCGGGGCTCGATCAGGAGTCGTTCGCCATCGGCAGCCGGACCCGGGCCAGCGATCCCGGCGCGTCCGGATTGTTCATCAGCTCGAAGGTGCCGCCCAGGTCGCGGACCAGGGTCGAGACGATGCTCAACCCCAGGCTCCGCGAGGTGGCCAGCTGGAAGTCCTCCGGCAGCCCCGTCCCGTCGTCGACGACCTCGACCTCGAGCCAGCCCGCATCGGTGCGCGGGCGGACCGTGACCGTCCCGCCGCTGGAGCCGCTCAACCCATGCTCGATGGCGTTCTGGCAGAGTTCGGTGACCACCAGCGAGAGCGCGGTCGCGACCGGGGCCGGGACCATGCCGAAGCTGCCCTCGCGGCGCGCCCGCACCCCCTCGGGGTGATCGTGCTGGGTCGCCACCGCGCCGACCATCTGCAGCACCCGGTCGGCCACATCGTCGAAGGGCACCGATTCGTCGAAGGTCTGGGAGAGCGTCTCGTGCACCACCGCGATCGCGGCCACCCGCGACATCGCCTCGGTCAACGCGACCCGCGCCTCGGGCGAGCGACGGGCCTGCATCCGCAGCAGCGCGGCCACCGTCTGCAGGTTGTTCTTCACCCGATGGTGGATCTCCCGGATGGTGGCGTCCTTGGTGACCAGCTGACGCTCCCGCAGGCTGATCTCGGTGATGTCGCGACAGAGCACGATCAGCTCGTCCGAACCGTCCTCACCGCGCAGCGGCACCAGCCGCAGCCGGATCGTCACATTCCCGGCGATCGCCTCCACCTCGGAGATCTCGGTGGTGAAGTACGCCTCATCGGCCGGCGCGCTGCCCCCGGCGGCCTCGGCCAGGCCGCGCAGCAGCGAGGGCAGGTGCTCGTCCTCGGGATAGGAATCCAGACCCAGGCGACGCAGCGCGGTGATCGCGTTCGGGGTGGCGTAGGCGACGTTGCGATTCTTGTCCAGCCGGTACACCCCGTCACCGACCCGCGGGCTGAAGACCATGTCGCTCGGCGTACCCGTCGGGTATTCCCCGCGCGAGACCATCTCGGTGAGGACCTCGGCCATCTCCAGATAGTTGTCCTCCAGCGCACCGGGCGCGCGGACCCCCATCTGGTTGGTGTGCCGCTCGATCACCGCCAGCACCTTGCCGTCGCGATGGATCGGCACCGCGTGCACGTCGACCGGTATCCCGGCCTGCAGTTTGTTCTCCGAGGTCTCAACCTCGGTTCCGGTGAGGTACGCCTCCGGCACCCCGTGTTCGGGCAGGTAGGCGATCTCGTCGCCGGCGACGTCGAACTCCAGCGCGGTGGGGCCGGTCGCCGGGCGGACCTGGGCGGCGGCCCAGAAGATGTTGGGATCGGTGTCGGGGATCCAGAGCACCAGATCGGAGAAGGAGAGATCGGCGAGCAGATGCCACTCCGCGACGAGCCGGGTGAGGAACTCCTCGTCCTCCGGCCCGATGTCGGTGTGATCGCGGACCAGGGTGGACAGCAGCGGCATGGGCACCAACCTACTCACTGGTCACAAGACGCCGCGAGCCCGGGTCGATGACCCGGGCTCGGTGGTTGAGCGTGTGCTCAGGCGTTGGGGCGCTTGCCGTGGTTCGCGCCCTTCTTGCGACGCGCGCGGCGCTTGCGGCCGGTCTTGCCCATGTCAGCCTCCTGCTGTCTGTGATGATCGACAGGTAACCCTATCGCGTCCGGACCCGGATCGCGGAATCGCCAGCCCCGAAACCCTCAGCCCCGACGCCCTCAGCCGCGACGCCACGTGGTGATCGAGGTCATGATGCTCACCCGCAGCTGCTGGGGCGCCTTCTCCTCGGGGCAGCAGCGGTTCACCAGCTGCTTGATCGCGTGCTCGGCGTCGAAGTCCTCGACACAGCGCTCACAGGCCTCCAGATGCAACCGGATCACCTCGGTGGACGCACCGTCGAGCTCGTGGTCCAGGAAGGCGGTGACCCGCTGCAGCACCACCGAGCAGTCCTGCTCGGCGAGCCGACGCAATTCCTCGGCGTCGGCACCGTCCAGCTCGGGGCCATCCAGCTCGGGTCCGGGATCCTGCGGCTCGCGGGGCGTCACGATGCGTCCTGGGGCAGCATCCCGTGATCCCGGGCGTAATCGGACAGGGCCTTGCGCAGCTGGGCGCGGCCGCGGTTCAGCCGGGACATCACGGTCCCGATCGGCGTACCCATGATCTCGGCGATCTCCTTGTAGGCGAAGCCGTCCACATCGGCCAGATAGACCGCGGTCCGGAAGTCGTCGGAGAGGTTGTTCAGCGCGTCGGTGACGGCCGAATCCGGCATCCGGTCCAGCGCCTCCATCTCGGCCGAGCGCAGCCCGGTGGAGCTGTGCGACTCGGCGCGGGCCAGCTGCCAGTCCTCGACCGATTCCCCGTCGGAGATCTTCGGCGAGCGCTGCGCCTTGCGGTAGCTGTTGATGTAGGTGTTGGTGAGGATCCGGTAGAGCCACGCCTTCAGGTTGGTGCCCGGGGTGTACTGGTGGAAGGACTGGTACGCCTTGGCGTAGGTCTCCTGCACCAGGTCCTCCGCATCGGAGGGATTGCGGGTCATCCGCAGGGCCGCGCCGTAGAGCTGGTCCAGATGCCCCAGAGCGTCCCGCTCGAAGCGCGCGGAGCGCTCGGCCTCGGTCTCGGTCGACAGATCGAGTTCCGGGTCGCGCAGTTCATCGCTCGGCAGTGTCATCACGTATGACAGTACCGGTGCCGGGAAAGTTGTGCTCGTCATCACCCGGCACAACGGGACCGGGTCGCCGGTTATTCCCCGGCTCTCCCCCGCCCGCCGACGATCCGGTCGACGAAGTCGGTGACATCGGAGGTCAGCACCGCCGCGATCTGCGCGGGCGTGCTGGCCGCCCGGGCCGGTGGTTTCAGTTCGTGCGCGCAGTTCGGGACCACCACGACGCGGATCTGGTCGGCACCCGCCTCGTCGACGACGGCCGCGACCTCCGCGGGGGTGCCGAAGGGGTCGCGCTCGCCCTGCAGCACCAGCACCGGGGCGGTGGCGCCGAGCAGTTCGGGAGCACGGGACTTCTCCGGTTTCCCCGGTGGGTGCAGTGGGAACGACAGCGCGACCACCCCGGCGACCGGGTGCGCTGCCGCCCAGCGGACCGCGACCCGCGCCCCGGCGCTGCGGCCGCCGACGAACAGCGGCAGCCCCGGATGGGTCTCCTCGGCGTACGCCACCGCGGGCGCCCAGCCCTCGTCCAGCCGGGCCGGGGCGGGCGCGATCTTCCGGCCGGCGGTCCGCCACGGCTGCTCGAAGCGGAGCACCACGATGCCCTGCTCACCCAGTCCGGTCAGCGCGACCAGGTCGGGGGCGTCGACTCCCCCGCCGGCGCCGTGGCCGAGCAGCAGCACCGCCCGCGGATCGCCCGCGGTGGGCGCTGCGGCGTACATCCGGGAGGGGCCGAGCGGGGTCTCCAGGTCGACGATCACGGCGCCTCGACCGGCTCGACGAGTTCGGGTGAGTTGTTGCGGATGTTGCCGACCGCCTTCGCGACCGGGTACGCCGCCAGCAGCTCGGCATCGGTGACCCGCAGCAGCTCCTGGGCCGCCGCCGGGTCGGTGAGCCCGGGATCGAGCCAGTCGTCCCAGGCCTCCCGGGCGATCACCATCGGCATCCGGTCGTGCAGGTGGCCCAACGCGTCGGTGGCGCTGGTGGTGATGATCGAACAGGTGCTCAACCAGGCGTCCGGGTCACCGGAGGGCCGGGAGTCGTCGCGCCAGAACTCATAGATCCCGGCCATCACCAGCCGGCCGCCGTCACCGCGGTGGATGAAATACGGCTGCTTGCCAGGTTTGCCACCGGGCGGCGCCTCGGTGGCGTACCACTCGTAGTAGCCGTCTGCCGGCAGCAGGCAGCGCCGGGCCGCGAAGGCCTTGCGGAACGACGGCTTCTCGGCCACGGTCTCGGCGCGGGCGTTGATCATCCGGGCGCCGCCCTTCGTGTCCTTCGACCAGGACGGCACCAGCCCCCAGCGCAGGGGCACCAGCTTGCGCCGGCTCTCCCCGTCATCCTTGGAGACCCGCTGCACGATGGCCGCGACCGGGTCGGTCGGGGCGATGTTCCAGCTGGCCGCGGGCAGCTCACCGGCCACCTCGTCGATGTCGAATTCCTCCACCAGCTCGGCCTCATCGGCCGAGGCCGCGTAGCGCCCACACATGCCAGCCAATCTACGACCAGTGGTCCAACGATGCCCGCGGGACCCGAGGGGACCCCCCGGCCTTTCCAAGCCAAACCCGACACGGTAGACATAGGCCTATGACTCTGATGCGCGCGCTCGCCAGGACCATGCTCGCCGGCTACTTCGTGGTCAATGGAGCCAAGGCCCTCAAGGACCCCACGCCCTATGCGGCGGAGCAGGAGAAGTTCGCCAGCAAGGTGGTGCCGCTGGCCAAGAAGGTGGCGCCGGCCGAGGTGGCCACCGCCATCCCCACCGACACCGCCAGCCTGGCCCGGATCTCCGGTGGCCTCCAGGTCGCCGGTGGACTCGGCCTGATCTTCGGCAAGGGCCGCCGCCTCGGTGCCGGCCTGCTGGCCGCCTCGATGGTGCCGCAGCTGATGAGCGGTGGCGCGGGCCAGGGTGCCAGCCTCGAGCAGAAGGCGGCCGCCCGCAACGAACTGCTGAAGAACCTGGCGCTGGTCGGTGGCGCACTGGTCGCCGCCGGTGACACCGAGGGGCAGCCGAGCATCGCCTGGCGCGCCCAGGACCAGGCCAACCGGATCGGCCGCCGGGTGGAGAAGGCACGGGCCCAGTTGGAGAAGGACGCCGAAGTGTCCAAGCGCGAGGCCCGCAAGCGGCTGAAGCGCGCCCGCAAGGACGCCAAGAAGCGGGTCAAGGAGATCTCCTCCTGACTGCCGGACGACCTCCGATGAGCACGCCCTCGCATTCCGACCTCTCCGGCGCCGACCGCCCCGCGCGGTCGGCGCCGCCGCGTCGCGCCGCGGACACCGGTCCCTGGCCCGCCCCGATCGCCGCCGAACCGGTGCACGCCACCGTCCGGGTACCGGGTTCGAAGTCCGAGACCAATCGGGCCCTGGTACTGGCCGCGCTGGCCGACGGTCCGAGCGCCATCACCGGTGGCCTGGACGCCCGGGACACCCGGTTGATGCGCGACGGCCTGCGCACCCTCGGCGTCGGCATCGACGACAGCGGGCCCAGCTGGCGGATCACTCCCCCGGCCGACGGCTTCAGCGCCGGCGGGGACATCGACTGCGGCCTGGCCGGCACGGTGATGCGCTTCCTGCCGCCGATCGCCGCCCTGGCACCGGGAACGGTGGGTTTCCGTGGCGACGCCGAGGCGACCAAGCGGCCGATGGGCCCGCTGCTGGACGCGCTCTCCGACATCGGCGCCGAGATCGACCCGGCCGACACCCAGCACCTGCCGTTCACCGTCACCGGTCGGCCCGACCTGCCCGGCGGGCCGGTGCTGGTGGACTCCTCCAGCTCCAGCCAGTATCTGTCCGCACTGCTGCTGGTCGGCGCCCGCTTCGCCCGCGGGTTGGACGTGCGTCACATCGGCCCCACCCTGCCCAGCCGACCGCACATCGAGATGACGGTGCTGATGCTGCGCGAGCGCGGCGTCCGGATCGAGCAGCAGGGCACCGACCGCTGGATCGTGCAGCCGGGGCCGATCGCGGCCCGGGACACCACGATCGAGCCGGATCTGACCAATGCCGCCGCCTTCCTGGCCGCCGCGGTGATCACCGCCGGTGAGGTGCGGGTGCTCGACTGGCCGGAGCGGACCAACCAGCCCGGGGATCTGGCCCGTGAGGTGTTCGAGGCCTTCGGGGCCAGCGTGGAGCGCCGCGACGGGGCCCTGGTGGTACGCGGCCAGGACCGGTTGCGGGGTGTCGATCTGGACCTGTCGGCCGCCTCCGAGCTGACCCCGGTCGTCGCCGCCCTGGCCTCGGTCGCCCGGGACACCTCGCATCTGCGGGGCGTCGCGCACATCCGCGGCCACGAGACCGACCGGCTCGCCGCCCTGGAGACCGAGCTGAACCGGCTCGGTTCGCACACCCGGCAGACCCACGACGGGCTGGTGATCCACCCGCGGGTGCTGCACGGCGGGGAGTGGCGGACCTATGCCGACCATCGGATGGCGCACGCCGGTGCGCTGCTCGGCCTGCTGGTCGACGACATCACCCTCGACGATGTCGGGTGCACCGCCAAGACGCTGCCGGAGTTCCCGATGCTGTGGACGAAGATGCTCGACGACTCCGACGAGTGGTCCGAGCGCGGGAACGGGTCCACCGGCGGGGTCCAGGCGTGATCCGTCGGGGCGGGATCCACTCCGACGACCACGCCGGTTTCGATCGCCCCCGCCGCCGGAGCCGGCCACGGACCAAGGACCGTCCCGACTATTCCGCCGCCGCGTTGGGCATGGTGATGACCATCGATCGCGGCCGTTACCGCTGCCTGCTGCTCGACGAGGCGGACCAACCGGGTCCCGATGCGGTCCCGGTGACGGCGATGAAGGCCCGCAACCTCGGCCGTCGCTCGGTGATCGTCGGCGACCGGGTACGCCTGGTCGGCGATCTGTCCGGGGCGGACGGCAGCCTGGCCCGGATCGTCGAGGTCACCGAACGCGACACCGTGCTGCGGCGTACCGCCGATGACGACGATCCCTATGAGCGCCCGATCGTGGCCAATGCCGACCAGCTGGTGATCGTCACCGCGCTGGCCGACCCACCGCCGCGGACCGGGATGATCGACCGGATCCTGGTCGCGGGTTACGACGCCGGGCTGGAGCCGCTGCTCTGCCTGACCAAGGCCGATCTGGCCTCCCCCGACGACCTGGTGGCGGCGTACACCCCCCTCGGTGTGCCGATCGTGGTCAGCGAACCCGGTGCCGACCTGGCCGAACTCAGGCAACTGCTGAGCGGGCGGATCTCGGTCTTCATCGGGCACTCCGGGGTCGGCAAGTCGACCCTGGTGAACGCACTGATCCCCGGCCTGGATCGGGCCGTCGGCGTCGTCAACGAGGTCACCGGCCGGGGCCGGCACACCTCCACCTCGGCGATCGCGCTGCGGTTGCCCGAACTCGCCGACGGGGAGCCCGGCGGCTGGGTGATCGACACGCCCGGGGTGCGGTCCTTCGGGCTCAGCCATGTCACCCCCGCCGATGTGATCAAGGCTTTCCCGGATCTGCTCGAGTTCACCGCCGACTGTCCGCGGGGTTGCGAGCATGGCTTCGACGCCGTCGACTGCGGGCTGGATGCCGCCGTGCAGGCCGGTGAGCTCCCGCGGGCCCGGGTCGACTCGTTCCGGCGGATGGTCGCCGCGCGCGCCCTGCCCTACGAGTGAGGATAGATTCGCCCCCATGCCTGCCAACACCGCCGACTACACCGACGATGTCCGCCTGGCCCACCTGATGGCCGACAACGCCGACTCGATCACCATGGACCGGTTCAAGGCGCAGGATCTCAAGGTCTCCGCCAAACCGGACCTGTCGCACGTCACCGACGCCGACGTGGCGGTGGAAGAGGTCCTGCGCAAGACGCTGTCCCGGGCCCGGCCCAGGGATGCGGTGCACGGTGAGGAGCTGGACGACACCGGCCACGGGCCGCGGCGCTGGGTCATCGACCCGATCGACGGCACCTCGAACTTCGTCCGCGGGGTACCGGTCTGGGCCACCCTGATCGGGCTGATGGTCGGTGACGAGGTGGTCGCCGGGGTGGTCTCCGCCCCCGCACTCGGCCGGCGCTGGTGGGCCTCGAAGGGCAACGGTGCCTATGCCGGCAAGTCACTGGCCCAGGCGAAACCGCTCCAGGTCTCCCAGGTGGCCGCGATCGCCGACGCGTCGCTGTCCTATTCCTCCTTGCACGGTTGGGTTTCCGCCGGCTGGGGGCAACACTTCGTCGACCTGATGCGGACCGTCTGGCGGTCCCGGGCGTACGGCGACTTCTGGTCCTACATGCTGGTCGCCGAGGGTGCCGTCGACGTCGCCTGCGAACCGGAGCTGGCGCTGCACGACATGGCCGCCTGCGACATCGTGGTCACCGAGGCCGGTGGCCGGTTCACCAGCGTGGGTGGGGATCCCGGCCCGCACGGTCCCGGCGCGGTCGCCACCAACGGCCTGCTGCACGATGTGGTGGTACGCCAGCTGCTCGCCGGCGATGCGGTCGACCCGAACGCCGAACGCGACCGCCCCGAGAACTGATCACTCCCGCCCGGAGCTGATCCACTTCGGGTCGCCGGTGATGTTGCGGTCTCCGCGGACGGCGCCGGCGATCTGATCGAGCCGGTCGAGCTGCTCGGCCGACAGCCGGACATCGACACAGCCCAGGTTCTCGATCATCCGCTCCGGGCGGCGGGATCCGGGGATCGGCACCGTCGCCACGCCGAACTGGTCACTCTTGGCGAGCAGCCAGGCGAGCACCACCTGGGCGTTGGTCGCATCGACCTGTTCGGCGACCTCGGTGACGATCGCGAGCGCCCGCTGGTTGTCGTCCCAGCCCTCACCCATCCGCTCGGTCTGGCCGCGAAAATCGCCGGCCACGTCGTCGCGGGTCAGCGTACCGGTGAGGAAGCCGCGGCCCAGCGGGCTGTAGGGCACGAAGCCGATGCCGAGTTCGGCGCAGGTGGGCATCACCCGGGCCTCGACGTCGCGGGACCAGACGCTCCACTCCGACTGCACCGCGGCGATCGGGTGGGTGGCGTGGGCGCTGCGCAGCTCCTCGGCGGTCACCTCGGAGAGCCCGAGCTGGCGCACCTTGCCCTGGGAGACCAGGTCGGCCATCGCGCCGACGGTCTCGGCGATCGGCACGTCGTGGTCGGGGCGATGCAGATAGTAGAGGTCGATGGTCTCCACCCCGAGCCGACGCAGCGAGGCCTCGCAGGCGCTGCGGACGTATTCCGGCCGGCCGTCGGTGCGCTTGGCCTTGCCGGCCTCCCCGGTGCGGATCGCGGTGATCCCGAACTTGGTGGCGAGTTGCACCTCGTCGCGGCGTTCGGCCAGCAGCGGTGCGAGCATCTCCTCGTTCGTACCGGCCGGGCCCTCGGCGCCGTCGCGCGGGCTGCCGTAGACGTCGGCGGTGTCGAGGAAGGTGATCCCGGCGTCGATGCAGGCGTTCACGGTGGCCCGCGCCTGCTCGTCGCTGATGTCGCCGTAGATGTTGGAGACCGCCATGGCGCCGAAGCCGATCGCGGAGACCTCCAGCTCACCGAGTCGGGTCATCGGCGTTCCACCACCTTCAGTCGCACGGTTTCGGGCTGGTTGCGCAGCGCGTCGGCGAGTTCGGCCACCCGGGCACCGCTGACGTCGGTCAGCACATAGCCCAGCGGTCCGCGGGTCGACAGCGTCTGCCGGTCGATGTTCACCTCGTGGTCGGCGATCACCTGGTTCAGCTTGGCGAGCACGCCGGGCACGTTGTGGTGCAGGTGCAGCAGGCGTACGCCGCCAGCGGTCTCGTCGAGCTGGACCTGGGGCAGGTTGACCGACATCGTGGTCGCGCCCAGGTCGGCGAAGTCGGAGAGCTTGCCGGCGACGAAGTGGCCGATGTCCTGCTGGGCCTCCTCGGTGGAGCCGCCGACATGCGGGGTGAGGATGACGTTCGGGATGCCCTGCAGCACCGAGGTGAACGCGTCACCGGCCGCCTTCGGCTCCGCGGGGAACACATCGACCGCGGCACCGGCGATGTGCCCGGACAGCAGGTTGTCGCGCAGCGACTCGTGGTCCACCACGAACCCGCGGCTCAGATTGAGGAACAGCGAACGCGGCCGCATCATCGCGAACTGTTCGGCACCGAAGAAGCCGCCGTTGCCGGCCCGGCCGTCGACGTGCAGCGACACGGTCTCGACCTTGCTGAGCAGTTCCTCCAGGCTGCCGCAGCGGCGGGCGTTGCCGAGGGCGAGCCGGTCCACGATGTCATAGAAATAGACCTGCAGGCCCAGCGATTCGGCGACCACCGAGAGCTGGGAGCCGATGTTGCCGTAGCCGACGATGCCCAGGGTCCGGCCGCGGACCTCGTGGGCGCCCTTGGCGGACTTGTCCCAGACACCGTTGTGCAGGGCCGCGTTCTTGTCTGTCAGGTGCCGGGCCATCGCGATGATCTCGGCGATCGCCAGCTCGACCACGCTGCGGGTGTTGGAGAACGGCGCGTTGAAGACCGCGACACCGCGCTCGGCGGCGCTGCTCAAATCGATCTGGTTGGTGCCGATGCAGAACGCGCCGATGGTCTCCAGCTGATCGGCCTCCTTGAGCACCCGCTCGGTGACCTGGGTCTTGGAGCGGATGCCGAGCACGTTCACCCCGGGCAGCGAGCGGATCAGCTCGTCCTCATCGAGGGCGCCGGAACGCACCTCGACATCGAATCCGCGGGACTGCAGGATCTCGACGGCGTCGCTGTGGATGTTCTCGAGCAGGAGTGCTTTCACGAGCGGTGAGTCTAGGCGCAATCCTCGAATTCGCGGCCCGGGTCCAGCCGGCGAACGGTGTCACCCCGCTACGCTGACCGGGTGAACTCCGGGATGCTGATCGGGATCGTCGCGCTGGTCCTCGGACTCGCCCCGGCGATCGTCGGGGTACGCCTGGCCTACGTCAACCCACCCGAATCCGCGGGCCGGCGCCGCGGTGTGCTGATCGCGGTGCTCGGGCTCGGGATCATCTGGATCGGCGGCTTCATCGGCGCCTTCGCCTCCCTCGGCGGCATCTGACGCTCACTCGGGCAATCGGGGTACCGCGGCGAGCAGCTCGCGGGTGTACTCGGCCTGCGGGTCGGCGTACACCTGCATGGTCGGGCCGCGTTCGACGACCCGACCCGAGCGCAGCACCAGGACCGAATCGCAGGTGTGCCGGACCACCATCAGGTCGTGGCTGACGAAGACCAGGGTCAGCCCGAAACCGGTCACCAGGTCGTTGAGCAGGTTCAGCACCTGCGCCCGTACCGAGACATCGAGGGCGGAGACCGCCTCGTCGGCGATCAGCACCTGCGGGTTGGGCGCCAGTGCCCGGGCGATCGCGATCCGCTGCCGCTGCCCGCCGGAGAACTCGTGCGGATAACGGCGCCCCGAATCGGCGGGCAGGCCGACCGCATCGAGCACCTCCCGGACCCGGGCCGGCCGGTCGGTCGGTACATCCTCGCGGCCGCGCAGCAACGGGGAGCGCAGCGGTTCGGAGATGATGTCGCTCACCCGCATCCGCGGGTTCAGCGAGGAGCGTGGATCCTGGAACACCAGCTGCACCGCCGATCGCAGGAATCCCAACCGGGATTCGGGAAGCGCGATATCGGTGCCGTTCAGCCGGATGCTGCCGGAGGTGGGCCGGTCGAGGGCCGCCATCATCCGGATCAGCGTCGATTTGCCCGACCCGGACTCCCCCACGATGCCGAGCCGCTCACCGCGGGCCAGGGTCAGGCTGACGTCGTCGACCGCGGTCACGCGACGGCCGGAGCCGGTGAACACCCGGCTCACGTTCTCGACCTCGAAGACCGGGTCGCTCATTCGATCGCCTCCCCGGCATAGAAGTCCGCGACCACCGGCAACCGGGCGCCGGGTTCGACCCGGTCCAGCTGCGCGGTCGCCAGCAGGCCGCGGGTGTAACCGTGCTGCGGGTCGCGGAGCAGCTCGGCGGTCGGCCCCCGTTCGACGATCGACCCGTCGAGCATCACCACCAGCTCGTCGCAGACCTGGGCGACGACCGCCAGGTCGTGGCTGATGAACAGGCAGGCGGCCTGCACCTCGGTCAGCGATCGGTCCAGCAACCGCAGCACCCGGGCCTGCACGGTGACATCGAGGGCGGTGGTCGGTTCGTCGCAGATCACCAGCTCGGGCCGGTTGATCAGCGCCATCGCCAGCACCACCCGTTGCCGCTGGCCGCCGGAGAGCTGGTGCGGGAAGGACTTCGCGATTCGGGCCGGGTCATCGAGCCCGACCTCCTGGAGGATCTGCAGCACCTGATCCCGACCACTGCTCCCCCGCCCGGCGCGATGCAGCTGCCAGACCTCGGCGACCTGCCGACCGATCCGCATCGTCGGGTCGAGTGCGGTCATCGGTTCCTGGAAGACCATCGACATCCGGTCCCCGCGCAGCGGTGCCACCTCCCGATCCGGGCGGCCGAGCAGTTCCCGACCGTCGAAACGCACCGATCCCTGTGTCCGTGCGGTTTCCGGGAGCAGTCCCATCAGCGCGAGCGCCGTCAGCGACTTGCCGGATCCGGATTCGCCGATCAGTCCGACCCGGGCGCCGCGCTCGATCGTCAGGTCGATGCCGTGCAGCACCTCCCGGCCGGCCGGGCCGCTGCTGTCCGCGAAGGCGACCCGCAGGTCCGCCACCTGCACCAGTGGCGCCATCAGCGGACCTCCTTCAGCCGCGGGTCGAGCAGATCCCGCAGGCCGTCGCCGAGCAGGTTGAACCCGAGCACCGCGCCGGCGATCGCCAGCCCCGGCCAGAGCGCCTGCAGCGGGTCGGTGAACAGGTAGGTCACCGCCTCCCGCAGCATCCGGCCCCAGGTCGGCGTGGGCGGCGGCGTACCCAACCCCAGATAGGAGAGCGCCGCCTCGGCGAGGATCGCTATCCCGAAGGACACCGAGGCCTGCACCCCGATCACCGGGGCCACATTGGGCAGCACATGCCGCAGCGCGATGCCCAACCGGGTGGTGCCGGCGGCCCGGGCGGCGAGCACGTAGTCGCTGCTCATCACCGACAGTGTCGCGGCCCGGGTGACCCGGGTGAAGGCGGGGATGGTGGCGATGCCGATCGCCAGCATCGCGGTCCAGGTCGAGCCACCGAGGGTGGCGGCCAGCAGGATCGCCAGCAGCAGGGCCGGGAAGGCGTACAGGATGTCCACCCCGCGCAGCAGCACCTCACCGCCCCAGCCGCGCAGCATCCCGGCGATGATGCCCAGCGGTACGCCGATCAGCGCGGCCACCGCCACCGCGATGATGCCGACCAGCAGGCAGGTCTGCGCACCGACCATCAGCATCGACAGGTTGTCCAGGCCGACGAAGTTGGCGCCGAGCAGATGCGGCCAGCCCGGTTCGGCCATCGACAGCGACGGGTCGACCAGTGTCGGGTCGAAGGGGGTCCAGACCAGCGAGACCAGCGCGGTCAGCACGACCATCCCGACCAGTACGGTCCCGATCCAGAGTCCGGCGCGCTTCATCGGTTCGACCTCAGCCGGGGATCGAGCAGCAGGTAGGACAGGTCGACCAGGGTGTTGATGAGCAGCACCGCGAAGGCCAGCAGCATCACCGTGCCCTGCACCAGCACCAGGTCGCGCTGGGAGGCGGCGGTCAGCAGCTGCGAACCCAGGCCGGGGATCGAGAACACGTTCTCGATCACGATCGCCCCCACCAGCAGGGTCGACAGCTGCAGCCCGAGCACGGTGACCACCGACAGCGATGCGTTGCGCAACCCGTGCCGCAGCAGCGCCGGCAGCTGCCGCCAGCCGATCGCCCGCGCGGTGCGGTAGTAGTCCTCGCTGAGCACCTCCAGGGTCGCCGAGCGGACGTAGCGGGCCAGGACCGCGGCCTGGACCAGTGCCAGCGAGAGCACCGGCAGCACCAGCCGGGCGGCCCAGCCGGCCGGATCCTGGGTGAGCGGGACGTAGCCGTTCGCCGGCAGCCAGCGCAGCTTCACCGCGAACAGGTAGACCGCCATGATGCCGGCCCAGAACGCCGGGATCGCCAACCCCAGCTGGGAAAGCGCGGACAGGATCACCCCGTCCAGGTGGCGCCGGCGGAGCGCGGCGAGCATCCCCACCGGCACCGCGATCAGGATCGCGACCAGCATGCCCAGCCCGACCAGCCAGGCCGTCACCCCGAGCTTGCTGATGATCTGGCTGGACACCGAGCGGCGGCTGAGCAGCGAGGTGCCGAAGTCGCCGCGCAGCATGCCGGTCACCCATTCCCAGTAGCGCTCGGACAGCGGCTGGTCCAGCCCGAGCCGCCGCCGCATCGCCTCCACCGCCATCGGGTCGGCGTTCGCACCGAGGATCACCTGGGCCAGGTCCCCGGGCAGGATCCAGCAGAGCACGAAGATCAGGATCGAGGCGATCACCAACGAGACGGCGAAGATCGCCAACCGCAGCAGGACTCGTCTCAGGACCGGTGGCATCTGGTCAGCGGGACGCGATCGTGGTCAGGTCGAAGCTGAGCGTGGTGGCGTTCTGCGGTACGCCGGTGATCTCCGGGCGGGTGATCACCAGATTGGGCAGCAGGAACAGCCAGTCGGCGGCGGCATCGCTGGACATCAGCTTCGCGGCCTCCTTGAGCTTGGGCGCCTGCTCGGCGGCCGGGCCGCGGTCGGCCTCGGCGACCAGCCGCTGGAACTCGGGATTGTCGTAGTGGAAGTAGTAGTCGGGGTTGGCGAAGCGGACGATGTCGCGGGCCTCGACATGGGAGACGATCGACATGTCGTAGTCGCCCCTGGTCAGCACGGTGTCCACCCAGCGGGCCGGGAACTCGAGCTGGTCGATGGTGGCCTCGATGCCGACCTGCTTGAGCTGGGAGGCGACGAACTGGCCGGCGGAGGTGGCGTACGGCAGGGTCGGCAAGCGCAACCGCAGCCGCAGGTTCTGCACACCCGCCTCGGCGAGCAGCTGCTTCGCCTTCTCCGGGTCGTAGGGGAAGTCACCGGTGCGGTCCTCGTACCAGGGATCGGTGGGCGGCACCATCGCACCGATCAGGAGACCCTTGCCCGCCCAGACGGTGTCCCGCAGTCCCTTCTTGTCGATCGCGTACCGGATCGCCTGCCGGACCCGCGGATCGCTGAGACCCGGCGAGCGGTTGTTCATCGACAGCACCACCTCACCGTTGGTGGTGCCCTCCACGACCGTGAACCGGGACGGGTCCTCGAACTGCGGCAGCGCCGCCGGCGCCTGCAGGTTGGAGATGATGTCCAGCTCCCCCGACAGCATCGCGGCGTTCATCGCGTTCGGATCGCTGAAGTAGCGGAAGGTGACCTCGTCGAAGCGCGCCGGGGTGGCCCAGTAGTTGGTGTTCTTGCCCAGTGTCACCGACACTCCCGGCAGCCACTCGGTGAGCTGGAACGGCCCCGAACCGGCGGTCTGCGCGGCCAGATCGGTGCCGGCCTCGGAGTCGAACACCATCCCGGCGGTCGACGACATGTCCCACAGCCACATGTTGGAGGGCCGGGTCAGCTTGACCGTGAGGGTGTTGGTGTCGGTCGCGGTGGCCTGTTCGACGAGCGAGAGCTGCCGCTTCAGGGTCGCGGTCGCGTTGCCGGAGCGGATCCGATCCATCGACCAGACCACGTCCTTCGCCGTCACCGGGCGCCCGGAGGCGAACTTCGCCGACGGATCCATGATGAAGGTGTAGGTGAGATTGTCCGGCGAGACGTCCCAGCGCTGGGCGAGCAGCGGCTGCAGCTTGCCCTGGCTGTCCACCTTCACCAGCGTCTCGTAGACGTTGTAGAGCATCACCTGGGAGATCGCGGCCGCATCGTTGGCGGTCGGATCCATCGTCGGCGGCTGGGCGGTGGCGCCGACCAGCAGGGTCTTGGTCTCGGCGTTCCCACCGCCACCCTCGCTCGGTGAGCAACCGGCCGCCAGCAGCATCAGCAGGGACAGCAGCAGGGCGAGCACGCCGGTACGCGGACGGACTCGAACCGTCCTGCGGGAACGCTGCGACATCGACGGCTCCTTCTCCGACCAGCCCACGGATGGGGTCACTGTAGCCACACCCCCGGGGTGCTCGCCCCCGTCGACGCGAACCCGGGATGATGTCGTTATGGTTCGGTTCTCCTGGCAACGGATGGCGCTGCGAGCTTTCGACCTCAGCGAGCGTTCGGTACGCCGGGGTCGCGATTCGCAGCGCCGCCGCGTCGAACGGTGGCGGAACCGGCTCTTCCTGATCTGCCAGTGCGCGATCACCGCCGGGGTGGCCTGGTGGGCGTCGATGAAACTGCTCGGCGACCCGCTGCCGGTGTTCGCGCCGGTGGCCGCGGTGGTCACCCTGGGCTCCAGCTACGGGCAGCGGTTGAGCCGCGGGGTGGAGATCGCCGTCGGGGTGGCGGTCGGGGTGTTCTTCGGCGACGTGTTCGTCTATCTGTTCGGCACCGGGGTGTGGCAGATCATCGTGGTGACGATCCTGGCCATGTCGGTGGCGACCTGGCTGGGTGCGCGGAATCTGATGATCACCCAGGCCGGGGTGCAGGCGATCATCGTGATGACCCTGCTGCCGAACCCGGGTGCCGGGTTCGGGCGGTGGCTGACCGCGCTGATCGGCTGTGCGCTCGCGCTGCTGGTGACCACGGTGGCCCCGGCGGGCCCGCTGACCCGGCCGCGGATCCTGGCGGCGGGCGTGCTCAGCGAGGCCGCCGACACCCTGAATGCGATCCGCGAGGCGCTCACCGACGGCGACCCGGAGGCCGGTGACCGGGTGCTGGACCGGGCCCGGCGCAGCGAGGGCGCCCTGGAGCGGTTGAACGATGCGGTCGAGGAAGGGATGGCGGTGGTGCGCTATTCGCCGTTCCGGCGGCGCAATCTGCCGCACATGCAGGACCTGTCCCAGATCGTCGACCCGCTGGACCGGATGGCCCGCAACCTGCGGGTGCTGGCCCGGCGCAGTGCGGTGGCGCTCTATCGCAGCGAGACCATCCCGCAGGCGTACCTGTCGTTGATGGGTTCCCTGGCCGAGGACATCAAGTGGTGCTCCGGTGAGCTGTACGCCCGGCGGCTGCCGACCGGCATCCGGCAGCGGATGGAGACCCTCGGCGAACGCAGCTCCCACCTGATGCTGTCGGAGTCGTTGTCGGCGGTGGTGCTGTTCGCCCAGATGCGATCGATCATGGTCGACCTGGTGCAGCTCTCCGGCATGGACTACGCCGACGCCCGCGAGCTCATCCCCGACATGGACTGACCCGACGCTCGTCGAGTAGCGACCCATGCGCAGCGAAGCGGAGCAATGGGTCGCGTGTCGAGATGAGCCCCGCACGTCGGCTGGGCTGGTCGAAGCCCCGGTTCACCCCGATTTTGGATCCCGGCCCGACGCGTGTAATGTATTCCAAGCACAACGACGCGGGGTGGAGCAGCTCGGTAGCTCGCTGGGCTCATAACCCAGAGGTCACAGGTTCAAATCCTGTCCCCGCTACCAAAGTGCGAGAGGCCCTGCCGGGAACCGGCAGGGCCTCTTGTCATCCCTCGCGGAGCCAACCGCGCACGGAGTCCCTCACGCACCGCCGGCCACTCGGACCGCAGGATCGAGAACACCACGGTGTCCCGGAAGGTGCCGTCATGACGGCGCAGGTCCCGCCGGATCACCCCTTCGCGGACGGCGCCGAGCTTGGCGATCGCCGCCTGGGAACGCTCGTTGTTCGCATCGGTCTGGATCTTGATCCGACCGAACCCGCAGTCCTCGAAAAGATGGCGCAACAGCAGGTATTTCACCTCGGGATTCACTCTCGTACCCCAGGTCGACGGGCTGAGCATCGTGCTGCCGATGTGCGCCTTCTCGTTGTGCAGGTCGATGTCCATGATCGAAGTGGTCCCGACGACCGCGCCGCCGGCCAGGTCACGGATCGTGTACTGCACCTTCACCGCGGGATCCCAGATCAGCTCCCGGGCGTATTCCTCGGCATCGCGCGGGCGTCCCGCCGCCACCGATGGATTGACCTCCCAGACCCGTGGGTCGTCCATGGCGGCGAACAGCTCCGGGGCATCGGCAGGGGTGGTCGCGGTCAGTCGGACGGTCTCGCCGACGAGTTCACGATGATCGGGACGCATGGTCATGGGCACAGGTTTGCACGCCCCCGGCAGTCGGAACCGATCCGTCCAAGGACACCGCTCGCAGCGCGTTCCGTAAGCTTGGACCATGCAGCTCGACGAGGCCCAGCTCGACCGCGCGATCGGGGCGTTGACCGGCGCGGCGTGCGGGGACGCGCTCGGCGCCGGTTACGAGTTCGAGACCGTCGAACTGGACGGCCGGCCCGAGATGATCGGCGGTGGACTCGGGGATTTCGCCCCCGGTGAATGGACCGACGACACCGCCCAGACCTTCGCCATCGCCCGGGTCGCGGCGACCGGTCGGGACCTGCGCGACACCACGGCCCTGAACGCCATCGCCCGCGGCTTCGCGGCCTGGTACGCCGGCGATCCGCCCGATGTCGGGGTGCATACCAGCAATGTCCTGGGAGCCGCCGGTCACCATCCCACCGCGGCCACCATGCGCGCCGTCTCCGACTCCATCGCCGCCCGCGGGCAGCGCACCGGTGGCAACGGCACCCTGATGCGTACCGCACCGGTCGCACTCGCCCACCTCGACGACCCGGCCGCCCTGATCGAAGCGGCCGGGCTGATCGCCCGACTCACCCATCACGATCCCGTCGGCGCCCAGGCCTGCGCGCTCTGGTGCCTGGCGATCCGGCACACGATCCTCACCGGTGAACTGCCCGCCCTGATCGACCTGGTCGATCAGCTCCCCCGGACCAGCCAGGACTTCTGGCGGACGGCGATCGAGAAGGCGGAATCCCTTCCCTCACAGCATTTCAACCCGAACGGCTACGTCGTCACCGCGCTGCAGGCGGCCTGGTCGGCGATCACCTCCTCCGACGGGCTGGTACCCGGCCTCGAGGCCGCCATCGCGATCGGCAACGACACCGACACCGTCGCCTGCATCGCCGGAGCGCTGCTCGGTGCGCGCTGGGGCCACTCCGCGATCCCGGACCAGTGGCGGGAGATCGTGCACGGCTGGGAGAACGCGCGGCTCGACGATCTGGCCGAGCTGGCGGTCCGCACGGTCCGCGGCGGAGCGGCCGGCTAGGTCAACAACCCGGCCATCAACGCCCGGGCCCGGGCACCCCTGGTGACGATGTCACCGTGCCCGCTGTCCACCACGCGCACCCCGACATCGACCCCCTGCCGACCCAGCGAGACCGCGAGCCCGATGGTCAGCGGCAGCGGTACCGAGGTGTCCCGCCAGCCCTGCAGAATCCGAACCGGGGCAGGGATTCCGGTCGGCACCCTGACCCGCTCCCGCAGCTGCCGACCCAGACCACCCCGGCCCGCCGGGTGGCGCAGCAGGGACGGCACCTCGAACCCCGACACCAGCTCCATGATCTCGAAGATCTCCAGCTCCCGGATCTCCCGCAGCACCCGCTGCCCGAGCGGGGTAAACGAGTCGCTCACCCGCAGGTCCGGGCGGACCAGGTCCGCCGCCGCGGCGACCATCAGCAGCGGGCTGCCGCAACCGGCCGCGATCCGGGCCGGGGTGCGCGGGCCGATCAGTCCGAAGATCCACTCGAGCTGACTGGCCGGACAGAGCGCCACCACCCCGGCCAGCTCCAGTTCGGGTGCCAGCTCCGGCGCCCGATACCCGGCCCAGAGCGCCGCATGCCCACCCTGGGAGCCACCGGTGGACAGCCATTTCCTGCCCAGCTGGGGTTCGTGACGCCTGGCGGCCTGCAGGCCGCGGACCATCGCCAACGCCTCGTCCGGTCCGTCCAGATAGGAATGGATGCCGTTGACGATCAGATAGTCCGGCGCCACCACGGCCCACCCCCGGGCCAGCAGCCCGGTGAGATAGTCGTTCTCCTCCGGTGGCCGGGGCCGGTGCTCGGGAGTGGTCAGCGGTCCGAGACCGTTCGTCCCGTGGCCGTGCACGACCACCGGCCAACCGCCCGCCGGCGGCGTACCCTCGGGAAGCTGCAGCTCGGTGACGGCGATCGTGTCGAAACCGTCGGTGGACCGCACCGGATGCCGCAGCCGCACCCCCCGGCCAGCGTCGATCAACGGGGTGATCTGTTCGGCCACCGGTTCCGCGACGGTCATCGGACGCCCTTGATCGGCAGCACCGCCAGGGCCCCGAGCGCGGCCAGCACGATCGTGAACAGGAACAGATTCGTGTAGTTCGAGCCGCCGCCGAGCCCCACCACCCAGGCACCGACGATCGGCCCGATCACCTGTGGCAGCTGATAGGACAGCGCCACGATGCCGAGGTCCTTACCGGCGTCGTCGACCGAGGGGATCAGTTCGGTCATCATCGCCACATCGACCGAGATGAAGGCGCCCTGCCCGGCGCCGACGATGCCCAACCCGATCAGGAACATCGTCTGATCGCCGGCCAGCATCGCCACCACCAGGCCGGCCACGGTCAGCGCACTGGCGGAGAACACGATCGTCTTGCGTCGGCCGGTGCGATCGGAGATCCAGCCGAAGAGCACGGTGGTCACCATGTTGGCGACCACGAAGACGCTGTAGCTGACCGCCTGCACCGCCGAGGCGCGCTCCGGTGGGACACCGAGGGAGTCGATGATCAGGAAGAGCAGGAACAGCGACACCGTCAGGATCGACATGGTGATGCAGAACCGGCACACCCAGGCCCACGCGAAATCCTTGTAGCGCACGGGATTCAGCCAGTAGGTGGCCAGAATCTCGCGGGCCCGCAACGGTTCGACCGGGGTGGTCCGTCGGGCGTCGCGGTAGCCGAAGCAGAGCGCCAGGTTGAGCACCAGGCAGATCGTCCCGGGCACCAGGAACCAGGGGGCCTGTTGATCCTGCGGCAAGGCCGCGATGATCGCCGCGCCGGCGACGGTGGCGACACCGGCCGAGACCCCGGTGGCCGCCGAGACCCGGGCCCTGATCCGGGCCGGGATCTGGTCGGCGAGCAGGGTGTGCTGGCCCATCGCGACCGCCGCGATGCCGATCTGGGTGATGCACCAGCCGAGCACCAGCAGCGGCACCACGTGGGCGTACGCGAGCACCAGCGCACCGGCCAGGATGACCACGGCCCCGCCCGCCATCCACGGTCTGCGCATCCCCCAGCCCAGCCGGGTCCGGTCGCTCAACCGGCCGAACAGCGGGGTGAGCACCAGGGTGACCACACCGCCGATGCTGGTGATCACCGCCAGGTTCCGGTCCTTGCTCTCCGGGCCGAGGAGGTAGACGACCTTGGGGATCGCGGCGCCCATCATGCCGTTGAAGGCGATCGTCACGCCGAACCAGGCGAGGATGAACAGCGGCAGGAAGGCCGGGCCCTGCCGCTGCCCGATGATGCCCTCGGCGGGGGTCTCCGGGGAGTCGGTGGCCGCCGTGCTGGACATCAGCGCACCGTCCCGGGTGCGTCGTGCAGGGTCCGCAGCACCGCGATCACGCTGGCCTCCCAGTGCCGGGCGGCCAGCGAGATGCCGGCGAAGCTGTTGCTCTCATGGGTCTGCCCGGCCGCCTCGAACAGGCTGGCCGGGGTGCCCTCGGCCAGCAACCTGGTCAGATAGGCGCGGGCGTCACCGACCAACGGGTCGAGTCCGGCGGCCATCAGGTACGCCGGCGGCAGACCGGCCAGCGAGTCGGCGAGCAGCGGTGAGGCCAGTGGGTCCCGGGGATCGGCACCGGCCAGATACATCGAGACGACCTCGTTCACGTCGGCCATTGCGGCGTCCTCTCCGCCCCCGAGGTCGGAGAGGACGCCGCGATCCAGGTGGCCCCCGGTGAGGTCCAGCGCCGGGACCTCGAGCAGTTGCAACCGCACCGGGTGGTTGGCCCGGTCCCGGTTGGCCAGGCAGGCCGCGGCGGCCAGGTTGCCGCCCGCGCTGGCGCCGGTGACCGCGAGCCCGGTCGGATCGATGCCGTGGTCCGCGCCGTGGCGGGCCAGCTGGTCGAGCACCGCGTACACCTGCTCGAGCGCGTTCGGGAAGGGCAGCTCCGGTGCCAGGGCGTAGTCGACCGCGAGGATCGCGACCTCGGCGCCCACGCAGCGTTCGCGGGCGGCCGCATCGAAGCTCGGGTAGTCGATCCCGCCCTGCCGGAAGGCGCCGCCGAACAGTGCGATCACCCCGGGCAGGGCTCGGTCGCCGGCACCGGGTGGGCGATGCATCCGCACCCGGACGTCCGGTGCGTCGGGCACCGGGACCAGCCATTCGCACGTGTCGGTCCGGGGCCCGGGCCGGCCGGCGTTGCGCCACAGATCGGTGTTCACCCGCAGCGCGCGTTCCCGGCGCTCCGGCATCGGGGTGCCCGGGACGGGGTCGTCACCGGTGGCGACGCGGCGGGCGATCTCGGCGCGGACGATGGGATCCAGCGGGGCACGCGAGGTCATGACATCTCCTTCGACATCGGGCGGACCGAACGGTCTTGATGATGTTTACATGGAAACGCAGTTCAGGCAAGGGGTCTCGGGCGATGGCCGAAACGGCCCGTCGATCAGGTGGAGGCGCGCAGCACCAGCTCACCGGACAGCAGCACCCGGGCCGGCGGTCGCCGTCGGTCGGCCAGCTGGGCGAGCAGCAGGTCGGCGGCCAACCGGCCGGACTCGGCGAACGGCTGCCGGATCGTGGTCAGCCCGGCCACCGCCGCGATCTCGCCGTCGTCGACCCCGATCACCCGCAGCTGCTCCGGCACCTGCAGCCCGCGCCCGCGGGCGGCGGCCAGCACGGCCGCCCCGAGCCGGTCGTGATTGGCGACCACGGCGACCGGCCCGGCGTCGAACGCTCCCCCGTCGCTCAGCCCACCGAGCCAGTGGTCGAGCCGGCGCACCGCCTCGCCGAAGTCGGGGGTCACCGGCACCGAGGTGAGGGGCAGGCCGGCGGCCTGGATCGCATCGGAACGGACCAGACCCGCCGACCGGAAGTCGGCGGCCTGCGGTTCGTGCACGAAGTACGCCTGCCGATGCCCGAGGCCCAGCAGGTGCTCGGCGATCAGCCGACCGGCACCGGTGTCGTCGAACTCGACCCGGCTGAACGCGGGGTGATCGGAGTCGACGAGCACGACCGGCAACCGGCTCTCCTCGAGCCGGGCCGCCCCGTCGCCGGAGACCGGCACCCCCATCACGATCACCCCGGCGACATCGCTGCGCAGCGGCAGCGAATCCAGGTGCGGTTCGATGGCGGCGGCCGAGGAGGGCTGGTCGCGGACCAGGGCCTCCATCCCGCGCGGCTGCACGACCGCGAAGATCCCGTTCAGCCGCTCGGCGTACGAACCGTAGCTGGAGAACGGCGCGAGCACCGCGATCCGTGCGCCCGCCCCGCGCGCCCGGTCGGCCATCTCCGCCGAGGGCCGGTAGTCCAGCCGCCGGATCGCCTCGAGCACCTTGCGCCGAGTGGGTTCGGAGACCTGATCGGGATGGTTGATCGCCCGGGAGACGGTGGCGATGCTCACCCCCGCTTCCCGGGCGACCCCCTTGATGCTGCGTCCACCCCGGCGTTCCACGCGCCCACCCTAACGGGGGCCGCGGCACTCACCAGCCCCAGTGTCGCCGCTGCGCACTGATCGCCCAGGCATTGATCCGCGGCACATCGGCGCGCTCCGGCAGCGGGGTGCGCCGGGTGTCGAGCAGTCCGCGGACCTCGGCCGAGACCCGGGCGATCTCCTGTGACACCTCGGTCCGCGGCACCTCACCGCGCTTCACCGCGAGCACCCGTTGCCGCTGCCGTTCGGCCAACGGCAGGGTGAGGTGACCGGTCTGCGCGATCTCCCGGCCCTGGTAGGCCAATCGCAGTGCGTGGCTGCCGTACTTGACGTCCCAGCCGTACCGCGCGATCAGTTCGGGCCGGTTCGGCACGTTCCGCTTCGACTGGCCGAGCATCCGTTGGTGCTGGGAATGCATGTAACCGAGGAATCGCTCGATCGCCACCTGGGAAAGGAAAGCCGGACGCAATCCACGCAGCTCCTCCCCCAACGGCGTCCGCACGATGAGCGATTCCGGCGGTGCGAACAGCGGCAGCAACACCGTCGGATTGCCCTTGATCGCCAGCCGCAGATACTTGCGCAGCGAATAGAGGATCAGGTCGGTGTCACCCGGGCCGCTGCGCGCACCCTCGGGCTGGGTGCGCCACACGTAGTCCTCGCGGGGCCGATCGACACCGAAGACGTACGCCTCCGGTTCGAGGTAGACACCCAGCTCGTCGTGGTCGTCGGTGCCCTCGATCGCGATGCCGTGCACGCCGCTGCCGACCACCGAACGGAGGATCTCCCCGCCCAGGGCCACGGCCCGGTCGCCGTATTCGACGTTCATCGCGTTCATGCTGCTCACCTGCTCGACTCTCGATCTCCGAGGTTCCTCGCGGAACCTCAACGAGGGTACGAAATGCGGTGCGTGCGGGCCACCGATTTTGACCCCGTCCCCCAGTGCGCGAGCCCCCAGAGCGCGAACGCTCAGTGCTCGAGGTACTCCCGGGCCCATTCATCGTCATCGAGACGCAGGTAACCGTCGCGGTGCGCCTCCCGGATCACATCGACCGAGTTGCCGACCGGGCGGCCGAGGGCGGCGTACTTGCCGGCGATCCGCGAGAAGTAGGTGTTCACGGTGGTCTCGGCGATGTGCCGGCCCTCCATCTTGCGGCCGATCGCCTTCTTGGGTACGCCCTGGGCGAGCAGGGTGAGCCCTTCGACCTCGCGCGGTGCCAGTTTGGCGACCAGGTCCGGATCGTTGAGCAGCACGTACGCCAGCTCGCCGCTCACCGCGTATTCGCCGGCGGCGGCCAGTTCGACGGCCTCCAGCACCGCGCCCTCGCCGCCGTCGGCCTTCAGCACCAGGCCGACCGCACCGGCCGCCATCGCACCGCGGATCGGTATCGGGACGACCGAGGAGGTGTGCAGCACGACCTTGATCCCGCGGCCGGTCAGCTCCCGGATGGTGTCCTCCGGGTGCTCCTGGTCGCGCACCCCGAGCAGGTCGAGCAGCACCACCTCGGCGTCCAGACCGTCGGCGAGCAGTTCGGCGACCGAGTACGCCTCCCGGGTCAGCAGCAGCTTGTCGGGCCGCTCGGCGGCCAGCGCCCGCAGCCCGTAGAGGCAGACCCAGTGATCATCCAGTGCCGCCACCCGGACCGGTCCGTTGCCACGATTCATCCTCGGATCCTCATCCATCCTCGGCTCCCCTGCCAGTCATCCGATCGTGGGACAGTCCCGGGCCGACCGGGGTGGGCCGTAGCGTGCAGAACCCGTCCCCGCGCTCCAACCGCACCGCCCGGGCATCGGGCGGTGCACCGACCCAGTCACCGGCGAACACCGCCACCAGCTCACCCAGATTGCTGACCACCACCCGTTCATCGGACCACGGTTCACGGTCGAAGGCGACCAGCAGCCGCAACAATTCCTGCTCCAATCCGGCCACATCCCGGGTGCCCAGGCGCAGTTCCAGCAGCCAGCCACGCTCCCGCACCGCGATCAACCGGTTCGCCAGGGCCGGTGTCGGCCCCCCGAACTGCACCTCATCGCGCACCTCGAGCTCCAGTTGCCGCGCCCGGCGTTCGGTCGTCGGGGCACCGAGGGCCACCCGGCCGGTCGCGACCCCGGTGAGGAAGGGCACGATGCGCTGGCTCACCCGCCGCAGCCTGGCCTCCCGCACCCGGTTGCGCACCTCCCGTTCATGGGTCCGGACCTCCGCGGCGTCCAGTCGGCCCAGCTCGGCGAGCAACCGGGGCCCGTACACCCCGACCACCAGCCGGAGGATCAGGATCGCCAGCAGCAGCGTCGGTGCGGTGATCGCGCCGGCGTAGGCGACCATCGTGCGGGCCAGACCGAAACGCCACCACCCCGCCACCACGATCCCGGCCCAGACCGCCGCGGTCTGGGCCAGCCCGACCGTCAGCGGATAGACGACCAGCTGCGGCATCAGAACCGGGATCACGCCGCCGGCCAGGAAGAAGTAGAAGGCGTTACCGGTCCCGGCCGGGATCGCGAGGACGTTCAGGAACAGGCCGACCAGGCAGGCCAGCGGTGCGAGCACCGCCAGCAGGGCCGGGTTCGTACCGCGCCAGATCGCCCATCCGGTGGCGGCCCCGGCCAGGCTCACCAGCAGCGTCCCGAGGATGGCCGGAGCGAGCCGCTCCAGATCCGGCGCCAGCAGTGCCAGCATCAACACATTCCCCACCAGGATGGGAATCATCGCGATCACCGTGCCGCGCCGCATCGCCTGCCAGGTCTCCGCGAGCACCGCCGTCGAGGGTGTCGGTGCCCGCCAGCCGAGCAGCACCTGGGTGCCCTCGCCCGACGACCGGATCTCGGCGGATCCGCCGACGTCGGCCATCGGTTCGGTGATCGAGCCGACGATCCCCCCGCGCCCCGGGCCGCCACCGGTACCGCTCGCATCGAACCCGCGGCCGTCGTCGCTGATCTCGACCTCCACCCGGGGACCCGCCGAGCGCCAGTGCACCCGCACGGTGGATGCACCGGAGTGCCGGTCGGCGTTGCGGATGGCCTCCCGGATCGCACCGGTGAACGCGCTCTCCACCGGGGTCGGCAGCTCTGGGGGCTGCCCCACGGTGTCGATCCGGATCGCGACCTCGCGCTGCAACTCGCCGAGCCCGGTGAGCAGGCTCTGGTCGGTCCGCTGCCGCGAGCGGGTGAGCAGGGCGACCGTGCGCGCGGCGGCCTCCCGGATCGGGTCGACACCGATCGTCCCGGGCCGGGCGACCACGCGCAGGGTGTGCAGCACCTCATCGTGCAGGAGTTGCTCCACCGCCCGCGTCTGGCGCTGCTGCACCCGGCCCAGCTCCTCATCGAGCAGCACCCGCCGGCGATCGGTGACCGAGGCGTCCACGGTCGCTCCCACCGCGCGCAGCGCCTCCACCGCGAGCACCACGGTCCAGGCCAGTTGCAGCCCGGACACCCCTTCGGCCAACCCGGCCCGCAGCGACTCCCCCGAACCGACGATCGCGACCAGGCGTACCCCCAGACAGGCGAGCATCAGCACGATCCCGGTGCGCCAGCGGTGCCGCCCACCGAAGACCAGCACGAAGCAGAGCATCGAGTTGACCACCGTCGTCGGCCACCAGGCGATCTGCCACACCCCCGGCGGCTGACCGACCAGCAGCAGCACCAGCCCGGCCAGGCAGAGCACGCCGAGCACCCGGGCCAGCAGCGTGCGCTCCCCACTGCGGCCGAACCGCAGCGCCCCGAGCACCACCGCGACCTGGACCACCGCGATCAGCAGCAATCCGACCCGGCCCAGCGCACCCACCCGGCGGTACTCCTGGAGCACCACGGGCAGATAGAAGAAGACCGAGACGCTGATCGGCACGACGAACATCCAGCGCAGCCCGCGGTCGATCACGCTCGACCAGCCTGGCCCCCGGGGTGAGTCCGCCATAAGCGGAAGCCTAGGGACAGCGGCACCGATCGGCGCGCATTTCAGCGAATGACATCCGTCATCGGAATCGGGGCGTCATCGGAAACGGGGCGTCATCGGAATCGGGCCGTGTGGTGTGATGGCCGGTATGAAAGAACCGACCGCCGGGGCGTACCCGCTGCACGAACGGACCCTCGACAACGGACTGCGGGTGATCGTCTCCCCCGATCATCACGCGCCGGCGGTGGCGGTGAACCTCTGGTACGACGTCGGCTCGCGGCACGAGCAGCCGGGCCGGACCGGGTTCGCGCACCTGTTCGAGCATCTGATGTTCCAGGGCTCGGCGAATGTCGCCGCCGGTCAGCACATCGCGCTGCTTCAGGCGGCCGGCGCCTCGGTGAACGCGACGACCTGGTTCGACCGCACCAACTATTTCGAGGCGCTGCCCACCGGTGGGCTGGAGCTGGCGCTCTGGTTGGAGGCGGACCGGTTGGCCTCGCTGCCCGTCGCGGTCGGCCAGCAGAATCTGGACAACCAGCGCGAGGTGGTCAAGGAGGAGAAGCGTCAGCGCTACGACAACGTGCCCTATGGCGATGTGATGGAGCGCCTGGTCGAGCTCACCTTCCCCGCCGACCATCCCTACGGGCACACCACGATCGGTTCGATGGCCGACCTGGACGCCGCGACCCTGGACGACGTGCACGCCTTCTTCCGCACCTTCTATCTGCCGAACAATGCGGTGCTCACCCTGGTCGGGGATGTCGAACCGGAGCAGGGTTTCGCGCTGGCGGACCGCTACTTCGGGCAGATCCCGGCCGGGCCCGCGGCGCCACGACCGGTGGCGACACCGCTGCCGGCCATCGATGGCCTGCCGCGCGCCGAGGTGAGCGCGGCGGTACCGGCGGACGCGGCGTACTTCAGCTGGCGGTTGCCCGCCCTGGGTACCCGGGAGCAGGACGCGGTCGACCTGGCGCTGTCGGTGCTCGGCGGGTCGCAGACCAGCCGGTTGCACCGCGAGCTGGTACGCCGCAGCGAGGTCGCCACCGATGCCTCGGCCAGCGCGCTGCCGCTGATCGGCGGCACCTCCTTCGGCTTCGCCTCGGTCCGCTGCCGGGAGGGCACCAGCCCCGAGCGCGCCGAACAGGCCCTGGTCGCCGAGCTGACCCGGTTGGCCGAGGACGGGCCGAGTGAGGAGGAGCTGCAGCGGGCCCGCGCCCAGTTCGAGCGCGCCTGGCTGCAATCGCTGTCCAGGTTGGAAACCCGGGCCGATCAGATCTCCGGGAGCGCAACCCTGCTCGATGACCCCGGCCGGGTCAACACCCGGGTCGGTGAGGTGCTCTCGATCGGTGCCGACGAGGTCCGCCGGGCGGCCCGCACGCACCTGGATCCCGAGCACCGGGCCACCCTGATCTACCGCCGAAGCGAGGAGTCCCGATGAGCAGCACCGCTCCCGAGGTCCGCGCGCCCGAGACCTGGCACTACCCCACCCCGGAGGAATCCTTTCTGGACAACGGAATCCGGGTGCTGGTGCATCAGATGCCCGGCCAGCAGGTGATCTCGGCGGTGCTGCAGCTGGACCTGCCGCTGACCGCCGAGCCGCGCGAACTGGAGGGTGTCGCGACGATCTGTGCCCGCGTGCTCGACGAGGGCTCGGTCGCCCATCCCGGTGATCGGTTCGCCGAGGTGCTGGAGACCGAGGGTGCGGCTTTCTATGCAGCACAGGGATTCTCCGGTCTGCAGGCGATGATCGACGTGCCCGCCCGCCGGCTCGGGCCTGCGCTGGAACTGCTCGCCGAGGCGGTTCGGCGCCCCGAGTTGAACGCCTCCGACGTGGAGCGTCAGGTGGCGCTGCGGCTGGCCGAGATCGACCAGTTGCGCGCCAATTCGGCCCAGCTCGCCTCGACCAGTTTCCGCGAGCTGGTCTTCGATCCGATCAGCCGCGTGCAGCGGATGGCCGGCGGCGGCCCGGAGACCGTCCGGGCGATCACCCCGGACGCGGTGCGGGCCTTCCACCGCGACCACTACGGCCCGCGGGGGGCGACGCTGATCCTCGCCGGTGACTTCACCGAGGACCCGGTGCCGCTGGCCGCCGCGGCCCTCGGCGACTGGTCGGTGGCCGACCAGGCCCCGGCCTCGCATCCGGCGGCCGTCCCGGGTACGCCGGCGGCGGTGCTGCTGCCCCGGCCGGGTGCCGTGCAGGCCGACCTGCGGCTCGGCGGGTTCGGCATCGACCGGACCGATCCCCGGTGGCCGGCGCTGCAGGTGGCCTCCTACGCCGTCGGCGGCGCCTTCTTGAGCCGGTTGAACAAGGTGCTCCGCGAGGAGCGTGGGTACACCTACGGGGTCGGGCTGCAGCAGGCACCACTGCGCGCCGGTGGCAGCTATGCGGTGGCCGGCAGTTTCCGTACCGAGGTGGCCGGCCCCGCGCTGGCCGAGGCACGGGCGCTGCTCGACCTCGGTGACGCGCCGATCACCGAGGCCGAGGTCCGCGACGCCCAGAACTTCTTCACCGGGGTGTCGCCGCTGCGATACTCGACCGCCGACGGGCTCGCCGACCAGACGGCCATGCTGGTGCAGCAGGGCCTGCAGCCGGACTGGATGAACGGTTATCTGGCCGGCATCCGCGCCACCACCGCCGAAACCGCCACCGCGGCGTACCAGCAGATCGTCGATCTCGACGCGCTCAGCCTGGTCGTCGTCGGTGACGCCGAGGCCCTCACCGACCCGATCCGCGAGGCCGGGTTCGCGGTCTGAGCGTCCCCGCGATGCAGGCCCACCAAGGAGAAATCCACGCGTCGTCCATCGCACCGGGCCCTGACCTCCCGCAAGGATCTCGACGACTGGGCCGAAGAGCGGGGTCATGGCGCGCCGCGCGCGAGCCGGCCTCAGATAGTCAGTTGCCCATCGCGGAGGCGGCCCGGCGGACGGCCGCCGCGGCCTCCTCGTTCTTCTGCTGGTAGGTCGCCAGATCGCCGGAGCGCAGGGCGTTCCCGGCCTCGGCGTACGCCCGGTCGGCGTCCTGGAGGGCCTGGCGGGCGGCCGGCAGATCCTGCGGCTGCCCCGGCCCCGGAGGCGGCGGCGCGCCACCCTCGGGCTGCTCACCGGTGGAGGCCCCCGCGGCTCCGAACACCTGGTCCAGCGCCTGCTGCAGGGTGTCGCCGACGCCGGTCTTCTCCCCGAAGCGCACGGTGACGAACTGCAGCGCCGGGAAGCTACCGGGACCGGCGTCACCGCGCTGGGTGTAGTACGGCTGGGCGTACAGCACCCCACCGGCCAGCGGCAGCGACAACAGGTTGCCCGGGATCACCGCCGCCGAGGACTGCTGGAAGGCCCGCAGCCGGTCGGCGATCTGGTTGTTGGCGCGGATGTCGTTGTAGACCTGGTTCGGGCCGCGCACCTCGGTGGCGGTCATCCGCAGGATCTGCAGCTTGCCGTAGTCGGGGCTGGTCGCCTCGGAGTTCACCGCCAGATAGGCACCCAGATTCTCACGCTGGTTGGGCACGAACACGCTGGTCTGCGAATAGGTCGGCTGCTGCTGGCCGGGCAGCCGGATGGACAGCAGATAGGGCCGTTCCTTCTGCGCCCCCGGGGTCACCGGGTCGGTCGGCAGCACCCACAGGTCGTTGCCCTGGAACCAGGCGAACGGATCGGTGACGTGGTAGCGGGTCAGCAGCTGGCGCTGCACCTTCACCTGGTCATCGGGATAGCGCAGGTGCTCCAGCAGCGCCGGCGGGATCGTCGACTTGTCCGAGACCGCACCGGGGAACACCTTGCGCCAGGTCTGCAGGATCGGGTCGGCCTCATCCCAGGCGTAGAGCTTGACGGTGCCGTCGTAGGCGTCGACCGTCGCTTTCACCGAGTTGCGCAGGTAGTTGATCTGGGTGTCCGGGCGACCCTGGGTGCCGGTCGGGGTCTGGCTGTCGGTGATCGTCTGCTGCCAGGAGATGCTGCGGCTGTTCGGGTAGTTGTTGGTGGTGGTGTAGCCGTCCAGCACCCACTGCACACGCCCGTCGACGATCGTCGGATAGGCGTTGGAGTCGATCTGCAGCCACGGTGCCGCGGCCTGGACGCGTTCCTGCGGGGTGCGGTTGTAGATGATCTTGGACTCCGGGTTCACCCGGCGCGACAGCAGGATGTTGGCGTCGGCGAAGCGGGTGGCGTAGAGCACCCGGTCGAACCAGTTCCCGATCGGTACGCCGCCCTTGCCGGTGTAGGTGGTCCGGGTCTCGCTGCCACCGGGGCCGCCGTTGGGGCTGTCGATCTCCAGCGGCGTGGAACCGGCCGGGCCGCCGACGATCGAGTAGTCGGTGTGCTGCTCGCCGAAGTAGATCCGCTTCTCGTAGTCACCCACCTGCTGCTGCAGGTCGATCCAGACCGGCGCACCGTTGGCGTCGCGCTGGTTGCCGTAGGCCGCGACCAGGCCGTAGCCGTGGGTGTAGGTGGTGCGGATGTTGTTCCAGGAGCGGTCCTGCAGGCCGCCCAGGTTGAGCTCGCGGGCCGCGACCACGGTGTCGGTCTCCCGCCCGTCGATCTGGTAGCGATCCACATCGAGCACCGACGGGAAGCTGTAGTAGCCGCGGACCTGCTGCAACTGCTCGAAAGTCGGGGCCACCACGGCCGGGTCGATCAGCCGGATACCGGGCAGCGCGTCCGCATCGGCCCGCAACTGGGCCGGGTTGGCATTGTTGGTGACCGCGTAGTTGCTGATCTCGGCATTGTCGATGCCATAGGCGTCCCGGGTGGCCGCGATGTGCTGCTCGATGTAGGGGCGTTCCTTGTCGGGCTCGTTCGGATTGACCTCGAGGCCCTGCACACCGGCCGGGTAGAGCATGGTGAGCAGCACACTGGCCACCACGGTGAGCGCCAGCGCCGCCAGCGGCAACAGCCAGCGCTGCAGCCAGATGTTGGCCAGGAACAGCGCGGCGCAGAGCGCGGTGATCACCGCGACCACCAGGGAGGCGTTCACCCGGGCGTGGTCATCGGTGTAGGACATGCCGGTCAGCAACCGGTTGGTGGTGATCTGGTAGGCGTACCGGTCGAAGAACGCGCTCACCGCGAAGCAGAGCACGGTCAGCCCGATCAGCACCGACAGGTGCGCCTGGGCCTTCGGGGAGGTGCGCCGACGCTCGTTGCGCGCCACCCGCAGCGCACCCATCACGTAGTGCATCACCGCGGCCGCGATGGTGGAGAACGCGAACAGGGTCGCGGCGAAGCTGATCACGAACCGCCACCACGGGTAGGCGAAGACGTAGAAGGAGACGTCCAGGCCGAAACGCGGGTCCACCTCGCCGAAGGGGGTGGCATTGCGCCAGGCCAGGAAGGTGGTCAGCTCGCTCGCCGCGGAGACCCCGGCGAGCAGCGCGGTGACCACGCCGAGCCCGATCATCACCTGGACGAACCGGGTCTCCATGGTCTCCCGGTAGCGCTCCAGCAGCTCGCTGGCCATCGGGCCGCTGCGGGTGGTCGGGCGCAGCCGGTAGGCCAGCGCGGTGTTGCCGACCACCGCCGCCGCCATCAGCAACCCGAAGACCGCGAACAGCCCGACCCGGGACCAGAAGGTGGTCGCGAAGACCTGCGGGAAACCCAATGAGTCGAACCACAGCTTGTCGGTCCAGATGTTGGTGAACAGCACGAACAGCAGCACCAGCACGGTCACGATGACCAACGCCGGCAGCAGGGCACCGCGCCTTCGGGGTCCGTTGTGGGTGCTGACCCCGGCGGTCTGGCTCACCTGTTCCTCCTGTGCTGACTTTCTCGGGCTGACCGATCTGGGACGGCCGTTCAGGACAGCGTAGCCGCGAGTACCTCAGCGACCCCGGGTGCGAGCTCCGCTCCCCCCAGAAGTTCATCGGGTTGTGACACCAGCCGGGCCACCGCGTGCTGGGTGCCGTCGCGGAGCACACCGACCACCAGCCGCAATTCCTCGCGCTGCGGATGCTCGGCGACGAACCGCGCGGCCTGCTCGGGATCATCGGGCAACTGGCCCTCGTGACCGGCGGGCAGGAAGGTGCGCTCCAGCGCGAGCGCGCAGCCGTGCACCGACTCGGGCCAGGCGATCCGCCCCAGCACCGCGGGCAGATCCGCCTCCTCGGGCAGCGGTTCGGCCCCCTCCTCGACCCCGGCATTGCGGAAGTTCTCCTGCTCGATCGCGGTCAGCGCGCCCGGCGGGTGGCCGTCGGCGCTGCCCCGGATGCCCAGATGGGCGGCGAGCTCGGGTTCGGCGGCGATCAGTTCGTCGGAGAGCACCAGCGCGAACAACCGCGCGGGCTGGTCCCAGCCGCCGGCGCCGACGTGGTGCTCGAGTTCGATCAGGGCCGCCACCAGGGCGTCGCTCTGTTCGGTGCTGGTCTGCTCGGGCATCTGTGCTGTCCTCAGGGTTCGGGGTGCGGGGGTACGCCTCAGCAGCGCGGTACCTGCGCGGCGGTCGCCGGGTTGCCCGCCAGCCGCAGGCCGTCGATCGCCTCGTTCAGGGTGTTCGCCCGGATCAGATTCAGGTCGGTGTCCAACCCGGCCAGGTCGCGACAGTTCGCCCCGGGCACGATGAAGATCTGCGCACCCGCCTCCTCGGCGCCGGCGATCTTCTCCTGGATGCCGCCGATCGCGCCGATCGCACCGCTGGGATTGATGGTGCCGGTGCCGGCGACCGACCGCCCGGCGAGCAGATCGGTCGGGGTGATCCGGTCATAGAGCCCGAGCGCGAACACCAGGCCGGCGCTGGGCCCGCCGATGTCGGAGCTGACGCCGAAGTTGACCATCGGGGCGTACCGGTAACCGGTGGCGACCTCCACCCCGAGCACCGGGTTCTTCGGGTCACGGCGGCTGGGGGTGGTGATGACGTCGACCCGGGTCTCCACCCGATTGCGCAGCACCAGCAGCTTCACCACGTCCCCGGGGGTGTGCCGCTGGACCATCCGGCGGACCTCCTCGGGGTTGTTGACCGCGGTGCCATCCACCGAGAGGAACAGATCGCCCGGCTGGAGCCGTTCGTTGGCCGGCCCGGACACGGTCACCGAGGACACCACCGGCATCTCGGTGACGGGCTGGTTCGCCGCCCGCAACGCGGCGACGACCGCGTCCTGCTGGGAGGTGTCCATCATCTGCCGCTCCTCGGAGCGGACCTGCTCGGTCGACTTGCCCCGCTCGTACACCGAGTCCCGCGGCAGCGCGTCGCGGCGCGGCAGCCAGTAGGCGAGCACCGCCTCCGGCAGGCTGGTGGCGGCATCGGCCCGGGTCACCGAGACCGTGGTCATCCGCAGCTGGCCACTGGTCGGATAGGTCTGGATCCCGTCCACCACGATCATCGGTCGGCCGTCGCTGCCGTTGCCGAGCACGTCATAGGCCCGGCCCTTGCTGTAGACGACGTAGGGCACCGGGACGACGGCGATCAGCAGGGCCAGCGCGACGAACCAGATCGCCGAGGTGAGCGCCAGCCAGGTCTGCCGGGTCAGATTCAGGCGGCGGCGCGGGGTGCCGCCGCCGGACTGCTCGGCACCGGCCGGCAGCGGCGTCTGGGTCGAGGTCTGGGTCACGGCAGGCCCACCCATTCGGTGTCACCGTCGGTGAACTGCTGCGCCTTCCAGATCGGGACCTGCTGCTTCAACGTGTCGATCAGGTCCCGGCAGGCCGCCAGGGCCGCGGCCCGGTGCACCGCACCGGCGGCCACGACGACGGCCAGATCACCGATCTCGAGGTGCCCGACGCGGTGCTCGGTGGCCACCGCCAGCACATCGTGGCGCTCCGCGACCTCGGCGGCCACTCGGCTCAATTCAGCTGCGGCGCTCGGGTGGGCGCTGTAGTCCAGCGAGGTCACCCCGCGCTCCCCCGCACCGTCTCCGGCGTCGTCGATGTCGCGGACCAGGCCGACGAACAGCCCGACGCCGCCGACCGAGGGCGCGCGGACGGCGTCCAGAACGCGGTCGACACTGAGCGGCTCGGCGAGGATCTCCGCCGATACCGACACTTCTCGGCTGGACTGCACGGGCCGACCATACCCGGCGTTCCTGAGCCCTGCCCAAGTGTTGGGCCGATGCGGTTGAATGGGAGGCGAGACGCAACCGGTGCCAGACACCGTCGCCGAGCAGACCAAGGAGTCGCCCGCATGGCCGACAATGACGACCCGCGCAAGCAACCGGGTGAGGACCCCGACAAGGGTCAGAACCCGTGGGAGGCGCTGTTCTCCGGCTTCGGAATGGGTGGTCCGGGACAGCCGGGACAACCGGATCTGCAGCAGCTGATGCAGCAGTTCCAGCAGATGCTGAGCCAGCTCGGGATGGGCGGCATGGGCGGCGGTGCCATGTTCGGGATGCCGGGTGGCGGTACGCAGCAGCAGGGCTGGGAGCAGATCCGCGATGTGGCCCGCCGGGTGGTCTCCGCCGCCGGCGCCGACCCGACCCCGGCGCACGAGCGCCTCACCGCGCTGCGCGACGCGGTCCGGCTCGCCGACATGTGGCTGGACGAGACCACCGAGTTCACCGGATCCGGCACCGTGGCGGTCTGGAGCCGCGCCGAATGGGTGGAGAACACGATGCCGACCTGGCGTCGGCTGATCGATCCGGTCGCCGAGTCGATGTCGGAGGCGATGGCCGATTCGGTCGCCCCGGAGGATTCCGAGGAGCAGTCCGACCAGCCCGGCATGGCCGGCCTGGAGGCGATGCTGCGGCCGTGGCTGAAGTCCAGCGGTGCCACCATCTTCGGGATGCAGGCCGGTCAGGCGATCGGCACCCTGGCCACCTCGGTGGTGAGCGCGACCGAGACCGGGCTGCCGCTGTCGGGTGAGCACGCCGGCACCATCGCCCTGGTACCGACCAATGTCGCCGCGTTCGCCGAGGGCCTGGAGCAGAGCGACGCCGATGTGCTGCTCTATCTGGCACTGCGCGAATCGGCGCGGCAGCGGCTGTTCAACGGCGCCGGCTGGCTCGGCCCGGCGATCCTCTCGCTGGTCGAGCAGTACGCCGGCGGCATCACCATCGACCTGTCCTCGATCGAGGAGGCGGTCGGCGAGCTGGATCTGAACGCCTTGAATCCGCAGGTGCTCGGCGAGCTCAGCGAGAAGCTGCAGGGCAACCTGTTCGCGCCCCGGCAGACCCCCGAGCAGCAGGCCGTGCTGGCCAAGCTGGAGACCCTGCTGGCGCTGGTCGAGGGCTGGGTGGACGAGGTCGTCGGCCAGGCCACCGCACGCTGGATGCCCAACGGCAACGCGCTGGCCGAGGTGGTCCGCCGCCGCCGCGCGACCGGCGGCCCGACCGAGGCGACCTTCGCCGCACTGGTCGGGCTGGAGCTGCGGCCCCGGCGGCTGCGCGATGCGGCGAACCTGTGGGCGGCGCTGCGTGAGGCGCGTGGCACCGAGGGTCGGGACGCGGTCTGGCGGCACCCCGATCTGCTGCCCACCGCGGTGGATCTGGACGACCCGCTGGGTTACGTCGCGGGCGAACGCGAGCAGGCCGCCGAACAGGTGCCCAGCGGTGACGACATGGACGCCGAGCTGGAGAAGCTGCTCAACCAGGCCGAGCAGGAACGCGACCAGGATCGCAAGCAGGGTGGGGATTCCGAGGACGGGCCCGCCGAGGACGGGGATTCCGGGAAGTGACCGCCGGCCTGGCCGCCGACTGCCGCGCCGAGCTGACGGCCCTGGTCGCCGGCGATGCACAGCAGCAGGAGCTGCGGGATCGTTTCCTGGCGCATCTGGACGCGCATCCCACCGACGGTTGGCTGCGGGACTGTGCCGGTGCGCACCTGACGGCGAGCTCGCTGATCTGCTCGCCCGGCGGTGACCGCGTACTGCTGGTGCACCACCGGAAACTGGGCCGCTGGTTGCAGACCGGCGGCCACCTCGAACCCGCCGACCCGTCGCTGGCCGCGGCGGCGCTGCGTGAGGCGACCGAGGAGAGCGGCCTGCCCGGGTTGCGGCTGCTGCCCGGCATCGTGCATCTGGACGCCCATCAGGTGCCCTGCGGGCCGGTACGCCCCTGCTGGCACCTGGACGTGCGCCATCTGGTGCTGGCCGATCCGGACCGGCAACCGCCCGGCAGCGCGGAATCCACCGCGGTCGGCTGGTTCGACGCCGACGATCTGCCCACCGACGAGCCCTCGGTGGTGCGGTTGGTCCGGGCCGCCCACAGCCGGCTCGCCGCTCAGGACCCGGCGGCCGCCCGCCCGTCCACCCAGCCGGCCAGATAACCCTTGGCCTCCTCGGTGCGGGGATAGGCCGCCAGCAACGCCCAGAACCGCGGCCCGTGGTCCCGCTCGGCCAGATGCGCCAGCTCGTGCAGCAGCACGTAGTCGACCACCCAGGCAGGCATCACCCGCAACCGGTCGGAGAGCCGGATGGTCGCGTTCTCCGGCGTGCACGACCCCCAGCGGCTGTTCTGGTTGGCCACCCAGGTCACGCTGATCGGGGCCCGCACCTGGTCCAGCTGCGGCGCCAGAAAACGCTGCTGCAGCGCAAGAGCGCGGGTGAGCAGCTCCGAGGGCTGCTGCGGGCCCCGGGTCCGCGCCTCGCGGGCCTGCACCTTGAGCACCATCTCCCGCACCCAGCGCGCCTCCTCGCTGCGCGACATCCGCGCCGGCAGCAGCACCACGATCCGCCCATCGCTGCGATAGGCCGACACCGTCCGCCGCCGGCGGGCGCTGCGGCGTACCTCGATCTCCTCGTCGGCGACCGGATCGCTGCTGTCGAGGGGCAATCTGTCCATGACCCACACGCTAACCCGCGGCTCCGACAGAACCCGCTCCATCCACAGCCGACGGCCAGTCGGAGCGGGTTCGCCCACCGCTCATCCACATCGCACCGGTGCTCGTGCACACCCCGTCCACACCCGATCCACAGCGTTGTCCACAGCCGGTGGAAATCTCCGGTCGATCCGGCCCCCGACCCGACTTGACGCCCGCGGGCCGAGGCCATAGTTTTCTGTGCACGAGGCCCTCAGATGGTCGACCCGCTCGCAGGGGAAGGCAAGCGGAGTTCGATTCCCTGAGGGCCTCTTCCATGCCCCCGCACCGCTGCCCGGTCCGGTTCCGGATCCGGTCGGATTTCCTGTGGACAACCCCGGTGCCACTCCCCCACGGCCGGTTCGCGCACGGCAGGCTGGTGGCATGCCCGGCGCACCCCGTCTCGATCCCGCCCTCCCGGTGCTGGAGCGCGGCGACGGCACCCTGCAGATCGGTGTCGAGACCGAGCGCGGGGCGTTGATCGCCACCACCGGCCCAGGTGACTGGGGTGCCGCGCTGCGGCTGCTGGACGGCCGGCGCAGCTGCGCCCAGGTCGCCGCCGAGACCGGGATTCCCGATACCGCACTGGCGGTGCTGGTCACCCGACTCGAGCGGCTCGGCCTGCTCACCCACGGGCCAGCACGACCCCGCCGGCGCCGCCCGCGGGTCCGGTTGCTCGGTGCGGGGGCACTGGGCCGGGCGGTCGCGGAGGCATACCTGGCCGCGGAGATCGGCCCCCTCCAGGTGGTCGATCCGGATCCCCCGGCGCTGGATCTCTATCCGGAGCTGCGGCCCAGCGCCGGGGAGACGCTGATCGCGCAGTTGCGGGCCGCCGGCCTCGGACCGGTCGGCGGTGGTGACCACTGGCACAGCGACCGGCAACCCGATCATGATCTGACCGTGGTCGCCAGCGACACCCTGGAATGCGACCGGGCGCTCACCGACACCCTGCTCCGCCAGGACCGTCCGCATCTGCTGCTCCGCCCGCTGCCCGACGGAGTGCTGCTCGGCCCGCTCGTGGTGCCCGGGGTGACCTGCTGCACCCGCTGCACCGATCTGGTCCGCCGCCGCGACCCCGCCTGGCCGCATCTGCTGGCCCAGCTCTGCCGGGCCCGCTCCCGGCCGAGCCCCGAGCTGCTCGGCTGGGCGGCGCAGACCGCGGTGCTGCAGTTGCGGTCCTGGTGGGAGAACGGTGCGGCCGAGACGCTGGGTGCCACCCTCGAGGTACGCCGGGGCCACTGGTCGGTGCGGCAGCGCTGCTGGCCGCGGCACCCCGACTGCGGCTGCGGCGGCTGGCCCTGATCGCGGGCGCGCCGGTTTCGTCCCTTGTTGTCCGGCGCGGAAGAATGGGACCATGCCGCGCCCCACCGACCGCGACCGAGAATCGGACCGCTCCGAGCAGCACGTCAGCTCCTCGGCGCTGCAACGCGGATCGCGGCTGTTGTCGCTGCCGTTCGGTGCGGCCGGCCGCGCCACCCGCGGCCTGGGTCGCCGGCTCGCCGGCGGCAGTGCCGAGACGATCAACGCCCAGTTCCGCGCCGAGACCGCCGAACAGCTGTTCCGGGTGCTCGGTGAGCTCAAGGGCGGCGCGATGAAGTTCGGTCAGGTGCTCAGCATGTTCGAGGTGATGCTGCCCGACGACATCGCCGGCCCCTACGCCGTGCAGCTGCGGAAGCTGCAGGACTCCGCACCGCCGATGCCCACCTCCCGGGTCCATGCCGTGCTGGCCCGGGAGTTCGGCTCGGACTGGCGCGAACTCTTCGACGACTTCTCCGCCCGTCCCGCCGCGGCGGCCTCGATCGGCCAGGTGCACCGGGCGGTCTGGCGCGCCACCGGCGAACCGGTCGCGGTCAAGGTGCAGTACCCGGGTGCGGACCGGGCCCTGGAATCGGATCTGAAGCAGCTGGGCCGGCTGACCAGCCTGGTCTCCCCGCTGGCCGGCGGGATGGAGGTCAAGCCGATCGTCGCCGAGATCGCCGAGCGGATCATGGAGGAGACCGACTACCAGCTGGAGGCGGCCAACCAGCAGCAGGCGGCCGAGGGCTTCGATGGGCATCCGGAGTTCTTCGTCCCCCGGGTGCTCGCCCACACCTCGCATGCGATGGTCAGCCAGTGGGTGGCGGGCACCTCGCTGGCCCGGGTCGCCGACGATCCGCCGGAGCGCCGCAACGAGCTCGGCCTGCGCTATGCCCGGTTCCTGTTCGCCGGGCCGTCCGAGGTCGGGTTGCTGCACGGCGACCCGCACCCGGGCAACTTCCTGGTGATGCCCGACAGCCGGCTCGGGGTGATCGACTTCGGCCTGGTGTCCAAGCTGCCCGACGGGCTGCCGCCGGCGATGGGCCGGCTGATGCGGATCGCCACCGAACGCGACGCCGAGCGGGTCACCGCCGGGTTGAAGGCAGAGGGCTTCATCGCCCGCAGTGCCCGCAACGTCGACGCCCAGGAGCTGTTGGACTATCTGAGCCCGTTCCTGGAGCCGGCGGCGAGCGAGGAGTTCCACTTCACCCGTTCCTGGATGCAGGCGGAGTTCAAGCGGGTGGGTGAGACCAAGGCGCACGGGTCGGTGGTCCAGCAGCTCAATCTGCCGCCGTCGTACGCGTTGATCCACCGGGTCTGGCTGGGCGGGATCGCGGTGCTGTCCCAGCTGGATGTGCGCGCCCGGTTCGCCGACATCCTCGATGAGTATCTGCCGGAGTGGAAGACCCCCTCCGATGACTGACCCGGCCGCCGCCCGACCGGCGGTCTGCGCGGGCTGCGGGCGTACGCCACGGGCGGATGAGGGCGGTGCCCCGACCCGGCCACCGTGGACCTGGTCGAACGAGACCGAGGGCGGACGGCAGCTGGTCCGCTGTCCCGACTGCACGCGTACCCACGCCCGCAGCATCGAGGCCCGCCTCGACGAGAGGTGGTGGGACCGACCCGCACCGCGATCCAGCGAACCGTGAGCACATCCCCGTGCCCTACAGGGCTGGGGAGATGCACCCAGGATTCGCTGGATCGCGTGGGCAGCCGCTCAGGCCGCCCGGGTCACCGCGGCCGGGGCCTGCGGCACGACCGGCAGCGGGTTCTTGCGGGGACGCCCACGCGGCCGCTTGCGGGCCACGACGACGCCGTTGATGAACAGCTCGCCACCCCACACGCCGCAGGCCTCCCGGCGCTGCTTCGCACCGGCGAGGCAGGCGTCCTTGACCGGGCAATCGGCACACAGGGTCTTGGCGTACTCGATCTCGGCAGGGGCCTCGGCGAAGAAGACATCGGGGTCGACGAGGTGGCACGGCAGCCCGGTGGCCGTCATGACGATCTCGTCGGTGATCGCGGTCATTGGTGGTCCTCCCATGGTGTTTGCCTGAATTGGGCCGAGAAACACGAAGGCCGTGAATCCCGGTAGCTGGATTCACGGCCTCGGAGGCTGCGGGAGGGTTCTACCCGCGTCTACTGAGGGGTCGTGGAGCCAGCAGGATGCGCTTGGTCATCGGGGCGGCGGAAACGGTGCCGAAACCGTGCAGGGTCCGGTATTCCTTGGTACGCAGGAAATCCGGGGTGAGCAGGGTGTTCGGGCGCGCGTCAGCGGCCACGCCGGTATTGGTCCAGGCCTGGTTGCACTCGATGGTGATGTCACTCATGTCGCATCCTCCTCTCCGAAACTTGGTGTCGATGTCCTTGCCGCGAGCTCTCGCACGCGCCGCAGACGGGCATGAAAGACCTTACGGACTTCCCCACGATCGCCGCAACTGATTTACCAAACTTTTTTGCCGACGCGGGCATCGGCCCCGATTGATGTCGATTTTTCCTGTGCACGCAGGAAAATCAGGAATCGGCACTCTCCTGCACGATCCGCAGCACCTCATCGCCGTAGCGATCGACCTTGGTCCTGCCGATCCCGGAGATGGCGAGCAGTCCACGTTCGTCACCCGGATTGGTCTCCGCGATCGCCTGCAGGGTGGCGTCGGTGAAGATGCAATAGGCCGGGAGCTGCTGTTCCTTGGCCTGGTCGCTGCGCCAGGACTTCAACGCGGCCAGCAGTTCCTCGTCGTAGCTGGATTCGCAACCCTCGTGCCGCCCGAGTTTGCGCTCCACCGCGCTTTCCAGGGTGCCGTCGCAGACCCGGCAACGCGCGCTCAGCTGGCTGCCCCGGCGGCGCTGCTGCCGGGTGCTGCGCACCGGGCGCGGATCGCTGCCGGCCGGGCGTACCCCGTCCAGGAAGCGGGAGGCGTTGCGATGCCCACCGCCGCCGTTGCGGCTGTGCGACCAGGAGACCCGCAGGTGCTCGCGGGCGCGGGTGACCGCGACGTAGAGCAACCGGCGTTCCTCGGCGATCTCCTCATCGCGGGTGGCCAGCACGAATGGCAGCGTCCCCTCGTGCACCCCGATCACCGCGACCGCATCCCACTCCAGACCCTTGGCGGAGTGGATCGTGCCCAGGGTGACGCCCTGGGCGACCGGGGCGTGCTGGGCGGCGGCGCGGCGTTCCAGTTCGTCGACCACCGCATCGAGGGTGGTGTACGCGTCGGCGGTGACCAGGTCGTCGGCCACCGAGGCCAACGCGGCCAGGGATTCCCACCGCTCCCGGGCCTGTCCACCGCCGGACGGCGCCTCGGTGGTCCACCCGATCCCGGTGAGGATCGCGCGCACCTGGTCGGGCACCGGTTGATTGTCTTCGGTGACCTTCGTGGCGGTCCGCAGCACGCCCATCGCCTGCCGCACCTCGGGACGCTCGTAGAAGCGTTCGGCGCCGCGCACCAGATAGGGGATGTCGCGGTCCGACAGCGCCTGTTCGAAGGCCGGCGACTGGGCGTTGATCCGGAACAGCACCGCCATCTCGCGATACTCGATTCCCAAGGCGCGCAGCGATTTCAGCCAGTCGGCGACCGCGGCGGCCTCGCTCGCCTCATCGGGTGCGGCGGCGAAGGTGGTCTCCGGGCCGGCCGCCCGCTGCGCCTCCAGGGTGACCGGACCCATGCCACCGTTGCGGGGCGCGCGGCTCATGATCGCGTTGGCGGTGCGGACCACCTGCGGGGTGGAGCGGTAGTCGCGGACCAGGCGGACCACCGTGGCGTCGGGGTGCCGGCGGCCGAACCCGGTCAGATAGTCGGCGCGCGCACCGGCGAAGGAGTGGATGGTCTGGGCCGGGTCACCCACCACACACACCTCACCGCGCTCCCCCAGCCACAGATCCAGCAGCCGCTGCTGCAGCGGGGAGACGTCCTGGTATTCGTCGACGACCAGGTGCCGGTAGGTGCGCCGGATCTCATCGGCGACCTGCGGGTGGTCGGCGAGCAGCGCGGTGGTGCACAGCAGGATGTCCTCGAAGTCGATCCGGCCGCGGGTGCGTTTGGCCTCCTCGTATCCGGCGAACACCCGGGCCACGGTCTCCGGCTCCAGCGAGGCCAGCTCGCGGCCGACGCTGCGCGCGATCGCCGGATAGTCGGCGGCGGCGACGTTCGACACCTTGGCCCAGCTGATCTCGCCGACCAGGTCGCGCAGCTTGGCGGTGTCGACACTCACCCGGAGCCGGCCGGCGGCCTCGGCGACCAGCGACATGCGGTTGTCCAGCACCTGCGGCAGCTCGCCGCCGAACGCGCGCGGCCAGAAGTACTGCGCCTGCCGCAGCGCCGCGGAGTGGAAGGTGCGGGCCTGGACACCGCTGACGCCGAGCTGCTGCAACCGGCCGCGCAGCTCACCGGCGGCACGGGTGGTGAAGGTGACCGCCAGCACGCTGGTCGGTGCGTACGCCCCGGTGCGCACCCCATAGGCGATCCGGTGGGTGATCGCGCGGGTCTTGCCGGTGCCGGCCCCCGCGATCACCGCGACCGGCCCGGTCAGCGCCGTCGCGACCTGCCGCTGCTCGGGGTCGAGCGCGTCCAGCAGGGCCTCGGGATCTGATGGTGGCAGCACGGCAGACAGATTAGTCGCCGCGGCCGACACCCCGCCCGGGGTGAACACCTCCGATCAGCGCAGCGCGAACCCGCCGTCGCTGGTGAGCACCTGGCCGACGATCCAGCGGCCGGTGTCCCCGGCCAGCCAGGCGATCAGCCGGGCCGGGTCGTCGGGGGCGCCGAAGCGGCCCATCGGCATCGCGGCCAGCGCCTCGGCGATCACCTCAGGATCCCGGTCGGCACCCTCGGCCTCCAGATAGCCGGTGTCCACCGGGCCGGGGTTGATCGTGTTCAGGATCACCCCGAGCGGCAGCAGTTCGGCGGCCACGGTCGCGGTCAACCCGGCCAGCGCGGCCTTGCTGGCGGCGTACGCCACCTCACCCGGCATCGGCCCGTCGTGCTGGCCGGAGGTCATCCAGAACACCCGCCGGGCGGCGTGCTCGTCGATGCTGCCGCGCCGCCGATCCCCCGGCCGCGCGGCCGCGTCGCCGGGGTCGGCAGCGAGCCGGGCGAACTCGGCGGTCAGCAGGATCGTCGCCCGCGCGTTCACCGCCCAGTGCCCGTCCAGCCGGTCCGCGGTCATGTCCAGGATCGACCCGTCGCCACCGGAGCGGGCCTGGTTCGCCACCAGGATGTCCAGGCTCCCGGTCACCGCGGCGGCCTCGGAGATCAACCGGGCCGGCGCCTCCGGGTCGGCCAGATCGGCCGCGATGTCGGCGAAGGCCGCACCCTCGACCTGCGCCCGGCGGATCCCGGACCGGACGGCATCCAGGTCGTCGGCACCCCAGGGCTGATCGACATCGTGCGCGCGGTGGTGGGAGATCACCAGGTGGGCTCCCTCGGCGGCCAGTGCCCGGGCCACGGCGTACCCGATCCCCTTGCGCCGGGAGACCCCGGTGACCAGCGCCGTCCTGCCCTGCAATGCACCCATGGCGGGCAGCGTACGGATGCCGCGCCGCGGAGGAAACCGATTTGTCGGTGGCCGTCGTTAGAGTGAAACCACGATGAGCAGCACCGACACCCAGCCCAGCCTCCTGGACGCCCCCGAACCGGTGTCCGCGGCGCCCTCCGCGGTGCCACTGACCGGGTTGATCGTGCATCGCTGCTCGCGCGCCGACCGGCTCGCCGATCAGCTCGCCGAGGTGCTCACCACCCCGCTGACCGACCCGTTCGCCACCGAGGTGGTCTGCGTGCCCACCCCGGGGGTGGAGCGCTGGCTCTCCCAGACCCTGGCCACCCGGCTCGGCACCAGCCCCGGCCGCGGTGACGGGGTCTGCGCCGGCATCGACTTCATCCGCCTCGACCGGCTGCTCGGGCACACCGTGGGTGAGGTGCTGGGGTTGCCGCTGCCGGCGGACCCGTGGCACGGCGACCGGCCGGTGTGGGGCCTGCTGCGAGCGCTGGATGAGAACACCGGACAGTCCTGGTTCGATTCGGTGCGGGTCGGCCTCGGCCCACAGGCCCGCAACCGGTTCCAGTCCGCGCGGCGGGTGGCCCGGCTCTTCCGGCGGTACGCCGCCCAGCGGCCGGGACTGCTGGACGCGTGGCGCTCCGGTGCCGACACCGGACCCGACGGCACGCCGCTCGATGAGTTCTCACGCTGGCAGCCGGCACTCTGGCGGGATCTGATCGCCCGGATCGAGGGGGCCGACCCGGCCCGGCGGGTCGCCGAGGTGGCGCGCCGGCTGGCCGCCGATCCGCGGTTGGTCGACCTGCCGCCCCGATTGTCGATCTTCGGGGTGACCCGGCTCAGCCCCGAACAGCTCACCCTGATCGAGGCACTGGCGGCCGATCGCGAGGTGCACCTGTTCCTGCCGCATCCCTCCCCCGCGCTCTGGTCCGAACTGGCCACCCGCGAGCTCGGTGTCGGCCCGCGGGAGGACGATCCGACCGCCGACCTGCCCGGCAACCGGTTGCTGGCCCGTCTCGGCCGCGATTCCCGCGAACTGCAGATTTCGCTGTCCTCGTTGGCTTTCCGCGACGCGCCGAGCAACGAGCCGGAGCGGCCGCCGACACTGCTCGGCCGGCTGCAGCAGGCGGTGGTCGGCAACCTCGACCCGGATACCGATGCGGGGCGGGTGTTGCGGCGTCCGGTCGCCGCCGACGACCGCTCGGTGCACTTCCACGCCTGCCACGGCCCGGACCGGCAGGTCGAGGTGTTGCGTGAGGTGGTGCTCGGGCTGCTCGCCGACGACCCCACTCTGGAACCACGCGACATCATCGTGATGTGCCCCGACATCGAGACCTTCGCCCCGCTGATCGAGGCGGCGTTCTCCCTCGACGGGGTCGCCGACGACGCCGGCCATCCCGGTCAGCGGTTGCGGATCCGGTTGGCCGATCGGGCCCTGCGCCAGCTCAACCCGTTGCTCGGCACGCTGGCCCGGTTGCTGGAGCTGCCTGTCGGGCGCTGCGGCGCCTCCGAGCTGCTGGACCTGTGCGCCGATCCGGCGGTGATGCGGAAGTTCTCCTTCACCGACAGCGAGCTGGAGCGATTGCACGAGCTGGTGCCCGCCTCCGGCGTCCGCTGGGGACTGGATGCCGAGCATCGGGAACTCTTCGCCATGCAGGGTTTCCCGCAGAACACCTGGCGCACCGGATTGCAGCGGATGCTGCTCGGGGTCGCGATGAGCGAGGACGACCAGCCCTACCGCGGGACGGTCGCACCGATGGACGACATCGATTCCAGCGACGTCGATCTGGTCGGCCGGCTGGTCGAACTGGTCACCCGCCTCGGCCGGGCCGTCGACTCCTTCTCCCGGGCCCAGCCGCTGTCGGACTGGCTGACCGCCTGCCGCGATGCGCTCACCGAGTTGACCGAGGTGCCGGCCGGCGAGCGCTGGCAACTGGCGCACGCCTGGGGCGAGCTGGCCGACCTGGCGACCGATGCGGCACCGGCCACCGATGCCGACGGCACCGAACCGGTGCTGCAACCCGCCGATCTGCGGGCGCTGCTCTCCGACGCCTTCGCCGGCCGCCCGTCACGGGCCAACTTCCGGACCGGGGCGCTCACCCTGTGCACGATGACGCCGATGCGGTCGGTGCCGCACCGGGTGGTCTGCCTGCTCGGGCTGGACGACGGCGTGTTCCCGCGTCGGGTGCATGCCGATGGTGACGACCTGCTGGCCGCGCAACCCTGGGTCGGTGATCGTGACCCGCGCAGCGAGGACCGGCAGGTGCTGCTCGATGCGGTGCTGGCGGCGACCGAACGCCTGGTGGTGGTGCATTCCGGCGCCAGCCCGCAGACCGGTGAGCCGCGCCCGGCCAGCGTCCCGGTGACCGAGCTCCGCGAGGCCCTGCACGAGCTGCTCGCCGACCCGTCCGAGGCCGAGTCGCTGGTCACCCGACATTCGCTGCAACCCTTCGACAGCAGCAATTTCCTCAGCCCCCGGCCGTTCAGCTTCGACGGCACGATGCGCGCCGCCGCACTGGCCAGCGCCACCGGGGGCACCGGGGAGTCCACCGCGCCGGCCACCGACACCCTGCTGCCGCCGCTGCCCGAGCTCAGCGGTGAGCACACCGAGATCGCGCTGAGCGACCTGCTCGCCTTCTTCGCCCACCCGGCCAGGGCCTTCCTGCGCCGCCGCGCCGGGCTCTACCCCACCGACGAGGAGCACGAGGCCCAGCTCGACGAGATGCCCCTGCAGCTCGACGGCCTGCAGCAGTGGCAGATCGGTGACCGGATGCTGCGGGCCCACCTGGCCGGTACGCCGCTGGCGGACCTGCGGATGCCGGAACTGCTGCGCGGTGAGCTGCCGCCGTTCCGGCTCGGCAGCGACCTGCTCGACGAGGTGGCACGCAAGGTGGTGGCGATCGCCGGGGCGGCCGAACCGCACCTGGGCGAGCGCGCCGAGAGCCGCTGGATCGACATCGACCTCGGCGGTTCGCGGATCACCGGGTTGGTCCCCGGCATCCACGGCAGCAAGGCCGTCGAGGTCGGATTCTCTGCCATCAAAGGGAAACAGCGATTGCGTGCCTGGATCACCCTGCTCGCGCTGCGCTGCAGCCACCCCGAGATCGACTGGCGCACCGTCTGCGTCGGCGGGCGCGGCCGGACGGTCACCCTCGGCCCGATCTCGACCACCGACGCCCGGGCCCGGCTCAACGAACTGGTCGCGCTCTATGCCCAGGGGTTGCGGGAGTGGCTGCCGCTGCCGCCGAACACCTCCGCCGCCGAGGTGTCCCTCACCCGGCGCGGTGGCGATCCCAAGTGGCTGCGTACCGACTGGGAACGCGAGCACGACGCCGCCTGGGGGATGTTCCTCGGCAACGATCTCGATTCGCTGCGCGGCGTGCCCAGCACCCCGGCCGATCGCACCACCACCCGCTCCCGCTTCGAGGCGCTCGCCCACCGGGTCTGGGAACCGCTGCTGGATGCCGAGGTCAGCCGATGAGCAGCGCTCCCACTCCCTTCGATGTCACCGGTGAGCTGCCCGAGGGCGGCACCTGGGTGCTCGAGGCCTCCGCCGGCACCGGCAAGACCTACACCATCGCCGCCCTGGCGGTGCGCTATCTGGCCGCGGGCATCCCGCTGTCGGAACTGATGATGGTCACCTTCACCCGAGCCGCCACCCAGGAACTGCGGGAACGGATCCGGGCCAAGCTCGCCCAGGCCGAGACCGGGCTGCGCGAGGCACTCGCCGGGGCGTACCGACCCGACGACGCGGTGATCGACCTGCTCTGCCGGGGAAACCCGGAGGAACTGCAGCAGCGGCTGCGCCGGATCGGGCGCGCCCTGGCCGACTTCGATGCGGCGACGATCGCCACCACCCATGAGTTCTGCGGCCGGATGCTCGACGGGCTCGGCGTGCTCGACGACCCCGATCCGCAGGTGCGCCAGGTCGAGGAGGTGCCCGAGCTGGTCCGCGAGGTCGCGGCAGATCTGTGGCTGCGCAAGTACGCCGGCAGCTCCCCCGCGGCGGACGGCCCGCCGACGATGAGCTGGCCGGAGGCCGACGAGATCGCCCGCCGGGCGGCCGAGTTCGACGGGCCGCTGGCCCCGGACAGTGCGGAGAACCGGACCCGGCTCGGGTTCGTCACCGCCCTGCGCCGCCAGCTGTTCGAGCGCAAACGCGACCGCGGGCTGCGCACCTTCGAGGATCTGCTCACCCGGCTGCGGGACATCCTCTGCAACCCCGCCGACCCGAAGCTGGCCGACGAGGTCGCCCAGCGGTTGTCCGCCCGATTCACCCACGTGCTGATCGACGAGTTCCAGGACACCGACCCGGTCCAGTGGCAGGTCGTCGAAGCCGCCTTCATCGGCCGTTCCACGGTGGTGCTGATCGGCGACCCGAAGCAGGCCATCTATTCCTTCCGCGGCGCCGACGTGTACGCCTATCTGGAGGCAGTGGGCCAACCGGGAGTGCACGTGCACACCCTGGAACGCAACTATCGCAGCGATCCCGGGCTGCTCGCCGCGCTCGACGCGGTGCTCGGTGGCGCCGAGCTGGGTGATCCGCGGATCGCGGTGCGCCCGGTGCTCGCCCACCATCCGCACAACCGGTTGGCGAATCTGGACGCCGAGCACGATGCGCCGTTCCGGCTCCGGGTGCACCCGCTGCCGCCACCCGGCGAGTCGATTCCGCAGGTCCGCCGCACGCTGCGCCCACGGATCACCGAGGACCTCGTCTCCGACATCAGCGCGCTGCTGCAGTCCGGGGCCACCATCGAGATCGACGGTGAGTCCCGGTCGCTGCGCGCCAGCGACCTCGCGGTGCTGGTGAAGAGCAATGCGCTCGCCGAGTCGATCCGCGGTGCCCTGCAGGCCGCCGGCATCCCGGTCGTCCATGCCGGCGCCACCTCGGTCTACGGCACCCGGGAGGCGAAGGATTGGCTGACCCTGCTGCGCGCGCTCGAGCAGCCGCGGCCCGGCACCATCCGGCTGGTCGCGCTGAGCAGTTTCGTCGGCTGGACGCTGGCCGAGCTCACCGAGGCCAGCGAGACCGCCCTCAACGATCTCTCCGCCCGGGTCCGCGGCTGGGCCCGGGTGCTCGCCCGGCACGGTGTCGCCGCCCTGATGGAGACCATGAACGCCCCCACCGACGACCATCCCGGGCTGGCGGCCCGGTTGCTCAGCGAACCCGGCGGTGAGCGGCGGCTCACCGATATCCGACACATCGCCCAGTCCCTGCACGCGGCCCGCAGCCGCGATCAGCTGGGTGTCACCGCACTGATCGAGTGGCTCACCGAGCGCTGCCAGGAGGCCGGCGGCGGCGATGAGCGGACCCGGCGCCTGGACACCGACCGGGATGCGGTGCAGGTGATGACCGTGCACCGGTCCAAGGGGCTCGAGTTCCCGATCGTCTATCTGCCCGACCAGTGGGACCGCTGGCTGCGGGAGGCCCACGAGGACACCCGGCCGTTCACCTTCCACGCCGACGGCACCCGCACCCTGTTCCTGCCCGGTGCGGCGGCGGAGCGCCCGGACGCGTACGCCGAGCACCGCCTGGAACAGGCCGGGGAGGATCTGCGGTTGCTCTATGTGGCCCTCACCCGGGCCCAGTGCCAGGTCGTCGCCTGGTATGCGTTCAACGGCTCCAACACCCCGCGCGGGGCGCTCACCCGGATGCTGTTCCGAGCCGGCGCCCCCGCGCCGGCCCAGCAGTACGCGAGCCGCACCCATCCCCGCGAGCTGCCGCAGCTGCGGCTCCCACAGCTCGCGGTGCAGGAGCTCACCGCGGTCCACAATCCCTTCCCGGCAAGGGTTCCCGACGATCCGGACACCCTCCAGGTGCGCCGCTTCGAGCGGACCACCGACGAGGAGTGGCGGCGCACCTCCTATTCCGGACTGACCGCCGCCGCCCACCAGGCCCAGCACGGTGCCGACGATGCGGTGCCGGCGCCGGTCAGCGACGACGAGCTGGCCGCCTCCTCCGACGAGGTCGAGGTCGCCGCCGATGATGCGGTCGCCCCGCAGGTCCCGGCCGTCGATGGCCTGGCGGCCGCCTCGCCGATGGCCGAGCTGCCGCGCGGCACCGACTTCGGCACCCTGGTGCACACCGTCTACGAACACTTCGACCCGGCCGCGGCCGACCTGCGCGCCGAACTCTCCCGAGTCGCCGCCGAGACCCTGCTCCGGCTGCCCAGCGGTGAGCTGACCGCCGCCCAGCTCGCCGAGGCGATGCTGCCCGCGGTGCTCACCCCGCTCGGCCCGGTCGCCGACGGCCTGCGGCTGGCCGACATCCCCGCGAAGGATCGGCTGCCCGAGCTCGACTTCGAATACCCGCTCGCCGGTGGCGACCGGCCGACCGCCCGGGTGCTGCTCGGTCAGGTCGCCGACCTGCTCCGCCGCCACCTGGCCGCCGACGATCCGCTGGCCGCCTATCCGGAGCGCCTCGGCGACCCGGAGCTGGCCGAGCAGGTGCTGCGCGGGTTCCTGATCGGCTCGATCGACGCGGTGCTGCGGATCCCCGCAGAACCCACGACAGCAGGGAATCCGGCGTACCGCTATCTGGTGGTGGACTACAAGACCAACTGGCTCGGTTCGCTGGCCCCGGGTGCGCCGCTGCTGCTGTCGCACTACACCCGGACCGCGATGGCCGAGGCGATGATGGCCGCGCACTATCCGCTGCAGGCACTGCTCTATGCGGTCGCGCTGCACCGGTATCTGCGCTGGCGCCAGCCCGGGTACGATCCCGGCCAGCATCTCGGCGGGGTGGCGTATCTGTTCGTCCGCGGGATGGCCGGTGAGGACACCCCGACGGTCGACGGCACCCCGACCGGGGTGTTCAGCTGGTACCCGCCGGCGGCGCTGGTCGTCGAACTCTCCGATCTGCTCGACGGTTCCTCTGCCGAGACCGAGGGGGCGGCATGAGCGTCGATGCCGGCAGCACGCTGCTCACCCCGTTCACCGAATCCGGGCTGCTCGGCCCGGCCGATCTGCACACCGCCGACCTGCTGGCTGAGTTGTGGACCGAGCCGGATGAGCGGGTACTCCTGGCGGCGGCCCTGGTGGTGCGTGCGCTGCGCGCCGGCTCGGTGTGTGTCGACGTACCGCGGCTGAACGAGATCGTGCTGGACGCCGAAGACGCCCCCGCCACCGGTGAGCTGCCCTGGCCGGAGGCCGACCAGTGGCTGGCGGCCATCCGCGCCTCGCCGATGGTGCTGGTCGGCACCGACCCCGGCGCCGGCGGCGATCAGGCCCGGCCCTTGCGGCTGGTCGACGACCTGCTCTATCTGGAGCGTTACTGGCAGCAGGAGGAGACGGTACGCCGCGAGCTCGGCCGCCGCGCCCTGCCCTCGGCCGAGGACGTGCAGCCGGCCCAGCTCGCCCGGTTGCTCGATGAGCTCTTCGACGGTGCCGGGTTGGCGCCCGACGAGCCGGATCAGCAACGGCTCGCGGCGACCATGGCGGTGCTGAATCCGCTCACCGTGGTCGCCGGCGGCCCCGGTACCGGCAAGACGACCACGGTCGCCCGGGTGCTCGGACTGCTCGCCGCCGTCTCCCCCACCCCACCGTCGATCGCGCTGGCCGCCCCCACCGGCAAGGCCGCGGCCCGGCTGGAGGAGGCGGTGCGAGCCGCGCTGGCGGACCTCGGTGAACCGTGGCAGAGCCGGGTCGGTGAGGTCCGCGCCCGTACCCTGCACAAGCTGCTCGGCTGGCTGCCGGGGCGGCGGACCCGGTTCCGGCACCATCCGCAGAATCCGCTGCCGCATGACATCGTCGTGGTCGATGAGCTGTCGATGGTGTCGTTGACGCTGATGGCTCGGTTGCTGGAGGCGCTGCGGCCGCAGGCCCGGGTGGTGTTGGTCGGTGACCCGGACCAGCTCACCTCGGTGGAGGCCGGGGCGGTGCTGGCCGATATCACCCGCGCCCAGTTGCCGCTCGCCCCCGCGCTGCAGCAACGCCTCGACGAGCTCGCCCCGGCGGGCCGTCCGGCGGCCCGCCCGACCTCGGGCCAGGTGGTCACCCTGCAGCACACCTGGCGCTTCGACGGCGGCATCGATGCGCTGGCGCGGGCGATCCGCGGTGGTGACGACGAGGCCGCGCTGGCGGTGCTGCGCTCGGGTGCGCCCGAGCTCACCTTCACCGAGGCCGACCTGTTGCAGTCACCGGCCGAGGCGCTGGATTCCCTGCGCCACAAGGCGATCGCGGCCGGTCGGGCGATGCACGGTGCTGCCGTCGCCGGTGACGTGGCCGGTGCGCTGGCCGCACTCGATGAGCATCGGGTGCTGTGCGCGCACCGGCACGGGCCGTTCGGGGTGGCGCGCTGGGAGCGGCAGGTGGAGTTCTGGCTGCGGGACGCGGTGCCCGGTTACGGCACCGAGGGTGACTGGTATCCGGGGTTGCCGCTGATGGTGACCGCCAACGACCCGGACGCCGGTCTCTACAACGGCGACACCGGCGTACTCGTGGACACCCCGCACGGTCTGCGGGCCGCCTTCGCCCGCGGCGGGGCGCCGATGCTGTTCTCCACCATCCAGCTCGATTCGGTGGTGCCGGTGCACGCGATGACCGTGCACAAGTCCCAGGGCAGCCAGTTCGGTGAGCTGTCGCTGCTGCTGCCACCGCCGGATTCGCCGCTGCTCACCCGCGAACTGCTCTACACCGCGGTGACCCGGGCCAGCGGACACGTCGAGGTGATCGGCCCCGCCGAGTCGGTACGCCGGGCCATCCGGCGGCCGGCGAACCGGGCGTCGGGGCTGGGCCAGCGTTGGAGCTAGCTGGGCGGACCCGTCAGCGGGTGTCACGCCAGCGTTCGACCAGTTTGGGGAGCTCGGCACGGAGGAAGGCGAAGAAGTCGGCGGTCTCGCCGAGCCGTGCGACGGCCCGTGAGTCCGTGGTGGCATTGGCGCCGTCGGTGAGGATGCCTTCGAGAGCGCGCAATTCGGAGTCCCGGCTGGCGAAGGCTGACATCCAGGCGTCCGGGCGGACCTCGTAGACGATCTGGCGGTCGCTCTGCCGCGTCACGTCGACCAGGCTGAGGGTGCGGAGCATCTTCGCGCCGTTGGAGATCGCGGAGGGGCCGACGCCGAGCCGCGCGGACAGCTCACTGGCGGTGCGTGCGCCGCTGGGTGTGGCCATCAGCACGGCGAAGATGCGGGCCGACATCCGTGGCCATCCCGATCGGGCGAGCACGTCGGCGAACCGCTCCATGAACTTGTCGTCCCGCTCCTCCACCATGGCCTCCTGTCCAGGGGTTGCTCCTCACGGCATCCTAACGCCACTTCACTTACTTCACGAAACATGTGTATTATGAACCTCAGGGCGAACGTTGTGGAGCTGGAGCGGATCACGAAGTCGTTCGGGCATGCCCGTGCCCTGGACGGGTTGGACCTGACCATCAGCGCTGGGGAGGTGCACGGGCTGCTTGGCCCGAACGGGGCGGGCAAGTCCACCACCATCCGGGTGCTGCTGGGGATGCTGCACGCCGACAGCGGGACGGCTCGCGTGCTCGGACAGGACCCGTGGACGTCCGCGCCCCAGGTCCGAGGGCGGCTGGCGTACGTGCCGGGCGATGTGAGCCTGTGGCCGAATCTGACCGGCGGTGAGGTCATCGACCTGCTCGCCAGGATGCACGGCGGTGCGGACCGCACCCGTCGGGACGCGCTGATCGAGCGGTTCGAGCTGGACCCGACCAAGCGGTCCCGCACCTACTCCAAGGGCAACCGGCAGAAGGTCGGCCTGGTCTCCGCGCTCAGTGTGACTGCGGAGCTGCTGATCCTGGACGAGCCGACCTCGGGCCTGGACCCGCTGATGGAGGATGTGTTCAAGCAGTGCGTGACCGAAGCCCGCGACGAGGGGCGAACCGTGCTGTTGTCGAGCCACATCCTCTCCGAGGTCGAACAGCTCTGCGACCGGGTCAGCATCGTCCGTGCCGGGAAGATCGTGGACACCGGCACCCTGGCCGAGCTGCGCGGACACGCCACGACGGTGGTGACCGCGACGCTGACGCGAGAACCCTCCGGGCTGGCTGACCTGCCCGGCATCGAGCAGGTCGCCGTGGACGGGCATCGGGTCGAGCTGACCACGACCCGGTTCGACGAGGTGATGGCCCGGCTCGTCTCGTTCGGCATCGAGACGCTCACCGTCGCCCCGCCCACCCTGGAGGACCTGTTCCTGCACTACTACGACCAGACCGGCACCAGCCTGGGTCGGGTGGGGGCAACGGCATGAGTGCTCCGGCTCGAACCGCCCCGGCCGCAGCCGCACCGGCAACCGCGCTGGTCGGCACCCGCCCGCTGCTCGGGCTCACGCTGCGCCGGGAACGGCTGCACGGCTCCGCGTGGTATCTGCTCTCGGGGTTGTTGCTGCTGCTGGTGGCCGCAGGCATCGTCGCCACCTACCCGACCGCTGCCGACCGGGAATCCTTGGCCGCCTCGGTCAATGCCAGTGCGGGCGAACTGTTCATGATCGGCCCCGTCGCCAGCACCGATGTCGGCGGGATCGGGCTGTGGCGGATGCAGGGGATCGCAGCGATCTTCATCAGCCTCGCCTCGATCCTGACGGTTGTCCGCAACACCCGCGCCCCCGAGGAGAGCGGTACCAGCGAGATGCTCGGCTCCGCGGCCATCGGCCGGGCCGCACCCTTGGCCGCCGCCCTCGGTGTCGCCGCGGCCGGCTCCCTGGCAGCCGGGTTCCTTGTTGCCGGGGGCTTCGTCGCCATCGGCGCATCGGGCACCGGTTCGATGCTCGTCGGCGCGCAGGTCGCCGCATTCGGGCTGCTCGCCGCGGCACTGGCGGGGCTGACCGGGCAGATCGTGCAGACCGCCCGGGCGGCGACCGGCATCGCCGTCGCCGTCGTGGCCGCGTGCTACCTGCTCCGCGGCGCCGGCGACGCCATCGGCGGCAATGCCTACTGGATGTCCCCGTTCGGCTGGGTCGCGGCCGTGCGCCCCTTCGCCCACGACAACGGCTGGATGCTGCTGCCCGTGCTCGCCCTCGCTCTCGTGCTCGCCGGCGGCGCGGTGTGGACCGCCTCCCGGCGCTATCTCGGCGCGGGACTGCTTCCCGAACGGGTGGGACCCGCGCACGCCAGCGCCGCCCTGCGCGGCCCCATCTCCCTCGCCCTGCGCACCAGTCGCGGAGCTGTCATCGGCTGGGCCGCGGGAGCGCTCGTCGTCGGACTCCTCATCGGTGGCGTGTCGTCGACCGTGGACGACCAGATCGACCTCGCCCTCGGCAGCGGTGCCGGCAGCGGTGCCGGTCTCATTCAGGTCGCCCTCTACCTCTCCCCGCTGTTCGCCGCGGTCCTCGGCGTCCAGACCACCCTCCGGCTCCGCGGCGAGGTCACCAGCGGCCGCGCCGAAGCCGTCCTCTCCCGCCCGGTCGCCCGCGCACACTGGCTGCTCGCCCACACCGTCACCGGTGGCCTCGCAGCCGTCGCGGTGCTGGCCGCATTCGGGCTCGGCATCGGCCTCGCACAGCTCGGCACCGACCCCGGCTCGTTCGGAGCGCTGGCTGTCTCCGGTGCACTGCGCGCGCCCGCAGCCTGGGTGTTCATCGCCCTCACCACACTGCTGCTCGCCACCATCCCGCGGGCCGCCGCCGCTGTCGCGTTCATCGTGGTGGGCGCGTTCCAGATGCTCGAGTTCACCGTGGAGTTCCGCCTGGTACCGCCCGAGGCGCTCTACGCCTCACCCTTCGCACTGGTCCCGCAACTCCCCGACGGTGCTCTCCACCCGTGGTCGGCACTCCTGCTCATCCTCATCACCGCCGTTCTCACCGCGATCGCCGCCAGGCGCATCCGTCATCAGGACATCGACTGACGCGCGCGTCCGGCCGGACCTGTCCGGGGTGGCGACAACGGGATCCGAAGCAGACAAGGGAGAATCGCCATGCCCGGCACCGCCACCAGCTAGACCTGCCTCTGGGTCAACGGCCGCGTCACCGAGGCCACGGAGACCGGCGTCTGACCCGAACCCGTCAGGGACCCTGCACAGTGTTCGCGCAGCGCACTGGGTGATCGGCCCCAAGAGTTCGGCTCAGCGGTCGGCTGCCCGCAGCACGGCGTCGGCCCAGACGCTCGGGGCCTCGACGGGACCGAAGTGGCCGATCCCGTCCACCGGGATCAGGGTCGCCCCGGCGAAGAACTCATCAATCCGATCCGACCAGGCCCGCGGGAACAGCGGGTCGTGCTCGGGCCACAACACCGTCGTCGGGGTGGCGATGCGATCCGCGGAGCCCGGTGCCTGCTCGGCCAGTGAGCTGGCGATGGCACCGGCCCCGGCGCGGTACCAGCCGATCGAGGCGGTGAAGGCGCCCGCCGGGGCGTACGCCTCGGTGAGGTGGTCGAGCCGCGCGGCGTCCGGTTCGAAGTCCGGGCCGGACCAGTGCCGCCAGAAATGCTCGAGATAGCTGCGCACCTGGTCCGGGCGACCGTCGATGAGGGCGCTGGAGAGTTCGAGCTGGTGGAACGGCTGGTACCAGAATTCGCACTGCGCGTCGGGTTCCAGGATCCGCCGCCCGATGCCCGGCAGCGGCGGCGCGATCACCAAGGCGCGCACGCGGTCCGGCCGGGTCTTGGCGATCAGCTGCGCCACCCGGCTGCCGATGTCGTAACCGACGAGCAGCACCGGTGCGGTGATCCCGAGTTCGTCCAGCAGGGCGAGCACGTTGCGTGCCTGGGCGGCGGCCGAGTAGAGTTCCGCCGGATCACCGTCGGGTTTGTCGGATGCGCCGAAGCCACGCAGGTCGGGGATCACCAGCTCGCACCGATCCGCGAGCAGCGGGGCCAGGTCGGCGTAATCGCTGCGATCCCCCGGCCAGCCGTGCAGCAGCACCGCGGGTTGTCCGGCACCCAGCCGGTCGTGAGCCAACATCACCAGCTGCTGTCCAGCTCGATACCGGAATCCCGGTCGCCGAACTCACCGGCCAGCCAGGCGTCGATCAACCGGCGCGCGATGGTGCCGCGTCCCGGGATGGCGCGCTGCCCGGAGCGCACCGCCTCGGCGAGTTCGGCGGGGGTGAACCAGTCGGCGTACTCGATCTCGACACCATCGACGTGCTGGTCGACGCCCGCGGCGCGGGCGGCGAAGCCGACCATCAGCGAGCGTGGGAAGGGCCACGGCTGGGAGCCGAAGTAGGTCACCTCGGACAGTTGCAGCCCGGTCTCCTCGGCCATCTCGCGGTGCACCGCCTGCTCCAGCGACTCACCGGCCTCGACGAAGCCGGCGAAGGTGGAGACCCGGCCGGCGTCCCAGACGGTCTGATGGCCGAGCAGGATCCGGCCCTGGCCGTCGAGGACTGCGACGATGACGGCGGGATCGCTGCGTGGGAAGAGAATTCGGGGCTCGGGGCACTGCCGTGCGAAGCCGCCGTTGATCACCACGCTGGGTTCCCCGCAGTGCGGGCAGCGCGGGTCGAGCCGGTGCCAGTGCCCGATCGCGATCGCCGCGGTGGCGAGGTCGCGTTCACCGTCGGAGAGCTTCGCGTTCAGCCCGCGCAGGGTGTCGGACTCCCCCAGCTCGTCGGTGTCGACGACGGTGGTGAACCAGATCTTCTCATCCAGCCGGCCGAGCAGCCAGCAGCGCTCCGGGTCGTACGCCCCAGCGGCCGCGACCGGCCGCAGCGCGGCGCGGTCCGCGGTGCAGGCCACCTGTCCGGACCCATCGATCGGCAGCACGCTGGCGTGCTCCCACTGGGCGGCGATCCAGTCGGGATCGGACCGTTCGGCCTCGACGCGATCGAGCAGGCTGCCCCGGTTCCAGTAGTCCACGGCGCTCACGCTAGCGCGTCGAGCATGGCCGATACGTCGGGGAGCTCATCGGGGCGGACCAGCTGGTCGGTGCGGACGAAATAGAAGACCGCGTCGACCCGCTCCACCGGGATTTGGTGCAGCTCCGCCCAGGCCCGGCGGTAGAGCGCCAGCTGGCCCGGATCGGTCGCCTCGGCCCGGCCGGTCTTCCAGTCCACGATCTGCCAGTCGTGGCGTGGATCCTCGCTGCGATAGACGGCGTCGATCCGGCCGCGGATCAGCAAGCCGTCCAGCAGCAGCGTGAACGGCGCCTCCAGGGCGTAGGGCACCCGCTCACCGAACCGGCCGCCGGCGAACCGCGCGCACAACTCCCGCAGCGCCAGCTCGTCGGCGGCGCCGGTGTCGGCCCGGTCGGGCAGCTCGTCGGGATCGACCAGCGGCGTCGGTGCACCCCGCAGCGCATAGTGCTGCTCGATCCAGGCATGGAAGCGGGTCCCGAACCGGGCACTGCGCGACGGCGGCCGGGGCATCGGCCGCAACAGCGCCTCGGCGTACGCCTCCGGGTCGTCGACGGCGGTGAGCAGGTTGGTCGCCGAGACCGCGCTCGGCAGGGTGACCTCGCGGCGGCCGCGGCGCGCGGCCCGCGCCTCCGCGAGCAGCTGGTCGGCATCGGCGTCCCAGCCGGCGATCGTCTCGGCCTCATCGAGCAGGGCAGGTGCGGTGTCCACCGGCTCGTGCTCACCGGTCTCGGCGAACCGGGCGCGGGCGGCCTGGACGGCCCGGGCGGCATCCCGGCGCCGACCCTGGGCGTCCTCATCCAGCGGCCGCGGCCACGGTGTCGGCTCGGCCGAGCGGTCCAGCGGGTTGGTCGCATCCGGTGCCAGCGGCGGTGCCTCGGCGAGCACCCGGTCCTGCCGGGTCGCCTCGTCGATGATCGCCTGCAGATAGCCGGATCGCTTGCGTGGTTTGGAATTCTCCGGTCGCCAGACATGCCCGGTGCCGACCAGCACCTGCTTGGCGCGGGTCACCGCCACATAACCGAGCCGGTCCTCCGAATGCAGTTGCTGCTTCTTCAGCGACTCCGAGAACGCCTTCAGCCCGTCGTTGCTGACCTCCTCCAGCTGGGGGATCCACTCCCGGTCCCCGCGCAGATCGGCCGGCAGCGCCGCGGCGTTCTTGACCCAGTTGTCGAACACCTGGGTCGAGGGGAACACCCCTTCGACCAGGGCGGGCAGATAGACCTGCCGCCACTCGAGCCCTTTGGCCTTGTGCACCGTCAACAGCTTGATCGAGTCGGCCTCGGAGGGGGTGGCCTGATCCAGCCCGTTGCCCTGTTGTTCCTCGGCGAGGAGATAGGCCAGCAACCCCGACAGCGACGCATCGCCGTCGACATCGACGTAGTCGGCGACCGCGTCGGTGAACACCGCCAGCTGGTTGCGCCGCTCGGTCACCGCGAACTGGGGTGTGGAGACCAGTTCGACCTCCAGGCCGAGGGTGCCGATCACCCGCCGGGTCAGGTCCAGCACCGGTTCGTCGGCATGCGCCCGCAACCCGGCCAACTCCGCGGCGAAGGCGGCGAACCGCTCCCGCGCCGCCTCCGAATAGGGCCCCTCGCCGGGATTCTCCAGGGCGTCGAGCAGGCTGATCACACTGGTCGGGTCGACATCGGCGACCGCGTCCTGCAGGTCGGCGGTGATGCTCTCCTCGCCGTCGTCGCTGTCCTCCCGGTCCCCGGCGAGCTCGCGGGCCCGGCTGCCGAGCAGGGCCAGATCTCGCGGTCCGATCGACCAGCGCGGCCCGCTCAACAGGCGGATCAGCGCGGGGTTCGCGGTGACATCGTCGAGCACCCGCAAGGTGGCGACCACATCGCGCACCTCGGGCAGTCCGAGCAGGCCACCGAGCCCGACGATCTCGACCGGGATGTCGCGGGAGGTCAGCTCGGTATAGAGCGGGCCGATGTCGCCATTGCGCCGGGTCAGGATGGCGATCTCCGACCACTGGTCCACCGCACCGGTCTGGTGCGCGGCGGCCACCTGCTCACCGATCCAGGCGACCTCCTCGGGCCAGGTCTCGAAGGTCGCGGCCCGCACCTCACCCGGCCCGGAGCTGGCCGGTGCGACCAGCCGCGTGTCGGTGAGATCGACCGGCCCGTCAGCGAGCAGCGGGTCGCTGCGCAGCGGCGCGGCCAGCACGTTGGCGACATCGAGGATCGTCTGCCCGGATCGCCGGTTGACGGTCAGCGTGAAGTCGGGGGCCGGGCCACCGTCGGCGCGCGGGAATTCGTTGCTGAAGTTGAGAATGTTGTTCGCCGCGGCGCCCCGCCAGCCGTAGATCGCCTGGAACGGATCCCCGACCGCGGTCACCGGGTGCCCGCGGCCGTGGTCGGCGTCGGGCCCGGAGAACAGCCCCTGCAGCACCATCGCCTGGGCGGCCGAGGTGTCCTGGTATTCATCCAGCAGCACCACCTTGAACTGGTCGCGGACCAGCTCGGCGACCTCGGGGGCGGCACGCACCAGGTGCGCGGCGGTGGCCATCTGGTCGGCGAACTCGACCACCCCGAGCCGCCGCTTGAGCCCCTGGTAGTCACCGACCAGGCTGGCCAGTTCGAGCCGTTCCGCGAGCACCGCCTCCGCCCGCTCGACGTCCTTGTAGCGGCGGCCGCCCCGTGCCAGCGGGGCCTGGTCCCAGTCGGTCCGATACCGGCGGGCGTGCCGATCCAGCTCGGCGCGACCGACCAGGTGGGCCTGCAGTTCCGCGTCGAGCTTGAGCACCCGGTCGGCGACGAACTGGGGTTGCAACCGGGAGATCGCCTCGAACGGCCCGGCGGCGGCGGCAACCACCCGCGACGCCAGTCGGAACCGGGTGGCGCCGGTGATCATCGTCTGTTCGGAGTCGACCCCGATCCGCAGGCCGTGTTCGGCGACCAGGCGGGCGGCGTAGGCGTCGTAGGTCATCACCACCTGCTCACCGGCCTCGTCGATGCCGTCCAGATCGAGGACCCCGGCCCGCAGCAGGGCCGCCCGGACCCGCGCGGACAGCTCGGCGGCGGCCTTGCGGGTGAAGGTCAGCCCGAGCACCTGATCGGGGCGTACCGCACCGGAGCCGACCAACCAGACGACCCGGGCGGCCATCACCGTGGTCTTGCCGGACCCGGCGCCGGCGATGATCACGCCCGGTTCCAGCGGCGCGGTGATCGCCGTCAGCTGCTGGTCGGAGAACGGGATGCCGAGCGCCTCGGACAGTTCCTCGGGGGAACTCAGCCGATGCCTGAGCCGCAACGGGGTGACCGCGGAGATCACTGGACCACCTCCGCCGACTTGGCCGGGCAGGAATCGGCGAAAGCGCAATACCTGCAGGATTTCTGTACGCGTGCGTCGAACCGCTCTTCGCGCACGATCGCCGCCGCCTGCGCGATCTTGTCGTGCACCCAGGTCTGCCGGGTGCCCTCCTCGCCGGGCAGCTGGGGCTGATCGTCCAACGACGCCTGATTGAACACCATGGGATAGGGCTGGTCACCGGAATCCTGGAGCCGCAGATAGACCAGCTCGGCGCCGCCGACCCGGCGTTCACCGGGGGCCAGTTCGTCGAAGGCGCCCTGCTGGGCGGCGAGCTGATAGACCCCGAGCTGTTCGTGTCCGGGCAGCTCCGACTTCTCCGGCGCGGTCTTGCCGGTCTTGAAATCCACCACGTGCAGTCGGCCGTCACCGAGGCGTTCCAGCCGGTCGACGGTGCCGGTCAGCAGCACCCGTTCGCCGTCCACCTCGACCGGCAGCTTGAACGGCACCTCGGTGCCGAGCACCTCGCGGTGGGCGTTGGCGGTCAGCCAGGCGGCATGGCGTTCCACCATCGCCTCGGCCTCCACCCGTTCGACCGCGGAGCGGTAGCGCGCGGCGAAGTCAAGCTGTTCCCAGATCTCGTCGAGGTGACCGACCAGCTCGTCGGGCGGGATGTCCTCGCGGGCGGCGTGGTCGACCAGCACGTGCATCACCTCACCCGTGCTCGCGGCGGTGCGCCGCCCGGACTCGCCCTGGGCGCGCCGGGACAGGAACCACTGCCGGGGGCAGGCAAGCAGCGAACCGAGGCTCGACCCGGACAACCGCACCGGATCCCCCGGCGCCACGACCGGGTCACCGGCCCGGCTCACCGCACGCATTCCCCACCAGTTGGCCGGATCCGCGGCCGGGGCCAGCGGCCGGCCCTCGTCGTCGACCGCGTCGGCCAACCGGGCCAACCGCACCGCCGCGGCATCGCGCAGCACCGGTGACTGGTCGGGGTCGACCGAGATCCGGCGCAACTCACCGACCAGAGCCGCCAGGGTGAGCGGCCGGCGCGGCCGGCCGGTGATCTGCTGCTGCGGCGTACGCAGTTCGCTGAGGAATCGGGACGGTTGGTCACCCTCCCCCTCGGTGCCCTCGACCGCGGTCACCACCAACCGTTCCCGGGCCCGGGTGCAGGCGACGTAGAACAATCGGCGCTCCTCGGCCAACCGGGCACCGAGCGAGAGGCCCTCGGTGAGCCCGGCGCCGCCACCGGGTCCCTGCCGGCCCAGCCGATCGGCCTCCAGCAGCGAACCCCGGACCCGCAGATCGGGCCAGCCACCCTCCTGCACCCCGGCGACCACCACCAGCCGCCACTGCAGACCCTTGGCCCGGTGCGCGGTGAGCAGGCGTACGCCGCGGCCGCGCAGATCGCCCTCGCGCTGGGTGTCGGCCGGGATCTGCTGGGCCTCCACCTCGGCCAGGAAGGACTCGACCCCGCGGGCACCGACCAGTTCCTCGGAGCGGACCGCGATGTCGAACAGGGCGCAGACCGCGTCCAGGTCACGGTCGGCGCGGCGGGCGGAATCCCCACCACCGAAGGCATCGGCGCGCAACCGGGCCGGCCAGTCGGTGCCGGACCAGAGCAGCCAGAGCACCTCCTCGGCGGTGCCGCCGGACTCGATCCGGGCCCGGGCCTCGGCGAGCAGCACCGCCAGCCTGCGGGCCTGCTCCAGCTCGCGGGACGGGCCGCCGGACCGTTCCGCATCGGCCAACCGGCCGGGATCGATCAGCGCCAGCCGAGACAGCTCGGCCGACGACTCGGGCAGCGCGCCGCCGAGCTCCTCCCGCTCCGCGGCACGCAACCGCCGCCCGAGTCGGCGCACTCCCAGGCTGTCCAGGCCACCGAGCGGGGAGACCAGCAGCCGCGCGGTCTCGTCGACATCGGGCCCGTCGACGCGCAGCGCGACCTGCAGGGCCAGCAGCAGCGGCCGGACGGCGAGCTCGGCGGAGAGCGCGATCTCGTCACCGGCCACCTCGACCGGCACACCGGCGGCGGACAGGGCTCGCACCAACGGCGGCAGGTCGCGGCGCCCGCTGCGCACCAGCACCCCCATCTCGGACCAGTCGAGGCCGTCGCGCAGATGGGCCTGGCGCAGCAGATCCGCGACGTGTTCGGCCTGGGCGCCGGTGGATTCGAAGCCGTAGATCTCGACCCGGCCGGCGGGGCCGGCGGGGTCGGTGGCCGGGTGGCGGAACCGCTCGCGGACCTCCGCGGGCAGGCTGCGGGCCAGCGGCAGCCGGTCGGCCAGGTGACCGGTGGCATCGGCGATCCGGCTGCCGTAGCGGCGGGTGGTGCCGAGTGCCAGCACCGGCGCGGGATCGCCGTCGGCGGTGCGGAACCGGTCGGGGAAGTCGAGGATGCCGCGCGCCTCGGCACCGCGGAAGCCGTAGATGGACTGGTCCGGGTCACCGACCGCGACGACGGTGCCGCCGGGACCGGCCAGCTCGCTGAGCAGGGCGACCTGGGAGGGATCGGTGTCCTGGTATTCGTCGACGTAGATGCCGTCGATCTCAGCACGCAGGGTGGCGAGCACCTCGGGGTCGGTGAGCAGGATCCGGCAGCGGTGCACCAGCTCGGAGTAGTCGAGCACGCCCTCGAAATCGAGCACCTCGAGGTATTCCTCCATGAACCGGCCCACCCCGGCCCACTCCGGCCGGTCGGCCAGCTCGGCGGCGTGTTCGAGATCCTCGGGGTCGAGGCCGAGCTGCCGGGCCCGGGCGATGACCTGCCGGGCCTCGGCGGCGAACGCGCGGGTCGGATACGCCGCCCGCATGCCCGGCGGCCAGTCGGTCAGCCCCGGGTCCCGCTCGGCCAGCCCGGCGAGGGTCTCGCGGACCCGGAACTCCTGCTCGGGGGCGGTGAGCAGCCGCAGCCCGGCCGACGCCTCCGCCACCCCGGGTTCGTGATCACCGGCGCCGAAGCGGCGCAGCAGGGCGTAGCAGAAGGAGTGGAAGGTCATCGCCAACGGGGTCGCGGTGGAGCGGCCGAGGCGGGCGGTGATCCGCTCCCGCAGGTCGGCGGCGGCCCGCCGCGAGAAGGTCAGCACCAGCGGCGTACGCCCGGACTCCGACCCCGTCCCATTCGTGCGCAACCGCGCAACGACGGCCTCGACGAGGGTGGTGGTCTTGCCCGTGCCGGGTCCGGCGAGGACCAGCAAGGGGCCCCGGTCATGGTCGACGACCCGCTGCTGATCGGCATCCAGTGCCGGCACCGTCACCACGGTCTCGGCTCGCCGCAGCCCGACTCGCACCATCCCCGTCTGCCTCCTCGATCCGCCGCCTCGTCCGCTGCCGACTCCCATGCAAGCAGACCCCGCCGACAGTGCCCCTGCCGTGCCCCGGCGACTGGCCGATGTGTCCAGCATCACAACGCAGAAGGAGAGTCTCCTCATCCAGCGAATCACTATCTGACTAGGGGATATGCCACCCTCCGGATGGGAGCAAACCCCAATAATACCTAGATAAGTAGACAAAGATGGGTGAGTACGGTGCTAGCGGGGTACAGGGTGTGCAAGGCTTGTCCCACTGCAGAAGTACTTGTGTCGCGGGTTTTCTTCCGGGTCCAGGGCTTCGTCGGGTGAGCCCCAGCAGTTGCGGGGTCGCATGGCGCGGCTCCACGTTTCAAGGAGAAGGTAGAGAGAATGGCACAGGGAACCGTCAAGTGGTTCAACGCCGAAAAGGGCTACGGATTCATCGCCGTCGACGGCGGTGGCCCGAATGACGACGTCTTCGTGCACTACAGCGCGATCGAGACCACAGGCTTCCGCACCCTCGATGAGGGCCAGCGGGTTGAGTTCGAGACCACCCAGGGACCGAAGGGCCCCCAGGCGGACAAGGTTCGTCCGCTCTGATCTGATCAGAGTCGACAGCCACGGAGGCGGCACCTTGCGGGGTGCCGCCTCCTTGCATGTCCGGGCCCGGGTCGGCCCGCGTGGTCAGTATTTCGGCTGGCTCGGGTCGATCCGATCCGACCAGGCGAGTACGCCACCGGTCACGTTGAGGGCCGGGATCTCCTTGCTCAGCAGGATTTGCTGCACCTGACCCGAGCGGGCACCGGAGCGGCAGTAGAGCAGCACCTCTCCCCCGTCGGCGGCCTCGGCGAGCCGGGCCAGATCGACTGCGTCCTCCTCGAAGGCACCCTTGGGGATCAGCACCGATTCGGGGATCACGCTGATCTCCCGCTCCACCGGTTCCCGGACGTCGACCAGCACGAAGTGGTCCTCACCGCGCTCGCGGGCGGCGAGCCGATCACGCAGTTCCTCCACCGAGATCTCTTCCGCCATGCCATCGCCTTCCTCGTCGCCTTCGCCGGCCTCCGGCGTACCGCGGCCGATGCCGCAGAAATCCTGGTAATCCTCAAGCAGGGTGGTGATCCGCGGATTCGCACCGCACAGCGGGCAGTCCGGATCGGCGGACACCGGGAGTTGCTGCCAGCTGGCCCGCAGCGCGTCGTGCACCTGCAATCGGCCGAGCAGCGGGTCGCCCGCACCGAGCAGCAGTTTCACCGCCTCGGCCGCCTGGGCCGAGCCGATCGCTCCGCAGAGCAGGCCGAGTACGCCACCCTCGGCGCAGCTGGGCACCGCACCCGGCGGCGGCGGATCGGGGAAGATGCAGCGGTAGCAGGGTCCGTGGCCGGCCCAGAAGACGCTGATCTGGCCGTCGAACCGCAGGATCGAGGCCCAGACGTAGGGCTTGCCGAGCAGGGCGCAGGCGTCGTTGACCAGGTAGCGGGTGGCGAAGTTGTCGGTGCCGTCGATGACCAGGTCGTACCCGCCGATGAGCTCGAGGGCGTTGTCGGTGTCGATCCGCACCGGGTGCTTGATCAGGCGGACCAGCGGGTTGAGCCGAGCGACCGCATCGGCGGCGGAGTCGACCTTGGGCCGCCCGAGATCGGCGACGCCGTGCAGCACCTGCCGCTGCAGGTTGGATTCCTCCACCACGTCGAAGTCGACCACCCCGATCGTGCCCACCCCGGCGGCGGCGAGATAGAGCAGGGTCGGCGAGCCGAGCCCACCGGCGCCGATCACCAGGACCCGGGCGTTCTTCAGCCGGCGCTGTCCACCCACCCCGACCTCGGGCAGCGTCAGGTGCCGGGCATATCGCCGCATTTCCTCCGCGGTCAGGGATTCCGCCGGTTCCACCAAGGGGTCTGTCTGCACCCGTTCAGCGTACGCGCGCCGTGGCGGACTCCTCGGCAGCACCCACGTGGCGGCCGGTGCTGATCCGGACCAGTGGCAGGGCGATGACGGCGAAGACCCCGAGCACGGCCGCGAAGGCGAGCACCGCGACGGGCAGCCCGACCGCATCGGCCAGATAACCGGTGGCGACCGGCAGCGCACCCGCGGGCAGGTAGCCCGAGATGTTCAACGCCGCATTGGATTCCGCCCGCCGATCCGGGGCGATCCGGGTGGCGATCGGCGTCAACCCGGCGAGCTGCCCCAGCCCCTGGGCGGCACCGGAAAGCAGCGCGGCGGCGAGGAACATCGGCCACCGCCCGGCCCCCGTCACCGCGAGACCGAGCAGCACCATCGCGGCGACGGCCGCGATCGAGCTCACCCCGAGCTGGGTCCGGGTGGACCATCCGCCGACGGCGAACTGGATGCCGGTGGCGACCAGGAACATCGCGCAGGCGATCAGTCCGGCGATGAACGGGTCCCGGACGCCGACGGGCCCCGCCAGCACCGAGGGTCCGAGCGACAGCACGAAGGAGGTGGCGGTGATCCCGGGGCCGAAGGTGACCGCACCCCAGACCAGTTCCCGACGCCGATCCCGCGGCGGCCGCGGCCAGCGCCACAACCGGCCACCGGTGGCCACCGGACCCTCCGGCCGGCCGAGCGGCAGGCGTACCCCGATGCCGAAGGCGATGACCGTCAGCGCGGTCACCAGGCCGAAGACCCATGGTTGCGGCGTACCGGTCTGGCGCGCGATGGAGCCGGACAGCAGCGGCCCGAGCCCGGCGCCCAGCACCATCGACACCGAGGCGAACAGCCCACCGATCCGGCGTCGCGCCGCCGGCGCGAGGTCGACCACGGCGGCCATTCCCGCGGTCACCGACCCGCCCACCGAGATCCCGGCCAGCAGGCGAGCCACCAGCAACCAGACCACGTTCTGGGCGAAGAGGAACAGCAGTGCCGAGACGATCGCGGCGGCCAGCGCGGGCAGCAGCACGACCCGGCGTCCGTACCGGTCCGCGAGTCGCCCCGCCACGGTCAGGGTGCCGACCAGCCCGGCCATGTAGCACGCGAAGACGACCGTCAGGGTGCCGGAGGAGAACCCCCATTCGCGCTGCCAGGCCACATAGAGCGGTGTCGGTGCGTTGGAGAGCACGAACACCGACGTGACGGCGATCGCCGCCGCGATCGACCATCCCAGGCCGTGTCGTTCCACGGTTCGCATCACTGACCTCCTGTTCGATCCGACTCGTAGCAGTACGAACATAGTCGAACTGATCCACAAGTTCGAGTCTGTTCGTACTTTGGGTACGCTGGCGCCATGAGCACGCTGGCCCCCACCTATCGCAGCGACACCGAGCCCGACGGCCTGCCCGATCGGTTGCCGGAACCGGCGGTGGCGGACATCCGGTTGGAACGAGTGCTGGGTGTGCTGGCCGACCCGCTGCGGCTGACGATCGTGCAGCGACTGCTGCACAGCTCCGAGGGGTTCGATCAGACCTGCGGCTGGTTCGGCTTCGACCGACCCAAGTCCACCCTCACCCATCACTTCAAAGCGCTCCGCGAGGCGGGGGTGATCACCCAGCGGCAGTACGGTCTGGAACGCCGCAGCCGGGTCCGGCTGGCCGAGCTGAACGAGCGGTTCCCCGGGTTGATCGACCTGGTGCTGAGCTGGCGGCCTGCCCAGGACTGATCGTGCGGGTGGGCTCGCCGATAGCATCGCCGGTATGCCTGCACGCAGCGAACGCAGCGAGGTGACCACCGAGGTCGACGGCCGGCGGTTGGTGCTGTCCAATCTGGAGAAGGTGCTCTATCCCGAGATCGGGCTCACCAAGGGTGAGGTGATCGACTACTACCTGCGGATCGCGCCGACGATGCTGCCGCATCTGGCGGACAAGGCGTTGACCCGGGTGCGTTTCCCCGACGGGGTCGCCGCGGGGTCGATCACCTTCTATGAGAAGAACAAGCCGAACGGGTGCCCCGACTGGGTGACCACGATGCCGGTCTCCACCGGGGACGGGATCGTCGACTACGTGGTCGCCGGCGAGCGGGCCACCTTGGTCTATCTGGCCAATCTGGCCGCCCTGGAACTGCACGTGCCGCAGTGGCACGGCGACTCCGCCGCCGAGCGGCCGATCACCGTCCGCGGCACCGGTGACTCCCCCAGCGAGCCGCTCAGCGACACCGTGGTGATCGACCTCGACCCGGGCGAGGGGTTGACCGCCGACCGGCTCGCGCACGCCGCCCAGCTCGTCGGCGGGCTGCTCGCCACCGACGGGCTGCTGCCGCTGGTCAAGACCACCGGCTCCAAGGGGCTCCAGGTGTACGCCGCGATCGAACCGGCTCCCGCCCGCGCGGTCACGGCGTACGCCCAGTCGCTCGGCGCGCTGCTGGCCCGGACCGAACCCGACTACTTCGTCGGCACCATCACCGTCGCCCAACGCACCGGCCGGGTCTACCTGGACCACAACCAGAATCTGGCCGCCCGCAACACCGTCGCCCCCTACTCGCTGCGCGGCCGCGCCTGGGCCGGTGTCTCCACCCCGCTGGAGTGGGACGAGGTCGCCGCCGTGCGCGAGGTCGAGGATCTGCGCTTCACCCCCAGCGAGGTGCTGGACCGGGTCGACGAACACGGCGACCTGTTCGCCGAACTGCTGGATCCGGTGGACCCACCGCCACTCCCGCCGGTGAAGTGAGCCCGAGAAATGAACCGCGACGCGGGCCGGACGAGACCTCCGCGAGGGTGACGCGCCGGTAGCATGTCGGAATGCACGACAGCAGCGGAACCCGACCGGGCACTGGCGCCAGACAACGCCTGCCCCGGGAACAACGGCGCCTGCAGCTGCTCGACGTGGCCGGTGCGGTGTTCGCCGCCAAGGGCTATCACAGCGCCGCGATGGACGACATCGCCGAGGCCGCGGGCGTCTCCAAACCCGTGCTGTACCAGCATTTCGCCTCCAAGCTGGATCTCTATCTGGCCCTGGTCGACCGGGCCTGCGACCAGCTCGTGGAGCGCGTCACCGAGGCCCTGCAGTCCACCGAGGAGAACCGCGACCGGGTCTATCGCACGATCGGCGCCTTCTATGACTTCGTCTCCGACTCGGGCCGCTCGTTCCGGTTCGTCTTCGAGTCCGACCTGACCGGGGACGCCCAGGTGCAGGAACGGCTCTGGCGGGCGCACCAGGACATCGCCCGCGAGATCGGCGCGGTGATCGCCGGTGACACCGGACTGCCGGACGAGCAGGCCGAACTGCTCGGCATGTCGCTGGTCGGGATGGCCCAGGTCAGCGCCCGGCACTGGGCGGCGGAGGCCAGCGACGACCTGGACGTGAAGCGCGCGGTCGACCTGATCTCCTCCCTCGCCTGGCGCGGTATCCGGGCCTTCCCCAAGCACAACGGCGCCGAGCACTGATCGCTCCCCCAACCGGTTCCAGCTGCCTTCGAATCGGGCCCCGAAGCAACACCCGACCCCGGTAGATTGTCCGCAACACCCGTCCACCGAGGGGACACGATGAGCAGCATGCAACCGGATCCGAGCACCGCCCAGGCGGCCCAGCCCGCCCCGCTCACCCCGCCCGCGGGTGCGGAGGCCGTGCTCACCCTGGAGGCCCCGCCGGCGCCCGCGCCGGTGACCGCGACCCAGGCGCCGAAGATGGCGCCGCCGGTGAAGGCCGAGCAGGTCCCGGTGCTGGATCAGAAGGTGGACGCGTTCATGGGCGCACTGACCTCCGCCCAGGCCAAGTCGCCGGAGATGGAGGCGCAGGCCACCGCGGTCCGCAACATGGGTGATGCCGATGTCCGCAAGGCCGCCGAGACCTCGAACCGGTTGCTGAACGCACCGGTCAAGGCGCTCAAGGAGGGCGGCATCTCCCAGGGCTCGTCGATCGGCAAGACCCTGCTGGAGCTCCGGCGTACCGTCGAGGATCTCGATGCCGCCCAGGCCACCGGGGTGCGCAAGTTCCTCGGCATGATCCCGATGGGCGACAAGATCGTCGACTACTTCCGCAAATACCAGTCGGCTCAGTCCCATCTCAACGGCCTGTTGCATTCGTTGCAGAACGGCAAGGACGAGCTGACCAAGGACAATGTCGCGCTGAACATGGAGAAGCAGAACCTGTGGGCGACCATGGGCCGGCTGAACCAGTACATCTACATCGCCGAGCGGCTGGATGCGAAACTGTCGGCGCAGATCGCCGAACTGGAGATGGCCGATCCGGACAAGGCGCAGGCGCTCAGCCAGGACGTGCTGTTCTATGTCCGCCAGAAGCATCAGGATCTGCTCACCCAGCTCGCGGTCTCGATCCAGAGCTATCTGGCGATCGACATCATCATCAAGAACAACCTCGAGCTGATCAAGGGTGTCGACCGGGCCGCGACGACGACGATGTCGGCGCTGCGGACCGCGGTGATCGTCTCCCAGGCGCTCACCAACCAGCGACTGGTGCTCGACCAGATCACCGCGCTGAACACCACCACCAGCAACATCATCGAGCAGACCTCGCTGGCCTTGAAGCAGAACTCCGCCGACATCCAGAAGCAGGCCGCCGAGGCCAGCGTCGGGCTGCCGCAGCTGCAGAACGCCTTCGCCAACATCTACGCCACCATGGATTCGATCGACCAGTTCAAGCTGCAGGCGCTGGATTCGATGGCGCAGACCATCGGTGTGCTGGAGCACGAGGTGGACAAGTCCAAGGCCTATCTGGACCGGGTCTCGCAGGCCGACCAGCGGCTGGCGTCGGGTTCGATGGACTTCGAGGGCGGTACGCCCGGTCAGGGCCGGTAGCCGATGGGTTTCCTGGACTGGGTACGCGGGGTCAACGAGAAGCTCGAGCCCGAGGGTGCGACGACCGCGCCGAAGGTGCCGACCGAGCACGACATCCTCAACGCCCTGGACCGTACCGAGGAGCTCGCCGCCCGGGCCCAGTTGAATCCGGTGGTGCTGGCGCGGGTACGCCGAGTCTCCACCGGTGTGCGCGAGACGCTGCCGCGGATGCGCAGCGTGGGGCTGGGTTCCTCGGACAGTTACGCGGTGATGGCCACCGCCACCGACTATCTGCCGGAGGCTCTGGGGGCGTACCTGCGGCTGCCCAGGGACTGGGCGGACTCGCGGCCGATCGAGGCCGGCAAGACCAGCCTGATGCTGCTGATCGACCAGCTCGACCTGCTGGGCGCGACGATGGACAAGATCTTCGACGCGGTGGCCCGTTCCGACGCCGAGGCCCTGGTCGCGCACGGCCGCTTCCTGACCGCCCGCTTCGGCGGCGAGTCGACCGGCGGCGAACTCGATCTGAATGCCGCCCAGCAGCAACCGCCCCAGCCGACCCAAGCTCCGCAATCCCAGCCAGCACGGCAATCCCCGCCGATGCAGTCCTCCCCCCAGCAGCCCGCCAATCCGCTCGACCTGCCCTGAGCGCCGAGGAGTCACCGATGTCCGAGACAACCGGAAGTCTTGCCGACGCCCTCGATCGGCTGGAGGTCGTCGCCGACGCCGCCGGGCTCGATCCCGCCGCCGCGCGCGAGGAGGGGATGGCGCTCGCCGCGACCGTCTCCGAGGCCGGGCGGCAGGCCTTCATCGACTGGGCCGACCAGGTCGGCGAACCACCCAGCGCGGAACGGTTCATGGGGATGGCCCAGCGGGGTCGCCGCTGGCGCGGCGCGCCCACCGCGCTGCTGCACGAGCTGATCCAGTCCCGGCCGAAGCAGGCCCCGGCGTACGCCCGGGTGTTGGCCGAGGTCGCCACCAGCGCCTGCAACCTGGGCGAACCCAACCAGCGGGTCGCCGGCAACGCCCAGGCCGTCGCCGCCGCCCAGCTGGCGGCGCTGCCCGGCCACCACCCGACGCCGAACCCGACCCCGGCCAACCCGCCGCAGCCCGGTGAACCCGCCGCACCGGTGGCGAGCGAGCCGCCGAACCGGGCCCAGGAGTTCGCCCGGCAGGCGCCGCAGGTGCTGCGCACTGTGCTGGACCAGCTGCAGAGCAGCGTCCGCCGCCAGCAGCAGGACTTCCCGGGCCGCGCCACCTCCCCGCTCGGCTCCAGCCTCGACCTTGACCCGACCCAGCCGCTCGGCCCGGGTGCCTTCGGCGGGCTGCCGGGCGGCCAGGCACCGGCACAACCGGCCCCGACCGAGCCCGCGCCCACCGAGCCCGCACCGACCCAACCGGCACCCGCTACCGAGGCCACCGAGGACACCGAACCGGAACCGGAGCCCAGGACGCTGGAGGAGCTGCTCGCCGAGCTCGACGCACTGACCGGTCTGGCCCGGGTCAAGGACGAGATCCACAAGCAGGCCGCAGTGCTGCGCGTCGAAGGGCTGCGCGCGAAAGAGGGGTTGACCAGTCCGACGGTGACCCGGCATCTGGTCTTCGTCGGCAATCCCGGGACCGGCAAGACGACCGTGGCCCGGCTGGTGGCCGGCATCTACCGGGCGCTCGGGCTGCTCAGCAAGGGCCAGCTGGTCGAGGTGGACCGTTCGGAGCTGGTCGCCGGTTACCTCGGCCAGACCGCGATCAAGACCGCCGAGGTCGTCGACTCGGCGATCGGCGGGGTGCTGTTCATCGATGAGGCCTATTCGCTCTCCGGCGACCAGTACGGCACCGAGGCGATCAACACCCTGGTCAAGGAGATGGAGGACAACCGCGACGATCTGGTGGTGATCGTGGCCGGATATCCGCTGCCGATGCAGGTCTTCATCGCCGAGAACCCGGGCCTCACCTCCCGCTTCCGGACCACCATCTCCTTCGACGACTACACCGATGAGGAACTGGTCGAGATCTTCACCGGGATGGTCGAGAACGCCGACTACGACGCCCCCACCGAAACCGTCGACCGGTTCCGCGGTCTGCTCGCCGAACAGGTCCGCGACTCGACCTTCGGCAACGGCCGGTACGCCCGGAACTGCCTGGAGGCGGCGGTCGGTGCGCACGCCTGGCGGTTGCGCGAGGTGGACGAACCGTCGCTGGATGAGTTGCGCCAGCTGCTGCCCGACGACCTCGGCGAGCTGGACGACGAGGAGGACGAGCTGCCCGATCTGGCCGGTCTGCAGCCGGCCCCCGGGCAGCCGCTGACCGCGCCCGAGGAGGTTTCCGAGGCCGGGGATCCCGGCACCGTCGACTTCGGCGATGAGCCGGAATCCGAACCCAGCAAGGAATCCGGGGCGAGGTCGTGACCGCAGCTCCCGCACCCCAGCAGGCACCAGCAGTCCAGCAACGACCACCCGACCAGGCGCGGAAACCCGACGTCGCCCTGCAGGTCGGTGGTGCACCGACGCGGTTGCCCGGTCCGCTGGCGAAGGTCGCCGCACTGCCGACCCCGAAGCTGCTGCGATTGCTGCTGGCCTGCGTGATCCTGTTCACGACGCTGTTCGGGGTCGCCGCCGGCACGGTGCTGCTGAGCGCCCAGAACCGGATGGCCGAGGCGGTCCGCAACACCGATCAGTTGCTGCGGGTGCAGACGATCCGGGCGGAGATGCTGCGCGCCGACGCGACCCTGTCCAACTCCTTCCTGCTCGGCGGCCAGGAGCAGGCGTCCCAGCAGCAGGCGTACCAGCAGGCCCTGGAGAATGCCGAACAACTGGTCGTCGAAGCGGCCGAGGCGCAACCGGCCGACCGCACCGCGCTGGTCCGGGTGAATGCCGGGATGGGCAGCTATGCACGCACCATGGAGCAGGCTCGCGACAACAACCGGCAGGGTTTCCCGGTCGGCCAGGCGTACCTGACCGAAGCCGGTACCGAACTGCGCACCGGCATCCTGCCGATCCTGGATTCCTTGGTGAACAGCAATTCCGTGCGGGTCGCCGACCAGACCGAAGACGCCCCGCAGGGCTGGATCGTGGTCAGCGGGCTGCTCGCGCTCGGCTTCCTGGTGCTGACCATGGTGGTGATCGCGAGCCGCTTCCGCCGGCTGTTCAACCCCGGACTGGTCGCGGCGACGGTGCTGGTGCTGGCCGGGTTGATGACCGCTTCGATGACACTGATCAACAACGCCACCACGATGCACACCGTGAACAGTGAATCGCTGGCCACCGCGCAGGCCGCCGCCACCGCGCGGGCCCAGGCCTCCGACGCCAAGGTCTATGAGAACCTCACCCTGATCGCCCGCTCCGGCGGTGGTCGACTGGAGCAGTCCTGGGCGGATGCCTCCTGGGAGACCCGCTATGCACTGCGCCGGGTCCCCGACGCGATCGAACGCGAACGCCTGACCGGGTTGTGGGACCAGCACTCGTTCGTCCATCTGCGGATCCGGGCCGCCGATGCCGCCGGCCGTTGGGACGACGCCCGGGACCTGGCGACCAACAGCGAGCCGAACGGCTCGAACATGACCTTCGGCCGCTTCGACACCGAGATCACCAAGGTGATGACCGATTCCGGGGTCCGGGCCGCGACCAGTCTGCGCAACCAGCGGGGCGGCCTGATCGCCGCCGCCGTGCTCAGCATGCTGGCCGCGCTCGCGGCCATCGCCGGCGCCGTCTGGGGCGTACGCACCCGGTTGAAGGAGTACGCCTGATGTCCCGCTTCCCACGTCCTCGCGCACTGGCCCCGGTGCTGGTGGCACTGGCGGTGCTGCTGGCCGGCTGCTCCGCCGGGTACCGGCCCACCGACGTGCCGTATCGGCCAACCCCCACTCAGAGGGGTGGTGGCCTGACCCAGGAGTGCTCGAATCCCGGCCGGAGCTTCGACCCGAGCGAACTCCCACCGGCCGGACAGGTCCCCAGCAACTCGTCGATGGGCCGGGTCGCCGACCGTGGCCGGCTGATCGTCGGCGTCTCCTCCGACACCCTGACGATGGCCTCCCGGGACGCCCGCACCGGCGACATCACCGGGTTCGAGATCGATCTGGCCCGCGGCATCGCCGAGGCGATTCTCGGCCCGGGCGCCAAGCTGGACCTGCGGGTGGTCACTCCCGCCGATGCGCTCGCCCAGATCGACGGCGGCGAGATCGATCTGGTCATCGACCAGGTCGCGATGGACTGCGCCGCCTGGAACGGGGCCGCGGTGTCGGCGCCCTATCTCAGCACCGATCATGCCGCCATCGAGCGCCCCGGGGTCTCGCCCAGTGCCGATGCTGCCGAGCGCAGGAGCGTCTGCACACCGGCCGGCACGGCCATCGACGCCTGGATCGGGAGTCAGGCGCCGAGCCGGCCCAGGGTCACCGGCCGGACCTGGAGCGACTGCTTGATGAAGTTCCAGCGCGGTGAGGCCGACTCCTTGGTCGCACCGCGGCCCATCGCCCGGGGTCTGGCCGCCCAGGACCCGTACGCCGAGGTCGGCCCGGAGCCGTGGATCCCGATCTCGTTCGCCGTTCTGGCGCCGAAGCAGAATAGGGACATGATCCGATTCGTGAACGCGGTGCTCGCCCAGCGGGTGAGCAGCGGTGAGTGGCAGCGCAGCTACGACCGGTGGGTCCGCCCCTACGCCGGTGACGGCCGGCCGCCGCAGCCGCAGTACGGGAGGGCCGCGTGATCACCACCGAACGGGCCCGGGCAGCGGTCGCCCCGCTCGCCCCCGGGCGGATCGGCGTACCGCTGCCGGCGGAGGTCATCCACCGCTATCTCGGCGAACTCGACACCTGGGTCGCCGCCCGGCGCCGCGAGCTCGACCTGCTCGACGCCGCCGTGGTCCGCTCCCCGCAACGGGCGCAGCTGACCCGCGACATGATGCTGTCGATGGCGCTGTGGAAGGCGGTCAAGGACCGGCTCGATCTGCTGCTGGCCACCTGGGATTCCGGCCGAGTCGGTGCCACCGAACGGGAGCGGATCTCCGCCCTGGTCTGGGGACGGTTGGACGCCACCCTCGACCCCTCGCTGCTGGCCCGCGCGGATGCCGGCGATGGGCAGCCGCACGCCCCCGGCAGCACCCAGAGCGGGCTGGCGGTGTCACTGCCGGAGGCCTGCCGGCTCTCCGATGCGATGGCGGCCCAGCTGCGGACCCGGCTCGCGCTCGACCCGGCGGCCGATGAGCTGACCTCCCGGCTGCGGGATCTGCGCGCCCAGCTGGAGCGGATCCGCGACCAGGTGCAGCTCGAGCCGGCCGCGCTGCGTGCCGCGCCCGAGGCCCAGCTCGCCGACCTCGACACCCGGGTCCGTGAGCTGACCGAGAAACACAGCCGGGGTGGTGATGTCGGCGGCATGATCGGACCCGCCGAGATCGAGGCCGCCCGCTTCGAACGCGACCTGATCGTCGGTGGCGTGGAACGCCGCCGCGCCCGTGGGCTGGTGGATCGCGCCCGCGAACTGCGGGCCGATCTGGAATCGCGGGAGGTCGCCCTCACCCGGCTCGTCGACCAGTGCGTCCGGCAGGTCGCACCGGCGCCGAAGTATGCCGTCCCGGACGTCGCCGCACTCGGTGAACTGCCGAACACCGCCGAGAAGATCGAGGCCTACCTGCAACGGCTGGACCAGGTGAGCCGGGCGATGCAGGTGGTCCAGGACTCCTATTCCCGGGCCCTGGGTGAACGCGAGAAACTGTTGCAGCGCATGGAATCCGAGCGAGCGAAGGCGGCCGCGGCCGGTTTCGCCGGTGACAGCGATCTGGTCGCCATCGATGCGATCACCAGCGACGTGCTGCAGCGCCGGCCCTCCCCCATCCCGCTCGCCACCGAACTCGTCGAGGCCTACGAGATGGGCGTGCAGTGGTTGATCTCGCGTGACCGCGAAGGAGCGACCCGGTGAAATGCGCCCAGCCGGGTTGCACCGGCACGATCAGCGACGGCTACTGCGATGTCTGCGGGATGCCGCCGAGCGTCCCGGCACCGGCCGGCAGCGGCCGGGCCGCCGCCCCGCCGCGCAGTCCGACCCCCGCCTCGGCCGCCTCCGCCAGCGCCCAGGAGGCCACCATGGCCTCACCGCCGCCGAGCAGCCGGCTCAACCCGGTGAAGGGCGCGCCGCCGGCGGCCCGCGCCACCGGCCGGTGCCGGATGCCCGGCTGCGGCGGGGAGATCCGCGACGGCTACTGCGACATCTGCGGCTCCCCGCCCGATGTCGCCCCGGCCCCGGTCGGTGACGATGCGGCCCTGTCCACGGTCACCCGCGGCTCCTCCCGGCTCGGCTCCACCGCGCTCGGCTCGCGGCGCGCGGCGAGCAGCGGGTCGCGCGCCACCCGGCGTACCGGCACCGGATCCCAACGCATGCGCGGCAACCGGATCGGCGCGGGCCTGACCCGGGTACCACCCGCCCCCGCGGTCGACCCCGCGGCCGCGATCATGAAGGATCCGGTGGTCCCGGAGAACCGCCGCAACTGCCCCAGCTGCGGCACCCCGGTCGGTCGCTCCCGTGCCGGCCGACCCGGTCGCACCACCGGCTTCTGCGCGAAGTGCCGCAACCCGTTCTCCTTCGACCCCAAGCTGCAGCCCGGTGACCTGGTCGCCGGTCAATACGAGGTTGCCGGCTGCTTGGCCCATGGTGGCCTGGGCTGGATCTATCTGGCCCGCGACCGCAACGTGTCCAACCGTTGGGTGGTGCTCAAGGGCCTGCTCAATTCCGGGGACGCGGACGCCCTGGCCGCGGCCATCGCGGAGCAGCAATTCCTTGCCCAGGTGGAACATCCGCTGATCGTGGAGATCTACAACTTCGTCACCCACGAGGGTGCCGGCTATATCGTGATGGAATATGTCGGCGGCCGGTCGCTGAAGGAGCTGCTGAAGGACCGGATGGTGGCGAACAACGGCGACTATGATCCGCTGCCCCCGGATCAGGCGATGGCCTATCTGATCGAGGCCCTGCCCGCGTTCGCCTACCTGCATGACATGGGCCTGGTCTACTGCGATTTCAAACCAGACAACATCATTCAGGTCGGCGACGCGATCAAGCTGATCGACCTGGGCGGGGTACGCCGGGTCGATGACGACGAATCCGCGATCTATGGCACGATCGGTTATCAGGCGCCCGAGGTGGCCCGGGCCGGTGTCTCGGTGGAGTCCGATATCTTCACCATCGGCCGCACGCTGATGGTGCTCTGCGCGGAATTCAAGGGCTATCAGACGACCTATGAGTTCACCTTGCCACCGGTCGAGCAGACCCCGCTGTTCCAGCGGAACGATTCGCTCTATCGGCTGCTGGCCAAGTGCTGCGCCAAGGACCCGGCGGATCGCTTCTCGCACGCCGACGAACTGCGGGTGCAGCTGCTCGGCGTGCTCCGCGAGACCGTCGCCCGGCGGACCCCGGGCACCGCGCTCACCTCGGCCGCCTCGGTGCTCTTCGAACCGCCGACCTTCCTCGGCGAACAGCTCGACTGGCACCAGCTGCCCCGCCTCCGCCCCGACACCACCGATCCGCAGCACAGCTGGCTGAGCAATGTCGACATCGACGACCCCGGTGAGCGGCTGCTGGTGCTGCAGCAGGCACCCGAGGAATCCGCGGAGATCCGGTTGGCCCGCTGCCAGGCGGCCCTGCAGGTCGGCGATCTGCGGTTGGTGCGGTCGGAGGCGCAGCAACTGTTGCAGGCCGATCCGTGGGAGTGGCGGGCGGTCTGGATGACCGGGCTGGCAGCCCTGCAGGCGAAGGACTGGCCGGAGGCACAGCAGGCGTTCAACGCCGTCTACGGCCAGGTACCGGGAGAGCTCGCGCCCAAGCTCGCGCTGGCGATGGCCTGTGAGAACGGCGATGAGCCGGAGGTGGCCGAGGCGCTCTATGCCACCTGTGTCTCCACCGACGCCAACTATGTGACCCCCTCGGCATTCGGGCTGGCCCGGATCCGCGGCCGGCGGGGTGAGCTGGAGCAGGCGGTCGCGGCACTGGATATGGTGCCGGCGACCAGCCGGGGGTACGCCGAGTCGCGCCGGTTGCGCGCCCGGCACCTGCTCGCCCTGGGCGACGGGCTGGGCGATCTGGATCAGGCGATGCGGTCCATCGAGGGGGTCCGGTTGGAGGGCCGGGACGCCGACGAGTTCAGCGTGAACATCCTGGAGCGGGCACTCGCCGAGGTCCGCCGGTCCGGACCGCAGCCGAAGGTCACCGTGGGGGCGTACCCGGCCCAGGAGGAGTCGCTGCGCGAAGGGCTGGAGCAGGCGTACCGGTCGCTGGCCCGCCATCACCCGGAGCGTCGGGTGGAGCTGATCGATCGGGCCAACCGGATGCGCCGGTGGAGCTGGCTGTGAGTGAGGATTCGATGACCCTGGACAAGTCCGCCCCCGGCCCGACCCCGTGCCCCTTCTGCGGATCGCAGATCCAACCGTGGGAGGCCTACTGCGAGGGCTGCGGGGCCGAGCAGGTGCCCACCGCGACCAGCCCGGAGCCGGTGGCGGAACCGGCCCGCGACAGCCGCTCGGTGCACCTGCCGGGTGCCCGGCGGGCCGAGCCGTCCGAGCCAGCCGAGCCGGCCGAGGCCGAGCGCCCGACGGTGTGCCGGGAGTGTGGCGGGACGGTGGATGCCGATGGCTATTGCGAGCAGTGCGGGGCGAAGGCGCCGACGATGCGCGAACACTGGTCCGAGTCGCCGGCGCCGTGGGTCGGTGGCGTCTGCGACCGCGGGATCCGGCATCCCCGCAATGAAGACGCGATGGCGCTGGCCATCGATGACCAGGAGCCCGGCCGGGCGGTGCTGGTGGTCTGCGATGGGGTGTCCAGCTCGGCCGATTCCGATATCGCCTCGCTGGCCGCGGCCCGGACGGCGCGGGATCTGCTGCTGCAGCAGCGGCCCAGCGGGCTCGGTACCGAGCAGTCCCGGCAGCAGGCCCAGCTGGCGGCCCTGGCCGAGGCGGTTCGCGCCGCCAACGAGGCGGTGATCGTCGCGACCGCAGCGAAACCCGCCGATCCCGATCAACCGGTGGATCCGAACGCGATGGGTGGCAGCACCGCCTCCTGCACCTTCGCCGCGGCGGTCGTCGCCGACGGGGAGATCGTGCACGGCTCCCTCGGTGATTCGCGGATCTACTGGTTGGCCGACCGGGGCGAGTCCCGGCAGCTGAGCGTCGACGATTCGGTCGCACAGATGCGGATCGCGGCCGGGGTGGAACGGGAGCTGGCCGAGAACGGTCCGCAGGCGCATGCGATCACCAAGTGGCTGGGCCGCGACGCCCCCGATCTGCGACCCACCGGCGGGGTGCTGCCGGTGCCGGGTGAGGGCTGGTTGCTGGTCTGCTCCGACGGGCTGTGGAACTACGCCTCCACGCCCGAGGAGCTGGAGACCGTGGTCGCCCGGGCGCTGGTCACCGATCCGGCGAATGCCGAGCCGACCCGGTTGGCCGAGGCCCTGGTGGACTGGGCGAACGCCCAGGGCGGCAAGGACAACATCACCGTCGCTCTGGCCCGCTTCGGGGGCCAGGCGCTGCCGCCCGGTTGAACCGGCCCATCCTCGCAGAACCAGACCGGTCCATCGATGTTTTCTGTGGCGAGGGTGGTGTCGGGATGCACCGCAGTTCCATCGGTGTCGCCAGCTTTCCGCAGGCTACGAATCCGGTCGAGACGTTCATCCCGGTCGCCCGCATCTCCGACATGCTGCTCAACCCGGGAGCGGAACTGGCCTATGACGGCCGCACCCTCACCTACCCCGATATCCGGATGATCTATTGGGCGGGTGGGAATCCTTCCACCACCATCAGGATCTGAACAAGCTCGTGCGGGCCTGGAATGTCCCCGAGACGGTCGTCGTCCACGACTCCTGGTGGACCCCGGTGACCCGGTTCGCCGACATCGTCATTCCGGTGGCCTCCAGCCTGGAGCGGGACGACATCGCCGCCGGCGCCCACGACAACCATCTGCTGCCGATGCACCGGATCCAGGATCCGCCGGCGGGCGTCCCCACCGACTTCGAGGCGTTCCGGGAGATCGCGAAGCGGCGGGGTCGCGCCGAGGAGTTCACCGAGGGTCTGGACACCGAGGCCTGGGTGCGGCGGCTCTACGCCGAGACCGTCGACCGACTGGCCCGCCGCGGGGTGTCCATCCCGGACTTCGATGAGTTCATGCGATCCGAGGGTGTCGAGGTTCCGCTGCCCGCGCAGCGGGACGTCTTCGGTGACCTCAGAGCCGACCCGCAGCGGTTCCCGCTCACCACCCCGTCGGGCCGGATCGAGATCTTCTCCTCGACCATCGCCGGCTTCGACCTCGAGGGGCTGCCCGGACATGCCGTCTGGCGGGAGCCCGAGGAATGGCTGGGCAGTTCCCTGGCCGAGGGTGGGGAGCACTTCCATCTGCTGTCGCACCAACCCAGGGGGCGGTTGCACAGTCAGCTCGACTTCGGCGCCTCCAGCCAGAGCACCAAGATCGGCGGCCGCGAGGCCGTCCAGCTGAACCCGGCCGACGCCGCGCGGCTGGGGGTGGGCGACGGGGATGTCGTCCGCCTCGTCAACGACCGGGGTTCCTGCCTGGCGGCGGCGAAGATCTCCAGCGGTGTCACCGCGGGGGTGCTGCTGATGGCCACCGGGGGCTGGTACGACCCGCAGCAACCGGGTGAGCCGGACGCGACCTGCCTGCAGGGAAATCCGAACGTGCTCACCTCGGACCGCCCGACCTCACAGCTCGCCCAGGGGCCGACGGCGCAGACCTGCCTGGTGCGCGCCGAGGTCGTCGAGGACCCGCCCGCCAGCAGGGCCTATCTCCCGCCGGCGGTGGTGCAGCGCACGCCCACCGGTTAGGGCGTCCGGGCGACCGACAGCGGGGTTGCCGCTTTCGTACTCGCGTACTAATCTCGGGGGAATGACGGCCCTCGGTTCCCAGACGCAGAGCGAACGGATCGCTGAGCTGCGCAACCGGATGGGCAAGCTGCTCGCCCGCCGCGACGACGTCTCCCCCGCCCGCGCCGCCAGCGCCGCTCTGGGCACCGAGGACGCGGCGGCGAAGGAGTTGCCCTTGCTGCCGGGGCTCGCCGAGTTGCCGGCGCTGCGCGCGGGCGCGGTGCACCAGGTCGACAACCTGGCGCTGGCCTTGGCGCTGCTGGCCGGGCCGGCCCGCGCCGGCGACTGGGTCGCGGTGGTCGGGCTGCCCGAGCTGGGCTATCTCGCCGCCGAGGAGGCGGGTCTGCGGCTGGACCGGACGATCGTGATCCCCGACCCGGGCACGGACTGGCTCTCGGTGCTGGCCGAGCTGACCGACCTGACCGGCCTGGTGCTCACCCGCCCCGCGGGTCGACTGAACCAGTCCCAGGCCGAGCGGTTCCGGGCCCGGCTGCGGCGCCGCGGCAGTGCGCTGCTGAGTTGCGGCGGCTGGCCGCGCAGCGAGGCGAACTATTCGCTGCGCTCCTCGCGGTGGGTCGGCCTCGGCCATGGCGCCGGGCACCTGACGGCCCGCCGGGCCGAGATCGAGGTGCGTCGACCGGGCCGCCCGGCATACCACTGTCCGGTCTGGCTGCCCGGTGCCGATCTCAGCATCACCCCGGCCGGTGAGCTGCGGCCCGAGCAGCCCACCGAGGCGACCGTGCACCCGCTGCGGGAGGCGGGATGAGCACGCCGCGAGCGATGGTGGTCTGGTGCCCGGACTGGCCGGTGATCGCGGCGATCGCCACCGACCAGCTCGCCACCGATGCCCCGATCGTGGTGCTGGACCGCGGCCGGGTGCATGCCTGCTCGGCGGCCGCGCGGGAGTTCGGGGTACGCCGGGGCATGCGGCGCCGCGACGCGCAGGCGGCCTGCCCGGAGGTCGTCGAGGTGACGCATCGGCCCGAGTCCGAGCTGGCGGTCTTCGACGACGTGCTGGCGGTGGTCGAGGACACCTGCGCCACCGTGGTACCGATCCGGCCCGGGTTGTGTGCCACCACCACCTCGCCCCGGTTCCACGGCAACGAGGAACGTCAGGCCGCGGTGCTCGCCGAGCGGCTGGTCTCCACCGGGGTCTGGGACTGCCGGATCGGTGTCGCCGACGATCTCTTCACCGCCGAGCAGGCCGCCCGCCAGGCGGAGATCCAGAGCTGCACGATCGTCGCGACCGGCCGCTCGGCAGAGCATCTGGCTCCCCTACCGGTGGAGGTCCTCGACGACCCGGAGTTGGCGAAACTCCTGCGCAGATTGGGAATCCGGCGAGTCGGTGAGTTCGCGGCGCTGTCCCGTGCCGATGTCGCGACCCGATTCGGTGAGGCCGGTGCCCGGTTGCACCGGTTGGCCCGCGGTGGCGATCCGCGGTCGGTCGCCCCGCGCACCCCACCGACCGAGTTCGACGAGATCGTGCGCTTCGAGCCACCGGTCGACAACGCCGAGGTGATCACCTTCAGCAGCCGCACCACCGCCGAGGCGCTGATCGCGAATCTGGATCGGCGCGGCCTGGTGTGCGCGGTGCTGCGCATCGAGTGCATCGACGACGAGGGCCGGAGCACCGATCGGCGGTGGGCGCACCCGCGCTGGTTCACCTCGCGCGAGGTCGTCGACCGGTTGCACTGGCAGTTGCGTCGTGACAATCCACGGGTGGCGCGACGCGGCCCCCGGGCACCGCTGGCGGAGGTCCGCTTCGTCCCCGAACAGGTGGAGGCCGTCGGCACCCACGCCGACACCGTGTTCGGCGCCGGCACCGACGAGCGGGTGGAGCTGGGGGTGGGCCGGTTGCAGGGAATGCTCGGTCCCGAGGGCGTGCTGCGCCCCTCGGTGATCGGTGGCCGCGACCCGGGCCGCCGGCAACGGCTCACCCCGTGGGGTTTCGCCGACGCACCGGCCGCGCGGCGCCCCGCCCGCGCCCGCGCCGAACCCCCACCCGGATCGGTGCAGCTGCCGTGGCCGGGGTCGATCCCGCCGCCCGCCCCCGCGCGCATCCTGGATCCGCCGATCCCGGTCCGGGTCTGCGACGAGGCCGGGCGGAGCATCCGGATGACCGAGCGCGGCGGCCTGTCCGGTGATCCCCGCTGGCTGCTGCTGGACGGGCGGCGGGATGCGATCGACGACTGGGCGGGTCCCTGGCCGGTCGATGAGTCCTGGTGGGATCCGGGCTCCGCCCGGCAGCTGATCCGCTGTCAGTTCGTCGCCGCGGACGGGCGGGCCTGGTTGGCCAGCGGGGATGCCGAACAGTGGCGCCTCGAGGCCCAGTACGAGTGAGTGCAGTGAGAAACCCTGTCCTGATTGAGAATTCGGGAGGCCGATCATGGGCTGGCAGAACCCGCCGATCTCCTGGGGTGAGCTGGAACGCCGGCTCTCCGGGCGGCCCCGCTTCGATCCGCACGATGCCCCGGGGCCCGGGACGACCCCTGCCCCGCGCCGCCGCAGGCAACCCCCGCTGCCCCAGGACCTGGTGGTCAGCGACGGCCCGCACACCCCCTATGCCGAGCTGCACTGCCACTCCTCGTTCAGTTTCCTCGACGGCGCGAGTTCCCCGGAGGAGCTGATCACCGAGGCGGTCCGGCTCGGGTTGAGCGGGTTGGCGATCACCGACCACGACGGGTTGTACGCCGCCTCCCGGTTCGCCGAGGCGGCCGCCGGTTACACCGCGCTCGGGCACCGGTTGGACACCGTCTTCGGGGCCGAGCTGTCGCTGGGCCTGACCACCCCGCAGAACGGGATCGCCGACCCCGAGGGTGCCCACCTGCTGGTGCTGGCGCGCGGCGCCGAGGGTTATCACCGCTTGTCGGCGGCGATCACCCGGGGCCAGCTGATCGGGGATGAGAAGGGTCGCCCGCTCTATTCGCTGGAGGAACTCGCGGCCACCGCCGAGGGGCACTGGCAACTGCTCACCGGCTGCCGCAAGGGCATCGTCCGATCCGCGCTGCGCACCGGTGGCCCCGCCGCCGCGCGCAACGCCCTGGACCGACTCGTCGCACTCTTCGGCCGCGATCAGGTCGCGGTCGAGCTGACCGGTCACGGCGATCCGCGGGACAGCGGGATCAATGCCGCCCTGGCCGAGTTGGCCACCGAGTGCGGCCTGCCGGTGGTCGCCACCAACAACGTGCACCACGCGACCCCCGAGCGGTACCGATTGGCGACCGCGATGGCGGCGGTGCGCGCCGGCCGTTCGCTGGCCGAGCTGGATGGTTGGCTGGCACCCCCGGGTGCGCACCTGCGCTCCGGCGCCGAACAGCAGGCCGCGTTCGCGGCGTACCCGGATGCGATCACGACCACGCTGCGGTTGGCCGCCGAGTGCGCGTTTCCGCTGCAGGCGGCCCGGCCGCGGCTGCCGCGCCTCGACGTCCCGGACGGGTACAGCCTGGCCGGCTGGTTGCGGGAGCTGTGCCGGCGCGGTCTGGCCGAGCGCTATCCGGGTGCGCGGTACGCCGAGGCGCAGGCACGGTTGGATCGCGAGTTGGCGGTGATCGAACGCAAGGGCTTCGCCGGCTACTTCATCATCGTCCACGACATGGTCGCCTTCGCCAAGGGACGCGGAATTCTCTGCCAGGGCAGAGGATCCGCGGCCAACTCGGTGATCTGCTACACCCTCGGCATCACCGCGGTGGACCCGGTCAAGTTCGGGTTGCCGTTCGAACGGTTCATGTCCGAGACCCGCGACGACGAACCGGACATCGACGTGGATTTCGACTCCGATCGCCGCGAGGAGGTGATCCAGGAGGTCTACCGCCGCTTCGGCCGCCACAATGCCGCGCAGGTGGCGAATGTGATCAGCTATCGGCCACGGTCGGCGGTCCGTGACATGGCCAAGGCGCTCGGCCATTCACCCGGTCAGCAGGACGCCTGGTCCACCCAGATCGACTCCTATGGTGACCTCACCGCACCCGACGGCACCCCCGCGCCGGGCAGCCACGAGATCCCCGCCCCGGTGCTCGAGCTGGCAGAGGAGCTGCTCGGCGCCCCGCGCCATCTCGGCATCCACTCCGGAGGCATGGTGCTCACCGAACGCCCGGTGGGTGAGATCTGCCCGATCGAACGCGGCCGGATGGAGAACCGCACCGTGCTGCAGTGGGACAAGGATTCCTGCGCCTGGATGGGGTTGGTGAAGTTCGACTTCCTCGGCCTGGGCATCCTGGCCGCGATCCAGTACTCCTTCGATCTGGTCGCCGACCGGCTCGGCGAACGGTGGACCCTGGCCGGGATCCCCAAGGAGGAGGCCGGGGTCTACGACATGCTCTGCGTGGCCGATTCGATCGGGGTGTTCCAGGTGGAGAGCCGGGCCCAGATCGGCACCCTGCCCCGGTTGCTGCCGCGCCGGTTCTATGACCTGGTCGTCGAGATCGCCCTGATCCGGCCCGGCCCGATCCAGGGCGGCGCCGTGCATCCCTATGTGCGCCGGGCCACCGGCAAGGAGCCGGTCAGCTATCCGCACCCGCTGCTGGAACCGATCCTGGAGCGCACCCTGGGCGTACCGCTGTTCCAGGAGCAGTTGATGCAGATGGCGATGGTGCTCGGCGACTGCACCGGTGACCAGGCCGATCTGCTGCGCCGGGCGATGGGTTCGGCGCGCGGGGTGGAGAAGATCGAACGGATCCGCGAGCAGCTGTTCGCCGGGATGGCCGCCAAGGGGATCACCGGGGAGCTGGCCGAGTCGATCTATGCCCGGATCGAGGCGTTCGCGAACTTCGGTTTCGCCGAGAGCCATGCGATCAGTTTCGCCCTGCTGGTGTACGCCTCCAGCTGGCTGAAGCTGCACTATCCGGGCGCCTTCCTCGCCGGGATGTTGCGGGCCCAGCCGATGGGTTTCTATTCACCTCAGTCGCTGACCGCCGATGCGCGGCGCCGCGGGGTCGAGGTGCGCCGGCCGGATGTCACCTGCTCCCAGGTGCACGCCGAACTGGAACGGATCGACCCGGGGCAGCCACCGGTCACCGGATCGCCGGACTGTCTGGCGACCGAGCAGCCACCGGCCGGCCCGGCGCCCGAGTTCGACCGGGACCGGGCGCGCCGGGAGCATCAGGCGATGCTGGCCCGGCACCGCCGCGACGGGAACTGGGCGGTTCGGCTCGGGCTGACCGCGGTCCGCGGGATCGGCACCCAGTTGGCGGAGCGGATCGTCGCCGAGCGCGAACGCGGGCCGTTCCGTGACCAGGCCGATGTGCTGCGCCGGGTCGGGCTCACCGCCGCCCAGGCCGAGGCGCTCGCGGTCGCCGGTGCCTTCGATGCCTTCGGCCGGTCCCGGCGGCAGGCGCTGTGGTCGGCCGGCTACACCGACAACGAGACGATGCTGCCCGGTGCCGCGATCGATGCGGCACCGCCGGAGTTCGCCGAGATGCTGCCGCTGGAGCTCACCCAGGCCGACCTGTGGTCGACCTCGATCAGCCCCGACGATCATCCGGTCGATCATCTGCGGCCGCTGCTCGCCGCCCACGGGTTGCTGCCGGTCGACCGGCTCGGACCGGACCAGGCCGGTCGCCGGATCCGGGTCGCCGGGTTGGTCACCCACCGCCAGCATCCCGGCACCGCGGGCGGGGTCACCTTCCTCAACCTGGAGGACGAGACCGGGATGCTCAACGTGGTGTGCAGTGTCGGGGTGTGGGCGCGGTACCGGAAGGCGGCCCGGCGCGCCAATGTGCTGATCGTCCGCGGCATCGTCGAACACGCCGAGGGGGTGACCAACCTGGTCGCCGACCGGATCGAACCCCTGGTCGCGGTGCTGCCCGAGGCCCGGGAACTGCTGCCGGCCACCCACCGCTCCCGCGATTTCCGCTGAGGAGCACCCGCGTGGCCCGCTCACGATCCTCGAGTAGCAACTCCGGCGCAGCGAAGCGGAGCCGGAGTGGGTGGCCCGCTCACGATCCTCGAGTAGCAACTCCGGCGCAGCGAAGCGGAGCCGGAGTTGCGTGTCGAGAGGATCACGCCCACCGACGCTCCCCGCACCGAACCGCGGTCATCCTGCACCCGTTCGGTCGACCTTGCACCCATGCCATGCGCAAGAAGTGGGTGCACATTGAACCGAACGGGTGCAGGTTCGGCCATCAAACCTGACTTCAACGCGCGGATCGGCGTCCCGGTCACTCGATTGGGCGTAGGGGCGTGGGGCGGAGCCTCTCAGTTGGCATACTGGCCCCGACGCGCCGATCACTGAACATTGGGGAGAGCACCGATGGCCGATTTCACCTCGCAGGTCTACCAGAACGAGTTCCTCCCCGACGGCGGCACCGACGTCAACGCGATCGTCACGATGACCTGCTCGGGTGCCGGCACCGCCGGCCAGAGCTCCGGCGGTGGCGACGCCGGTGAGATCATCATCGTCGACACCTCGGGGTCCATGGGCGACACGAACATGGAGGCCGCCAAGAACGCCGCGATCGCCGCCCTGGACCACATCGTCGACGGCACCTGGTTCGCGGTGGTCGCCGGCAACCACCAGGCCTACCTCGCCTATCCGGTGACCCGCGGCGGCCAGGGCATGGTCCGGATGGACGCCTCCACCCGCTACCAGGCCGCGCAGGCCATCCGCTACTTCCACTCCGACGGCGGCACCGCGATGGGGTCCTGGCTGAACCTGACCCGGGCGCTGTTCAACTCGGTACCCGGGGTGCGCCAGCGGCACGCGATCCTGCTCACCGACGGGGAGAACCACAACGAGACACCGCAGCAGCTCGATGCGGCGATCCAGGCCTCGATCGGGCAGTTCCAGGTGGACTGCCGCGGGATCGGCGTGGACTGGCAGGTCGGTGAGATCCGGCGGATCTCCCAGGCGCTGCTCGGCACCGTCGATCTGATCCCGAGCCCGCAGGAGATGAGCGCGGTCTTCTCCGAGTTGATGCAGAAGTCGATGGGCCGCGGCGTCGCCGAGGCCGAGCTGCGGGTCTGGGCGCCGCAGGGTGCCCAGGTGCTGTTCGTCCGCCAGGTCTCCCCCACCGTCGAGGACCTGACCTCGCGTTCCCGGCAGGTCAACCCGCTCACCACCGCGTACCCGACCGGAGCCTGGGGCGATGAGTCCCGCGACTACCACGTCGCGGTCCGGTTGGCGGCCCGCGCGGTCGGCCAGGAGCAGCTCGCCGCCCGGGTGCAGCTGGCCGTCAACGATCAGGTGGTCACCCAGGCGCTGGTCAAGGCGACCTGGTCCACCGATGACACGCTGACCACCCGGATCAACCCGGCGGTCGCCCACTACACCGGGCAGACCGAGCTGGCCGATGCGATCCAACAGGGGTTGGCGGCCAAGGCGGCCGGTGACGATGCGACCGCGACGACCCGGTTGGGCCGGGCGGTGCAGCTGGCTCGTGAGACCGGCAACGACGAAGCCACCGCCAAGCTGCGGAAGGTCGTCGACATCGACAACGACGCAACCGGTACCGTCAGGCTGAAGCGGTCCGTCGACAAGGCCGACGAGATGGCCCTCGACACCGCGTCCACCAAGACCACCAGGATTCGAGGCTGACCAGATGACCCCAGCTCAGCGGTCGCGCTGCCCCGCCGGACACCCCAGCGAGTCCAGTGACTACTGCGATGTCTGCGGGGTGCCGATGGGTGCCCCCGCCCCCTCGGGCACGCCCCGTTCGGGTACGCCCCAGCAGGCGGCCGAGGCGGACGAGCCGGCCGCGCCAGCGGGGGTGGAGTGCCCGAACTGCGGTGTGCTGAACGCGCCGGGGGCGCTGTTCTGCGAGGCCTGCGGCTACGACTACACCACCGGTACGATGCCCCGGCCGCGGCCCAATCCGCTCGATCTGGACGCCCCGACCCCGCCGGCCGCGGAGCCGGAACCCCCGGCTGAGCAGGAGATCCCCGTCCAGCAGGAGGAGCCGCGCGCGGTGCTGGTCGAGCCGAAGTCGACCCCGGCCCCGGCCCGCCCCGTTCCCCCCGTCCCGGCCCAGCCCGTCGCCCCGGCCGCGGAGCAGGACGCGGGACCGGAGAGTCAGGCCACACCGCCGCGCCAGCCCCGGGATGAGGCCACGCCGGCGGCCGTACCGGCGGCGGCCGCTGCGGGGCCGACCGATTGGGTGCTGGAGGTGTGGATCGACCCGGAGTGGTATGCGCTGCAGCAGAGCCCCGATCCGATGCCCTCGCCGGGGTTGCCGCACGTGCAGCCGCTGCGCAAGCGGTCGGTGCTGATCGGCCGGCCCTCCCGCAGTCGCGGGATCGCACCGGACATCGACTGCGAGCCGGACAGCGGGATCAGCCGTCGGCATGCGCAGCTGTCCACCGACGGCAGCCGCTGGTTCCTGGAGGACCTGGACTCGGCCAACGGCACCTATGTGGCCCAGGCCGCTGATCCGCTGCCGACCCAGCCGATTCCGGGCAACCGGCGCAAGGAGCTGCACGCCGACGACCGGATCTATCTGGGCGCCTGGACCCGGTTGGTGCTGCGGCCGGCGACCCCGGAGGAGCAGCAGCTCTACGCCGAGGGCTGAGACCTGCCGCGATACCGCTGCGCCGTGGGCGAACACCGCCGGGTACGGCTTCGCCGATGTGGCAACTTGGAGGCGTTACCCAAACAGGAGGCAGAAGTGGAAGTCAAGGTCGGGATCCAGCACATCGCCCGCGAAATCACCGTCGACACCGACGAGACCGCCGAGAAGGTCCAGCAGGCCTATCTGGACGCGCTGGACGGCAACGACACCCTGGTGCTGAGCGACACCAAGGGCGGCCGCACCCTGCTGCGCGCCAGCAGCATCGCCTATCTGGATCTGGGTCAGGAGCAGGCCCGCAAGGTGGGCTTCGGCTCGGTCTGATGCCCACCGCTCAGCAGTTGCAGATCGCCATGCCCGATGGGGGCGTCTGCGATGCCCTGCTGGCCGGCCCCGAGCGGCCGGCCAGCGGGCTGCTGCTGATCCCCGACATCTTCGGCCTGCGGCCGCAGATCGCCGCGATGGCCGAACGGCTCAGCAACCCCAGCCGGGCGGTGCTCGCGGTCAACCCGTTCTGGCGCCGCCGCGGGTCGCCGCTGATCGAGAGGCTCGATCTGACCACCGAGGAGGGCCGCGGCAAGGCGTTCCAGAACGTGATGCCGCTGGCCAACGCCACCCCGCTGAGCGAGACCGTCGCCGACGCGGGCACCTGGCTCGAGGTGCTCGCCGACACCGGTGCGAAGCGGCTCGCGGTGACCGGCTACTGCCGCGGTGGTGTGCTCGCCCTGGCGATCGCCGCCGGCCACCCCGACCGTATCGCCGCCGCCGGGGTCTTCCATGCCGGCAAGGTCGTCACCGATGCCGCCGACTCCCCGCATCTCGGGGTGGGCACGGTACGCGGTGAGCTGCTGTTCCGGCATGCCGACGACGATCCGAACATGACCCCGGCCCAGCAGGAACAGCTCGGTGCGGCGTTGACCACCGCCGGGGTGCGTTTCGACCAGCAGACCTATCCCGGCGCCCCGCACGGTTACACGATGGCCGACACCTGGGCGTACCACCAGGAATCCGCCGAGCAGCACTACACCGAACTCGAGGATCTCCTGCAGCGCAACGGAATCTGACGATTCCCCCGGTCAGGCTCACCTACCGTGCAGCTGCTGGCGGGTCTTGGCCAGCTCGGCGCGGGTCGCGGTGACCTGCTCCGGGGCGGCCTGCTGAGCCACCTTGCCCTCGGCGTCGGTCTGCCGCAGGGCGTTCTCGGTGCCGAAGTCGAGCCCGTTCTCGGCGGTCGCGGCCGGCTTGCGCTGGTCATAGAGCCAGGCCTTGAAGAACCCGTCCAGGTCCTCGCCGCTGAGCCGTTCGGCGAGTGCCTGGAACTCCTCGGTGGAGCCGTTCTTGTAGGTGCGCTCGGCCTGCCAGGTACGCAGCACCTGCCAGAACGCCGGCGAACCGATCCGGTTGCGCAGCGCCTGCAGACTCATCGCACCGCGGTCGTAGACGGCGCCGTCGAAGACGTTGTCCCGGCCCGGGTCGCCGATCGAGACCTGCCAGAAGCTGTCACCCTCGGGGTAGGAGTCGTAGGTCTGGCGCATCAGCTGCTGTGCGGTGCCCTGGCCCTGGTTCTCGCTCCACAGCCATTCGGCGTGGCTGGCGAAGGCCTCGTTGACGTAGATGTCGTTCCACTGCGTGAGCGAGACCGAGTCACCCCACCACTGGTGTGCGAACTCGTGCGCGACCACGCCCATGTTCGAGCCGCTGCGCCAGAAGCCACGGGTGTAGACCGGACGTGTCTGGGTCTCCAGGGCGTACCCGAAGTCGGCGTTCGGCGCGACATTGCCGAGCGCATCGAAGGGGTAGGGACCGTACTGCCGGGCCAGGAAGTCGACGACCTCCTCGGTGCGGGCGAAGTCGGCCTTGGCCCGCTGGATCCGGACATCGTCGCTGACGGCGACCGCGTTGATGATCGGCAATCCCTTGCTGGATGTGGATTCGGAGACCTCGTACTGGCCGATCGCCATGAAGGCGAGGTAGGTGGCCATCGGCTTGTCCTCGCGCCAGCGCCAGGTGTCGCCGTTCGGGGTGAGCGTCTTGGAGACCAGCTTGCCGCCGCTGATCGCCTCGACCCCGCTCGGCACCTTCATGGTGATGTCGAACTTCGCCTTGTCCTGCGGGTGATCGTTGGACGGGAACCACCAGGCGGCGATCTCGGGCTGACCGAGCGCGATCGCACCGTCCGCGGTCTTGATCCACGGGGTGATGCCGTCGACCTTGACCGCGGACGGGACGCCGAAGTATTCGACCTTGACCGTCATCTGCTCGCCGTTGCGCAGCGGCTTCTTCGGCGTGACGACCAGTTCGTGCGGGTCGTTCTGGTTGAAGGTGGCGGGTTTGTCGTTGACGGTCACCGAGCGGACCCGGAGCGCGAAGTCGAGGTTGAACCGGCGCAGGTCCTGGGTGGCCTTCGCGGTGATGGTGGTGGTGCCGTTCAGCAGATCGCCCTGCGGCTGGTAGTCGACGTTGATGTTGTACCGGTCCACGTCGTAACCGGAGTTGCCGTAGTTCGGGAAGTAGTCATCGCCGAGTCCCGAGCCGCCGGCGGTGGGCGGTCCGGCGTGGGCGGTGATCGGGGCAGCGGCCAGCATCGCGCCCGCGACGGCGAGCGTCGCCAGTCGGGGCAGCATCCGGCGTGCGAAGGGCCTGGTGGTCGAGGGGTTACCTGCCATTGTTGGGAATCTCCTTCGATTCCGTACGCCGTCCGGTTGCGTCGACGTACGAGGGGTGTCGTGCCCCTCTTCCTATCGTGGACACCAGAGGCCGACAAGCATCCCGCTGCCGACCGGTACTTTGGTCCAATTCGCCACCGCCGCGCCTCGACCCCTGGGGTGCTGAGCTGAACCGAATGCCGCGCGCACGGACATGCACTAGTGCGAATTGTCGCGATTGCAAACCCAGTCGGACTGGGTTTGATCATGGAACTCACCGACCACTGCATGTCCCAGCGTCGGCCGCTGCGCGCCGGGCGTACGCCTCAGCTCGCCAACCCCAGCCGATCCATCCGCAGCGCGTGGTTCTCGGTGAGCCGGGAGAACATCCGCCCGATGGCGGCCAGGTCCATCCCGGGACGATCCACCGTGCCGGTGAGCAACCCGGTCAGCGAATCCCGGTCGGCGGCCACCCGCTGCGCCTGGGTGAGCGCCTCCCCCACCAGGCGCCGGCCCCAGAGCGCGAGTTTGCCGGCCACCTTCGGGTCCTCGGCGGTCGCCTGGCGCACCCGGCCCACGATGTAGTCGCCCTCGCGGTCGTCGGCCAGCACCTCGTAGACCAGATCGCGGGTCTGTGGGTCGACGTTGGCGGCCACCTCGCGGTAGAAGTCGGCGGCGAACCCGTCACCGACATAGGTCTTCACCAGCCCCTCCAGCCAGGACCGCGGCCTGGTGAACTCGTGGTAGGCGTCCCACGGCTTGTGGAACGGCTCCATCGCGGCCATCACGTCGACGTCCTGCTCCAGCAGGTACTGCCGGACCCGGTCGAAGTGGTTGAACTGCACCGCGGCCATCGAGGCCATCATCACCTTGTCGGCCAGCGTCGGGGCGTGCGCCGCGTCCTCGGCCAGTCGCTGGAAGCCGGTCAGCTCGCCGTAGGCGATGATCCCGAGCAGATCCACCACCCCGGGGGTGGGCTCGCCGGGCGGGGTGCTCGTTTCGCTCATGGACGCAGCCTAGCTAGACTGGGGCCGTCGTACGCGCTCCCGCGTGCGCTGCCCCAGGCCCGCGCCGAAGATCGCGCGCAGGTGCCGGGCGCCGAACACCTCCGGGTCCTGACGGGTCCGGGACCGAGAAGAGGAATCACTCTGTCCACCGACAATCTCCAGACCGAAGCCGCACTCGAAGACGTCGTGGCCGCCGATCTGATCACCGATGACGAGCGGGTCGCCGATCCGCAGACCACTTTCGCCGACCTGGGCGTGCTCCCCGAGATCACCCAGGCGCTCGATGCCGTCGGCATCACCCATCCGTTCCCGATCCAGACGATGTCGATCCCGATCGCGCTGGCCGGCACCGACATGATCGGCCAGGCCCGTACCGGTACCGGCAAGACGCTGGCCTTCGGGGTCTCGCTGCTGCAGCGGATCACCGTCGACAACGAGTCCGGCGTCGCCCCGCAGGCGCTGGTCGTCGCCCCCACCCGTGAGCTCGCCCTGCAGGTCTCCAAGGACCTCGAGGTCGCCTCGAAGATCCGTCGAGCCCGGGTGCTCACCGTCTACGGCGGCGTCGGTTACGAGCCGCAGCTGGACGCCCTGGCCGCCGGGGTCGACGTGGTCGTCGGTACGCCCGGCCGACTGCTCGACCTGGTGAACCGCCGTGCCCTCGACCTGCGTCACATCAAGGTGCTGGTCCTCGACGAGGCCGACGAGATGCTCGACCTGGGCTTCCTGCCCGATGTGGAGCGGATCCTCAGCCACACCCCGGATTCCCGGCAGACGCTGCTGTTCTCCGCGACCATGCCGTCGGCGATCGCCTCGCTCGCACGGACCCATCTCACCCAACCGGTGAACATCCGCGCCGAGCACCACGACGAGTCGCAGACCGTTCCGCTGACCACCCAGTTCGTCTACCAGGCCCACGATCTCGACAAGCCGGAGATCATCGGCCGGGTGCTGCAGGCCGACGAGGTGGAGAAGGTGATCGTCTTCTGCCGCACCAAGCGCGCCGCGCAGCGGATCGCCGACGATCTGGTGGACCGCGGCTTCAACGCCGCCCCGATCCACGGTGATCTGCGCCAGGAGGCGCGGGAGAAGGCGCTGAAGAAGTTCCGGGAGGGCAAGGTACGCGTGCTGGTCGCCACCGATGTCGCCGCCCGCGGCATCGACGTCTCCGGGGTCAGCCACGTGATCAACCACGAGTCCCCCGATGACGACAAGACCTACGTGCACCGGATCGGCCGGACCGGCCGCGCCGGCGCCACCGGCGTCGCGATCACCCTGGTCGACTGGGCGGACCTGACCCGCTGGAAGGTCATCAACAAGACCCTCGGACTGGATTTCGATGAGCCGGTCGAGACCTACTCCACCTCCGCGCATCTCTACACCGATCTGGGCATCGCGGAGGGCACCCGGGGCCGGATCAAGGACGCCGAGCCGGCGCCCCGCAAGGAACGCAGCCGCGAGGAGGGCACCGAGCGGCCCCGCGAGCAGCGCCCGAAGCGCAACCGGAACCGTCGACGTACCCGCAATGGCGAGGTGCTCGCCGAGGGCGAGCAGCAGGCGAAGGCCGCCGAGCCCGCGGGCGAGTCCAAGAGCGAGGCGCAGGGCGACGGTGAGCAGAAGCCGCGTCGGCGTCGGCGTCGCAGCCGGGGTCGCGGCCGCGGCGAGGGCGGCGGTCAGGCGACGGCCGAGTCCCCCGCCGAATCGCCCGCCAGCGAGGACTGAACCGGATGGGCCCTACCGGCTACGGTAGGGCCCATGAACGCGACAGAGTTGTACGCGGACGATGCGTCGTACGCGGCGGGCCCGACCGAAACCGCACTGTTGGACCAGACGATCGGTGAGAACCTGGCTGCCACGGTGGCCCGCCATCCCGATCGGGATGCGCTGGTCGAGTTCTGGACCGGGCGTCGCTGGACCTACCGCGAGCTCGCCGACGATGCGGAGCGGGTCGCCCGCGGTCTGCTGGCGCTCGGGTTGAGCAAGGGCGACCGGGTCGGGATCTGGTCGCCGAACTGTGCCGAGTGGATCCTGTTGCAGTACGCCACCGCGCGGATCGGCGTGGTGCTGGTCAACATCAACCCCGCCTACCGGACGCACGAGTTGGCGTACGCGCTGAACCAGTCCGAATGCACGATGCTGGTCTCGGCCGGGACGTACAAGACCTCGCACTATGCGCAGATGATCGCCGAGGTGTCGGCCAACCTGCCGTTCCTCAAGCAGGTGGTGCTGTTCGGCGAGCCGGGTCAGCCGGACGCGCCGCTGCCCGACGGGTACGCCCCAGAGGGCATGCAGGCGCTCAGCTGGGCCGAGCTGCTCACCGCCGGTGACTCCGGTGACCCGACCGCCGTCGCAGAGGTGGAGCGCACGTTGTCCGCCGATGACCCGATCAACATCCAGTACACCTCGGGCACCACCGGTTTCCCGAAGGGTGCGACCCTCTCCCACCGCAACATCCTGAACAACGGATTCCTTGTGGGGGAAGGGATTTCGATGACCCCGGAGGACCGCCTGGTCTACCCCGTGCCGCTGTATCACTGCTTCGGGATGGTGATGTCCTCGCTCGCCTGTGTGACCCATGGGGCCGCCCAGATCCAACCGGCGCCCTCCTTCGATCCGGAGAGTTGTCTGCGAGCGGTGCAGGTGGAGCGAGCGACGATCCTGCACGGTGTCCCGACGATGTTCATCGCCGAGCAGAACCTGCCCGACTTCGATTCCTTTGATCTGTCCACGCTGCGTTCGGGGATCATGGCGGGTTCGCCGTGCCCGGTCGAGGTGATGAAGAAGTGCATGACCCAGATGCACATGGCCGAGGTGAGCATCTGCTACGGGATGACCGAGACGTCACCGGTGTCCACGCAGACACTGCCCGATGACGATGTCGAACATCGCACCGCGACCGTCGGCGTGGTGCACCCGCACGTCGACGTGAAGGTGGTCGATCCTGTCGACGGGAAAACCATGCCCCGTGGGGAAACCGGTGAGTTCTGCACCCGCGGTTACTCGGTGATGCTCGGCTATTGGAATCAGCCGGAGAAGACCGCCGAGGCGATCGACGACGATGGATGGATGCACACCGGTGACCTGGCGGTGATGAACCCGGACGGGTATCTGAACATCGTGGGGCGGATCAAGGACATGGTGATCCGCGGTGGTGAGAACCTGTACCCACGGGAGATCGAGGAGTTCCTCTACACCCATCCCGACATCACCGATGTGCAGGTCGTCGGGGTGCCCGATGAGAAGTACGGCGAGGAGCTGTGCGCCTTCGTCAAGACCCGCGACGGCAAGGAGCTCTCTGCCGACGATGTCCGCGACTTCGCCACCGGCAAGCTCGCCCGGCACAAGATCCCGCGGTACGTGCTGGTCGTCGAGGACTTCCCGATGACGGTGACCGGCAAGGTACGCAAGGTCGAGATGCGCGATACGGCCACGAAGCTGTTGGAGCTGTGACGCACCTCCGCAACTCGCGCAGTGACCGTGTCCCTCACGTTCCTCGAGTAGCTCGCGCAGCGAGCGGAAACCTAGCCCTGGTTGGGAATCAGGGCAGGCTGGAATTCCGGTGGAACCGGTTGCTTCGCCTTCTGCTTCGCCCTCTTCTGTTTGCCTGCGTTGGCTTGGTCGCGGGCAGCCTGGCGTAGGTCGCGAAGGCGCTGGTTCTTGCGGGCGCGGCGGAGTCGCTCGCGTTCGCGGGCTTCATCGGCTGCTTGTTCGGCTTCGGCCTGTTCCTTCTCCAACTGGGCCTGACCGTTGATCAGGGTGTCGTGGAGGAGTTGTTCGGTCCGGGAGAGCGAAGCCGAGGGATCGTTGATCAGGTGGTCGGGTGGTGGATGGTCCCAGGTGCCGTAACTGGTGACCCAGGCCTCCTGCCCGGCCGGTGTTTCCAGTGGAACACCCCGGGTGAGGGTTGCTCGAGGGTGAATCCGGCGTGGGTTCGTGCCCGATGCGAGGCCCGGTTCAACGGCCCCAGGTTGTCCGAACTGGTCGGCCCCTCCGGGGCGGGGATCGTGTGATCGAGGTCGATCCCGCGGCCGAACGCACTGCGATTCGACCGGGGGAACATCACATACCGGTCCCGCAGCTTCACCCGCTGCGCGAGTTCGTCGCTGGGTCGGTAGGTGTTCACCATCACCGGCGCGGCCAGGTCGATCACCGGCCGCACCTTCACGGTCCCACCGCACTGTGCCAGCAGCTCCTTCAAATGCTGCAGGGTCACCGGTCCGAGTGCTTCGCCTTCACCGCCGCGGCGGTTGGCGAGGTCCTTCTGGTGGACGTGCAGGATCAACTCGGCACCGTGTCGGCACCGCTCGGAGGTGGGTGTGACGATCTCCCCGTGTTTGTTGACCACATCACCGGTAGGCGTGACGCTGGCCCCATCGAACAGCGACGGTTGCAGCAGTTGCCGCGCCCGGTCCGGGTGGGCCAGATGGCCGAGGGCTTCGGCCCGCAACTCATCACGACTGGCGGTGGACCCGCCTGCCTTGAGGACATCCGCGAGCCGATCCAGGGTGCCGTTCAGGTGGGCGGCGTCACCGGCGTCGAGGTTGGCGTAGAGGTCGGTGATGCCAGCGATGGTCCTGTTCGGGGTGAACTCGACGCGGCGGTGCTTCTTGGCGGCCTGGCGTTCGGCCTCTTTGTCATCGTTGAGGATCAACGCCACCTGAGCCTCGGTCGTCGCGACCGCGCGCTTCGGGGTCAGGGGCACCAGACGCAACGCCCACAGGGAGTCGAACTCGCGGGCCTGGGTGAAGGACAGCTGCAACGCGGCGCGGGAGACGTCCCGGGCGACCCAGACGGGAATGTCGCAGTCCAAGGTGGCCTGCCACAGGATCGGATGCCGATGCCGAAGGTTCAATACGTCGGCGGTCCAGACCTGCGCGGTCTCCGGTGAACACCCCAGTGACATCGCGAGTTCGAGGTGGAAGAACTCGGTGATGCCGGGCGTCCCGTCGGCACCGGGGAACACGAGCTGCTCCCCGTGCAGGACGCGGGCGGTCAACTCGTCGGTGTGGGTGTTGAGTCCGGAGTAGGTGTCGCAGGCGGCGGCGATCGCAACGAGCCGGCGGGCTTCGGCCTGGGCGATCTGCTCGCTTTCGGCGCGGATCGCTGCGAAGACTTCGGCTCGTTCGTTGGTGGTCATCTTTGGTCACCTCCTCTCAACTGCTACGTCCAACATTAGTCATAGTGTTCGAATAACTCAAGAGATTTGAGGAAAGTTTCTGGGTTCATCTCGACACGGTCGCTGCGCGACCTACTCGATGAACGGGTGTACCTGGCTGCGCGACCTACTCGATGAACGTGGGGGCTTGCTTCGGCTCGTCGCTGCAGGTCAGGGGAGGCGGCCGTGGTCCTTGAGCGCCAGGATGTTGCGGACGACGAGGGTGCCGCGCCATTCGGATTCGACGGCGGCCCACTCGTCGGCCTGGGCAGATCCCCAGTCCCAGAAGGGTTTCCAGGAGCCGTCTGGTTGTTGGGAGGCGATCGTGCGGTCCAGTGCGGTCTGCACCTCATCGGCCAGCAGCTCGGCGAGTGGATGGTCCGGGGCTGGTACCACCCAGAGCGGGTGGATGCCGTAGTCGGCGTAGTCGGCCTCGGTGCGCATCACACGCTCCGGCACGACGGCGACGAGCCAGTCCTCGACCTCCGCGCGCAACGGTTCCGGTGAGGCCGACTCACCGACCAGGTGCGCCAGCGCATCGTGCGCATTCACCTCATTCGGCCCGATCCCGGCCGCGACCACCTGGCGTACCTGCTCCCCCACCCGGGTCAGCAACTCGGTCGGGATCGCACCGGGCGCTGCCGCATCGTGCCGCCACAGGTGCGCCAGGATCGCGGCACCGGGGTTGGCGACGAACCCGCGGAACGTCTCCGCGAGCTGACCGGGTTCGGACTGGTCCCACCACGGAGCGTGCGGACTGGCCTGCGCACTGGGTGGCAGGAACGACCAGACGATCCGCCCGCGCGCATCGGTCTCGGCCTGCTCCACCAGCCAGCGGCAGGCCGCTGCCACCAACGGGTCGTCGGCCGGCACCCGGTGCGCCCGCATGATGTCCAACCCGGTGAGGGTCGCCAACGCGCTCGCCTCCGGAGCCCGGCAATCCGACTCCAGCGCTCGCCCGAATCCCCCGGCATCGGTCCAGTACGCCGTCAGCGCCTCGGTGACCGCGCTCGGCGAGGCACCGTCCAGCACGACCCGCAAACGGGCCTGTTCCAACGGCCGGCCGTGGTCGCTCACGTAGTCCCGGGCTCGTTGCACATTCTCGCGTCGCATCGTCTCCATGTCGGGAGCCTAGGAGTACGGACTGACAGTCGGTGGGTGCTGGGTTCATCTCGACACGCTCGCTGCGCGAGCTAGTCGATGAACGTGGGAGGACTCGCTGCGCGAGCTACTCGATGACCGTGGGAGGACTCGCTGCGCGAGCTGCTCGATGAACGTGGGAGGACTCGCTGCGCGAGCTACTCGATGAACGTCAGCGCAGCCGACACAGCAGGTCGGCGTACACCTCGGGGGAGGTGGTGTTCGCACCGAGCGGGAGGTCGGGTTTGCCGGTGCCGTGGTAGTCGCTGGAACCCGTGCCCAACGCCCCCAGCGAGTCGGCCAGCGCGCGCAACTCGGCGCGTACCGCTGATCCCGGCGGACCGTGGTCCACGTGATCGACCTCGAAACCATCCAGTCCGACACCGCTGACCAACTCCGCCAACACCTCCGGCCCGAGAACCGACCTGCTGCCGCGGCCCCACGGATGCGCGATCACCGCGACTCCCCCGGCGCCGTGCACCAGCCGGATCCCGTCCTCGACCGCTGCGGCGTACCGCTCGACATGCGCCGGGCCGTCGTCGGAAAGCCAACGGTCGAAGGCTTCCGTGCGATCGGCGACATAGCCGCGCGCGACCATCGCATCGGCCACGTGCGGCCGCCCGACCGACGGCGAATCCCCGGCGAACCCCCGCACCTCCGCCTCGGTCAGCGGCAACCCCAGCTCGGCGAGACGACCGAGCAGCCGCGGCAACCGGTTCTCCCGGCCATCACGGATCCGGGCCAGTTCGGCGGCCAGGTCCGGATCCGACTCGTCGACCCCGTAACCGAGCAGGTGCACCGAGGAATCCCCACGACGACAGGAGATCTCCACCCCGCGCAGCACCTCGACCCCCAGCCGCTCCCCCGCGGCGACCGCCTCCGCCAACCCGTCGAAGGTGTCGTGATCGGTCAGCGCGACCACCCGCAGTCCCAGATCAACCGCCCGCTGCACCAGCTCGGTCGGGGAATCGGTGCCGTCGGAGATGGTGGAGTGGGTGTGCAGGTCGATCCCGGAGCCCGGCATCAGGCGTTCTCGACCATCCGCTCCGCCGCGACCTCCTCGGTCGACGGGCTGGTGTCGAGCAGGGTACGCACCTGCCGCAGGCCGACCGACAACCGCGCCAGGTCCGGGCCCTCACCGCAGACCGCCTCGATCGCCGCCCGGGCCGCCGCCAGATCACCGACCCGCGCCGACCAGGCCTCGATGATCTGGGCGGGATCGTCCTCACCGGGAGCGGCGGAGAGTGCCTCGGCGGTCAGCTGGGCGCGAACCTGTTGCAGATCCTCCCGCAGCGCGCCGCGGGCCATGTCGTCCCAGCGATCCTGCCTGGGCAGCGCCGACACCCGGTCCAGCAGGGTGTCCAGGGCGAGATCCTCGGCCATCGCGAAGTGCACCCGCGCCACGGTGAGCACATCCCGGCCGGTGGCCTTCGCGGTCTGCACCATCGACAGCGCCTCGTGCAGCACCGCGGTGCCGGCGATCACCTCCGCCAGTTCGTCCGGCACCCCGTCGGCCCGCAGTTCCTCGGCCGCCTTCTGGTGCCGCTCCGCCAGCCGGCCGACGAGCAGGTCGTCGAGTTCGGCCTTGACCTGCTGCACCCCCTCGGCGAACTCGTCGATCCGGGCCTGCACGTCGACGGTGCCCCGGCGCCGCGCCAGCAGCCATCGCGTTCCGCGCTCCACCAACCGGCGCAGATCCAGCCGCATCCGGGTCTGCACGGCGGCATCGATCTTGTTGTCCAGGTTCGCCGACTGCACCTCGTGCAACCCGACCCGGAAGATGGATCGGGCGGCCAGCTGGGCCCGGATCACATCGGCCGGTTTCGCACCGGTCTCCTCGGCGAGCCGATAGAGGGCCGTGCTGCCCGCCGAGTTCACATAGCGGTTCACCGCGACGGTGGTGATGATCTCCCGGTGCAGTCGGTGCTCGGGCATCTGATCGGCGTAGCGCTCCCGCAACGGCTTCGGGAAGTACTGGATCAACCGGTCCGCGAGATACGGGTCGTCGGGCAGATCGGAGGCCAGGATCTCCTGCTCCAGCAGGATCTTCGAGTAGGACAGCAGGGTCGCGAGTTCCGGTGCGGTGAGCCCGCGTCCGGCCCGGATCCGGCGCTCCATCTCGGCGCTGTCCGGCATCGCCTCGATCCGTCGGTCCAGCAGCCCGATCTCCTCCATCCGCTGCATCCAGCGCTCGTGCATGCCGGCCATTTCCGCTGCCTGGGCAGCAGAATTCGCCAGGGTGAGGTTCTGGTCGTAGTTGTGCGCGAGCACCAGGTCGGCGACCTCGTCGGTCATCGACTCGAGCAGCTCGACCCGCTCGGCGTCGGTGAGCCGACCGGCCGCCATCTCGCTGGAGAGCAGGATCTTGATGTTCACCTCGTGATCGGAGGTGTCCACCCCGGCGGAGTTGTCGATGAAGTCGGTGTTGATCCGCCCACCCGCGGCGGCGTACTCGATCCGGCCGCGCTGGGTCAGGCCCAGGTTGCCGCCCTCGCCGACCGCCTTGGCGCGCAGCTCGTCACCGTTCACCCGCAGCCCGTCGTTGGCCTTGTCACCGACCTCGGCGTTGGTCTCGCTGCTGGCCTTCACATAGGTGCCGATGCCACCGTTCCAGAGCAGATCCACCGGCGCCTTGAGGATCGCGTTGACCAGGTCGGTCGGCGCCATCGCGCGGACGCCTTCATCGAGCCCGAGGACCTCGCGCACCTGCGGCGTGATCGGGATCGATTTCGCCTGCCTGGAATGGATTCCGCCGCCCTCGGAGATCAGCGAGGTGTCGTACGCCCCCCAGTTGCCCTGGTCGTCGAAGAGCCGCTTGCGCTCGGTCCAGGTGCGCTCGGGGTCCGGGTTCGGGTCGAGGAAGATGTGCTGGTGGTTGAACGCCGCGACCAGCTTGATGTGCTTGCTGAGCAGCATTCCGTTGCCGAACACGTCACCGGACATGTCGCCGATGCCGACACAGCTGAAGTCCTCGGTCTGGGTGTCGATGCCCATCTCACGGAAGTGTCGCTGCACCGAGACCCAGGCGCCGCGGGCGGTGATGCCCATCACCTTGTGGTCATAGCCGACCGACCCGCCGGAGGCGAACGCGTCGCCCAGCCAGAAGCCCCGGCGTACCGAGATCTCGTTGGCGGTGTCGGAGAAGGTCGCGGTGCCCTTGTCGGCGGCCACCACCAGATAGGGATCGTCGCCGTCGTGGCGGACCACATCGGTCGGCGGATCGATCTCCCCGTCGATGATGTTGTCGGTGACATCGAGCAGGGAGTTCACGAACAGTCGGTAGCTGGCCCGCCCGGCCTCGAACCAGGCCTGGCGATCCTGCGCCGGATCCGGCAGCTGCTTGGGATAGAAACCGCCCTTGGCACCGACGGGCACGATCACGGTGTTCTTCACCATCTGCGCCTTGACCAGGCCGAGCACCTCGGTGCGGAAGTCCTCCCGGCGATCGGACCAGCGCAGGCCACCGCGGGCGACGCTGCCGAATCGCAGGTGCACGCCCTCCAGTTGCGGGGAGCAGACGAAGATCTCGTACGCCGGCCGCGGCTCGGGCAGTAGGTCCAGTTCGCGCGGCAGCAGTTTGATCGCCAACGCCTGGCGGTCGTCGCGGAACGCGTTGGTGCGCACGATCGCCGAGATCACCGACCAGAAGGCGCGCAGGATCCGGTCCCGGTCGAGGGAGTCCACCTCGTCGAGCAGTTCGGTGATCCGCTCGTTCGCCGAGGTCACCCGCTGCTCGCGCTCCCCCGCGGGCACGGCCGGGTCGAAGCGGGCCGCGAAGAGCTCGACCAGCGCACCGGCCAGCTCGACCTCACCGAGCAGGGCCTGGGCGATGTAGTCCTGCGACCAGGTGGTGCCGGCCTGCTGCAGATAGCGGGAAATCGTGCGCAGCCAGTCGATCTGGCGATGATCGAGCCCGGCGGAGATGACCAGCCCGTTCAACCGATCGGACTCGGTCTCACCGCGATAGGCCGCCTGGAAGGCATCGTTGAACCGGTTCCGGGCATCGGGGGTCCAGCCGGAGAGGGCCTCGGCACCGCCGGGGATCCGGATCCCGAAGTCGTAGATCATCCCGTGCGCGTTGCCCGGCAGGGCGATCTCGTAGGGCCGCTCGTCGATGACGGTGACACCCATCCGGGTGAGATGCGGCAGCACCTCCGACAGCGTCATCGTGTTGCCGCGGCGGAAGACCTTGAGCCGCAGGTCGGCCCGGTCGCCGGCCTGGTCGGGGCGGTAGAGCACCATCGCCATCGCCTCGTCGGCGTCCAGCTTCGCCAGCGCGGCGACGTCCATCAATGCGTGCCGGGGTGAGAAATCCTCCTTGTAACCCTCCGGCAGCGCGGCGGCCAGCGGCGCCAACCGGGCCACCGACGGATTGCCCGCGGCACGCTCGGCGAAGTTGTCGTCCCAGCTGCGCACCGCCTGGGCGAGTTCCCGTTCCAGCGCGGGAACGTCGATGTCCGCGGCCGCCTGCTCACCGGCCGGCATCCGGACCACGAAATGCAACCGCGCCAGCACCGACTCGTTGGCGCGGGCCTCGAACTCCACCGAATCGCCACCGAGCCGCTCCAGCAGGATCTTCTCCATGGCGGTGCGGACCCGGGTGGTGTAGCGGTCCCGCGGCAGGAACACCATGCAGGAAACGAATCGCCCGTAGTGATCACGGCGCACGAACAGCCGCACCTGCCGGCGTTCCCGCAGCCGCGACATCTGCTCGATCATCGGGGCCAGCACCTCGGCCCGGGCCTGGAAGAGCTCGTCCCGCGGATAGGACTCGACGGTGGCCTTGATCGCCTTGGCACCGTGCGAATCGGCCGCGTACCCCGAATGCTCGAGGATGGCGCGCGCCTTGTCCTTCAGGCCCGGGATCCGCTCCACCGACTCGGTGTAGGCGGAGGCGGAGAACAGACCGAGGAAGCGGCGCTCGCCGACGATCTCGCCGTTGTCGCCGAAGACCCGCACTCCGACGTAGTCGAGATGGGCCGGCCGGTGCACCCGGGAGGTCTGATTGTCCTTGGTGACAACGACCAGCTGCGGTTCCTTGTCGGTGGCCGGGAGTGCGTGGAAGGGGTGCTCGGCCTCACCGTCGGCACGCAGGACACCCAGCCCGGTGTCGGGTACCGCCTCCAGCCGGGGGTCCGCGCCGTCCGCCTCGACCAGGGTGTATTCGCGATAACCCAGGAAGGTGAAGTGGTCCTCGTTGAGCCAGTTCAACAGCTCCATCGCGCTGCGCACCTGGGCATACGGATAGGGCACCGGCCGGTCCTGCAGCAGCTGGACCGTCTCCTCCATCCGACGCCGCATCAGCTGCCAGTCCTCGACCGCCTCGGCCACCGAGTTCAACACCTCGCGCAGGCCGGTCTCCAGGTCGGCGTACGCCTGGTCGCTGTCCGCGCCCAGCGGCGGGATCAGCTCCAGCTGGATCCAGGACTCCGGGACCACGTCCCGCTCCCCCGCCTGATCGGTGTGCACCACCTCGGTCAGCGCCCCGGATCGGTCGCGGCGGACCACGAACTGCGGGTGGTAGACCTCGCGCAGCTGCCAGCCCTGCCGCAGAGCCTCCATCGACACCGTGTCGACCAGGAACGGCCGGTCGTCGTTGACGATCTGCACCACGGCCTGGCCGACCTCCCAGCCGTCCTCGGCCTTGGTGGGCCACCAGGCGTGCAGGTTGGTCTGGCCCGCGGGGCGCTGGGCGGCCAGCCGGAAGTGGCTGCGGACCATCGAAAGCAGCGTCCGGGCGTCGTTCCGGATCACTTCATCGGGGTCGACGTGGCGGAAGTAGTGGCCGAGGAATTCCTGTGCCTGTTGGGAAGTGATGCCCAGCTCGGCCATCTCGTCACCGGCCAGTCTCGCCACCTCGCCGAGGCGCTGGGTCTTTTCTGCTTCCAATTCCGGGGCCGTTGTCGACACTGTTGCTTTCTCGTTCCTCTGCACTCGTCGGGTCTGCCTGCTGGGTGTCCCGGGGGCACCTCGATGTGCCCCTGCTGGGCAGCCTATCTCGCAATGCGGGCGCTGCTGCACCGGGTGGGCCCTCGGTAGTAGGGCCTGCTGGCTACCCGGCAGTAGGGCATGATGGCGGCATGGATATCTCCAGCACCGCCAGCTTTCCGGCCAAGCCCCTCGATGTGTTCGCCCTGCTCACCGATCGCGGCTTTCTCGAGGAGGTCGCCCGCGAACAGGGCGCGACGGAATGGGATGTGCAGGTGGTGAACGGCACCACCACTTCCAAGCGCACCCTGCCGGCCCCGCCGGAGGCGCAGCGCTTCACCGGCAACAACCTCACCGTGGTCGAGGAGATCGCCTGGGGCGAGGCCGCCTCGGACGGTTCGCGGACCGGCGCGCTCACCGTCAAGGTGCCCGGTCAGCCGATCGGCATGCAGGGCGAGGTACGCCTCAGCCCCGCCGGTGACGAGACGACCTGCACGATCACCGGTGACCTGAAGGCCAACATTCCCCTGCTGGGCCGCAAGATCGAGCAGATGGCCGCCCCGGCGATGCTGCAGGGCATCAAGGTCCAGGAGAAGGTCGGGCGCCGGCGGTTGGCCGGCTGATCATGCGGTGATCGGCCGGCTCAGTCCCCGCCGAGCTGCTCGTCGGGGACCCGGGCGGCGGTGCCGGAGATCGGATCGCTGACCTCGACGAAGGCGTCGCCCTCGTCGACCAGCTCGGTCACCGCCTCCAGCGGGGCATCGGTGGTCACCACATGGTCGAGTTCGGTGTCGTCGTCCTCGCCGGCGAAGCGCTCGATCTCGACCTCCGCGGCGTACCCCGCGGTGCGCAGCAGTTCCCCGTACTCGTCGGCGGTCAGCTCGTCGTCGCAATGGATCCGGATGGCCATCCACCAAGCCTAGCGCCACCCGTGCGTCCACGATCCAAGACAGATCGTCTTGCTCAGTGGACAGCAGTCGGTACGGGAGTGAGGCTGGAGCCGTGCACACCTACACCCACGGTCATCACGAATCGGTCCTGCGCTCCCATCGGTGGCGGACCGTGGCCAACTCGGCCGGTTACCTGGTCGACCAGTTGACCGGGAGCGAACATCTGCTCGACGTCGGCAGCGGCCCGGGCACGCTGACCGTCGACCTGGCCCGACACGTCGCTGCGGTCACCGCCCTGGAGACCGGTGCCGAGGAGCTGGAACTGTGCCGCCGGGAGGCTCGCGAGCAGGCCCAGGACAACGTGGACTTCCTGATCGGCGACATCACCGCCCTCAGCGAGATCGCCGACGACACCTTCGATGTGGTGCACGCCCACCAGGTGCTGCAGCATCTCGCCGATCCGGTGACGGCCCTGCGTGAGATGGCGCGGGTCACCCGGCCCGGTGGCCTGATCGCGGTGCGCGACGTCGACTACGCGACCTTCACCTGGTTCCCGCTGGATCCCCGACTGGATCGCTGGTTGGAGATCTATGAGCAGCTGGCCCGCAGCAACGGTGCCGAACCGGACGCCGGCCGGCGACTGCTGGCCTGGGCGCACGAGGCCGGGCTGGACGACCTCACCCCGACCGCGAGCAGCTGGTGTTTCGCCACCCCGGCGGACCGCTCCTGGTGGGGCGGCATGTGGGCCGACCGGGTGCTGCAGTCCCGGTTCGCGGAGCAGGCGTACGCCGAGGGTGCCAGCACCCCCGAGGAGCTCGAAGCGATCTCCCGGGCCTGGCTGGCCTGGGCCGAGCACCCCGACGGCTGGATGACCCAGACCCACGGTGAGCTGCTCGCCCGGGTGAGCTGAGACTCAGGCCGCGCGGCGGGCGTGGAGCACCTCGAGCAGCGCCCGGGCGTAGGCGTCCTCGGCGTCCCGGCCGTCGTGGAAACGGCCGTCGGCGAGCAGCACCCGGAAGCCGTCACCGCGGCTCTCCAACCGATCGAAGTCATCCCCCAGCGCGGTCCGCAGCTGGTCCTCCCGCGGCAACCAGCGCACCTCGGCCGCCGGGATCGAATCCAGCGCCCACTCGGTGGTGCCGTTGAAGCGGATCAGTTCCCCGGTGGAGAACTCCTCCACCTCGATGGTCATCTCGCTGACCACGAAGACCTCGGCATCCAGATCCCGGTCGGGGATCATGAAGCGGTCCCCGCTCCGCGGCCGCCAGGCCAGGCCGGCGTCGGCGAGTTGGGTCGCCAGCTCGCAGCTCAGCATCAGCTGGCCTTCGACTTCCGGGTGGACTTCGCCGCCGTCTTCTTGGCCGGCTTCTCCTCCTTGCCGGAATCGCTGCCCCCTTCGGCACGACGCTTCTTGGCCGCCTCCACCGATGCCCGCAGCGCCGCCACCAGATCCACCACGTCGGCATCGGAGGTGCTGGTCTCCTCCTCGGCGGGCACCTCGGTCCCGGCGAGCTTGGCGTTCACGACCTCCTCCAGGGCCTCCCGGTAGGAGTCGTGGTATTCCTCCGGGTTGAAGTCACCGGCGAGCGCGTCGATGAAGGTCTGCGCCATCTTCACCTCGGCGTCGGAGACCGTGATGTCCTCGCTCGGTGCGGCGAACTCGCCGTTGCGGATCTCGTCTGGCCAGATCATCGTGTGCATCAGCAGCTGGTCGTCCTTGACCCGGATCAGCGCCAGCGATTCCCGGTTCCGCAGCGCCACCTTGACCAGCGCCGACCGCCCGGAGGCCTTCAACGCATCGCGCAGCAGCACATAGGGCTTGGCGCCGGGCCCGTCGGCCTCCATGAAGTAGGTCTTCTCGAAATAGGTCGGGTCGACCTCGGAATCCTCGACGAACTGCACCACCTCGACCGACTTGGTGGTGGCCAGCGGCAGATTGTCGAAGTCGGACTTCTCCAGGATCGCCAGCCGGCCGTCGGGGGTCTCGTAACCCTTCGCGATGTCGGAGTAGGGGACCTCCTCCCCATCCTTCTCGCAGACCCGCTTGTATTTGATCCGGCCGCCGTCGGCAGCATGCACCTGGTGGAAGGAGATGTCCTTCTGCTCGGTGGCGCTGTACAGCTTGACCGGGATCGTCACCAGCCCGAAGGAGATGGCGCCCTTCCAGATGGATCGTGGCATCTCACGCGTCCTTTCTCGGATCGGCAGCGACCGGATCGGGATCGCGCAGGCCGTCCAGCGCCTGCGCCACCTCCGAGCCGTCGTACCAGAGCAGATCGTGCTCGGTCAGTACCCCGCGAACCTGGTCATCCTCCCAGAGCGCTTCGATCTCCTTGCCCTGCAGGGATTCGGCGTACGCCCGGAGCTCGGCCAGGTCCTCGGGCGCGTCGCGGAAGATCGCCCGCACCCGCCGCCAGGGCAGCTGCACCTGGCCCACCCGGCCGAGTTCGGGCCCGGTCGCCGCGGCGACGGGTGCCCGGTCGAGCTCGACGGCGACCACCAGTCGGTCACCCCCGTCGACCAGGCACTGCAGGGAGGCGAACAACTGCGCCGCGAAGTCGGCGTCCTCGTCGTCGGTGGGCTGGTAGCCGAAGGCCGCCCGCAACTCGTCGGTGGCGGCGAACACCTTGTCCGCAACGGATTGCGAACCCGTCTCGGCGAACCTGCGGACCGCCGCCGGGGTGGTCGCCCAGAAGACCATGGTGCCCATCAGTGACGTCCTCCCGTGCTCTTCTTCGCGGCGGTCTTCCTGGCGGTGGTCTTCTTCGCGGTGGTCTTCTTCGCGGTGGTCTTCTTCGTCGCCGGGGTCTTCGTTGCTGGGGTCTTCTTCACGGACGACTTCCTGGTCGTGGCCGTCTTCGTCGCAGTCTTCTTCGCTGCGGGCGCCTGCTGTGCCGCGGTCGTCTTCTTCGCCGGGGCCTTCTTCACCGCGGGCCGCCCGCTGGCCGCGTTCTTGGTGGCCGCCTCCTTCGTCACCGTTTTCTTCGGGGCCGTCTTCTTCGGGGCCGTCTTCTTCGCCGTCTTCTTGGGGGCCGGCTTCTTCGCGGCGCGGGTCGGTTGCCGGGCCTGTTCGGCCTGGGTGATGGTCTCGGCGAGTTCGTCGCGGGCGTCGTAGAGGCACTGCGCGAGCACGTCCAGATCGCTCATCGCGTCCCGGTCACCGGTGAGCCCGAAGAACACCTGCCCGTCATAGGAGGTCACCCCGATCGACAGCAGGTGCCCCGGCGCCAGCGGCAGCACCGGGAAGCTGGCCACCATCGGCGCACCCCCGGCGTAGAGGGGATGCTGCGGACCCGGCACGTTGGTGATCAGCAGATCGTGCGGGCGGCGGGAGAGCGACTCCCCCACCCGGACACCAAGGGCGTGCAGGGTGGTCGGCGCGAAACCGGCGATGTCGGAGATGGTCCGGGCGCCGACGGCGCGGCCGGTGTCGGTGTGGGCGCGGGTGCCGAAGGAGACCTGGTCCAGCCGCATCAACGCGTTGGACTCCCCGATCGGCAGCTGGATCAGGTGGGGCGCGACGTAGGACCCCAGTGAGGTGGGCTCGCCGTCCTCCTCGATCACGCTCATCGGGACCATGGCCAGCAGCTCACCCCGGCGGACCGTCTCCCCACGGGTGGCCAGCCAGTCCCGCAGCCCACCGGTGATGATCGCCAGCACCACGTCGTTGACCGTGTAGCGGCCGTTCATCCGCAGCTTCTTCAACTCGGCCAGCGACATGGTTGCCTGGGCGATCCGGCGCTGTTCGGAGGGGAAACCGGCCAGCGGCGAGGCGGCCCGGGCGCCCCCGCCGCGCAGGGCCGAGCCGGCCAGGTCGCTCACCGCGCCGCCGACCCCGCCGACCGCCTCCCCGACCGCCAGCGCGGTGCCGAGGAGGTGGGTGATGCCGCGTCGGGCGGAGTCGATCAGCGAGCCGGTGTCACCGAGCCCCTCGCGGACCGCGTCCACCACCAGATCGACCGGTCGCGGCTCGGGCGCGGGCTCCCAGGTGGAGGCACCGATCACCGCCTCGGAGCCCTCGTCCGGGGTGTCGTCGAGCAGCACCTGACCGATGTCGACCGCGTCCACCCCGTCAACCAGGCACTGGTGGGTCTTGGTGACCAGCGCGAAGCGGTTGTCCGCCAGCCCCTCGACCAGATAGACCTCCCACAGCGGCCGGGTGCGATCCAGGCGCCGCCCCATCACCCGCCCGACGAACTCCTGCAACTGGCGCATGGTGCCGGGCCGCGGCAGCGCGGAGCGGCGGACGTGGAAGGTGAGGTCGAAATCCTGGTCGTCGACCCAGACCGGTGCCGCCAGCGCACCGGGCACCGGCAGCACCCGCATCCGGTAGCGGGGCACGAAGTCCAGCCGTTGGGAGATCAGGGCGACCAATGCCTCGTAGTCGAAGTCGTCCGAGGCGGTGAACAGGTCCACCGTGCCCACGTGCGCTGGGGTGTGCTGGGTGTCGACGGCCAACATCGACACCTCGCGGGCCGTCAGGCGTTGCGGCATGCGTCCTCCACTCTGGGTCTCGCTGGCACCAACCTAGCCCAGCGCGGGGAACGATCCTCGGCCCGGTGAACCCGACTTGTCCACAGATTCTCCCCGGTGGCGCCCGATCCGCCCCCATCCGGGTCGGGATTGGGGCAGGTTGGGGTGATGACCGTGATCGAAGCCGCCGCACCGCTGGTACGCCCGTTGCCGGATCACCGGCCGGTCGCCCGGGACCGCAGCCGGCGACCCGAGCCGGCCACCCCGGTACCGCTGCCGCTGGCCGCCGACCCGGTGCCGGCGGTGCACACCCCTGCCCGGGATCCGGCGCTCGACCCGCGGTTGCGTGGTCAACTGCAGGGCCTGGCGACGGCGATCGTGGACGCGGTGGCCGGCCGTCGTCCCCTGCAGCAGTTGATCCGCTGGGTGGATGAGCGGGTGCTGGCCGAGCTGGCGCTGCGCTCCCGACTGTTCCGGCTGCGCGGCCGCAGCGTCGGCGTACGCTCGGTGCGGTTGCAGCGCACCGAGGATCGGGTGGAGGCCACGCTGCGGATCGGCGACGACGAGCACGGTGAGGCGCTCGCGCTGCGTTTCGACCTGCTCGGCAGCCGCTGGGTGTGCACCGTGGCCGACTTCGGCCCGACCCCGGGGCCGGGCGGGATCACGGGCGGTTGACGTAGACCTTGCCCGGGGTGGTCTCACCCAGCAGCTGGGACACCGTGACCAGGGTGTATCCCTGCGCCTTGAGGTCGCGGACGACATCGGGCACCGCGTTCACGGTGCTGGAGTGGATGTCGTGCATCAGCACGATCGATCCGGGCTTGGCCTGCTTGCGGATCGCGTCCCGGGTGGCCGCCGCGCTCTTGGTCTTCCAGTCGAAGGTGTCCACATCCCACATCACCACCGCCTCGCCGCTGGCGGCGGCGACGGAGTCCACGGCCGCGTTGCGGGCCCCGTAGGGCGGTCGGAAGAGGTTCACCTTCCGACCGATCGTCTGCTCCAGCAGCTCGTCGTTGCGGGTGATCTCCCGGTTCAGCTTGTCCTTGCTGGCGCCCGGCAGGTTGGCGTGCGAGGTGGTGTGGCTGCCGATCTCCATCCCCGGGGTGCCCGCGACCTGCTTGACGATGCCTGGGTTCGCCTTGATGTTCACCCCCTGCATGAAGAAGGTGGCCACCACCTGCTCATCGGTGAGGGTGCGCAGCAGTTTCGGGGTGTCCTTGCCGGGGCCGTCGTCGAAGGTCAGCGCGATGCACTTCAGCTGGCTGCAGTCGACCTTCGCACCCGGTGCCGGCTGGGCCACCGGCACCGCCGGCGCGGTCGCCGACGGCTTCGCCGAGGCGGACGGTTTCGCGCTCTGCCCGGGTTTCGCGCTCTGGCCGGGTTTCGCGGTCGCCGTCGCCCGGGGTGACGGGGTCGCCGCAGCCGGTGTGGTCGCTGCCGGCGAGGGTGCCGCGCTGGAGGTGGCCGGGGCGGGCGTGCTGGCCGGCGGTTGGGTCGCCGGTGCCGCCGGCGGGGCGGGTACGGCGGTCTCCTGCGTACCCGAGGCACAGCTCGTCAGTGCGGCGAGCGCCAGGCTGGCGGCACCGAAACGCAGGGCATGGGAGGCGGGCAGGCGCATGGGCGCCATCCTAAGAGCCCGACAGGCCCCTTCGTGGCCGAAACGCGGCGGAAATCACCGCAGTCGGCGGATCGCTCAGCTGCCCTTCCGGCCGTGGCACTGCTTGTACTTCTTGCCGGAGCCACACGGGCAGGGCTGGTTGCGGCCGGTGCCGGCGTACTCGTCCTCGGTTGCCTCGGACTCGACGACCCGCTCCGGGTTGCCGTCCTCACCGGGGCCGGACAGGCTGAGCTGCTGCGGCGTACGCGACTCGCCACCGCGGATGTGCAGCTTCTCCCCCTGCGTGGCCGCCGCCTGGGTGGCCGGCTCCTTCTCCCGCTCATCCGCCGCCGCGGCCTTCAGTTCGGCGGTGCTCGGCTCGGGGGTGTCGTCGGCGGCGTTCTCCCCGGAACCGGCGGCCAGCATCGCCTCCAGGGTCGCCACCGACACCTCGTTGCCGTCGGCGTCGGTCACCTGGGAGACCTGCGGCGTCTCGACCTCGACCTGGAAGACGAAGCCGACGACCTCCTCCATGAAGGCCTCCATCATGGCGTTGAACATGTCGCCGCCCTCGCGCTGGTACTCGACCAGCGGATCGCGCTGCGCCATCGCGCGCAGGCCGATGCCCTCGCGGAGGTAGTCCATCTCGTAGAGGTGCTCGCGCCACTTGCGGTCCAGCACGGTGAGCAGCACCTGCCGCTCCAGCTCGCGCATGTTCTCCTCGCCGAGCTCGGCCTCACGCTTGTCGTAGGCGTCCTGGGCGTCGTCCTTGAAGTCCTCGACGAGCTGGTCCTGGTCGATCTCGACCTCTTCGTAGTCCTCGATCTTCAGCCCGACCGGGTAGAGGGTGCGCATATCGGTCCAGAGCTGCTCGAGGTCCCAGTCCTCGGTGAAACCCTGGGTGCCGCCGCGGACGTACTGCTCGACGACGCGGTCCACGGTGCTGCGCAGCTGCTCCTGGACGTCGGCGCCCTCCAGCACCTGGCGGCGGTCGCCGTAGATGGCGTGCCGCTGCCGGTTCATCACGTCGTCGTATTTGAGCACGTTCTTGCGCATCTCGAAGTTCTGCGACTCGACCTGCTTCTGCGCGCTGGCGATCGAGTCGGAGACCCGCTTGTTCTCGATCGGCTGGTCGTCGGGGATCTTCAGCGCCTGCAGCACCCACTCCACGATGTCGGACTTGAACAGCCGCATCAGGTCATCGCCCAGGGACAGATAGAACCGGGACTCCCCCGGGTCACCCTGACGCCCGGAACGACCGCGCAACTGATTGTCGATCCGCCGCGACTCGTGCCGCTCGGAGCCGATCACATAGAGCCCGCCGAGCTCGACGACCTCCTCGTGCTCGTCGGCGACCTGCTGCTCGATGGCCTGCAGGGTGTCGGCCCAGCGGACCTCGTATTCCTCCGGGGTCTCCACCGGGTCATAACCCTGGGCGCGCAACTTCTCATCGGCCAGGAACTCGGCGTTACCGCCGAGGATGATGTCGGTACCACGACCGGCCATGTTGGTGGCGACCGTGACCGCACCCTTGTGTCCGGCGCGGGCGACGATCGCGGCCTCGCGCGCGTGGTTCTTGGCGTTCAGCACCTCGTGCTTCACCCCGGCGGCGGTGAGCATCTTGCTGAGCACCTCGGACTTCGCGACCGAGGCGGTACCGATCAGGATCGGCTGACCCTTCTCATGCCGCTCGGCGACGTCTTCGATGATCGCTTCGAACTTGGCGATCTCGGTGCGGTAGATGAGGTCCTTGTTGTCCTTGCGGATCATCGGCTTGTTGGTGTCGATCGGGATCACCGACAGGCCGTAGATCTTCTGGAACTCCGATTCCTCGGTCTTGGCCGTACCGGTCATGCCGGCGAGCTTGTCGTACATCCGGAAGAAGTTCTGCAGGGTGACGGTGGCCAGCGTCTGGTATTCGTCTTTGATCTCGACCTGTTCCTTGGCCTCGATCGCCTGGTGCAGACCCTCGTTGTAGCGGCGGCCGTGCAGCGTACGCCCGGTGTGCTCATCGACGATCAGCACCTCGCCGTTGATCACCACGTAGTCGCGGTCGAGCTTGAACAGCTCCTTGGCCTTGATGGCGTTGTTCAGATACGAGATCAGCGGGGTGTTCGCCGACTCGTAGAGGTTCTCGATGCCGAGCCGGTCCTCGACGACCTCGATACCGGGCTCCAGGATCGAGATCGTCTTCTTCTTCTCGTCGACCTCGTAGTCGTGGTCCCGCTTCATCCGCTTCACGATCCGGGCGAACTCCGGGTACCATTCGTGGGTGTCCTCGGCCGGGCCCGAGATGATCAGCGGGGTCCGGGCCTCGTCGACCAGGATCGAGTCGACCTCGTCGACGATCGCGTAGTGGTGGCCGCGCTGCACGCACTCCTCGATGGAGCGGGCCATGTTGTCGCGCAGGTAGTCGAAGCCGAACTCGTTGTTGGTGCCATAGGTGATGTCGGCGGCGTACGCCTTGCGCCGCTGCGACGGATCCATGTGGGAGAGGATCACGCCGACCTCGAGACCGAGGAAGCGGTGCACGCGGCCCATCTGCTCGGACTGGGTCTCGGCCAGGTAGTCGTTGACGGTGACGACGTGCACGCCCTCACCGGAGAGCGCGTTCAGATAGGCCGGCAGGGTCGCGACCAGGGTCTTGCCCTCACCGGTCTTCATCTCGGCGATGTTGCCCAGGTGCAGGGCCGCACCGCCCATGATCTGCACGTCGAAGTGCCGCTTGCCGAGCACCCGGCGGGAGGCCTCGCGGACGGTGGCGAAGGCCTCGGCCATCAGTTCGTCGAGGGTCTCCCCGTCGGCGAGGCGCTGCTTGAACTCATCGGTCTGCGCGCGCAACTCCTCATCGGACATCGCCTCGAAGTCCTCCTCGATGAGGTTGACCTTGTCGGCCACCGCCTTCAGGCGACGGAGGACCTTGCCCTCACCGAGATGCAGCAACTTGTCGAAAACGGCCACGAGATTCCTGGCTCCCTTGATGTCCAACGCTGGTGTTCGTACGCCGCACAGTGGCGGCAGCCTTCCCCATCGTAGGGGGTCGAGGCCAACCGTGCAGATCGGTATCCTTACCGGGCTCGCCCCACCTTGCCTGTCGAACGGAGACGACCGTGGCGCACCCGCCCCTGACCGAGGCCGAGGCCGACGCGCTGGCCGAGGTGCTGCAAGGAATCGCCTCCCCGGTCCGGCTCCGGGTGCTGGCGCTGCTGCGGCACGGCCCACACACGGTCGGTGAGCTGACCGCCGAGCTCGGCGTCGGGCAGAGCACGGTCTCCAACCACCTGCGGGTGCTGCGGCACGTGAAGCTGGTCGCCGGCGACCGGGACGGCCGGACCGTCAGCTACCGGCTGCTGGACGCCCACGTGGCCCAGTTCCTCGATCAGGCGATCGAGCACATGGGCCACGTGGAGGTCGAGGGATCCTAGGATCGGGGTTCCGCCTCGTGCTCGATGCCCTCGTGCTCCCGGCCGACCTGGAAGCGCAGCAGGGTGAGCGCGATCAGCACGACCACGATCGTCGAGCCCTCGTGGACCAGCACCGCGGGCCCGATGCCCAGGCCGAGCAGGGACAGGGTGACCAGGCCGATCACCACCACCAGGCTGAAGATCAGGTTGATCCGGATGATCTGGCTGGTCTGCCGGGACAACCGGACGATGAACGGCAACCGGCCGATGTCGTCCGACATCAGCGCCACCTCGGCGGTCTCCAGCGCCACCGGGGATCCGGCGGCACCCATCGCGATCCCGACGGTGGAGTTGGCCATCGCGGGGGCGTCGTTCACCCCGTCGCCGATCATCGCCGACCGGGTACCGGCGCGGGTCGTGGTGGCCACCGCACCGACCTTGTCCTCGGGCATCAGACCGCCGCGGACCTCGTCGGCGCCGACATCCCGGCCGACCGCCGAGGCCACCTGCTGGTGGTCACCGGAGAGCATCACGATCTGCTCGACCCCGGCGTCGCGCAGCGAGTTGACCATCGGTGCCGATTCGGCCCGCGGCGGGTCCATCAGGCCGACCACGCCGAGGATCTTCTCGGGGGTGCCGACGATCATGATGGTGCGCCCGTCGGCCTGCAGCTGGTCGACCATCGCGCCGACCGCGGGCGGCAGTTCCGCCCACATCCGGGGGCTGCCGACCTGCACCTCCTGACCTTCGAAGCGGGCCCGGACACCCAGCCCGGTCACCGATTCGACATCGGTGGCCTCGGGCAGCGAGTCGGCGTCCTCGGGTCGCAGGTCGCGGACCACCGCGGCGGCCAGCGGGTGACCGCTGAGCCGTTCGACGGCGTACGCCGTGCGCCGCAGTTCGGCCTCGCTGACGCCCGGTGCGGTGCGGATGTCGGTAACCCGGGGACGGCCCCAGGTCAGGGTGCCGGTCTTGTCGAAGTAGGCGACCTGGATCCGGCCGAGGTTCTCCAGCGGGCCGCCGCCCTTGACCAGGACGCCGGCGCGGGCGGCGCGGGCGACGCCGGCCAGGATCGCACTGGGGGTCGCGATGGCGAGCGCACAGGGGCTGCCGGCGACCAGCACCACCATGGCCAGATAGAAGCTGGGTGAGAACCCGCGGTCGAGCACGAAGGCGCCGACCAGGAAGACGGTGATCACCAGCAGCAGCACCGCGGGGATGTACCAGCGCTGGAATCGGTCCAGGAAGCGCTGGGTGGGCGATTTCGAGGATTCGGCCTCGCGGACGAGCTGGACCAGCCGGGCCAGGGTGGAGTCCTCGGCGCGGCGGGTGACCAGCACGTCGATCCCACCGGAGCCGTTGACCGTGCCGGAGAAGACGGTGCTCTCCGGGCCGACGGTGTCGGGAGCCTGCTGGGCGCGGGCCCGGTCGGTGACGGCGACCTTGTCCACCGGGATGCTCTCCCCGGTGACCGAGGACTGGTCCACCGCGGTGGAACCGGCGATCACGATGCCGTCGGCGGGGATCCGGTCGTCACCGCGGACCACGCAGACATCACCCGGTACCAGGTCATCGACGGCGACCTCGACGACCGCCTGGTCCCGGCGTACCCGCGCGACCCGCGGCATCATCGCGGCCAGCGCCTCGATCGAGGCGCGCGCCTTGGCCATCGCGACCTCCTCGAGGGCGTGGCCGAGGCTGAACAGGAACAGCAGCACCGCCCCCTCGGCCCAGCGGCCGATGCTGGCGGCACCGATGGCGGCGACGATCATCAGGAAGTCGACCTCGAAGCGTCGCTTGCGGATCGAGGCGATCACCTCCTGGATGGTGTAGAAGCCGCCGAAGAAGTAGGTCGCCAGGAAGGCGAGCCAGGCCGCGGTGTCGGCCTTGACGAGGTATTCGAGGATCAATCCGGTGAAGTACGCGACCCCGGCGAGGATCGCGAAGACGAGCTCACGGTGCTCGTGCGGCGCTTGTGCTGCGGCCGGGGCCTGCCCGGCGTCGGTCTCGGTGTTCATGATTTGAACGATATATCATGATGTTGTGATGTTTCAATAGAGCGCTGCCGGATCCGATCCGATCCGGCAGAACTCTTCCGGCCGACCGCACAGTCCGCGGCACCAGGACTGTGGATAGTCCCTGACAAGTTCAGGGGCCGCGCGCCGACCGGGATCAGCGACCGGCCAGGGGGTCCTCGCCGTCAACGCTGCCGTCCAGACCGGCCGCGTCGCCGTAGACGTCGCGGCCCTCGGCGAGCCGCCGCTCATCGGCCGGTACGTCGCTGTCCCCCACCGCGTCGACGTTCCAGTCATCGCCGCTCAACTGTTCGACCTCGCGCAGGCTGTCGCCTTCGGAGATCATCTGGTCCTGGTCGCGGTTGCCCTGCTCGGCGGCCGCGGAGTCGTCCTCGCCGAACTCGTCGCCGAAGTCGGCCCATTCGTTGATCTCATCGCCGGAGGCGCGGACCCGCTCGTCCTCCATGATCTGGTCGGCACCCTCGACACCGGTGCCGTATGCGCCCTCGGAGCCCGGCGCGATGCCGTCGTAGTCGTCGCCCTGATCCGGGTCGTCCAGGTCCTCGGTGTCCTCGATCTCGAAGGAGACGTCGTCGGCGGTCGGGTCGAACTCGTCGTCGGTGCTGCGGGCCATGGGGTACCTCCTGATCGGTCGATCCTGGGACGGTGCAGAGTCTATTGGTCGGCGACGAAGAGCTCGCACTCCGCGTCGTAGTAGTCGCGGGTCCGGCCACGGTGGGTCATTCCGATCCGTTCGCAGATCCGCATCGAGGCGGTGTTCTCCGGATCGGTGACCGCCACCACCCGCGGCAGTCCCGAGGCCAGTGCGTGCGCCAGCACCGCCGCCGCGGCCTCCGAGGCGTACCCGCGGCCACCGTGGTCGGGATGCTGCCGCCAACCGATCTCGACATCATCGAGTGGTACGCCGGCCGAGGCCGGGATCGGCTTGCACATGATCATCGCGACCGGCGTACCGTCCGCGCGCAGGGTGGCGCAGTAGAAGCCGTGCACCGGATGCTCGGCCAGGGTCTGGAACCGCCGGGTCTGCGCCAGCGCGGCGGCCCGGTCGGTGGCGACCTGCTTGGGGATGAACCGCGCGATCCCGGGATGGGTGTGCAGTTCGTGCACGAAATCGAGGTCGTCGTCGGTGAAGGCACGCAACCGCAATCGCTCGGTGGTCAGCTCACGCATCGACGCATTTCCTTTCACCGCAGGGCTTTCTGCAGCTCGGGGGCCAGATCGCCGCGCGGCACCGCCCGGATCGCAGGCAACCCCAGCCAGCCGGCCAGCTCCGCCAACTCGGCTGCCAGCTCCCGTGCCACCACCGGTGCGTCCTGGCCGGGCTCGGACCACGCGGACTGGACGACCAGTTCACCGGCCGAGCGATCCGCCTTCAGATCGACCCGGGCGACGAACTCCTCACCGAGCAGGAACGGGTACACGTAGTAGCCGTATCGCCGCTTCTCGGCCGGCACATAGATCTCGATCCGGTAGTCGAAGCCGAACAGCCCGGCCAGCCGGCGTCGCTCGAAGACCATCGAGTCGAAGGGGCTGAGCAGTGCCCGTGCCTCGACCCGGCGCGGTCGGCGGGCCTGGTGCCACAGGTATGCCGGACCCCAGCCAGGCACCTGCACCGGTTCCAGCTCACCGGCCGCCACCAGCTCGGCCACCGCCGCCTTCGTCTCGGCCACCGACAGCCGGAAATAGTCGGCCAGGCAGGAAATGGTGCCGATGCCGAGTGCGGTCGCGGCCCGGCGCACCAGGGTCAGATGGGATTCGGTGACGCTGGGGGTCGGCTCCTCGACCACCGCGGCCGGCAGCACCCGCTCGGGCAGCGCGAAGGCCCGCTCGAACTGGCTGTTGCGGTGCGCGGAGGTGATCCGACCGCACCAGAACAGCCACTCCAGCGCGGTCTTCACCTCCGACCAGTTCCAGCCCCAGTGGTCGCGGCGGCGCTCCTCGACGTGTTCGATCTCGCGGGCGGTGATCGGTCTGCGCGCGTCGGCGACCTCGGCGTACACCCGTTCGACCAGCCCGGGCTGTTCGGCCTGCATCCGCCGGATCCGGCCCCAGGCCTCCTCGGCGGCCCGCTCCATCCGGAACCGCAGCGCCGGTTGCAGGGCGACGTCGACCAGGCTCGCGGCGTGCCCCCAGTATTCGAAGAGCCGGCGCGGCGGGCGATGGGTGGCGCGGGCCAGCAGGTCGGTGTCGTAGGCCCCCAGCCGGGAATAGAGCGGGAACTGATGCGCCCGGGCGACGACGTTGATCGAGTCGATCTGGAACTGGCCGAGCCGGCTGATCACCTGCTGCACCTGCCGCATCGTCACCTGCTGCGGGCGGGGGGTCGCCAGCCCCTGGGCCGCGATGGCGATCCGGCGGGCGGCGGCTGGGCTGATCGTGGTCACCCGCCCGAGCCTAAATGGCGCTGCCGACAGCGGGTCGCCACCCCTAGACTCCCGGGCATGACCGATTCGGCATCCGCGCAGCAGTCCTTGGTTCTCTACGCACACCAGACGATGGCCGACTGGGAATACGGCTATGTCGTCGGCTGCCTGGGGATGTTCGCCGCCGACGGGTTCACCGTGCCGCCGGTCGTGGTCGCGGGTGTCGACACCGCACCGGTCCGCAGCCTGGGTGGGCTGACCGTCACCCCGCAGATCAGCCTGGCCGAACTGGATCCCGATGAGGTGGCGATGCTGGTGCTGCCCGGTGGGATGGACTGGGACCAGCCGCACGCCGAGGTGTTCGCGCTGGCCGATCAGGTGCTGCAGCGCGGCAACGCGGTTGCCGGGATCTGCGGCGCGGTACCGGCGATGGCCCGGGAGGGTCTGCTCGATGAGGTCCCGCACACCGGCAACGACCCCGCCGAGTTCGAGGGAATCGACTATCGCGGTGACAACCGCTACCTGGCCGATGTGGGCGCGGTCGGCAGCGGCGACATCATCACCGCCTCCGGCGCGCACGCGCTCGAGTTCACCCGGGAGGTCTTCCGCCGCCTCGGCCTGCCCGCGGACGCGATCGACGAGTGGTACGCCGCATTCAGCTGACGCGCTGTTAGCATCCGCCCATCGGCCCACTGCGAAATCGGGGGAAAGACCGTGGGTGCACCATCGAAAACGTTCGCATTCCTGCTCGCCGGCACGGCCGCGGCGGCACTCGCCGGTTGCACCGGTGGATCCTCCGGCTCGGGCGGTGATCCGGCCCCGGCACCCGCGACGGACGCCCGCGTGGCCACGGTCTCGACGGCCTGTGAGCTGCTGACCGACGACCAGGTCGCGGCGGCGCTGGAGAGCGCCGGTGGCGGGCGGCCGACGGTGACGCATCGGCCGATCGGCGACAACGGCTGCCAGTGGGAGGGCCGGGGTACGGTCTCGGTCTCGATCGCCAGGGACGATCCGGACAACCAGAACCGCTTCATGGCCAGCTATCGCGAGTCCTCGGGCGCGGAGATCGTCCCCTCGGGCGTGCCGGCGCAGATCTACTACGAACCCGGCAGGGCCACCGGCTGGGTGTGGACCGGTGGCCAGTACCGGGCGCAGCTGAGCAGCTACCCCGGCACCAGCGATGAGGCCAACCGCCAGCTGATGAACCAGATCGCCGGGCTGCTCGCCCGATGAGTCGGTCCCGCGGCACCCTGCCCGGGCACCGCCGCTGAACCGCGGGTCAACCCGCCTTGATCCCGAGCCGGTCCAACGCGGTGGCGAGCCGGTCGACGGTGCCGTCCACATCGGCCCACTTGTCCAGGCCGAACAACCCAAGCCGGAAGGCCTGGTAATCGGCCGGTTCGCCGATCATCAGCGGTACGCCGGCCGCGGCCTGCACCCCGGCCTGTTTGAACTTCGCCGCCGACGCCAGCTCGGGATCATCGGTGTGCACCACGACCACGGTCGGCGACTGCCATCCCTGGGCGGCGACCGAGCGGAAGCCGCGCGCGGTCAGCAGCCCGCGTACCTTCTCCCCCAGCTCGCGTTGCCGGGCGGTGAGCTCGTCGAGCCCGACCCGCAGCGACTCCTTCATCACCTCGACGTTGTGCAGCAGGGAATCGGTCGGCATCGTCGCGTGGTAGCCGGCCCGGCCCTGCTCGTAACCCTCGGCGATCGCCAGCCATTTCTTCAGGTCGCCGGCGAAGCTGCTGCTGGTGGTGTCCTCGATCGCCGCCCGGGCGCGCTCGGAGAACATCACATAGCCCGCGCACGGCGTACCCGACCAGCCCTTCTGCGGCGCGGACAGCAGGATGTCGACCCCGATGGCGGTCATGTCCACCCACAACGGGCCGGAGGCCACGCAGTCCAGCACGAACAGGCCGCCGACCGCGTGGGTGGCCTCGGCGACCCGGCGCAGATAGTCGTCGTCGAGCAGGATCCCCGAAGCGGTCTCCACATGCGGGGCGAAGACCACCTCGGGACGCTGCGCAGCGATCGCCTGCTCGACCTCCTCGATCGGTGCCGGTGCGAAACCCGCCTGCGGTTCATCGGAGACCGGCCGCGCCGCGAGCACCCGGTGGTCCTCGGTGAGCCGGCCGGCATCGATGATCTGCGACCAGCGATAGGAGAAGAATCCGTTGCGCAGCACCAGAACCCGGCGCCCGCCGGCGAACTGGCGCGCGATCGCCTCCATCCCGAAGGACCCGCCGCCGGGGACCACCGCGACCGCCGCCGCGTGGTAGGTGTCGGCAAGGATCCGGATCAGATCCTGGAAGGCCGCGACGAAGCGCGCGGACATGTGGTTCAGGGAGCGATCGGTGAAGACGACCGAATACTCCAGCAGGCCGTCGGGGTCGATGTCGGCACGGGGCAGATCCATGCGGGCCACCCTAGCCCCGCGGCGCGCACCGGCTTGCGGGGGCGTACGCCGGTCCTCGGCGTACGCCCCCGGCCGGCTCGCACTCAGGCGGTCGGTACCACCGCGTCGCTGAGGTCGAGGCGGATCACGCCGTAGTCGTAGGCCTTGCGGCGATAGACGACGCTCGGTTTGCCGCTGGCGGCGTCGACGAAGAGGAAGAAGTCGTGGCCGACCAGTTCCATCTCATCGAGGGCCCGTTCCAGGGTCATCGGTTCGGTGCGGTGCTCCTTCTCCCGGACCACCAAGGGTCCGTCACCGGTCACCTGGATGCCGGCGACCGTGTGGGTGTCGGACTCCTCCTCGGGGCTGCTGCCGTTCATCGAGAACTGCTCGGGCAGCAGCGCGGTCGCCTCGCGCAGCGACTTGGGGGCGTGGTTGCCGCGATGCACCTTCTTGCGGTCGGCCGCCTTGCGCAGCTGGGATCGCAATCGGTCGAGGGCCTGCTCGAAGGCAGCCAGTTTCTCCTGTGCCTGGGCTTCCGCGCGGACCACCGGGCCCTTGCCGCGGAGCGTGATCTCGACCCGGGCGGATTCCTCCGGTTGCCGCTTGTTGCCGTACGCCGAGACCTGCACCTCGACGCGGATGACCTTCTCGGAGAGCTTCTCGATGCTGGTCATCCGATCGATGACGTGCGTGCGGAAATCGTCCGAAATGTGGCAGTGTCGGCCGGTCACCGAAACGTCCATTGCAACCTCCTTGTAGACGCTGTCCTCAGACAGGAATGGCACCGTGAGCGCCCACCCCGATCCCGTGTTGCGGGTCGATGTGGCGCCTCGGTGCCATGTGCCCAACGTAGCGCTCGCACCGACCGTTTACCAGAGGTTCACCTGGTGATTCCCACGACGTGAGGCGCCGCCCGGCGATCGCTGAAACACCCCCGAAACATCGCCGCCCAGTCACTTACGCGGTCGTAACACTGCGACAACTCCGACGAAACAGCGACCGATGAGAGTGGTCGCCATGACAGACATCAACACCGGCGACACCGCCTGGGTCCTGATCAGTGCCGCCCTGGTGCTGTTGATGACTCCCGGTCTCGCGTTCTTCTACGGCGGCATGGTCCGCGCCAAGAGTGTGCTCAACATGATCATGATGAGCGTGGTCACGATGGGCACCATCGGCGTGACCTGGGTCCTCTTCGGCTACTCGATGGCCTTCGGCAACTCCGTCGGCGGCCTCGGCCTGATCGGCAACCCGTTCGAGTTCCTCGGGTTGAAGGGGCTCGCGGAGGCGACCACCGGGTCGGAGGGGCATCTGATCCCGGCCCTGGCGTTCGTCGGATTCCAGTCGGCCTTCGCGATCATCGCGGTGGCGCTGATCTCCGGTGCCGTCGCCGACCGGATGAAGTTCGGCGCCTGGCTGGCCTTCTCGATCGTGTGGGCGATCCTGGTCTACTTCCCGGCGGCGCACTGGGTGTTCGCGTTCAGCTCCGACGACGGTGCGGTCGTGGGCGGCTGGATCGCCAACCAGATCAAGGCGATCGACTTCGCCGGCGGGACCGCCATCCACATCAACGCCGGTGCCGCGGCGCTGGCCCTGGCCCTGGTGCTGGGCAAGCGGGCCGGTTTCGGCAAGGACCCGATGCGCCCGCACAACCTGACCCTGGTGATGCTCGGTGCCGGTGTGCTCTGGTTCGGCTGGTTCGGCTTCAACGCCGGGTCCGCGCTGGGCGCCAACGGCACCGCCGCGGTCGCCTGGGTGAACACCCTGGCCGCCACCGCCGCCGCCATGCTCGGCTGGCTGATCACCGAGAAGATCCGCGACGGTCACCCGACCTCGCTGGGCGCGGCCTCCGGTGTGGTCGCCGGCCTGGTCGCGATCACCCCGGCCTGCGCCAGCGTCGACATCGTCGGTGCGCTCGCCATCGGTGTGATCGCCGGCGTGGCCTGTGCCCTGGCGGTCGGGCTGAAATTCCGCTTCGGCCTGGACGACTCCCTCGACGTGGTCGGCGTGCACCTGGTCGGCGGTCTGGTCGGCACCCTGCTGATCGGCTTCTTCGCCACCGCTTCGGTGCAGGTCGGCAGCGATGAGGCCGACCGGGTCAACGGGCTGTTCTACGGCGGCGGGCTGGACCAGCTGTGGCGGCAGGCCGTCGGCGCGGTCGCGGTGCTGATCTACTCCTTCGTGGTCAGCCTGCTGATCGCGATGGCGCTCAAGGCGATCATGGGCCTGCGGGTCAGCGCCGATGCCGAGTCCGAGGGCATCGACCAGGCCGAACACGCCGAGACCGGTTACGACCTGAACCCGCTGGGCGGCCGGCTGGGCCGCGGCGCCCTGGCCCACGCGATGGCCTCGGCTCCCCCGCCGGACCCCGCGCCCGCCGCTGACGACGACTCCGAATCCACCCCCACATCGAAGGAGGCCGCGAAGTGAAGCTCATCACCGCGATCATCAAGCCGCATCAGCTGGAGGGGGTCAAGCAGGCCCTGGAATCGTTCGGGATCTCCGGCATGACCGTCTCCGAGGCGTCCGGTTACGGCCGCCAGCGCGGGCACAGCGAGGTCTACCGCGGTGCCGAGTACGAGGTCGACTTCGTGCCGAAGGTACGCCTGGAGGTGCTCGTCGATGACACCGATGCCGACAGCGTGATCAGCCTGATCGTCAAGCAGGCCCGGACCGGCAAGATCGGCGACGGCAAGGTCTGGTCGATCCCGGTCGACGAGGTGGTCCGGGTACGCACCGCGGAGCGCGGCACCGCCGCCCTGTGATGCCCGGCGACGCACTGCCCGACCCCGAGATCGGCATCCGGGAGCGGGCGGACCGCAGCCGGCGTACCGCCGAATGGCTGGCCGGGTTGTGGGCCGGCGCGGACGCACCCACCGAGGGCGTCGCGCTGGCCTGCACCGGGTCGCTGGCCCGGCGCGAACCGGGGCCGCGGAGCGACCTGGACCTGATCGTGCTGCACGCCCCGGGTGTCGATCCGGGCCGGGTCGCGGCCATCGCCGACGGGATCTGGTATCCGATCTGGGATTCGGGGAACGCCCTGGATCACGCGGTCCGCTCGATCAAGCAGTGCCGCCAGGTCGCGGCGGCCGATCTCAATGTGGCCGGTGCCCTGCTCGAGCTGGCCCCGGTCGCCGGGGATGCCGATCTGGTCCGCCGCGCGGTCCGCCAGCTCGCCGAGGACTGGCGCGCCAATGCCCGCAAGCGGCTGCCGGAACTGGTGCAGCAGATCACCGCCCGGCACGAGCTCTCCGGTGAGCTGGCCCAGCTGCTGGAACCAGATCTGAAGGAGGCCAAGGGGGGTCTGCGGGACATGTCGATCCTGCGGGCGCTGACCGGCTCCTGGCTGGCCGACCGACCACACGGCGCGGTCGATGCGGCGTACACCTTCCTGCTCGATGTCCGCGACGCCCTGCAGCAGGTCACCGGGCGGCCCCGGAACCTGCTCACCCTGAACGACCAGGACGAGGTGGCGGAGCGGCTCGGGCTCGGGGACGCCGACGAGCTGCTCACCCGGGTCGGTCACGCGGCCCGCCGGATCAGTGCCGCCGCCGATGCGACGCTGCGGCGGGCCAGCCAGTCACAGCGGGCCCGGTTGGCGCGCCGCGGCCCGCGGCGCCCGGAGCTGACCCCGCTGCATCCGGGCTTGTACGCCCACGACGGTGAGCTGGTGCTCGGCCCGGTACGCGGCGGGCCACCGGATGCCGACGAACTCGTGCCGCTGCGGGCCGCGGCCCTGTCCGCGTCCCGGGATCTGCCGCTGGCGCCGGTCACCGCGCGCAACCTGGCCGCGCTACCGGCGCCGGCGACCCCCTGGTCGCCGCCGGCCCGGGAGCTGTTCGGCGAGCTGCTCGCCGGCCCCGGTCTGCTGCACACCTGGAACACCCTCGATCTGGCCGGGGTGGTCGACGGCTGGCTGCCGGACTGGGCCGGGATCCGTGACCGGCCACAGCGCAATCCGCTGCACCGGCACACCGTCGACCGGCACAGCCTGGCCACGGTGCTGGAGGCACAGCACCTGGTCGGCCGGGTACAGCGCCCGGACCTGCTGCTGCTGGCGGCGCTGCTGCACGACATCGGCAAACGTCCCGGTGCCGGTGACCATGCGGAGGTGGGGGCCGCGCTGGTCCGCAGGATCACCGCCGATCTCGGCCTGCCGGACGCCGACGCCGACCAGCTCACGCTGCTGGTCGCCGAACATCTGACGCTGATGGCGCTGGCCACCGGTGAGGACACCACCGATCCCGCGACGGCCGCCGAGCTGGGCCGCCGGGTCCACGACGATCCGGAGACGCTGAAGCTGCTCGCCGCGCTCACCGAGGCCGACTCGCGGGCCGCCGGGCCACGCACCTGGACCAGCGGCCGGGCCGCCCTGGCGCGCGATCTGACCGCCCGCACCCTCGCGCTGCTGGAACGTCAGCGGGCGGACCGGGAGCCCGCCGCCGGGTGACCCGGTGGCGGGGTCCTGCGGATGGTGGCTGCGGCGACGGCGGCACCGAGGACCGGCACGCCGGCGATCCGCAGCGCACGGTGCGCCTCGGCCAGGGTGGCGCCGGTGGTGGTGACGTCGTCGATGATCACCACCACCGGGGCGGTGGTCTGGGGCCGGGCGGTGAGCCGGGCCGGTACCGCGGTCAGCGCCCCGGACAGGTTGGCCCAGCGCTCCCGGGCATGCAGGCCGGCCTGATCGCGGACCACCGCGGTCTGCCGCAACCCGCGCCGCACCGGCACCCGCAGACCGGCCAGGTGGCGCACCTCGGCGGCCGCCAGCCGGGCCAGCAGACCGGTGCAGTCCAGGCCGCGTTCGCGGACCACCGCGGGTGTGGAGGGGATCGGCACCAGCGCGTACGCCTGCCCGGGTGCGCCGCGGGCCGCCAGCAACCGGGCCACCGCCAACCCGAGCCGTTGCCCGAGCAGTGGGGCCGCCGCGCGTACCCCGCGCTCCTTGAACCCGGTGACCAGGCCCTGCACGCGGTCGTCGTAGTCGGCGCCGGCCACCGTCGGCGGATAACCGGGCGGGCTGGGATCGCGGCGCGCGAAGCCGACCGGCGCGCTCGCCAGCGCGGCCCGGCAGTCGGCACAGACCCGCCATCCGGGCGTACCGCACCCAGGGCAGCGGGCGCCCAGCAGCAGATCGGCCGCGGCGTTCACCAGCGCATCCATGCCGCACCATGGTGCGTACCCCCCGGAATCGTGCACCCGCGGGCGCGCTGTTCGCCGAGGGCTGAACTCTCAGCCGGTGTAGGCGGCCACCAGCACGTCGCGGGTCAGCAGCGGCCAGCGGTAGTCGTCCTCGTAACGCCAGGCACCGGTGCGCCCGACCACCACGGCCCGGGTACCGACCCTTCGCGGCGCCACGGCCAGGCTGGTCGCCTGCCAGTTGTCGGGCTGCCCGATCTCGGTGAGCTCGGCCGCCGACTGGTCGACCCGATAGGGCTTGACCGGTTTCTTGTCGTCCTCGGAGCCGAGCACGAGCAGCGTCGACGCGTCCTGCCAGGCGACGTCCAGCAGCCGCCGCGGGCCGGGGTTGGCCTCGTCGCTGAGCGGGACCGTGCGCCAGCCGTCGATGGTCAGCTCGGGCTGGGCGCGGTTGACCCGGACCAGCCCCAGCTCGGAGATCCCGTCGCGGACGCGGATCACCGCCATCCGGGTGCCGTCGGGTGACACCCGGAAGGCCGTCACCCGGGTGCCGTCGAACCCGCTCAGCGCGACCCGCTGCACCGCCGACCCGATCCGCACCCAGGCCTGCTGGCCCAGTGGTCCGTCGAGGATCGTCCACAGCTCGAGTTCCCGGCCGGGCAGGTACTGCGGCCGCAGCAGGCCCTGGCCGTTGCTGACCAGCGGCTCCAGCGGGGTGTCGTTGGACTGCCCGACGAGCAGGTCGGTCCCGTTGCCGGTGATCACCGCGATCCGGTCACCGGTCGGGGTGGCGGCCATCCCCGACACTCCCCCGGTACGCCCCAGCGGCCCCGCGACCGGGGCCAGGGTGGCCGGGCTCGATCCGTCGGAGATCGTGACCACCCCATCGGCGGTCGCACCGAGCAGGGTCGACTGGCTGGCCGGCGGCACCGGATCGAGACTGCCGTAGGCGCTGATCGGGATCACCCCGGCCTGGTTCTGCTCCCGGACCGACCAGGGTGCCCCGTTGACGGTCAACCGGACCCCGGAGACCCCGGACACCTGCCCCAGCGTCCAGGCGATCTGGGCGGCGACCCGCGAGCGCTGGTCCTCGGCGAGTCCCTGCACCGCGTCGTTGAGGGAGATCTCCACCACGCCGAGGGAGTCCACGTAGGCGGCCTGCACGTTCAGCTTGGCCTGGGTCGGTACGGCGGTGACGACGGCCGGTTTCAGCCAGTCGGTCGGGCCGCGCAGCAGGGCCTGCAGCAGCGCGGTCGGGGTCTGGTTGCCGCGCGGCAGGAACACCGGATCGGGGACCAGGGTGCGCCAGCTCGGGTCGAAGAAGTAGACCGAGGCCTGCTGATAGAACTTGCCGAACAGGTACTGCGAGATCAGCAGACCCTGCGGCGGATGGGAGATCCGCCATTCGCCGTCCACATCGCGCACCATGCCGAAGTCGTGGCGCAGCGTGCCCTCGCCGTGGCTGAAGGCGCCGTCGGGGCCGACCTGGCCGACCTGCGGGGCCTGCAGCAGCGCCGATTCGGGACCGGAGGTGACACCGTAACCGTCGGCGTACACGGTCACCCCGTCCTCGGGCCGCCAACTGTCCCGCACGCTGGAGGCGAGGTACTGCCGCGCCACCGGATAGCCCTGCTGGTAACTGGCCATCGCCTGCAGGAAGCCCTCGGCGATGGTCCGCGGGGAGGCACCCGGTTGCGGCGCCTCGGGGGCGACCTCGACCGAGACGTCCGGTGCCTGGCTGGGCCCGGCGCCGGCCTGCACCGGGCCCTTCACCGGCAGGCTGACGCAGCCGCCGAGCAGCAGGCTGAGCAGCAGCACCAGCATGGCCAGCGGCGCGGCCGGCGTACGCCCGGTCACGACTCCCCCTCCGGGGTGCCCGGCCCGGGACGGGTCGCCGGCGTCGGGGCGGCCTGCCGCGGTTGCAGGGTGGGTGGCAGGGCGGCGAGCCGTTCCGCGGCCAGTCGCTGCGCGGATTCCAGCAGGTCCCGCGGGATCACCGGCAGCGGGGAGATCTCCAGCACCTCACCCGCGCGTCGCGGCAGCGTCAGCCGGAACTGGGCGCCCTGCCCGGGCCGCCCCCAGGCGTTCAGCCAGCCACCGTGCAACCGGGCATCCTCCATCGAGATCGACAGCCCCAGTCCGGTCCCGCCGACGGTCCGGTTGCGGGCCGGGTCGGCGCGCCAGAAGCGGTGGAAGACCTGCTTCACCTGGCTGGCCTCGAAGCCGACGCCGTGGTCGCGGACCGCGACGGCGACCGCCTTGTCGTCCCCGGCGACGAGGATGTCGATCGGCCGGGCCTCACCGTGCTCGATGGCGTTGCTGAGCAGGTTGCGCAGGATCCGGCGGACCCGGCGCACGTCCATCTCCACCGCCCCCGGGTCGCTGCCCTGCACCCGCAGCTCGATCCCGTTGCGTTCGGCGAAGGCGCGCTGGGCGGCGACCTCCGCGTTGACCACCTCGAGCAGGTCCTCGGTCTGGATGGACAGTTCCGCCGCACCGGCGTCGAAGCGGGAGATCTCCAGCAGGTCGCCGAGGAGTTCCTCGAAGCGGTCCAGCTCGTCCTGCAGCAGTTCGGCGGAACGTTTCTCCAACGGGGCGAAGTCGTCCTTGCCGTCGTGCAGCACCTCGGCCGCCATCCGCACGGTCGTCAGCGGCGTACGCAACTCGTGCGAGACGTCGGAGACGAAGCGCTGCTGCACCCGGGACAGCTCCTCCAGCTGGGTGATCTGGCCCTGCAGCTCACCGGCCATGTTGTTCATCGAGGTGGCCAACGAGGCCAGGTCGTCGGTGCCGCGGACGGTCATCCGGTCCTCCAGGTGGCCCGAGGCGATCTGCTCGGCCTGCAACCGGGCGCCGCGGATCGGGGCGACCACCTGCCGCGAGACCAGGGCGGCGATGATCGCCAGCAGGATCGTCAGCAACCCGCCGGTGGTGATCGCGGCCCGCTGCAGCACGTCCAGGGTCTGCCGCTCCTGGGTCAGCGGGAAGATCAGATAGATCGGGTAGCGCGAGGAGACCGAGGTCTCCACGGTGGCGCCGACGGCCAGCCCCGGCTCGGGCGGGCGGCCATCGGCGTAGTGCACCTCGGTCGGGGTGATCCACAGCTGCCCGGCGCCGCCCTCGCGCGCGACGGTGCTGCGCAGCTCGGCCGGTACCGAATCGGGCAGCACCCGGCCGGAGCGGATGTCGGAGACCGGGCCCTGGACGATCACCTGGTACTGCCCCGACAGGTTGCCACGGCTGGCCATCTCGAAGGCCAGCTGGGTGAGCAGGTCGTTGATCGACCCGGTGGACAGGTCGGCGGCCCGGAGCTGGCGCTGGGCGGTCTCCACCGCCACCGAGGCTTCGGCCAGCGCGGTCTGCCGTTTGCCGGCGAGTACGCCGTCGGTGGCCTGCTGCATCAACAGCCAGCCGCCCAGCAGCAGCACGATCGCGGAGGCGAGCAGGGTGGTACCGACCACTCGCAGCGGCAGCGACCCCCACCAGACCCGCACCGGGATCGAGAGGAATCGCCCCACACGCGTTGCCGCGTGGGGGCCCTCAACCAAGCTCGCCCGCCTTGTAACCGATGCCACGGACGGTCACCACGATCTTCGGGTGCTCGGGGTCCAGCTCGACCTTCGAGCGCAGCCGCTGCACGTGCACATTCACCAACCGGGTGTCGGCCGCGTGCCGATAGCCCCAGACCTGCTCCAGCAGGGTCTCCCGGCTGAACACCTGCTTGGGCCGGCGGGCCAGGGCGAGCAGCAGGTCGAACTCCAGCGGGGTGAGCGGGATCGAGGTCTGGTCCCGCTTCACCGAGTGCCCGGCGACCGAGATCGTCAGATCCCCGATCCGCAGCGTGTCGGTGTCGGAGTCGTCGGGCAACCGACGCAGCCGGGTCCGGATCCGGGCGATCAGCTCCTTGGCCTTGAACGGTTTCGCGACGTAGTCGTCGGCGCCGGCCTCCAGGCCGGCGACCACGTCGGTGGTGTCCGAGCGGGCGGTCAGCATCACGATCGGTACGCCGGATTCGGCGCGGATGTCGGTGCAGATCTCCACCCCGTCCCGACCGGGCAGCATCAGGTCGAGCAGCACCAGGTCCGGCCGGGATTCGTGGAAGGCGTCCAGCGCCGCATCACCCTGGGCGACCCAGACGGTCTCGAAGCCCTCCTGCCGCAGCACGATCTGCAGCATCTCGGCGAGGGCGGCATCGTCGTCGACGACGAGGATGCGTCCCTGGGACTTCGTTTCGGACACCTGTGCACACCTCCGGGCTGGTTCGTTGCGGTAATCCTAGACACCGATGACGAACCTGCCCGGGACCCGCGCCGGGGCGGTTCGATCAGAGCTTGGACTCCCCGTAGGCGGCATTGTCCATCTCGGTCGCGTCGTACCCGTCCGGGGTCACGGGCATCTCGGTCTCCAGATCCGGAGTGGTCGTGCTCGGACCGGGGCCGGTCGGGGTCGGCGGCATGCCCGGCATCCCGCTCGGACCGGGCTTCATATCGCTCAGATCGCCGATCTCGGGCCACTTCTGGCTCGTGAACGGGCGCTCGTTGGCGATCCCGTCCTTGAGCTTCTTGACCCCGTCGTTGACCTGGGTGGACCAGGTGCGGATGCCCTCCTGGAGCTCGTTCTGGAAGTAGTCCTTGCAGTTCTTGAACACCGAGATCGCCACCCGGGTGCGATAGCCCATGTCCTCCTTGTTGGGCGGCTGGTTCATCTCCAGCTCGTTCTGCATCTGGATCGCGCACTGGGCGACGCTCAGGTAGAAGCGCTGCAGCCCGGTGGAGCCGTCGTTGAGGGCACCACCGGAGGCCTGCACCAGCTCGGTGATCTTGGCGAAGGCCTCGGTCTGCACACCGATGGCGTTGCCGTACGCCGTCGCCCCGGGGCCGGTCCAGCTGTTCTGCAGCTGCATCTTGCCGATGTCGGTGAGCAGATTGTCCATCTCGCTGGTCTTCACCGACTTCCACAGCTCGGCCTTGTCCCACAGGGTTTTCGGCGAGTTGAGCTGGTAGAGGTAGTTCTGGTTCCAGTAGGCGACGAGCTCGTTCCAGCACTTTGTCTGGTAGTTGCGCAGGTCCAGCAGATACTGATCCCACTTGCCCGGCAGCTCCTCGAAGCTGCAGTCCTCGGTGGTGGTCCAGCTCTGGTTGTCCAGGCTGGCATCGAACTTGCGCGCCTTGAAGTCACCGCTGTTCCCATTGCCGAGGACGAAACCCACCCCTGCCCCGATCGGGCCACCCACCAGGCCGCCGACGACACCGCCCACGATTCCACCCGGGTTCACCCCGCTGCGTTCTTTCCAGGTCTTCATCAGCTCGGAGTCCTGAAGGTCCTGCTTGTCCTGATCGGCGTTCGTACCGGCCTTGTCCATCGCCTTCTTCAACTCATCGGCGATGTACTTCCCGGCGCCCTCCCAGTTCTCGATGGGAAACGAGGCCTGCTCACCCGTGGTCACGATGTCTGCTCCTCAGTCACTTCTTGGCGCCGGTCTTCTTGGCCTGATCGGAGTTGTCCTGCTCCTGGCCCTCGTACTTCTTGGCGGTCTTCTCGAGCCGGTCGGCGACATCGGTGAACGTCTTCTCACCGTCGGCGACCCAGGCATCGACCTTGTCCTGGACGTCGTTGTAACCGTCCGCCATCTTCTTGGCGTAGCCGAAGTCCGCCTCGGTGAGCTCGACCTGCTCAAGGGTCCTGCCGATCCGCTTGAACGACTCGGCGAACTCCTGCCAGAGCTTGGCGTCAGCCCTGAGCTGCTCCAGGCTCACCTTCATGTCGACCGCCCCCTGACCGGGACCACCCGGCCCACCCGGGCCGCTCGGGCTGCCGAGCGACGGCGATCCAGGCCCGCCGGGCATCTCCGGTGTCGTGGGCGCGCCCGGGCCGTTGGGGCCCAGGTTGTTGGGGCCGAGCTTGTTGGGGTCCAGCTTGTTGGGGTCCAGCTTGTTGGGGTCCAGCTTGTTGGGGTCCAGCTTGTTCGGATCCAGCTTGTTCGGATCCAGCTTGTTGGGGTCCAGACCATTGGGACCGAGACCGTTCGGGTCCAGCCCGTTCCGATCGAGCCCGTTCCGATCGAGCCCGTTCCGGTCCAGGCCGTTGCGATCGATGCCGTTCGGGTCCAGCCCGTTGCGGTCCAGATTGCTGTCCAGGCTGGGATTGCGGCTGCTTTCGAAGCCGGGGGTCCTGGTGCCGTCCAACCCCAGGCCGCGGTCGCGACCGAGGTCGGGCAGGCCGGAGCGGTCGCTGCTCAACCCGTTCGAACCGAGCCCGTCCAGGCCGCCCGATCCGAGCCCGCCCGGGCCGGAACCGAGCCGACTCGAGCCGAGCCCGTCGGTGCCGAGGCCGTTCAGCCCGGGCTGATCCCGATCGGGGATCCCATCGCCGTTCAGGTCGTCGGGAATGCCGTCGCCGTCAAGGTCCCCGCGGACCCCCGAACCGCTGCCGCCACCCAGGCCCGCCGCGCTGGTGCCGCCACCGGGCGTACCCATCGCGTCCGCCTTCAACCCGCCGGACCCCGAGCCACCGGGGCCGATGCTGCCGCCGCCGATGCCGGAGGCACCCAGCCCGGCCTTGCCGGCACCGAGGCCACCCGCGCCCGCACCGGCGCCGCCGCCGGAGCCCGCGCCACCGCCCATCATGCCGGGCGGCATCATCATCGGGGCGCCGCCCTTGCCACCCTTGCCGCCCTTGCCGTCGCCCCCGTTGGGGTCGATCAGGGCCTCATAGATGTCGAGGTCCTCGTCGGTGTCCTCCTGGCCGGCGGAGATCGAGGTGTTTCCCGCGCGATAGGTCATCCGGTCGTTCATCACAGCTCCTCGCCCTCGGAGATCCAGCCACCCGCGATCAGTACCGGCCGCAGGGTCCGCTTGCGCAGGTCGAGCACCTCGTCCTGCAGTTCGTCGTATTCACCCTTGATCACCAGCGGCTCGCGCCAGTTCTGGTACGCCCGGGCGAAGGCCTGGTGCAGGGCGGTCACGATCCGTTCCACCCGGGCCCCGGACGCCCACTGCTCGTCGATGGCCACCTTCTCCGGCCGCATCTGCAGGTCCAGTTGCACCGAGACCTTCTCGTTGTCGCTCTGCCCGACCGCCGGTTCGTAGCGGTACTCGCGCGGGCGCACGTCATCGCGCTGCGCCAACCGGTCCTGCTTCTCGAACGCCTGCAGGGTTTTCTCGAGCAGCTGGTTCACCTCGTACTGGCTCATCGGGTGATCGAGGACGGTGCCCTGCGGCTGTGGTCGCCGACCCGCGAGGAGGTTGAAGCTCGGGGTGTCGATGGCGCCCAGGCTGAGCGGCTCGGTCGCGACCCGGGCGGCACCGTGCACCGCCGCGGCCAGATCCGGCTTCACCTTGTTGCGCCAGTTGTTGGAGATCACCACGCGGACCACCCGATGATCCTCGTCGACACCCACCCGGACCGCGCCGCTCGGGTCGCTGGTCAGCTCGCCGGGCCAGTCGTCGGTCTGCTCCTCGGGCTCCGGACCGGGCGCACCGAGGCCGTCCCAGGCGCCATCGTCGTCGTCAAGATTCCAGTCGGTCATGGGTGCCCTTCTCGCTCGGTCACCCCAGTCTCACACGCTGCTGGTTCAGCGGCAGCCCAGCGGGCCGCCCAGACGGAGGATCCTTCCGGTCAGTTGCATTCGGGGTCCTCGGGGAAGGTCGAATAGATCGCCACATCGAGGGATTGGCGGCGCAGCACCCGACGCCACAGGTCCTCCTGGTCGGGGCCGAAGACGTCATCGATCTCGGCCTTCGCGACGAACCAGCCATCGCGCAGCAGCTCACCCTCCAGCTGCCCGGCCTGCCAGCCGGCGTACCCGGCGAAGATCCGCAGATCCCGGTACGCCCCGGCGACCAGTTCCAGCGGGGTGTCCAGGTGCAGCAGGCCGACATCGCCGAACACCCGCCGCCACCCGGGCGGTTCCTCCTCGCCCGCCAACCGGGCCAGGCAGATCGCGCCGTTCGGCGAGACCGGGCCGCCGTCGAAGAGCACCTGCGGTGCGCTGACCTGATCGGACCAGCCGGGCAGCACCTGGTCGAGGTCCACCTCGGAGTAGCGGTTCAGCACCACGCCGAGGGTGCCGGATTCGTCGGCGTCGAGGACCAGCACCACGGCACTGTCGAAGACGCCGTCGCGCAGTGTCACCTGGGAGATCAGCAGGTCACCCGGCCGGATCGCACTCACCGGCGTACTCCCGGGTGGGTCGGACAGGTCTGCACGTTTCGCACTGTATCGCTCGGGGGACGACCCCCGTACCCCCGCGCTCGCTCCGCTCGCAATCGCTCGGGGGACGACCCCCGTACCCCCGCGCTCGCTCCGCTCAGCCGAGTTGCCAGGATCGCTTCGACAGACCGAACCAGAAGCCACCCACCGTGGTCCGGCCGCGCAGCCCGGCACCACCGGCGCTCGCGGCGCCCAGACTGAGCAGCAGCGGTGCCCAGTGCTCGCTGCGCGGGTGGGCGTGTTCGAAACCGGGTGCGCGGTGGGCGGCGTCCAGCAGCGCATCGACGTCCTGTTTCGCGATCGCCTCGGCGGCCCACTGGTCGAACTCGACCGACACCGCAGGCGCCGGTGCGTCGGCGTCCGCGCTCGGATCGAACCAGGCCAGATTGTGGGTGGTGAAGCCCGAGCCGATGATCAGCGTGCCCTCCTCACGCAGCGGCGCCAACCGGGTGCCGAGGTCGAAGAGCTGCTGCGGGGCGAGGGTCGGCATGGAGAGCTGCAGCACCGGGACGTCGGCGTCGGGGTACATCTCGACCAGCGGCACGTACGCCCCGTGGTCCAGCCCGCGGGACTCTTCGTGGCGCACCTCACCGTCCAGCAGTTCGCCGACCCGGTCGGCCAGTTCCGGGGCGAGCGGCGAGTCGTAGCGGACGTCGTAGTAGTGCTTCGGGAAGCCCCAGAAGTCGTAGGTGAGCTCGACCCGGTTGCGGCTCGCCGACACCGTCACCGGCGCCTGCTCCCAGTGCGCGGAGACGATCAGGATCTGCTCCGGCTTCGCCAGCTCCGCCGACCAGGCCGCCAACTCCCCCGGCCAACTCGGGTCGTCGGCCAGCGGCGGGGCGCCATGGGAGAGGAACAGCACGGGTTGGCTCATGGGGGTGGAACGTCCGGGCCGCGGGGCACATTCCCGGCGCACGCAGAAGGGCCCGCCGGATCGGCGGGCCCTCGCGTACTCAAGCAGGGTGAACGTGGAGGTGCGGGGAATCGAACCCCGGTCCTCGAAGGATGAACTCAGGTCTTCTCCGGGCGCATCCGTCATCGCGGTCTACTCGGCTCCTGCACTCCTGACGGCGGGTTGCAGCCGAGCCCAGTCCTGTGAAAGTCCCCTACTGACCCCAGAACAAGGTCAGCAGAGCAAGCCTTCTCAATGAGGCCAGGAACCGGACCGAAGGCTAGTCCGGGCTGACCCTTCGATCACTGCTCAGGCAGCGAGAGCGAAGTCAGTGCGCTTGTTATCGGCACTTATTGGTTTCCACGGAGCGTTAACGAGATAACCGTGGATCCTCGGCCCGCTTCTCCTGGAACTATCGCCCCAAGTCGAAACCGATCACCCCCTGTTGAGTTGTCCCCGGTCCCTGAGGACCGGACGTCCCAGTCTACACGACCGGGTCGGTCAGCCGCCGCTGGTTTTCGGCTGCATCCGGGTGTCCGGATCCACCGCCTGGCGGGTCGCGGTGACCGCGCGCTGCAGGTTCTCCCGCCACCGGTTGCCGGTGGCGGCGTTGATGGCTCCGGTCCAGGTGAGCACCACCCAGAGCACACCGAAGATGCCTTCGATCCAGATGTTCCGACCGCCCGCGCCGAGCATGCCCAACCCGGGGACGACCAGGTTGAGATCGGCCCAGGCGACGGTGAGATAGGCGATGATGGCCGCCAGCTGGAACCAGAACGCCTTCATCGCCTCCTGCCGGACATACGACCCCTTGCTGGACAGCGCGAAGACCGCGGCCGGCCCCAGGACCAGGGTGCCCAGGCCCGAGAGGTGCGTCAGCGCGGCGATGGCCCGGCCTCGACCCTCGGGGGTCACCGGCCCCGGCGTCGGCGCCTCGATCAGCCCGTAGAAGGCGGTGTTCAGCTCGCGTCGCGTCCGGGCCGACAGCACCTGGTCCAGCCGCTGGTCGAACTCGGCCTCGGTGAGCCGACCATCGGCGTACGCCTCGGCGAACACGCCCTCGGCGCGCTCCCGTTGTTCGGTGGTGACGAACAGCGCCAGTCCGGGGGCCTCGTCGGGGGTGGGTTCACTCATGACTCCACCCTCCGCCCGGGCCGACCGAGGCGCCATCGGTGAGACCCCCGGGGCAGCCCTGAGTCGACGATAAGGGCCATTGCCGGACCGGCTCAGGGCCGCGGCTTCTCCTCCTTGAGCGGCTTCCACGGAATCACCCGGGTGAGCGGGTTCTGCCACTGCTCGCCGTGGGCGGCCTTCACGCCGCCGATCAGGGTGATCACCAGCCAAGCCACCCAGAGCATCCCGACCATCCAGTCGAGCCGCTCACCGAGGAAGCTGTTGACACCGATCGCGCCGACGAAGCCGATCGAGGCGATGGTCTGGTAGTTGAACGCCTTCGCGGCCTGCTGCCGGGCGTACGACCCCTTGCTGGAGATCGCGTACATGAACAGCGGCCCGAAGATCCACGCGAAGAACACCGAAAAGTGTGCGATCGCCGCCGCCGCCCGGCCGGTGCGGCCGTCGGCGCCCTGGTTGACCAGGGTCGGCCGGTACGCCGGGTGCAGGCCGAGCGCCGAGGTGGCCGAAGGCACCTGGACCAGGCCGTAGAAGGCGGCGTTCAGGTCGCGGCGGGTGTTGGCGGTGAGCACCTGCTCCAGCCGCTGGTCGAACTCGGGTTCGGTGAGCCGGCCGTCGGCGTACGCCTCGGCCAGGAAGCCCTGCGCCCGCTCCCGCTCCGCCGGGGTGACCATCAGCCCGAGCCCGGGCACCGTCGGGTTGGCATAGCTGCTGCCGACACCGGGGTTGGGGGCGCTGTTGGAGAGGCTGCTGCCGGTCGGCGTGTAGTCGCGGTACTGCGGGAACTCGGTGCTCATGGGTACCAGTCTCTGTCGCAATTACCCACCACGGTATGGGTCATCCCCCGGGCGCGCCCCTGACACCTCCGCGACCTCGGTCGGATCGCTAGGCTCGAGCCATGACCAATGAGAAGCCCGAAGTGGATTTTCCCGACGGCCCGCCGCCCGCGGACCTGCAGATCACCGACCTCAGCGAGGGTGACGGCGCCGAGGCGAAGGCCGGCGACACGGTGCACGTGCACTACGTCGGCGTCGCCTACTCCACCGGTGAGGAGTTCGACTCGTCCTGGAACCGCGGTGCCCCGCTCAGCTTCCCGCTCGGCGGTGGCCGGGTGATCTCCGGTTGGGACCAGGGCATCCAGGGGATGAAGGTCGGCGGCCGCCGCCAGCTGGTCATCCCGCCGGACCAGGCCTACGGCGACCGCGGCGCCGGTGGCGTGATCAAGCCCGGCGAGACGCTGATCTTCGTCTGCGATCTGGTCGGGGTGAACTGACCCGACCGCCCACCACGCCTGGGCGTACGCCCGAAACGCGCCGGTTCGGCCCATTGCGGGTCGGGCCGGCGCTTCTTCACCTGTGCACTTTCGAATATCTATTGCAGTTGCGAATGTCGTCTGCTTCAGTGAAGACATCACACCGGCGTGATGTCAGAACGGAGCACCATGACCACCGATTACGACGTCATCCAGATCGGCTTCGGTCCGGTCGGACACATCAGCACCGCCCTGCTCGCCCAGAACGACCACTCGGTGGGCATCTTCGAACGCTCGCCCGAGCAGTATCCGCTGCCGCGCGCGGGACACATCGACCACGAGATCATGCGGATCTTCCAGGGCGTCGGAGCAGCCCATGAGTTCGAGAAGTTCGCCATCCCGATCCCTGACTACGACATGCTCAACAAGCACGGCCAGGTGCTGATCCATCTGGACTGGAACGCGCCGACACCCTCGGGCTGGAAATCGGACTATCTGATCTACCAACCACACATGGAGGACGCGCTCTGCGAGGCGATGGGCAGGATCGGCGGTTACGACCTGCACCGCGGCTGGGAGGCGACCGCGATCGTGCAGCATCCCGACCACGTCGAGGTGCACGTCCGCGAGAACCGGCGGATCGACGGCAGCTGGCAGGCGGCCGGCCCGGAACGGGTGGTCACCGCGAAGTATCTGATCGGCGCGGACGGGGCGGGATCGTTCACCCGCCGCACGGTCGGCATCGAGATGGACGACCTCGGCTTCGAACATGACTGGCTGGTCACCGACATCAGGCCGCACGACCCCGACGTGTTCGTCGACATGCCCCAGGGTGGCGCCCAGGTCTGCGACCCGGCCCGGCCGACCTCGATGTTCCGCTGGCTCGGCCGCAACCATCTGCGCTGGGAGTTCAAGCTGCGTGACGACGAGAAACCCGAGGAGATGGCGACCGAGGAGAAGGTCTTCGAACTGCTGGCGAAGTGGGACGTCGGCCCGGACCGCTTCGACATCATCCGCAGGACCGTCTACACCTTCCGATCCCTGCTCGCGCGGAGTTTCCGCAAGGATCGGGTGCTGCTGATCGGCGACGCCGCCCACCTGATGCCGCCCTTCATGGGCCAGGGGATGTGTTCCGGCATCCGCGACGCGACGGCCCTCGCCTGGCGGCTCGACCTGATCCTGCGGGGCGTCGCCAGCGACGAGCTGCTGGACGGTTACACCAGCGAACGCTCCCCGCACGTGCGCAAGATCATCGACATCTCGGTGGAGCTCGGCAAGGTCATCTGCGTCACCGACGAGCAGGAGGCCGCCGAGCGGGATCGGTTCCTGCTCAGCGGCGAGGCCCCGCCGCCGGAACCCTTCCCGTGGCTGACGGACGGTTTCCTGCAACCGGATCCGACTACGCCCGAGGTCGGCCAGCTGGGTGTGCAGGGCCGGATCATCCGCGACGGCCGGACCGGGATGGCCGATGATCTGATCGGTACCGGATGGACCCTGTTCGTGCGTCGACCCGAACTGCTCGATGAGTTGGGGGCCGCGAGCCGCGGCGTACTCGAGGACCTGCGAGCGCATGCCTTCCACGTCACCCAGGCCCAGATCGACTCCCCGCGCACCGTGATCGACATCGACGCCAGCTACAGCCAGTGGTTCGCCCGGCTCGGCGCGACGGCGGTGCTGGTGCGACCGGATTACTACGTCTACGGCACCGCGAGCACGCTCGAGGAGTTGGAGGCGATGCTGTCCGGGGTACGCGAGCAGCTCGGCGTACCGGTGTCGGCAGCGTCCGCGGCCCGCTGATCGGTCGGCGTCACCAGCTGCCGACGCCGCCTCCGCCCCCGCCACCGCCGGAGAAGCCGCCGCCGCCGAAGGACGACCCGCCGCCGAAGCCGGCGCCCGAGCTCCAGCCGCTGCCCCCGCCGGCCGACGGTGCCGGCATCGGGGTGGCCGCGGTGGACAGGGTGCTGTTCAGCGCGAGGATGTTGAAGGTGGTGAAATCACCGTAGTACCAGCCCGGCGCGACGTTCGGGATCCGACCGGCGGCGATCAGCTCGCCGCAGAGCTTGGCCCAGCGTTCGGTGAGGCCGAAGATGATCGCCCACGGGAGGTACTTGGAGAAGATGTCCTCGCCCTCCTCGAACTTCAGCTGGTCCGCCTCGGCGGTGGCCAGATAGGTCCGGAAGCCCTCGATCTGATCGGTCACCGCCCGGCCGACGGCGGTGCGCTGACCGCGGCGCAGCTTCCGGCGCACCACGAGCATGGTGATGACGATCGGGATCACCGCCAGCAGCAACGGCCAGATCCCGCCGATCACGCTCCAGACGACGGCGTTGCCCATCACCACCCAGGCCATGATCAGGATCCCGAACAGCCCGCCGGGTACGCGGCTCTTCTTGCCGACCGCGATGTTCTTGGGCATCTGGGTGAACCAGCCCTGGGCCCGCACCTGTTTGCGGAGCTCGCGGGTGGTCGCGTCGTGCGCGTCGGTCAGGGTGCCGCGGTCACCGAGGGAGGCCACCGCACCCGGGGGCCGGCCCTCGAAGAGTTCGTTCAGCATCGCCACCTCGTGCGGGGCGGTGGCCACCGATGGATCGCGCAGGGTGGCCACATAGACCTTGCTGGACTCCCCTTCCGGGGACAGCGTGAGCGCACCGCGGGTGGCCAGGTCGATCAGGGTGGCGGTGGTGTCGGCGATGTCGACGACGCCGTCCTTGACCATGCCGGCCTCCCCGACCGGGATGCGGGGCGGTGAGAACGCCACCGGAATGGTGACCTTGCCCTGCTGCAGGGCGACCGGCGCGTTGCTGCCGGCCGGCGGAATGGTCCCCGGGGGTACGCCGACGAAGCGCTCGTCGCGGCCGCGGCGGCGCCAGTAGAGCCAGCCGAGCAGCGGGGCGAAGATCGCGCTCAGCCCCGCGGCGCCCGCGCCGATGATGGTGTTGCGGGTCTGCTTGTCCTTGGCCTCCTGCTCGGCGTTCGGCACCAGGGTGGGATTCGGGTTCGCGACCAGCCCGGGGTTGATCTTCACCCCGACGGTCAGCCCGGAGCCGTCGGCGATGTCGCTCTGGCTGAACTCGGCGACTTCGTTGCTGATGGTCTTGCTGGTGCACTCGGTGGTCTGGTTCCGACCGGGCGGCCCGGTGAAACAGGAGACCTCCTGGGCCCCGCCGGGCACCTCGACGGACACGGTGGCGTTGTCGATCGGCGCGTCCGAGTCGAAGCCGGTGGTGTCCCAATAGAACTCGTCGTAGTCGCCCGAGGTGCGCATCGCCCCGGTGACCTTGTAGTTGATCACATAGGTCTCGGTGGAGTCGACGGTCTGGTTCTGCGAGCCGATCTGCAGCTGCAGCTTCTCGTTCCGGCTGCCCTCACCCAGGGTGGAGGTCGTGTAGTTCGCGCTCGCACCGGTGGGGCTGCTCACCCGGATGTCGGAATAGTCGTAGACGGCGTCCTGCTCGTCGTTGCCGTAGGGCTCCCGGGAGACGAGTTGGCGGTAGATGCCGTGCCGGTTGGAGCCGGCGAAGTTGTAGGTGATCGTCTCGGTCGCGTTCACCGAGCCGTCGGTGTTGACGGTGTAACTGATGTCGAACTCGGAGATCGAATCCCCGGGCGCGGCATGGGCCAGTGGTGCCAGCTGGGGCGCACCCGGGGCGAGGACGAGCAGGGCGCCGAGCAAGAGCATCAGCGCCGCGGCCGGCAGCCTGGAGATTCGTGGCCGTCGTGTCGCTTGCACTGGGCGTCCCCCTCATCGTCCGTGGTACTCATTCCTACCGGTTTCGAGGGACCACTCCCAAATTGCCCTTGTGCCTGCGAAGCTGTATGAGACTTTCTTCATGAAGGTTCCAGATCCAACTCACCCCAGGAGGGGGTGCTTTACATCACGAGGAAGGAAGGAGGTGGTGGTGGCGGTGGCGGCAGCTGGGGATGAGCAGGTCTGGCATGGGCGCGGTTGGATCGACCTGCGCCAGGATCTGTTCGTTCCGCGGAAGACGACCCCGTGCTCCTACCTGGTCAAAGTCCCGGTGAACGTCCCCGACCAGGCCCACGAGTTGGCGCTCACGGGGCGTCGACTGGATGTCGCCGGATCATGGGACGGTCACCAGTTCACCGTATCGAGCGCTGCCTTCGCCCAGAACCAGGAAGAACCCAGCTATGTCGGCACGCCCCCACATCCGGGCGAGTCCATGAGTTGGGCTGAGGGTCGCGCCCTCGAATCGTCGCGACCACCGGAGGCGATGGAGCGGCTCCTGGGTGCCAGCGCGATGCCAGCGATCCGCGAGAACCCGAGCCACGGCGCCACCCACCTCTCCTTGGAAGTCACCTACGTGGACCGCGAGCTCGAGGACTGGCGCGCCGCGCATCCGCTCGGGCGGTTCGTGCTCTTCCGTGCGACCATCGGCCAGACCGGCCGGTGGTTATTCGACTGACCTGCGCGCGTCAGCGGCGCTGGCGGTCGGCCAGGGCGCGCTCGGCCTCGCGGTCGGCGTCCCGGCGGCGCAGCGTCTGCCGCTTGTCATACTCACGCTTGCCGCTGGCGAGCGCGATCTCGACCTTGGCGTACCCGTCGTTGAAATAGATCGCCAGCGGGACCAGGGTGCTGCCGGCGTCGCTCAGCTTGCGTTCCAGCCGGTCGATCTCGCGGCGGTGCAGCAGCAGCTTGCGGGTCCGGCGGGCGGTGTGGTTGGTCCAGGTGCCGTGGCTGTACTCGGGGATGTGCGCCTGGCGCAGCCAGACCTCCCCGTCGTCGATGGTGGCGAACGCGTCGACCAGCGACGCCCGGCCCTGACGCAGCGACTTCACCTCGGTCCCGGTGAGCACCATCCCGGCCTCGAAGGTGTCGTGGATGTTGTAGTCGTGGCGGGCCTTCTTGTTCTGGGCGACCATGGACCGACCGGTCTGCTTCTTGGCCATCGCACTCCCCTTCACACTCGCCGTGGACAACCGCCCCAGCTTACCAAGAGGTACGCCCCAGCCGCGCGGCATTTCCGCAGCGGGCCCGGGCGCCGGCTCAGTTGAAGAGGACCCCGGGGTTGCTCAGCTCGCCATCCATCCAGGTCATCAGGTGCAGGTGGCAGCCGGTCGACAGGCCGGTGGTGCCGGCGTAACCGATGATCTGGCCCTTGGTGACCCGCTGCCCCACGCTCACGGTGTAGGAGTTCGCGTGGTTGTAGCCGGTGGTGACGAACTTGCCGCCGACCTTGCCGTGGTCGATCATCAGCCGGTTGCCGTAGGCGGAGTTGAAGTACTTCTCGGTGACCACACCATCGGCCGGGGCCCGCAGCGGGGCGTTGCACTGGGCGGCGAAGTCGGTGCCGTCGTGCAGCTTGTAGATCTTGGTGATCGGGTGCAGTCGCATCCCGAACGCCGAGGTGATCGTGGTGTCGGTCGGGTAGATGAATCCGCTGCCGGCGGTCTGCGCGGTGGCGTTCTGCACCGGGGCCGCGGCGGCACCGGCCTTGGGCGCGGCTGCGGCCTTCGGGGCCGACTTCGCCTGGGCGGCCGCGGCGTCGGCGCGTGCCTTCGCGGCGGCGGCATCGGCACGGGCCTTGGCGGCAGCGGCCTCGCGGGCCTTGCGGGCCTCCTCCGCCCTGCGCGCCTCCTCGGCCTTCTGCTGCGCGATCCGCTCGGCGATCCGCTGCTCGACCTGGGCCCGCTCGGCGTTCAGGCCCTCGAGCTGCTGCTGGTCGGCGGCGAGCTGGTTGCGGGCCGCGGTCTCGGCCTCGCCGTTGCTGGTGACCAGCGCGGCCACGGCCTGCTCCTGCTGCCGCGCGGTGGACTCCAGCTGGGTGATCTGGCTCAGGTTGGCCGCGGCAGCGGCCCGCTCCTGCGCCATCTGCTTCTCGATGCCGTCCTGCTTGTCCTTGGCGGCGGTGAGCTGGGTCTGGATCTCCTTGAGCTTGTCCATCTCGGCCTGGGTCGAGTCGAACACCGTTGTCGACCACTGCACCCGGTTGGAGACGTCACCGGTGTCCTCGCCGGAGACCAGCATCCCGATGCCGACCAGGCCGGTGCGCTGCTGGTACTGGGTCCGCGCCACCTGGCCGACCTCGACCTGCTGGGCGTCGACGTTGCGCTGCCCCTCGGCCACCGCGGCCTTGGCCTTCTCCAGCTCGTCCTGGGCCTGGGAGAGCCGCTTGGCGGAGTCCTCATCGGCCTTCTTGGCCGCGCCGAGCTGGCGCTGGGTGTCGGCGAGCTGGTTGCGGGCATCGGTCAGCTGCTGCTGGGACTGGACCAGGCGGGCGGTGGCGTCGCTCAGTGCCCGGCTCGATTCACTGACCTGGCCGCTGGTGCTGGTGATCTGCTGGTTGACCCGGTCGCGCTGATCGTTCAAGGGGTCATCGGCGTACGCGGTGGGCAGCAGCGTGCTGAACCCGAGGGCCGCGACCGCCAGGGCGCTGATGCCGAGGCGTACGCCGCGAGCGCACGCGCTCCGCGATCGGCGGGCGGTGGTGGTGCCGCGGTCGACGGGTCCGCCATCGAAGGCGGGGGGAAGATCCCGTGTCACTGCTGGTCCCCAATCGGTTGTGGGCGTACCGCCCGGTCAGGTCAAACTCTCAGGTACCGCCGGGTGGCGATGAGCGTGGGAATTATGGACAGCAGAATTCCCACTATGGCAACCCCTGCCATCGCCAGACCCGCTTGTGGCCAGCCAATCCAGGGTGAAGCCTCGATCAAGACTTCAGCTTTTCTGATGATGATGAAGTAAACGCCTGCGGCCAATGTTGCGCAAGCAAGACCCGCTCCGATGATGCCCGCGATCAGCGATTCGAGCAGGAACGGGAGCATGATGTAGAGGTTGCTGGCACCGACCAGCCGCATGATCCCTATCTCGCGTCTGCGGGCGAAGGCGGCCATCCGGATCGTGTTGCCGATCTGCAGGGCCGCCGCCAGCAGCAACAGCCCGGAGGCGATGATCGTCCCCCACTGCAGCAGCCCGAGCCACTGGAACAACCGGTCGAGCACCTTGTGCAGGTCCTGCACCGCCTGCACCCCCGGCAGCCCGGCGACCGCCGACACCACGCCCTGGTACTGCTCGGGGTTCTTCAGCTTGACCCGGAAGGACTCCTGCATCTGGTCGACGGTCAGCGAGTCCTGGATCGGGCTGCCCTCATAGGCCTTGCGGAACTCCTCGAAGGCCATCGGCTTGGACTCGAAGAAGACCTCGGCGACCTCGGGATTGGCCTGCAGCGTCTGCTGGATCTGGTCCTTCTGGGGCTGGGTCACCTCCTGGCCGGGGTCGCAGTTGTCGCCGCGGGTGTCCTTGGTGCAGAGGAAGACCGAGATCTCGATCTTGTCGTACCAGCGGCCCTTCATCAGGTCGACCTGCTGATTGGCCAGCAGCCCGGCCCCGAACAGCGACAGGGAGACCCACATGGTGACGATCACCGCGATCGTCATCGTCAGGTTGCGGCGGAGCCCGGACCAGGTCTCGGCGAAGGTGTGGCGCATCTCAGCTTTCCTCTTGGTGGCTCACGGCGTGCGGGGTGGTGTCGGTCCTGGTGCTCACTGGTAGCCGTACACCCCCTTGCTCTGGTCCCGGACGACCTCGCCGTCGTCGAGCTCGATCACCCGCTTGCGCATCTGGTCGACGATCGTCGAGTCGTGGGTGGCCATCACCACGGTGGTGTCGGAGCGGTTGATCCGGTCCAGCAGCTTCATGATCCCCACGCTGGTGTTGGGGTCGAGGTTGCCGGTCGGCTCGTCGGCGATCAGGATCTTGGGCCGGTTCACGAACGCCCGGGCGATCGCCACCCGCTGCTGCTCGCCGCCGGAGAGCTCCTCGGGCAGCCGGTCGCCCTTGTTGCCCAGTCCGACCAGTTCCAGGGTCTCGGGGACCGCGCGGCGGATCGCGCCGCTGGACTTCCCGATCACCTGGAGCGCGAAGGCGACGTTCTCGTTGACGGTCTTGCCCGGCAGCAGCCGGAAGTCCTGGAAGACGGTGCCGATCTGGCGGCGCAGCTTGGGGATCTTCCAGCTCGGCAGCCGGGAGAGGTCCTTGCCGGCGACCCAGATCCGGCCGGAACTGGGTCGGTACTCACGCAGGATCAGCCGCATGAACGTCGACTTTCCGGACCCCGAGGCGCCGACGAGGAAGACGAACTCGCCCTTGTCGATCTCGACATCGACATTCTTCAGGGCGGCGCGCCGCTGGCCCTCGTAGGTCTTGGAGACGTTCTCGAATCGGATCACGGCATCTGCTCCGGCCGCGGTCGACTACATGCACTTTCGGGCATGCCCCGCAACGGGCTGCGCAGGGGAACGGCCGCCAGCGAGTCTAGGATCCGACAAAGATTTTCTTGGGATCTTCAGGCGCGTGGCGCCTGTGAATCAGGCCTCCCCGCGGGACCTACGCGTTCGCCTCGGCCTCGGTCTCGGTGCGCTTGCGCCAGCGGATGCCGGCGTCGATGAAGGGGTCGATCTCCCCGTCGAAGACCGCGTCGGTGTTGCCGGTCTCCTGCTCGGTACGCAGGTCCTTCACCATCTGGTAGGGGTGCAGCACATACGAACGCATCTGCGCACCCCAGGAGCCGGCGCCGTCGGACTTCAGCGCGTTGAGCTCGGCCTCCCGCTCCTCGCGGGCCTTCTCCAGCAACCGGGACTGCAGCACCCGCATCGCGGCGACCTTGTTCTGCAGCTGGGACTTCTCGTTCTGGCAGGAGACCACCACCCCGGTCGGCAGGTGGGTGATCCGGACCGCGGAGTCGGTGGTGTTCACCGACTGTCCGCCCGGACCGGAGGAGCGGAACACGTCGATCCGCAGGTCGGCCTCGGGGATGTCGATGTGGTCGGCCTCCTCGGTCACCGGCAGCACGTCGACGCCGGCGAAGGAGGTCTGCCGGCGGCCCTGGTTGTCGAACGGGGAGATCCGGACCAGCCGGTGGGTGCCCTGTTCGACCGACAGCGTGCCGTAGGCGAACGGCGCCTTGACGGTGAAGGTGGCCGACTTGATGCCGGCCTCCTCGGCGTAGGAGATGTCGTAGACCTCGGTCGGGTAACCGTGCCGCTCCGCCCAGCGCAGATACATCCGCAGCAACCGCTCGGCGAAGTCGGAGGCGTCCACCCCGCCGGCCTCGGCGCGGATGGTGACCACGGCCTCGCGTTCGTCGTATTCCCCCGACAGCAGGGTGCGCACCTCGAGCGCCTCGATGTCCTTGGTGAGCTTGCCGAGCTCGCGCTCGGCCTCGGCGAGCGAATCGGCGTCGTTCTCCTCGGTGCCGAGTTCGACGAGTACGCCGAGGTCGTCGAGTCGGGAGCGCAGGGCCTTGACCCGGTTCAGCTCGTTCTGCAGGTGGGACAACCGCGAGGTGACCCGCTGGGCGTTCTCCTGGTCGTCCCACAGGTCGGGCGCGGCGACCTGCTGCTCCAGATCGGCGATCTCCTCGGCCTTGGAATCGGGGTCGACGACCTTCTCGATCGAGCTCAGCGAGTGATCGAGGGTCGCCAGGGAGGATGCGAAGTCAACTGCCACAGCGCACAAGCCTACCGCTGCTCGCTGACGAGCATGGCGAGCGCGCCGCCGGGGCGGCCCTCGAAGACGTGTGGCGCGTCCCCGCGATAGCTGATGAAGTCCCCCGGTCCGAGCAGCACCGGGTCATCGGCCGGGCCGATCAGCGCCGATCCGCTGCAGAGCAGCAGGTGCTCGACGGTGCCCTGCGGGTGCGGGTCGGATTCCCGGCGAGCCCCCTCGGCCACCTCCAACCGGTAGAGGTCGCAGCGGCTGTCCGGGGCGGCGGTGGCCAACAGGGTCGCCAGATAGCCGCCAGCTCCGGAGGCGTACGCCTGCCCCTCGCCGGCGCGGACCACCGTGACCCGGCTGGCCGCCGGTTCGACCAACCGCGCGAACGGGATGCCGAGCGCGGTCGCCAGCGCCCAGAGGGTCTCCACGCTCGGATTGCCGCTGCCGGCCTCGAGCTGGGACAGCGTGGACTTGGCCACGTTGGCGCGCCGGCCGAGTTCGCTGATCGACCAGCCGGCCCGGGCTCGCTCCCGCTGCAGGTTGGTGGCCACCGCGCGGACCGCATCCGACATGTTCACTCCATCGATCGATCGTTCTTCTTGACGAACATCTCGTTCGTTGTTCAGACTGTAGAACAATCGTCCGCCAGAGAGAACACCGAGAGAAGTGACCATGGCCGAGTTGCCCCTTCGCCGGGCCCCCGGCTTCCGGGCCGGTTCGTCGATCGCGGTGGCGGTCGGCGTCTATGGCGCCTCCTTCGGCGCCCTATCGGTGGCCGCCGGGCTGAACCTGTGGCAGACCCAGGCGCTCAGCCTGCTGATGTTCACCGGCGGGTCGCAGTTCGCCTTCATCGGCGTGCTGGCCGGTGGCGGCTCCGGGCTCTCCGCACTCGGTGCGGCCAGCCTGCTGGGCATCCGCAACGGGGTCTACGGCATGCAGATCAATGCCGCGCTCGCCCCGCGGGGCTGGTGGCGGCCGCTCGCCGCCCACTTGACCATCGACGAGTCCACCGCGACCGCGCTGGGCCAGCAGGGGCGTACCGAGCAGGCGCGCGGCTTCTGGACCGCCGGGATCGGGGTGTTCCTGCTCTGGAACGCCTTCACCCTGGTGGGCGCGCTGGCCGGCAACGCGATGGGCGACCCGAAACAGTGGGGCCTGGACGGTGCCGCGGTGGCCGCCTTCGTCGGGCTGCTCTGGCCGCGGTTGAAGGGTGGCGAACCGGTGGCGGTGGCGGTGCTCTGCGCGATCGTCACCGCGGTCTGCGTACCGTTCCTGCCTGCCGGGGTACCGATCCTGGTCGCCGCCGCGGTCGCCGGACTGGTCGGCTGGTTCGGGGGTCGCTCGCGATGACGATGTGGTTGTGGGTGCTGGGTGCCAGCGCGATCGCCTTCGCGATCAAGGGATCCGGTTACCTCATCCCGGCCGAGCGGTTGGAATCGCCGCTGCTCACCCGGGTCGCCGGGGTGATGACGATCGGGCTGCTCGCCTCCCTGGTCACCATGAACACCTTCGCCGACGGCCAGCAGCTCCGCCTGGACGCCCGGGTCGCGGCCCTGGTGGTGGCGGTCATCGCCTTCGCACTGCGGGCGCCCTATCTGCTGGTGGTGATCCTGGGCGCGGCGGCCGCTGCTGGCGTACGCCTGCTGGGTTGGGGTTAACCGTCGACCGGGTGCACCGAGGTGGTGCCGAACCGGCGCAGCACCAGGGAGACCGTCTCCGCGGCGAGGGTCGCCGGAAGCACTCGCGGCCCCTGGAGGAATGCGCTGCTGATCAGCGGTCCGGTGAGGATCTCGCAGACCCATTCCCCGTCACAGTCCCGGTCGAGTTCGCCGCGTTCGATCGCCCGGGCCACGGCCTGCAGCACCCCCTCGCGACGCGGCCTGACGAAGCCTTCGTTCCAGACCTTCCGGGCCTGCTCGTCACCTCGGATGTCATCGAGCAGACCGGGCAACGCCGCCTGGAACACCGGATCGTTGTACAGCTGCAGCTGGGCCCGCTGAAGGGCCAGCAGCTCGGCCTCGATGCTGCCGGCATCAGGGACGGGAGTCAGCCCGTAACGGGCGACGAGGGCGTGCACCACGAGCAAGGCCTTGCTGGCGGACCGCCGATACAACGATGGCCGGGACACTCCCGCCACGCTGGCGACCTGGCCGTAACTCAGTTCCCGGTACCCGGCACGCTGGACGACGGTTCGGACGGCTTCGTTGATCGCCTCGTCCACCTCGGGCCGTCTGGGGCGCGCCATCGGCCTACCCGAGACCGCTGAATGCGCGCGCCAGGCCCTGACTGTCCTCGTGCATCTCATAACGCGTGATGAACCCCTGGCGCACGGTGAAGACGATGACGAACGCGCCCGCGTACCGGCCGCCACCTCGGTGAAAGGTGTAGGCGAACTCGCCTCGGACGAACCCCTGGTCGCCAGTGGCAGCGACAGGCCCGAGCCGCAGATATTCGGCCACGGCCTCCCGGGAGAGCAGTGCATAGAACGACCGGATCGCATCGCGTCCGCGATGTTCACCCGCCCACGGCAGCAGGTCCGGATCACCGGGGATCACCCAGACGGCGTCCGGCGCGCACAACTCGAGAGCACTGTCGAGATCGCCACCGGTCAGCGCTGCGAAGAACGAGGTGATGACATCTGGAACCGGGGTCATACCGTTATGTTACATGCTGTAACACAACTGGTCACGTCAGCGGCCGAGCACTTTCCGGGTCTGCTCGACATCGGCGCTGATCTGCTTGATCAACTCCGGAATCCCCTCGAACTTCACATTGCCGCGCAGCCGCTGCACGAAATCGACGCGCACCGGGACGCCATAGAGCTCCAGGTCGTCGCGGTCCAGCACGTACGCCTCGACCACGGTCTCCGGCACATCGTCGAAGGTGGGATTGGTACCGACCGAGATGGCGGCCGGCCACGACGGTGCGTCCGGCACGTCGGTACGCCGCAGCCAGCCGGCGTACACCCCATCGGCAGGGGCCGCAAAACCCTTCGGTACCGGAAGATTCGCGGTCGGGAAGCCCAGTTCGCGGCCGCGCTGATGACCGACCACGACCTCCCCGCTGAAACCGAACGGACGGCCCAGGTGCTGCGCGGCGGTCGCGACATCACCCTCGGCGAGCAGCCGGCGCACCTCGGTGGAACTGGTGGTGTGGTGCTCGGTGTCCAGCAGCTCGAGCACGCTCACCTCGAAGCCGCCCTCGACCGGGTCCCGGCCGATCTCGGCCAGGGTGTCCACGGTGCCGGCGGCCCTGTGCCCGAAGCGGAAGTTGCGACCGACGACCACCCGCACCGGATGCAGCGGCATCAGCTTCTGCCGCACGAACTCCTCCGGGGAGGTGGACATCAGCTCGTCGCTGAACCGGATCACCTCGACCTGGTCGGCGCCGGCCTCGCGCAGCATCGAGATCCGGTGGGAGAGGTCGCACAGCAGCAGCGGTTCCTGACCGGGCCGGACCACCGACATCGGGTGCGGCCAGAAGGTGACCGCGATCAGCCGCGCCCCCGGCTCCAGTCGCCGGGCGGCCTGCAGCACCGCCCGATGCCCCTGGTGGACACCGTCGAAGTTGCCGATGACGACGACGCTCGCCTCGTCCTCCACGTCCGATCCTCACTGCCGCACTGATGCTCCGGGTCGATGCTAGCGACCCGCTCGGCACCGTACGCCCCCGCGACGCAGGTCGCCCCGGTGTCCGCGCAGGACCCCGGGGCGACCGTGGTGTGGGTCGGGGCGGTTCAGACGCCGGTCTTCGCCAGACCGCCGGAGCTGGCCTTCGAGCCGGTGCTGGTGCTCGAGCTCCTGGTCGGCTTGGCGGTGCTGGACTTCGTCGGGCTCTTCGTCGGCTTGGCGGTGCTCTCACCACCGGGGCCGAAATCGGCCGTCTCGCAGGCGACCCCGTCCCGGTCGCGGTCCAGCCGCGGTGCGTAGTCGGGGTCACCGACGGGGATGTCGCGGCGCATGGTGTCGCTGCAGCTCTTCGGCGGTGCGGCCTGGGCGACGGTGGTGGGGATCAGCAGGCCGGAGCCGATCAGCGCGGCCGCGGCGAAGGCGGCGATGGTGCGGTTCTTCATGGGGTGCTCCTCGGGGTCGGGGCACCCCACAGGGGGCGGGGGTGCCGATCTCACGCTAAGTCGCGGTTAAGGAGCTGTCCGGCGTTTCGGAAAACTGACCGCTGGTGAGATTCCGGGTGCTCAGCTGAAGACGGCCTCGGCCTTCGCGTCGGGACCGTCCGGGGCATACAGCGCCAGGAAGCGGCCCTGGTGCAGCATCGCGGTCAGCGCGGTCAGCTCTACCCCGGAAAGCCGTTGTCCGTAGGAGATCGCGCGCGCCGTGGGCTCGTCGACCGCCAGCGTCGGGAAACACTCGGCGGCCACCTCGTCGATACCGATCAGGGTGAGGTGTTCGGTCTCGTTGTCGACCAGCTGGGCCCCGTCGAGGCCGAACGGCCCGACCCGGGTCCGGCGCAGCACCGTCAGGTGCCCACCGCAGCCCAGCGCGGCCCCCAGATCCCGGGCCAGGGCCCGGATGTAGGTGCCCGAGGAGCAGCGCACCCGGACCCGCAGGTCGAGCACCGGCGTACCCTCGACCTCGGCGGGATCGCTGCCCAGCAAGGAGAATTCGAAGACCGTCACCGGCCGCGCCTTCAGCTCGACCTGTTCCCCGGCGCGCACCCGGGCGTACGAACGTTTCCCGTCGATCTTGATCGCCGACACCTGGGTCGGCACCTGCAGGATGTCGCCACGGAACGGCTGCATCGCCTGGTCCAGCAGGGATTCATCGAGTACGCCGCAGCCGCGCCGTTCGATCGTCCCACCCTCGGCGTCGTCGGTGATCGTCGATTCCCCGAGCCGGATCGTCGCGGTGTACTCCTTCTCGGTCAGCATCAGATGGCCGAGCAACCGGGTCGCCCGGTTCACCCCGACCAGCAGCACCCCGGTGGCCATCGGGTCCAGGGTGCCGGCGTGGCCGACCTTGCGGGTACCGAGCAGCCGCCGGCAGCGTCCGACGATCTGGTGCGAGGTCCAGCCCTGGGGCTTGTCGACGACGACCAGGCCGGATTCGGTGCTGTCGGTCACCGCTGATCGTCGGCGTCGTCCACCTCACCGGCCTCGTCGTCGGGATGGCGGTAGGGGTCGGACTCCCCCGCGTACTGGGCGCCGGCGGCCCGCTGGGCCAGCTCGGCGTCATGGTCGCGGGTGCTGGCCAGCAGCTCCTCGATGTGCCGCGCGTTCTCCGGCATCGCATCGGGCACGAAGGTCAGCGAGGGCGCGAACCGCAGCCCGAGCTGCTTGCCGATGGTGGAGCGGATCAGACCCTTGGCCGAATCCAGCGCGACCTGCGACGACGCCAGGTCGGCCTGCTCCCCGAGCACGGTGTAGAAGATCGTCGCTTCCCGCGAATCACCGGTGAGCCGGACATCGGTCACCGTGACGAAACCCAGGCGCGGATCCTTGATCCGCCGCTCCAACATCTGCGCGGTGATCACCTTGATCTGATCGGCAAGCTTCTGCACGCGGGGGTTGCTCATAACGCCCCATCATTCCAGATCCGCGGACGGTTCCGGACCCGTCGGCGGACCCGGTTAGATTCGGTTCCGTGCGCACCCCCGGACTGCTCTGGATCGCCGCCCCGCTCTGGTATGTGCTGTGCGAGGCGATTGCCGCCTCCGCCTTCCCCGGTTACAGCTACGCCACCTTCTACATCAGCGACCTGGGGGTGCCCGAGATCGGGGACTTCCAGGGCCGGTCGCTGGACTCACCGCTCCACGCGGTGATGAACGCCGGCTTCCTCGGGACCGGACTGCTGTTCTTCCTGGGCCTCGCCCTGCTGACGCGTACGCTGCCCCGCGGCCTCGCCACCGGTGCCCTGGTGGTGCTGGGTGCGGTGCACACCGTCGGCATCAGTCTGGTGGGCCTGGTACCGGGATCGATGGCGAACCTCGCCAACGGCCTCATCCGGTTCCACGCGATCGGCGCCATCGCCGCGATCGCCGGCGGCAACCTGGCGGCGATCGTCTCGGCGCGGCCGCTGCGGCGGCTGGGTCGGTGGCGGTTCGTCGGCCCGATCCTGGGTGGCCTGGGTCTCGTCTGCGGCGTACTGCTGAGCCTGCACGTCGGCTTCCCCGACGGGGTGTGGGAGCGGGGTGCGGTGTATCCCTTCATGGCGTGGCAGCTCCTCACCGGCATCGCCCTGTGGCGGCTGGAATCGGCAACCAGCCCGGTGGACGGCCCGGAGATCGCTACGCTGCGGTCATGACCGACCCCGACCTGGCGGTGCGTACCGCCGATGAACGCGCCAGCCTGATCGGTTTCGTGGAGGACCAGCGGCTGCAGATCGAACGGCTCGCCGGTGACCTGAGCGAGGACGAGGCGCGCGCCTCGCTGGTGCCGTCGCTGACCACCGTGCTCGGGCTGCTGAAGCACGCCACCTTCGTGGAGAAGGTCTGGTTCGAGACCCGGATCGAGGGGCGTACCCGCGCCGAGGCCGGGTTGCCGGAGTCGGTCGACGAGTCATTCACCCTCTCCGACGCCGACACCCTGGCCGGTGCGCTCGCCGACTTCCGCACCGCCTGCGAGCGGTCCCGCCGGATCCTCGCCGAGGTCGACCTGGATGACACCGTGTCGGCCCGGATGGGTGAGGTCAGCGTCCGCTGGATCCTGCTGCATCTGATCCGCGAGTACGCCCGCCACGCCGGCCATGCCGACATCCTCCGCGAACAACTCCGCGCCCGCCGCTGACCCTGCGGGAGCACCCGCCGAGCGATCCACGTTTGATGCCCACCCGGGATCAAAGAAATTGCTGATGCCCACCCGGGGTCAAGGAAATCTTTGATGCCCACCCGGGATCAAGGAAATCTTTGATGCCGCTGGGGCATCAAGGAAATCTTTGATGCCTCCCAGGTATCAAACCCCTACCGATTTGCAGGGACCCCTGAGAAGAGACCAGCGCGGCATCCGGGGTGCCCTGAGGATCACTCCCGGCATCCCCTGGGTCACCCCTGAACACGCCTGAGGGCACTGGAAACCGACCCCGGGGACCGGGCATCGTTGAGGCATCACCTACAACGAAAGGCAACTCATGAGCACCCTCGCCCGTCCTCGCCAAAACCGGATGATCGCCGGCGTCTGCGCCGGACTGGGCCGCCGGTTCGGCATCAGCGCCAACACCGTCCGGCTGATCTTCGTGCTGAGCTGCCTGTTGCCCGGCCCGCAGTTCATCATCTACCTCGCGCTCTGGATCATCCTCCCCAACGACTGATCCCTCCCCGACCGCCGGTCGATCCCCGAGCGCCGGCGAGTCGAAGCCAGCGGTCCCGCGTACCCCCAGGGTGCGCGGGACCGCTGCGTCCGGCCCTTCCCGAACCCACCGCGGGGTGGTTGAGTGAGGTATGACCACTCGACGCACCCTCCTCATCCTGCTGGTCACGCTGGTCGCCCTGTTCGCGCCCACCCTGGCCCCCGCCACCGCCACACCGGCCCGGGCGAATCCCGCCCCGCGGGGTGCCGAACTCATCTCCGTCACCCCGGTCGCCGACCGACAGGTCGACCTGACCGTCCGCTCCGCCGCCCTCGGTGGCCGAGTGGTGAAGGTACGCCTGCTCACCCCGGACGGCTGGAATCCGACCGACCGCGCACAGCACTGGCCGACGCTGTGGCTGCTGCACGGCTGCTGCGGTGACTACACGAGCTGGACCAGGGCCACCGATGTGGAGAACCTCCCCGAGCTCCGCAACGTGCTGGGGGTGATGCCGGAGGCCGGCTGGAACGGCTGGTACTCCAACTGGTGGAACCAGGGCAGCAACACCGGCGATGACTGGGAAACCTTCCACACCGTCGAACTGCGCCGACTCCTGGAGAAGCAGTTCGGCGCCTCCGCCAACCGCACCGTCACCGGACTCTCGATGGGTGGCCAGGGTGCGTTGCTCTACGCCACCCGCAACCCCGGCATGTTCCGCGCCGCCGCGGCGTACTCCGGATCGGTGCATCCCCTGCTGTCCAAGGAATCCACGGATCGACTGATGGGGTTCTTCGCCCACGACGGCAACGACCCGACCGATGTCTGGGGTGATCCGGTCGCGCAGCGCGAGATCTGGGAGGCGCACGACCCGTACTACATTCCGCAGCACCTGAGGTCGATCCCGGTCTATCTCTCGGTCGGCAACGGCCAACCGGGCCCCTACGACCGGCCGGGCAGCTACGACGCCCTGGAGGCCGACTTCGCCCAGCAGAACGAGGCCCTGGCGGCCCGGCTCCGCGACCTCGGCGCGAAGAACCTCACCACCAACTTCTACGGCCCGGGCCAGCACAAGTGGGCGTACTGGGAGCGGGAACTGCGCGCCTCGCTGCCGATACTGCTGGACGCGATGAACGTCCGCTGAACGCAGCGATCCCGCGTACCCCAACCGGGATACGCGGGATCGTCGCGATCAAGGCGTACGCCTCAGCGGATCAGTCGCGTGCCTTCTCCCGCATCTCGTAGGTCTCGATGATGTCCTCGACCCGGATGTCGGAGTAGTTGGCGAGCGTGATACCGCACTCGAAGCCCTCGCGGACCTCGGTGACGTCGTCCTTCTCCCGGCGCAGCGAGTTGATGGTGGTCTCGGTGACCACCACGCCGTCGCGGAGCAGACGCGCCTTGGCGTTGCGTCGGATGAGCCCGGTCTGCACCATGCAGCCCGCGATCGTACCGATCTTGGAGGAGCGGAAGATCTCGCGGATCTCGGCGGTGCCGAGCGCCGCCTCCTCGTAGATCGGCTTGAGCATGCCCTTCAGCGCGGCCTCGATCTCGTCGATCGCGGCGTAGATCACCGAGTAGTAGCGGATGTCGACGTTCTCGCGATCCGCCTGCTCGGTGGCCTTGCCCTGGGTCCGGACGTTGTAGCCGATGATCACCGCACCGGAGGCGGCCGCCAGCGACACGTTGGTCTCGGTGATGGCACCGACACCGCGGTCGATCACGCGCAGCGACACCTCGTCGCCCACGTCGATCTTGGACAGCGCCTCCTCCAGGGCCTCCACCGAACCGGCGGAATCGCCCTTGAGGATGAGCAGCAGCTCCTGGGTCTCGCCCTTCTCCAGCTGCTCGAACAGCTGGTCGAGGGTCTTGCGGCGGGCACCGGCGGCCTGCGCGGCGGCCCGGCGACGGGCCTCCCGCTGGTCCGCGATCTGCCGCGCGGTCCGGTCGTCGGCGACCACCAGGAAGGAGTCACCGGCACCCGGGACCGAGGTCAGACCCAGCACCTGCACCGGCATCGACGGCGGCGCCTCATCGACGCTCTCACCGATGTCGTTGACCAGCGCCCGGACCCGGCCGTGGGCCGGACCGGCGACGATCGAGTCACCGACCTTCAGCGTGCCGCGCTGCACGAGCACGGTCGCCACGGGGCCGCGGCCCTTGTCCAGGTGCGCCTCGATGGCCACACCCTGGGCGTCCATGCTCGGGTTCGCGCGCAGGTCGAGGGCGGCGTCGGCGGTCAGCACGACCGCCTCCAGCAGCTCCTCGAGCCCCTGACCGGTGGTCGCCGACACGTCGACGAACATCGTCTCGCCGCCGTACTCCTCGGGCACCAGACCGTATTCGGTGAGCTGACCGCGGACCTTGGCCGGATCGGCGGTCTCCTTGTCGACCTTGTTCACCGCGACCACGACCGGCACCTCGGCCGCCGTGGCGTGGTTCAGCGCCTCGATGGTCTGCGGCATCACACCGTCATCGGCGGCCACCACGAGCACCGCGATGTCGGTGGACTTGGCGCCACGGGCACGCATCTGGGTGAACGCCTCGTGACCGGGGGTGTCGATGAAGGTGATCGCCCGCTCGTTGTCGTCGACCTCGGTCGCGACCTGGTAGGCGCCGATGGACTGGGTGATGCCACCGGCCTCCTTGGCCACCACGTTGGACTTGCGCAGCGCGTCCAGCAGCTTGGTCTTACCGTGGTCGACGTGACCCATCACGGTCACGACCGGCGGCCGGGCGGCGAGATCGGACTCGTCGCCCTCGTCCTCACCGAACTCCAGGTCGAAGCGCTCCAACAGCTCGCGGTCCTCGTCCTCGGGCGAGACCACGGTGATGTTGTAGTTCAGCTCGGCACCCAGCAGCTGCAGGGTCTCGTCGTTGACCGACTGGGTGGCGGTCACCATCTCGCCCATGCCGAAGAGCACCTGCACCAGCTGTGCGGCGTCGACGTTGATCTTCTCGGCCAGGTCGGTCAGCGAGGCACCACGGCGCAGCCGGACGGTCTGCCCGTCCCCCTGCCGGATGCGTACGCCACCGATCGTCGGCGCTTCCATCTGGTCGAACTCTTGGCGCTTCTGCCGCTTCGACTTGCGGCCCCGACGGGACTGCCCGCCACGACCGAACGCACCCTGGGTACCGGCGCCACCGCGACCACCGCGACCGCGCCCACCCCCGGGCGGACCGCCCATGGGGCCGCCACGACCGGGGCCACCGCCACCGGGACGTCCCCGACCCGGGCCGCCGCCACGGCCGCCACCGCGACCGGGAGCGGCACCGAGCTGGGAGGAGCTCTGCTTGGGCATCATCGCCGGGTTCGGCCGCGGCATCCCCGAGAGGGCACCCGGACGCGGCCCGGGACGTGCACCGTCGCCACCGCGCGGGGCACCCGGACGAGCGCCACCGCGACCCTCGCCACCACCGGGGCGAGCCCCGTCGGGACGCGGACGCCGGCTCTGGGTCCCCATCCCCTGCGAGGAGGAGAACGGGTTGTTGCCCGGACGCGGGGCGCCCGGACGCGGCCGCGGGCCACCACCGGGCAGGCCGCCGGTGGAACCGGGACGCGGCGCCGGACGCGGGCCCGGCACACCGGGACGGCCTTCGGTCGCGGGACGGGCCTCGGCCGCGGGGCGGCCCTCACCCGAGGCGGCCGGGCGCTGCGGCATACCGGTGTCACCGGAGCCGGAGCCGGAGCCGGCTGCCGGACGCGGCGCGGGGCGCGGCCCCGGACGGGTCTCGGGGCTGTTCGCCGAACGCGGCGCAGGAGCCTCGGAGCGACGGGTCTCGGTCGGCCCACCGGCGGCCTTGGGCATCCGCGGGGTCGGGCGCGGACCGGGGGTCGGCGCCTTCGGCGCGGCGGCACCCGGCTTCGGGGCGGGCTTTGCCGACGGCTCGGCGGGCTTGGCCGGGGCCGATGCCTCGGCCTTCGGCTGCGGCTTCTCGGCGCCGTCGGCCTTCGCCTTCTCGGCGGCGGGTGCGGGGGCGCTCTTGGCGGCGGCCTTCTTGGCCGGTGCCTTGGCTGCCTTCTCCTTGCTGCCGCCACCCTGTTCCGACTCGATCCGATCGCGGAGCCGCCGGACCACCGGGGCCTCCACCGTCGAGGACGCGGAGCGGACGAATTCGCCCATGTCGTTCAGGGTCTTCAGTACTTGCTTGCTTTCGAGTCCGAGTTCTTTAGCGATCTCGTAGACGCGGGGCTTGGCCACTACTCTCCTTCTCAGCCCGCGTCTGTGCGCGGACCAGCTAGTTGCGTTGCTTGCTCATCGGTGCGTACTCATCGAGTGGTCATGAGCGTCAGCCCACCTTCTGAATCGTGCCCGCCCACAGTGGCCGGGCGCTGGAACCGCACCCGCGTCGGGAACCGACGCGGGAACGCCGTCCAGTCTATGCCTACGGTGGTGATTTCGCATAAGCGGCCCGCAGCGTGGCCGCGTCCGGAACCGTACCGACCTGGCCGCGGAGCGCCCGGGCGAACGCCCGGCGGCGGAGTGCGGTCTCGATGCAGTCACCCTCGGGATGCAGGTACGCCCCGCGTCCCGGCAGCCGGTGTTCCGGATCGGGCAGCACACTCCCCTGTTGCAGCACCACCCGGAGCAGGTCACCGGCTGCTGCCGGCGTACGACACCCGATGCAGGTCCGTACCGGACCGCTCCTCTCACCCATCCACGACACCCTAGCGATCACAGCCAGCCACAGCCGACACACAGGAAACACCGATCCGATTGCCAGCCCCGAGCGACTGAATGGGGGCCAGCGATCGCAATGGGGTGAACGCTGATGGGGTGGAGTGAAGCGGACGCCGTTCACACCCACCGATCCGGACGGATCCGGTCCCTTTCCCTGAGGATCCGACCGAGTTGGTGGGGGTGGACGGCGTCCGTCCCGTCTCCGACCCGCGTCCCGTTTCGGGCCCGCGCGGCGCGGCCCGGACCGGAGCCGCCCCCGGTCGGCAACAATGGGAGGCGATGAGCATCTGGCAGGAGTTGCTGCTGCGCGCCACGGCGACCCAACCGGTACCCAGCCCGCAGACCGTCGCCCTGCTCGGACTGCTCGCCCTCGGCCTGGTCATCGCCGCGTGGCCGGCCACCAGGATGGTCGCCACCATCGCCCACGAGGCCGGTCACGGGCTGGTCGCGGTGCTCACCGGCCGCCAGCTGACCGGCATCCGGCTGCACTCCGACACCTCCGGGCTGACCCTGTCCAGGGGTCGGCCGCGCGGGCCGGGAATGGTCGCCACCCTGGCCGCGGGTTATCCGGCACCGGGTCTGCTCGGTTTCGCCGCGGCCTGGCTGCTGGCCGCCGGGCATGCGATCGGGCTGCTCTGGCTGGTGGCGTTCGCCCTGGCGGCCATGCTGCTGATGATCCGCAACTTCTATGGTCTGCTGGTGCTGCTGCCGGCGGTGGCCGGGATCGCGGCGGCCTCCTGGTATCTGCAGCCGATCCACCAGTCCTGGCTGGCCTATCTGGTCTGCTGGGTGCTGCTGCTGTCGGCCCCGCGGCCGGTCTTCGAGCTCGCCGCCCGCGGCGGGCGTACCTCCGATTCGGCGCAGCTGGCCCGCACCACCGGCATCCCGGCCGGGATCTGGACCTTCCTGTTCGGCGTACTCACCATCTCCTGCCTGATCGGCGGGATCGCCGTGCTCGCCCCTGAGGTGCTCGGCCGCTGACCGGTCATCCCTAGACTCGGCCCATGTCCGACCCCCGGGAGAATCCGCGACCCGACACCGATCCGCGGTGCATCCTGGTCCGCGGCGCCCGGGTGAACAACCTGCGCGCGGTGGATGTCGAGGTGCCGCTGCGCCGGCTCGTCGGGGTGGCCGGGGTGTCGGGTTCGGGAAAGTCGTCGTTGGCGCTCGGGGTGTTGTACGCCGAGGGCTCGCGTCGCTACATCGAGGCGCTGTCCACCTACACCCGACGCCGGATGTCCCAGGCGCCGCGCGCCGCCGTCGATTCCGTGCAATACGTGCCGGCGGCCCTGGCCCTGCGGCAACGACCCGGTATCCCCGGCGTCCGCTCCACCTTCGGCACCGCCAGCGAACTGTTGAACGTGCTGCGGTTGATGTTCTCCCGGCTCGCCCGGCACCTGTGCCCCAACGGCCACCGGGTGCCACCGACCATCGACGTCGCCGCCGAGGTGCCGTTCACCTGCCCGACCTGCGGGGCACCGGTGCACGCCCCGAGCGCGGAGGAGCTGTCGTTCAACTCCACCGGTGCCTGCCCCCGCTGCCAGGGGCTTGGCGTGGTCCGCCAGGTGGATGACGCCGCCCTGGTACCGGATCCGACGAAGACCCTCGACGGCGGTGCGGTCGTACCGTGGAACATGTTCGGTTTCAACGTGCAGCCGGCGATCGCCCGCGAGTTCGGAGTACGCACCGATGTGCCCTGGCAGGACCTGACCGATGCCGAGCGCGAGATCGTGCTGGCCGGGCCGGAGGAGAAGAAGCACATCACCGTCACCTCCCGCAACGGCGTGCACGATCTCAACTTCACCTTCCGCAATGCCCGGTTGTCGGTGACCAAGGAACTCGAACGCGCCGATACCGACAAGCGGCTGGCCCGGGTCAGCCGCTTCCTGGTCGAGGGCCCCTGCCCGGCCTGTCACGGCACCCGGTTGCGCCCGGAAGCCCGCACCCCGCAGATCGGGGACCTCGATCTGGCCGAGGCGACCGCGCTCTCGCTCGGTGCACTGGTCGAGTGGGCACCGACCGTGCCCGCGACCCTGCCCGCCGACATGCGCCGGATGGCCGACGACCTGGTCGGCGCCCTGCAGGGCATGGCCGGCCGGTTGCTGGAGCTCGGGTTGGCGTACCTGACGCTGGATCGCGCCTCCAGCAGCCTCTCCACCGGGGAGCGGCAGCGGGTGCAGCTCGCCCGCGCGGTCCGCAACCGGACCACCGGGGTGCTCTATGTGCTGGACGAACCGTCGATCGGATTGCACCCGGCCAATATGGAGGGCCTGCTCGGGGTGATGGGCGATCTGCTCCGCGACGGCAATTCGGTGGTCTTCGTCGACCACGACGTGCAGGCCCTGTGCCGGGCGGACTGGCTGATCGAGCTGGGCCCGGGGTCGGGCACCGAGGGCGGCCGGGTGATCGCCCAGGGCACCCCCGCCGAGCTGTCGGATGACCGGGATTCCTTGCTGGGTGGGTTCCTCGGCGGCACCGAGGAGGTCGTGGTACGCGAGCGGGCGGCCGCCGACGAGCTGTTCGCGCACGGTGCGATCCGGATGACGACCGAGGCGATCCACACGGTGCACCCGTTGTCGGCGGAGTTCGCGCGGGGGCGGTTGATCGCGGTGACCGGGGTGTCGGGTTCGGGGAAGACGACGATGGTGCTCGAATCGCTCGTACCGGGCCTGCGGGCCCGCGCCGAGCAGCGGCCGCTGCCGCCGCCGGTGACCTCGCTCGAGGTCAGTCCGGAGCCGCCGAAACCGTTGCGGGTGCTGGTCGTCGACGCCTCCCCGATCGGGGTCAACGTCCGCTCCACGGTGGCCACCTATTCGAAGGTGATGGACGATCTGCGGGAGGCGTACGCCGACACCGACGCGGCCCGGGCGGCGGGGCTGACGGCCTCCGATTTCTCCTACAACACAGGATCTCTGGCCTGCCCGCGCTGCGGCGGTACCGGGGAGATCTCACTGGACGTGCAGTTCCTGCCCGATGTGGACATCGAGTGCCCGGCCTGTCTCGGCAACCGGTACGCCCCCGAGGCGGCGGCGTACCGGCGGGACGGGTTGGCGCTGCCGGAGCTGTTGAAGTTGACGATCCGCGAGGCCCTCGAGACCGTCACCGGGCTCAGCCGGGTCCGACGTCGACTGCAGGCCTTCGACGAGCTGGGCCTGGGCTATCTCACCCTCGGCGAGGCGACCCCGGTCCTCTCCGGTGGCGAGGCGCAGCGGCTGAAGCTGGTGAATCAGTTGCACCGCAACCAATCCGATGCGGTCTTCGTGCTGGACGAGCCGAGCGTCGGGCTGCATCCGCTCGATGTCCGCACCCTGGTCCGGGTCCTGGATCAGCTCACCCGGCGCGGTGCGACGGTGATCGTGATCGAACACGATCTCGATCTGATCGCCAACGCCGACCAGGTCATCGACCTCGGCCCCGGCGGCGGCACCGACGGCGGCCGGATCGTCGCCACCGGTACGCCCCAGCAGGTCGCCGCCGACCCCGCCTCGATCACCGGCCGCTACCTGGCCAGCACTTGAACTGGGACCAACCCCCGAGTCGGCGAGCGTCCAGCGGCGCGCCCCCGCGATGCAGGCCCACCAAGGAGAAATCCCCGCGTCGCAGACTCGACCGACGCCCATTCCCGCGTGGATTTCGACGACTGGGCCGAAGAGCGGGGATTGGGCGCGCCGCGCGCGAGCCGACAGCTCAATTACTCCGTGTCGGGGCGGATGTCGATCCGCCATCCGGTGAGCCGCGCGGCCAACCGGGCGTTCTGCCCCTCGCGGCCGATCGCCAACGACAGTTGATAATCCGGGACGATGACGCGGGCGGCGCGCAGGTTCTCATCGACCACGGTCACCTTGCTCACCTTGGCCGGGGAGAGTGCCTGGCCGACGAACTCGGCCGGGTCGTCGGAGTAGTCGATGATGTCGATCTTCTCCTCGTTCAGCTCGTGCATCACCGCGCGTACCCGCTGCCCCATCGGGCCGATGCAGGCACCCTTCGCGGACACATTGGGGTCGGTGGACTTGACCGCGATCTTGGTGCGGTGGCCGGCCTCGCGGGCGACGGCCTTGATCTGCACGACGCCCTGCTCGATCTCGGGGACCTCCATCGCGAAGAGCTTCTCGACCAGCCCCGGGTGGGTGCGGGAGACCACGACCTGCGGGCCGCGCACCTCCTTGCGTACCGACACCACATAGACCCGCAACCGCTTGCCGTGGCTGTAGTCCTCACCGGGCACCTGCTCGGCCTGCGGCATGATCGCCTCCAGGCTGCCCAGGTCGACGCGCACGGTGCGGGCGTCGCGATCCTGCTGCACGACACCGACGACGATGTCGCCCTCGCTGGCGGCGAAGTGGCCGTATTTGCGCTCGTCCTCGGCATCGCGGAGCCGCTGGAAAATCACCTGGCGGGCGGTGGAGGCGGCGACCCGGCCGAAGTCGGCGGGGGTGTCGTCGTATTCCCCGATCCGGTTGCCGTCCTCGTCCAGCTCCGGGGAAAGCACCTGCACCTTACCGGTCTTGCGGTCCAGATGGACCCGCGACCCGGGGACCGGGTCCTCGGTCTTGTCGTAGGCGTTCAGCAACGCCTCCTCGAGCGCGGTGACCAGCACCTCGAGGGGGATCTCCTTGTCCTTCTCGATGGTGCGCAGCACCGCCATGTCGATGTCCATCAGAGATTCCCTTCCTCGTTCTTGCGGTTCAGTTCGACCTGAACCATCGCCTTGGCGATGTCGGCGTACGCCCAGCGCTGATCCTCGGTGGTCTGCTTCTTCGGGTCGACCAGGACGCTCAGGGTGGCCCCGTCGTCGTCGCTGGCGGTGATCCGGCCGGTGACCGGTTCGCCCTCGTTGGGGGTGATCTTCACGAGTCGGTCCTGATTGCGGCGCCAGTGCTTCGGCTCGGTGAGCGGGCGGCCGGTGCCGCGGCTGGAGACCTCGAGGGTGTACGCCGCATCGCCGACCGCGTCGGTGTCGTCGAGGGCGGTGGAGATCGCGCGGGTGGCCTCGGAGATGTCATCGAGGCTGGGTCCGTGACCGTCGGGTCCGTCGCCGTCGACGGTGACCCGCAGCAGCCGGCGCTTGCCGGCCGGGACGGACTCGAGGGCGTCGAGTTCCAGTCCGTGCTGGGTCAGGATGGGGGTCAGCAGGGCAGCCAACTGGGATTCCTTCACGCCACTCACCTCTCCCTGCGCGCTCCCGATGTCCACGGGGCCCGCGATCCGATTGTCGGTCTCAGTTGTGCGGTGCAGCATACCCGCCGACGCGAAGGAGTGGCAGTCCACCGACGGGCGCGTGGTGCGATAGCGTCGGCGGGTGATCTCCACCGACCGTCGCGGCTTCCTGGCCGCCGCGGGGGCCGGGATTCTCGCCCTGACCGGTTGCACGGTCAGCGATCCGCGCATCGTCGGCGGCCCCACCGCGCCTCCCCCGCAGCCCTCGCCCAGTCCGTTGCCGACCATTCCCGGCCAGCAGGTGGCGATCGGCCTGGAGAGCGAACTGGCGGCGTCGTGCGCGCGGTTGCAGCAGAACGCCGGTGGGTTGCAGCTGCCGGCCCCGCAGGCCGCTGCGGCGGGTTGGCTGGCCGCGGCGCATCAGGCGCACCTGACCGCCTTGCTGGGGGTACGCCCCAGCGACCGGCCGACCACGCTGCCCACCCCGGATGCCCGCTGGAGCCCCCGACCGGTGCCGACACCGACGGTGACGCTGCCGACGGATCGGGCGGCGGCGCTGCGGGTGGTGACCGAGCTGGAGGGCCGCGGTACCGATCCCTACCGGGAGTCTGCGCTGGCCAGCTCGGGCACCACGGCGCTGCTGTGGGGTTCGCTCGCCGCCTACACGCGCGCGGCCGCGGTGCTGCTGGGCAGCACCTCGACCCGGCCGGAGCCGCCGGCCGCGGAGATCCGCCCACCCGCGTCGGCGAGTGATGTCGAGGCACCGCAGCAGCTGCTGCGCCAGACCGATGCGCTGGTCTACGGCTATCAGGTGGCGATCGGTTGGTTGCGCGGCGCCGAGGCGCAGAATGCGCTGATCGTGCTGGGCCGCCGCCGCGCGCTGCGCGATCAGGTGACCGCGCTGCTCCGCGACCGCGGCCAGCAGGCCCCCGCCGCCGAACCGGCGTACCAGCTGACGGTGCAACCCACCGATCCCGCCACCGCCCGGGAATTGCTGTGGCGGATGGAGATCGCGTTCGCCCCGTTCGCCGGCGGCTGGCTCGCCGCCGCCACCCAGACCCCCGATCGCCGACTCGCCCAGGAGGCCCTGGAGGACACCGTCCAACTGGCCGTCGGTTGGGGCGGCCCGCTGCCGGTCTGGCCGGGTTGGCCGTTGTAGGTCATTCAGTCGAGCGACGTACGCCCGACTGGTCGACCTGATAGCGCTCCCCACGGACGACCAGATCGACCAATCGCGCCCGCGGATCGAACGAGTCGAGACAGCCCGAGGCCGTGACGGCACCGTCGATGCCGACCTCGAGGCCGAAGATCGATCCGATCACCAGCTCACACCAGGCACCGGCCGACGAGCAGCTCCAGTCGATCAGGTAGGGGTACTGGCCGGGCGCTTTCCGCGCCCCGCCGTCGATCGGCGGCACCGCATCCTCGACGAAATGTGCCTGTCCAGGCGGTCCCTGCTGCACCGTGCGCGACAACCCCTGCACCCAATCGGCGACGATCTCTGCACCGCCGAGCGCGATCGCCGACCGGGCCGCGTCGGCCGGCCAGGCGGGATACGCACCGTTCCACTGGTGATCGGGGCGGACCGAGAAGCCGGCGTCGGCGTCGGCAGCGGACAGTGCCCGCAGCCAGGCCGGGGTACGCAGCTCCCGATCGAAGAAGTCCACCATCTCGGCACGGCACGAGTCGTCGAGGTCGGCTGCAATCGTTGTGCCGACGGTGGCGAAGTCGTAGCAGTGCCGGGTCGGTTGCAGGGTGCCGTCCGGTTGCCTGGCATTGAAGAAGCCGTCACCGGGCCGGTAGAGCGCGAGCACCTCGGGCACCAGGTCCGTTGCGGCATCCCGCAGCCGTGCGGCATCCTCGGTGCGGCCCTCCAAGTCGCTCACTGCGGCCGCTGTCCGCATCGACCAGACGTTGGCAGCCTGCAGGCTGGCCACCTCGTGCACGTAGCTGGACACGCATTCGAGCAGGTTGTCGATATCTCCGTAGTCGGCCAGCGGGGAGCTGCCGCGTTTGTCCATCCAGCTCACCGCCCAGTCCCGCAGGTGATCTCCGACGCTGCGGCGATTGCCGTCCGGACCGACGATCTCCTCGGCGAGGAACGCCAGATCCCCGGTGAAGCGGAGGTAGTCGCTGACCAGCCGGACCATCGCGTACTGGTTCACCGAGTACCAGTAACCGACCGGACCGCCGGTCAACCATTCCGTGCCGAAGTGCCGGTTGATGTCCAGACCTACCCAGTGCGCCAACTGTCGGCGCAGCACGTTGGGATCGAGTTGGGCGTGCACGTGGGAGCTCAACGAGTAGTCCCAGATGAACGTGGTGGTCTGCCAGTAGCGCGGCATCAAGGTGTCGTAGGTTCGGCCGAGGACCGAGGCGGGGTTGTCGCGTCGGAACCAGATGGTTCCCAGGGCGCCCCACCAGTAGAGGGCCCGGAGCGCCGCGTTCGAGGTTTCCAACCTGGGCAGGGATCCACCGTAGAGGTCGTTGCCTGGAGTGAAGATCGCCTCCAGTTCGGCGTTCCACGCCGACTCAGCGGCTTCCACGGCCCCCGCCACATCACCACGTATCCGGTCCGCCGCGGCGCGCAATGCCTCTTCGTCGGCGCCGATGAGGTGCAGATAGGAACCCTCCCAACTGCGTCCTGCGTCGAGGTCGGTGTCGATCTCGATGAGTCGCGGGGTCGGTGAGCGATCCTCGACCGGCTCACCTGCCGAATCCAACAACACCTGCAGGCTGTGTGCCGGCGGCCCGCTCGGCACGTCCGCGACCTGCCGGCCGGCCGGTGACAGGTCCCGACGGCAGCGCACACCTTCTCCGTCGCGACCGGGCTGCGGGCTCCCCCAACGCCACGATCCCTGCCGATGCAGGGAATTGTCCTGTTGAGGCGGTTCCGCAGCGAGCCACGGATGGTCAGCCTGGGTGACCAACGAATGGACCCAGACACCGAGTCTGAGGGCACGCCGGGTCGCGGCGGTGTTGGTCACCCGGATCCGTACCAGCACGCCCGGCTCCCCCCACGGAACCACGGTCACCGTCTCGACGTGCCAGTCGTCGATGACGGTCTCTCGCAGCACCCGGTCCGGTCGCCAGGTGTGCCGCACGGGTTGCCCGGAGGCCTGCGCGAGCCGGCCGGCCAGGTAGAGCCGTCCCGAGACGGAATCCCCTTGGGAGACCGGTGGCACATTGAGGGAGCGGACAGCCAGCACGTCATGATCGACCTGCACGGTCGCCCAGTGGTTGGTCAACCCGAAGGGGCTGATCATGTCGTCGTGGCGGTCCTCGATGGTGGCGCTGGTGAAATCGTCAACGGTCGGGATCGATCGCAGATCCGGTTCGGGATCGGTCACAGACAGGGCTCCTCAGAACTGTCCCAGGGAGAGGCCCCGGGCGAAGAATCGTTGTGTCAGCAGGAAAAGGACGACTGTCGGAACAGAGACGATCAGACCGCCGGCAAGCACCACCGGCATGGTCGATCCACCGTAGGTGCTCTGCAATGCCGATAGCGCCGGCATTACCGGGCGAACGGTCTCGGACTGGCTCAGCGACAGCCCGAGCAGCAGGTCGTTCCAGACGAAGGTGGCCTGCAGGATGAAGACCGCGAAGAGCGCACTGACAGACATCGGCAGGTAGATGCTCCAGAAGGTACGCCAGACGGAGGCCCCGTCCAATGCCGCCGCCTCGAACAGGTTGTAGGCCACACCGGAGAAGAAGTTGCGCATCACGAACGCCGAGAACGGTACGGAGATCACCGTGTAGATCAGCACCATGCCGACACGGGTGTCGTACAGGTCGGTCTCGACGTAACCGATGAACAACGGCATCAGCACCATCTGCAGTGGGAACACGGTGGAACAGAAGATCACCACGAACCAGGTGAATCCGTGCCGGAGCCGTAGCGCGATGATCGCGAACCCGGCCATCGCGCCGATCAGTACGGCGATGATCGGTGACACGATCGCATAGATCGCGGTGGAAACGATGCCGTCCGAGATCCGGCCCAGAGTCCACGCCTGGCCGAGATTCTCTATCAGGCCGGTGAATCCGCCCGGTTGCCAGACATTCACCACACCGTACTCGTCCTTGCCCTTCATCGCATTGGCGACCATCAGGTATACAGGCAGCAACCAGAGCACCCCGAGAACCAGAAGCACGATCCGCCGCAGGGTGTCGCTCACTCGCGTGCTCATCAGGCCTCCGCTCCGCGGCGCAGCTGCTGTCGCAGGTAGAGCACCGAGGCGGCCACCGTGACGACGGTGAGCAGCACCGCCAGCGCGGATCCGACGCCGTAGTCGGAGGCGACGAAGGTCTGCTTGTACATGCTCAGCGCCAACGTTTCGGAATCCCGACCCGGACCACCCTTGGTCATCCCCCAGACGATGTCGAAGGTCTTCAGCGATCCGACCAGGGACAGCCCGACGACCACCGTGGTGAGCGGTGCGAGCAGCGGCCAGGTGATATGGCGGAAGAGCGACCACCCGGTCGCACCGTCCAACCGGGCGGCCTCCAGCGGCTCCTTCGGGATCGACTGCAGGCCGATACCGAAGAGCAACGCGTTCACCCCGGACCCCTGCCAGGCCGCGGCGATGATCATCATCACGGTGTTCAACGGCGTGTCCAGCAGCCAGCGGGTTCCGGCACCGGGGATGTGCAGGAAGCGCAGTGCCTCATCGAGAGCACCACCGGTCTGCAGGATGAAGGTCCAGATCACTCCGACCGCGATCCCGGAGACGGCGTACGGGATCAGGAACGGCAACCGCAGCCAGACACCGCCCCTGAGCCCGTGACTCAGCACGGCGATGAGGAGGCCGAGCGTGACCGGTAGCACCAGGGTGCCGACGACCCAGAGCAGGGTGTTCCGGATGGACACCAGGATCCCCGGGTCGGAGAACATCGTCACGTAATTGTCGAGCCCGACCCATTCGGGGGAACCGAAGCCGTTGAACTCGGTGAAGCTCAACCAGGCCGTCCATACGAAGGGCAGATAGAGCAGCACGATCGTCAACACGATGGCGGGACCGGCGAAGGCGCGAGCCTGCCACTGGTAGCCGAAACCTCTTCTGTCGTTGGTCTCTTTCGTCCGGCTCACGGATTCTCAGCCCAGTATTTGTCTGCGGAATCCTGCAGCTGCTTGAGGTAGGGCATCGGATCTCCCCCTTCGGTGACGAACTTCCCGAACACCTCGGTCTCGGTGGTGTAGATGGGCAGCGGGGTCGCCTCCAGGTAGCGCTTCTGCACTTCGATGTTCTGGGCCCCGTCGTTGATGCGGTCCACCAGCGCCTTCAGCTCGGGGTCGGTGGGTTGCACGTTGGGGTTGAACGAGATGTCTCCCCGTGCGTTGGACCAGGCCTTCTGCGCGTCGTCACCGAACCACCATTGGGAGTACGCGAGCGCGGCCGCCTCGTTCTCGGCGTTGGAACCGGTCAGCATCGGCCCGCTCTCGAGCACGACCTGAGGCCTGGTCACCGCCGGATTCACGTTCGGGGGCAGGAAGATCCCGTAATCGGTGCCGGACTTGGCGCCGATCCCGGTGAGTTGACCGGTGAAGAAGGTGCCGAAGTAGGCCATCGCACACTTCCCTGTGTTCAACAGGGTCTGCGGGTCGGTCTTCTCCCCCGGGTCGACGAAGTACTTCTTGTCGATCATCTCGCCCCATCGGGTGGCCGCCCGGACCACCTCGGGATCGGTGTACTTCGCCTTGCCGGTCTGCAGCTTCTGATAGGTCTCAGGCGATTCACCGATGAGCAGCAACTGGAACCAGACGAACTCGAAGATGGTGTTCATCTGATGGAAGGGGGTCACACCGTTGCGGAGCAGGGTGTCGCAGATGGTCATCAGTTCTGCCCAGGTGGTGGGCGGTTTCAGGTTGTACTGGTCGAAGACCTTCTTGTTGTAGTACATCGCCCAGTAGGCAATGTTCAGCGGTACCCCGTACTGCTCGCCACCGTAGGTGTAGTTGTCGATCAGCCCCTCGGGCACCAGCTTGCTGCCGGTCGCCTGTTGCCACAGGTCGGTCGTCTTCGAGACCAGCTTCTGATCGACCAGCTCCGCGAGCTGCGCCCCGGTGTGCCAGGTGAAGAGATCAGGAACCTTCTTGGTGCGGAAGGACTGCTTGACGAAGGAGTCGTAGGCGGTCGGATCGGAGTACCCGGTGAACGCAAGACTGGTGTTGATGGCGGCGGACGCCTTGTTCATTTCGGTGAAACTGGGTTCCCAGGCAGCCTTGTCGGTGAAGAACTTGATGGTGGTCGGTTGCGATGGCTGCTGCGCCGTGGCGCCGGACCCGCCCTCTGATCGCGAACAGCCGGTGGCCGTCACCGCGACCGCGGCCAGTCCAAGCCCGAGAAGTGTGCGACGGTGCATGGTTTCCTCCTGGATCGGATGGGCCGGGAAGTTCGACACCCCTGGCCCGTGGGTCGGATCATCCGGCGGGGTTCAGCGTGACGCGGATGAACCGAGGTCGGTAGATGGTGACGTCTCGGTAGAGCTCGTCGGGGTTGAAGGAGTTGACGTTGTAGGAGATCAGCAGCGAGTTGCCCGTGCGCAGTTCCGGGTGTTCGTGAGCGTTGTAGGTGAAGATGTTCGGGTTCTGATAGCTACCGCTCGCCCCGGTCTCCGGGGTGCGATAGAGCTCCACCGGACTGGTGAACGGGCCGGTCGGGCTGCAGGAGCGGTAGGCCAGAATGCGGGCCGAAAGCGGTTCGCGGGTGTCCTGGGTGATCAGCAACCAGCCGTCGCCATAAGGCGTGACGCTGTACTCGTTGGCAACGCCGTCGAGCATTCGGGCGGAGTCGCTCTCGTTCCGGCTCCAGCGCGTACCAGTCCAGTACTCCCACGCGGATGCGCGGCTGAGGTCGTTGCCCCGCACCCGGGCCAGATGTTGGTACTTGACCGACCCGAGGTCCTCCACCCCGTAGACGAGCGTCGCACCTGGCTGCCGCTGCAACCATGATCCCCATTGGATCGTCTGGGCCGACGGCACCGCTTCGAGCTCACTCACCTGCCAGGTCCTCGGGTCGATGGTGGCGACCGAGTTCGAGTCCCAGCGGAAGTCGAAGAGGCCGGGGCCGGTCCGGACGAAGTTGAGCACCATCACCTGCAGATTTCCGTTCGGCTGGCGCGTACCCGCTCCGAACCAACTCCAGGCGTCGTGGCTCCCGGGGATCAACGACTGCGGTTGATTGCGGGTTCCTCCGGTGATGGTGCGTAGCGACTGGCCGTCATCCACGACGATCGAGTTGTTGAGGAAGGCGGATTCGTTCGGTGAGAGCGTGCCGTTGTCGACCTGTCCGTAGAGCGTGTCAGAGAACAACCAGGCGACCCGTCCATCACCGAGCGGTACGGAGTAGGTGCTATCGGCACCCACCCATTGGCCCGAGGTGTTCCCCAATGTGTCGAATCGGCCCTGCGGATCGGCCGCCGGAGTCACTGAGGCCTCCAGGTTCTCACCGATGAGCGCGCACTGCCCGGATTTCGAGCCGCGCTCAGGCCCCGCACCCGGCACGGGGGCCGCCACCGCTGCCGGGCTGATGAGGGTCGTCACAGCGAGCGCCAACGAGCCGGCCAGAGTGGTGAGCAGGGTTCGGGTACCAAGCCGTGATCGGTCCATCTTTCACTCCTTCGTGAAATCGTCGGGAACCGTCTCGCGGCCATCCTGACACAAGAATGGTATCGATACCAGGGTTAGCTCTCCGTCGGGGGTGACACTGTGCGCCATAGACTCGTCCCACGGTTTCGGAGGCGAGGCAGATGCGAATCCCACGACTGCGCGGTGAGATCGAACGGCGCCTGCTGGTGAACTATCGGGTGACGCCCGAGGCCATCGCTCCCGTGTTGCCGGCCCCGTTCCGACCACAGTTGCACAACGGGTACGCCGTGGCCGGGATCTGCCTGATCCGGCTCGGTTCGTTGCGCCCGGCCGGGCTGCCTGCGGCGTTCGGGATGCGCAGTGAGAACGCCGCACATCGGATCGCGGTGGAATGGGATGAGGCGGGTGAACCTCGGGCAGGCGTCTGGATTCCACGCAGGGACAGTGATTCCCGGCTGACGGTCGCACTCGGCGGCCGCGCCTTTCCGGGTGCGCATCACCATGCCCGGTTCGAGGTGCACGAGACCGAGGACCGGTTGCGGGTCGCCTTCACCGCCGACGACGGGTCGGCGCGGGTGAGTGTCGACGTGGCGGTCGATGAGGAGTTGCCCGAGTCGTTGTTGTTCACATCGCTGGCGGAGGCCTCGGCCTTCTTCGAACAGGGCGCGGTCGGGTGGTCGGCGACGAGAGACCCGGTACGCCACGACGGCCTTCGACTGCGCACCACCGGCTGGCGGGTGGAGCCGGTCCAGGTCCGGACCCTGCGGTCGACGTTCTTCGAGGACCCAGCCCGATTCCCACCCGGCACCGCGATGCTGGACAACGCGTTGCTGATGCGCCGGGTACCGGTCGACTGGGAATCGCTGACCAGCTTGAGCGCAACCGGTCCGCGGGGTTGAGCCGACGTCCTCGACGGGTGGCCGAATCACCGCCACAAGCAACCCCGGCTCGGCGGGACCGGGGTACGGATCTGAGCGGGGCTCGGTCCAACTTCGCGGTCCAACTCTCACTCCGCGGCTTGTATGCGGTCCGCGGAGTGAGAGTTGAGCCGCAGAGTGGGGAACGCCTGTCCAAGGACGACGGTCGTTTCCGGTGGCCATGCGGAATTTGCCCGGCCCGGGCCGCGGATCTCGATGCTGCCTCGCGGCAGGTGGCTGCTCGGGCTCGCGGCACTCGCACGGGTTCATCTCGACACGCTCGCTGCGCGAGCTACTCGATGAACGTGGGGAACGGCGCCCGCTGCGCGAGCTACTCACCCGACCCACTCTGCTGTAATTGGTTTATGCATCTCAACCCTTACGGTGAGGCACCGGTCCGACTGGCCACGGAACTCGCCAATGACCCACCGCGGACGGCGATCGAGCTGGCCGAACGCTGCCGGGATGCGGACCTGGTCTTCAGCCAACGGGTACGCCGCCGCGACCTGACCGCTGTCACCGATTTCCTCGAGAACTGGTCGGCGATCGTCGATGCCACCACCGAACGCGACCGGGCCGAGTCGCTCAATCTCCTGCTGGCGAAGCATTCCCATCATCCGCGGCTCGACGACCACGCCGACGGCTGGCATCTGCACTACCGACCCGACGATGTCGACTTCGCCGAACTGCTCACCGCCCTGATCAGCGTCGGCACCGCCCTGCATCTGACCGGGCGCGGCATGCACCGGCTGGGTCGGTGCGCGGCGACCGATTGCGAACGGATCTTCGCCGATGTCAGCCGCAACGGCCGGCAGCGCTATTGCTGCACCCGCTGCAACAACCGCGCGGCGGTCCGCCGGCACCGGGACGCGACCCGCAGCAACGGATCAGCCCGATCAGCCTGATCGGACCGCTCAGTTCTTCGAACCGGACAGCGCCGCCCAGCCGGCCATCCCGAAGAACACCACGGCGGACCCCTTGGCGAGCGCACGGGTCCCGTTGCGGCTGCGGATGAAACCGCCGATCGCACCGGCGAGCAGCGACCAGATCCCATCGATGACCAGGCCGCAGGCGGTGAACACCAGACCGAGCACCAGCAGTTGCGGACCGAGCGGGCGGGCCGGATCGGCGAACTGCGGCAGAAAGGCGATGAAGAACAGTGCCACCTTCGGGTTGGTGATCCCGACCAGGAACCCGGACCTCAGCTCGGCACCCAGGCTCGGTGCCACCACGACCTCCTCGGGCGCACCCGGATCACCGTGCCGGGCGCGCAGCGCCTGGATTCCCAACCAGAGCAGGTAGACCACGCCGACCCACTTGATCACCTGGAACAGGGTGACACTCGCCGCGATCACCGCGGCCAGTCCGGCGGCGGTCGCGATCGCATAGAGCAGGGTCGCGGTCTCCACCCCGATCGCGCAGCGCAGCGCCGAGCCCCGACCGTCGCGGGCGCCACGGGCCAGCAGGAAGACCACGTTCGGCCCCGGCAGCAGCGCCAGCAGCACCGCCGCCAGCACGAAGCCCATCAGGTGGGCCTGGTCAGGCATCGCTCCCCCGCACCACCTCGGCGACCCGGGTGACCGCCTCGTCGACCGGGATCTCCTGCTTGTCCCCGGTCCGCCGATCGCGCAGCTCGACCACGCCGTCGGCGAGCCCACGGCCGACGACCAGCGAGGTCGGCATGCCCATGATCTCGGCGTCGGCGAACTTCACCCCCGGGGAGGCCTTGCGGTCATCGAGCAGCACCCGGATCCCCTGCTGGGCAAGGGATTCCGCGATCTCGGTGGCCTTGGCCAGCAGTTCCTCGCCCTTGCCGGTGGCGAGCACCTGCACGTCATAGGGTGCCAGCGCCCGCGGCCAGCTCAGCCCCTTGTCGTCGCAGGTCCCCTCGGCGACGGCGGCGACCGCACGGGAGACACCGATGCCGTAGGAGCCCATGGTCACGGTCGCCTGCTTGCCGTTGGCGTCCAGCACCTTGAGCCCCAGCGCATCGGCATACTTGCGGCCGAGCTGGAAGATGTGACCCATCTCGATCCCGCGGGCCAGCTCCAGCGGCCCCGACCCGTCGGGTGCGGGATCGCCGGCGCGGATCTCGGCCACGTCAATCACCCCGTCGGGGGTGAAGTCGCGGCCGCAGACCAGATCGAAGACGTGCTTGCCGGGCTGGTTCGCCCCGGTCACCCAGCGGGTGCCGGAGACCACCCGCGGGTCGGTCAGGTAGCGCACCCCGGGCTGCTCCGGGTCGTCGCCGACCCCGAGCGCCTGCGGGCCGATGTAACCCTTGACCAGTTCGGGATACCTCGCGAAGTCCTCCTCGGCGAAGGGCTCGACCACGGCCGGTTCGACGGCCGCCTCCAGCCGCTTGCCGTCCACCTCTCGGTCACCGGGCAGGCCGATGGCCAGCGGCGCGCGGGTCCCGTCGGGCTGGCGCAGCATGAACACCACGTTCTTCAGCGTGTCCGCAGGCCCGTAGTCGCGATCCGGGAACAGCTCCCGCGCCACCTGCACCAGGGTCTCGATGGTCGGGGTGTCGGGGGTGTCCTCGACATGCGCGGCCGGCGCGTCGTCGAAGGAGACCGGTTCGGGTGCCGCCACCTTGACCGCCTCGACGTTGGCGGCGTATCCACCCGGTGAGCGGACGAAGGTGTCCTCGCCATTCGCTGCCACGGCAAGGAATTCCTCCGAGGCGGAGCCGCCCATCGCACCCGAGGTGGCCTGCACGATGACGTAGTCGAAACCGAGCCGGTCGAAGACCTTGATGTAGGCGTCGCGGTGCTTCTGGTAGCTGGCCTCGAGACCCTCGTCGTCGATATCGAAGGAGTAGGAGTCCTTCATCACGAACTCACGGCCGCGCAGCAGTCCGGCGCGGGGCCGGGCCTCGTCGCGGTACTTGATCTGTATCTGGTAGAGCGCCAGCGGCAGGTCCTTGTAGGAGGAGTAGAGATCCTTCACCAGCAGGGTGAACATCTCCTCGTGGGTCGGTCCGAGCAGCATGTCGTTGTCCCGGCGATCCTTCAGCCGGAACAGATTGTCGCCGTATTCGGCCCAGCGGTTCGACGCCTCATAGGGCTCGCGCGGCAGCAGGGCCGGGAAGCGGACCTCCTGGGCGCCGATGGCGTTCATCTCCTCGCGGACGATCTGCTCGACCCGCTGCAGCACCATCAGCCCGAGCGGCAGCCAGGAGTAGATGCCCGGTGCCACGCGGCGGATGTAACCGGCCCGGACCAGCCAGCGGTGGCTGGGCACCTCGGCGTCGGCCGGATCCTCCCGCAGGGTCCTCACGAACAGCTCCGACATCCGTGCGACCTGGGTCACGGGCACTCCTCCACCTTGCTGCAGGGATCGGCGTACGCCGAATGCCCCGGGGCTCGAGGCACGAGCGGCAGCCTACCGCCCGGGGACCTCCGGTCCGACCTGAAATACGCCGATGGTGATCTCGTCCGGGTCGGTGACCGACAGGAACGGGAACCCACCCACCGTGGTGACCTCCCCCACCGGATGCCCGGCCGCCTGCAACCGGGCGGCGACATCGGCCAGCGGCTCCTCGGTGCGCAACCCGAGCTGGACCATGATCGGCCCCCGCTCGGGGGTCTGCCCGCGACCCTCGATGGCGATCGCCCCGCTGGCCTCATCGGCGAACATCACCAGCCAGAGGTTCTCCCCGCGGGCGATCGGGCGGAAGCCGAAGAGCTCGAACAGCCCGACCGCGTCGTCGGGATTGCTGCTGTGGTGCAGCGCCAGCACGTCCAGCGCATGGTGCGGGTAGTCCGACCCCTGGTCGTCGGGGTCGCGGAAGCTCTCTGCGACCCAGAGGGTACGCCCGTCCGGTGCGGTCACCGAGATGCCGGGGAAGTCGGTGTCGCTGATCCGTTTCGATGAGAGCCCGGCGACCCGCAGCGCCTGCTCGGCGCCGTCCAGATCAGTGGTCTCCAGGGTGAGTTCGCTGCGTCCGGGCCGCGCGGCCCCCTCGGCGGGGAAGAGTGCGACCATGCCGCCGCGGCCCCAGACGAAAGCCGCCCCGTCGACGTCGCGGCGCACCGTGCGGTGCAGCCCCACCGTCTCCAGGAAGGCGCTCATCCGCTCCACGTCGTGGGTCGGGCGGTACAGACAGACGACGAAGTCTGCGGTCACGATTCCTCCCTGGGGGCCGGTGCCGGTCGTACCCTGTCAGCCTAGCGAGCCGTCCCTCAGTAGAGGACGGTGGCGAACTCCCCCACCTGGTGAAACCCGACCCGGGCGTAGGTCGCGCGGGCCGGTGCGTTGAAGCTGTTCACATACAGCGAGATCGTCGCGGTCTGCTCGCGCGCCAGCCGCACCACCGCGGCCATCGCCGGCGCGGCCAGGCCTCGGCCCCGCAGTTCGGGGCTGAGCCACACGCCCTGCACCTGGGCGACGTCCTGGGCCACCGAACCGATGTCGGACTTGTAGATCACCCGGCCGTCCTCGACGATGCCGAACGCACGGCCCTGCTGGATCAACCGGCGGACATAGTTCAGGTAGGGCCCGCGGTCACCACCGACCAGCGGGGACACCCCGACCTCCTCGGTGTACATCCGCACGGCCGCGTCGAAATAGGCGTCCAGGTGCTCCATCCCGATCCGGATCACCCGCTCATCGGGGGCCACCACCGGCTCGGTGGAGATCGCCAGCATCGGCTGGCTGCGGCGTACCTCCCGCACCGCCGACCAGGATCGGCCCCAGTGTTCGCTGCTCAGTTCCCACAGTCCCAGGGCCTGCTCGGCCGGCCCGACGATCGAACTGCAGCGGCGTACCCCCGAACCGGAGACCACGAAGGCGGCCAGCGCCTCGGCGTCGGCCTCCACCGGAACCAGATTCGATCCGCAGTGGCACATCGCGACCAGCTCGCCGTCGCGGAAGTGACCGAGCACCGGGCAGCCCAGCCGCCAGGCATCGAGCCCGTAGGCCCGCACCCGGGCCGCGACGAAGACGTGGGCGACCGGGTCGCGGCCGAGCAGCCGCCAGGCGTCGTCCAGATCGGCGTCGTCGAGGGTGCGTACCTCGGTCTGCAGCGTGGTCACCGGGGGCTCCTCATCAACTCAGGCGCCGGCGACGCTGACCTCCGGGGAGCCGGACGGCAGGTCGTCGGCCAACCGCATCGCCTCCTCGATCAGGGTTTCCACGATGTCGGCCTCCTTGACGGTCTTGATCACCTCGCCCTTCACGAAGATCTGACCCTTGCCGTTGCCGGAGGCGACGCCCAGGTCGGCCTCGCGGGCCTCACCCGGTCCGTTGACCACACACCCCATCACCGCGACCCGCAGCGGCGCGTCGAGGCCCTCCAGGCCGGCGGTCACCTTCTCGGCGAGGGTGTAAACGTCGACCTGGGCGCGGCCGCAGGACGGGCAGGAGACGATCTCCAGCTTGCGCGGGCGCAGGTTCAGCGATTCCAGGATCTTGGTGCCGACCTTGACCTCCTCGACCGGATCGGCCGACAGCGAGACCCGGATGGTGTCGCCGATGCCCTGGCTGAGCAGCGCACCGAAGGCGGTGGCGGACTTGATCGTGCCCTGGAAGGCGGGGCCGGCCTCGGTGACGCCCAGGTGCAGCGGCCAGTCACCGCGTTCGGCGAGCAGCTGGTACGCGCGGACCATCACCACCGGGTCGTTGTGCTTGACCGAGATCTTGAAGTCGTGGAAGTCGTGCTCCTCGAACAGCGAGGCCTCCCAGACCGCCGATTCGACGAGCGCCTCGGGGGTGGCCTTGCCATACTTGGCGAGCAACCGCTTGTCCAGGGATCCGGCGTTCACCCCGATCCGGATGCTGACCCCGGCGTCCTTGGCGGCCCTGGCGATCTCACCGACCTTGTCGTCGAAGGCCTTGATGTTGCCCGGGTTGACCCGGACCGCGGCACAACCGGCGTCGATCGCGGCGAAGACATACTTCGGCTGGAAGTGGATGTCGGCGATCACCGGGATCTGCGAGTGCTGGGCGATCTGCGGCAGCGCGGCCGCGTCGTCCTGGCTGGGGCAGGCGACCCGGACGATGTCGCAGCCGGCTGCGGTCAGCTGGGCGATCTGCTGCAGGGTGGCGTTCACGTCGGTGGTCTGGGTGGTGGTCATCGACTGCACCGAGATCGGCGCGTCGCCGCCGACCAGCACGTCACCGACCTTGATCTGGCGGGTCTTGCGGCGCGGCGCCAGCACGGGCACGACCTCAGGTGTGGGCAGATCAGTCATGAGATCCATTCTCTCGTCACGGAATCAGAAGAGCTTGAGGGGGTTGAAGATGTCAGCGAGGATCAGCACCGCGCCGGAGAGCGCGATGAAGGCGAAGACGGCGTACGCCACGGGCAGCATCTTGGCGGTGTCCAGGTGCCCGGGGTCGGGCCGGTTGAACAGCTTGGCCGCCCCACGGCGGATCCCCTCGATGATCGCGCCCAGGATGTGGCCGCCGTCCAGTGGCAGCAGCGGGATGAAGTTGAAGATGGCGACGAACAGGTTGACGTTGCCGAGCAGGGCGAAGAAGGTCGCCACCTTGTCACCGGCGGTGAGCTGATCGGTCGCGGAGATCTCGCCGGCCGCGCGGCTGGCGCCGACGATGCTCATCGGGCCGTAGACGTCGCGCGGCTGGCCGGTGACCATGTCCACGGCGGTGTTCCAGACCTTGACCGGGAACTGCGCGAGCACCACCGCGGAGGTCTTGGTCATGTCGACCATCTGGTCGACGACCATCCCGGGGCCGCCGCGGACCATCTGCTGCTGCGGGACGAAGCCGAGGAAACCGGCCTCCACCTTCTTGCTGGGGTCCCAGTCGGACTGGACCCCGTTGATGACCGTGTTCACCGGGGTCAACGGCACCTGCTGACCGGCCCGTTCGACGACGATCGCGGCGGTCTGGTCGCGGTTGTCGCGGATCAGGTCCTGCAGCTGCTGCCAGTCACCGACCTGGATGCCGTTGAACGAGACGATCCGGTCCCCCGCCTGCAGTCCGGCGGCGGCCGCCGGGGTCTGCGGATCCCCGGGCTGGCAGGTCCGCTGGTCGGGCCGGTCGGCGGGGATGATGCACTGGCTGACCGAGCCGACCACCGGCTGCGGCTGGTTGATGCCGTGGATGGCGAACACGCCCCAGAGGATGACGAAGGCCAGGATGAGGTTCATCAGCGGGCCGCCGATCATCACGATCAGCTTCTGCCAGGTCTTCTTCTGGTAGAAGAATCGGCCGTCGTCGGCGGGATCGATGTCGGCCCACTCGGCCTCCCGGCCGGCGTCGATGAGCGAGGCCAGCGGATTGGCCGAGGTGCCGGAGTTGCGTACCTTGCCGGTCTTCTTCTCCGGCGGATACATCCCGATCAGCTTGACGTAACCACCGAGCGGGATGGCCTTGATCCCGTAGCTGGTCTCGCCGCGCTTGAAGGACCACAGCGTCTTGCCGAAACCGACGAAGTATTCGGTGACCTTCACCCCGAAGAGCTTGGCCGGCACCATGTGGCCGACCTCGTGCAGTGCGATGGAGGCCATGATCAGGGCGAAGAAGAGGATCGCCCCGCCGATGTAGATCAGCATGTCCATGCGCGCTCGTTACTCCTCGGGCGTGGTGGTGAGCCGGTCGGCCCGGCCGCGAGCCCATCGGTCGGCCGCGAGCACGTCGGCGACGGTGACCCGGTCCGGGGGGACCAACCTCGATCCTACGTCGCCCGCGGAAACCTCGTCGTCACCATCGGGCGTACCGGTGTGCTCGTCGAGCACCGTCTCGATGGTGTCGACGATGTCGAGAAAGCCGATCCGGCCGGCGCAGAAGGCGTCAACGCAGGCCTCGTTGGCGGCGTTGAAGACCGCCGGCGCGGTCCCGCCGAGGCGGCCGGCGCGCTTGATCAGCTCGATGGCGGGGAAGGCCTGGTGGTCGATCGGCTCGAAGGTCCAGGTCGCGGCCTGTCGCCAGTCGATCGGGTACGCCGCGTCCGCGAGCCGGTCGGGCCAGGTCAGGCCGAGGGCGATCGGCAGCTTCATGTCCGGCGGTGAGCACTGCGCCATCGTCGAGCCGTCGACGAACTCCACCATCGAGTGCACGATCGACTGCGGATGGGCGACCGGTTCGATGTCGTCCAGGTCCACGTCGTAGAGCAGGGCCGCCTCCAGCACCTCGAGTGCCTTGTTCACCAGGGTGGCGGAGTTGATGGTGATCACCCGGCCCATGTTCCAGGTCGGGTGCTGCATCGCCTGCTCGGGCGTGACGGTGCGCATCTGCTCGCGCGTCCAGCCGCGGAACGGGCCGCCGGAGGCGGTGACGATCACCCGGCGCACCTCGGCCCGGCGGCCGGCGCGCAGGCACTGGGCGATCGCGGAATGCTCGGAGTCGACCGCGACGAGCTGGCCGTCGGCGGCCTTGTCGGTGACCAGCCGGCCGCCGATCACCAGCGACTCCTTGTTCGCCAGGGCCAGTGTCGTACCGGCCTCGAGGGTGGCCAGGGTGGCCCCCAGCCCGGCGGATCCGGTGATCCCGTTGAGCACCACATCGGCACCCTCGGCGGCCAGCCGGGTGGCGGCGTCGGGGCCGGCCAGGATCTTGGGCAGCGTGGTGTCACCGGTCGCCCACCCGCGCTGCTTCGCCTCGGCGTACAGGGCAAGTTGCAGGTCCTGCACCGCCTGCGCCTGACCGACCGCGACGACGCGGGGTTGGTGGTCCAGGATCTGCTGGGCGAGCAGCGGGATGTTGCTGCCCCCGGCGGCCAGCCCGGCGATCCGGAACTGCTCGGGGCGCTCGCCGATCACCTCCAGCGCCTGGGTACCGATGGAGCCGGTACTGCCGAGAATGATGACCTCACGCACGCGTGCCAGTGTGTCATGCCCCCCCCCACGTTCCCCGAGCGAGGAGCGCAGCGACCTCCCCCACGTTCCCCGAGCGAGGAGCGCAGCGACGAGTCGAGGGGTGATGAGAGAAAGCTCACCTGGACGCCCGTTCCAGTCATCTCTTCACAAAGCACCGGCGTACTCAGTAGGTTCTTTCCACACCCCGGACACCCCAAGTCTCGGAGACCCCGAGCCGATCAAAGGAGATCCATGCAGATCCGAAACCTTCGGAGGGGCGCACTGGCGTGCGTGGCCGCGGTAGCGATGGTGCTGCCCGCCGTGCCGGCCGCCATGGCTGCCCCGCAAGCCGAACCGCCGTCGACCCCGGTGCCTTTCACCCCGGTCGAGGGCGAGATCAACAGCTACGTGGTCAACGTCAACGGGGCCAACCCGGGCAAGACCAAGCAGGCCGAGAAGGCCGTCGTCGACTCCGGTGGCACCGTGGTGCAGTCCTGGCCGCAGATCGGTGTGGTGATCGCGCACTCCACCAAGTCCGACTTCTTGACCAAGATCCGTTCGACCAAGAAGAACGTGGTCGAGTCCGCCGGTCCGTCGCGGACCGCGCCGGTCGCCGAGGGTACGCCGGGCACCAATGGTTTCCGCTCGAAGGGCGCCTCCGGTTACAAGAAGAAGCCGCAGTTCCCCAACGGTGACGAGCGCGGCACCACCGCTCCGGCGACCACCCAGGATCCGGGTGAGGCGCAGCAGTGGAACAACCAGATGATCAAGTCCGATCAGGCGAACCAGATCACCGACGGTTCGCGCAACGTGCTCGTCGGCGTACTGGACTCCGGTATCGACTACGACCACCCGGATCTGCGCCCGAATGTCGATGTGGGCAGCTCGGTGAGCTGCATCGGCGCCGGTCAGCCGAACACCGGCCGGATCGACAACAAGTACGCCTGGGAGGACACCACCTCCTATCACGGCACCCACGTGGCCGGCACCATCGCCGCCGCCCGCAACGGGCAGGGCATCGTCGGTGTCGCGCCGAACGTGCGGATGGCCTCGGTGAAGGTCGTCAACGACGACGGGTTCATCTTCCCGGAGTACGCGATCTGTGGCTTCGTCTGGGCCGCTGAGAAGAACATGGACGTCACCAACAACTCCTACTTCGTCGATCCGTTCGAGTTCTGGTGTGGCGATCAGGCCAACCAGGCCCCGGCGATGGAAGCCGTCCGCCGCTCCGTGGCGTACGCGACCGGTAAGGGTGTCGTGCACGCGGCCGCCGCTGGCAACTCCAGCTACGACCTGGCGAACAAGACGACCGACGAGAGTTCTCCGAACGACTCGACGCCGATTCCACGGCAGATCAACAGTTCCTGCAAGGACATCCCGACCGAGCTCGACGGGGTGGTCACGGTATCGGCCGTTGATCAGGCCAGGCAGAAGTCCGGCTTCTCCAACTACGGCTATGGCGTGATCGACGTGTCGGCCCCGGGATCGGCGATCCTGTCGACCATGCCGACCGATCATCCGACCGCGCCGAACTACGCCCGGTTGAGCGGCACCTCGATGGCGTCCCCGCACGTCGCCGGTGTGCTGGCACTGATGAAGTCGGCAAACCCGAACGCGACCCCGGCGCAGCTGATCTCGATGCTGCGCGCGCAGGCCCAGGACACCCCGTGCCCGACGACCTACACGGTGGATCCGCGGTACCCGCAGAACCAGACCTGCACCGGGACCGCCGCCTACAACAGCTTCTACGGTGACGGCATCGTGGACGCGCTGAAGGCTGTGCAGTCACGCAACTGATGCAGTTCTGACCCCTGCATGACAACGGGGCCGGTCCGATTCGGACCGGCCCCGTTCGCATGCCATCCCCCGTTCATCGAGCAGGACGCACAGCGACCGGTACCCACGTTCATCGAGTAGGCGGCCATGCGCAGCGAAGCGGAGCAATGGCCGCCGTGTCGAGATGAACCCCCTCGCCCACGCCGGCTGGAGCCAGGAGCGCAGCGACGAGTCGAAACCGAGCCCCAGAAAAAGATCGAAACCCGTGGGTTCAGAGTCGTACACACGTGCTATTGTTACGCATAGCAGATGAGAGGAGGTGACCAACGATGACCACCAACCCACGAGCCGAAGTGTTCGCAGCGATCCGCGCCGAGAGCGACACCATCGCAACCGCCGAAGCCCGCCGGCTGGTCGCGATCGCCGCCGCCTGCGACACCTACTCCGGGTTGAACACCCACACCGACGAGTTGACCGCCCGCGTCCTTCACGGCGAGCAGGTCGTGTTCCCCGGTGCGGACGGTACGCCCGGCATCACCGAGTTCTTCCACCTCGAACTCGCGATGTCACTGGGCTGCTCACCGGAGACCGCGCAGGTCTGGACCGCCGACGTGCTCAACCTCCGCCACCGGCACCCGATCCTGTGGCAAGCCACCCTCGACTGCGACATCCCCGTCTGGGTCGCCCGCGACATCACCCGCGCCGCCCTGCACCTGTCCTTCACCCAGGCCCGCGAATTCGACTCCCTCTGGTCACTCCGGCTGATCAACCTCACCCCGAAACGCGCGGTCGCGACCACCGAAACCCAGGTTGCGCTCATTCTCAACGACGACAAAGAAGCCGAACGCCAGGCCGCGAAGAAGCAGCGCCGCGTCGAGTTCACCCCGAACCGGACCATCGCCGGGATCACCGACCTCTACGCCAACCTCGACGCCGGTGACGCCGCCCAGTTGAACGGGACGCTTGATCGGCTCGCCGACGTGTTGAAGGCCGGTGGCGCCCACGGTTCACGTGACGAACTCCGCGCCGAAGCGCTAGGGCATCTCGCGCATCCCGAGCGTGCGCGGCAGCTACTCCAACCCTCGTTGATCGACGGAGCGATCGTCAGCCCGCGCGGAGACGTCCTCACCCGTGCCGGGGAAGTCGTCACCACCAAAGAGGGACGGTGCCGGCATGGCGCGGAGCTGATCCTGCACATGAACTCCCGCGACCTGGCCAATGGCCGGGGTGGCGAGGGTGCCACCCTCGGACCGGTCACCCTCCAGCACTTGAAAGAGCTGCTGGAGCGCTGCGCCGGCACCGTGAAGGTGCGGCCGGTGATCGACCTGGCCGCCCCAGTCATGGTCAACACCTACCGACCCAGCGACGAGTTGGCGCAACGGGTGAAGCTCCGCGACCGATACGTGATGTTCCCCCGCTCGAATCGCAGCGCATTCGGCCGCGGGATCGACCTCGACCACACCATTCCCGCCCCGGAGGGGCCCACCAGTTCGGACAACCTGGGGCCGTTGAACCGGCCAGCCCACCGCGCCAGAACCCACGCCGGATTCACCCTCGAGCAACCCTCACCCGGTGTGTTCCACTGGAAAACCCCGGCAGGGCAGGAAGCCTGGGTCACCAGCTACGGGACCTGGGACCATCCACCACCCGATCACCTGATCAACGACCCGGCCGCCTCACTCTCCCGAACCGAGCAACTCCTCCGCGACACCCTGATCAACGGGCAGGCCCAGTTGGAGAAGGAACAGGCCGAAGCCGAACAAGCCGCCGACGAAGCCCGCGAACGCGAGCGACTCCGCCGCGCCCGCAAGAACCAACGCCTCCGCGACCTACGCCAGGCTGCCCGCGAACAAGCCGAGGCCGCGAAGCCGAACAAGCCTCGTCGGAAGAAGGCGGAGCAGAGCAATGCCGCGCGGAAGATGGCCGAGCAACCGGCCTCGCCGGAACTGCAGCCTGCCCTGATTCCCGACCAGGGAAGCGAATCCGCCGACCCCGCGCCCTTCTGATCCTGGTCGGGGCATCGTCCTTCGGTCCGAGCATGGTGTGCCATGCCCCAACCGAGCTCCCATGCCCCGACCACAGGAGCGCGGCCCCCCCGTTGGTTGAGCGAGGAGCGCAGCGACGAGTCGAAGGGCGCTCCGCCAACATGGGTTCCTCTCGACACGGTCGCTGCGCGACCTGCTCGATGAACGTGAAAGACATACGCGCTGCGCGACCTACTCGATGAACATGAGGGGACCTACGCGAGGAACGTTGGCGCTTCGCCGGTGAGCCGCTCCGATTCCCACCAGAGTCGCTCTGCCGCGCCGGAGTCGATCGCGTACTCGCGTACGCCACCGTCGGCCATCGACGAATCGGCGCCGGCGACCGCGGCCACCTCGCAATCCTCCAGATAGAGACCGCCGAGCCCGGTCAACGCGGGCGAGGTCGCAGCCCAGACACCGGTCGCCGCGCCCTGGGCCGGTGACTTGAAACCCTCCCCGACCACCGCACCGTTCCGGTCGATCCAGCCGAGTTCGATCTGCTCGGCGGCGGTCAGCTCGCGCTGCAGTTCGGTGATGATCGCGCCCGGGTGCAGGGAGAAGGCGCGCACCCCGGATCCCGCGCCGAGCTCATCCAGCCAGCGCGCGAACAGCACGTTCGCGGTTTTCGACTGCCCATAGGCCAGCCACTTGTCGTAACCCCGCGCGAACTGCAGATCGTCCCAGCGGATGTCGGAAAATTGGTGACCGGCCGAGGAGTACGCCACCACCCGGGCCCCGGCGCCGGCGACCAGCAGTGGCCACAATTCCTGCACCAGCGTCAAATGCCCGAGATGGTTGATCGCGAACTGGCTCTCCCAACCCGGGCCGACGCGACGCTCGGGAGTCGCCATCACCCCGGCCGCACTGATCACGATGTCCAAGCCGGCAAGAGATTCCCGCAGCTCGCGCGCGCTGCGGCGTACGCGCGCCAGGTCGGCCAGATCCAACGGCACCACCTCGATCGCACCCAGATCAGCCAACCGGGCGCGCGCCAGCCCCGGCCGCCGGGCCGGGACCAGGACGCGTACCCCCGCCCGGATCAGCGCCCGGGTCGTCTCCAACCCCAGACCGGAGTAGCCACCGGTGACCAGCGCGGTGCGGTCGGCGCCATCCACTCCGGCCAGCACCTCGTCCGCGGTGGTCGCCGCGCCGAATCCGGACCCGATCGATCGCTGTTCTCTGCTCATGCTCCGCACGCTAGAACCTGGAGTGCACTCCAGTTCAAGGAGCACACTGGGACCATGACCAGCCAGGAATCCGCGACCTTCACCATCGGCGAGGTCGCCGAGCGTACCGGCCTGAGCGTCGACGCACTGCGCTACTACGAGCGCGAACGACTGACCCTCTCCCCCGTCGACCGGACCACCGGGGGCCGACGCAGCTACACCCGCACCGACATCGACTGGCTGCTGATCTGCGCGAAACTGCGCGAATCCGGCATGCCGCTCGCCGAGCTGCGCCGCTTCGCCGAGCTGGTACGCCGCGGCCCGGGCAACGAACGGGATCGGCTCGCACTGCTGGACGCCCACCGGGAGCGCGTCGAGGCGCAGATCACCGCCCTCGAGGAGTGCCGCGCGCTGATCGCCTGGAAGGTCGAGGTCTACACCGACCATCTCGCCGACGGCCGCGCCGAGGGGCTGTGGGATCCGAGGCGCTGATCAGGACCGTACCTGCCGCGTGGCGCGGCGTACGCCCTCGGGATTGCGGATGGTCAGGAAGGAGAGCACGCCACCGGCGGCCAGCAGGCCGGCGCACCAGAGCATCGCCGCCCGATAACCCGCCCCGAACGCGGCCGGATTCTGATAGTCGTCACCGGACAGCCCGACCAGCAACGGCAGCGCCGCCACGGCGAGCAACGACCCGGCCCGGGCGATCGCGTTGTTGATACCCGAGGCGATCCCGGCATTGTGATCCGGCGCGGCGGCCAGCACGGTCGCGGTCAGCGGCGCCACCAGGGTCGCCAGGCCCAGCCCGAAGACGACCAGGGGCAGCGCCACCTCGACCCAGTAGTTCACGCCCGCCCCCACCCGGGACAGCAGCAGCGTGCCGACCGCGCAGAGCAGCGGCCCGACCGTCATCGGCAGCCGCGGCCCGATGTGCGCAGCCAGTGCCCCGCCCCGGCCGGCCAGGAAGATCATCATCACCGTGACCGGCATCGTCGCCAGCCCGGCGGTCAGCGCGTCGAACCCCGAGACCACCTGCAGCTGCAGCACCAGGAAGAACATCACCGCACCGAGCGCGGCATAGGTGAGCAGCGTCATCGCGTTCGCGGCCGAGAACTGCCGTGAACCGAACAACCGCGGTGGCATCATCGGGTGCGGTGAGCGGCGTTCCTGGACCACGAACCCCACCCCGGCAGCCACGCCGACGATCCCCGCGACCAGGGCCACCTGGGGCAGCGTCGTCCACTCGATCAGCGCATAGGTGATCCCGGCCAGGCCGAGGCTGCCGAGCACCGCACCGGCCACATCGAAACCGGCCACCGACTGGGTGTCCCGGGTCTCCGGCACGTGCCGCGCGGCGAACAGGGTGACCGCCGCGATCGGCAGGTTGATCAGGAACACCCCGCGCCAGCTCGCGTACTGCACCAGCCACCCGCCCAGGAACGGCCCGATCGCGGTCGCCACACTGCCCAGCCCGGACCAGGTGCCGATCGCCCGCGCCCGGTCGTCGTGGACGAACGCACCCTGGATCATCGCGAGCGAACCCGGGGTGAGCAGTGCCGCCGCCACCCCCTGCAGCACCCGGGCGGCGATCAGCACCGGTGCGGTCGGCGCGATCCCGCAGGCCAGCGAGGCCACCGCGAATCCGATCACCCCGATCACGAAGATCTTCCGCCGGCCATAGCGATCGCCGAGCGATCCGCCGAGCAGGATCAGCGAGGCGAGGCTGAGCAGGTACCCGTTGGAGATCCACTGCAGATCGGACAATCCGGCGTCCAGATCCTCACCGATGCGGCGCAGCGCGACGTTCACCACGGTGCTGTCCAGCAGCGCCATCCCCGAGCCGAGGGTGGCGGCCGCCAGCACCCATCGACCCTCCGTCGATGCGATCCGGATCCCCGCTTGGTCACTCACCGACCCAGCATGGCACGGCTCCACTAGGGTGCTCAGCAGAACGCCGGCGAGTGATCGAGGTCTGTGATGGTCGACTATTTCCAGGAGATCGAGTTCGGGATCTTCCCCACCCCCTCGGCCGACAACGTGGAACGGCTGGTCGGTCTCGCCGAGCTGGCCGACGCGGTCGGCATCGACCTGATCACCATCCAGGACCACCCCTATCAGGGCAAGTTCGTCGACACCTGGACGCTGCTGTCGGTGATCGGTGCCCGCACCTCGCAGCTGCGTCTGTCGCCCAATGTCGCCAGCCTGCCGCTGCGCCCGCCGGTGATGCTCGGCAAGGCGGCCGCCACCCTGGATCTGCTCACCGCGGGCCGGGTCGAGCTCGGCCTCGGCGCCGGGGCGTTCTGGGACGCGATCGAGGCGGCCGGCGGGCCGCGGCGTACGCCCGGGGAAGCGGTCGACGCGCTGGCCGAGGCGATCGAGATCCTGCGCGGCATGTGGCGCGGTGAATCGCTGCGCTTCGACGGGGAGCACTACCAGGTCCGTGGGTTGCACGCCGGCCCGGTACCGGTGCACGAGATCCCGATCTGGATCGGCTCCTACAAACCGCGGATGCTGCGGCTCACCGGGCGGCTCGCCGACGGTTGGGTGCCGTCGATGGGGTACGCCGACCCGCCGGCCCTGCCGGAGCTCAGCTCGATCCTCGACGAGGCGGCGCTGAAGGCGGGCCGCTCCCCCGGGTCGATCAAGCGGATCTACAACGTGTTCGGGAAATTCGGCCGCGGCGGCGGGTTCCTGCAGGGTACGCCGGCCGACTGGGCCGAGCAGCTCGCCGAGCTGGCGCTGACCACCGGGATGAGCACCTTCGTCGTCGGCACCGACGATCCCGACACCGTCCGCGTGGTCGCCACCGAGGTCGCCCCGGCCGTCCGCGAACTGGTCGCCGCCGAACGCGCCAACCCGACCAGCCGCCCGGAATCCGAAGCGGAGCAGAAAAAGATCGCCTCCGCACAGCCGACGAGCACCTCCACCGGGAAGCTGCGGGTCACCCCGACACCCGACGACGGCGTACGCCTCAGCACCACCCTGCCCTGGGACGAGGCGACCCGACCGACCCGACCCGCGGAGGACCAGAGCGGGTTCACCGATGCCCAGCTCGCCGTGCCGCAGCACCTGATCGACATGCACGACGGGCTGCGCGCCGAGTTGACCCAGGTCCGCGACATCGTCGACCAGGTCCGCACCGGGCACCTGTCGGTGGGTCAGGCGCGTTCGGTGATCAACACGATGACGATGCGGCAGAACAACTGGACCCTGGGCGCGTTCTGCGAGTCCTACTGCCGGATCGTCACCGGCCATCACACCCTGGAGGATCGCAGCATCTTCCCGCACCTGCGGCATTCCGAGCCCGACCTGGCCCCGGTGCTGGACCGGCTGAAAGAGGAACACGAGGTGATCCACGAGGTCCTCGACGCCCTCGACCGGGCCCTGGTCGGACTGGTCGACGCCGAGGGGTACGGGGCGAAGGGCCGCGATGCCCTGGACCGGTTGGGTGAGCAGATCGATCTGCTCACCGACACCCTGCTCTCCCACCTCGCCTACGAGGAACGGGAACTGCTCGCCCCGCTCGCCCGCTACGGTTTCCAGTGATGCGTGAGTTCACCGAGATCGAGACACTGGCCGAGTTCGACGAGCACATCGCCCATACCGACTCGCTGCGCGGCTGGTTCCTGCAGTCGGTCGACCTGACCAGGCGGGCCGCCGAGCTGGCCCGGGTCGATGTCGCCGGGGCGGTCTTCCTGGGATGTCGGCTCGACGAGCAGACCGAGCGGGACCTGCCCGGACGTGGCGCGCTGCTGTTCCCGCAGCTGCCGGATGTGCCCTTCGATCCCTATCGCGGCACGCTGTACGCCGCCGAGGAGCTCTACGACCAGCCGCGGTACGCCGACTCGGTCGACGCCCGGGTGTACGCCTGGTCGCGCGCCGAGGGTGCGGTGCCGCCGATCCCGGACACCCTGGCCACCGCGCTGCACGACCACGCGATCAGCGATGCGCTGGACGAGCTGGAACTGGATCCGGCGAAGGTGGTCGGGGTGATGGGCGGCCACGCGCTGAAACGCGACGACCCGGCGTACGCCGCCGCGGCGCGGCTCGGTCAGCAGCTCGCCGAGGCCGGATACGTGGTGCTCACCGGCGGCGGCCCGGGGGCGATGGAGGCCGCGAATCTGGGCGCCTGGTTCGCCCACCGCGGTGACGCGCTGACCGAGGCGATCGCCGAACTCGCCGTCGCGCCGAGCTTCACCCCCGACATCGACGCCTGGGCGGGTACCGCGCTGGCGGTCCGCCGGCGCTGGCCGGCCGAGGCCGGGGTGCTCTCGATCGGCATTCCGACCTGGTTCTATGGCCATGAGCCGCCGAACGTGTTCTGCACCCACATCGCCAAGTACTTCGCGAACGCGCTGCGTGAGGACACGCTGCTGCAGCGCTGCCGCGGCGGCATCGTCTACCTGCCCGGCGCGGCGGGCACGGTGCAGGAGATCTTCCAGGCCGCGACCGGCAACTACTACGCCGCCGACGACACCCTGGTCGCGCCGATGGTGCTCGTCGGTCGCGAGCACTGGACCGTGAAGCTGCCGGCCTGGCCGCTGCTGCAGGCGCTCGGCGAGGGCCGGGAAATGGGCCGCCGGCTGCATCTGGTGGATGCAGCCGGCGACGTGATGGCCACGCTCATCGGGTGAGCCGGAGGCTCAGGCGGCGACCTTCTCCCGGTCGTTCTCCGGGGTGTCCAGCCGCTCCTCGGCGTTGCCGAAGGTGCTGGCGTCGTAGACCTTCTGGTCGAGCAGCCCGTTGCGCTTGGCGACGATGGTCGGCACCAGCGCCTGCCCGGCGACGTTGGTCGCGGTCCGCATCATGTCGATGATCGGGTCGATGGCCAGCAACAGGCCAACACCCTCGAGCGGCAGACCCAGCGTGCTCAGCGTCAGCGACAGCATCACCACCGAACCGGTGAGGCCGGCGGTGGCGGCCGAACCGATCACCGAGACCAGCGCGATCAGCAGGTACTGCTGGATGCCCAGCGGGATGCCGTAGAGCTGGGCGATGGTGATCGCGGCGATGGCCGGATAGATCGCGGCGCAGCCGTCCATCTTGGTGGTGGCACCGATCGGCACGGCGAAGGAGGCGTACTCCTCGGCGACGCCCAGGTTGCGGGTCGTCACGCGCTGGGTGAGCGGCAGCGTACCCACCGAGGACCGGGAGACGAAGCCGAACTGGATCGCCGGCCAGGCGCCGGCGAAGAACTTGATCGGGTTCAGCCCGTGCAGCTTCGCCAGCAGCGGGTAGACCACGAACAGCACGATCGCGCAGCCGAGATAGATGTCGAGGGTGAAGATTCCCAACGGGGCAAGGAGATCCCAGCCATAGCTGGCGACGGCCTTGCCGATCAGCGCGGCGGTACCGATCGGGGCGAGCCGGATCACCCACCAGGTGAGCTTGGAGAAGATCTCCAGCACACCCTCGGAGAACTTCAGCACCGGTTCGGCCTTCGGGCCGACGGCGAGCGCGGCGGCGCCGATGAAGATGCCGATCACGACCAGCTGCAGCACGTTGAACGACAGGCTCGAGGTGACCTGGATGGCCGACCCGCTGGCGGCGGCCTTGCTCGAGACCTCCAGGCCGAAGACGTTGCCCGGCACGATGGACTTCAGGAAGTCCAGCCAGCTGCCGGTGCTGCTGGGGGCCTTGCCTGCGGCGGTGTCGAGGGTCGCATTGGCGCCGGGGTTGGTGAGCAGCCCGATCGCGATGCCGATGACCACCGCGATGGCGGAGGTGATCGCGAACCAGATCAGCGTCTGGACCGCGAGCTTGGCGGCGTTGGCGACCTGGCGCAGGTTGGCGATCGAGACGATGATCGCGGTGAGCACCAGCGGGACGACGACCACCTTGAGCAGCTGCACGAAGATGGTGCCGACGGTGGTCAGCGTGGTGGTCAACCAGCCGACATCCCACTGGCGGGCGGCGAAGCCGAGGATGATGCCGACGGCGAGACCGATGAAGGTCTGCGCCCAGAAGGGTACGCCGCGGCGCTTGGGTTTGGCCGGACTGGGTTCGGCCGCAGAAGTGGTGGAAGAGGACATGGGTGTGCTCCGGGTCTGGGGTTGGTGAGAGAAGATTAGGACATCAACCGCGGTCGACAGACGGCACTGGCGGTCCGCGCCAGGTCGACATAGCGGCGGCACCACAGGCCGCAGACATGGTTGTGCACGATTGGGGAAACCCCGCGGGGGCCGAATTCATTCCGGCCGGGCGGGAGAATCTTCACATCTGCCGATGCGGGCCTCCAGCACGCTCGGCAGGGTCTGGCCCGGCCGGCGGCTGAAGGAGCGGATCAGCTCACCGCGGGAGAAACCGCCGCGGGTGGAGAGGCGGGCCGTCTCGTCGGCGAGGAAGGTCTCCCAGGAGTTCCGCCTCCCCCACGGAAAGCAGCTGGCGGTCACCGACGCCCCGGCCATGCCGAGCGTGGCGGCCTCGTCGATCCGGTCGGCGAGCCAGCGGAGCTGGGTCAGCTTCTCCTCGATCGCGGCCCGCGGATCCTCGCGGATGACGACACCGGTGCGCTCGGCGATCGCGGGATCGAGGGTGTGCACGTGGCCGTGGCCCTCCACCAGGACGCGCACGTCGAGTTCCAGCAACCGTTCCAGGGTGGTGATCCAGGCGCGGGAGTCGACCTCGGCGTTCGGCGAGGAAAAGTAGGCGCCCATGAACGAGTCACCGACCAGCGCGATCCGGTGGTCGGGGTCGAAGAGCACGATGTGGTCGGCGCAGTGGCCGGGGGCCGGATGGGTCTCGAGGCGGCGGCCGGCGCGCAGCGGTACTCCGGTGCCGGCGTCGTGGACCGGGCCGGTGAGGCTGGGCGGTTGGCCGATCACCAGGGCGCGTTCGAGCGGGATCGCCTCGGCCGGGCGGAGCCTGGCGGAGGTGGCCGCTGCGGCGTACACCCCGAGATGGTGGCGGTCGGCGACCCACTCGAGGTTGCCGATGTGTTCCTCGTGGGCGTGGGTGGCGGTGACCGCGGTCAGCGCCCCGTCGCGGGCGCGATGGGCGTCGAGGTGTCTGCCGAGGGCGCGGCGCATCACCACCGATCCGGGGTCGAGCAGCGCGCCGTCGTACCAGATGGCGCAGAACCGTTCGCCGAACGCCAGCGGCACCAGGTCACTGACCCGCCCACCGAGGAACCAGAGTTCGAGCAGGTCGGGGATCACCACGATCCGCTTGCGGAAGGTGGCGGCATGCTCCCGGATCCGTTGGGCCTGGTCGCGTACGCCGAGGGCGGCGATCAGCGGCGATCGGGCGAGCAGGCCGAGGCTCCAACAGCTCCAGAAGGCCCCGGAGTCGGCGCGTCGGCGGACCTCGGTGACATCGGCGACGTGGCAACTGCCGCCACGGCAGGTGGACAGCGCGAGCCGGTTGGCGGCGATCCAGCGATAGCCACGGTCGGCGGTGTGGTGCAGCGGGCGGATCCGGTCGAGCGCGGTCAAGGGTGTGAAGGCCGGCAGCGCGCGGGCGACGGTGACGACGGCGTCCCAGCCGACCCGCACGGCACCGGTCTGGTCGATCACGTGCAGCTGGGTGAGGCAGTCGGCTTCGGTGAGTCCGTACGCCGCCAGGTCGGCGTCCTCGATGGCGACGGGCCGGACGCGGCGGCGGGTATCGGTGGCGGCGATCCAGGAGACACCGGCCTGGCAGATCTCGCACTGGCCGTCGTAGAGCACCGTCAGCATCGAGCCATCATCACATCAGGCGGTGCCGAACGCGTTGTTGTCGAGCGCGATCGGCGGGACGGCGGCGTCGCCCTCGTCGCGCCGACGGCGGTGGTAGTCCTCCCAGACCAGCCACTTCTCGGTCATCGACGCCTCGATGTCGACGCCCATCCGGCGCGCGGTGAGCAGCGCCATCGCCACGACATCGGCACACTCGGCGGCGAGGGTGGCCCGGGCCTGCTCCGGGGACTGGTTACGGTCGCGGCCCTGACCGGAGGCGACCAGCCAGGCCTGGCTCAACTCCCCCAGTTCCTCGGTGAGCTTCAACAGCATCCACTCCGGGCTGCGATCGATGCCGTACACCTCGGCGTACCCGTCGGAGATCAGTTCCAGCCGGTCGGTCTACTCGGACATTTCCATGGGCACAGACTTCCACGGAGTGTGGGACCAAGTCCCTTTGGGCGCTCGCTCAGCGCTCGGTGGCGGCGAGCTGGCCGCAGGCGCCGTCGATCTCCTGGCCGCGGGTGTCACGGACGGTGACCGGGACGCCACCGGCCTCGAGCCGGCGTACGAACTCCTTCTCATCGGAGCGCCGCGATGCGGTCCACTTCGACCCGGGCGTGGGGTTCAGCGGGATCAGGTTCACGTGCACCCAGCCCTTGCCGCGCTGCCGCAGCACCTTGGCGAGCAGATCGGCGCGGTGGGCCTGGTCGTTGATGTCGCGGATCAGGGCGTACTCGATGGAGACCCGGCGGCCGGTCTCGCGGGCATAGAAGTACGCCGCATCGACGACCTCGTCGACCGGCCAGCGGTTGTTCACCGGCACCAGCTCATCGCGCAGCTCGTCGTCGGGGGCGTGCAGGCTCAGCGCCAGCGTGACCGGCATCCCCTCGGTCGCCAACTGGCGGATCCGCGGTACCAGGCCGACGGTCGAGACCGTCACCCCGCGCGCGGAGATGCCGAGCCCGTGCGGTTCCGGGGTGGTCAATGATCGGACCGCACCGATGACCGCCTTGTAGTTCGCGAGCGGCTCCCCCATCCCCATGAACACCACGTTGTTGATCCGGCCGACCCCGCCCGGCACCTCACCATTGCGCAGCATCCGGGCCCCGTCGGCGACCTGGGAGACGATCTCGGCGGTCGACAGATTGCGCTGCAGCCCGCCCTGACCGGTGGCGCAGAACGGGCAGGCCATCCCGCAGCCCGCCTGGGAGGAGATGCAGATGGTGGAGCGCATTCCGCGGGTGTCATCGTCGGCGAGATCGTCGGCGCTGCGTACCCCGCGGGCGTAACGCATCAGCACCGACTCGACCAGCGACCCGTCGTGCAACCGCCACAGGGTCTTCAGTGTGGTGCCGTCGTCACAGGCCTGCCGCTTCAGCGGGTTCAGCAGCGTCGGGAAGTACGCCTCGGCGACCGCCTCGCGCTGGGCGGCGGGCAGGTCGGTCCAGGTCGTCGGATCGGTCTCCAACCGCTCGAACCAGTGCCGGGACAGCTGATCGGCGCGGAACGCCGGCAGCCCCGCCTCGCTCAGCGCGGGGCGGCGTTCGGCAACGGCGAGATCGGCCCAGTGCTTGGGCGGCTTGCCGCGGCGCGGCGCGTCGAAGACGAGCTTGAGTGGCTCACCGACACTCATCGGACCCCCGGGATCAGTAGGAACATCAACAACCAGGCTGCGGGTGCGGCCACCAGCAGCGAATCGAGCCGGTCCATCACCCCGCCGTGGCCGGGCAGGATCGAGGACATGTCCTTGATCCCGATGTCGCGCTTGATCAGCGACTCGATCAGGTCGCCGCAGGCGCCGACCACGACCAGCACCACTCCGAGGATAACCCCCACCCACCAAGGGGCCTTGAGCACGAGCGTGGTCATCAGCACCGCGGCGGCGGTGCCGAAGACCAGCGAGCCGGCGAACCCCTCCCAGGTCTTCTTGGGGCTGATCCGCGGCGCCATCTTGTGCCGGCCGATCAGGATGCCGAAGACGTAACCGCCGATGTCACCGAAGGCGACCACCGCGATGAAGGTGATCACCCGCGCCCGGCCCATCTGGTCGCCGAGCATCAGCCCGACGAACGAGCCCTGCAGCGGGATGTAGCCGATGATCAGCATGCTGGCCGCGACATCGCGGACATAGCCCTGCTCACCGGCGAACATCCGCCAGATCATGCAGACCAGGGCGGTGATGCCGATCATCGCGAGCATCAGCGTATTGGTGGGGATCTCCACCGGTTGCTGGCTGCTGGCGAAATAGGACCCGGTGACGATGCTGACCGTACCGACGAGGATCGGCAGGATCGCCGAGTGCATGTCCAGGCGCTTCAGCGCCTGATGGACCTCCATCGCGCCGAGCGCCAGGAAGGCCGCCACCAGCAGGACGAATCCCGGTGGCCACCAACCGAGTGTGAGAACCAGGGCGGCGCCGAGCACCACCCCGACCCCGATCGCGGCGGGAAGGTTGCGCCCGGCCCGGCCATGGTTGCGCGGGGCCCCACCCTCACCCGGGATGGGGGTCTGTGGCTCGCGCGCACCAGGCTCGGACGTGGTCATCACACCTCGAGCAGCTCGGCTTCCTTGTTCTTCAGCACCTCATCGATCTGGTCGGTGCGGGACTTGGTCGCCGACTCCAGCTGCTTCTCGGCGCGGGTCACCTCGTCCTCGCCGACCTCCTTGTCCTTGAGCAGCTTGTCCATCGCGTCCTTGGCGTTGCGCCGGGCGTTGCGCACCGAGACGCGGGCCTCCTCGGCCTTGTTCTTGGCGAGCTTGATGTATTCCTTGCGGCGCTCCTCGGTCAGCTGCGGCAGCGCGACGCGGATGTTCTGCCCGTCGCTGGCCGGGTTGACGCCCAGGTCGGAATCCCGGATCGCCTTCTCGATGGCGTTCTGGGTGGACTTGTCGAACGGGCTGACCAGCACCATCCGCGCGTCCACCACCTGGATGGTGGCGAGCTGCTGGATCGGCATCGGCTGCCCGTACGCCTCGGCCATGATCTTGTTGAACATGGCGGGGTGGGCGCGGCCGGTGCGGATCGCTGCGAACTCCTCCTTGGCGTGCTCGACCGCGGCATCCATCTTCTGCTCGGCCTCACGCATCGTGTCAGCGATCACGGCGACCGCTCCTTTCCTGGTTCTCGGCTGGGATCGGTGGGTTGGGACGGGCTCGGACAGAGCCCGGGCGCTGCCTTCAGGCGTGCACCGTGGTACCGATCTTCTCACCACTGACGGCGCGGGCGATGTTGCCCTCGGTGTCGAGGTTGAAGAAGATCATCGGCAGAGCATAATCACGGGCCATCGAGATCGCGGTGGCGTCGGCGACCTTGAGGTCGCGGGCCAGGAACTCGTCGTAGCTCAGCTCGCTGAACATGCTCGCCTGCGGGTTGGTCCGGGGGTCGGCATCGTAGACGCCGTCGGTGCCCTGCTTGCCCATCAGCAGCACCTCGGCACCGATCTCCAGGGCCCGCTGGGCGGAGACCGTGTCGGTGGAGAAGTAGGGCATCCCGGAACCGGCGCCGAAGATCACCAGGCGGCCCTTCTCCAGGTGCCGCTCGGCCTTGCGCGGGATGTAGGGCTCGGCGACCTGGCCCATGGTGATGGCGGTCTGCACGCGGGTGTCGATCCCGGCCTTCTCGCAGAAGTCCTGCAGGGCCAGGCAGTTCATCACCGTGCCGAGCATGCCCATGTAGTCGGCGCGATCGCGGTCCATGCCGCGTTGCTGCAGTTCGGCGCCGCGGAAGAAGTTGCCACCGCCGACGACCACCGCGACCTGCACACCGCCGCGTACCACGTCGGCCACCTGGTTGGCGATCGAGGCCACCACATCGGGATCGACCCCGACACTGCCCCCTCCGAAGGCCTCACCGGACAGCTTCAGCAGCACGCGCTTGTACGCCATGGGTTCTCCCTCGCCTGTGGACACTGCTCGCCAGTATCGCGTACCCGGTTCGCCCGGCCCAAACCGGCGCGTCAGCCGCCGGTGAGCAGCTTGAACGCCACCGCGAGCACGACCGCGTTGTAGAAGAAGCCGAGCACCGAGTGCACCAGCACCTGCCAGCGGATCCGGCGGTCGGTGATGTTCACATCCGAGGTGGCGAAGCTGGTGCCGACGGTGAAGGAGAAGTAGAGGAAGTCGACCAGGTGCGGCCGCTCGGTCTCGGGGAACTGCAGCCCCCTGCCGCCGAGCTGGGCGTACCACCAGGAGTAGCGCAGCGCATAGGTGGCGTGCAGGATCAGCCAGGCCTGGATCATCGTGATCACGCCGACGACCTTGTTGGCGAGCGCCTCGTCGGGGCTGGCGTCGGTGCTCAGCACCACGGTGATGGCGGCGGTCATCCCGATCATGCTGGCCAGCAGCGGGATGGCCGCCCACAGCAGGCCGATCACCGGGAAGGTCAGCCGGCTCGCATCGGGCAGGTCGTCGACCTCGCGGTCCCGGGTCCGGCGCACCTGGATCCCGCCGACCACCAGCACCAGGAAGGCGACCAGGTTCCAGCCGAACAGGGTGATCAGCGTCCAGTTCTCCGGTGCCACCACCACGGCGAGACCGAGCACGGCGAGCAGCACCTCGGCGCTCAGCGTCGCCAGCCGCCAGACCCGATTCACCCGGTGAGCGTATCCCCCACCCGGGCCGAGCGAGCGAGGAACGCCACACCCCACGTCGGCCGAGCGAGCGAGGAGCGAACGAGCGAGTCGAGGCCCACTTGCCTCCACTAAGTTAACTAGTTAATGTAATCACCATGGACCTCTCCCTGGAACTGCATGATCTGGTGCTGACGATGGACCGACAGGCGGGCGAACTGCTCACCCCGTTCGGGGTGAGCCTGCGCCAGCACATCGCGCTGACGATCATCGGCCAGCACCCCGGACTCGCCGGCCGCGATCTCGCCGGTGGGCTGCGGGTCAGCGCCCCGGCCACCACCGGCATCGTCCGCGGACTGCTGGGCGCCGGCTGGGTCGTGGACGCGGCCGAGCCCGGTTCCGGGAACCGGCAGCAGCTGCGGCTCTCCGACAGCGGAGCCGAGCTGCTGCGGCGTACCACCGCGGCGCTGGGATCTGATTTCGACGACCTCGTACGCCGCAGCGGTCACGACCCCGAGGCCCTGGCCCGCGCGCTGCGCGACATCCACGACCTGATGCGCTCCCCCGACCCGAACTCCACGGACAAGAACTCCACCGACAAGAACTCCACCGACAAGAACGGACGCTGACATGCCCATTCCCGCCATTCCCGCCGTCGCCTTCGGCGGGGCCGCCGCCCTGCTCCTCGGCCGCCTCGGCGTCTTCGCCGCCCTGCACCGCACCTCCGACCGGCATCCGGTGCGGGAGGCGGTCAGCGATTACGGGGTCGGGCCGAGCCGGCGGCTGTTCAGCGTCATGGGTGGGCTGCAGGCGGCCGCCTGGCTGGCGCTGGCACTCGGCACCTGGTTCGCCTTCCCGAGTTGGAGCTACCGCGGCACGGCGGTGCTGATGCTCGCCGCCCTCGGCGTACTCGCCGCCGTCCTGCTGCTCGTCCCGACCGACCTGGAGGGTGAAAGGCTGACCCGGCGCGGACTGCTGCACTACCTGATCGCGGTGCTCGGATTCGGCCTCAGCTACAGCCTGACCGGCGACATCTCACAGATGATGAGCACCGGCACCGGCCTGCTGGTGGCGCTGCACCGGGTCGCGCTGATCTCCCTGGTCCTGCTCTGCGTCTGCCTGGTACCGCGGCTGCGGCGCTGGTTCGGGCTGTTCGAGCGGATCTTCCTGGTCGCGATCAGCCTGTTCTATCTGGCGTACGCCGTCGCCTCGATCCTCGGTTGAGCGCGATCGAGGCGACGGCGTCGGCGATCACGGCGTGGGCTGACCGCCGTTGACGTTCAGCGTCTCCCCGACGACGAAGCTGGACTCCGGCGAGGCCAGGAAGACGTACGCCGGGGCGAGCTCGGTCGGCTGGCCGGCCCGGCCCAGCGGGGTGGACTGGCCGAACTCCGGCAGGTCCTCGGGCAGCTGCCCGCCCGAGGGCTGGAGCGGCGTCCACACCGGGCCCGGCGCGACGGCGTTCACCCGGATGCCCTCCGGCGCCAGCTTCTGCGCCAGCCCCTTGGTGAAGTTGTTGATCGCCGCCTTGGTCGAGGCGTAGTCGATCAGCGTGGGCGAGGGCATGTACGCCTGGATCGAGGTCGAGTTGATGATCGTCGACCCGGGCTTCAGGTGCGGCAGCGCCTGCCGGACCAGCCGGAACATCGCCAGGATGTTGACGTCGTAGGTCGCCTCGAGCTGCTCGTCGTCGATGTCGTCGAACTCCTCGGTGGCCACCTGCTTGCCGCCGTTGTTGACCAGGATGTCCAGCCCGCCGAGCTCGCGGACCGCCTGGTCGACGAGCTTCTTGGCGAAGTCACGGTCCCGCAGATCACCGGGTACCAGGGCGACCACGCCACCGTCCTCGCGGATCACCTTCGCGATGTTCTGCGCATCCTCCTCTTCCTGGGGCAGGTAATTGATGCAGACATCGGCGCCCTCCCGGGAGAAGGCGATCGCGGTCGCGGCGCCGATCCCGGAGTCACCACCGGTGATCAGCGCACGCCGGCCCTTCAACCGGCCGGTCCCGCGATAGGACTTCTCCCCCAGGTCGGCCTGCGGGGTCATCTCGGCATCCAGCCCGGTCCCGGGCTGCTTCTCCGCGGGCGGGGAGATCTGCTCGTAGCGGGTGACGGGGTTCTGCAGGGTGAGCTGGTCGGTCTGCTGCTCGTTCTGGCCGTCGGCCATCGTCGACTCCTTCTCGCTTCTCGGGGGATTCACTCTGTGTGTTCCCCGAGATCAGGGGTCGTTAAACGGCCGTCGGGCGGCGAATTCCGTGGGCGCGGAGCGGGGTCACCAACGACCGGTGGTCAGTACGCCGGTGCGGAAGTTGTAACGCATCCAGCCGCCCTCGAATCGCTGGGTGACCTGGTCGGATGTCTCGTTGATCTCATCGGTCATCGGATAGCCGAAGTACCCGTTCTCCCAGCCGTTGGCCGACCAGGTGTCGCGGAACAGTCCGTGCACCGCGAACATCACGGCCGTGGGGGCCGCCTGGTAGAGCGAACCGGTCTGGAAGTGCTGACCGCATCCACCTCCGCGTAACCCGCAGAACCGGTCGGAGACCGGGAAGCCCAGCACGCCGTTCTCATAGCCGAACTCACCGTAGCGGCGCAGGAATTCATCGCGGACCACGTAGGTACCGGCGTTCGGCACGGCGTACACGGTGCCACCCTCGAAGCGCTGCACCACCCCACCGTCGCGGACCGGGAACTGGTTGCTCGTCGGCCGGGCGAGGAATCCGGTGTAGCCGTCGAGGGCGTGGTACCTGGTCCACATCCGGTCGCGGACCAGGTAGGTCTCGTATTTGTTGCCGCTGTCGAACGCGCCATTGGTGAACTCGGCGATGCACGTCGCGCTGCGCACGTAGTCACCGAGCCAGTCCTTGTTGGCGTCGTAGGTGTCCTCCATCGTGGGCCAGTAGCAGGTGAACGGCGGGTACGCCGGTGTCGGCGTGCCCCTGGGGGCCGTCGCGGGTGTGGTCGTGGACATGGTTGTCGGTGTGGGGGTGGGTGCGGCCTGCGCACTGCTCGCCCAACCACTGAGGATCAGCAGGCTGGCGAGCGTGGCAAGACCGGTCCCCCGAGCGATCTTGTTGATGAGACGACTCTCACCCCGCGGTGCGGAGCGAGTCAAGGGTTCGATCAGTTCGCGGTGCGGGCGGCGCAGGTGATGCACCGCGTCGTGGTCGGCAGGGCCTCCAGCCGCTCATCGGCGATCGGCTCACCGCAAGCGGTACAGACCCCGTAGGTGCCCTCGTCCAGCCGCTCCAGCGCCGCATCGATCCGCTCCAACTGGTCCCGGGCGCCGCGGCGCAGGGCGTCGGCCATTGCCCGGTCGACGGCGATGGTCTGCCCCTCGGTGTCGTGTTCGTCGTCGGCGTTGCTGTCCCGCAGCGCGGCGACCACGTCGTCGAAGGCGTCGTCCAGGGCCCCGGCCCGCTCCAGCACCTCACGCTGGGCGGCCACCAGCAACCGCTTCGCCCGCTCCTGCTCCATCCGGTGAGCCTAGACGGCCGCCCTGACGAAGGACTCGAACTCGGTGACGATCGGGGTGGGTTGCGGGTCGAGCATCTCGATCTGGGTGAACAGGATGCTGACCTGCCCGGTACGCGGGTTGACCCGGGCGGTGGTCCCGGTGCCACCGTCCCAGCCGTAGGACCCGTCGGCACGGGTGGAACCGCCGTAACCCCAGCCCTGGCCACCAGCGAGGAAGACGCCGGCGGAGGCGCGCTGGGCGTCGGTGAGCTGATCGGTCATCATCGCGGCGACCAGCTCGCGCGGCAGCAGTTGCTCGTTCTCGTGGGCGCCGCCGCAGAGCAGCATCGTGCCGAAGCGCAGCCAGTCATCAGCGGTGCAGACCAGCCCGCCGGCGCCGTTCGGGAAGGCCGGTGGCGCCGCCCAGGCGCCGTCGACGGGGTCACTGACGGTGAACCGGGTCGGATCGTCGGTGGGTGCGTACCGGGTCGCGAACCGGTGCCGCTGATCCGCCGACACCCACCAGCGCGCATCGGTCATGCCGAGGGGTTCGAACACCCGCTCGGTGAGGAACCCGTCGAGTCCCTGGCCGCTGGCCCGGCCGACGAGCAGCCCGAGCAGGGCGCTGCCGGTGTTGTAGCTGTAGCCCTCCCCCGGCTGGTGCAGCAGCGGGATCCGGCCGGCGGCGGCCAGCCAGGCGTCCGGTTCGGAGCCGGGTGGCAGCGGCGAACCCTCGCTCAGGTCGCTGATCAGCCGGTCCATCACCGGTCCGGTGAAGTCACCGGGGAAGCCCAGCCCGTTGCGCAGGGTGAGCAGGTCCTCGACGGTGATCTGCCGGTGCGCCGTGACGGTGTCCTCGATCGGCCCGTGCGGATCGCGGAGGACCCGTGGGTCGGCCAATTCCGGCAGCCAGCGGGTGACCGGGTCGTCGATCGCCAGGGTGCCGTCGGCGACGAGCAGCAGTGCAGCGAAGGCGGTGATCGGCTTGGTCACCGAGGCGATCGCGAACAGCGTGTCCGGCGCCATCGGCGTACCGGTCTGCAGGTCCTGCACACCGACCGCGACGGTCTCGGTACCACCGGGGTGACGGTGGATCGCCACCGCCCCGGGCAGGGTTCCGGCATCGACGTGTCGCTGCAGCAGCTCGCTCAGTTCGCTCATGTGACCAGCCTGCTCGGCGCGGGCGGGGTACCACTTCTCCGATCCTGCGGAGTGCCGAACGCTGGGACATGCACTAGTCGAATTCCGACCGGATGGAAACCCAGTCCCACTGGGTTTGATCATGGAACCTGCGGACTACTGCATGTCTGAGCGCACGCGCCACCATGCAAGCATGGGCGTGACGACCGATCGGAGGATGCGCGGTGGACGATGATGCACTCTTCGAGCTCGCCACCCGGAACCGGTTGCTTGCCGCGGACCTGTTCGACGGGCTGTCCGCGGACCAGTGGGCGACCCCGAGCCTGTGCGCGGGTTGGACGGTCCGCGAGGTGGCGGCCCACCTGGTACCACCGGTGGACGGCATCTCCGTGTGGTCACTGCTCGGCACCGTGGTCCGCTACCGCGGCGACCTGAACCGGATGGTCGATGAGACGACGCGCGAGGAGGCTCGGCGGCCGACCTCCGAACTGGTCCAGGACCTGCGCGACCGCGCGGGCGTACGCCTGAAACCACCGGTCACCGGGGCGGCGGGCCCGGCGACGGACACCGTCATCCATCTGCGGGACGCCGCCCGGCCGCTGGGCCTGGCGGCCACCCCGCCCGACGCCGACTGGCAGGCCACGCTTGATTTCCTGGTCTCGGGGCCGGCGCGCCGAGGTTTCCTGCCCAGGGATCGGCTGATCGGACTGCGCCTGGTCACCGACGATGGCGCCTGGAGCAGCGGCATGGGCACGCCGATCAGCGGCAGTCGGGAGGCACTGGCGATGGCCATCTCTGGCCGCACCGTCTACCTCACCGAACTCACCGGCCCCGGCGTCGCCATCCTCCGGAATCGCCTGTAGACACAGCAAAGGGGCGCCGCGGGTACCAGACCCACGACGCCCCTCGGCGTACGAACCAGAAACTCAGCCGATCAGGCGCCGGCCTCGAAGCGGACGAAGCGCTTCACGGTGACACCGGCGGCGTCGAGCTGCTGACCGACCGACTTCTTCTCGTCGGTGATCGACGGCTGGTCGACCAGGGTGACGTCCTTGAAGAACGCGTTCACCCGGCCCTCGACGATCTTCGGCAGCGCCTGCTCCGGCTTGCCCTCCTCGCGGGACTTGGCCTCGGCGATGCGGCGCTCGTTGTCCACCACATCGGCCGGTACCTCGTCGCGGCTGACCCACTGCGGACGCATCGAGGCGATCTGCAGGGCGACGCCGTGCAGCAGCTCGGGGTTGTCGCCCTCGGCCTCGACGAGTACGCCGACCTGCGGCGGCAGGTCGGAGGCCCGGCGGTGCAGGTAGGTGGTGGTGGTGCCGTCGAAGTAGGCGGCCTCCTTGAGCTCCAGCTTCTCGCCGATCTTGATGGCGAGCTCGCCGATGGCCTCGGCCACGGTCTTGCCGGAGTCCAGCTTGACCTCGTTGGCGGCCTCGACACCGTTGGCCTTGGCGGCCTCGACGGCCTTGGCGACCTGGTCGGCCAGCGCGACGAACTCGTCGTTCTTGGCGACGAAGTCGGTCTCGGCGGCGAGCTGGATCAGGGCATTGCCGGAGCTCGCGACCAGGCCGTTGGAGGCCTCGCGGTCGGCCCGCTTGGCGGCCTTGGCCTGACCGGAGACGCGCAGCACCTCGACGGCCTTGTCGTAGTCGCCGTCGGCCTCGGTGAGGGCCTTCTTGGCGTCCATCATGCCCGCGCCGGTGGCGTCGCGGAGCTTCTTCACATCAGCAGCGGTGATCGCCATGTGATTCCTTTTCTTTCGATCGAAAGGTGGGGGTTGATCGGGTCAGTTGGACTCGGCGTCCTTGGTCGGCGCCTCGGCGGCGGCCTCGGAGCCCGGGACCTGCGGCTCGGCCGGGGCGGCGACGTCGACGCTCTCGTCGACGACCGGGCCCTTGTTCATCCCGGAGGCCTGCTCCTCGTCCACCAGCGCCTGGGCGTCCGGGTCGTTGAGGGCCGGGGTCGCGCCGGAGGCGTCGGCGGCCTGCTTGCCGTCGGTGCCGTCGCCGGCGAGCAGCTCGCGCTCCCACTCGGCCATCGGCTCGGCCTCGGACTCGGTGCCGGTGTTGCCACCGGAGCGGCTCATCAGGCCGTCGGCGACGGCGTCGGCGACGACGCGGGTGAGCAGCGCGACGGAGCGGATCGCGTCGTCGTTGCCCGGGATGGCGTAGTCGACCTCGTCGGGGTCGCAGTTGGTGTCCAGGATGCCGACGATCGGGATCCGCAGCTTGCGCGCCTCGTCGACCGCGAGGTGCTCCTTCTTGGTGTCGACGATCCAGACGGCCTGCGGGGTCTTGCCCATCTCGCGGATGCCGCCGAGGTCCTTCTCCAGCTTGTCCTTCTCACGCTTGAGCATGAGGAGTTCCTTCTTGGTCAGCCCGGAACCGGCGACCTTGTCGAAGTCCATGCCCTCCAGCTCCTTGAGCCGGCCGATGCGCTTGGAGATGGTCTGGAAGTTGGTGAGCATGCCGCCCAGCCAACGCTGGTTGACGAAGGGCATGCCGACGCGGGTGGCCTGCTCGGCGATGGCCTCCTGGGCCTGCTTCTTGGTGCCGACGAACAGGATCTGACCGCCCTTGGCGATGATGTCCTTGATGAACGCGTACGCCTGGTCGATGTAGGTCAGCGACTGCTGCAGGTCGATGATGTAGATGCCGTTGCGCTCGGTGAAGATGAAGCGCTTCATCTTGGGGTTCCAGCGACGGGTCTGGTGCCCGAAGTGGACGCCGCTCTCGAGCAGCTGGCGTGCGGTGACGACGGCCATGGCCGTTCCTCCTTGGTGGCGTGCCCGCTGGGGCGTACGCCTGTCGGTTGTTCGGTGCCGGCTCTCGGCACCGCCTGACGCAGTCGCGGTATCGGGCACCACCGTCTGGTGGACCAACGCCCGAGCGCACCTGTGTGGGCATGACTGCATGCGAAGTCAACCCGGATGGCCGGGTTGCGGGTGCCAGTGTATGCCGCGGAGAGCAGTGGTACCAACTCGGTCGGAGCCGGGTTGTCCACAGGCCCGGCGGGTCCGAAGTGTTGTCCACAGGTGGGGCGTTCGGGGTGCCCGATCTGCGCGACTGGTCCCCATCATGCCCGCGTGAGATCGATGCTGTGGCGCACCGCGGGGGTGCTGCTGGTCGCGCTGGTCCTGCTGTCTGGTTCGGTACGCCCGGGCCGGGCGGCCGGGCCGGCGCCACCGGCGGTGCCGTCGGGGCGGAGTCCGTTGACCGACGCGCCCGCGCCGAGCCGGGATTTCCAGCCGCCCGCGCGGCGCTGGCAGGCCGGGCACCGTGGGGTCGATCTGCCCGGGCGATCGGGTGAGCCGGTGCTGGCGGCCGCGGCCGGGCGGGTCAGCTATGTCGGGGTGCTGGCCGGGCGCGGAGTGGTCGTGGTCGACCACGGCTCGGTGCGCACCACCTATGAACCGGTGACCGCCCGGGTGCGGGTCGGTGATCGGGTGGCGGCGGGCCAGGTGATCGGGGAGCTGATGGCCGGCCATCCGGGATGTTCGGCCGACACCTGTCTGCACTGGGGAATGAAGGCGGGTGAGGACTATCTGGATCCGATGCTGATGATCCCCGCACCCGACCCGGGGACCACCGGTGAGGCGCGGGTACGCCTGCTCGGTGCGGATGCGGTCGCCGAGGCCGAGCGCCGGGCGGCGGAGCGCGCGCGGGCCCAGGCCGCACTGGCCGCCTCGGCCGGTGCCGGTGGCCCGGCTCCCCCACCCGGAGCCAGGGGTCTGGTGCCGCCGGTCACCGGCCCGCGCACGTCCGCCTTCGGGATGCGGTTGCACCCGATCCTGCGGGTGTGGAAGCTGCACGACGGCCTCGACTTCGGCACCGGTTGCGGGGCGCCACTGCGTGCGGTGGCCGACGGGGTGGTCTCCGAGGCCTACTTCAACACCGGCTACGGCAACCGGTTGCTGATCGACCACCAGGTCAACGGGCGGCGGCTGCGGACGGCGTACAACCATGCGATCCGCTACACCGTCTCCCCCGGTGATCGGGTCCGCGCCGGCCAGGTGATCGGGCTGAGCGGATCGACCGGATACTCGACCGGTTGCCACCTGCACCTGATGCTCTGGGTCGACGGCCAGCTCACCGACCCGGCGAAGTGGCTGTGATCAGGCCCGCGGGTGCGCCTGCCGGAACGCCTGGCGCAACCGGTCGTTGGTCACATGGGTATAGAGCTGCGTGGTCGCCAGCGAGGCATGCCCGAGCATCTCCTGCACGCTGCGCAGGTCGGCGCCACCCTCCAGCAGATGGGTGGCCATCGCGTGCCGCAGGCCGTGCGGGCCCAGATCGGGCGCACCCTCGGTGGCCAGCAGGGCCCGGTGCACGATCCGGCGAACCACCCGCTGATCGATCCGGCCACCGCGCTCCCCCAGGAACACCGCATTGCCCGACCGGTCGCCGACCAGCTCACCGCGGACCGCGAGCCAGGCATCGAGCGCCCGCCAGGCCGGGCCGCCCATCGGGACGGTGCGCTGCTTGTTGCCCTTGCCCAGCACCCGCAGCAGCCGCCGATCGGTGTCCAGGTCGGCCAGGTCCAACCCGCACAGCTCGGCCACCCGGATGCCGGTGGCGTACAGCACCTCGAGCAGCGCCACATCGCGCACCCCGACCGGCCCGGGCTCCTCGGCCGCGCGGGCCACCGCACCGCGCAGCATCTCGTCGGCCTCACCGCGGCCCAGGGTGGGCGGCAGCCTGCTCGGCAGTTTCGGTGATTTCAGGGTGGCGGCCGGATCGGTCGCGACCCGGCCGGTGCGATGGCACCAGGCGAAGAAGACCCGGGCCGCGGCGGCCCGGCGCTGCAGCGTGGTCCGCTCGGCACCGCGGCTCTGCTGATTGGCCAGCCAGCTCCGCAGATCGCGTCGGTCCACGCCGCCGAGATCGTCGTGCCCCAGCTTCTGCAGATGGGTGAACAACCCGGTCAGATCACCGCGATAGGCGCGCACGGTGTGCTCCGACAGGTGCCGCTCGGCGGCCAGGTGCCGCTCATAGTCGGCCAGCACCCGGGCGTACGCCTCGGAGAGCTCGTCGCCCTCGGGGGGCGGCTGCGCACCCTGTTCCTCGGTCACCGCCCCAGTGTGCGCGGTCGCCGGCGCAGGTTTCCGCACCGACATGCATCAGCCTAGGGCGGCCGAACCTGAGGTAATGACGATGTCTATACTTAGTACTTACTTGGTCATACGGAATGGGGGACGGCCGATGGCGAAAGAAGCGGTGTTCACGATAAAGCTCGAGAAGGAGCTTCGTGAGGAGTTCATGGCTGAGGCCGAGGCTGCCCACCGCCCGGCTTCACAGATCGCTCGGGAGTTGATGCGAGAGTTCGTGCGCCGCCAGCGCGAGGAGCGAGAGTACGAGTCGTTCTTGGCGCAGAAGGTGCAGCGCGCACGTGACTCGCTGCGCGCTGGGGACGGCATCTCCAACGACGACGTGGAGGCCGAGTTCGCCCGCCGGCGGGCCGAAACCTTGTGATGGTCATCTGGTCTCCGCAAGCCCATGACGATCGCGCTGCCATCTGGGATCACGTTGTCGCCGAGGACCCACGTGCGACGAATCGGCTCGACCAACTGTTCAGCCAAGCGGCGGCCGACCTCGCGGAGTTCCCAGCACTTGGACGCCCCGGACTCATCCCCGGGACCCGAGAGCTCTTTCCTGCGACCCACTATCGCCTGGTCTACGAGACGCGTGGGGACCAGATAGTGATTCTGGCGCTCGTGCACACCGCGCGGCGCTGGCCGACACCGTGATGGCTCCGCGCCGGAGCCACCGATACGATGCGCAGGCAGACGACAGGAGGACACACCCGATGCCAGCGACCCCGCTCGACGAGCTCACCACCGGCGGCACCGTACGCCCGATCACCCGATGGGACACCCCGGTGATGCACGCCCGGACGCGCCCGGTGACCGAGTTCGACGACGAGCTGAAGCAGCTGGTCCGCGACATGTTCGCCACCATGGAGGCCGCCTCCGGCGTCGGACTGGCCGCCACCCAGGTCGGGGTCGATCTGGCCCTGTTCGTCTACGACTGCCCCGACGAGAACGAGGACCGGCACGTCGGCGTCTTCTGCAACCCGGTGGTCACCCTGCCCGAGGGCAGGGAGCGTCGACTGGAGAGCGTCGAGGAGGGCTGCCTGTCGCTGCCCGGGGCGTACCAACCGCTCGCCCGCCCCGACCGCTCGAGCTGCACCGGCCAGGACGTCGACGGCACCGACTACACCCTGGTCGGCACCGGCGTGCTCGCCCGCTGCCTGCAGCACGAGACCGACCACCTCAACGGCATCGTCTTCGGCGACCGGCTCTCCGCCCGGTCCCGCAAGAAGCTGTACGCCCAGCACAACGACCTGGCCGCGCGCTACCTCGACGACTGGCCGGTGAGCCCCAAGCAGCCCGCCTCCTGAGGAGACGGGCTGCCCGGGTCGATCGTTCAGGCGTACGCCTGAATCGCCCTATTCGACGGCCATCGCGGCGGCCGGGGCGACCTTCGCGGCCCGGCGGGCCGGGAGCACCGATGCCAGCCAGGCGGCGACCAGCGCGACCGCGACCATCAGCAACAGCCGCAGCCAGGGCACGGCCACCTGCACCGGCAGCTGACCGCCGATCAGGGCGTACGAGGCCGCGATGCCGTAGCCGATGCCCAGTGCGGCGCCGAGCACGACCGCGACCAGTCCGAGGCTGAGTGCCTCCAGCCCGAGCATCCCGCGCAGTTGCCCACGGGTCAGACCGAGGGCCCGCAGCAGGGCCGATTCCCGGGTCCGTTCCAGCACCGACAGGCCGAGGGTGTTGCCGACCCCGACCAGGGCGATGATCACGGCCACCCCGAGCAGTGCGGTGACGATCTGCAGGGCCAGGTCGACGATCTGGGTCATCATCGCGCGGATGCTGGCGATGCCCATCACCTCGACACCGGGCCCGGCGACCTCGGCGATCTGCCGCTCCAGCGCTTCCCCGTCGGTACCGGGGTCGAATCCGACCCAGGCCTGGCTGGCCGCCGGCATCCCCAACCGGTCCCCGGTGGCGTCACTGACCAGCAGCGCGTCGGCCTCCGGGGACAGCACGACGCTCAGCTCGACCTGCCGGCCGGGTTCGCCGAGGCGCACCTTCTCCCCGGCCCGCCAACCGGACTTCTCCCCCGCGACCAGGGTCGTATCGGTGATCGATTCGACCAGCTGCGGGCGGTTCACCACCGAGCGGGCCTCGGCCGGTACGGCGACGACACCCCGGTTCTGGGCCTGCCCGTTCGCACCGGTGATCGGCAGTGCGGCGGTGCGCATCGTGACCACCCCGCGCACCCCGTCGACCCGGCGTACCGCGTCGAGCTGCTGGGCGGTGAACGGCTCGGCCGAGTTCAGCTGGGCATCCACCGGGAACTGCCGGTCGATGGCGATCTGGGTGGAGCGCTGGGCGGTCGCCGCACCGGTCACCATCATCGCGATCAGCGCGACGCCGACGAGCAGCGCCGAGGCGGTGGCGGCGGCCCGGGCCGGGTTGCGGCGGGCGTTCGCGACCGCCATCGTCCCGGTCGGCCCGGCGACCCGCAGCAGCGGACCGAGCGCCCCGACCAGTGCGGGCACCAGCATCCGGGCGAGCAGCAGGACGCCGACGAAGTTGAGGACGCCGCCGGCGATCCCGACACCCACCGAGTGCGACGTCGCACCGACGACCAGTCCGGCCGCACCGGCAAGGAACAGCAGCACCCCGAGCACGGCGGCGACGACGCCGGAGCGACGGCCCTCGGTGACCCCGATCGGACGCAGCGCGGCCAGCGGCGCGACCCGGGTGGCGGCCCGCGCCGGCCGGATCGCGGAGAGCACCGTGATCAGCACACCCAGCACGATCGGGACCAGCAGCGCCCACCACGCCAGGGCGACGCCGGTGAGCGACATCATGCCCTCGGCCAGGCGTACCCCGATCGTGGTCAGCCCGATGCCGATCAGCACCCCGACGACCGAGGCGACCACGCCCAGACCGGCGGCCTCGCCGAGCACCCGGCGGAACACCTGTTGCCTGGTCGCACCGACGCAGCGCAGCAACCCGAGCTCGCGGGTGCGCTGCACGACCAGGATCGAGAAGGTGTTGGCGATCACCAGGGCGGCGACGAACATCGACACCGCGCCGAAGGCGAGCAGGAAGGTGGCCAGCGCTTCGGTGCCCTTGGAGTAGCTGGCGACGCGGGCGGCGATCTCCTGCTCCCCGGTACGCACGGTGAGCTTGCTGCCGGCGACACCCGGCAGCTCGGCGATCCGGGTGCGCAGCTCCTCCGGATCGGTCCCGCTGATGTAGACATCGTCGTACCCGGTCATGCCGCGGAGCTCGAAGAGCAACGGGTCGGCGGCGAACAGCAGCGAATCGTGCTGCCCGGAGACCACATTCGCACCGGGTGAGAGCACACCGCTGACCTGCAGGGTCCGCGGGCCCTCCTCGGTCTGCACGACGAGCCTGCCACCGGCCTGGGTCTTGAACTCGGTCGCGGCCTGCTGGTCGATCAGCACCTCCTCCGGACCGCCGGGCAGCCGACCGGAGGTGAGCCGGGTCTGCTCGTCGAGCGCGGGCAGTGTCTGGGCCTGCACCGCCGAGGGGTACGCCCCGTTGCCGGCGAGCAGCGTGGTCTTCACGACCGGGCGTACGCCGGTGACACCGGGCACCCGCTGGATCGCGCGCACCTGGTCGGCGGAGACCAGCACCGGTTCGGCGCCGGAGGTGCCGCCGACGACGACCGCCGAACCCTCGACCGGGCTGGCTGCGGCGTCGGCCACGGACTTGTTGGCCGAGGCGGTGAACAGCAAGGTGGTGGCGACGAAGGCCACCCCGAGCGCGATCGCCAACCCGGTGGAGAGCAGTTGCCGGACCCGGCGCATCAGCGCACCCCGCTCTCGTCCGCGACGACCCGGCCGTCGCTGAGGCGCAGGATCCGGTCGCAGTAACCGGCCGCCCTCGGGTCGTGGGTGACCATCACCACCGACTGGCCCAGCCGGTCCACCGACTCGCGCAGGAAGCCGAGCAGTTCGGTGGAGCTGCGCGAATCGAGCGCACCGGTCGGTTCGTCGGCGAAGATCACCTTCGGCTTGGTGACCAGGGCGCGGGCGACGGCGACCCGCTGCTGCTGGCCGCCGGAGAGTTCGCCGGGGCGATGGCTCAACCGGTTGGCGATGCCGAGCACACCGACGATCTCGTCGAACCAGGCCTGGTCGGGCCGGCGCCCGGCGAGCTGCAGCGGCAGCAGCACGTTCTCGCGAGCGTTCAGGGTGGGCAGCAGGTTGAAGGCCTGGAAGATGAAGCCGACCCGGTCGCGGCGCAGCTCGGTGAGCTTCTTGTCCGACAGCCCGGTGATCTCGGTGGTACCGATCCAGGCCCGGCCGGCGGTGGCGGAGTCCAATCCGGCGGCGCAGTGCATCAGCGTCGACTTGCCGGAACCCGAGGGACCCATGATCGCGGTGAACTCGCCGTTGGCGATGTCGATGGTGACCCGGTCCAGTGCGGTGACCGCGGCCTCTCCCTCGCCGTAGCGGCGGGTCAGCCCCTCGGTGCGTACGGCGGCTGCGGTGGGCGGGGCGATCACAGACATCGGTCTCCTCAACGGGGCGTGGCTGGGCCGGGGTGCGGCCCGATTTCCCTGCCAACGTTAGGTTTCCGGCGTACGCCACACATCGCCCGTGCGGCGGAAAACCGTCTCCACCCCAGGGTGGAGTCAACCCCGAGGGACCACCAGTCCGGCGTCATAGGCGGCGATCACCAGATGCACCCGGTCCCGCACGCCGAGCTTGGCGAGCAGATTGCCGATATGGGTCTTGATGGTGGCCTCGGCGACGAACAGCTTCTCGGCGATCTCGGTGTTGCTGAAACCCTGACCGACCGCGATCAGCACCTCGCGCTCGCGTGCGGTCAGTGGTGCCGGCCGGTCCTCGGCCCGGTGCCGTTCCTCCGACCCGGACGGCAACCCCGGCAGCACCCGCTCGATCAGCCGTCTGGTCGGCGCCGGTGCGACCACCGCGTCCCCGGCATGGACCGCGCGGATCGCGGCCAGCAGATCGTGCGGGCCGGCGTCCTTGAGCAGGAAACCGGATGCCCCGGCACGCAGGGCGGCATAGACGTATTCGTCCAGATCGAAGGTGGTCAGCACCAGCACCCGGATGTCGGGGTTGGCGGCCACGATCCGTTCGGTGGCGGCGATTCCGTCCATCCGGGGCATCCGGATGTCCATCAGCACCACATCCGGTGGCGGGGTGGCGCGGCAGGCGGCCACCGCCTCGACACCGTCGCCGACCTCGCCGAGCACCTCCATATCGGGCTGGGCGTCCAGCACCAGTCGGAACCCGGCCCGGACCATCTGCTGGTCATCGGCCAGCAACAACCGGATCTGATCAGCCATCGTCTCGTCCCACCTTTCTGCGCGGCAGCTCGATCCGCGCCCACACCCGGTAACCACCCTCCGGCCGGTTGCCGGTTTCCAGCTCACCGTCGAAGGCCGCGACCCGTTCCCGCATGCCTACCAGACCGTTGCCGCCGATGGCCGGTTTCTCTGCCTGGGTGGGCGTACTGCCGGTTCCGTCGTCCAGGATCTCCACCTCCAGCGCGTTCTTCAGATGGCTGAGGCGCACCTCGGCGCGGGCCGGGCCGGCATGGCGCAGCACATTGGTGAGTGCCTCCTGGACGATCCGGTACGCCGCCAGCTCGGCCGCCTCGTCGCGCTGATCCGCGGCCGGCGGTTCACCGGTGATGGTGAGTTCGACCGGAAGGCCGGCGGTGCGGACGGAGGCGATCAGGTCGGGCAGTTCGTCCAGCCGGGCCCCGGGTTCCAGTTCCGCACGGCCGGGTTCGCGGAGTACGCCGACCAGCCGCCGGGTGTCGTTGAGTGCGGTTCGGGCGGTGTCGCCGATCACGGTGAGCGCGCGTTCGGCGGCGGCCAGCCGGGTCTGCGGATCGGCATCGGAGGTGACCAGGTAGTGGGCACCGTCGGTCTGCACCACGACCACCGAGAGCGAGTGCGCGACGAGGTCGTGCATCTCGCGAGCGATCCGGCTGCGTTCCTCGCTGGCGGCGAGCCGGATTCCCTGCTCCCGTTCACGTTCCAGCGCCTCGGTGCGTTCCCGCAGCGCCTGGTGGGACCGGATCTGTGCGCGCGCCAGCAACCCGGCGAACCAGCCCACCAGGGCGAGTGCGGCGGCGCTGCCGAAGATGACCGCCCGCACGATCCAGGCCTCGGCACCGGGGATCCCGCGGGACCAGTCCACGGCCGCCGCGACCGCACCGAGCAGGGCGACCGCGAGCCACACCCGTGCCCACCGGAGCGTTGACCGGGCGGCGACCGAGTGCAGCACGATCGGTACGACCGCGTTGCCGAACTGGGGTTCGTTGCTGATGATCAGCTGGATGACGTGCGGCACGACCGCCAGCCCGGCGGCCAGGTCCGGCCGGATGCGGCGGAACACGATCGGCAGCGCGAACAGCAACCCCCACAGCGCATACCAGATCCCGGGGGTCGGGCCGCGGTCGATCGCGATCGCCGAGACCAGGAAGACGGGCGCGGCCAGCAGCGCCCACCCGAGGTCCACGACCCACCGATGGCGCACGCCCCAGTCATGGATGGCACTGATCGACACCCCGCAACCCTAGGGGCTCGCTCGGCGCCGTTCATCAGTCCAGGGGTGGATTTCCCCACGTTCATCGAGTAGCCGCCATGCGCAGCGAAGCGGAGCAATGGCAGCGCTCCCCACGCTCATCGAGTAGCCGCCATGCGCAGCGATGCGGAGCAATGGCAGCGCTTGCCACGTTCATCGAGTAGCCGCCATGCGCAGCGAAGCGGAGCAATGGCAGCGCTCCCCACGTTCATCGAGTAGCCGCCATGCGCAGCGAAGCGGGAGCAATGGCGGCGCTCCCCACGTTCATCGATTAGCCGCCATGCGCAGCGAAGCGGAGCAATGGCGGCGTGTCGAGATGAACTCCCCGTCAGCCCGCAACCCCGGTGACCCGCTTGATCAAGGCGTCGAAGACCCGATCCGGCAGGAACCGGGCCAGGGTGATCATCGGCTTCGCACCGCGGCCGACCGCATACCGGGTCCGCGGCCGACGAGCGGTCGCCGCCTTCACCACCGCGGCCGCGACGACCTCTGCCTCCGAGCCGAACCGGTACCCCGGCTGGGAGGTGGCGTCCAGATTCCTGGCGGTCGCCTCGGCCGCTGCGGCGTACGGGCCACCGCCGGAGAACTCGCGCACCTTCGCCGCCGCGATCGTGCCCCACTCGGAGCGGATCGAACCGGGTTCGATGACCACTACGTCGATGCCGAACCGGTCGAGCTCGAGCCGCAGCGCGTCACTGAGGCCCTCCACCGCGTACTTGCTGGCGTGATACCAGGAGCCGAGCGGGGTGGCGAAGTGGCCGCCCATCGAACTGACGTTGATGATCGTCCCACTGCGCTGCGATCGCATCGCCGGCAGCACCAGTTGGATCAGCCGGGCCAGGCCGAGCACGTTGACATCGAGCTGGGCCTGCGCCTCGGTCAGCGGGACATCCTCGAGCGCACCGTAGGAGCCGTAACCGGCGTTGTTGACGAGCACGTCGATCCGGCCCTGTTCGGCGAGCACCGTGTCGATGGCGGCGCTCGAGGAGGCCTCGTCGGTCACGTCGAGGGCGATCGTGCGCACCCCGGCCCGGTTCAGCCCGGCCATCCGCTCGGTCCGCCGGGCCGCGGCGTACACGATGAAACCGGCCTGCTGCAGTTGCAGTGCCGCGATCTCGCCGATGCCGGAGGAGGCACCGGTGACGAGGGCGACCTTGGCGGTTGTGCTGGTGTCCATCTGCTGGGGTCCTCTGCTGTCGGGAACGGCCCGTCAGGTAACGAACCGATGGTTCCTAATTTAGAAGACCGCAGGTCTGTTTTCAAGAGACCGGGGGTCTGTAGACTGCCGGCATGACCACCTTCCAGCGCGCCCGCAGCGACGAGCAGCGGGGGATCCGGCGCCGGGCGATCCTCGAGACCGCCGCCTCGATGCTGGCCGAGATGCCGGTCTCCGAGGTCAGCCTGAACGAGCTGAGCCGCCGGGTCGGCCTGGCGAAATCCAATGTGCTGCGCTATTTCGAGTCCCGCGAGGCGGTCCTGCTGGAACTGCAGCTGAGCCTCGCCCGCGACTTCTTCGCCGAGACCGCCGAGCAGTTGTCGACCGCCGTCGACGCCGACGCCCCCGCCCCGGACCGGGTCGCCGGCATCGCCGCGGCGCTGGCTGCTGCCTTCGCCGCCCAGCCGATGCTGTGCGAGCTGATCAGCTCCCAGGCCGCGGTGCTGGAGCACAACGTGTCCACCGAGACCATCACCAGCTACAAGCTGGCCGGTTACCCGCTGCTGGTCGAGCTGGGCGCAGCGGTCCAGGCACTGCTGCCCGAGCTCAGTGACCAGGCTGTCGGTGAGGCGATCCGGACGATCCTGCTGCTGGTCGGCGCGCTGTGGACGCATTCCCATCCACCGCAGGCGGTCCAGGACGCCTACGCCGCCGACCCGCGGTTGACCTTCCTGCCCGAAGGTTTCACCGGGTCGCTGGAGCGGTCGATCCGGATCGTGCTGCGGGGACTGCTCGCCGGGGCCTGATCGCCGGGGGGCCAGGTTCGATGGTGCCGTCAACGATCACCGGCAGCAGTTCCTCGATGTACGCCCGCACCGGCGCCAGTCCCCCGACCAGTCGGACACCGATGCGCATGGCGTGCCGAACTTCACCCGCCATCACTTCCTCGGCGAAGGGTCGAAGCATTTCTTCGTGGATTGGGAATCCGGGTCGACGGCACCGTCGCGCTGCTGCGCGCCGATGCCGGCCGCGACCCCTATGACAAGACGCTTCGCGAGCTGATCGGCGAGCTGTCCACCGCGAGCCAGGAGTTCAGCGAGTTGGGCAGCATCGGACGCCGACATCCAACTGCCGCCGAGGGCCGATTCCCGCGGCACGAGGGAATGATCCTGCGACTGCTATTCACAGGTGCCGATTCGGGTCAATTCGCTGATGGAGAATGCGAATCACGTCGATCCACTGAGGACTCTCGACGTAGAAGATCTGATGGCTGCCGATCGCGTACCGTCGATAACCCGCCCGAATCTCGTCGCATGCGCGCCCCCGTCTCGGATCTTCTGCAGAACGCTCAATGGCCGCCCTGATCTCCGTCACGTAGGTCTCCGCCTGGTCGAGGCCCCAGCGCTCCTGCGTGTAGTCCCAGATTGAGGACAGGTCTCGCTGGGCAGCCGGCGTGAGCCGGTAGCGGCTCACGACTTCTTCGCAGCGATGAACGCGTCGAAGTCGAACTCCTCCGGCTCGCCACTGTCCTCACCAGCGACAAGGGCAGCGCGAAGCGCGGACATCTGAGCCTCCTGGTCCTCCAGCAGCCGCAGACCCGCGCGCACGACCTCACTGGCCGATCGATAACGGCCCGTTGCGACCTCGCGCGCGAGGAACTCCGTGAAGTGATCATCCAAGCTGATCGACGTGTTGGCACCCATGGAGCCATGTTACCAACTCTTGGTACTTACTTCTTCGCGTCACCGCGTCACATAGAACGCCACCGCGGAACTCGCGGCGACGTTCAGCGAGTCGACGCCGCCGGCCATCGGGATCCGCACCCGGGCATCCAGCTGGCGGTCCGTACCCGGGGTCATCCCGTGGCCCTCGGTACCGAACACCAGCGCCAACCGTTGGTGGTCCTGGGCAACCAACTCGTCGAGGGTGATCGCACCATCCCCCAGCGTCATCCCGGCGACCACGAAACCGGCGTCCTTGAGCAGCCCGATCCCCCGCGGCCAGGGATCGATCCGCGCCCACGGCACCTGGAAGACCGTGCCCATCGACACCTTGATCGACCGCCGGTACAGCGGATCGGCACACCGCGGCGTCACCAGCACCGCATCGACCCCGAGCGCCGCGGCGCTCCGAAAAACCGCGCCCACATTGGCGTGGTCGACCAGGTCTTCCAGCACGGCGATCCGCGACCGACCATCCGCGGCACGCCCCAACAGGTCCGGCACCGTCCACCGCGTCGCCCGGTGCAGCGACGCCAGCGCCCCACGATGCACATGAAAACCGGTCACCTGCTCGGCCAGCTCCTCGGTAACCAGATAGACCGGTACCTCCGGGTGGCGGTCGAGCACATCCGCCAACCCGGCCAGCCAGCGCTCGGCCAGCAGGAACGAGCGCGGCTGGTACCCGGCCTCCACGGCCCGCCGGATCACCTTCTCGCCCTCGGCGATGAACAACCCCTGTTCGCTCTCCAGGTGGCGCCGCAGCGAGGTCTCGCGGAGGCGTACATAGTCGGCGAGCCGGTCGTCGGCGGGGTCGGTGATCGGAATCAGCACCACGGGAGGTTACTTCACCAGCTGGTTGATGATGGCGATCACGCCGATCACCACGATGATCACCCGGTACGCCACCGCGGGCAGTCTGCGTCCCACCCGGGCGCCCAGCTGTCCGCCGATCACCGATCCGACGGCGAGCGCGCCGACGTAGGGCCAGGACACCGGTGCCACCAGGATGAACACGATCGCGGCGGTGAAGTTGATGATGCTCGCCAGCGCGTTCTTCAGCGCGTTCAGCCGCGGCCAGGACTCATCTGGCATCGCCAGCGACAGGATCGCCATGTGCAACAGGCCCTGCGCGGCGCCGAAATAGCCGCCATAGGTCGAGCTGAGCGCGATCGCCGGCAGCGGCCACCACGGTTTCCGGGACGACGGCGGCCGGCCCTCGGCGGCCAACCGCCCGGCGCGGGCGGCCATCTTCTGGGTCAGCCAGGGCTGCAGCACGACCAGGATGCAGCCGATAGCGATCAGGATCGGCACGATGGTGTCGAAGGCCGAGGACGGCAGCCAGAGCAGCAGCAACGCCCCGGCCAGCCCGCCGAGCAGCGCGAGCGGACCGAGCCGGATCAGCTCGTGCTTCAGCGCCTTCACCTCGGGCAGCATGCCGACGGTGCCGGAGATGCTGCCCGGCACCAGGCCGATGTTGTTGGTGGTGTTCGCCATCACCGGCGGCAGGCCGAGCGCCAGCAGGGTGGGGAAGGTGACCAGGCTGCCGGAGCCGACGACGGTGTTGATCATGCCCGCCCAGACGCCCGCGATGGCGGCCAGCAGCAGATCGACCCAGGTCATTGCCGCCGCCGGGCCGGCGCGGCGGGCCCGGCCGGCAGGCGGGACACCACCAGCACGCCGGTCAGCGCCGCGGCGGCACCGAATCCGGCCTGGTACCAGAACTGTGTCGGCGCCACCCAGGCGATCACCGCGGCCACCCCGGCACCCATCGCGCAGGCGGCGGCGTACCAGCGGCGCTCCAGCAGTTCCACCGCGAGACAGAGCAGCACCAGCGTCAGCCACCAGGACCAGGGATGGGCTCCCAGCCAGTCGGTGAGGTTCTTGTCCACGATCGCTCCGGTCAGCGGGCCCGGGCGGCCCACCGCCCATCGGTGTGGCTGATCGTCAGCGGCAGGTCGAAGGTGCTGCTCATCGACTCATCGGTGAGGGTCTCGGCGATCGGCCCGGCGGCGACGATCCGGCCCTGCTTGAGCAGCAGCGCGTGGGTCATCCCGGCGGGGATCTCCTCGACGTGATGGGTGACCAGCACACTCGCCGGGGCGTACTCATCGGTGGCCAGCTCACCCAGGGTCCGAACCAGGGATTCGCGGCCGGCGACATCGAGGCCGGCCGCGGGCTCGTCGAGCAGCAACAATTCCGGGTCGGTCATCAGCGCCCGGGCGATCTGCACCCGCTTGCGCTCCCCCTCCGACAAGGTGCCGAAGGTCCGGTCGGCGAGCTGATCGACCCGCAGCTGTTCCATCAGTTCGGCGGCGCGGGCGTGGTCCATCTCGTCGTACTCCTCGCGCCACCGTCCCATCACCGCATAGCTGGCCGAGACGACCACATCGCGAACCGCCTCGCCGCGCGGGATCCGGTCGGCGAGCGCGGCAGAGGTGACACCGATCCGCGGCCGGAGCTCGAACACATCGACCGCGCCGAGCACCTCACCGAGCAGGCCGACCACGCCGGTGGTCGGATGCAGCTGGGCCGCGAGCACCTGCAGCAGGGTGGTCTTGCCGGCGCCGTTCGGGCCGATCACCACCCACCGGTCGGTCTCGTCGATCTGCCAATCGATATCGGTGAGCAGGGTGGCGCCACCCCGGACGATGCTGACATCGGCAAGTTCAACGACAGGGGCCATGCGGGCAAACCTATCAACGCCGGCCACGTATCTTTGTCGGGATGGACACCCTTGCCGCGGTACGCCTGACCGCTCACCTGAACGCCCTGCGGCACACCCCGCTGAGCGCGGAGGTGGCGGCGCGCGCCGTGGTGGACGATGACGCGGCCCATCACGTCACCGACCCCGAGGGCCTGCTCGGGCTGGATCCCTTCCGGGCCAGCGAGCTGGACGAGGCGCTGCGGGCGGCGCTGCTGCTGGTGGACGCCGACTGGGTGCTGGTGCTGCCGCGGCCCGGAGCCACCGGCGCGCTGACCGGCCCGCCCGCGCTGAACGCGGCCGCAATCGAGGCCGGTGCGGTGGTGCTCTCGGCAACCGGTTCACATGCCTGGCTGCCCTATCGGGTCGGCCCGGCGATCCAGTGGCGGATCGCCGCGGCCCGCCCGCCGCGACTCACGCTGACCGCGGCGGAGGCCGACCGGGCGCTGCGGGAGGTGGTGCTCGGCGCCGGCCGGGAGCTGGAGGAACTGGAGCTCGCACCCAGCGAACGCCCGGAGGTGACCGGGTTGAGTCTGCCCGCCGGCTATGGCTCGCGGTCGCAGCAGGCGGCCGCCCGGGCCTGGTTGCTGGTGCAGGCCACCGAGGCTGCCCTGGACGACGACGGCGGGGTGCTGCACTCCCATGCCGTGCAGGCGCGGGCCCGGACCCTGACCGAGGTGCGCCGGGCCGCGATCGATTCGCTGTGTGCGGCGGTGAGCTGGACCGGCCGCTGAGGCGCCGGCCGGCCGAACAGGGCGTCAGCCCTTGACGCCGACCTCGGTCGCTCCGTGCGCCTCGACGTCGAGAACGCTGTCGAGCAGTCCCGGAAACCGATCGGTGAGCTCGTCGGCGCGCAGGCGGAGGAAGCAACGCGTGCCCTCCATCCGAGTGCGAGTGACACCGGCGGAGCGCAGCACCTTCAGGTGATGACTGAGCGTGGAGTTGGAGACCGGTGCGTCCAGCTCCCCCCACTGCCGCTCGGCACCGTCGGCGAGCAACCGCACGATGCCCATCCGCAGGGGGTCCGACAGCGCCGACAACACGGTGATCAGCGGAACCTCGGCGAGATCCGGGTGCTCAGCGTTGGCCATGACCCCATCTTTCCACTAACGTCCTTATTCGATGTTCGACGAACAACGAACAAAGGATTCGAAATCATGCGCCACCCCACCTGGACCCTCGGCCTGTTCCTGGCCACCCTCGCCCTCGGCACCGATGAGTACGTGATCGCCGGCGTGCTGCCACAGATCAGCACCGACCTCGGCGTACCGGTCGGCGCCACCGGCCAACTCGTCACCGCCTTCGCCCTGGCGTTCGCCCTCGGGGCGCCCGTCCTGGGCGTTCTTTTCGACCCACTGCCTCGCCGCCGCGTCCTGTTCGGCGGGCTCGCCGTCTTCGTGCTCGCCAATGCACTGGCCGCGGTCGCACCGGGTTACGGAACGCTGATGGCGTTGCGGATACTGGCCGGTCTCGCAGCCGCCGTCGTCTCCTCGACCGCGTTCGCGGCGGCGGCCCAGGGCGCACCCGAGGGCCAGGCGGGTCGTTATCTGTCGATGGTCACGGCGGGACTGACCACCGCACTCTTCACCGGGGTACCGGCCGGGGCCTGGGCCGGTGGTCACTGGGGCTGGCGCGCGACCTTCGTGCTGGTGGCGATCGTTGGCGCAGCGGCGGGATGCCTGCTGGCGCTCACCATGCCGCGGCTGCCGGGGTCGCCTCGGCTGGGGCTGGCGGCGCGACTCGCGCCGCTGCGCCGCCCTGCGGTGGTACGCCTGGTGCTGGCGGTATTCCTCTGCGGTGCGGGCGGGCTGATGTTCTACACCTATCTGGCACCGCTGCTGCTGCGCGCCGGGGCAGACGAGTCCGCGATTCCCTGGGTGCTCCTCGAGGTCGGCCTGGTCGGGGTACCGTCGGCGTTCTTCGGCGGCTGGCTGGCCGACCGATTCGGCGGCCGCTCAGCACGACTCGCAGTGATCGGCGGGCACGCCGTGGTCCTGGCCGGAATCGCTGTCCTGGTTGGGATCGCGAGCCCGCTGCCGGCCCTGCTCGTCGGGATCGGACTCTGGTCGGTGTTCGCCTGGGCGCTGAATCCACCCCTGCAGGCCAGCACGATGGAAGCCGCCCCGGACGCGCCGATGACCGCGGTCTCGTTGAACATCAGCGGCCTCTATCTCGGCACCGCCGCGGCCGCCGCCCTCGGCGGTCTGCTCGCCGACGGACCGGGGGTCGGCTGGATCCCAGCAGCAGCCGCGGGCCTGCTCCTGCTGGCCTTCCTCAGCGCGAGCTTCCGTCCCGCACGGATGCATGCTGTGCGGCGGTGAGCTGGACCGGTCCTGAGATCTCGGCCGACCGAACAGCTGATCTGCACACTCGACCCGGATGCTCTGCGCGCGGTGGTCGCCGTCGCCTCCTTCGGCGGGGTCCGCCGCGCCGCCCAGGCCCTCGGCCTGTCCCAGCCGGCCGTCGCCGGTCAGTTGCGGCGCCTCGAACAGGAGCTGGGATTTCCGATCGTTGCCAGACAGCGGATCGGCGCACCGGTCACGCGACGGCTCGCCGCCGCCCTGGCCGCGGCCTGAGGCTCAGGCACCCATCGCGTGCAGGCCGCCGTCGACGTGCACGATCTCCCCGGTGGTGGCCGGGAACCAGTCGCTGAGCAGGGCGACCACGGCGCGGGCGGTCGGCTCGTTGCTCTTGGGATCCCAGCCGAGCGGGGCCCGCTCACCCCAGATGTCGTTGAACTCGTTCGCCCCCGGGATCGCCTTCTTGGCAAGGGTTTCCAGCGGCCCGGCCGCGACCAGGTTGGAGCGTACGCCCTCCGCCCCCAGGTAGCGGGCGAGGTAGCGGTTGGTGGATTCCAGCGCGGCCTTGGCCACCCCCATCCAGTCGTACGCCGGCCAGGAGACGGTGGCGTCGAAGGTCAACCCGACCACCGAGGCCTGCTCGCCGTAGAGAGGCTTGCAGGCCATCGCGAGCGACATCAGCGAGTACGCCGACACCTCGACCGCGGCGGCGACGTCGGCGGCCGGGGTGCTCAGGAACTTGCCCCCCAGGGCGGTCTCCGGGTTGGCGAAGGCGATCGAGTGCACCACACCGTCGAGCCGCTCGAATCCCTCTGCGCGCAGGGATCCCGGCAGCCGCTTCAGGTGCTCCTCGTCGGTGACGTCGAGCTCGAGCAGCGCCGGTACCGGGTCGAGCTTCTGGATCACCCGACGGGTCAGGCTCATCGCCCTGCCGAAGTTGGAGACCGCGACCGTCGCCCCCTCGGCCTGCGCGATCCGTGCGACCTCGTAACCGATCGAGGTGTTGTGGGTGACGCCCGCCACCAGAATGTTCTTGCCCTCGAGAATTCCCATGTCTGCTTGCCTTTCTGCCGATCCGCCGGTGGTCCTCAGTGCCCCATGCCGAGGCCGCCGTCGACGGGGATCACCGCACCGGTGATGTAACCCGCGGAGTCGGAGGCCAGGAACTCGATGGTGGCGGCGATGTCGTCGACCTGGCCGAGCCGACCGAGCGGGATCTGCTGCTGGTAGGCCTTGACCTGGTCCTCGGACAGCGCCGCGGTCATGTCGGTCTCGATGAAGCCGGGGGCGATCACATTCGCGGTGATGTTGCGGGAGCCGAGCTCGCGGGCGATCGAGCGGGCCATCCCGACCAGCCCGGCCTTGGAGGCGGCGTAGTTGACCTGGCCCGCGGAGCCGAGCAGTCCGACCACCGAGGAGATGAAGATGATCCGGCCGAACCGGTTCCGGGTCATCGGCCGCGCCGCCCGCCGCGCGACCCGGAAGCTGCCGCCGAGGTTGGTGTCGATGACCTTGTCCCAGTCCTCGTCCTTGATGCGCATCATCAGGTTGTCGGCGGTCACCCCGGCGTTCGCGACCAGCACCTCGACGGGCCCGTTGGTCTCCTCGACCTGCTTGAACGCCGCCTCGACCTGCTCGGGGTCGGTGACATCGCACTGCACACCGAGCACCCCGTCGGGGACCTCACCGCTGCGATAGGTGGCGGCGACCTTGTGGCCGGCAGCCGCCAGTCGTTCGGCGATCGCCCGGCCGATGCCCTTGTTGCCGCCGGTCACCAGCACCGAACGCGAAGGCGCCTGGGGGCGTACGGATTCCGAGGCGGATTCTGGCTGCGCAGTCATGCGCCCAACCCTGCCACAGATCGGAATGCGCGCGGCGGAAGGCCCCAGCGTATGCTGGCGCGATGGCAACTGCAGGAGCCGGCAACGGCGCGACGCGAGTGGGCCCGCACGGCGGTCGGTCCCGGGGCGCCCAGGCGGTGATCACCAGCGTGCGTCCGGGCCGGTCCTCGGATCTGTCGGCCCGGGAGCGTCGCTACCTGCTCACCATGGGAATCCGCGTCGCCTGCTTCATCGGGATGATCTTCATCGGCGGTGTGGGGCGCTGGGTGCTGCTGGTCGGGGCGGCGTTCCTGCCCGCGATCGCGGTGATGCTGGCCAACGTCATCGACAAGCGCGGTGAGGGCAGTCGCGCAGCCCCGCTGCCGGACACCGATCGTCCCGCGCTGCCCGAACGCTCCACCGAGGTCGTACCGGGCGAAGTGGTGGACGACGACCGCTGACCCTTCGACTCGTCGCTGCGCTCCTCGCTCAGGGAACGTGCCGGGGGTCATTCGTCGCGGCGCAGCAGTTCCGGCGGAAACTCCTCGGGGACCTCGCCACGCTTCTCGGCCCGCTCGGCCAGCCACTGCGTGCGGTTGGCGACCATCACCTTCGGCGCGACCAGGTCGACCTCGGCCCGGGTACGGGCCTGCGGATAGTGCCGCAGCGCGAACTCCCGCATCGCCGGCATGGTCAGCTCGACGGTGCCGTACGCCGGGTCGAAGATCTCACCGCGGGTCATCAGCGCCTCACGGAAGGAGCTCACCTCCCCCACCCGACGCCCCAGCACCGCGGCCACCTCACCGGAACCGGCGCGCCCCTCGCAGACCGCGAGTGCGGTGAGGTATTCCCGCTGCCGGTCGCTGAGCCGATTCCAGCGCGGCGCCAGGTACTGCTCGGCGATGAACAGTTCCGCGTCCCCGGTGGCGTCGGCGACATCGGTACCGGTGACCGGTGCGGTGCCGGCGCCGCGCTGCCAGGCCAGGTCGGCGTACGCCTGCAGATGCGCGGGATAGCGCATCGTCCGTTTCAGCACGAGCTCCACCGCCTCGGGTTCCCAGCCGGACCCGATCCGCAGTGCGGGTTTGATCAGCGCGTCCCGCGCGGCGTCCGCGTCGAGATGCGCCGGCAGGTGGTGGAAGCGGAAGAGCCGTTCGGGATTGGTGATCAGCGGATGGTCCGCATCCGGGCCGACCATCCGGTCCCGCAGGTTCGGCAGCCCGGCGCCGACGAACAGGATCGGCGCCTGATCGAGATGCTGATTGAGGTGGTTGAGTACGCCGCCGAGGGTGCGCAGGTCGTCGGGCCGCGACATCTGCAGTTCGTCGACCATCAGCACCAGGCCACCACCGGCGTGGTCACGCAGTGCGGTCGCCAGGTCGGCCAGCACCTCGGCGACGGCCGCCGGGTGCACCTGATCCGGATCGGGCGGCGTACGCCCGGCGAAGTCGACCTGGGCCTTGATCCCGACCGGCCCCTGGGCGGAGACCGCGGTGATCCGGCCGAGTGCCTTGGCGGCCCGACCCCAGGCCCCGATCCCCTTCTCCGCGCGGGTGCTGGCGCTCACCTGGATCGCCCGGACCAGCGCCGAGGACTGGTCGCCCTGCAGTGCCAGCACCTCGAAGTGGTGGGCGCGCGCGTCGTCGGCCATCCGGCGCAGCAGCACCGACTTGCCGACCCCGCGCAGCCCGGTCCAGACGCGGTCCCCGCCGGCGAACCTCCCGACCACCCGGGCATCGTTGAGGGCGAGCCGCCAGCCGCGCAGCTCGTCATCGCGGCCGGCCAGTTCGGGCGGCATCAGCCCCGCCCCGGAGCGATACAGCTGGGTTCGCATCACACCACCAATCGCCTTATAACTCTGCCCAAGTTATAACTCATTCGGTGGGGTTGTCACCCATCTCGATAGCGTGCCGCCATGACCACCCCGCGGACCGACTGCCTGGAATCGGTGATCCTGCCGGTACGCCCCGGACGGGAGACCGAGTTCGAGCGGGCGTTCGCCGAGGCGGTGCCGATCATCGAACGCCAGCGGGGTTTCCGGACGCTGCGCCTGTCGCGCTGCGTCGAGCGGCCGAACGAGTATCTGCTGCAGGTCGAGTGGGATCGGCTCACCGATCACACGGTCGGCTTCCGGGAGTCCGCGGACTACCAGCTCTGGCGCGCGGCACTGCACCACTTCTACGATCCGGTGCCCGCCGTCGACCACTTCACCGAACTCATCCGCCGATAGCGCTCATCGGGCGATCCGGCTGCAGGAAGCTCGGATCGTCGATGCCATGGCCGGGCAGCTTGCCGAGCACCGCGATCCGCCAGCGCTCGGCGATCTCGGCGTCCTCGGCTCCGGAGCGCAGCGCGGCCCGCAGATCGGATTCGGTGCGGGCGAACAGGCAGTTGCGGATCTGCCCGTCGGCGGTCAACCGGACCCGGTCGCAGTTGCCGCAGAAGGGCCGGGTGACCGCAGCGATGAAGCCGACCTGATGCGGCGTACCGACGACGCGGAACAACTCCGCCGGGGCCGAACCGCGCGCCGCCGCGACCTCCGCGTCCTCGGCCAGCTCGAAGCGCTCGGCGACCAGTTCCATCGCCTCGGCCGCGGTGACCATCTCGCTGCGATCCCAACCATGCTGGGCATCCAGCGGCATCTGCTCGATGAATCGGAGCTGCACGCCCTCCTTCATCGCCCAGGCGACCAGGTCCGCCGCCTCGGTGTGATTCACCCCACGCATCAGCACGGTGTTGATCTTCACCGGGTCCAGCCCGACCAGCCGTGCGGCGGCGACCCCGGCCAGCACGTCGCCGAGCCGGTTGCGCCGACTGAGCTGGCGGAACACCTCCGGCTGCAGGGTGTCCAGGGAGATGTTCACCCGGTTCAGTCCCGCGGCGGCCAGCCCCTCCGCACGGCGGGCCAGGCCGATGCCGTTGCTGGTCAGGGCGATCCCGGGGCGCGGTTCGAGGGCCGCGATGCCGGCGACCAGATCCTCCAGGTCGGGGCGCAGCAGCGGCTCACCTCCGGTCAGCCGCACGGTGGTGATGCCGAGCCGCTCGACGCCGATCCGGATCAATCGCAGCAGTTCGTCGTTGCTCAGGATCTCGTCCTTGGGCAACCAGGGCAGGCCTTCGGCGGGCATGCAGTAGGTGCAACGCAGGTTGCACCGGTCGGTCAACGAGACCCGCAGGTCGGTCGCGACTCGACCGTGGCGATCCGCCAGCGGCAACAGGGTGCGTTCAGCCATGGGTCGATTCTACGGGCGGGCACCTCGGGGCCTCGGCGGCGGGGCCGCCGACGGCCCGCCGGATGGCCCATGTCATGATCGCTGGGACCTTGAACGGCGCGACCACGGCGCCGAACCGGCGAGAAGACAGCGGAGGAGAGCGATGGGCGAGGACTCCGTCGGCCTGCAGGAATGGTTGGACGCGCTCAGCGACCAGTTGGACAACGGCTACCGGATCGATGAGGAGTCGATGCACATCCTGCTCGATCTGGCCCGCGACGCGGCGCACGAGATCACCCGGCCCGCCGCTCCACTGACCGCCTTCCTGGTCGGCGTCTCCGTCGGCCGCGGGGAGAGCCTGGGCGCCGCCGCCGCGAAGGCCACCGAGTTGGCCCAGTCGATGGGTGAACCGGGCGACGACTGAGTACGCCGCAGTGCCAGCGAGTAGGGTGGCCGGGTGAAGAGGTTGTGGCTGCGGTGGGTCGCCCTGCTGCTGTTCGCCACCGTGATGGCGGTGACCTTCGTCAATCTCGGTGAGTGGCAGTTGCGTCGGCTCGAGGAACGACGCGAACAGAACCGCATCGTGGTCACCAACGATGCCGCCCCGGTCCGGGATTTCGAGCAGGTCTTCACCAAGCGGATCACCGACGCCGACCAGTGGCAGCGGGTCCGCGTCCGTGGCACCTTCGACACCTCGCAGCAGTTCCAGGTGCGCTATCGGGCCAACAATTCCGAGCCCGGGTACGAGATCGTGACCCCCCTGCGCACCGAGAGCGGTCAGGTGCTGCTGGTCGACCGCGGCTTCATCCCGGTGCCCCGGGGGCAACGGATCCCCGACACCCTCCCGCCCGCGCCGACGGGTCCGGTCGAGGTGGTCGGCCACGTCCGTCGCGACGAGCAGGGCAAGTCCACCGCGATCGATCCGGTGAACAACCAGGTCCGGTTGATCAACTCCGGCGCGATCGCCAAGGCGCTCCCCTATCCGGTGGTGAACGGATACCTGTCGGCGATCACCGTGCAACCCGAACAGACCGGCGGCCTGCAGCCGCTGTCGCTGCCCGACCTCGGCGAGGGCCCGCACCTGTCCTATGCGATCCAGTGGTTCCTGTTCACCGTGATCGGTGTCGTCGGCCTGGTCGTGCTGATCCGCGGTGACATCCGGGACCGCCGCAAGCTGCGCGCCGCGCGGGAGCGGGCCGCCGCCGACCCGGACCCCGATACCGATCCGCGACCGGATGAGGACCCGGATTCGCTACGCCAGCAGGAGAACGCCAGCAGCCGCTGACCCCCGAAAGGACGATCGAACCCATGGACCTCGGACTCACCGACCGCGTCTTCGTGGTCACCGCCGCCAGCTCCGGCCTCGGCTTCGCCACCGCCGAACAACTCGTCGCCGAGGGTGCCCGCGTGGTGCTGGTGGCGCGCCGCGAGGAGCTGTTGGCCGAGCGCCGGGCGCAGCTCGGTGAGGATCGGGCGGTCACGCTGACCGCTGACCTGGCCGAGCCCGGGGTCCCGGAGCAGGCCTGCCGGTTGGCCCTGGACACCTTCGGCCGGCTCGACGGTGCGATGATCTCGGTCGGTGGTCCGCCGGGTGGGAAATCGTTGGAGAACAGCGACGACCAGTGGCGGGCCGCGTTCGAGTCGGTCTTCCTGGCCGCGATCCGCACCATCGATGCGGTGGTCGAGCTCGGTACCGCCGATGACCTCGCGATCGGCCTGGTGCTGTCCACCTCGGTGAAGGTCTGGCTGCCGGGATTGACGATCTCGAACGGGTTGCGGCCCGGTCTGGCGAATCTGGTCAGCCAGTACGCCGCCGAGCTCGGCCCGCGCGGTGTGCGGCTCTTCGGGTTGATGCCGGGGTCGATCGCCACCGAACGGTTGCAATGGTCGATGGAGCAGGCAGACGATCCGGACCGGCAGCGGCAGCAGACCGCGGCCCGGATCCCGCTGGGCCGGATCGGCGACCCTGCCGAGTTCGGCCGGGTCGCGTGTTTCCTGCTCTCCCCCGCCGCCGGATACGTCAGCGGGACGACGATCCCCGTCGACGGCGGCGTCCTGGCAACCCCCTGACCGTGCTCGCCGAGGTCACCGACCTGCTCCGCTGCCCGCTCTGCCGGGACCAGGTGCGGGTCACCGAACGGGTGCTGGAGTGCACCGGCGGGCATCGTTTCGATCTGGCCAGGCAGGGTTATGTGAATCTGCTCGGCCACGCGGCCCCCGCGCACGCCGATACCGCCGAGATGGTCGCCGCGCGCGCAGATTTCCTTGCCGGTGGGCCTTTCCGGCCACTGGTGGAGCTGCTCGCCGACGCGGCCGTCGGGTCGCGGGTGGTGGAGGCGGGCGCCGGCACCGGTCACTACCTGGCCGGGGTGTTGGCTGCGCTCGGGTCCGACGCGCGCGGCGTCGCGGCCGACCTGTCGGCGTACGCCTGCCGGCGCGCCGCCCGGGTGCCGCGGGCCGGGGCGATCGTCGCGGACACCTGGGCCGGCCTCCCGGTCGCCGACGGCGTCGCGGACACCCTGCTCTGCGTCTTCGCGCCCCGCAATCCCACCGACTTCGCGCGGATGCTGGCACCCGAGGGGCGGTTGCTGGTGCTCACCCCCACCGAGCGGCACCTGGCCGAACTGCGCACCGAGCTGGGCCTGCTGGAGGTCGAAGCCGGCAAACAGGAGCGGTTGCTGCGCAGCATGACCCCGGAACTCGCTCTGCTCGACACCCGGCCCCTGGAGTTCGAGGTCACCCTGGCTGCGGAGGATCTGCGTCGGTTGGTGCTGATGGGCCCGAATGCCTTCCACCACAGCGATCCCGCCGTCCCCGACCGCGCCACCGTGACCGTCTCGGTACGCCTCTCGATCTTCGGCCACACCCCCACGCCCATCGAGTAGCTCGCGCAGCGACACTCCACCACGCTCATCGAGCAGCTCGCGCAGCGACACCCACCACGCTCATCGAGCAGCTCGCGCAGCGAGCGTGTCGAGATGGGCCCCGGCCGAGCTCCAGATCGGACCCCAGGAGCCGCGCACCGGACCACCATCCGATTACGGCGAACACCCCGCGAACACGAGCTCCCGCCGCTCGGCCCCACCGAAATCTGCGGCTCGATTTCCAATCGGTGCCAGATCGGTCGATTCGGCGATCGAGCCGCAAATTTCGCAGGCCACGCTGGAGGTGGGACGGTCCCGGACACCAGTGCCGGTGGTCGTGAAGCCGTCGCGAACCGGATCACCCGGCGCGCTACCCGAGGTGACGATCCAGCGAACCGTGCGTGCATCCAGCTCACCCCGCAGGGCTAGGGAGTTGCACGGACGGTTCGCTGGATCGCGTGGTGGGGGTGGGTACGGGTGCAGCGCGAGACCGGGCCGGCGCGGATCAGCGCCTGATCGCGAACCGGTCCAGATCGCGACCGACGGTGACCTTGCCGCTGTAGCCCTTGCGGCCGAGCCGGGTCCACTCACCGATGTTCACCGGTTTGCCCCACTCGACGAGGTGCGAGAACACCAGGTGCGGCACATCGGCCTGATGCGCGATCGGGCCGCACTCGTCCACCAGGACGTGTGACTGCAGCATGTGCTCCAGCGCCTCGTCCGACATGCCGAACTTCCGCGGGTCACCGATGGCCTCGTGCACCAGGATGTCGCTGCCCCGGGCCAACTCGATCAGGTTCTCGCTGCGCCGGGTGTCGCCGGAGAAGGTGATCGAGCCGTAGTCGGTGTCGAACCGGAAGGCGTACGCCGGGAAGATCGGCCCGTGCGGCACCAGGGTCGCAGTCACCCGGATCCGGTCGTCCTCCATCACCGTGAACGGCCGCATCCTGGGCGCGGTGTCACCGAGCGCGGACGCACCCGCCGAGGCCGGCGGCATGATCTCGGTGATGCGCCGCAGTTCCCGGATGTCGCGGAATGCGTTGTCACGCATGAAAACATTGGTGCTGTAGGCGAAGGCCTGGTCGAGATATTCGGTGAGGGCACGCGTCCCCGGGGTCGGGTTCTCCGGATTGACCGTGCCGACCTCGCCACCGCCGTAGGCAGGTGGCAGACCGCCCGCCGGACCCGGTCCGTAGACCGGGATCTGGGAGCGGATCATGTCGTTCTTCTGACTCGACGGCAGTCCGCCCAGCACCAGGAAGTTGTAGTAGTCGGCCAGGTGGTCCATGTGCAGATGGGTCAGGAAGATCGCCTCGAGCGAGTCGAACGACAGCCCGGACTTCTTGTACTGGGTGACCGATGTCCGTCCGCAGTCGATCACATAACTGCGTCCATCGACGACCAGGACGCTCGAGATGCCGGCCCGGTCGGGTTCGGGCGGCGGGCCGCCCTGGGTGCCGAGCAGCAGCAGTTCGAACTTCCCGAACGGCCGGTTGGGTCCGGTGCCCGGTTCCGCTGCGAACGCCGAGGCGCTGCCGAGCACACCGACCCCGGCGACCAGGCCGCCGATCGATGCGGTGCGCAGGAAGGTGCGCCGCCCCCACCCCGACAGCAGGGGTCGATCGGGCTCGGGATCGGGCAGCGATGTGTGCTGAACGTCGTTGTCCATCGGGTTCCTCTCGTCTCCCTGCCGCAGCGGGGATTCCGGTGATCTGGGTCCAGTCACCGAAGCAGGAGCGGCCCGAGGGCAATATCCACTTTCAACCCTGTCTCACCGCTCGGAACGCATTGTGGACAGTTGATGCTCGGCCGCCGAAACCGCTCGGGGCGTCACTCGGCGAACTGCGTCCGATACAACTCGGCGTAGAGCCCCTCGGCGGCCAGCAGGTCGGGGTGCCGGCCACGCTCGACGATCCGGCCCTGCCGCAGCACCAGGATCTCGTCGGCGTCGCGGACGGTGGACAACCGGTGTGCGATCACCAGCGAGGTACGCCCGGTCATCGCGGTGTCCAGTGCCCGCTGCACGGCCGCCTCGGATTCGGAGTCCAGATGGGCCGTGGCTTCGTCGAGGATCACGATCGGCGGCGCCTTGAGCAGCAGCCGGGCGATCGCGAGTCGCTGCCGTTCACCACCGGAGAGCCGATAGCCGCGCTCCCCGACCACCGTGTCCAGACCGTCGGCGAGCTCGTGCACCAGTCCATCGATCTGGGCCGCCCGCAGTGCCTGCCAGAGCTGCTCATCGGTGGCCTCCGGCCGCGCATAGCGGAGGTTGGCCGCGATGGTGTCGTGGAACATGTGCGCGTCCTGGGTGACGTATCCGACCGACTGCTGCAACGACTGCAGGGTCAGCTCGCGCACATCGTCGCCACCGACCTCGACCGCACCGGCGGTGACGTCGTAGAGCCGGGCCACCAGATGGGTCAGCGTCGTCTTGCCGGCACCGGATGGGCCGACCAGGGCGACGGTGTGCCCGGGCTCGGCGGTGAAGTCGATGCCGGTGAGCACCTGCTGGCCCTCGCTGCTCGCCGGCCGGGCCGTGGATTCCAATGAGGACAGCGAAACCTCGTCCGCGTCCGGGTAGTGGAAGCCGACGCCGCGGAAGCGTACGCTCGCCCGTCCGGAGAAGTCGCGGGCATCGGCGGCGTCGGCGATCGAGGGTTTGAGATCGAGGATCTCGAAGACCCGCTCGAAGCTGACCAGCGCGCTCATCACATCGACGCGCAGGTTGGTCAGCTGGGTCAGCGGCCCGTAGAGCCGGGCCAGCAACCCGGCCAGCGCGGTGAGCGTACCGACCGAGAGGGACCCGCCGATCGCCAGCCAGCCGCCGACGCCGTAGACGAGCGCGGTCGCCAACGCGGCCACCATCGTCATCGCGACCATGAAGAAGCGGGTGTTCATCGCGATCCGTACCGAGACCTGGCGGATCGCTGTGGCCCGCTCGGCGAAGGCGTCGTGCTCGGCGGCGCTGCGGCCGAAGAGCTTCACCAGCAATGCCCCGGAGACGCTGAACCGCTCGGTCATGGTCGCCGACAGGTCGGCGTTGTAGGTCATCTGTTCCCGGGTCAGCCCGGCCAACCGCGCGCCCATGATCCGTGCCGGGATCAGGAAGATCGGCAGCAGCACCAGCGCAGCCAGGGTGAGCTGCCAGGACAGCACCAGCATCGCGATCAGGGTGAGGGTGAGCGAGATGATGTTGGACACCGAGGTGGACAGGATCGAGGTGAACGCCTGCTGAGCGCCGATCACATCGGTGTTCAGCCGGGAGACCAGCTTGCCGGTCTGGGTGCGGGTGAAGAAGGCGATCGGCATCGACTGGACATGGTCGAACACCTGGGTGCGCAGGTCGAGGATCAGTCCCTCACCGATCCGGGCCGAGCACCAGCGCTGCACCAGGGACAGCACCCCGTCGAGCACCGCGATCAGCGCGACCAGCAGGGGCAGCCGGACCACCACCGCCGCGTTGCCGCCGAGCACGCCGACGTCGATGATCTGCTTGAACAGCAGCGGCGGCAGCACCCCCAGCACGGCGGCGGCGATGATCAGCAGCAGGAAGACGACGATCAGCCGGGTGTACGGCCTGGCATAACCGAGCACCCGGCGAACCACACCCTGACCCAGCTCGTGGTGCACCACCGCGCGGTCACGACGCATCCCGCCGAGTGGTCCCATGGGTCCACCACCGGGACTGCTCATCCAGACTTCTTGTCCTTCTTGTCCTTCTTGGACTTCGCGGACTTGTCCTTCTTGCCGGGCTTCTTGTCCTTCTTCCCGGATTTCTCTTTCTTGCCGGGCTTTGCGGACTTGTCGCCCTTGAGCTTCTTCGTCTTCACCGGCTCCGGTCCGGCGGCATCAGGGGCATCGATCGTGGCGGTCGGTACGCCGTCGCCGAGCTCGGCGCGGACCTGCTCCACCTGTTGCTGGACCGCCTCGCGGCGGGCGATCGCCTCGGCTCCGCGGGTGGCCCCGCCCCGCGAGCGCAGCACGATGCCCTGCTCCTTCAGCAGGGCCTGCACGAACCCGTAGGAGCGGCCCACATCGGCGGCCATCGATCGGATCGACTCCCCGGCCACGTACCGACGGCAGAGGGCGGCGGAGAGATCGGTGCGCGCGGCACCGACGATTCGCGCTCCTTTGCCGTAGGGCGGCGGGGTCGCTGCCATCGTTACCTCCTGTCAGCGTGCCGTCTCCCCGGGTACGCCGGGAACTCTATCGGATGCTCCGAAACGCCGGGGTGGGTGGAGCTCAGAACATGGTGTTGGTCCAGGGGCTGCCGAAGCCGGCGAACAGCGAACGCAACCGGCCGATCGCCTCCTCATCGCCGCGCACCCGGCCGGCGACCGCGAGCGCCCCCGGATCCACCCCGCCGAGGTAGAGCGAGGCCAGTTCCTCGGCGCCGAGCTGGACGTCGGGCTCGGCGTCGGTCGCGGTGACCGTGGCCTCACCGCCGCTGACGCTCACCTGGAAGCGCCCGTCGGCCAGGCCCATCCGGTCATCGATCTGCATCGTCAACCCGAGGTCACCACAGGCGTACGCCCGGCCCTGCAGCGCGCCGATCGGGTCGAGGACCCGCAGCCAGAGCCGGTCCGACATCGACTCCTCGTGGTAGCCGCGCTGGTTCACCAGCGCCCACTTCAGCGAGTGGTCGACCGGTGCCTCGCGCCAGGTGACCTGCTGCACCAGGTCGATCGCGCCGAGGAATTCCCACAGCGCCAGTTCGGCCTGGCCGCCGACCGCGCAGAGGTCGAGCACGTTGATGGTGATCTTGCCGCTCTCGGTGTCGTTCACGCTGTAGCTGACGAAGCCGTCGGGGCGGCCCTGCTCGTCGAAGTGCAGGGAGTTGCGGACCTTGCGGTTGCGCTTCTCCTCGTTGTGGTCGAAGAGCCCGGCCCGCTCCTCGGCGTACAGATGCTTGCGGCCGATCGATCCGTAGACCCGCTCGTGGAAGCGGGCGTAGATCTCCGGCGCGACCCGGCCCATCGTCTCCTGATCGGTCAGCTCGACGCGGCCGGTGGTCGAATGGCGCAGCTGGAAGTCCTGACCGGTGTCGACCCGGATCCGCTGCAGATAGGTCGCCGGCCCGAAGCCGAAGCGGCCGTAGATGGTCGCCTCGGTGGCGGTCAGCGCGGCCAGGGAGTGGCCGGCGTCCCGGGCGCCGGTGAGGTCCTCGGTCATCATCGTGCGGAGAATCCCGCGGCGACGATGGGTCGGCCGGACGGTGACCTCGGAGATCAGGTGGATCGGCAGCAGCTTGCCGGCGCCGACGTTGAGGGTCTTCTCGAAGCTGACGAAGGTGCCGATCGGTACGTCGCCGGAGAGCGCCTCGGCGGGCAGGTCGGTGTCGTAGACCCCGCGCAGCTGCCAGTTGTCGGCGACGCTCTGCCGCAGCGTCCACTCGATCGTCTCGTTCTGGGCAAGCCCCTGATGGAATCCCAGATGGACGGCCTGCCACCAGTCACGGAATTCGGGGTTGTCCTCGATCTGGTCCGAGGTGGTGCGGAAAGTGCGGTGCTCGAGCTCCATTCCGGACAGCCTACCGGCCGAGGGTGGAGCGCACGAACGCGCCGAACGGGCCTCAGGCCAGCTCGATCAACTCCGCGTATTCAGCGTTCCAGTGATCCTCCACCCCGTCGGGCAGCAGCAGCACGCGGTCGGGTTCGAGGGCCTCGGCGGCGCCGTCGTCGTGGGTGACCAGCACGACCGCGCCCTGGTAGGTGCGGATCGCCTCCAGCACCTCGTTGCGGGAGGCCGGGTCGAGGTTGTTGGTCGGCTCGTCGAGCAGCAGCACGTTGGCACCGGAGACCACCAGCATCGCCAGCGACAGTCGGGTCTTCTCACCACCGGAGAGCACCCGCGCCGGCTTGTCCACGTCGTCACCGGTGAACAGGAAGGAACCGAGGATCTTGCGCACCTCGGTCTCGTTCAGGTCGGGCGAGGAGGAGACCATGTTCTCCAGCACGGTACGCGAGGTGTCGATGGTGTCGTGTTCCTGCGCGAAGTAACCGATCCGCAGCCCGTGACCGGGTACCACTCCCCCGGTGTCCGGTGCCTCGACACCGGCCAGAATCCTCAGCAGGGTTGTCTTTCCGGCACCGTTGAGGCCGATCACCACGACCTTGTTGCCGCGGTCGATGGCCAGATCGACGGCGGTGAAGACCTCCAGCGAACCGTAGGACTTGGACAGTCCCTCGGCCATCAGCGGGGTCTTGCCGCAGGAGGCCGGTTCGGGGAAGCGGATCCGGGCCACCCGGTCCTGCACCCGCTCGCCCTCGATCCCGGAGAGCAGCTTCTCCGCGCGTCGGGCCATGTTCTGTGCCGCGACGGCCTTGGTCGCCTTGGCGCCCATCTTGGCGGCCTGGGTGAGCAGCTGGTCGGCCTTGCGCTCCGCATTCAGCCGTTCCCGACGGCGGCGCTTCTCGTCGGTCTCGCGCTGCTGCAGGTAGCGCTTCCAGTTCATCGAATAGATGTCCAGCTCGGCGCGATTCGCGTCCAGGTGGAAAACCTTGGTGACCGTCGCATCGAGCAGGCCGGTGTCGTGGGAGATCATCAGCACCGAACCGGGATAGCCCTGCAGGAACCCGCGCAGCCAGGTGATCGAGTCGGCGTCGAGGTGGTTGGTCGGTTCGTCCAGCAGCAGCGAATCCGCGTCGGAGAAGAGGATCCGGGCGAGTTCGACCCGGCGCCGCTGGCCGCCGGAGAGGGTGTGCAGCGGCTGGGTCAACACCCGGTCGGGCAGGCCGAGGTTCGCCGAGATCCGGGCCGCCTCGGCCTCTGCGGCGTACCCGCCGGCCGCGGTGAGCTCGGCCTCGGCGCGGGTGTAGGAGGCCATCGCCTTGTCATGGGTCTCCGGATCGCCCATCTGCTCGGAGTAGGACTCCAGCCGGCGCAGGATGCCGTCCAGTCCGCGCGCGGACAGGATCCGGTCCCGGGCCAGGACATCGAGATCACCGGTCTTCGGGTCCTGCGGCAGATAACCGATCTTGCCGGTGCGCGAGACCTGTCCGGCAGCGGGCTGGGCCTCACCGGCAAGGATCTTGGTCATCGTGGTCTTGCCGGCGCCGTTGCGGCCGACGAGGCCGATCTTGTCACCGGGGGTCACCTGGAACGACACCGGGGAGAGCAACAACCGCGCCCCGGCGCGGACCTCCAGATCCCTGACACTCAACATTTCTGCAATGATCCCGTACCGGGCGGGCGGGTCCAAATCGATTTCACCGACGGCGGACCTGGCGGGTCACCGACCCGCGTACCCAGCGACCTGGTCGGCGAGCCGACGGAGCTCCACGCGCAGCTCCGCTGGTTCGATGACCTCGAGCTCGGCATCGAGGTCGATCGCGGCCCAGGCGAGGTGCATCGCGAGCTGCTCGAGCTCGTCGGCACCGGCCACCACCTGCGTCCGGCCGTCGGGGATGGTCGCGCAGTCGGCGTACCGGGCCGGGATCCGTGCGGTCACCGCGTCCAGCGGAGCGTCGTAGACGACCGTCACGGTGTACGCCCAGGCGGGACGGTTGGCGAAGGCGCGCCGGACGTGCGCGACCGGGTCCGGGCTGGGCCGAGGCCGGAAGCGGAAGGTGGTGACGTGCAGGTCGGTGATCCGGTCCAGCCGGAAGGTGCGCCAGTCCTGTCGGTCCAGATCGAAGCAGAACAGGTACCAGAGCCGCCCGGTGGTCACCAGTCGATAGGGCTCGACGTGCCGCTCGCTGCTCTCACCGCTGCGCGCGGTGTAGCCGAGCCGGGCCCGCACGCGCTGCTGGCAGCCGTGCGCGAGCCGGGTCAGCATCCCGGTGTCCACCCGGGGGCCGGCGCCGCTGGGCAGGGCCGCGGTCGCGTCGTCGATGGCATGCACCTTGGCGCTCAGCCGCGCAGGCAGCACCTGGTCGAGCTTGGTGAGGGCCCGCAGCGCCTGCTCCTCGACCCCGAGCAGGACCCCGGCGGCCCCGGCGCGCAGGCAGAGGGCGACCGCGACGGCCTCGTCGTCGTCCAGCACCAGCGGTGGCAACCGTCGGCCGCGGCCGAGCCGGTAGCCGCCCTCGGTGCCCTGTTCACCGTGCACCGGATAGCCCAGTTCCCGGAGCCGCTCCACATCCCGCCGGATGGTCCGGGTGGTCACGCCGAGCTCCGCGGCCAGCTCCGGGCCCGACCAGGTGGCCCGGGACTCGAGCAGGCTGAGCAGGGTGAGGACCCGCCAGGTTGTTTCCGCCATGCACCGAGCTTCTCACCGATAGCGGACAGAATCTGTCCTGTACACCCGCGAGGCTGGTCCCACAGGCCAACCACAACGAGGAGGCGCCATGCAGACCCCGCCGCTGCCCGCGATCATCGAGCAGATCGACTGGCACTGGACCAACCAGCTCCGCCCCCGGTTCGAGGGACTCACCGACGAGGAATACCGCTGGGAACCGGTGCCCGGGAGCTGGACCATCCACCCCAGGGGCACCGGACACACCCCGATGGCCGCCGGTGGCGGTGAGGTGGAGATCGACTTCGCCTACCCCGAACCCGATCCCGCCCCGGTGACCACCATCGCCTGGCGGCTGGGGCACGTCATCGTCGGCGTACTCGCGGTCCGGAACGCGAGCCACTTCGGCGGCCCACCGGCCGACTACGTCGGCTGGCAGTACGCCTGGACCGCCGACGGGGCGTTGCAACAGCTCGATGAGCAGTACGCCACCTGGCTCGCCGGGGTGCGCGACCTGACCGAGGACGACCTCAGCCGCCCCGTCGGTGCGGCCGAGGGTCCGTGGGCCGAACGGCCGATGATCGACCTGCTGCTGCACATCAACCGTGAACTCATCCACCACGGAGCCGAGATCGCCCTGCTCCGCGACCTCTACGCACATCGCTGAATCCACACCCACACAGGAGAAATGACCATGCGCCCAGCCATCCTAGACGAATCCCATACCTTCGTCGGCTACATCGACGAAATGCTCTCCGGCATCCGCAACGCCGCTCACGGGCTGACCGACGAGCAGGCCCGCTCCCGCCCGCTGCGCTCGCAGCTCTCCATCGCCGGGATCATCAAACACGCGACCTGGGTGATGCGCCAGCAGTTGCCGGGATACACACCGCCGGCCGATTTCCGGGCCGCTGCCGGGGAGTTCACCGGCAGTTTCACCGCGACCGAGGAGGAGACCCTCGACGGGCTGCTGGCCGCCTTCGATGAGACCAGAATCGGTTACCTGCAGGCGATCGGCGAACTCGATCCGGGCGCCGAGGTGACGGTCGGGCCCAAGCCCTGGGACGACCAGCCCGAACCGGCTCGGGCGAGCCAGCGGCTGCTGCTCGCCCACCACATCGACGAGTTCGCCCGGCACGCCGGTCACGCCGACATCATCCGCGAGGAGCTCGACGGGGCACAGGCGATGTCCCTGCTGTTCGCCGTCGAGGGACGACCCGGCAACGACTTCATCAAGCCGTGGCGTCCGGAGCACCGGGACGCAACCGCCCAGCCAGCCGCTCGCTGAGCGCCCGCGCCGCCCGGTCGGTGGCGCTCACCAACCTGGCCAGTTCGCCGGCTGCGACACCGTCCCGATCGTGGGTGATGGCGAAGGAGGCGACCGGCATACCGGTGTGGTCGGTGGCCGCCACCGCGACCGAAGAGAACTCCGGGGTGACGGTGCCGATCTCGATCGCGTGGCCGCGCTGGCGGATGTCGGCCAACTCGGCCCGCAATGCGGTCAACGTGGTCACCCCGCCACCGTGCCGACGGACCAGGGCGGCGGCCGAGGGATAGAGCGCGCGGACCTGCCGGCGTGGTAGCGCGGCCAGCAGGGCCAGGCCGCTGGCCGTCAGGTGCGCGGGCAGGCGCACCCCGACGTCGGTGACCAGCGACGGCCGGCCGGGGTGCCGTTCCTCGATCAGATAGAGCACGTCGATGCCGTGCAGCACCGCCAGATGGGCGTTCTGCCCGGTCTGCTGGACCAGGGCGGCGATGATCGGGCGGGCCAGGCGTTGCAGCGGCGCCTGGCGGGTGTACGCCTGACCGAGCTCGTGCGCGGCCACGCCGAGCCCGAACCGGCGCTCCTCCGCGAGATGCACCACATAACCGTGCTCCTGCAACGCCTCCAGCAGCCGATAGGTGGTGGAGCGCGGAATCCCCAGCCTGGTGGCGATCGCGGACGCCGGCAGCGGTTCACCGTGCCGCGACAGCAACGTCAGCACGGCGAGCACCTGATCGGCGGCGGGCGCGGCAACCATGGGACCGATCATGCCAGCCGATACCGCCCACGCTCATCGAGTAGCCGACCATGCGCAGCGAAGCGGAGCAATGGTCGGCGTGTCGAGATGAGCGGACAGCGGGCTCCTCTCGACACGGTCGCTGCGCGACCTGCTCGAGGAGCGGGAGCACCCGGTCGCTGCCCCCACGCTCATCGAGTAGCCGACCATGCGCAGCGAAGCGGAGCAATGGTCGGCGTGTCGAGATGAGCGGACAGTGGGCTCCTCTCGACACGGTCGCTGCGCGACCTGCTCGAGGAGGTGGGGTGTCTCGGATATGAGACAGAGACCGGTCTCCGGTGGTCGCCGCGGGGGTCCGCACGGGGTTCGATGGGAGCATGCAGCAGACGCAGATCTCCCCCGTCGAACTCGGCACCGGGCCGCTGACCGAGACCGAGGTGGTGGCCATCGCGCGCGAGGGTGCCGAGGTCCGCCTCAGCGAGAGCGCCCGCACCGCGATCGCCGAGACCCGTGCGGTGATCGAGCGGCTGGCCGACAACCCGATTCCGCACTACGGCATCTCGACCGGGTTCGGGGCGCTCGCCACCCGGCACATCCCGCTGGACCAGCGCACCCAGTTGCAACGTTCGCTGATCCGCAGCCACGCCGCCGGTTCCGGGCCGGAGGTGGAGACCGAGGTCGTCCGTGCGCTGATGCTGCTGCGCCTGGCGACCCTGGCCACCGGACGGACCGGCGTACGCCTGGAGACCGCGGAAACCCTCGCTGCACTGCTGAATGCGGGCATCACCCCGGTCGTGCACGAATACGGATCGCTGGGTTGCTCCGGGGATCTCGCCCCGCTCGCCCACTGTGCCCTGGCGCTGATGGGCGAGGGCCCGGTACGCGACCGGGACGGCAACCGGCGTCCGGCCGCCGAGGCGATGGCCGCAGCCGGCATCACCCCGGTCACCCTGGCCGAGAAGGAGGGGCTGGCACTGATCAACGGCACCGACGGGATGCTCGGCATGCTGGTGCTGGCGCTGCACGATCTGCGCCGAATGGCCCGCACCGCCGACCTGGCCGCGGCGATGAGCGTCGAGGGCCTGCTCGGCACCGACGATGTCTTCGCCGCCGACCTGCAGGCACTCCGCCCCCACCCCGGCCAGGCCACCTCGGCCGCCAATCTCCGGGCCCTGCTCGCCAACTCCGAGATCCGTGAGTCGCATCGCGATCCGGCCGCCTGCACGCGGGTCCAGGACGCCTACTCGCTGCGCTGCTCCCCGCAGGTCGCCGGTGCGGTGCGGGACACCATCGAGCACGCCAGCGCAGTCGCGGGCCGGGAGCTGGCCGCCGCGATCGACAACCCGGTCGTCACTCCGGACGGCCGGGTGGAATCCAACGGCAACTTCCACGGCGCCCCGGTGGGTTACGTGCTCGACTTCCTGGCGATCGCGGTCGCCGATCTGGCCAGCATCTCCGAACGGCGCACCGACCGTTTCCTGGACCGGGCCCGCAACAACGGCCTGAATCCCTTCCTGGCCGACGATCCCGGCGTCGACTCCGGCCAGATGATCGCCCAGTACACCCAGGCAGCGATGGTCTCGGAGGCGAAGCGGTTGGCCACCCCGGCCAGTGTCGATTCGATCCCGAGCAGCGCGATGCAGGAGGACCACGTGTCGATGGGCTGGTCGGCCGCCCGTAAGCTGCGCCGCAGCATCGACCTGCTGACCCGGGTGCTGGCCGTGGAAGTGCTCACGGCAGCCCGCGGCATCGACCTGCGCGCCCCGCTGCGGCCCTCCCCCGCCACCGCCGCCGCGATCGGCGTACTCCGTGAACAGGTCGCCGGGCCCGGTCCCGACGTCTTCCTCGCCCCGCAGCTCGAGGCCACCGTGGCGCTGGTCCGCGACGGTTCGCTGCTGACCGCAGCCGAGACCGTCACCGGCCCACTGCTCTGATCACCCGAACCCGCGATCCCCATCGAACAAGGAGAAATCATGGAAGGCGCCCGCCCGGTCCGCGCTCCCCGCGGCACCACCCTGACCGCCCGATCCTGGACGACCGAGGCCCCGTTGCGGATGCTGCAGAACAACCTCGACCCCGAGGTCGCCGAGCGCCCCGACGACCTGGTCGTCTACGGCGGCACGGGTCGCGCGGCGCGGGACTGGAAGTCCTTCGACGCGATGGTGCGCACATTGACCACACTCGCCCCGGACGAGACGATGCTGGTCCAGTCGGGCCGGCCGGTCGGGGTGTTCCGCACCCACGAGTGGGCGCCCAGGGTGCTGATCGCCAACTCCAACCTGGTACCGGATTGGGCGACCTGGCCGGAATTCCGGCGGCTCGAGCAGCTCGGCCTGACCATGTATGGGCAGATGACCGCCGGATCCTGGATCTACATCGGCACCCAGGGGATCGTGCAGGGCACCTACGAGACCTTCGCGGCAGTGGCCGAGAAACGCTTCGGCGGTACGCTCGCCGGCACCCTGACACTGACCGCGGGTTGCGGCGGGATGGGCGGCGCCCAACCGCTGGCGGTCACCCTGAACGACGGCGCCTGCCTGATCGTCGACGTCGACCCGGCCCGGCTGCAGCGCCGCGTCGAGCACCGCTACCTCGATGAGGTCGCCGACGATCTGGACCAGGCGATCGAGAAAGCCCTTGCCGCCAAGGCGGAGCGGCGCGGCTGGTCGGTCGGCGTCGTCGGCAATGCCGCCGAGGTGTTCCCCGAACTGCTCCGCCGCGGCGTACCGATCGACATCGTCACCGATCAGACCTCCGCACACGACCCGTTGAGCTACCTGCCGGTCGGGATCGAACTGGACCAGTGGGCCGAGTACGCCGAGAAGAAGCCCGAGGAGTTCACCGATCGGGCCCGTGAATCGATGGCTGCGCACGTCCGGGCGATGGTCGAGTTCGCCGACGCCGGCGCCGAGGTCTTCGACTACGGCAACTCGATCCGTGACGAGGCCCGGCAGGGTGGTTACGAGCGGGCGTTCGACTTCCCCGGTTTCGTGCCCGCCTACATCCGGCCGCTGTTCTGCGAGGGCAAGGGCCCATTCCGCTGGGCCGCGCTCTCCGGCGACCCACAGGACATCGCCGCCACCGACCGCGCCGTGCTGGATCTCTTCCCAGACAATGACCGGCTGCACAAGTGGATCCGCGGCGCCCAGGAGCGGATCGCCTTCCAGGGATTGCCGGCACGGATCTGCTGGCTCGGGCAGGGTGAGCGGGACAAGGCGGGGTTGGCCTTCAACGACCTGGTCGCCAGCGGCGAGGTCAGCGCACCGATCGTGATCGGCCGCGACCACCTGGACTGCGGGTCGGTGGCCTCGCCCTATCGGGAGACCGAGGCGATGAGCGACGGCTCCGACGCGATCGCCGACTGGCCGCTGCTGAACGCCCTGGTGAACACCTCCTCGGGTGCCTCCTGGGTGTCCATCCACCACGGTGGGGGCGTCGGCATCGGCCGCTCGATCCACGCCGGTCAGGTGTCCCTCGCCGACGGAACCCCCTTGGCTGCTGAGAAACTGGCCCGCGTGTTGAGCAACGATCCCGGCATGGGCGTGATCCGGCATGTGGACGCCGGGTACCCCCGGGCCGCCGAGGTGGCCGCCGAGCAGGGCGTCCGCGTGCCGATGTCTTCTGCTCTGCAAGCAACCGCGGCGACGAGCGAGCGCTGATGTGCGCGGTCCTGCACACCGGCCTCACCGAGCTGGTCACCTGCACCGGCGAGGGTCCGGACCCGGTGGAGCGGCTCGGCATCCTGCCCGATGCCGCCCTGGTGGTACGTGAGGGTGTGGTGGACTGGATCGGCCCGGTTGCCGAGGCGCCGGCCGCCGACGAGCGGGTCGATCACGGCGGCCGCAGCATGATCCCGGCCTTCGTCGACTCGCACTCGCACCTCGTCTTCGCCGGTGACCGATCGGCGGAGTTCACCGCGCGGATGGCCGGGATTCCCTATGACGGTGGCGGAATCGCCACCACGATGACCGCGACCAGGGCCGCCTCCGAAGACGAGTTGCGCGCCCTGCTGGCTGCCCGGGTGGCCGAGCTGCGTGGCCAGGGCAGCGACCTGGTCGAGATCAAGACCGGTTACGGGTTGGATGTCGCGACCGAGACCCGGGCGGCCCGGCTGGCGGCCGAGGTGACCGACGAGGTCACCTTCCTCGGCGCCCATGTGGTACCGCCGGAATACCGCGATCACCGCACCGATTACGTCGAGCTGGTCACCGGACCGATGCTCGACGCCGTTGCCCCGTACGCCCGCTGGATCGACGTCTTCTGCGAGCCGAACAGCCCGCATTCCTTCACCGGCGAGGAATCCCGCGAGGTGCTGGAGGCCGGCCGGCGCGCGGGGCTGGGGCTGCGGGTGCACGGCAATCAGCTCGGCCCGGGTCCGGGCGTACGCCTGGCGGTCGAGCTGGGCGCGGCGAGCGTGGACCACTGCACCTTTCTCGACGAGGCCGATGTCGATGCCCTGGCGGGCGCGGACACGATCGCCACGCTGCTGCCCGGGGTGGAGTTCAGCACCCGCTCCCCCTACCCGGATGCGCGCCGGTTGCTTGATGCCGGGGTGCGGGTGGCGCTGGCCACCGACTGCAACCCGGGCACCTGCTACAGCTCCTCGATGCCGCTGATGATCGCGCTCGCGGTGCGGGAGATGGGCATGCATCCGGCCGAGGCGCTCTATGCGACGACCGCCACCGCGGCGGATTCCCTGCACCGCACGGATGCCGGCCGGATCCGGGTCGGTGACCCGGCCCGGTTGACCGTGCTCGACGCCCCCTCCTGGGAGCATCTCGCCTACCGCCCGGGCGTACCCCTGTCCCGGCCGGTCACCGGTGCGGATTCCCCATGGCCCAGCAGTCGGCGATCTGCCTAACCGCCGAAGAGCAGCCGCAGACCGAGCACCAGCATGATCACCGCGATCGCGCCATCGAGGATCCGCCAGGCGATGGGTCTGGCGAAGACCCGGCCGAGCAGGCGCGCGCCATAACCCAGCGCGGTGAACCAGATGATGCTGCCCAGGCAGGCGCCGACGGCGAACGCCCATTGGTAGGGCCGGTGTGAACTGGCCACGGCGCCGAGCAGCACCACGGTGTCGAGATAGACGTGCGGGTTCAGCCAGGTCAGCGCGGCGGCGGTCGCCACGGCCTGCCACAGTGAGGTCGGCCCACCGGCGGTCTCGGCCCGCAATCGTTCGGTCCGCACCGCGCGCCGGGCCGCCAGCACGGCATAGGCGATCAGGAAGGCCGCCCCGCCGAAGCGGATCACCCAGACCAGCAGCGGCACCCGCTGCACGATCGCTCCCATTCCGGCGACGCCGGCCACGATCAGCACCAGGTCGGAGATCGCGCAGAGCGCGACGATCGGCCCGACGTGTTCGCGGCGCAGGCCCTGACGCAGCACGTAGGCGTTCTGGGCGCCGATCGCGATGATCAGCGACAGCCCGAATCCCAGTCCGGCAAGGGCAGCAGGCACGGTCGCGGGGTCCATGCGAACAACGGTACGGACCTCGTCACGCATTAGTCCAACTATGTTTTCTTCACTTGCCTTAGCATTGCTTCATGGATTCGGAGCAACTGCGTACCCTGCTGGCGGTCGTCGACGAGGGCTCGTTCGAGGATGCGGCGTACGCCCTGGGCATCACCCCGTCGGCGGTCAGCCAGCGGATCAAGGCGCTGGAGACCCAGCTCGGCCGCACCGTGCTCGTCCGGGCCCGCCCCGTCACCGCCACCGAGTCGGGCACCGTGCTGCTCCGACTGGCCCGCCAGCAGGCCCTGCTGCAGGCCGACGCGCTTGCCGAGCTCGGCGCCGCCGAGGGCACTCGCGCGACGCTCTCGGTGGTGGTCAACGCGGACTCGCTCGCCACCTGGGCGCTCGCCCCGCTGGCCGATGTCGCAGCATCCCAACCGGTACGCCTGGAGGTGCGTCGGGAGGACCAGGACCACTCGACCCGCTGGCTGCGTACCGGTGCCGCGATGGCCGCGGTCACCTCGGTCGCCGACCCGGTTCCGGGCTGCACCGTACGCCGGCTCGGCGCGATGACCTACCGCCCGATGTGCTCCCCGGCGTACCGGGACCGCTGGTTCCCCGAAGGGGCGAGCACGGCGGCACTGGCCGAGGCCCCGCTGGTGGTGTTCGATCGCTCCGACGACCTGCAGCACCGCTGGCTCCGCCGCCGGAGCCGGCGCCTCGATCCGCCGCGGCACTACATCCCCGAATCCACCAGCTACGCGCAGGCGGTCCGGTTGGGGCTCGGGTGGGGCATGATCCCCGACCTGCAACGCACCCCCGACCTGGTGGACCTGGAACCCGGCGGTGCGGTCACGGTGCCGCTGTTCTGGCAGCAGTGGAAGCTGCGCTCCCCCGTCCTGGATGCGCTCGCCGAGGCGCTGGCGGAGGCGGCACCAAACGCCTGAGGCTCGCCGCCCTGTTGTCGCCGCGGACCGCGCGGGCATACTGGGTGACCCGATCCGCAACTCGGTGGATTCGAGAGGAGTCTCCCGATGACCGAACCGCACACCGACCAGTTCGTTCCCGACGAGGACCGCGCAGTGGAGCTGACCGAGGACGAGGTGATCCTCCCCGACGACGCCCCGGTCGACGACGAGGACCGGCACGTGCAACCGCTCGACCCCGACCTCGACGGCCCGATGGATCGCGACGCGCCCGCCCGGCCCGAGGACCAGTGATGACCAGCCGACGTGCCCTGCTGGGGGCCGCCGGTGGGCTGTCGGCGCTCGCCGTCGGCGCCCTGACCGGTTGTTCCAGCGGCGCCGGATCCCGGGATTCCCGCAGCTCGGCGCCACCCGCCGGAGACGCGAGCGCCCCGCCGGCGCCCCCGGGCGCGGTGGCGAGCACCGCGGAGATCCCGGTCGGCAGCGGCAAGATCCTCCCCGCTGCCCAGTTGGTGGTCACCCAGCCGACCGCCGGCGAGTTCGTCGGCCTCTCGGCCTTCTGCACCCATCAGGGCTGCATCGTCTCCCAGCTCCGCGGCAGCACCATCGTCTGCGGCTGCCACGGCTCCCAGTTCGGCCTGGACGGTTCGGTGCAGAAGGGTCCGGCCAACAAACCCCTGGAGAAGATCCCGGTACGCGTCCAGGGCGACGGCATCGTCAAGGGCTGACGGTTTCCGCGGTGGTGTCGTCCTGATAGTTGGTGTCCCGGGTCTCCTGAGCCAGGAACAACCCGATCATGGTGAGCACCGCGGCACCGAGGACGTAGAATCCGACATAGACGATCTTGCCGCCGTTGGCCTGCCAGAGAGCGACCAGCGCGAACGGCGCGGGCCCGGCGCCGATCACCGAGGCAAGGTTGTAGGAGACCGCCGAGCCGGTGTAGCGGACGTTGGCGGGGAACAGTTCCGGCAGGTACGCCGCCATCGGCCCGTAGGTGAGACCCATCAGGATGAACCCGACGATCAGCCCGAGCAGGGCACCGTATCGGCCGGCGTTGAACAGCGGATGCAGCACCAGGCCGTAGACGCCGATCAGCACGGTCACCCCCATCAGCATCCGCCGCCGGCCGAGGCGTTCGGCGAGCGGGCCGGAGACGACGGTGAAGATGCCGAAGAAGACCACCGCGATGATCAGATAGGTGAGGAACTCGGTGCGCGCGAAACCCAGCCCGGGAGTGAAACCGGCGGGGTTGAACGGCTTGCCCGCCTTGGCCGCCGCAGCGGCAGCCGCCTCGACGGTGGCGGCGGTGGTGCCGTAGGTGAGTGTGAACGCGGTCATCATGTAGAAGATCACGTAGGTGGCGATCATGATCACCGTGCCCAGGATCAACGGCTTCCAGGACTTCTTCAGCACGCTGGCGAGCGGGACGCGGACGACCTCACCGCGATCCAGCACCTTCTGGAACGACGGGGTCTCGATCAGCTGGAAGCGGACATAGAGACCGACGACGACCAGCAGGGCCGAGACCAGGAACGGGATCCGCCAACCCCACGAGTTGAACGCCTGCGGGCTCAGATAGGTGTTCAGCAGCAGGAACAGCAGGTTCGAGGTCAGGAAGCCGATCGGGGCACCGAGCTGCGGGAAGGTGCCATAGATGGCCCGCTTGCCGGCCGGCGCGTTCTCGGTCGCCAGCAGCGCGGCACCCGACCACTCCCCACCGAGACCGATGCCCTGGGTGAATCGCAGCACCACAAGGAAAAGCGGCGCCAGGATGGACCAGCCGGGGGTGAGTGCGGTGGGCAGGCACCCGATCAGGAAGGTGCCGATGCCCATCACCAGCAGGCTGGCCACCAGGGTCTTCTTCCGGCCGATCCGGTCGCCGAAGTGACCGAAGATCAGCGAACCCAGTGGGCGCGCCAGGAACGCCACCCCGAACACCGCGAAGGAGGCGAGCAGTTCGGTGGTGGGGTTCTTGGACGGGAAGAACAGGCTCGGGAAGACCAGCGAGGCGGCCGTCCCATAGGCATAGAAATCGAAGAACTCGATCGTGGTGCCGACCAGGCTGGCGGTCAGTACGCGGCCCCGGGTGTTCGGGTTCGCGCCCGATGGCTGCTTCGTCGCATCCTCGGCGGTGTCGGTCATGGGTCCCCTTCGTTCGGTGAGCGGGGCAACCCTAGGACCGATTTCGGGACTCGCGCCGGCGTTCCACGATCTGTCCGTTCAGCGAACAGCCCGCCATGCGCCGCGAAGCGGCAGTGGCCTCTTAGGTTCATCGAGTAGCCAGCCATGCGGAGCGCAGCGGAGCAATGGCTGGCGTGTCGAGATGAACGGGCTCATCTCGATGCTCTTCTGCCACCTACCCGGGAGCGGGCTGATCGGCGACCGGCCTGATCGGGGCTCGCGCCGACTTCGCGGCCCAACTCTCACTCCGCGGCCTGTATGCGGTCCGCGGAGTGAGAGTTGAGCCGCACAGTGGAGAACGCCTGTCAAGGAGAACGCCTGTTTCGGCTGGGCCATGCGGAATGCAGGCGGTGAGGCGGGTCGCTGCGCGAGCTGCTCGAGGGCCGTGGGGCGTACGGCTCAGACGTTGAAGCCGAGCATCCGGAGCTGGTCGCGTCCGTCGTCGCTGATCTTCTCCGGGGTCCACGGCGGCATCCAGACCCAGTTGATCGCGGTCCGGGGGGCCAGGTCCTTCAGCGCGGTGTCGGTCTGGTCCTCGATCACGTCGGTCAGCGGGCAGGCCGCCGAGGTCAGCGTCATGTCGACCGTCACCGAGGAGTCGTCGTCGACGTGCAGCCCGTAGACCAGCCCGAGGTCGACGACGTTGATCCCCAGTTCGGGGTCAACGACGTCCTTCAGCGCCTCGAGGAGCTCCTCCTCGTTGGGCTTGCCGTCGACGACCTCACCGGTCGCCGGATCGGTGACCTCGGGGGTCTGGTCGGGCAGGGTGTCGCGGACCCGGTCCGAGGGCCGGACCTGCTCGGTTTCGGTGCTCTGCTCGGTCATCGTCGTGTCCTTTCGGTCGGTCACGGTTCCACTGTATGCGCCGCCGGCGCCTTCGCTCCGGCCTGCAGGGCCGCATCCCGGAAGGCCTCCCAGCCGAGCAGGGCGCACTTGATCCGGGCGGGGAACTTGGCGACGCCGACGAACGCGATCGCGTCCTCGAAGACGTCCTCGTCGGGCTCGTAGTTGCCGCGGGAGTCCATCATCGTCTTGAACTCCTCGTGCAGCTCGAACGCCTCCGAGACCGGCTTGCCGATCACCAGGTCGGTCATCACCGAGGTGGACGCCTGGGAGATCGAACACCCCTCGGCGTCATAGGAAATGTCGGCGACCTTGTCGCCGTCCAGGTGCACCCGCAGCGTCAGCTCGTCACCGCAGGACGGGTTGACGTGGTGCACCTCGGCCTCGTGCGGATCGCGGAGACCGCTGTGGTGCTTGGCCTTGTAGTGATCCAGGATGATCTGCTGGTACAGCTCCTCGACGTTCATGCACTCACCCCTTGAAGAAGTTGATCGTGTACGCCAGCGCGTCGACGAGCGCATTGATCTCGCCACGGGTGGTGTAGAGGTAGGACGAGGCCCGGGTGGAGGACTGGATGCCCAGCCGCTCGTGCAACGGCCGGGCGCAGTGGTGCCCGCCGCGGACGGCGACCAGCCGGCTGTCCAGCAGCTGCGAGACGTCGTGGGGGTGGATCCCGTCCAGCGTGAAGGAGATCGCTCCGCCCCGCTCGACCATCTCGGTGGGACCGAGGATTCGCAACCCGGGCAGGGTTTTCAGGCCCTCCAGGGCGTACGCGGTGATCTCGGCCTCGTGCCGGGCGATGGCCGGCATGCCGACACCGGTGAGGTAGTCGACCGCGGCGCCCAAGCCGGCGGCCTGCGCGATCGGCGGCGTACCGGCCTCGAAGCGGTGCGGCGGCGGCGCCCAGGTGGAACCGGTCATCCGGACCACCTCGATCATCTCTCCCCCGCCAAGGAACGGCGGCAGCGAGGCGAGCAGATCGTAGCGGCCCCAGAGCACACCGATCCCGGTCGGCCCGACCATCTTGTGGCCGGTGAACGCGACCAGGTCGGCACCCAGCTCACTCACCGAGGTCGGCAGCTGCGGTACGCCCTGGGAGGCGTCGACGACCACGACCGCGCCGACCGCGTGCGCCTGGTCGGCGAGCTGGCGGATCGGGTTGATGGTGCCGAGCACATTGGACACCCAGGTCAGGGAGACGACCTTGGTGCGCTCATTGATCAGACCTTCGCGTTCGGCCTTCTCCAGATCCAGCCGGCCCTCGTCGGTGATGTCGAACCAGCGCAGCGTGGCACCGGTCCGCTCGGCGAGCAGCTGCCAGGGCACGATGTTGGAGTGGTGCTCCATCACCGAGACCACGATCTCGTCACCGGGGCCGAGGGCGAGGTGCTGACCGAGGGTGTGCGCGCACAGGTTCAGCGCCTCGGAGGCGTTCTTGGTGAACACCACCTCCTCGCTGCGCGCGGCGCCGATGAAGGTCCCGACCTTGGCCCGGCCGCCCTCGAACGCCTCGGTCGCCTCGGCACCGAGGACGTGCATCGCGCGGGCGACGTTCGCGTTGTGCAGCCGGTAGTGCTCGGCGATCGTCTCGATCACCGACTCCGGCTTCTGCGAGGTGTTCGCCGAGTCGAGATAGACCAGCGGCTTGCCGTCGATCGTCCGTTCCAGGACGGGAAAATCGCGGCGGATCGCCTCGACGTCGAACGGCGCGGACGCATCCGGCTGCGGTTCGACCGGCAGCGGCGCGGTGTCCGGGATCTCCTCGTTGGTGTGGGTCACCCCGCACCTCCTGTTCTGATCAATGGCCCTGTTCTGCCTGGATCGCTCAGGCGCGGGCGGCGCGCAGATACTTGTCGTAACCCTCGGCCTCCAGCTGGGCGGCCAGCTCGGGGCCACCCTGCTCGGCGAAGCGGCCGTCGACGAAGACGTGCACGAAGTCCGGCTTGATGTAGTTCAGGATCCGCGTGTAGTGGGTGATCAGCAGCACACCGCGATCACCCTGGGCGGCGTACCGGTTGACCCCCTCGGAGGCGATCCGCAGCGCATCGATGTCCAGACCGGAGTCGGTCTCGTCGAGGACCGCGAACTTCGGGTTCAGCAACTCCAGCTGGGCGATCTCGGCGCGCTTCTTCTCACCGCCGGAGAAGCCCTCGTTCACCGAGCGCTGCGCGAACGACTTGTCCAGGTTCACGTTCTCCAGGGATTCGTTGATCTCCTTGACGAACTTGCGGATGTTCGGCGCCTGGCCGTCGATGGCGGTCTTCGCGGTCCGCAGGAAGTTCGACACCGAGACACCGGGCACCTCGACCGGGTACTGCATGGCCAGGAAGAGGCCGGCGCGGGCGCGCTCGTCGACGGTGAGATCCAGGATCTCCTCGCCGTCCAGCTTCACCGAGCCCGAGGTGACCTGATACTTCGGGTGGCCGGCGATGGCGTACGCCAGGGTGGACTTGCCGGAACCGTTCGGGCCCATGATCGCGTGCACCTCGCCCGAGTTCACGGTGAGGTTCACGCCCTTGAGGATCTCCTTGGCACCGGATTCGGTGTCCACGTTGACGTGCAGGTCGTTGATCTCCAGCTTCGACATCTCAGGCTTCCTCGTTGCTCTCGGTGTTCTCGTTGCTCTCGGGGGTCTCGGTCAGGGCGGGGGTGCCCACGGTCAGGGCGAGCTCGGTCTCGATGGCGGCGAGCAGGTGCTGCTCGACCTCCGGTACGCCGATCCGGCGGATGATGTCGGCGAAGAAGCCGTGCACCACCAGGCGGCGGGCCTCGGTCTCGTCGATGCCGCGGCTGCGCAGATAGAACAGCTGCTGGTCGTCGAAGCGGCCGGTGGTTGACGCGTGGCCGGCGCCCTCGATCTCACCGGTCTCGATCTCCAGGTTCGGCACCGAGTCGGCCTTGCACCCGTCGGTGAGCAGCAGGTTCTTGTTCGACTCGTAGGTCTCGATGCCCTCGGCGACCTTGCGGATCAGCACGTCGCCGATCCACACGCTGTGCGCGCGCTTGCCCTGCAGGGCACCGCGATAGTCAACGTTGGAACGGGTTTTCGGGGCATTGTGGTCGACGAACAGCCGGTGTTCGATGTGCTGACCGGCGTCGACGAAATAGAGCCCGTACTGGTCGATCGAGCCCCCGGGCCCGGCGTACTCGGCGGTTTCGGCGATCCGGACCAGGTCCCCACCCAGGGACACGGCCACGCTGCGCACCTGCGCGTCGCGGCCGACGGTGATCGAGGTCTGGCCGGTGTGCACCGCGTCATCGGCCCAGTCGGCGACGGCGACGAAGGTGACATCGGCACCGTCCCCGACCAGCACCTGGGTGAGCCCGGCATAGGTCGCCGACCCGTTGTGGCGGACCGCGATGGTGGCCCGGGAGTGGTTGCCGATCCGGAACACCAGATGCCCGTGCACCACCGACTCCACCGAGTCACCGGTCAGCTCGACGACCACCGGCTCGTCGAGTTCGGTGTTCGCCGGCACGTCCACCAGCAGCGCCTCACCGGCGTACGCCGCGGCGACCGCGGCGAGCCGGTCACCCGGGGCGTGCCCGCCCAGCTTGCGGGCCTCGGAACTGGGCAGGTCGGTGACCGTGACGCCCTCGGGGCTGCGCACCTGGCGGCCCAGCTTCGCGCCGGTGCCCTCGGCCTCGAGCAGGCCACGCAACCGCTTCAGCGGCGTGAACCGCCAGACCTCTTCACGGCCCTGCGGCACCGGATGGTCCGCCAGGTCATAGGACGGGCGCGGGTGCAGGTGGGAGGCGATGCTGCTCTCCACCGCCCCGGCGACATTGGGCTTGGTGTCCACGGACAACGTCTGGATTCTCTTTCTGGGTTGGATCTTCGGGCTTGGCTCGGTGGCTTCGACTCGCTCGTTCCTCGCTCGCTCAGCCAGCGAGGGAACGGCGTCAGCCGACGGCGCCTTCCATCTGCAGCTCGATCAGCCGGTTGAGCTCCAGGGCGTACTCCATCGGCAGCTCCTTGGCGATCGGCTCGATGAAACCGCGCACGATCATCGCCATCGCCTCGTCCTCCTCGATGCCGCGCGACATCAGGTAGAACAGCTGGTCGTCGGAGACCTTGGAGACCGTCGCCTCGTGGGCCATCGACACATCGTCCTCGCGGACATCCACATAGGGGTAGGTGTCGGAGCGGGAGATCTGGTCGACCAGCAGCGCGTCGCACTTCACCGAGGAGGCGGAGTGCTCGGCACCGGGCTGCACCTGCACCAGGCCGCGGTAGCTGGACCGGCCACCGGCCCGCGCGACCGACTTGGAGACGATCGAGCTGGAGGTGTTGGGTGCGCAGTGCACCATCTTGGAGCCGGCGTCCTGGTGCTGGCCCTCGCCGGCGAAGGCGATGGACAGGGTCTCACCGCGGGCGTGCTCGCCCATCAGGTAGACCGCCGGGTACTTCATCGTCACCTTGGAACCGAGGTTGCCGTCGATCCACTCCATGGTGGCACCCTCGGCGCAGGTGGCGCGCTTGGTGACCAGGTTGTAGACGTTGGTGGACCAGTTCTGGATGGTCGTGTAGCGCACCCGGGCGTTCTTCTTCACCACGATCTCGACGACCGCGGAGTGCAGCGAGTCGGACTTGTAGATCGGCGCGGTGCAACCCTCGACGTAGTGCACGTAGGAGCCCTCGTCGGCGATGATCAGGGTCCGCTCGAACTGGCCCATGTTCTCGGTGTTGATCCGGAAGTACGCCTGCAGCGGGATCTCCACGTGCACACCCTTCGGCACGTAGATGAACGAGCCGCCGGACCAGACCGCTGTGTTCAGCGCGGAGAACTTGTTGTCACCGGCGGGGATGACGGTGGCGAAGTACTCCTGGAACAGCTCCGGGTGCTCCTTCAGCGCGGTGTCGGTGTCCATGAAGATGACACCCTGCCGCTCCAGCTCCTCGTTGATCTTGTGGTAGACCACCTCGGACTCGTACTGGGCGGCCACACCGGCGACCAGGCGGGCCTTCTCCGCCTCCGGGATGCCGAGCTTGTCGTAGGTGTTCTTGATGTCCTCGGGCAGGTCTTCCCAGCTCTGCGCCTGCTTCTCGGTGGAGCGGACGAAGTACTTGATGTTGTCGAAGTCGATGGCGTCGAGGTCGGCGCCCCAGGTCGGCATCGGCTTGCGGTCGAACAGCCGCAGGCCCTTGAGCCGCAGGTTGGTCATCCACTCCGGCTCGTCCTTCAACTGCGAGATGTCGCGCACGACGGCCTCGTTCAGGCCGCGGCGGGCCGAGGCACCGGCGACGTCGGGATCGTGCCAGCCCCACTCGTAGTTGCCGAGGGCGTCGAGCTGTTGGTTCTGGTCGAGCTCGGTCATGTCAGTCCTCCTGGTTCGAGGTCGAGCGGTTCTGGGGTCGGGCGGCGGCGCTGCCGTCCCTGGTGCGGGTCGAGATGTGGGTGGTGCAGACACCGTCGCCGTGGGCGATGGTGGCGAGTCGTTGCACGGGTACGCCGAGCAGTTGGCCGAAGAGCTGGGTCTCGGCCTCGCACAGCTGCGGGAACTGCTCGGCGACGTGCGCCACCGGGCAGTGGTGCTGGCAGAGCTGCTCACCGGCCAGTGCCGGGCGGGTCGAGGCCACGTAACCGTCGGCGGACAGCGCCCGGGCCAACGCCTCGACCGGATTGCCGTCGGGTTCGGTGGCCCGCAGCTCACGATAGCGCTGCTCGACGGTGGCGACGCGGGCCCGGGCCAGCTCCTCCAGGGCACCGTCACCGGCGGCCTCGACGAGCTGGGCCAGCGCGGCGACCGCGAGATCGTCATAGGCCTGGTGGAAGGACTGGCGTCCGGTGTCGGTGAGCGCGAACACCTTCGCCGGCCGGCCGCGGCCGCGGGCACCGTAGACCCGCTGCTCGCGGGAGACCAGATGGCCGCGGTCGAGCAGCACCTGCAGGTGGCGCCGGATCGCGGCCGGGGTCAGCTCCAACCGCTCGGCCAGCTCGACCGCGGTCGAGGGGCCGTGCTGCATGATCGACTGCTGCACCCGCTGGCGCGTGGAGGCATCGTCAACGGGGCCCTCCGCCCCGGCCGCCTGGTCCTCGGCGGTCTCGGCGAGGGCGACTCCGGGCGTACCCCTGTCGTCTCGCACGTTTTTCACAACGCCATTCTTGCGTTATTTCTTCCCCACGCAAGCAAGGGCACCCTAAGCCGCCGGCCCGATGGGGTCCAGGCCACCGCCACCGCGATCGTGAGGACATCGTGATCCCAATCGCCGCCAGACGATTGAATGATCATACTTAATGTGTCTAGGGTGATTCCCACGGAGCGGGTCGCAACGATGCCCCGCCGCGAGACGGGAGACGATACCCATGAGGAATCACCGCCCCAGCAAGAATCTTCGGCCCGCGACGCAGTCCCGGATGGTCCGCGGAACCGCGGCCCTGGCGACCGTCCTGGCCGGCTCCCTGCTGCTGTCCGCCTGCGGCGGCGGGGACAAGCCCGCATCGGAGACCAAGGAGATCAAGGTCACGATGGCGAACCATGTGTGGACCACCGAGATCCAGAAGGTGATCCCCGAGTTCGAGCGACAGTCCGGCATCAAGGTCAACGTGACCACCCTCGGCGAGAGCCAGCTCTCCGATCAGTACAACGTCAAGCTGAACGCCGGTACCAACGAGATCGACGTGATGATGTACCGGCCGCTGCAGGAGGGCCGCCAGTTCGCCAAGAACAAGTGGGTCGCCGACCTGACCCAGAACACCTCCGAGGCCGACTACGACTGGGGCGACTTCCAGGAGGCCGCGAAGGCGTCCACCACGATCGACGGCAAGGTCGTCGGCGTACCGCTGATCACCGAACGCCAGGTCGTCTACTACAACAAGGACATCCTCGCCCAGGCCGGCGTACAGCCGCCGAAGACGCTGGATGAACTGGAGACCGCGGCGAAGACGATCAAGGAGAAGGTGCCCGACACCTACGGCATCTCGATGCGCGGCCAGCGCGCCGCCGCGGTCACCCAGTTCTCCTCCTTCCTCTATTCCGAGGGCGGCGACTGGTCGGCCGACGGCAAGGCCACGGTCAACACTCCCGAGGCGGTCCGGGCCTACACCCGCTACGGCTCGCTGCTGAAGAACTACGGCCCGCCCGGGGCGACCAACATGAACTGGCCGGATGCGTTCGCGATATACCAGCAGGGCAAGGCGGGTTTCCTGATCGACGCCGATTCGCTCTACAAGAACGCGATCGACCCGGCGAAGTCGAAGGCCACCAATTCCACCGGTTACCTCGCCTTCCCGGCCGGCAGCGCCGGCTCCAAGCCCTACAACGTGACCTCCTGGGCGCTGGGGGTCAACAACGACTCCGAGGCCAAGGAGGCCTCCTGGCAGTTCATCAAGTGGGCGACCAGCAAGGACCTCACCCTGCGGATGCAGCAGGCCGGTACGCCCGGTGCGCGGGCCTCGGTGTGGGCCGATCCGCAGGGCACCACGAGCTTCCCGGCCGAGCTCGCCCAGGTGATCCAGGAACAGTCCAAGGTCGGCATCGGCCATGACCGTCCCGAGGTGGTCCAGGTGGGCAAGGCCCGCGACATCGTCGGTGGGCCGATCGTCGCCTCGATCGGCGGTCAGGACGTCGCCGGCTCGGCCGGTACCGCCCAGCAGGAGTTCCAGAGCTTCCTGGACGGCGAGAAGCGATAGCCCAACCAACGATCGGCGGGAGGCGACCATGTCCACCACCACCTCGGACACCCGAGGGCCAACCACCCCCGGGGTGACCAACCCGGGCGCGGGCCCGGGCGTGCGGCCGACCAGCGGGTTCGCCGGTTGGGCCAATCGGCACCGCAAATGGGTCTTCGCCGGACCGGCGATGGTCTTCGTGGTGGCCATGGTCGCCTTCCCGATCATCTACACGATCGTCCTGTCGCTCACCGACGCGTCGGGATCGGTGCGCGCCGACTTCGAGTTCATCGGCTTCGAGAACTACGCCACCGTGCTCACCGACACCCGTCGCTTCTGGCCGGCGGTCGGGCGTACCGTCTTCTTCACCGTCGTGGCGGTGGTCGTCGAGGTGGTGCTCGGCATGTGCATCGCCCTGCTGCTGCGCAAACCCTTCAAGGGCCAGGGTCTGGTCCGGGTGGTGATCCTGCTGCCGCTGGTCGCCACCCCGGTCGCGGTGGGCATGATGTGGCTGCTGATCTTCGAGCCGACCACCGGTGCGGCCAACCAGTTGATGCGCGTCCTCGGCCTGCCGGCGCAGGGCTGGATCTCCGATCCCAAGCAGGCCCTTGCCACATTGGCTTTCGTCGACATCTGGCAGTGGACGCCGATGGTGGTGCTGATCCTGCTCGCCGGGCTCACCTCGCTGCCCGAGGAGCCCGACGAGGCGGCCCGGGTGGACGGTGCGAACGCCTGGCAGCGGTTCTGGTTCATCACCGTGCCGATCCTGATGCCGACGATCATCGCCGCGGTCCTGCTGCGCTCCATCGACGCACTGAAGACCTTCGACATCCTCTACGCCACCAAGGGCAAGGGTGGCGGTTCCTCGAACGAGGCCGAGACGCTGAATGTCTACGCCTACGGGCTTTCCTTCGACTACAACGACTACGGCCTCTCCTCCACGGTGCTCGTGCTCTTCTTCGTGATGATCATGATCATCGTCTCGATCCTGGTGATCCGCCGGAACAGGAGCGCGCAGTGAGCAGCACCGTCTCCCCCAGTGTGCCGACCCGTCGACCCCGGTCCACGGCGCAGACCGCGACCAGCCTCGCCCGGGTCCTCGCCCTGGTGCTGGTGATCGCCGGTTTCCTGCTGCCGTTGCTGTGGATGGTGCTGGCCTCGCTGAAGACCAACCTGGACATCACCGATCCGAGCAAGACGCTGGTCTTCGGACCGACGCTGGACAATTACCGCACCGTGTTCGGTCAGGAGAACTTCCTGCCGTTCATCTGGAACAGCTTCGTGATCGGCTTCGCCTCCACCGGCCTGTCGCTGATCCTCGGCGTACCGGCGGCGTACGCGATGAGCCGCTTCGACATGCGGCGGTCCTCCGCACTGGTGCTGATGGCCCGGATCATCCCCGGCGTCTCGCTGCTGGTGCCGTGGTACTACGTGTTCTCCAACCTGCGGCTGGTCGGCAACTATTCGGCGCTGATCCTCTCGCACATGTTCGTCGCGCTGCCGCTGATCGTGTGGATCATGATGTCCTACTTCGACCAGATGCCGACCGAGCTCGAGGAATCGGCGCAGGTCGACGGACTCACCCCGATCGGCGCCTTCCTGCGGATCTCATTGCCCCTGTCGATGCCCGGCATCGCGACCGCGAGCATCCTGGCGTTCATCTTCTCCTGGAACAACTTCATGTTCGCGCTGGTGCTGTCCGGGGAGAACACCCGCACCCTGCCGGTGGCGATCTTCAACTTCATCGCCTACGCCAACATCGACTGGGGTGGCCTGATGGCGGCCGCCACGGTGATCACCGTTCCGATCATGGTGCTCGCCCTGTTCATGCAGCGCTACATCGTCGCCGGCATGACCGCCGGCGCCACCAAGGGGTGAGGGGGTGAGGATCACCGCGGTCGAGACCTTCCTGGTGCCGCCACGCTGGCTGTTCGTCAAGATCTCCACCGACGAAGGGATCGCGGGCTGGGGTGAGGCGGTCGTCGAGGGCCGCGCGGACACGGTGCGGGCCGCCGTCGGTGAACTCGCCGATTTGCTCATCGGTCAGCCGGCGATGCGGATCGAGGACCACTGGCAGGTGATGACCAAGTCCTCCTTCTATCGCTTCGGGGCGGTCTTCTCCAGCGCGGTGGCCGGCCTGGACCAGGCCCTGTGGGACATCCAGGGCAAGACCCTCGGCGTACCGGTGCACGTCCTTCTCGGTGGACCGGTCCGCGACCGGATCCGGGTCTACTGCTGGGTCGGCGGAGATGAACCGAGCGAGGTCGCCGAGCAGATCCGCGCCCAGGTCGAGGCCGGGTTCACCGCGGTGAAGATGAACGCCAGCGGCCGGATGTCGCGGATCGCCACGGTCGCCGAGATCGACGGGGTGGTGCAGCGGGTGGCCGCCGCCCGCGAGGTGCTCGGCGCCGATCGCGACGTGGCGGTCGACTTCCACGGCCGGGCCAGCGTCGGCAACGTACGCCGCATCGCTCCCCTGCTGGAACCGCTGCAGCCGCTGTTCATCGAGGAACCGACGCTGCCGGAGAACTCCCACCTGCTGCGTGAGGTGACCACCGCGACCACCATCCCGGTGGCCACCGGCGAGCGGCTGTTCAACCGGCAGGAGTTCCTGCCGGCACTGCAAGCCGGGATCGCGGTCGCCCAACCCGACCTGTCGCATGCCGGTGGGATCTCCGAGGTGCGCCGGATCGCCAGCCTGGCCGAGACCTTCGACGTCCAGCTCGCCCCGCACTGCCCCCTCGGCCCGCTGACCCTGGCCGCCTCGCTGCAGGTCGGGTTCGCCAGCCCCAACCACGTGATCCAGGAGCAGTCGATCGGCATCCACTACAACCAGGGCGCCGAGGTGCTCGACCACGTGCTGAACCGGGAGGTGTTCCGCTTCGTCGACGGTTACGTGGAACGCCCGCTCGGCCCGGGACTGGGGGTCGAGATCGACGAGGCCTCGGTGCGCCGGGCCGATCAGGTCGGGCACCGCTGGCGCACCCCGTGGTGGCGTTACCCGGACGGCTCCTTCGCGGAGTGGTGAGGGTTGCCGCGGTGGGCCACAATGTCGGTCGTGCCGACCGATCCCACCGCCCAGACACTGCGCCTGCCCGACGGCAGGTCGTTGGGTTTCGCCGACTACGGCACCCCGACCGGGGTGCCGATGCTGTTCCTGCACGGCCAGCCCGGGTCGCGGCTGATCGGCGCCCTGATGGACGGCGCGGCGCGCGAGGTGGGTGTCCGCCTGATCGCGGTCGACCGGCCCGGTATCGGATTGTCGGACTCGGTCGGCGAGCGCACCCATTCCCAGTTCGCCGGTGACCTGTCCGGCGCCCTGGAGGTGCTCGGGCTGGGCCCGACACCGATCGTCGCCTGGTCGGCCGGCGGGGCGTACGCCCTGGCCTGGGCGGCGGCCCGGCCCGAGCTGGTCCCGGCGGTCGGCGTACTCGGCGGGGTCGGCCCGGGTGGCGCGCTGGATGGTGCCTGGTCCGCGCTGAAGAACCGCCTCGGCGTACCGACCGGGGTGTTGAAGATGCCCGCCGAGGCCTGGAGCGTCACCCTCTCCCGGACCTGGCTGAAGACCCGCAGCGCGGCCGGTGAGCGGGTCGAACTGGCCACCGATGTCGCCCCGATCCTGGCCCGCGGCTTCCGTGAGGGCGTCCGTCAGGGCACCGCCGCGGCCCGGTTGGAGACCCGGTTGCTGGGCGGTGACTGGGACTTCGACCCGGCCACCGTGCGGGTGCCGGTGTGGCTCTGGCACGGCAAGGACGACGCCCTGGTCCCCTGGTCCCAGACCCGGGAACTGGCCGCTCGGATCCCCGACGCGCGCAGCACCCTGATCCCCGGTGAGGGCCATGTGTCGCTGCTGGTCAACCACGGTGCGGAGATCCTCACCACGATGCTGCGGACCGGCTGACTCGGTCCTGGACGGCGGTGACGAGAGAACGCCGCGCGGACTCAGCCCCTGGTGACCATCTGTTCGCGGCGCTCGGTGCCGACCGCGTCGATGACATCGGCGGGCAGCGCGTTGACCGTTTCGCGCCGGTAGCTGGTCTGCAGGGCCCGATCCCGGCCGCCGCTTTCTGCCACCACTTCCGAGCTCCGGGCGTCAAAGGTCAGTGAGGCACTGATTGCCGGTTGCGATCGGTCGGTGAACTGCGCGACCAGCACCGCCTTGCCAGCGAGTTCGGCGCGTTCGACGGTCACCAGTGGGGTCGTCATTCCGGGGTCCTTCGGCCGCGGCAGGGACTGACCGGATTCATCGGCAAGCGACGACAACACCTGGATCGCAGCCGCACGGACGGCGGGCGGAGTGGTCTCCTGACGGACCAGCTCACCAATCTCCTTGAACATCGCCTGGGTGGTGGACTCGGTGCCCGTGGCCCGCTCGCTCAGCCACCGCTGCAACGCGGCGGGATCGCTGGGGGCAACCTCCGATGTCGGTCGCAGCACCGAGTAGAAGGTCGAGCTGCCCGGACGAGTGTCCTTGCGCCAGGTCCAGCCATCACCGGCTGTGTAGGTGTTGATGGTGAGACCGTCCCCCTGGCTTCGCACGACCAGCCGGTACGCCCCAGCGGGCACGTCCACGCTCGTTCTCGCCCGCTCCGCGAGATCGCCGAGTGTGGCGGCAGCCGCGACTGGCGGGGCGAGCACCCCACCAACAGGACCGGGCTGCTGCTGTTCGGCCGGCGGCTCGTTGGGCGCCAGTTGCACCCCGATCGCAATCCCGGTGACGACCAGCACCCCAGCCGCAACAGCGATGATGCGGAATCGGGATGACGGGCGCGGGCCCGTAGTGGCGGGTGCATCGATCACCGGTTCATCCGAGCGGGCGGACAGCAACCCGTCGAGCAATTCCTGGCGCCGAGCGGTGGGAAACTCCGCCGCCAGTTCATCGTCGGTGGGACGGGCGGCCCGCAACTGCAGATCGATGTTCGTCATCTCAATACCTCGGTTCGTTGGCGGTGACGGTCGCCTGGCTGGGACCATCGGGTCGGTCATCGAGTTCGGTGAGGGCAGCCTCCAACCTCCGGCGAGCGCGGGAAATCCTTGCGGCAAACGCATTGCGACTGATGCCGAGAACCTGAGCCGCCTGCGGTTGGGTGAGCCCGTCCCAGGCAACGAGCAGGAGCGCCTCGCGGTCCCGAGGGGACAAGGAGCGCAACGCGGCGCGCATCTCCTCCCGAGCCAAGACCTCGCTCTCTGGTCCTGCCGATGACTGGGCCAGCAACTGAAACGCCGCTTCATCGACCAGCTCCCGCCGTCGTCGCTCACCACGCCAGTGAGTTTCCAGGCAGTTTCTGGCCGTGATCAGCAACCAGGGCAACAGGGGTTCCGGCAACTCGTCCCAACGCCGCCAGGCAGCGAGGAAGGTGTCCGAGACGACCTGCTCAGCGGTCTCCGGATCGCTGTGCCGCCGGGCGAATGCATAGACGCGGCCGGCGAAAGAGGCGTACACACCCCGAAAGCCCGCCTCGGCCTCGGCCGGCCCGGTCTCTCTCATCTGGTTCACACCCAGTCTGTTGCCGGCTCCGGGCTCATCGTGACACATCGCAGGCATGGCCGCTGCGGGTGTGACGAAGGACCCGCTCGCCGGCGCGGGTCCCGCGGGTCATCGGCCGTACAATGAGGCGGTGCCCGCAACCGCCCTCGACCTCGCCGACGTCCGGCTGTCGCGTGGTGGTCGGACGATCCTCGACGGGCTGTCGCTGACCGCCCCGGCGGGTGAGATCACCGCACTGCTCGGCCCCAACGGCGCCGGCAAGACCAGCACCATCCGCTGCTGCACCGGCCTCTACGGGCCGGGTGAGTTCACCGGCACGATCGAGGTCTGCGGGACCACTCCGGCCGCGGCCGCCGCCGCCGGGTTGATCGGGGTGATGCCGCAATCGGTGGGCGCCTGGTCCGGGATCAAGCCGCTCGAGCTGCTGCACCATCTCGCCGGGTTGTACGCCCACCCGCTGCCGGTCGCCGCGCTGGCCGGCGAACTCGGCATCGATCGCTTCGCCCAGACCACCTATCGCCGGCTCTCCGGCGGCCAGCAGCAGCTGGTCAATCTGGCCGGAGCGCTGATCGGGCGCCCCCAACTGGTCTTCCTCGACGAGCCCACCGCCGGCCTCGATCCGCACGTTCGCCGGCAGATCTGGCAGCTGCTGGCGAGCCTGCGGGCCGCCGGGGTCTCGGTGCTGCTGACCACCCACGCGATGGACGAGGCGCAGACACTCGCCGACGGCGTACACATCATCGATGCCGGCCGAGTGGTGCTCGCCGGATCGGTCGCCGAGCTGACCGCCGAACGCTCGATGGAGGAGCTGTTCCTGGCCGCCACCCGACCGGAGGCACGATGACCACCCTCGACCTCTCCCCCGCCCCCGGTGCCGCACCGGCCGGTACCCGGGTCTGGCGACAGGCCCGTACCGAGGCGATGCTGCTGGTCCGCAACGGCGAGCAATTGCTGCTGGCACTGGTGATCCCGATCGGCGCACTGGTGCTGGGCCGGTTGCTCGGCGACCGGTTCGGACTGGACTTCGCGCTGCTGGTGCCCTCGGTGCTGGCGCTGGCGATCTGGTCCTCGGCGTTCACCTCGCTGGCGATCGCGACCGGGTTCGAGCGGCGTTACGGGGTGCTGGAACGGCTCGCGAGTACGCCGCTGACGCGGACGGGATTGCTGCTGGGCAAGGCGATCTCGCTGCTGCTGGTCACCGCCGGTCAACTGGTGCTGCTGATGCTCGCCGCGTTCGCACTCGGCTGGCGACCGGTGCTGCAGCCACTCCCGGTGCTGATCGGGGTGCTGGCGACGGTGCTCGCCGGGGTCGCCTTCGCCGCCCTGGCGCTGCTGCTGGCCGGGACGCTGCGCGCCGAACTGACGCTGGGTCTGGCGAACCTGATCTATCTGCTGCTGGCGGTCGCCGGTGGCGTCCTGCTGCCGCTCTCCGGATATCCGGAGGCGATCCGACCGGTCGTGGCGGCGCTGCCGACCGCGGCCCTGGCCGAGGCGCTGCGTGGCGCCGGGACCGGGCAGGCGATCTGGTGGTCGCTCCCGGTGCTGCTGGCCTGGGCGGTAGCGGCCAGTCTGCTGACCAGAAAGGTGTTCCGATGGATGTCCTGACCGCCGAGCCCGCCCAGACGGCTGCCGAGGAACGCCGGTGGCGGACCTTGCGTGGCTGGGCGATCGGTTCGCTCGCCGGCAACATGGGCCTGATCCTCACCGGTGCGCTGGTTCGGTTGACCAAGTCCGGGCTCGGTTGCCCGACCTGGCCGAAGTGCACCAACCAGTCGCTGATCCCGGACAGCTTCGGGCTGCACCCGGCGATCGAGTTCGGCAACCGGCTGCTCACCTTCGCCCTGATCGCACTGGCGATCGGCACCTTCTGGGCGGCGCTGCGGGTCCGCGACAACGGCCGTCCGCGCCGCGACCTGGTCCTGATCGCGTTCTGGGCGGCGCTCGGCATCCCCGCCCAGGCAGTGATCGGTGGGATCACCGTGCTCACCCAGCTCAACCCCTATGTGGTGGCCGGGCACCTGCTGGTCTCGGTGGCGCTGGTCGTGGTGCTGGTGCTGCTCGTCCGCCGCGCGAAGCGGCTCGAACCACAACCCGTCTCGGCAGCCGGCCAATTGTGGGCCCGGATCACCTTCTGGCTGGTGATGCTCTCGGTGGTGCTCGGCACCCTGGTCACCGGCTCCGCCCCGCACGGTGGCGATGACGAGGCCGCCCGGACCGGCTTCACCCTGGAGGTCGTCGCCAAGGCACACGCCTGGAGCGTCTGGGCCGTGATCATCGCGCTGGCGATCGCCTGGTGGCTGACCCGCTCCCGCGCCGCGGCCTGGCTGGCGCTGGCGGTGGTGGCGCAGGGCCTGGTCGGCTACCTGCAGTACTTCAACGGCCTGCCGATCTGGATCGTGGCACTGCACATGATCGGGGTGTCGGTGGTCTCGGCGCTGGCGGCGAATCTCCTCTGGGGCGTACGCCGGGAGGTCACGACCCGCTGACGAAACCCTCCTGTCAGGAGGGTGTCTCTGGCTGGCTCGGGGCTGCGTTCGGCAATCGTCGGATCAGTCGCCAGACCAGATAGAGCACTCCCCCGAAAAGGACCGCAAGCATCGCCCAGATCACGAATGCGAACTGCGCCGACCAACGCTCAGCGACCAGCACCATTCCTGGCCGAGTGCCGATCATCACCACCCCGCTCAGAAAGCTCGCTGCTGAGACGGCCGTGGACCTTGCATGCGGTGGCGCCTTGATCCCGATCCACGCTTCGGTGGTCACCCAGACCAGATTGAACCCAGCACCGATGACCGGGACCCACAGCACTGGCCCGAGATCGGGCCACAAGCCCACAGCAGCGGTCGACCCGATCATCAGCACGGCGCCGAGCCCGACTGCCCAAGGCGCGAATCGCTCGGGGAGGGTCGACAACAACGCACTCGCCAACACGCCTGAGACCGCATAGAGCACATACATCAGCGCCGACCCTTCGGCACCGATTCCCAACTCCGTCGCCAGAGGTTGATAGAGGATGACCAGCGTCCAGGCGACAGTCAGCACCCAGATGCCCAGCAGCATCGCACCACCGGCCGGCAGCAGACTTCGCGGATCGGGGGTCCGCCACGGTGATCGACTGGTGACTCTGTGCCGCGGCATCGCTGGCAGCAGCAGGAGCAGCGGCAGAATCAGGCCTCCCGCCAGAGCTGTCAGCAAGAACGGGAGCCGGATGTCTGTCTGATAGAGCAACCCCGCGAAGGCCAGACTCGCCGCACCAGTCGCGGTACTGACCGCGCGCACCCGGCTCCACGCGCGATGCAATCCAACCGCCAGCCTGCCCGTGCTGGCCAACTCCGCCAGAACGGCGCTCCCCAAGCCGGAGGCGGCCGCCCACTGGATGCCCCACAGGAACCAGATGACCATCACCTGCCAGGTCGACTGGACGAAGGCAGCCCCAACGAAGGTGAACAGGGTCAGCAGCGCCAACCACAGGTACGCAATACGTTGCCCGAATCGATCTGCCAGCACTCCCATCGGAAGCTCGGAAATCACCACCGCTACTCGGAAGCAGCCGTCGGCGAGAGCGATCGTGGTGAGACTGAAACCCTGATCCAGCAGGAAGATCATCCACACGGGGAACCAGAACTGAACTGCCAGCAACCCCTCGATGGCAGTGAGGGCGATCAAATTCCGACGAGCAGTCATCAACGGTTGCTGAGCCGCCGGAAGTAGAGATAGAGGACCGTGAGAATCAGACAGGCCGCAATGGATGCCAACAGGAGCCCGTCGGCGGACTGAGCGGCGAACCAGGCGACGAGGCGGCTCCCGCCGCCGTCATAACTCGCCATCCCCGGATCACTGTTCATCGTTCGTCCGAACTCGGTCAGCGCGAGCGTTGTGCTCACCACGGAGGTGATTCCAATGGCCAGCAGGATGACATCGGTGAACAACGAGGCACGCGATGATCGAGTCTCGGAGAGCTCTGAGAGTCTCTTGTCCGCTGCATCGACCTTCTCCCTGGCGGGCTGCACGACGATCTCGTCGAACTTCCAGGATTCCAACAGTCCGTCGAACTCCCGCAACCGAGCCCGACGCAGGAACTTCCTTATCTCGGAACGCTCCATCTCGATGAACGCCACGCGGCGGGAGCCCTGCTCAAGCTCTCGGCGGAGTTCGGCCATCGGCCATGGCGGATCCTTGGCCAGGGACAGCGCCAGGATTCCCTTCAGGCGGATCTCCTCCTGTTCGGTAGCCCCGTAGAAGTACTGGGCGTATCGGAGGGCGAACATCATGTCCGGGAAGGTCTGCGGAAGGGGTTGGCGGAGCTCGTCCTCGGTCATCAGGAAGACATGGTGGAACCATCTGGCGAACTGTCGGAGGCCACTGCCGGGATCGATCAGCCGCTGCGCCACACCAGGTTCGACGGCCTCGACATCCCGCAACCACTCGTTGACGAGATCGGCAAGCGCGGGATCATTCTCCTGGATGCACAGGGATCTCGTGATCCACAACGGACGACCCAGGCAGCCATCTCGACCGGGAAGCGTACGCGCTGCTGGCTCGACGAACTCCGCACGTGGGTCGACATCACGGATACTGGTGACGATCTGCACCAGGAACCGGTCGTGCAGGAACTTGATGAACCTGGGGATCCACTCGGTGAATGCTTCGTCGATGTCATCAAGGCGGGGAGCCAGGGGTGAATCCGGACCTTCCGCCACGCTGCATTCCAGTTCGACCGAGAAGACGCCATGGTTGTACAACCGGCAGGTGATGGCGTCCTCGATGTCAATCAATTCAAGGGGTTCCGGTGGAGTCAAGGGAAACAGCTCGGGATTGAAGCGCAGCGAAAGCACTTCGACCGGTCGGTCCAGATCGTCGTCGACGATGCTGCCCCAACCCTTGTTGTCCCGACGTGCACGAGCAACGGTCATGGTGTTGGCGTCGAAGACGCTGTCCTCGAGCAACCTGCGCTCGACTGCCTGCCAGAACTCCTCATAAGCGGCGGGATTGCGCTCGGCGGCACCCAGTGTCTCGCGGAAGTCGATCGACGAGGGGACCAGTGCGCACAACTTGATCATCCGGGCTCCTTGATCAATCGCAGGGCGGCCGGGTCCACCTCGAGAATTCGTCCAGCGAGAGGACCGTCGATGACCTTCACCTCGGCACGTTCGGTCCGCGGGGCCGGCCCTGGGGTTGCATAACTTGTCGGCCAGCGGCGGACATGGACCTTTGCACCCGGCGCGGAGAGCACCACCTGCTGATCCTGGACGGTGAACAGTTCGACCGGTCCCGCACCGACCAGCTCTGCGGCCTCTTGGTTGGGCGAGGTGATCGGGGCCACAGCTCGGCGATAGTTCTCGGTCAGCTTGTACGCAGCGAGTTCCCGATTGAAGCCCGCCATGATCTCCTCACCCTGGACAGATCTCTTGATCAGGAAATGGAGGGTCTCCTTGGAACCCAGCAAGGGGTTGCCGCTGGGGTCCACTGATTCGAATGCTGCGGCATCGCCGCTGAATCGGGGATCGGTCAGGACGGCGGCTCCGGACTCAAGGCTCTCCGGAACGAGGTCGACATCACCGCGATTGAGGGCTTCGAAGGCCTCGAGACTCGAATCGAAGGTGACCTTGCCGGCAGGTGCCTGCATGAGTGAGGCCCAGTAGTCGTATCCGGGAACCACACCGATCTTCAACCCGCGCAGATCCTCCGGAATCTTGATCTGCCTGGCCCGCTCGTTGTCCCTGCGGGTGAAAAGAACGTACTCGAACTCCATCAGGGGATCCGAGGCCACGAAATCCCGGAGTCGGTCCTTGCCCGCCGTGAACACCCTGTTCCTGTGACTGCTTGGTGGCCAATGACCACGATGTGTATCGGACCGTGGGGTCGTAACCCTGTCGCTCGAGTACCTCGGTGACAATCTGTGCGGTCGGCCCACCCTGTGGCATTCCCTCACCCACGTATGGCGCCCACTCCCCGGAGGTGACGATCACTGGCTTGGAAGGACGGACCGGTTCGGGCGCGAAAACCGAGACCAGCAGGCCAGCCGCCACGACGCAGACGGCGGCCACCACGATGATCGGCAGGTAACTTCTGATCCGTTCACGAAATCGCATAGGCGCGGCGCTCTCCTACATCCCGGGGGTGGGATCGTGAGCGTATCGGCCATGGCGGTCATCCGCCGGAAGTTCGACAAATCGGAGAAATCATCCGCGCCGCTGGCGTACGCAGGGACATGCAGTAGGGCAACTATTCGCGATCGAAAACCCAGTCTCACTGGGTTTGATCATGGATTTCGCGTACTACTGCATGTCCTGGCGTTCGCCAGGTCACCCTCAGGCCTTACTGCAAGCGCAGAACTCCGCTGGCTCGGCCGTCGCGCGCGATGCCGGGTCGGTCGGGCCACGCACCGCCATCCATCGAACCCTCGGCGTACCCGTCGATTGCTGCAGGAATGGACCTTTGCACACACGATTCGATGGATCGCGATGTGGCGCGCGGGGTGATGGCGCGCTGACGCGAGCCGGGAACTAGTGGAAGATCAGCGGGTCGATCGCGGCGGCGAGGAAGATCAGCGCCAGGTAGCTGTTCGACCAGTGGAAGAGCCGCATGGGCTTCAGCGCGGCGTCCAGGGCGCCGGCGTTGGCGCGGCGCAGCAGGCCGATGGCCTCGATGAGGAAGACCGCACCGCCGAGGATGGCGACGGCCGGGTAGAGCCAGCCGGTGTCGGCGATCGGCCAGAGCGAGATGGAGGTCGCGACCATCAGGATGGAATAGATCAGGATCCGCTTGGCGACCCGCGGCGCGGACATCACCACCGGCAGCATCGGCACCTCGGCCGCGGCGTAGTCGGCGCGGTAGCGGAAGGCCAGCGCCCAGGTGTGCGGCGGGGTCCAGAAGAAGACGATCGCGAACAGCACGAACGGCGCCAGCGCGACCGAGTTGGTCACCGCGGTCCAGCCGATCAGCGGCGGGAAGCAACCGGCGATCCCGCCCCAGACGATGTTCTGCGACATCGACCGCTTCAGCCACATCGTGTAGACGAGCACATAGAACGCGTTCGCCACCAGCGCCAGCACCGCGGACAGCCAGTTCACGAAGAAGCCGAAGAGCAGCGTGGCCGCCACCCCCAGCACGATGCCGAAGATGGTGCCGGCGCGCGGCGACACCTGATGCCGGGGCATCGGGCGGCGGCGGGTGCGGCGCATCTTCTCGTCGATGTCGCGGTCCAGCACACAGTTGAAGGTGTTCGCACTGGCCGCGGCCAGGCCGCCGGCGATCAGCGTCCAGAAGACCAGCGCCAGGTGCGGTACGCCGCGGGCGGCCAGGAACATCGCGGGCGCGGTGGTGACCAGCAGCAACTCGACGATCCGGGGCTTGGTCAGCGCGACGTAGGCCTTGACCACGTCCCGCCAGGTGGCCGCCGGGACCGAACCACTCTCAACCGAACCAGCCGTGGAGACGACCGGGTGGGCATCGGTGTGGGTCACTGAACCTTCTTCTGGTCGGTGGAGGCGGCCGGGGTACGCCCGCGGGGTCCCATGCAGTCTACGACCATCGGGCAGCGGGTAGAAACCGACGTGGGCCGAAGAGACCGCGACTTGAATCACACCGACACCGACGGCGTCCGCAGGGGCTGCTGCCATGCCTTCGGAACCACGCAGTAGGGTCGGTTGTGACCGTTCCGTGACGTGCGCCGTGCCATCATGTGGCGGCCGGCCTGCGGACACCACTGCCCTGCTGGTGCTGAACCAACGCGTGAAAGGACCCCCTCCGTGACAGACGCCTCCCACCTTCCCGAAGGCTGGACCGAACTCGACTCCCGAGCGGTCGACACCGCTCGGGTACTCGCCGCGGACGCGGTGCAGAAGGTCGGCAACGGTCACCCGGGAACCGCGATGAGCCTCGCCCCCGCGGCGTACCTGCTGTTCCAGAAGAAGATGCGGCACAACCCCGCCGACACCCATTGGCCGGGCCGCGACCGGTTCGTGCTGTCCGCCGGTCACTCCTCGCTGACCCTCTACACCCAGCTCTACCTGGGCGGTTTCGGGCTGGAACTGGATGACCTGAAAGCCTTGCGCACCTGGGGTTCGGAGACCCCGGGCCACCCCGAGTACGGTCACACCGACGGTGTGGAGACCACCACCGGGCCGCTCGGCACCGGTGTCGGCAATGCCGTCGGGATGGCGATGGCGGCGCGCCGCGAGCGCGGCATGTTCGACCCGGACGCCGCGCCCGGTGAGTCGATCTTCGACCACCAGATCTACTGCCTGGCCTCCGACGGCGACATGCAGGAGGGCGTCTCCTCCGAGGCGTCCTCGCTGGCCGGCACCCAGCGGCTGGGCAACCTCACGCTGATCTGGGACGACAACCGGATCTCCATCGAGGACGACACCAACATCGCCTTCACCGAGGACGTCGCCGAGCGCTACCGGGCGTACGGCTGGCACGTGCAGACCGTGGAGTGGGTACGCGACCGCGACGAGCAGAACGCCCCCGACGGCGGCGGCGCCTACGTCGAGGATCTGAAGGCGCTCGACGCGGCACTCGACGAGGCCCGCAAGGTCACCGACCGGCCCTCGTTCATCCAGCTGCGCACGATCATCGCCTGGCCGGCGCCGAAGCTGCAGGGCACCGGCAAGTCGCACGGCTCCGCCCTCGGCGAGGAGGAGGTCGCCGCCACCAAGAAGATCCTCGGCTTCGACCCGGAGCAGACCTTCGAGGTCGCCGACGAGGTGATCGAGCACTCCCGCAAGGGCCTGGGTGAGCGTGGCAAGCAGGAGCAGGCCGAGTGGACCGAGAAGTTCGACGCCTGGAAGGCCGCCAACCCCGAGCGCGCCGAGCTGTTCGACCGGCTGGAGACCCGCTCCCTGCCCGCGGGTTGGGATGCCGATCTGCCGGTCTTCGAGGCCGACGAGAAGGGCAAGGCCACCCGCGCCGCCTCCGGTGACTTCCTCACCGCGGCCGCCAAGACGCTGCCCGAGCTGTGGGGCGGGTCGGCCGACCTGGCCGGTTCGAACAACACCACGCCGAAGGACCAGCCCAGCTTCCTGCCGGCGGACCGGCAGACCGAGATGTTCTCCGGCAACGAATACGGCCGGGTGATGCACTTCGGCATCCGCGAGCACGCCATGGGCGCGATCATGAACGGCATCACCCAGCACGGGCGGACCCGCGTCTACGGCGGCACCTTCCTGGTGTTCTCCGACTACATGCGCCCGCCGGTCCGGCTGGCGGCGCTGATGGGTCTGCCGGTCACCTTCGTCTGGACCCACGACTCGGTGGGTCTGGGTGAGGACGGCCCGACCCACCAGCCGGTCGAGCAGCTGGCCGCGCTGCGTTCGATCCCCGGCCTGGACATCGTCCGGCCGGCCGACTCGAACGAGACGGTCGCCGCCTGGAAGGCCATCCTGGCGCACACCGATCGGCCCGCCGGCCTGATCCTGACCCGGCAGAACGTGCCCACCTTCCCCCGCGACACCGACGGCTTCGCCGGTCTCGACGGGGTCGCGAAGGGCGGTTACGTGCTGAAGGAGTTCGGGGACGCCGACGCCGATCAGCGCGTGGTGCTGATCGCGACCGGCTCCGAGGTGCAGTACGCCCTCACCGCGGCCGAGCAGCTGGCCGGCGAAGGGATCGCCGCCCGGGTCGTCTCGATGCCCTGTCGCGAATGGTTCGACGAGCAGGACGACGACTACCGCAACTCGGTGATCCCGGCCGATGTGAAGGCCCGGGTCTCGGTCGAGGCCGCGGTGTCGATGTCCTGGCAGGACCTGATCGGCGACAACGGCCGCGCGGTCAGCCTGGAGCACTACGGCGCCTCCGCCTCCGGCAGCGAGCTCTTCGAGAGGCTCGGTTTCACCGCGGAGCACGTGGTCGAAGCCGCCAAGGAGAGCCTGGCCGCGGTCAAGAACCCCGGGGATGCACTCCCCCGCCGGGCGCACGGCCGGGTCCGCACCGCGGACATCGCCACCGCCCAGCAGCACTGAAAATCCCTGATCTCCAAAGAGGAGCAGCCACATGTCTGATCGACTGAAGAAGCTTTCCGACGCCGGCGTATCGATCTGGCTCGACGACCTGTCCCGGGAGCGGATCGCCACCGGCGATCTCGCCAAGCTGGTCGCCGAGTCCTCGGTCGTCGGTGTCACCACGAACCCGACCATCTTCGCCACCGCACTGTCGAACGGCGAGGCGTACGAGGCGCAGCTGCAGATCCTGCGGGACCGCGGCACCGGCGTGGACGAAGCCATCCAGGCCCTGACCACCGACGATGTCCGCGCCGCCTGCGATGTGCTCTCGGCCACCAACCGGGCCACCGACAAGGTCGACGGCCGGGTGTCCATCGAGGTCGAGCCGGGCCTGGCCCGCGACACCGCCGGCACCATCGCCCAGGCCAAGCAGCTGGCCGAGGTCGTCGGCCGGGACAACGTGCTGATCAAGATCCCCGCCACCGAGGAGGGGTTGCCGGCGATCACCGCGACGATCGCCGAGGGGATCTCGGTCAACGTCACCCTGATCTTCTCCCTGGAGCGCTACCAGGGCGTGATGGATGCCTATCTGGCCGGTCTGGAGCAGGCCGCCGAGCAGGGCCGGGACCTGTCCCGGCTGCACTCGGTCGCGTCCTTCTTCGTCTCCCGGGTGGACTCCGAGGTGGACAAGCGGCTCGACGCCATCGGCACCGAGCAGGCCACCCAGCTGAAGGGCAAGGCAGCGGTCGCCAACGCCCGGCTCGCCTACGAGCTCTACCAGCAGGTCTTCGAATCCGGTGAGCGCTTCGCCGCGCTGAAGGCCAAGGGGGCCACCGTGCAGCGGCCGCTGTGGGCGTCCACCGGTGTCAAGGATCCGGCGTACCCGGACACCCTCTATGTCGCCGAGCTGATCGCCCCGGGCACCGTGAACACGATGCCGGAGAAGACCATGCAGGCCTTCGCCGACCACGGTGAGGTGACCGCCGATGCGATCACCCCGAACCTCGATGACGCACGCCAGACGATGGCCGCGCTCGAGCAGGTCGGTATCGACCTGGACGATGTGGTCAAGGTGCTCGAGGACGAGGGCGTGGAGAAGTTCGACAAGTCCTGGGCCGAACTGGTGGAGACCGTCACCGATCAGCTGAAGCAGAGCAGCTGAGGCGTACGGCCAGAAACCGTTCCAGGCAACGAAAAGGAGCACAGCGTGGCTGACGCGACAGCGCAGGCCCCGATCAACCTGGCGCGCACGCTGGGGAAGTCCAACCCGCTTCGCGACGCACAGGATCGCCGGTTGCCGCAGATCGCCGGACCCTGCGTCCTGGTGATCTTCGGCGTCACCGGCGACCTGTCGCGGAAGAAGCTGATGCCGGCGGTCTACGACCTCGCGAACCGGGGGCTGCTGCCGCCCGGTTTCGGGCTGGTCGGCTTCGCCCGCCGGGACTGGGAGAACCAGGACTTCGAGAAGATCGTGCACGACTCGGTCAAGCAGTACGCCCGGACCCCCTTCCGCGAGGAGGTCTGGCAGCAGCTGGTCGAGGGGATCCGTTTCGTTCCGGGTGAACTGACCGACGACAACGCGTTCATCACGCTGAAGAACACGATCGCCGAACTGGATCAGGTCCGCGGCACCGGTGGCAACCACGCCTTCTATCTGTCGCTGCCGCCGGGCCTGTTCGACACGGTGGTCGGCAAGCTGCGCAAGTTCGGGCTGGCCGAGTCGACCAGCGGTTCCTGGTCCCGGGTGGTGATCGAGAAGCCGTTCGGCCACGATCTGGAGTCGGCGCGGGAGCTGGAGCGGACGGTCTCCTCGGTCTTCCCGCCCTCCTCGGTCTTCCGGATCGATCACTACCTGGGCAAGGAAACCGTGCAGAACATGCTGGCGCTGCGGTTCGCCAACCAGCTGTTCGAACCGGTCTGGAACAACAACTACATCGACCACGTGCAGATCACGATGGCCGAGGACATCGGCATCGGCGGCCGGGCCGGTTACTACGACGGCATCGGCGCGGCGCGCGATGTGATCCAGAACCACCTGCTGCAGCTGCTCGCGCTGACCGCGATGGAGGAGCCCAACTCCTTCGACGCGGCCCAGCTGCGGGTGGAGAAGCAGAAGGTGCTGGCCGCCACCCGGCCCCCGGCGGATCTGGCCGCGCACACCGCGCGGGGCCGGTACGCCGCCGGCTGGCAGGGCGGTGAGAAGGTCCGCGGTTACATCCAGGAGGAGGGCATCGACCCGAAGTCCACCACCGAGACCTTCGCCGCGATCCGGGTCGACATCGACAACCGCCGCTGGGCCGGGGTGCCGTTCTATCTGCGTACCGGCAAGCGGCTCCCCCGCCGGGTCACCGAGGTCGCCCTCGGTTTCAAGCGGGCCCCGCACCTGCCGTTCACCGACACCGACACCGAGGAGCTCGGCAACAACGCCCTGGTGATGCGGATCCAGCCCGACGAGGGTGTGACCCTGCAGTTCGGCGCGAAGGTGCCGGGCACCCAGATGGAGATCCGGCAGGTGAACATGGACTTCGCCTACGGCGGGTCGTTCACCGAGAACAGCCCGGAGGCGTACGAGCGGTTGATCCTGGATGTGCTGCTGGGTGAGCCGCCGCTCTTCCCGCAGCGCGAGGAGGTCGAGCTGTCCTGGATGATCCTCGATCCGATCCTGGACTACTGGGCCAGTCTCGGTACGCCCCCGGAGGACTACGAGGCCGGCACCTGGGGCCCGGAGAGTGCCCGCGAGATGCTCGCCCGCGACGGCCGCGCCTGGCGCCGGCCCTGATCGGAGAGACACCATGATCATCGAGCTGAACGACACCACCTCGGCCAAGATCGCCTCGTCGATCGTCAAGGCCCGCCGCAGCATCGGCTCCCCCACCTCGGGGATGGTGCTGACCCTGGTCGTCCCCACCGACGAGAAGAACTCCGAGGCCGCGCTGGAGGCCTGCCTGGCCGCCGGTCGGGAACATCCCTCCCGGATCCTGCTGGTGGTCACCGGCAAGGGCCGCCGGCACCGGCTCGACGCCGAGGTGCGGATCGGTGAGGAACCCGGTGAGATCATCGTCCTCCGGGTTGCCGGCGATGTGGCCCGGCACGCCGACTCGGTCGTGCTGCCGCTGCTGCTGCCCGATTCGCCCGTGGTCGTCTGGTGGCCCGGCGCCGCCCCCGACGATCCGGTCCGCGACCAGCTCGGCGCGCTGGCGAACCGGCGGATCACCGATGCGATGGGCTCCCCGCGGCCGCTGCAGGCCCTGGAGGCGCGGGCCCGCAACCATGCCCGCGGTGACACCGATCTGACCTGGACCCGGCTCACCCCGTGGCGGGTGCTGCTCGCGGCGTCGCTGGACCAGTACCCGGCGCCGATCATCAGCGCCAGCGTCGAGGCATCCCGGGACAACGCACCGGCCGATCTGCTGGCCTCCTGGCTGGAGGCGCGGCTCAAGGTCGACGTGCAGCGGCTCACCTCCCGCGGCCCCGGTATCACCGCGGTTCGGATGACCACACCCGCCGGGGACATCGCGATCACCCGTGCCGACGGGTTGCTGGCCTCCTACCAGGTGCCGGGCCAGCCGCATCGGCTGGTCGCGCTGCGCCGCCGGGACGTGAACCAACTGCTCGCCGAGGAGCTGCGGCGGATGGACGCCGACGACATCTTCGAGCAGGCGGCCCAGGTGCTGGTGAAGCGGCTGCAGCGCAGCAAGGACAACAGCAGCGGCACCGGCCGGCGGGCCGCGGTCAAGGGCGCCGCCCGGCGTACCCCGGAGGCGAAGGCCGCACAGGCCGCGGTGAGCGGGAAGACGCCCGCCAAGAAGACGGCCGCAAAGAAGACCACGGCCAAGAAGGCCGCGAAGAAGGCGCCCGCCAGCAAGACCGCGGCGAAGAAGGCGACCGCGAGCCGGTCCTCGACCAGCAAGGCGCCGGCCACCCGGACCTCGCCGCGGCAGACGACGGCCAAGAAGGCCGCGGTCGCGAAGAAGACACCGGCCCAGAAGTCGACGGCGAAGAAGACCGCGGCCAGGAAGACGCCCGCCAAGAAGACGACCGCCCGCAGGAACGCGCCCAGAACCGCCCCCCGCACCGGAGGAAGGACGACTGGATGACCGTGGTGACCTCTGGCGACGCCGATGAGCTCGCCGCGACGGTGGCGCACCAGCTCCGTCGATCGATCAGTCAGTTGCAGGCCGATCCGGACCGCGTGGTGCAGCTGTGCCTGACCGGTGGCCGGATCGCCAACCGGATGTACCGTCAGCTCGCCGACGGACAGGGTGATGACAACACCGTCGACTGGAAGCGGGTCGAGTTCTGGTGGGGCGACGAACGGTTCGTGGCCACCGAGAGCCCGGACCGCAACGCCGGCCAGACGCTGGCCCTGCTGGCGGCGACCATCCCGCTCGACCCGGCGCGGGTGCATCCGATGCCGGCCGAGGGTGGGCAGGCCGACCTCAACCAGGCGGCGATGCAGTACGCCGCAGAGCTCGGCGACATCCGCTTCGACATCTGCCTGCTCGGCATGGGCCCGGACGGCCACGTGGCCTCGATCTTCCCCGATCACCCGTCCTTCGAGCAGGACACCTCGTTCACGGTGGTCGGGGTGACCGACTCCCCCAAGCCGCCGCCGGAGCGGATCAGCCTCACCATCCCGGTGATCAACCAGTCCGCCGAGGTCTGGCTGATCGTCGCGGGCGCGGAGAAGGCCGACGCCGCCGCCCGCGCCATCGACGGGGATGAGAACCTGCCCGCGGGCGCGGTACACGGCCGCCTGCGTACCGTCTGGTTCCTCGACGAGGACGCCGCCGCCGATCGGTGAGGCAGGCCGCCACCGGCCTGCTGCCGGGGGTCGCGGGCCGGCTCGCCGGGCCGAATTCTGCCTGTCCCAGACCCCGGTGAATCGGTTCCCCTTTGATGCCCAGGTGGCATCAAGGAATTGTCTGATGCCCCTCAGTCATCAAAGAAATCTTTGATGCCACACGGGCATCAACAAATGGTTTGATACCGCACGGGCATCAGCAAATGGTTTGATACCGCACGGGCATCAGCAAATGGTTTGATACCGCACGGGCATCAGCAGATGGTTTGATACCGCCTGGGCATCAAACACCCATTGGTCAGCGGGTGTTCCCGTTACCAGCGGGGAGCGCGAGGTGCGGAGCCCTCGCCCGCCGAAGGGGCGAAGCCCTTCTTCGGGGCGGAACAGAGGACGTGCGAAGCACCGCTCGTCCGTATCGTTCCGGGGGGTGTGGGGGGCGCCGCCCCCACTGTCAGTAGATGACCTCGCCGGCGGCGCGGCGGGCGCGCAGGGCGGTCAGTGCCTCGTCCAGGATGGCCTCGGCCTCGGAGTCGCTGCGGCGCTCCTTCACGTACGCCAGGTGGGTCTTGTAGGGCGTGGTCTTCGGCGGCGGCGGCGGGTTCTCGGCGTCCATGTTGGCCGGCAGGCCGCAGCGCGGGCAGTCCCATGTCTCCGGCACCTGTGCGTCGGCCGCGAAGGCCGGGCGGGTCTCGTGCGAGTTGGCGCAGAAGTAGGACACATACAGCCGCGGAGCGGTGTCCCCGCGCTCCGCCTCCCCCATCGGCCCGGCACCGACTCGGCTGCCTCGGATGGCGCTCCCACCTACCACGTGTGTGTCTCCTTCTTCGGGGCCTGCGGGCCCATTGGGTCGACCGGCCGCATCCGGCCGGGGGTTCGGGGGTGGTCGGCGATCAGGCCAGGAACCGGTAGAGCGCCAGCAACGCAAGGATGCTGACGAACCAGATCGCGCCGACGATGATGGTGATCCGGTCCAGGTTGCGCTCGGCGATCGAGGTGCCACCCAGCGAGGTGGACATGCCACCGCCGAACAGGTCCGACATGCCGCCGCCACGGCTCTTGTGCAGCAGGACCATCAGCGCCAGGATCACGCTGGTAAGACCCAGCACGATGGTCACGACGAGGATCGGCCACTGCATGGCCAGCGGGAGCAGAATCACGCGCGCAACTCTAATCCCCGTGGGGCCATGGACCAAACGCAGATCCCGGCACCGCTGGTGCGGTACCGGGATCTGCTATCGATGATGCGACGCGACGGTCTCAGCCGACCCTGGGCAGGTCGTAGAAGCGCGCAATGGCGGCGAACTCCTCCGGGTCGAGGCTCGCGCCACCGACCAGGGCACCGTCGATGTCCGGCTTGTCCATGATGTCGGCGCAGTTTCCCGACTTCACCGAACCGCCGTAGAGGATCCGGACCTGATCGGCCAGGTCGATGTGCCGCTGTTCGGCGATGAATCGCCGGATCGCGCCACACACCTCCTGGGCGTCATCGGGGGTCGCCACCTCACCGGTGCCGATGGCCCAGACCGGCTCGTAGGCGATCACCACCTTGGCCAGCGCCTCGTCGCCGATCCCGGCCAGCGAGCCCTGCACCTGCTCCAGGGTGTAGGCGACCTGGTCGCCGGCCTGGCGGACGTCCAGGCCCTCGCCGACGCAGACGATCGGGATCATGTCCCACTCCAGCACCAGCCGGGCCTTGGCGGCGACCACGTCGTCGGTCTCGTCGTGGTACTGCCGGCGCTCGGAGTGCCCGACCACGACGTAACCGCAGCCGAGCTTGGCGAGCATCCCCGCCGAGATCTCCCCGGTGTAGGCGCCGCTGTCGTGCACCGACACGTCCTGGGCGCCGTAACCGATCTCCAGCCGGTCACCCTCGATCAGCGTCTGCACGGTGCGCAGATCGGTGAACGGGGGCAGCACGACGACCTCGGACTTCGCCGGGTCGTGCCGGTGATCCTTCAGCGTCCAGGCCAGTTTCTGCACCAGCCCGTTGGCCTCGACGTGGTTCAGGTTCATCTTCCAGTTGCCGGCGATCAGCGGCTTGCGATCACTCATCGATCGCCTCCCTCCAGTACGGCCAGACCGGGCAATTCCTTGCCCTCAAGGTATTCCAGCGACGCGCCACCGCCGGTGGAGATGTGCCCGAACTGGTCGTCGGAGAAGCCGAGGTGGCGTACCGCCGAGGCGGAATCCCCACCGCCGACCACCGACAGCCCGTGCACATGGGTGAGCGCCTCGGCGACCTCCCGGGTCCCGCCGGCGAAGGCGTCCATCTCGAACACGCCCATCGGGCCGTTCCAGAACACCGTCCTGGCCGAGCGGATCACGTTGGCGAACGCCAGCGCCGACTCCGGACCGATGTCCAGGCCGAGCTGATCCGCCGGCATCTCATCGGCCGGTACGACGGTCGCCGGGGCGTCCGCCTTGAACTCCGGCGCCACCACGATGTCGGTCGGCAGCACGATCTCCTTGGAGTTCTTGTTGGCGTGGTCGAGGTAGTTGCGGCAGGTCTCGACCTGGTCCTCCTCGAGCAGCGACTTGCCGACCTCGTGACCCTGGGCCTTGAGGAAGGTGAAGACCATCCCGCCACCGATCACCAGGGCATCGGCCTTGGCCAGCAGGTTGTCGATCACCTTCAGCTTGTCGGAGACCTTGGCACCACCGAGCACCACCACATAGGGCTGCTGCGGATCGTCGGTGAGCCGCTTCAGCACCTCGACCTCGTTCTCGACGAGATCACCGGCCGCGTTCGGCAGCAGCTTGGCCACGTCGTAGACCGAGGCCTGCTTGCGGTGCACCACCCCGAACCCGTCGGAGACGAAGGCACCCTCGGCACCGGCCAGGGCGGCGTACGCCTGGGCCAGCTGCTGCCGCTCAGCCTCCTCCTTGGACTCCTCGCCCGGTTCGAAGCGGACGTTCTCGCACATCATGATCTCGCCGTCGCCGAGGCCCTCGGCCAGGCCCTGGGCGGACTCGCCGACGACATCACCGGCGAGCTGCACGTCCTTGCCGAGCAGCTCGCCGAGCCGCGTCGCGGCCGGGGCGAGGGAGAACTCGGTCTTGACCTGACCCTTCGGCCGACCCAGGTGGGCGAGCACGATCACCCGCGCCCCCGCGTCGAGCAGCTTGGTCAGCGTCGGTACCGAGGCCTTGATCCGCCCGTCGTCGGTGATCCGGTCCCCGTCCAGCGGGACGTTCAGATCGCAGCGGATCAGCACCTTGCGACCGCGCAGGTCGCCCAGGTCCGCGATCGAGTTCATCCGCGGGCCCTCAGAGCTTCTCGCCGACCAGCTTGGTCAGGTCGACCAGCCGGTTGGAGTAGCCCCACTCGTTGTCGTACCAGCCGACGACCTTGACGTTGTTGCCGATCACCTTGGTCAGGCCGGAGTCGAAGATGCAGGACGCCGGGTCGGTGACGATGTCGCTGGAGACCAGCGGATCGTCGCTGTAGTTCAGGTACGGCGCCAGCGGACCGGACTCGGCGGCCTTCTTCATGATCTCGTTGACCTCCTCGACCGAGGTCTCCCGGCCGGCCTCGAAGGTGAGGTCGGTGGCGGAACCGGTGATCACCGGGACGCGCAGGGCGTAGCCGTCCAGCTTGCCCTTCAGCTCCGGCAGCACCAGGCCGATGGCCTTGGCCGCACCGGTGGAGGTCGGCACGATGTTCTGCGCGGCGGCGCGGGCCCGGCGCGGGTCCTTGTGCGGGCCGTCCTGCAGGTTCTGGTCCTGGGTGTAGGCGTGCACCGTGGTCATCAGACCCTTGTTGATGCCCAGCGCGTCGTTCAGCGCCTTGGCCAGCGGGGCCAGGCAGTTGGTGGTGCAGGACGCGTTGGAGATGATGTTCTGGGTCGCCGGATCGTAGTCCTGGTCGTTGACGCCCATCACCACGGTGATGTCCTCGTTCTTCGCCGGAGCGGAGATGATGACCTTCTTGGCACCGCCGTCGATGTGCGCCTTGGCCTTGGTGGCGTCGGTGAAGATGCCGGTGGACTCGATCACGATGTCGGCGCCGAGTTCGCCCCACGGGATGTTCGCCGGGTCCTTCTCGGAGAAGATCTTGATCAGCTTGCCGTCGACGGTGATGCCCTCGTCGTTGGCGACGATCTCACCGGGGAACCGGCCGAGCACGGTGTCGAACTTGAGCAGGTGGGCGATCGCGGCGTTGTCGGTCAGGTCATTGGCGGCGACGACCTCGATGTCGGCACCGGAGGCCATCAGGGCCCGGAAGTAGTTGCGGCCGATGCGGCCGAAGCCGTTGATTCCAACCTTCACGGTCATTCTTGGGTGCTCCTTCGCATTGCGCGATGCGGGCCATTCGGATGCTGGCGGCTGCTTGATCACCGACCACGCCGGCCCGACTTGTCGGACAGCTCCACCCTATCGGTCCCGCGGGGGTCGCCGTACAGCCGTTGAACCCCGCGGGCTAGGTTCACCGCGTGAACATCGTCACCCCCCGCGTCCGTGTCCTCACCGGTGACCAGCGGTACGCCGACCCGTGGCATCCGTTCGCCGAGACCGGGGCCGCGCTGCGCGACTGGCTGGCCGAGGCGTACCCGGTGGAGCTGCGCACCGACGAACCCGACGCCCTCGGCGAGCTGGCCGGGATCGACCTGCTGGTGGTCAACTGCGGTGTCGGCGCCGACCCGGCGAACCCGCCCGCCGCCAACGCCGAATGGGATGCCGCCTTCGCCGCCTGCGAACGCTGGCTGGCCGACGGCGGCCGGGTGCTGGGGGTGCATACCGCGGCGAACACCTTCGCCGACTGGCCGGCCTGGCGGGGCATCCTCGGCGGCCGCTGGATCCGCGGCACCTCGATGCATCCGCCGCGCGGGCCGAGCCGGTTCCGGGTGCTGGCGCCGGATCATCCGACGCTCGCCGGGTTGACCGAGGTCGAGGCCGAGGATGAGCGTTATTCCTTGCTCAGCAGGGATTCCGGCACGGTACCGCTGCTGGACCATGACCTCGACGGTTCGGCTGAGGTGATGGCCTGGGCGAGCGCGGATGGCCGCGCCGTCTATTCCGGGCTGGGTCACGATGCCCGGGCGTACGACTCCCCCACCGCGAAACGGTTCGTCACCAACGCCGCCCGCTGGCTGCTCGGGAACCGCGAGGTCAGTCCTCCAGCATCTCCGGGCTGAGGCTGGCCTCGGTGTTCGGTACGCCGAGGTCGGCGGCCCGCTTGTCGGCCATCGCGAGCAGCCGCCGGATCCGGCCGGCCACCGCGTCCTTGGTCAGCGGCGGGGTGTGCAGCTGACCGAGCTCCTCCAGCGACGCCTGCTTGTTCTCCACCCGCAGCACCCCGGCGGCCTGCAGATGCTCCGGGACATCCTCACCGAGGATCTCCAGGGCCCGCTCGACCCGCGCCCCGGCGGCGACCGCGGCCCGCGCCGAGCGGCGCAGGTTGGCGTCGTCGAAGTTCGCCAGCCGGTTGGCCGAGGCACGCACCTCGCGGCGCATCCGGCGCTCCTCCCAGACCAGCACGCACTGGTGGGCACCCATCCGGGTCAGCATCGCCGCGATCGCATCGCCGTCGCGGATCACCACCCGGTCGACATTGCGGACCTCCCGGGCCTTGGCGGAGATGTCCAGCCGGCGGGCGGCGCCGACCAGTGCCAGTGCGGCCTCCGGGCCGGGGGCGGTCACCTCCAGCGACATCGAACGGCCGGGTTCGGTCAGCGATCCGTGCGCCAGGAAGGCACCGCGCCAGGCGGCCACGCAGTCCCCGGCCCCGCCGGAGACCACCTGCGGCGGCAGCCCGCGGGCGGGCCGGCCGCGGGAGTCGATCAGTCCGGTCTGGCGGGCCAGCGCCTCACCGTCCTTGATCACCCGGACCACGTAGCGGGTGCCGCGGCGGATCCCGGAGCCGCTCACCACGACCAGGTCGGAGTCGTGCCCGAACACGTCGCTGATCGCGGTCCGCAGCCGGCGCGCGGCGGCACCGGTGTCCAGTTCGGCCTCGATCACGATCCGGCCACCGGCGAGATGCAGCCCGCCGGCGAACCGCAGCGTGGCCGCGACCTCGGCCCGCCGGGCGCTGGGCCTGGTCACCGAGATGGTCGCCAGCTCGGCCTTCACCTGTTGCGTCAGTGCCACCGGAACCGCTTCCCTCCTGTGCTGGACCTCCGGGCGCACGCCCGGATGGGCGTCCCGGTTCGAAACGCCCGGATGGGCGTACCGGTTCGAGACGCCCGGACGGGAGTCCAGGTCCGAAGCCTCGCGGACAAGAATGACATTGATATCAGACCCCCATCAGTTCAGCGAAGATCGAAGCCAGCCGCAACGGGTCGTGCCGAGGCGTCCCATCGCGCATCGCCAGATCGGCCAGCACCAGTTCGGCACCCAGCGAGACCGCGTAGTTGGCCAGGTGCTTGTCGTCGCGGGCGAAGGTCTCGTCGGCGACGATGTAGTCCAGCCGGAGCCGGGGCGCGTGGTCGGCGAGGATCTCCAGATGCTGGCTGGCGGAGTAGCCGTCGGTCTCATCGGCCGGCATCAGATTGAGGGTGAGCAGCCGGCGGGCCCGGGTCTCGATGATCGCCTCGGCCAGCTCGGGCACCAGCAGGTGCGGGATCACCGAGGTGAACCAGGAACCGGGGCCGAGGACCACGAAGTCGGTGTCGCGGACCACCTCAATGACCTCCGGGCGGGCCGGCGGGTTCTCCGGCTCCAGCCGCACGGTGTGCACCTCGCCCTCGGTCTTCGCCACCCGGGCCTGCCCGCTGACCAGGGAGACCTCGTCGGGGCTGAGCGGATCGATGCCGATCACCTCGGCGACGATCTGCAGCGGCACCGAGGACATCGGCAGCACCCGGCCCTTGGCACCGAGCAGCTCCGCGACCATGTCCAACCCGGCCACCGGGTCGCCGAACTTCTCCCACAGGCCGAGGATCAGCAGATTGCCGACCGCGTGCCCGGCGAGCGGCCCGTCGCCGGTGAACCGGGACTGCAACACATCCGCCCAGGTGCGGCCCCAGTGGTCGTCCCCACAGAGCGCGGCCAGCGCCATCCGCAGATCACCCGGCGGCAGGCAACCGAACTCCTCCCGGAGCCGGCCCGAGGAACCGCCGTCATCGGCGACCGTGACCACGGCGGTGAGCCGATCGGTGACCCGACGCAGCGCGGACAGCGAGGCGAACAGCCCGTGCCCGCCGCCGAAGGCGGTCACCGACGGCAGCCGCTCGAAAGGAAGGTCGAAGCGACGTACGCTCATTCGCGCCCCAGATCACGGTGCAGCACCTTGGTCGGCATCCCGACCTCGCGGAGCCGCCGGCCGAGCTCCTCGGCCATCGCGGTGGAGCGGTGCTTGCCGCCGGTGCAGCCGATGCCGACGGTGGCGAATCTCTTGCCCTCATTGAGATAACCGCGGGCGACGGTCATCATCAGGGCCTGCAGCTGCTGCAGGAACGGCCCGGCCGCGGGCTGGCGCAGCACATAGTCGGCGACCGGCTGGCTGAGCCCGGTCTGCGGCCGCAGCTCGGGCACCCAGTGCGGGTTCGGCAGGAAGCGCACATCGATCACCATGTCGGCATCGACCGGGATGCCGTTCTTGAAGCCGAAGGACATCAGCGTGACCCGCAGCTTGTCGGTGCCCTCACCCTCATAGGCGTGCACCACCCGCGAGGTCAGCTGGTGCACGTTCATCGCGGAGGTGTCGATCACCAGGTCGGCACCGGCGCGCAGGGTGGCGAGCAGCTCGCGCTCCCGGCGTACCCCGTCGAGCAGGCGACCGTCGCCCTGCAGCGGGTGCGGGCGCCGGGAGGACTCCTGGCGCTGCACGATCACCTCGTCGCTGGCCTCGATGAACAGGATCTCGGGCACCGTACCCGCCGATTCGAGCCGGGCGAACACACCGGGCAATTCCTCGAACAGGGTGCGCCCGCGGACGTCGAGGACGGTGGCGAGCCGGGTGATCCCCTCGGCCCGGGCCAGCTCGTAGAGCTTGGGCAGCATCACCGGCGGCAGGTTGTCGACCACGTACCAGCCGAGATCCTCCAGCGCGTGGGCGGCGGTACGCCGACCGGCGCCGGACATCCCGGTGACGATCACCACCCGGATGTCGTCTCCCGATGGGGCGGCCACCTCGACGGTGCTGGGGGCGGGATCCGGGTCGATCGATTGGGTCACCCGCTCATTATCCCCATCGATCAATCCGACAGCACCTCCCCAGTGGTCATGTTGATCGCCTCACCGGCCGGCTTGCCGGCGAGTGCCGCGTGCACCGCCTCGGCGGTGCGTACGCCGAAGCCCGGGACCGCGGCGATCTCCTCGGTACTCGCGGCACGGAGCTTCTTCAGCGAACCGAAATGGGCGATCAGCGCCTTGCGCCGCACCTCGCCCAGCCCGGGTACGTCGTCGAGCACCGATTCGACCATGGTGCGGCTGCGTCGGCCGCGGTGGTGGCCGATCGCGAAGCGGTGCGCCTCGTCGCGGAGTCGCTGCAGCAGATAGAGGCCCTCGCTGGAGCGCGGCAGGATCACCGGATACTCCTCATCGGGCAGCCACACCTCCTCGAGCCGCTTGGCCAGGCCGCAGAGGGCCACCTCGGTGATGCCGAGCTCGGCCAGCGCATCCGCGGCGGCGGCGACCTGCGGCGGACCGCCGTCCACCACGACCAGCGCCGGGGCGTACGCGAACCTGCGCGGCGCCCCGGTCGTCGGGTCGACCAGCAGCGCCTGTTCGCCACCGGAACCGTCATCGCGGCCGGCGGCCATCGCCTGCCGATCGTCGAGCAGCCGCTTGAACCGGCGGGTGATCACCTCGTGCATCGAGGCGACGTCGTTCTGGCCCTCGACGCCCCGGATCACGAACCGCCGGTACTCGCTCTTGCGCGGCAGGCCGTCCTCGAAGACGACCATCGAGGCGACCACCTCGCTGCCCTGCAGGTTGGAGATGTCGTAGCACTCGATCCGCAGCGGCGGCTCCGGCAGATCGAGGGCGGTGGCGATCTCCTCCAGCGCCCGGTTCCGGGTGGTCAGGTCGGAGGCCCGCTTGGTCTTGTGCCGGACCAGCGCCTCCCTGGCGTTGCGGGTCACGGTCTCCAGCAGGGTCTTCTTGTCACCGCGCTGGGGCACCCGGATCTGGACCCGGGCCCCGCGGCGTTCACCGAGCACCTGCTCCAGCGGCCCGACCGAGGGCGGCAGCACCGGGACCAGCACCTCCCGTGGGATCGAGCGACCGCCCTCCCCCTCGACCGGAGTGGCGCCGGCGAGCACCTCGCCGTAGAGCTGCTGCAGGAAGGTCTCGACCAGCTCACCGGTGTCGGCGTCGTCGGTGCGATCGGCGACCCAGCCGCGTTCGCCGCGGACCCGGCCACCGCGGACGTGGAAGATCTGCACCGCGACCTCCAGCGGGTCCTCGGCGAGCGCCACCACATCGGCGTCGGTGCCGTCGCCGAGCACGATCGCGTTCTGCTCGGTGGCCCGGTTCAGGGCACCGATGTCGTCGCGGATCTTCGCGGCGAGCTCGTACTCCTGGTCGTCGGAGGCGATCTTCATCCGGGTCTGCAACCGGCGCAGCATGGTGGTCGACTGGCCGCTCATGAACTGGATGAAGTCGGCGACGATCTGGCGATGGTCCTCCGCCGAGATCCGGCCGACGCAGGGCGCGGAGCACTTGTCGATGTAGCCGAGCAGGCAGGGCCGGCCGGCCGCGGCGGCGTTCCGGAAGGTGCCGTCCGAGCAGGACCGCATCGGGAACACCCGCAGCAGCAGGTCGACGGTCTCCCGGATCGCCCAGGCGTGCCCGTAGGGGCCGAAATAGCGGTTGCCCTTCCGCTTGGCACCACGGCCCACGAAGACGCGCGGATACTCCTGGGACCAGGTCACCGCCAGCCACGGATAGGACTTGTCGTCGCGGTACTTGATGTTGAACCGCGGGTCGAACTCCTTGATCCAGGAGTACTCCAGCTGCAGCGCCTCGACCTCGGTCTGCACGACGGTCCACTCCACCTTGGCCGCGGTGGTGACCATCCGCCGGGTGCGGTCCAGCAGGTTCGCCGGGTCGGCGAAGTAGGAGTTGAGCCGGGAGCGCAGGTTCTTGGCCTTGCCGACGTAGATCACCCGGCCGTGCTCGTCGGAGAAACGATAGACGCCCGGTTGGGTGGGAATGGCCCCGGGCGCGGGGCGGTAGCTGGAGGGATCGGCCATCAGGCCAGCGTAGTCACCGCCGCTGACCCCGCGCCCGCTGGCTGAGCGAGGGAGGAACGACCGAGTCGAAGCCACCGGGCCCGCGTCGGCCGGTCAGCCCGCTCATCGAGTAGTCGGCCATGCGCAGCGCAGCGGAGCAATGGCCGACGCAGCCCGCTCATCGAGTAGTCGGCCATGCGCAGCGCAGCGGAGCAATGGCCGACGTGTCGAGATGACTCCCCGACCACAGGAGGACGCGTCCCCCGATTGGGCCCCGACCTGTCCACTTGTGGCACAGGTTCCCCCTAGCATGGGCCGCATGGCGAGCGGGGAGGTACGCACCGCCCTGCGCGAGCTGGTGCAGGGCGGCGATGTGCTGTCGCTGGCGACCGCGCGGGAGTTGCCGATCGACGCCGACGCGCTGATGCGGGCGGCGGGCGTACGCCGGATCTCCGACCTGCGCCCCCGGCACGTCCGCGACCTGCCCGAACTGGGCCGGTTGACCAGCGCACCGCAGGACTTCCTGGCCGGTGATGCCGAGGGACGGCTGGTCGGCGATCTGCTCTCGGACAGCCTGGCCCGCGGCATCCAGCTCTGGATCTTCCACGCCGACACCGAGGGCCTGGAGCGGCTGCAGCAGATCTTCGGCCCCGACCAGGTGCATCTGATCGGCGAGGTGCACCACGGCCAGGAGCCGCTGGCGATCAACCCGCTGCAGCTCGCCGAGGCCTGGTCCGCCGACGACGCCGACCCGCTCCGCCGGGCCTGGCTGGCGCGTTCGCTGAGCGGGATCGACACCCTGCGTACCCCGTCGCGTCTGGTCCGCGCCCTGGAACGGCTCGAGGTGCCGCATGTCCGGCGCAGCGCGATCGGCCGGTGGCTGCGGGACCCGGCGGTCTTCTTCTATGTGGTGGTGCTGATCTATTCGGCGCTCCGGGCGCTGCCGGTGACCTTCGTCAAGGAGTTCAAGGGCCATCTCGGGATCCTCTGGGCGATCGACATGCTCACCGCGCGATCCCCTACACCTGGGGGGTGATCGCGATGGTCACCGCCAAGCGACGGCTGGTCCGGGCCCTGGGCACGCTGGTCACCGCGGTCACCTTCGTCGCGCCGTACGTCTATTTCTGGGCGACCGGGGAGGACTATCCGTGGTGGGTGGTGCTTGTCGTGGCCCTGTTGATCCTGTCCGGATTCCTGATCGAGGGGTGGAAGATCTGGACCGACCGCCGGATCACCGCCGAGTTGGCGCGCACCGGGATGGCTGCGGTCCAGACCTCCACCGCGAAGGAGAACCGATGACCGAGCACCGGCCCGGGGCCGACGGACCCGACAGCCCGACCCGCCCGGATCGGCGTCGGGTGCTGCGCGGCGGTGTGGTGGCCGCCGCCGGTCTCGGTGTCGGCCTGGCGGCCACCGCCTGCGGGGATCAGAGCCAGGCTGCCCCGTCCCCGTCCCCGACCCCGTCCGCCCCACCGGTCCAGGTGCCCAAGGACAAGGTCGCGGTGGGCGGTGGCGTGGTGCTGGAGAAGCGGTTCGTGGTGACCCAGCCGACCGCCGGTGACTTCCGGGCGTTCAGCAACATCTGCCCGCACGGCGGCTGTTCGGTGTCCTACGTCCGGCAGCAGCAGATCGTCTGCGCCTGCCACGGTTCGGAATTCTCGATCGTCGACGGCAGCCGCACCCTCGGCCCCGCGCGAACCGGGCTGCAACCGGCGACAGTCACCGACGACGGCGACAACCTGCGGATCGGCTGACCCGGTGCTGATCGGGCGTCCCTGGTCCACCGCGAAGTTGCCACTGCTGCGGGCACCGCTGGCCGACCCGGCGCGCCCGACGCGCGTGGTCGGCGTGGTCAACCCGATCCGACCGAAGGCCGAGTGGGCGGCCGGCGAACTGCGGACCGCCTGCGAGCAGGCCGGCTGGCCCGAACCGTCGATCGTCACCACCACGATCGCCGAGGCCGGTGCCGAACAGGCCGAGCAGGCCGTCGCCGACGGGGCCGACCTGGTGGTCGCGCTCGGTGGCGACGGCACGGTGCGCGAGGTGGCGCGCGGGCTCGCGCACTCCGGCGTACCGCTCGGGGTCGTGCCGCTGGGCACCGCGAACCTGTTCGCCCGGAATCTGCTGCTGCCACCGGGAAATCTGCGTCGCGCGATCCGGTTGGCGCTGCACGGCGCCACCGCCCCGGTCGACCTCGGCCGGGTGTCGGTCCGCGCCCACGCGGACACCGGTGACTGGCTGCCCGAGGAGACCTTCCTGGTGCTCGCCGGGATGGGCCACGACGCGCACACGGTGCTGGCCACCTCCGCGCACACCAAGTCCCGGCTGGGCTGGCTCGCCTATCTGGGGGCCGGCGCGCAGCATCTGCATCGCCGTCCCGTGCGGGTCCGGTTGCAGGTCGACGAGCAGGCCGCCGAGGACACCGAGGTGTGGTCGGTGCTGGTCGGCAACTGCGGCCGGATCCCCGGTGGCATCGCGGTCTTCCCGCACGCCCTGCTCGACGACGGCCGGTTGGAGCTGATGGAGGCCCGGGTACGCCACCCGGCCCAGTGGTTGCCGGTCGCCTGGCAGGGGCTGCGGCACCGACCGGTCCCCGGTTCCGGGCTGGTGCTGGGCCGCGCCCGGACCGTCCGCGTGGTACCCGAGCAGCCGCATCCGGTGCAGTTGGACGGTGACGTGCTGCCCTCGGTCGGTGAGGCCGTCTTCTCCGTCGACCCCGGCGCCCTGCTGGTCCGCCTCGATCGCCCGCGCGCCCGGCGTACCGGACGCCCCACCCCCTTCACCACCGGGACCGCCGATGCTTGAACAGAGCCAGACACCCGAACAGCGGCAGACCGACGACCCGGAGCTGGCCCGCCTCGCGCATGCCGCGCACCAGATGCAGGAGCGGCGCCGCGGCCGCGAGCGCGATGCGGCGCTCGCCGAGCTGCTGCTCGGGGTGCACGGTCCACGACTGACCCGGTTGAAGAATCTGATCAACACCCACGAGGCCCGCGATCTGGAGGATCTGGTGTTCACCGATCTGCGGGCCGGTCGGGTGCGCCAGCGGATCCTGGACCACTTCGCCGACGAGGCCGATCGGCTCGACATCGGTGATCCGAAGGTGCTCTCCGACATCGACGACACCGCACTCTGCGCGCTGAACGATCGCCGCTATCCGCGCGGCACCGTCTATCCGGGACTGCTCGCGCTCTACCAGGCTCTCGATCAGGGCCCCAGCGGCCGCCCCTTCGACACCGGTGATCTGACCTTCCTCACCGCCCGCCCGAAGGACGCCTGGGGGCTGATCGAGGGTTACTCCCGCGAGGTGCTGCGCAGGGCCGGCATCTCGAAGATGTCGATGCTCTCCGGGGGCCTGCGGAATCTGTTCAGCCATCGCTCGATGGCGACCCGCAAGCTGACCAACGTACGGCGGTACCGGCGGCTGTTTCCCGAGTACGGGTTGGTTTTCCTCGGTGATTCGGGCCAGGGCGATGTGATCGTCGGCGAGCAGTTGTACGCCCGGCACGGGCCGGCCGTCCGGCTGGTGCTGATCCACGACGTGGTGGCCACCGACCGGGCCGAGCGGCAGGCGTACGCCGAGCGCGGGATCTGGTTCGTCGACACCTATGTGGGCGCGGCCCTGGTGGCGTGGCGGCACGGGTTGATCAGCGATGGATCGCTGGCCCGGGTGGCGGCCGAGGCGGTCGCCGACTTCGAACGGTTGCGCTGGGATTCGCCGGAGCAGCGGGTGAGGATGCGGGAGCTGTTCGAACGCGACCTGGCCGCCCTGCCCGACTGAACCGCCCGACTGAACCGCCGCGCGTGGGGCGGGCCATTAGTGTGGGTCGCACGACCAGGTTGGTCGCGACGACGGGAGTCACCATGAACGACACCACCCGCAGGATCCTGGTCACGGTCGCCATGGCCGTCTGCCTGGTCGGCACCGCGTTCGGTACGGGGTTGATCGGCACCCGGGTCGAGGAGTCCTCCGGCGGTTCGCTGGCCGCCGATGCGACGCTGCTGGCTCCGGCCGGCCCCGCCTTCACGATCTGGTCGGTGATCTATCTCGGGCTGCTCGCCCATGTGGTGTGGCAGTGGCTGCCGGCGCAGCGGACGAGTGACCGGGCCCGCGCGACCGGGCCGCTGATCGCGGTCTCGATGGTGCTCAACGCCGTCTGGCTCGGCGTCACCCAGGTCGGCTGGATCTGGGTGAGCGTGCTGGTGATCATCGCGCTGCTGGCGGTGCTGTCGATCATCGGCCGGCGGCTCGCCCGCACCCGGCCCACCGGCCCGGTGGAGACCGTGGTCGTCGACGGCACGATGGGGCTCTATCTGGGCTGGGTGACCATCGCGACGGTCGCCAACATCGCGGCCGCGCTGGCCTCCTCCGGGGTGGACTTCGGTGGCGCGAACCCGATCGTGGCGGTGGTCGTGCTGGCCGTCGCCGGGGTGATCGGCCTGGCGCAGGCACGCAGCCTGGGCGGCAAGTGGGGCGTCGGCCTGGCCCTCGGCTGGGGCCTGGCCTGGATCGCGATCGGCCGGCTCACCGATGCCCCGCAGTCGGCGCTGGTCGGTGTGGTGGCGGCGCTAGTGGCGCTGCTGGTGCTGGCGGCGACGGCGCTGTTCTCCCGGCGTACCCCGGCCGTCGCGTCAGCCTGAGGTGTCGTCGGCGCGGCCGCGGATGGTGCGCAGCAGGCTGACGGCGAAGAACCAGCCGCCGCCGAGCCACCAGATCAGCTGCGCCGGCAGCGGGGCGTCCGGGTGGGCCAGCACCAGCCAGATGGTGCCGGCGAGCCAGGCGGCCACCGCGAGGATGTTGACCGCCATCAGCCGGCGTACCCGGAACGGATGCAGGAAATCGATCGGGGCCAGGGTGAGCGCGGAGAGCACGATCGTCGCGATCACGTTGAACACCGGCCCGGTGTCGAGCAGCCACAGATAGACCGCGACGATGTTCCAGGCCGCCGGGAAGCCGACGAAGTAGTAGTCGCTGGATTTCATGCCCTTGTTGCAGTAGCAGAACAACGAGGACACGTTGATCAGCAGCATCATCAGCAGCGGCATCGGCGCCGGGCCGAAGGGGATGTGCAGATAGAGGAACAGGGCCGGGATGAAGGTCCAGGTCAGATAGTCGACGACGGTGTCCAGGGCGGTCCCGTCGAACCACGGGATCCGCTGGCTCACCTCGGCACGGCGGGCGAGCGTGCCGTCCAGCCCGTCGACGACCAGCGCGACCGCGAGCCAGCCCCACATCGCCAGCAGGTCCTGCCGGAGCAGCGCGAGCAGCGCCAGGACGGCCCAGACGATGCCGGACATGGTCAGCGCGTGCACCGCCCAGGCGCCGAGGTGCTGACCGACGGTGTACGCCGACCGGCGGTCGGCGGCGGCGGGGGCTGAGCTGGGCACCCCGCGATTCTGCCTGCCGAGGAGGGCAACCGCGAACTGACCGGTGCTCAGCGGCGTGCGGTTGCGCCCCCTCCGCTGCGATCCATCGAATCGAGGGTCCATCCGTCGCGTGCTGCGGGGCTCGACGGATGCACTCAGGAATCGATGGATCGCATGGTCCATCAGCGGCGCGCGGCGGCCTTCCGCGTACCCGACTTCTTCGCCGGCGCCTTCTTCGCGGCGGCCTTCTTGGCTGCGGCCTTCTTCGCCGGTGCCGCCTTCTTCGCGGTCGCCCTGCCTGCAGCCGCCTTCTTCGTGGGGGTCTGCTTGGCCGGGGCCTTCTTGGCGGGGGGCTGCTTGGCGGGGGGCTGCTTGGCGGGGGTCTGCTTGGCGGTGCTCTGCTTCGCCGACCCGTTGGCCGCGACGGCCCGCGTGCTCGGCGACTGCTTCGCCGCACGGCGGCCCTTCGCACCCTTCACCGGCTCGGGCGCCTCGAACAGGGGCTCCTCGGGCAGCGCGACCGGCACGTGGTGACCCTCCAGCAGCGGCTTGAGGAACCGACCGGTGTGCGACTCCGGGGTGTCGGCGACGGTCTCCGGCGTACCCTCCACGAGCAGCCGGCCACCACCGGAACCACCCTCGGGACCCATGTCGATGATCCAGTCCGAGGTCTTGATGACATCGAGGTTGTGCTCGATCACCACCACCGAGTTCCCGGCGTCGACCAGTCGGCCGAGGACACCGAGCAGCTTGCGGATGTCCTCGAAGTGCAGGCCGGTGGTCGGCTCGTCGAGCACATAGAGGGTGCGACCGGTGGACCGCTTCTGCAGCTCGGCGGCCAGCTTCACCCGCTGTGCCTCGCCACCGGACAGCGTCGGTGCCGGTTGGCCGAGGCGTACATAACCCAGGCCGACATCGTTGAGCGTCTTGAGGTGCCGGGCGATCGCCGGAATGGCGGCGAAGAACTCGGCCGCCTCCTCGATCGGCATGTCCAGCACCTCGGCGATCGTCCGGCCCTTGTAGTGCACCTCGAGGGTCTCGCGGTTGTATCGCGCGCCCTTGCAGACCTCGCAGGGCACGTAGACATCGGGCAGGAAGTTCATCTCGATCTTGATCGTGCCGTCACCGGAGCACGCCTCACAGCGCCCGCCCTTGACGTTGAACGAGAACCGGCCGGGCTGGTAACCGCGCACCTTCGCCTCCGGTGCGGACGCGAACAGCTTGCGGATGTGGTCGAAGACGCCGGTGTAGGTGGCCGGGTTCGACCGCGGCGTCCGCCCGATCGGCGACTGGTCGACGTGGATCACCTTGTCGATGTGTTCGGCACCGGTGATCGACCGGTGCCGGCCGGGCACCTCGCGGGCGTTGTAGATCCGCTTGGCCAGCGCCGTGTAGAGGATCTGGTTGACCAGGGTCGACTTGCCCGACCCCGACACCCCGGTCACCGACACCAGCTGCCCGAGCGGGAAGGAGACGGTGACGTTGTCGAGGTTGTTCTCGGTGGCCTCGTGCACGGTCACCGCCAGGCCCTTGCCGGGCCGGCGATGGGTCGGCATCGGGATGCTGCGGCGCCCCGACAGGTAGGCCCCGGTGAGCGAGTCGGTGCTGGTCAGCAGCTCGTCGACCGGACCGGAGACGACGACATGGCCGCCGTGCTCCCCCGCCCCGGGGCCGATGTCGACGGCCCAGTCGGCGGTGCGGATGGTGTCCTCGTCGTGCTCGACGACGATCAGCGTGTTGCCCAGGTCGCGGAGCCGGACCAGGGTCTCGATCAGCCGGTGGTTGTCGCGCTGGTGCAGCCCGATGCTCGGCTCGTCGAGCACGTAGAGCACGCCGACCAGGCCGGCGCCGATCTGGGTGGCCAGCCTGATCCGCTGCGCCTCACCGCCGGACAGCGACCCCGCGGGCCGGGACAGGGTCAGATAGTCCAGCCCGACATCGAGCAGGAACCGGAGCCGCTCGTGGATCTCCTTGAGCACCCGTTCGGCGATCTGCCGTTCCCGGTGGCTCAGCTCCAAGGAACCGAGGAACTCGGCCGCCTCGGCGATCGACAGGTCCGACACCTCGGCGATGTTGCGGCCGCCGACGGTGACCGCCAGCGAGCTCGGCTTGAGCCGGGCGCCGCGGCAGGCGGTGCAGGGCACCTCGCGCATGTAACCGGCGAACCGCTCCCGGGAGGTGTCGGTCTCGGCCTCGGCGTGCCGCCGCTTGATGTAGGGCACCACGCCCTCGTATTTCGCCGAGTAGGACCGCTCCCGCCCGTAGCGGTTGCGGTAACGCACCAGCAGCGGATCGCCGACCCCGTGCAGCACGATCTTCTGGTCGGCGGCGCTCAGCTCGCGCCACGGGGTGTCGGTGTCGAAGCCCTCGGTCCTGGCCAGCGAGCGCAGCAGTTTGCCGAAGTAGTCGGCGACGTGCGCACCGGACCAGGGCGCGATCGCTCCCTCGTCGAGGGTCTTGGAGTCGTCGGGCACGACCAGCTCCGGGTCGACCTCCATCCGGGTGCCGAGGCCGGAGCACTCCGGGCAGGCGCCCCAGGGCGCGTTGAAGGAGAACTGCCGCGGCTCCAGCTCCTCGATCGAGATGTCGTGATCGTTGGGGCAGGCCATCTTCTCCGAGTAGCGCCGCTCCCGCTCCGGATCCTTGGGATCCAGATCGACGAAGTCGACCGCGACCACGCCGTTGGCCAGCCGCAGCGCCGTCTCCACCGAGTCGGTGAGCCGCTGCTTCGCCGACGGCTTGATCGCGATCCGGTCGACGACCACGTCGATGTTGTGCTTCTGCTGCTTGTTCAGCGTCGGCGGGCTGGTCAGCTGATGGGTCTCGCCGTCCACCCGGGCACGGGCGAAACCATCGGTGGCGAGCTGGCGGAACAGGTCGACGTATTCACCCTTGCGGCCGCGGATCACCGGTGCCAGCACCTGGAACCGGGTGCCCTCGGGCAGCGCCAGCAGCCGGTCGACGATCTGCTGCGGCGACTGCTTGGAGACCGGCTCACCGCAGATCGGGCAGTGCGGCCGCCCGGCCCGCGCGTACAACAGGCGCAGATAGTCGTGCACCTCGGTGATGGTGCCGACGGTCGAGCGCGGGTTGCGGGAGGTCGACTTCTGGTCGATCGAGACCGCAGGCGAGAGCCCCTCGATGAAATCGACGTCGGGTTTGTCGGCCTGGTCGAGGAACTGCCGGGCGTACGCCGACAGCGATTCGACGTAGCGCCGCTGGCCCTCGGCGAAGATCGTGTCGAAGGCCAGACTGGACTTGCCCGAGCCGGACAGGCCGGTGAACACGATCAGCGAGTCCCGCGGGAGATCCAGCGAGACATTGCGCAGATTGTGTTCCCGGGCACCCCGGACGATCAGCCGTTCCATCACGAGAGTCGAGCCTACGGCGCTGGTCTGACAAACCGAAAGGGACCGGTTCAGCCCTGAGCGAGCAGGCGGATCCGGCCGAACTCCGCCGCCCGTGGCGTGGCGTCGGCCGGGGCGGCGAGCCAGCGATTACGCTGCCAACGTCCGGGTGCCGCCCGCCGTCCGGCTCTTCCCACGTTCGCGGGTGAGGAGGTCGACGTGCGCAAGCGCTCCATCACGGTCGGGGCCCTGCTCGCGGTGCTGGTGATCCCTCTGCTGCTGGCGGGTTGCGCCGCCCGCCCGTCGGGGAGCCTGCTGCAGTCGAAGAGCAGTACCCAGGTGGTCCGTCAGATCGCCGACGCCGCCGACTCGAAACAGGTCCTCTCGGCGAAGTTGAGCAGCTTCGAGGCCAGCGTCCAGGTGATCCGCGACAACCAGGCCGAGACCTGGACGCTGCGGGAGGGTGCGACGGATCCGGTCCGGTCCGCGATCGCACCGCTGGATCCGGCGGCCCGGCCGATGCGGGTCAAGGACGTCGATCTCTCCGGCCCGGCGAACGCGCTGGCCGCCTCCGACATCAGCACCGGCTGCTCCGAGCGGGGCGTACGCCTGGAGGTCGACCTGCAGCTGGGCCGCCCGCTCACCCATCTGATCTGCCTGGACAACTCCCGTCACATCTGGCTCGGCGCCGACCTGCGCCCGATCTCCGATGTCGACCTCCGCTCGGCCGACGGCATCACCACCGCCCTCGGCGAACTCAAGGCCATCACCGGTGGCGGCCCGATCGGGAATCTGGCGTTGATCTATGACGAGAACACCCGCCTCGAACTGGAGCAGCCCGGGCCGTGCGGGAATCTGGTGGACTGCCCGGCGACCGTGGTGTCGCGGGCGGCGCTGTTCGGCGCGCAGCCGCCATTCGCCGCCCGGGTCGGTCCGGCGCGGTTGAATTACGCGGTACCGATCGATCCGGCGACCCTGGATCCGGCGCAGCTGCACGGCAGCATCAAGCAGGTGATGAACGACCGGAAATACAACTGGTGGCGGCAATTCACGGTCACCGTCTATCAGGTCCGGGAGAACTCACCGATGATGGAGTTCAAGGTGGGCGACGAGGTCTTCTACACCGACCTGGCCGGCCGCCCGTTGCCCAACGCCCGGTCCTGACCGACAGGAGTTCCGATGACCCAGCCCGCGTACCATGTCGAACCCGGTGGGGATCCGGTGGAGATCCCGGTCTCCGACACCGTCACGCTGACCAAGTTCTCGGTCGGGCCGATGGACAACAACGTCTATCTGCTCACCGACGGTTCGGGCACCGTGCTGGTGGATGCCGCCGACGACGCCGACCGGATCACCGACGTGCTGGCCGGCCGCACCGTGGACACCATCGTCACCACCCATCGCCATCCCGATCACATCCGGGCGCTGGCCTCGCTGGCCGGTTCGACCGGGGCCCGGCTGGTCGCCGGCCGCCCCGACGAGGAGGCGATCGCCGAGCGGACCGGGGTGTCCAGCGACCCGGTCTGGACCGGTGACACCGTGGCGCTGCCCGGCGGCGAACAGTTGGCGGTGATCGGCCTGGTCGGCCACACCCCCGGTGCCATCGCACTCGCCTACCGCCCGCCGGGAGGTGGGCAGATCCAGTTGCTGACCGGTGATTCGTTGTTCCCCGGTGGCCCCGGCAAGACGGGCAACCCGGAGGACTTCACCTCGCTGATGGACGACCTCGAGGAACGGATCTTCGGGGTGTACGACGATGACACCGCGGTGCATCCCGGTCACGGCGACAGCACCACCCTCGGTGCCGAACGCCCGCAGCTGGGTGAGTGGCGCGAGCGCGGCTACTGACGCTCATCGAGTAGCTGACCCGGCGCAGCGAAGCGGAGCCGGGTCAGCGTGTCGAGATGAGCCCTCCCTTGGTTGAGCGAGGAACGAGCCCTCCCACTCCGTTGGTTGAGCGAGCGAGGAACGAGCGAGTCGAAACCATCGGGCCGCCCGGGCCGCCACCCACTCCCACGGCCTATCTCTCACTCTGCGGCCTGCATGCAAGCCGCAGAGTGAAAGTTGGTACGCAGAGTGGAAGTTGGTACGCGGAGTGGGTCCCGCAGGCCGACCGCGCGCGCTCATCGCGGGTCGAGATGAGCGAGCGAGTCGGACCGGGGAGCAGGTGGCCCCGGGCGCCCCGCTCGGCCCGCCGAAATTTGCGGCTCGATTCCCGATCAGTGCCCAGATCGGCCGATTCCGCGATCGAGCCGCAAATTCCGCAGGTCATGCGAACTCAACCGGTGAGTCGGACACCTTCTCGATCCACGCTCTCAGAACGGTGTCTCGTCGACGAGTTCGCCAGCACCGGCGCCACCGCCGGAGCGCGAGGGCCGGCCGATGTCGAAGAGGTTCCCCTCGGGATCGCGCAGCGTCACCCACTCGATCCCGAACTCGTCGAAGGTGCCCACCTGCTCGGCGCCCAGCTCTTTCGCCCGGGCGGCGGCACCCTCCAGATCGGTGTCGTAGAGGTCCAGGTGCACCGGGTTCTTGGCGGGCTCGCGGTCACTACCGACCTTGAGGAAGAGCAGGCCGGGGCTTCCGGTCGGTTCACCGTGGGTGACGCCGATCCCGGCGAAGAACTCACTGGCCCCCGCGTCGATCGGTCGGTCCAGCAGGGCCGACCAGAACCGTGACTGGGTGGCGACGTCCTGGCAGTCGAAGGTGATGGCAGACAGAGCGGGCATGATTTCTCCTCTGGTGGTGGGGATTGCGGGCGGTCAGGGTTCGACGGGCCAGCAGACCTCGGAGCGCCAGCGCTGCGGTTCCGGGGTCTCGGTGGGGCCGATCAGGTAGTGCTCACGCATGTCCCCATCGGGGATCGCGCGGTGCTTCCCGTCGCCGGTGTGCAGTTGCGCGGCGAGCGCGGCATAGGTGGTCTGGAAGTTGTCATAGGAGCCGTCATGGACGGCCACCGCGAAGGTGCCGCCGGGCAGCCGTTCGGCACCCGGGGTCCCGGCGACGACCGGCACGATGGCCTGCACCGGTCCGCGGCCCTCTTCGAAGAAGGCGGTGCCATAGCAGGCGCCGACCGGGCCGACCGGCAGGCCGCCCGCTGCGGCGTACAACCTCGGGAAGATCTCGCCGAACCAGGCCGGGCACTCCTCGCAGGTCAGCTCGGCGCGCGCCGTGCACACCCACTGGTCGGGGATCCGGCGGATCGCCAGCGGCACCTCGGGCAGGCTCTCCAGCAGCAGCGCCGCCTCGTCGACACGGTCCCGGGCGCGTTCCAGTGCCGAGCGGGTACGCCGCAGCGCCTCGATCACCAGGTCGTGTCGGCGCTCCGGTGAGCTGAGGATCTCCCCCACCTCCGGCAGGGGCACCCCGGAGGCCCGCAATCGCTGCAGCAGCACGGCATCGGCGACCTGGTCCGGGTGGTACCAGCGGTAGCCGCTGGCTGGATCGGTCCGTGCCGCGGGTAGCACCCCGATGTCGTGGTAGTGCCGCAACCGCTTCACCGTCAGTCCACTGGCCCGGGCCAACTCGCCGATGCTCAACTCCTGCATGCGATCAGCGTGGCACCTCCCATGATGGGAGGGTCAAGCGCCGCGCCTTTTGCTCATCCGGGCACCTTGTCCAGGAAGCCACGCACGTCGCTGATCAGGCCCTGCGAATCGACGACGAGCACGTCGAAACCGATCACGACGGGTTCGCCATCGGCCGGCCCCAGCGCCCACTGGAACCGCACCTGGTCGTGATGGCCGTCCGGGGTCCCGTGCGGGCGCAGGCTCATCCCGGGGAACTGCTCCTGGACCGCACCGATCACCGCGCCCAGCTGGTCCCGCCCGGTGCTCACCGCCAGCGGATCGGTATAGGTCACGTCCTCGGCGAAGTGCCGCGCCAGCAGGCCGGAACGCTCCTCGCCCTGCGCGTTCCAGGTGGCCAGGTAGTCGGTGACGACGGTTTCCATAATGGGTCTCCTTCTCGGTCGGTTGCCCGCGGTGCGGGATGGGACGACCCTGACCCGCCATGCGGCGAGACACCATGACCTCCGAGGTCATGGGGCCGACGCCGACCCGCCCTACGCTGTCTCCCATGACCGATGCCGTGGGTGCGCTGCTGCGCGAGTGGCGGGAGAGCCGTGCGCTGAGCCAACAGGCGCTCTCGGACGTGTCCACGGTCTCCACGCGGCACCTGAGCCGGGTGGAGACCGGGCTGGCCAGGCCCACCCCGCAGATGATCCTGCGCCTCTCGGAACACCTCGATGTCCCGCTGCGGGAGCGCAATCGGCTGCTGCTGGCCGGTGGTTACGCACCCCACTACCCCGACGGAACTCCGGAGGCGGCCGACAACGCACAGATCTGGGCCGGCCTGCGCACCCTGCTCGACGCCCATCTCCCCCATCCGGCCCTGCTCCTGGACGACTACTGGGACGTCATCGACGCGAACACCGCCGTCGATGTGCTCCTCGAGGGCTGCTCGGCGGAGCTGCTGGAACCGCCGATCAACGTGATCCGGCTATGCGTGCACCCCGAAGGTCTCGCACCGCGGATTCGGAACCTGGCCGACTGGTCCGCTCAGCTCCACCGGCAGCTCCGCCATCGAGCGGCCCAGACCCGGGACCCACGACACCTGGCCCTGGCCGAGGAGGTGGCCGTCCTGATCGGCGCCCAGGACCCACCCGGCTCACCCGGTCCGGTCACCGTGCTCGAACTGACCGTGCGGGACGAGACCCTGCGGCTGTTCAGCGTGGCGTCGCGGCTCACGATGGCCACCGATGTGCTGCTCGACGGCGTACACCTGGAGACCTTCCTCCCGGGTGACGCAACGACCGCCGCCGCGCTGCACCAGCTGACCGGGCATTAGCCCCCGGTGGCCAGGTCCTCGTCGTTCTTGGACTTGATCAGGCTGGCGAAGGTGGTGATGGCCAGGGTGAGGATGATGACCAGCAGGGAGACCCAGATCGGGATCTCGAAGTTGAGACCGAAGGCGGCGTCCACCTCGTACTCGTGCAGGGCGTGCATCACCAGCTTCACGCCGATGAAGGCCAGCACCACCGACAGCCCGACGGAGAGATAGACCAGCTTCTTCAGCAGGCCGCCGATCAGGAAGTACAGCTGCCGCAGGCCCATCAGCGCGAAGACGTTGGCGGTGAAGACCAGATACGGCTCCTGGGTGAGGCCGTAGATCGCCGGGATCGAGTCCAGCGCGAACAGCAGGTCGGTCGAGCCGAGTGCGACGATCACGAACAACATCGGGGTGACCAGCCGCTTGCCGTTCTCGACCTTGGTCAACCGGGTGCCGTGGAACTCATCGCTGGCGGGGAACCGGCGCTTCACGAAGCGCATCAGCAGGTTCTCCTCGGCGTCCGGGTCGTCGCCCTGGCGGTACTCGATGACGAGCTTGATCGCGGTGTAGATCAGGAACGCGCCGAACAGGAAGAAGACCCAGCTGAAGCTCTGGATCGCGGCGGCGCCGACGGCGATGAACGCGCCGCGGAAGACCAGCGCGAGGATGATGCCGACGATCAGCGCGAACTGCTGCAGGTGCCGGGGCACCTTCAGCTTGGTCATGATGATGATGAAGATGAACAGGTTGTCGACCGACAGTGAATATTCGGTCAGCCAGCCCGCGAAGAACTCCCCCGCGTACTGCGGCCCGGAGATCCCCCAGACCCCGAAGCCGAACACGATCGCGAGCAGCACGTAGAGCGCGATGAAGATCCCGCACTCCTTCATCGATGGTTCGTGTGGGCGGCGGCCGATGATGAGGACGTCGATCGCCAGGACCGTCACCATCACCGCGACGGTGATGATCCAGGCATAGGACGTGACATGCATGGGCGGGGCCTCTCGTTCGGGTACGCGTCGTTCCCGAAGGTCTCTTCCACCGAGGCCCGCCGTGGCGGCTCCCTCGATCGACGACACCGGGGCGCCCGCCGGACGCACCGTGATGACGACATCGCCGTATCAGGAATACTCCCCTTCTCCGCGGATCAGTATGCACCTTCGGCCGCCGGGATCAGCAATCGGACAACGGGTGGGCAGGTCGGGTGTCGTTACCCTTGATCGGTGGATGTGCGGATCGGGACCTCCGGGTGGACCTACCAGCACTGGCGCGGCACCTTCTATCCCGTCGGGCTCCGGGTCGCCGACCAGCTCGACCACTACGCGGCCCGGTTCGACACCGTCGAACTCAACGGTTCGCACTACCGCTGGCCCGCGGACAAGACCGTCACCGGTTGGCGGGATCGGCTGCCGGCCGGTTTCGAGATGGCGGTCAAGGCCTCGCGCTACCTGACGCACTTCCGGAAGCTCAACAATCCCGAGGACTGGGTCGAGCGCATCACGCACACCCACGACCTATTGGGTGCGCACGCCGGGCCGCTGCTGCTGCAATTGCCGGCCGAGCTCGCCCGCGACGACGAGCGGCTGGCGCACTTCCTGGGGCTGCTGCCGGAGCGGATCCGGGTGGCGATCGAACCGCAGCACCCCTCCTGGCTCGATGACGGCGTGTTCGACCTGCTCGACCGGCACGGCGCGGGGTTCGTCGTATCGGTGATCGCCGGGCGGGAGCCGGTGCTGCGCGCCACCGGTCGGCTGGCGTACGTGCGCTTCCACAACAGCGACCCGAACTGGCGCTACGGCGGCTCCTTCGACGATGCCGCGCTGGAGCCGTGGGTGGCTCACCTGCGGGCCCTGACCAGCGGCGGCCGGCCGGCGTACTGCTATTTCAACAACGACAACCACGGGTACGCCGCGTTCAATGCGCTGCGACTCAAGGAGCTGATCGCCGCAGCCGGGTGATCATCGGGCACGCCCTACTTGGTGGCCTCCACCATCTGCCGCAGCTCCTTCTTCAGCTCGGAGATCTCGTCGCGCAGCCGGGCGGCGACCTCGAACTGCAGTTCGCCGGCGGCGGTGTGCATCTGGTCGGTGAGCTCGGTGACCAGCCCGGCCAGCTCGGCGGCCGGGAGGTTCTTCACGTCACGCTCGGACTGCGGCTCGCCCTCGCGCGGGGTCGGCGTCCGCCCACCCTTCTTGTTGTTCAGCCGGGAGTCGGCCATCAGCTCGGCGGTGTCGGCGTCCTCGCGGTTCAGCATGTCGGTGATGTCGGCGATCCGCTTGCGCAGCGGCTTGGGGTCGATGCCGTGCTCGGTGTTGTAGGCGACCTGGATCTCCCGGCGTCGGTTGGTCTCATCGATTGCGTTGGCCATGCTCGGGGTGATCTTGTCGGCGTACATGTGCACCTGGCCGGCGACGTTCCGCGCGGCGCGGCCGATGGTCTGGATCAGGGACCGGTCCGAGCGCAGGAAGCCCTCCTTGTCGGCGTCCAGGATCGCGACCAGCGACACCTCGGGCAGGTCGAGGCCCTCCCGCAGCAGGTTGATGCCGACCAGCACGTCGTATTCGCCGAGCCGCAGCTCGCGGAGCAGCTCGACCCGCTTCAGGGTGTCCACCTCGGAGTGCAGATAGCGGGTCCGCACCCCGTGTTCGAGCAGGTAGTCGGTGAGGTCCTCGGCCATCTTCTTGGTCAGCGTGGTCACCAGCACCCGCTCGTTGCGTTCGGTGCGGGTGCGGATCTCCCCCATCAGGTCGTCGATCTGGCCCTGGGTGGGTTTCACGATCACCTCGGGGTCGACCAGCCCGGTGGGGCGGATGATCTGCTGCACCGTGCCGTCGCTGCGGGCCAGTTCGTACGCCCCAGGGGTGGCGGACAGATAGACCGACTGGCCGATCCGCTCCACGAACTCCTCGAACCGCAGCGGCCGGTTGTCGGTGGCACTGGGCAGCCGGAATCCGTGCTCCACCAGGGTTCTCTTGCGGGACATGTCGCCCTCGTACATCCCGCCGATCTGGGGGACGGTGACGTGCGACTCGTCCAGCACCAGCACGAAATCCTCGGGGAAGTAGTCGAGCAGGCAGTTCGGCGGGCTGCCGGGGGCGCGGCCGTCGATGTGCCGGGAGTAGTTCTCGATGCCGGAGCAGCTGCCGATCTGGCGCATCATCTCCAGGTCGTAGGTGGTCCGCATCCGCAGCCGCTGCGCCTCCAGCAGCTTGTTCTGCCCCTCCAGCTCGGCGAGCCGCTCCTCCAGCTCCAGCTCGATGCCCTTGATCGCCCGCTCCATCCGGTCGGCACCGGCGGCGTAGTGGCTGGCCGGGAAGATGTACATCTCCTGGTCCTCCGAGACCACCTCACCGGTGAGCGGCTGGAGGGTGGACAGCGCCTCGATCTCGTCGCCGAAGAACTCGATCCGCCAGGCCAGCTCCTCATACATCGGGAACACCTCGAGGGTGTCGCCGCGGACCCGGAAGGTGCCCCGCGCACCGGACAGGTCGTTGCGGGCGTACTGGATGTCGACCAGCCGGCGGAGCAGCGAGTCGCGGTCGATCTCCTCACCGACCTTGAGCTTGATCATCTGGTCGACCCACTCGGTCGGCGTGCCCAGACCATAGATCGCGGAGACGGTCGCGACCACGATCACGTCGCGCCGGGTGAGCAGCGAATAGGTGGCGCGGTGCCGCAGCCGCTCGACCTCCTCGTTCAGCGAGGAGTCCTTCTCGATGTAGGTGTCGGTCTGCGGAACGTATGCCTCCGGTTGGTAGTAGTCGTAGTAGGAGACGAAGTATTCGACCGAATTGTCCGGGAAGAACTGTCGCAGCTCGTTGGCGAACTGGGCCGCGAGCGTCTTGTTCGGCTGCATCACCAGCATCGGCCGCTGCACCTGCTCGGCCAGCCAGGCCACCGTCGCGGTCTTGCCGGTGCCGGTCGCGCCGAGCAGCACGACATCCTGCTCGCCGTTGTTCAGGCGCCGGGTCAGCTCCTTGATCGCCGCGGGCTGGTCGCCGGCCGGCTCGAAGTCGGAGTGCACCTTGAACGGCGCCAGCCGGCGCTGCACATCTTCCACGGGTCGCATGCAATGAAGCGTACGCGGACCCTCCGACAGCGCCGGCCGGCGGCCGTTCCGGTTCAGGCCAGGGTCGACTCCACCAGTGATTTCAGGATCTCCGTGGCGTCCTGATCGAGCTGGTTGCCGGGGCTGAAGTCCTTGGCCGGGGCGGCCAGGGTGGCGGAGAAGCCGATGTTGTCGCTCTTGCGGACCGCCATCACCGTGACGGCCCCCAGATTGGCCGAACCGGACCCGTCGGCGAAGGTCCAGGTCACGGTCTGCTTGGCCGTCGACAACCGGGAATCCAGTGCGGGCTCCTCGACCTGGGACTTCTTGATGTTGGTGCCGTCCTGGGTGATGCTGTCGTTCACCTTCTCCACCGAGGCGGTCGGGCTGGTCGACCGCCCGGTCCTGATCAGCATCAACCGCCCCCTGCTGTCGGTGAGGATGGTGGAGGTGTCGGCGGAGCGGCTGGCCACCCGCCAGCCGGACGGGAGCTGCACCGTCAGGCCGTTGCCGACGCTCTCCCCGCTGCCGGACGGCGGGGTGGTGCGCGTACTCGTCGGGGTCCGGGTCGGCCGCGGCGAGCTGGTCGGCGTGCTGGTCGCCGTCGGGCTGCTGGTCGGCGGGGCCGGCGGCGGGGTGACCGGGGTGATGTCGGGGCCGTTGCCCCTGGCCGGGGCGAACATCATGAACAGCAACCCGGCCACCGTCAGCACGGCCACACCGGCGACGACGATGCCGATGATGGTGCCGTTGGACTTCTTCGGTCGCGGCGGCGGTCCACCCGGTGCCGAGCCGAAGCCCTGCCCGTACTGCTGCTGCCCGTATCCGGGTTGCTGCCCGTACCCCTGCTGCCCATAGCCCTGTTGCCCGTAGCCCTGTTGCTGCGGATATCCCTGTCCGTAACCGGGCTGCTGCGGCTGGTTCCACCCGCCCTGCGACGGCTGACCCTGCGGCGGCTGGCCGGGGTTCGGGCCCTGCGGGCCGCCCCAGCCCTGTCCACCGGCCGGATTGTTGCCGGGATTGTTCCAGTCGCTCATTTGCCTTCCTCCTCGTCATAGAAGGCGTTCCGGGCGCGTTCCTCGGGGTCGGTCGCTGGTGGTGCCGGTTGCTGGGCCGCCACCGCGGTCCTGTCCTTGTGGGCCTTGCTCCGGGTCCGTACCGCGGTCCCGCAGGCGGTGCAGAACAGCGACCCCGGGATCAGCGGCATCTCGCAGCGCGGGCAGAAGTCGAGGTCGCCCTGCGCACCGGCACCCGGCAGGCCTCCGACACCCTGGCGGGCGGTCGCCTCCAGGGCGGCCTCCATCAGCCCGTGGTGCAGCACATTGCGTACCCGGATCACCAGCACCGCCAGGATCAGCAGCGCCCAGATCAGCTGCAGCATCACCCGCAGCGTCGGGTTGTCCAGGAAGCCGAGCAGATAGATGCCGCCGGCGTACGCGATGTTCGCCGCGATCGCCTCCAGCAGGCCACGCAGGTAACGCCCGCTGAACCCGTCGTATCCCTCGCCCAGGCCGGAGAACTCGGCGCAGGCGATCCCGGTCGCGGTGCCCATCAGCAGCGGCTTCACGAAGCCCTCGAGGAAGATCAGGGTGGCCCAGGTGCCGGGATCGTTGACGCCGACGAACCCGCCGGTGAGGCTCGACCAGTGCCGGACCAGGGTGTCGGCGGTGGCGAAGGCGACACCGGAGATGATGCCGAAGGTGAGGCCGTCCATCAGGTCGTCGAACTGCGGTCGGCTGGCCAGGACGAGGGGTCCGATCTGGCGGATCAGCTCACCGACGACCGGGATCAGCAGCGCGGCCACCAGGAAGCCGCTGACGGTCGGGCCGACGCTCTGTCCGGTCTGGCCGAGCCCCGAGGTCGACGGCCCGAGCAGGCCGAGGGCGCGGAGCCCGATCAGCAGCCCGGCGCCCAGGACCGCGGTGAGCAGGAAGGCCATCGCGGTCACCGGGACCGGTTCGTCCTCCCACAGGTTCACGTCGTAGAGGTAGACGATGTAGACGATCGGGATGGCGAAGGCGGCGATCAGCACCGCGATCGGCAGTGCGCCGAAGATCGCGGCGATCAGGGCCGCGACGAGCGCGATGGTCAGCGCCAGCCGATAGGTCTGCGGGCGCTCCCCCGCGCCGCGGGGCATGATCGTGGAGACCAGCGCGAACGACGCGACCGGTTCATCGGGTTTGACGGCGAACGACTTGCGGCGAGCCAGATCCGGAGAGCGCATGTCCTGGCCACAGTTGTGGCAGAAGTGTGCGACCTCGGGCAGCTCGGCACGGCAGCGTGGGCATTCCACGGCCAACCTCCTGATCGAGGGGGATCACTCCCCCGGCGGCTGGGTCAGCGACCCGCGCACCAGAATCTCGGATCGATGGATCATCCGCACTGATCTGCGGCTGGAACCTCGATCAAGTTTTGATTTCGATCAGTCGGCGGCGAGCGCGACCCGGCGCCGCAGTTCGTGCCAGACCCGGTCGGCCTCGGCGAGCAGCTGCTCCCGGTCCCCGGAGTTGTCGACGACCAGATCGGCCACGGCGAGCCGTTCGGTGCGCCCGGCCTGGGCCTCGATCCGCGCGCCGGCCTGCTCGGCGCTCGACCCGTCGCGGGCCATCGCCCGACGCAACTGGGTCTCGGTGGGCAGGTCGACCACCACGATCGCGTCGAAACCCTCGGTACGCCCGGTCTCCGCGAGCAGCGGGATCACCTGGACCACGATCGCCTCCGGCGCCGCGGCCTGCTGCAGCTCGGCCGCCCGGGCCCGGATCAGCGGATGCAGGATGCCCTCGAGATCCTTGCGTGCCTGGGAATCCGCGAACACCACCGCACCCAGCGCCTTCCGGTCCAGGCTGCCGTCGGCGGCCAGCACCCGGTCACCGAACCGCTCCCGCACCGCCGCGAGTCCGGGCGTACCGGGCTCGACGACCTCGCGGGCGAGCACATCGGAGTCGATCAGCACCGCCCCGTGCTCGGCCCAGCGTTCGGCGACCGTCGTCTTGCCCGAGGCCAGGCCTCCGGTGAGTGCAACCCGCAGCATGCGGGCGATGTTACTCACAGCCGACCGGCGTCCAGATTCTGCAACCGGACCTGGCCCTGGGCGAGCAGCTTGCCCTGCTGGCTGACGGTGACCCGCCAGAGTTGCTGGGTCCGGCCCTGGTGGATCGGCAGGGCCTCCACCGCGGCGCGGCCACCGGTGACCGAGCGGATCAGGTCGGTGGCGTTGTGCACCCCGACCGCGACCTGGCCGCGGGCGGCGACGGCGGCCGAGCCGCCGATGCTGGCCGCGCTCTCGATGATGCTGCAGTAGACGCCGCCGTGGATCACTCCCCACGGGGTGTGCTGCCGCGGGCCGAGGTCGACCTCACCGGTCACCCGGTCGCGGCTGATGCCGAGGACCCGGAGACCGCTCTCGGCGACGAAGGCACTGGCCTGCGTCAGGTCGAAGTCAGGAAGTGGGACAGCGTCGGTGCTCATCGGTCGCCTTTCGCCAGTGCCGGTTGAGGATCCGCGGCCCGGCTGTGGGCGCGGGAGAGCAGCAGTACGCCGAGGGCGCTGAGCGCGGCGGCCACGCCGGTCACCAGGGTGACCCGCTGCCAGCCGATCCCGAGTGTCGGTGCATGGCCGACCAGGGTGGCGGCCAGCGTCACGCCGAGAGCGGCGCCCAGATAGCGGGCGGTGTTGTTGGCGCCCGATCCCATCGCGGCCCGCTCGGCCGGGACGGTGGCGACCGCCTGCCGGGCCAGCCCGGCGTTCAGCACCCCACTGGCCGCGCCGGCGAGCAGCAGTCCCGGCAGCATCCCGAGCGGACTGGTCGCCGGGATCAGCAGCAGCAGGCCGGCCGCGGTACCGGTGAGGCCGCCGGCCAGTTGGGCCGGGCCGGGCAGGTTCGCGGCCACCCGGGCGACGACCAGGGCCGCGACCGCGCTGGTACCGGACCAGGCCGCGAGCAGACAGGCGGCGGCCAGCGTGGACATCCCCAACCCCAGCACGAAGTGGCTGCAGGCGTACGACATCGCCGCGATCACGCCGAACCCGGTGCCGAAGCCGGCCAGTGTCGCGGCCAGGAAGCCGCGGTGCCGGAACAGCGCGGGGTCGATCAGGGTGCTGCGGCCGCGCCGCTGGCTGACCACCAGGGCGACGGTGAGCAGCAGCGCGGCGACCAGCAGCGCGATCGTGCCCGGGCCGGCACCGGTGCGGAAACCGACGATGGCGGTGACACCGGTGGCGAGCGCCCCGGTGAGCAGCGCGAAACCGAGCAGGTCCAGGCGCCGGCCGCTACGCCGCGGCGCCGCCGGCAGCCGCAGCCGGGCGGCGGCCAGACCGAGCAACGCCCCACCGAGCGCGAGGCCGAGATAGAACAGGTGCCAGCCGTCGATCCGGTCCAGCAACCCGGTACCGATCGGGCCCAGGGCGATTCCGGCCCCCATCGCCACGCTCCACCAGGTCGCGGTGGTGCGGCGGTGGGTGTCGTGTTCGCTGGCCGCGGCGACCAGCCCCAGCCCGGTCGCGATCATCCCGGTGGCACCCGCGCCAGCGACCAGCCGGGCGAGCACGAAGGCGGTCACCGAATCGGTCAGCCCGCAGACCAGATTGGCGGTGGCGAACAAGCAGCGCGCCGCGCACGAACACCCGTCGGTGCCCGATCTCGTCGGCGATCACACCGGCCGCGAGCAGGGTGACCGCCAGCCCGATGCTCATCGAGGCGAGCACCCAGGCCGATCCGGTCGCCGAGGTGCGCAGTGCCCGGGTCAGGGTCACCACGTTTCCGAGCGGACCGGCGTACGCCAGCATCGAGACCCAGGTGCTCAGCCCCACCACGGCCAGCACGGTGGTGTAGGAGGACGGGTTCGGTCTGCTCATGAGATCAGTCTTGTCACAGAACCGGTCCGTTGACAAGACCTGAGCGCTAGAATGTCGGCATGGCACTTGGTACCGGTTATGAGCGGCAGGGCTGCTATCTGGCCCGCGCCCTGGAGGTGGTCGGCGAACGCTGGACGCTGCTGATCCTGCGCGACGCCTTCTACGGGGTGACCCACTTCGGCGACTTCCTCGCCCATCTGGACGTCTCCCGGGCGGTGCTGGCCGACCGGCTCGACACCCTCGTCGGAGCCGGCGTGCTGACCCGCTCCCCGCAGGGCCGCAGCGTCGAATACACCCTCACTGACGCCGGTCGGGAGCTGTGGCCGGTGATCCACCGGTTGAGCCGCTGGGGCGAGGAGCATCTCGACGGCAACCACCCGCCGCGGGTGTTCAGCCATGTCGCCTGCGGCACCGATGTGGACGCCGACGGGGCCTGCCCGACCTGCCGGGTCACCCCGCCGGTCGAGGATCTGGTGGTCCGCCTGGCGCCCGGCCGGAACGCCGCGGAGCGGCACGATCCGGTGGCGGTCGCCCTGAAGCAACCGCACCGGATGCTCACCCCCCTGCCCTGACCCCGCCGCCCCGGCCGAAGCGGGCCCGGAACGACAACGGCCCGGGAACGACAACGGCCCCACTCCCGAAGGAGCGGGGCCGAAGCCTCATGCGTTCAGGCGATCAGTTGCCACCGGTCAGCTTGTCGCGCAGGGCCTGCAGCGCCTCGTCGGAGGCCAGCGAACCCTCGCTGCTCGGAGCCGAGGACGACTCCTGGTCGGCGGGCGCATTGCTGCTGCCACCGGAGCTGTACGAGGTGCCGGCGGCCACCGCAGCGTTCTGGTCGGCCTGCTCGGCCTCCTCGACCTGCTTCTTGTGGGCCTCCCAGCGGGCGTGCGCCTCGGCGTACTGCTGCTCCCAGGCGAGCCGCTGCTCGTCGTAGCCTTCCTTCCACTCCTGGGTCTCCGGATCGAAGCCCTCGGGGTAGAGGTAGTTGCCCTGGTCGTCGTAGGACGCGGCCATGCCGTAGAGGGTCGGGTCGAAGTCGTCAGCCGCGACGTCGACACCCTCGTTGGCCTGCTTCAGCGACAGAGAGATCCGGCGCCGCTCGAGGTCGATGTCGATGATCTTGACCATCACATCGTCGTTGACCGAGACGACCTGCTCGGGGATCTCCACGTGGCGCTCGGCCAGCTCGGAGACGTGCACCAGGCCCTCGATGCCCTCCTCGACACGCACGAACGCGCCGAACGGAACCAGCTTGGTGACCTTGCCCGGCACGATCTGACCGATCTGGTGCAGGCGGGCGAAGGCCTGCCACGGATCCTCCTGGGTGGCCTTCAGCGACAGCGAGACACGCTCGCGGTCCATCTCCACCGAGAGCACCTCGACGGTGACCTCCTGGCCGACCTCGACGACCTCGCTCGGGTGGTCGATGTGCTTCCAGGACAGCTCGGAGACGTGCACCAGGCCGTCGACGCCGCCCAGATCCACGAACGCACCGAAGTTGACGATCGAGGAGACCACACCCTTGCGGATCTGGCCCTTCTGCAGCTGGGTGAGGAAGTTGTGCCGGACCTCGGACTGGGTCTGCTCGAGCCAGGCGCGGCGGGACAGCACCACGTTGTTGCGGTTCTTGTCCAGCTCGATGATCTTCGCCTCGAGCTCCTGGCCGACATACGGCTGCAGGTCGCGCACCCGGCGCATCTCCACCAGCGAGGCGGGCAGGAAGCCGCGCAGGCCGATGTCGATGATCAGACCACCCTTGACGACCTCGATCACCTTGCCGGTGACCACACCGTCCTCTTCCTTGATCTTCTCGATCGTGCCCCAGGCGCGCTCGTACTGGGCGCGCTTCTTGGACAGGATCAGGCGACCTTCCTTGTCCTCCTTCTGCTGGACCAGGGCCTCGATCTCATCGCCGACCTCGACGACCTCGAACGGGTCGACATCGTGCTTGATGGAGAGTTCCTTGGAAGGAATGACACCTTCGGTCTTGTAACCGATGTCGAGGAGAACCTCGTCCCGGTCGACCTTGACGACGGTTCCGGTGACGATGTCGCCGTCGTTGAAGTACTTGATGGTCTTGTCGATGGCCTCGAGAAAGGCTTCGGGCGAACCGAGGTCGTCGACTGCGACCTGCGGGGTGGCCTCGAGGGAGGACGTCATGTAGTAGGGCTCCGATGGATGGATAGCTTCTGTGCAGCGCCACGACCCGTCAGGCGTACCCCTGCTCCGTCCGAGGAGCACGCAGGCCGAAGCGCCCCTCCACCCTACCCGCGGGGCCGACACCTGGTCAACGCCGCGGCCGCGGGCCACACTGGGTGCCCGCCCATGGAAAGACCGCCTGTTCGGAGTATGCATCATGCCCACCCCAGAAGAGCTGCAGCGGGCCCGTGGTGTCGTGATTCCGGACCTGCTCGGGCCCGACCCGCGGCTGCTGTTCGTCGGCATCAACCCCTCGCTCTGGTCGGGCGCGGTCGGCGCCCATTTCGCCCGTCCGGGCAACCGGTTCTGGCCGGCGCTGCTGGCCGCCGGGCTGGTCGATCGGCCGGTGGACCTGTCCGCGGGGATGGACGCGACCGCCGAGGCGTACCTGACCGGGCGCGGGATCGCGATCAGCAACCTGGTCCCCCGGGCCACCGCCCGGGCCGACGAGCTCTCCCGGGACGAGCTGCGGGCCGGTGCGGTCCGGCTGGCGGAACTGGTACGCCGCAGCGGCGTCCGGGTGGTCGCGGTGCTCGGGGTGACCGCGTACCGCCAGGGCTTCGACGCACCGAAAGCCATGGTCGGCCGGCAACGCGAGCCGATCGCCGGGGCCGAGCTCTGGGTGGTACCGAACCCCTCGGGTCTGAATGCGCACGAGACCGTCGACTCACTGGCGACGGCGTACGCCGAGGTGGGCCGCGCCGCGGGTCTGCTGCCTGTCGACGGCCGGGGCTGAGACCGCGCTCAGACCGCCTCGGCGCCCATCATCTCGGTGGCCAGCCAGCGGTTCGGGATGCCGAACCCCTCGACCAGGGTGCGCGCCTGCGGTCGCAGCTCGGCGCAGAGCTGGTTGACCGTCGCGGTGAGCGCCTTGGACCGGTCGGGGGTGAGCCGGTCATGCTCCAGATACCAGGCCCGGTGCTTCTCCAGGGTGCTCAGCGCGAACAGGTCGCAGAGCCGTTCCAGCAGGTGCCGGGCGTCGGCGTCGGCGGCGCCCTCGATGCCGGCGATGAAGCTCTCCAGCACATTGCGCTCGACGTGGGCGACCGCGGTCGCGACCAGGTGGTCCTGGGCGGAGTTGGCGATCGCGAAGGCGTCCTCCCCCGGATCGCCCGCGCGCCGCAGCCGCCGGGCCAGGCCCTCCAGCATGTGGGCCTCCCGGTCGGTGAACAGGCGCACCTGTTCGAGCCGGTCGGTGAACGGCAGGGCGTCGGACCAGACGTCGCGGAAGCGCTGCACCAATCCGCGGACCGAGGTCCGCTCGACGACCTGATCGGCGACCGTGCGGGAGCCGAAGCGGACCATCTCGATGGTGTCCATGGCGCCGAAGGAGCGCTGGAAGTTGGTCAGCAGCGACTTGGCGACCAGCTGCAGCAGCACGGTGTTGTCACCCTCGAAGGTGGTGAACACATCGGTATCGGCGCGCAGCACGACGAGCCGGTTGGCGGTCAGATAACCGGCGCCCCCGCAGGCCTCGCGGCAGACCTGGATGGTCTCGGTGGCGAAGTCGGTGGCGTACGCCTTGATCCCGGCGGCCATCGTCTCCAGCTCGCGCTGGGCGGCCTCGTCGAGGCCGGTCGCCGACTGCACGTCGTGCATCATCGAGACCAGGTCGTTCTGGGCGAAGATCAGCGCGTACGCCGTCGCGATGCGCGGCAGCAGCTTGCGCTGGTGGGTGCGGTAGTCGAGCAGGGCGACCTCGGTGTCGGTGCCGGGTGCGGTGAACTGGGTCCGCTGCTCGGCGTACTTGGTGGCGATCTCCAGCGCGGACCGGCTGGCGGCGTTCGCACCGCCGGCGACGCTGATCCGGCCGCGGACCAGGGTGCCGAGCATCGTGAAGAAGCGGCGCCCACGGGACTCGATCGGCGAGTGGTAGCGGCCCTGGTCGTCGATGTCGCCGTAGCGGCCGAGCAGATTGGTCCGGGGCACGCGGACCTCATCGAACATCAGCCGGCCGTTGTCGACACCGGTCAACCCACCCTTGGCGCCGCAGTCACCGATCGTCACCCCGGGCATCGGGTCGCCGTTCTCGTCGCGGATCGGGACCAGCACACAGTGCACGCCCTCGGACTCGCCGTCGACGACCAGCTGGGCGAACACCGCCGCCATCCGGGCGGATCGCGCGGCACCGCCGATGTAGTCCTTGCGGGCCGCCGGGCTCGGCGAGTGCACGAGGAGCTCGTCGGTCTCCGGGTCATAGGTGGCGGTGGTGAGCAGGCTCTGCACATCGGAGCCGTGGCCGGTCTCGGTCATCGCGAAGCAACCGGGTAGCGAGCCGTCGATGATCGCCCGGCCGAGGTGGTGATGCCGTTCGGTACCGAGGTTGGCGACCGCGCCGCCGAACAGCCCCCAGTGCACGCCGGCCTTGACCGTCAGCGACAGATCACCGTGGCCGAGCATCTCGAAACCGGTGACCGCCGCCCCGTAGTCACCGGTGCCGCCCATCTCGGGCGGGAAGCCGAGTGCCGGTACGCCGGTGCCGGCGACCCACTGCATCGCCTCGTCGGTCCAGTCCCGGTACGCCTCGACGCCGAGTGCGGTGCGGGGCGGGCGCGGCGCCTCGTCCCCGAGGGCGCGCAGTTTGCTGCGGGTGTTCCCGAACCGCCCGGCGGTGGCGTCGATCAGGGCCTGGGCGAGCCGGGGGTCGGCGGGGTGGTCGCTGGTCACTGCTGCATCGGGTTCGGTCATTGCTCCTCCAGATGGATGGACAGGCCGTCGGTGAGGAAATCGGTGAGCTGCTCGACGAGTTCGGCGCGGGGCATCGGATCGGGATCCTCCAGCCAGCGGTCGGCGCTGGCCTGCAGCGCGCCGACCAGGGCGACGGCCCAGGTGTGCGCGAGGACCGGGCCGAGGCGGGGCGCCAGGAACTCCCCCAGCACCTGGGCGGCGCGGTCGGTGATGCCGCGCACCTGCCGGTCGGCCACGGTGCCCTCGAGCGCGGGCGGGCGGACCACGAAGCGATAGACCTGCGGATCGGCCTCGGTGAGCGAGAGGTACGCCTCGGCGGCCGCCGCGACGACGGTGCGGACATCACCCTGGGTGCCGAGGGCGCGGTTCAGCCGGCGGCCGATGCGTTCGTCGACCCGCTCGGCGACGGCCCGGTAGAGGCCGGCGCGATCGGTGAAGTGCCGGTAGAGCACCGGTTTCGAGGTCTGGGCGCGGGCGGCGATCTCGTCCATCCCGACCCCGGGGCCCTGCTCGCGGATGGCGTCCAGGGCGACCTCGACCAGCGCGGCGCGGCGGGCCTGGTTGTGTTCGGTCCAGCGGGCGGCGCGTCCGTCCACCTCATTGACGGGTCCTGCCATACCGAGAAAATACCAGATACTTGGGGTTTCGACTACTTGTCGTATCGGATAGATTGGTCGTGTTCGCGTCGACAGTTCGCACACAGGAGTGACCATGACCGCAGCGCCCCGTCGGGCCGCCATCCTCGGCGGCAACCGCACCCCGTTCGCCCGCGCCAACGGCAAGTACGCCACCGCCAGCAACCAGGATCTGCTCACCGCCGCACTGGACGGGCTGATCGCCCGCTTCGGACTGGCCGGCGAGCGGCTCGGCGAGGTCGCGGCCGGTGCGGTGATGAAGCACAGCCGGGACTTCAACCTGACCCGCGAGTCGGTGCTCGGCACCGCGCTCGATCCGCACACCCCGGCGGTCGATCTGCAGCAGGCCTGCGTGACCGGCATCCAGGCCGTCAACTACATCGCGATGAAGATCAAGCTGGGCCAGATCGACGCCGGCATCGGCGGCGGCACCGACACCGCCTCGGATGCCCCGATCGCCGTCAGCGAAGGGATGCGGAGCATCCTGCTCGAGCTGAGCCGGGCCAAGACCGCCGGCCAGCGGTTCAGGGCGATCAGCCGCTTCCGGCCGGATTTCCTTGCCCCGTTGGTACCGCAGGCCGCCGAGGTACGCACCGGGCTGAGCATGGGTGAGCACATGGCCACCACCACCCGGGAGTGGGACATCAGCCGCGAGGCCCAGGACGAACTGGCCGCCGCCTCGCATCAGCACCTGGCCAAGGCCTGGGACAACGGCTTCTTCGACGATCTGGTCACCCCCTATCTGGGCCTGACCCGGGACAACAACCTGCGCCCGGATTCCACGGTGGAGAAGCTCGCGAAGCTGAAGACCGTGTTCGGCAAGGACCTCGGTGACGAGGCCACGATGACCGCCGGTAACTCCACCCCGCTCACCGACGGCGCCTCCACGGTGCTGCTGGGCAGCGAGGAGTGGGCGGCCGAGCACCGGATCAAGCCGCTGGCCTGGTTCGTCGACGCCGAGACCGCCGCGGTCGATTTCGTCGGCGGCGGTGAGGGCCTGCTGATGGCGCCGGCGTACGCCGTGCCGCGGCTGCTGGAGCGCAACGGGCTGACCCTGCAGGACTTCGACTTCTACGAGATCCACGAGGCCTTCGCCGCCACCCCGCTGGCCACCCTGAAGGCCTGGGAGTCGCCAGAGTTCAGCCGCGACAAGCTCGGCCTGGACGCGCCGCTGGGCAGCATCGACCGGGACAAGCTGAACGTGCTCGGCTCCTCGGTGGCGGCCGGCCACCCGTTCGCCGCGACCGGTGGGCGGATCGTCGCCAGCCTGGCGAAGATGCTGCACCAGAAGGGATCGGGCCGCGGCCTGATCTCCATCTGCGCGGCCGGTGGCCAGGGCGTCGCCGCGATTCTCGAGGCCTGAGGAGGACACCGATGAGTGACGGATACGCACAGTTCGCCCGCAGCCCGCTGGGCTCGCAGTTGGTCAAGCAGCTCGGCCTGCCCAACCCGGTTCCGTTGCGGCGGTGGAAGCCCGATGCCCCGTTGTGTGATTCCCCGGTCCTGGTCGCCGGGATCACCCCGAGTGGCCCGGGCGAGACCGGATACGCCGCCGCGGTGACCGAAATGCTGCAGCGCAACGAGATCCGGGCCAAAGCGCCCGGTGCGGCCGGCGACGACGCGCCCCGGCTGGGGGCGGTCGTGCTCGACCTGTCCACCCTGCGCGACCCGGGCGAACTCGAAGGCTTCCGCGCCGTCGCCGCCCCGGCGATCAAGCGGCTGGCGAGGAACGCCCGGGTGGTGCTGATCGGCACCGATCCGGATCTGCTCACCGACCCCGTCGAGGTCGCCACCCAGCGCGCCCTGGACGGCATCACCCGTTCGATCGGCAAGGAGCTGCGCGCCGGCGCCACCGCCAATCTGGTGTACGCCCCCAGCCCGCTCGGCGACGACGAGCCGAACCTGCCCTCGGTCGCGCACACGGTCGAGTTCCTGCTCTCGGGGCACTCGGCGTTCGTGGACGGGCAGCCGTTCCGGATCGACGAGAACGCTCCCCTGCCCAACTCCGAGGACCCGCAGAAACCCTTGCTGGGCAAGATCGCCGTCGTCACCGGTGCCGCCCGCGGCATCGGTGCGGCGATCGTCGAGGTGCTGGCCCGCGACGGTGCCACCGTCGTCGGGGTGGACGTCCCGGCCGCCGGTGAGGCGCTGGCCAAGGTGGTCAACAAGGTGCAGGGCAGCGCGCTCTCGGTGGACGTGACCGCCGCCGATGCCGGCCAGCGGATCCTGGACCACTGCCTGGAGCGGTACGGCCGGTTGGACATCGTGGTGCACAACGCCGGCATCACCCGCGACAAGCTGTTCGTGAACACCGACGCGGACCGCTGGGGCTCGGTGATCGCGGTGAACCTGCAGTCGATCCTGACCATGAACCAGGCCTTCCTGTCCGCCGACGGGCTCGGCGAGGGCGGCCGGATCGTCTGCCTCTCCTCGCAGTCCGGGCTGGCCGGAAACCGTGGCCAGACAAACTATTCCGCGACCAAGGCGGCGATCATCGGCCTGGTGGATGCGCTGGCCGACCAGGTCGCCGAGCGCGGGATCACCGTGAACGCGGTGGCACCGGGGCTGATCGAGACCGAGATGACCGCGAAGATGCCGTTCGCCACCCGGGAGGTGGCCCGGCGGATCAACTCGTTGCAGCAGGGTGGCCTGCCGGTGGACGTCGCCGAGCTGATCTCCTTCCTCGCCCAGCCGGCCAGCCAGGCCATCACCGGGCAGACGATCCGGGTTTGCGGGCAGAACATGGTCGGCGCATGAGTGGATCCGCCGCGCCCGAGGTCGTCGCCGAGAAACCCAATCTGGGCAGGGAGATCCTGCGCGGCGCGCTCACCGCCGCCGGCCGGCCGGGCGGCTCCGGCACGCTGCCGGAGCGGGTGCTGGAACTGCCCGGCGCCGAGATCGACCGGCAGAACCTGTACGCCTACCAGCGGCTCTGCGGATATCCGGTGAACGACCGGTTGCCGCACCCCTATCCGCATCTGGTCGGGTTCCCGCTGCAGGCGAAGCTGATGGCCGACCGGAGCTTCCCGCTGCCGCTGCCGGGGCTGGTGCACATCGAGAACGATTCGACCCTGCACCGGCCGCTGTCGGCGGCCGATCGGCTCGATATCGCCGTCCAGGCAGCGAATCTGGCGCCCCACCCGAAGGGCACCACCGTCGATCTGCTGGCGCGGGCCGAGCTGGCCGGTGAGCTGGTCTGGGAGTCACGGAGCCGCTATCTGCACCGCGGGCGTCCGTCCGGTACGACCGAGGCGACCGAGACGACCCCCGATCAACCGCAGGCTCCGGGCGTACCGGATGGACCGGTGTCGGCCCGCTGGCGGCTGCCCGCCGATCTGGGACGTCGCTATGCCGCGGTCTCCGGTGATGTGAACCCGATCCATCTGCATCCGCTGACCGCGAAGGCGATCGGGTTCCCGCGGGCGATCGCGCACGGCATGTGGTCCTCGGCGCGGGTGCTCGCCGCGCTCGGTGTCCGGACCGAGGGCCCGGGTCGGGCGCGGGTCTGGTTCCGCAAGCCGATCCTGCTGCCCGGCACGGTGGCACTGCTGCGCGAACAGGACGGCGACCGGACCGTCGCCGCACTCGTCGGCGGGAGCGTACCGGAGAAGCGGCGGACCCACCTGTTGCTCGAGTGGCAGCCCGTCTAGCCTGTGGCCATGAGCCATCTCGCTGCTGAGGACCGATACGACACGATGCAGTACCGCTTCTGCGGGCGGTCGGGGTTGAAGCTCCCGGCGATCTCGTTGGGGCTGTGGCAGAACTTCGGCGACGACCGGCCGATGGAGACCCAGCGCGCCATCGTCCGCCGGGCCTTCGATCGCGGGGTCACGCATTTCGATCTGGCGAACAACTACGGCCCGCCCTATGGCCAGGCGGAGGTGAACTTCGGCACCCTGTTGCGGCAGGATCTGGCGCCGTATCGCGATGAGCTGCTGATCTCCACCAAGGCCGGGTGGGACATGTGGCCGGGGCCGTACGGTCAGGGCGGTGGTTCGCGGAAGTATGTGCTGGCCTCCCTGGATCAGTCGCTGCAGCGGATGGGCCTGGACTATGTGGACATCTTCTACAGCCACCGCTTCGACCCGGAGACGCCGATCGAGCAGACGATGATGGCGCTGGATCATGCGGTACGCCAGGGAAAGGCCTTGCACATCGGGATTTCCTCGTATTCGGCGGCGAAGACCAAGGAGGCCGCCGACATCGCGCGTGAGCTGGGTACGCCGCTGCTGATCCATCAGCCGTCGTATTCGATGCTGAACCGCTGGATCGAGGGCGATGCCGAGGTGCCGTCGCTGCTCGACGAACTGGAGCGGCAGGGCATGGGGTGCATCGCGTTCACCGCACTGGCCCAGGGCATGCTCACCGACAAGTATCTGGACGGAATCCCGGAGGGTTCGCGGGCTTCCCGCGACGGTTCGCTGTCGAAGTCGATGACCACCGACGAGACCGTGCAGCATCTCCGCAATCTCAATGAGATCGCGAAAAACCGCGGCCAGTCGCTCGCCCAGCTGGCGCTGGTCTGGGCGCTGCGCGATCCGCGGATGACCTCGCTCGTCGTCGGCGCCTCCAGCGTCCGCCAGCTCGACAACTCCCTCGACGCCCTGAACAACACCGACCTCAGCGACGAGGAACTGAAGCAGATCGACCAGGACGCCGTCGACGCCGGCGTCAACCTCTGGGCCAAACAGACCGAGGACTGACCCCCGCGTTCATCGAGTAGGTCGCGCAGCGACCGTGTCGAGATGACCCCCGGTACGCCCTCACGTTCATCGAGTAGGTCGCGCAGCGACCGTGTCGAGATGAACCCCCTCGCCCGTGCGCCGGTTGAGCGAGGAGCGCAGCGACGAGTCGAAGCCAAGCCCCAGAAAAAGATCAAAGTCTTTGGGTGCAGTATCGTACATACGTGCTATTATTAGATGTAGCAGTCGAGAGGAGGTGACCACAGATGACCACCGAACGAGCCCAAGTCTTCGCAGCGATCCGCGCCGAAAGCGACACCATCGCCCAGGCTTCGGCCCGCCAGCTCGTCGCGATCGCCGCCGCCTGCGACACCTACTCCGGCCTCAACACCCACACCGACGAACTCACCGCGAGAGTCCTCCACGGCGAACAACTCGTCTTCCCCGGTGCCGACGGCACCCCCGGCATCACCGAGTTCTTCCACCTCGAACTCGCCCTCTCCCTGAACTGCTCACCCGAGACCGCACAGGTCTGGACCGCTGATGTATTGAACCTTCGGCATCGGCATCCGATCCTGTGGCAGGCCACCCTGGACTGCGACATCCCCGTCTGGGTCGCCCGCGACATCACCCGCGCCGCCCTGCAGCTGTCCTTCACCCAGGCCCGCGAGTTCGACTCCCTCTGGTCACTCCGGCTGGTGCCCCTCACTCCGAAGCGCGCGGTCGCGACGACCGAGACCCAAGTCGCGCTGATCCTCAACGACGACAAAGAACTCGAACGCAAGGCCGCCAAGAAACAGCGCCGCGTCGAGTTCACCCCGAACCGGACCATCGCTGGCATCACCGACCTCTACGCCAACCTCGACGCCGGTGACGCCGCCCAGTTGAACGGGACCCTGGACCGGCTCGCCGACGTGTTGAAGGCCGGTGGCTCCGCCGCGTCACGTGACGAACTCCGCGCCGAAGCCCTGGGTCACCTCGCGCATCCCGACCGGGCCCGGCAACTCCTCCAGCCCTCACTGTTCGATGGTGCCACCGTCACGCCTACGGGTGAGGTGGTCAACAAGCACGGGGAGATCGTCACACCCACCTCCGAACGCTGCCGGCACGGTGCCGAGTTGATCCTGCACGTCCACCAGAAGGACCTCGCCAACGGTCGCGGTGGCGAAGGCGAAACACTCGGACCGGTCACCCTGCAACACCTGAAGGAACTACTCGTCCAGTGCGCTGGCACCGTGAAGGTGCGGCCGGTGATCGACCTGGCCGCCCCGGTGATGGTCAACACCTACCGACCCAGCGACGAACTCGCCATGCGCGTCAAACTCCGCGACCGATATGTGATGTTCCCCCGATCGAATCGCAGTGCGTTCGGCCGCGGGATCGATCTGGACCATACGATCCCCGCACCGGAGGGACCCACCAGCTCCAGCAATCTGGGGCCGTTGAACCGGGCCTCGCACCGGGCGAGGACCCACGCCGGATTCCGGGTCGAGCAACCCTCCCCGGGGGTGTTCCACTGGAAAACACCGGCCGGGCAGGAGGCCTGGGTCAGCGCACATGGCACCTGGGACCATCCACCACCCGATCACCTGATCAACGATCCGGCCGCCTCGCTTTCCCGGACCGAACAACTCCTCCACGACACCCTGCGCAACGGCCGAACCCAGTTGGAGAGGGAACAGGTCGAAGCCGAACAAGCAGCCGACGAAGCCCGCGAACGCGAGCGACTCCGCCGCGCCCGCAAGAACCAACGCCTCCGAGACCTACGCCAGGCAGCCCGCGACCAGGCCACCGCAGCCAAGCAGAAAACGAAGAAGCAGAAGAAGGCGAAGAAGCCGGTTCCGCCGGATACTCAGCCTGCCCTGATTCCCCACCAGGGCTAGCTTTCTGCACGCTCATCGAGTAGCGCGGCATGCGCAGCGAAGCGGAGCAATGCCGAGCGTGTCGAGATGAGCAACCTACCTCGCGGTTCCTCTCGACACGGTCGCTGCGCGACCTACTCGATGAACGCGAGGGACATCGCTTGGCGCACCGGCCACGCACTACGATTCGCCCTGATGAGCGAACCCCAGCCAGGTGAGTGGCCCACCTACTCGGCGTACCGTCAGGACGACGGGTCCGATGAGGTGATCAGCGATCCCCCGCGCCGCAGACCGGTCACCGTGCTGGCGTGGATCCTGCTGTTCCACCTCACGATCATCGGCTGGACCCTCGGTTACCTGGTGGGCACCCCACAGATTCCCCTCTGGGTGGTGCTGATCGGGATGGCGGCGAGCGTGGCCATTGCGGTCTGCAGTTACTCCCTCTGGACACCTCCGACCCCGCGGGCCGGGGAATCCGAGTTGGCCAGGAGCGCCCGGCCACTCGCACCGGCAGCGGCGTTCATCCTGGCCGTCCTCACACCCGCCATGCTGTCGATCGGGATCAGCAACCTGTACGTGCTGACCATGATGCGGCCGACCGAGGCGACCGTGCTGTCGGCGGAACGGGTGCCCTCCGGCCGGCACAGCTCCGTCTGGCAGGCCACCGTCGATCTCGGCGACGGTCGGCCCCAGCAGGTGCGAGCCGGCTCAACGCTCCGGAAGCTGGACGAACGGATCCCCGTGTGGGTCGACCCCACCGGTTTCGCGGCCCCACGGGGCAGCGCCACCCGACCATTCGATGTGGCCGGCCCGCTGATGCTCGGGTTGCCGGGCGCCGGCCTCGGCTACTACGGAGTAATCCGGCACCTCAGGCGTACCCGCACGAGACATTACGATTCGCCCTGATGAGCGAACCCCAGCCAGGTGAGTGGCCCACCTACTCGGCGTACCGTCAGGACGACGGCTCCGATGAGGTGATCAGCGATCCCCCGCGCCGCAGACCGGTCACCGTGCTGGCGTGGATCCTGCTGTTCCACCTGACCATCATCGGCTGGACCGTGGGCTACCTACGAGGCGCACCGGGCATGCCGATCTGGCTGCTGGTGATCGGGCTGATCGCCACCGTCGCCGCCGCACTCTGCCTCGACAGCCTCTGGGTCCCTCGCTCCGGCCGGGTCAGGGGCACGATCAAGAAATCCAAGGGCAGCAAGTCATTCGGCGCGGCCGCGCTGATGGTGATGGTCCTCGCGCCACCGGCGATGCTGTCGATGGGCCTGAGCAGCCTGTACACGCTGACGGTGATGCGGCCCACCGAGGCCACGGTGCTGTCCGCCGAGCGGGTGAAGTCCGGGAAGTACAACTACACCTGGCAGGCGACCGTCGACCTCGGCGACGGCAGACCCCACCAGGTACGCCTCGGCAGCTCGCGGCCGGAGCTGAACGAGCGGGTCACCGTGCGCACCGATCCGGCCGGTTTCGCCGCTCCGCGCGGCAACACGGAGAGGCCGATCGATGTGGCCGGCCCGGCGGTGCTGGGTCTGCCCGGGCTGGCATTCGGCTGGTACGTGGTGATCCGCCATCTCCGTCGCACCGGTCCGCGGGCGTGAGCCAACCCGACTGACCCGCCGGCTGGCTACCGTTTTTCAATGGAAGCACAGCAGAACCAGTGGCAGACCTACCCGAGCAGGCCTCCGGCCGAACAATCTGCATCCGAGCAGTCTGCTGCCGCGCAACTTGCTTCCGAGCAACCTGCCGCCGAACCGAACGATGCATCCCAGGCACTCAGACGCCCTTGGCTGATCCTGTTCTGGATCGTGTCGTTCCACGCCATTGTCGCCGTCTGTGCGCGGCCTCAGGGGGCGAACCTCGAGTCATCCCTTGCCTGGGCATTGCCGCTCCTGCTGCTCGCGCTCCCGGTCTCCGCCCTGTGCCTGCTCGGCCTCTGGGTCCCGCGCATGACCATCAAGCAGCTTGCCACCACGCTCTGGAATCGCGACCGTCACCCCGTTGCAGCGATGAAACCCTCGATCGCCACCGCACTCGCGCTCGGCGGACCCTACATGCTCGGGCTGGGCATCGGGAATCGCGGTACCTTCGACGCCACGACCTTGGCACTGTGCCTGATTCTCGGGCTACCGGGAGTGGTCTTCGGCTGGTACGTGGTGATCCGCCACCTGAGCCGCACCCGCCCGGCTGCCGCTGCCCGACCGGACAACGCCTGACCCGTCCGCTGGTTACCGTTCTGCAGGTGAACGCGCAGAACGGGTGGCCGGTCTATCCCGGCCCCGAACCCGAGGAACCGACCGAGGAACCGGATCTGATCCCGAACCTGGAACCGGAACCAGAGGTCGAGGAGATCGTCGAGCCGCCCCGCCGGCGCCCGATGGCGATCGGGTTGTGGGCGCTGTTCCACCTGCTCGCGGTGCTCCTGATGACCTGGGCACTCCTGCTGGACTCAGAATCCGCACTCATCCTCACGCTGACGAGCATCGCCCTGATGGTCCTGGCGGGTGGCTCCCTGGTCGCCCTCTGGATCCCACGCCTGAGATTCTGGGAGGCGGCCGACGTCCTGCTCACCCGCAACGGGGGCGAACGATTCGGGGCGCGGCCCGCCCGCTACGCCGTCGCTCTCACCATCCTCACCAGCCTGGCGCTGGCCTTCGGCATCGCCGGCAGCACCGGCATCCCCACCGCTGCAGCCCCGGGGTTCCCGCAATCCCTGCTGTGCTTCGCCTTCGCGGTACCTGGCATCATCTATGCCAGGTACATGATCCGCCGCCACCTGCGGCTCACACCTCCCAGTCGGCAAGACGGCGACTAGCGCGGCACGTTCCGCAGGTTCGACCGCGCCATCGACACCGCCTCGCCCGCGCCACCGTTGAGCACGATCTTGCTCATCGCGGTGGCGAAGCCGAACACCTGCGCCGAGGTGATCTTCGGCGGGATCGACAGCGCCATCGGATCGGTCACCACATCCACCAGCGACGGCCCGCGGTGCGCGAATGCCTCGGCGTACGCCTGCTCCAGGTCCCGCGGATCCTCGACCCGCACCGAGTGCCAGCCCATCGCCCGCGCGATGGCCGCATAGTCGACCGGCGGCACGTCCACACCGAAATCCGGCAACTTGTCCACCAGCATCTCCAGCTTCACCATGCCGAGCGTCGAGTTGTTGAACACCACGACGTTCAGCGGCAGCTGGTACATCGCCACGGTCAGCATTTCGCCAAGCAGCATGGACAATCCGCCGTCCCCCGACATCGAGATCACCTGCCGGTCGGGTTCGGCGAACTGCGCCCCGATCGCCTGCGGCAGCGCGTTCGCCATCGACCCGTGCAGGAACGAACCGAGGATCTTCCGCGAACCCAACGGGTTGATGTAGCGGGCGCTCCAAACATTGCACATCCCGGTGTCGGCGGTGAACACCGCATCCTTCGCAGCCACCTTGTCCAGCACCGAGGCGGCGTACTCGGGATGGATCGGCTTGATCTTCTCGACCTTGCGGGTGTACGCCCCCACCGCCTTGTTCATCAGGTCGTCGTGCCGCTTCAGCGTCTTCTCCAGGAAACGCCGGCTCTTCTTCGGTTTCAGCAACGGCAACAGCCCGCGCAGGGTCGGCCCGACGTCACCGTGCACCGGCAGATCCACCGAGGTGCGCCGCCCGATCACGCTGGCGTCGCGGTCCACCTGGGCGGTGGTCACATCGGGCAGGAACTGGTCGTAGGGGAAGTCGGTGCCGAGCATCACCAGCAACTGCGCATCATCCATCCCGGCCGCCGCGGCACCGTAGCCGAGCAACCCGGTCATGCCGACGTCGAAGGGGTTGTCGAACTGGATATGTTCCTTGCCACGCAGGGAATGCCCGATCGGCGCCCCGATGATGTCGGCCAGCGCGACGACGGCATCATGCTCCCCGGCGATCCCGGCGCCGACGAACAGCGCCACCCGGTCCACGGAGTTGATGGCGTCGGCGAGCGCCTGCAGCGCCTCCGGTGGCGGGGTGAGTACACCGGGCTGCACCGCCACATAGGCGGGCGCCTTGGCCGCCACCGGTTCGTCGGCGACGTCACCGGGCAGGGTGACCACCGCGACACCGGGGCCGGCGACCGCGTGCCGGATCGCGGAGGCGACCACCCGCGGCGCCTGGGTCGGGGTGGAGATCAGCTCCGAATAGACCGAGCACTCGGTGAACAGCCGGTCCGGGTGGGTCTCCTGGAAGTAGCCTTCGCCGATCTGGGCGGTCGGGATGTGGCTCGCGATCGCGACCACCGGTGCTCCGGACCGGTTCGCGTCGTAGAGCCCGTTGATCAGGTGCAGGTTGCCCGGGCCGCAGGATCCCGCGCAGGCCACCAGTTCCCCGGTGAGCTGGGCGTCCGCACCGGCGGCGAAGGCCGCGCCCTCCTCGTGGCGGACGTGGATCCAGTCGATCCCACCCTTCTTCGACCCGCCCGTGCGGCGTACCGCATCGACCACCGGATTCAAGCTGTCCCCGACGATCCCGTAGATCCGGCGTACGCCGGCCTCGCGGAGCTGGGCCACCAACTGATCTGCAACCGTTTCTGCCATGGCCCAACTCAACCACCGGGCGCAACCGGTGCGTCAGCGGGGCACGGTACGCCCGAGAAAGGCCATGATCTGCTCGGTGTCGTTCGCATCGGCCGGCGGCGTGGTCTCGGGCCCGAACATACCCGGCGCCCGCATCCGCTCCGGCGGGATCCGCTCCACCCCGGCCCGCAGGAAGTCCCGCAGCTCCTGCGGCAGCTCCCGGCGCTCGCCCTGGGAGGCGGCCAGATCCCAGACATGGATGGCGAGGTCGCTGGCGGGCAGCAGCAGCTGCCGACCGACCGGGCCGCGGCCGTAACTGGTCTGACGCTCGATCCAGATCCGCCACCGCCAGCGCGTTCCGCACCTCCTCGGCCCGCTCCCCCCAGCGCGCCATCATCGTCACCGGGGTGAGCCCGACCTGCTCCGGATCGGTCGGGCTGTCACCGACCTCGCCGTCGCTGACCAGGGCGACGACCTTGCCCATCGTGCCGACGACGTGCCCGGCCACGTCGACCGCGCGCCATCCCTCGCAGGGGCTGGGCGCCTCCGGGTCGGTCACCCGGGCCAGGGTGTCGGTGAACTCGTCCAGACCGATCAGCAGCATCTCCGCGGGGGCGTCCATGATCCTCACCCTAGGGCTCGAGGGACCCCGCGAGCGGCCGGTCCGCGGCGTCCTGCAACTCGGCGCGTAGTCGCTCGGCGGTCGCCGCCTTACGGCGTGCCTCGTCCCGCGCAGCCTCATCGGTCTCGGCCATCCGCCGCTGCACGTCACCGATCTCCCGCCCCAGCGCCGCGCGCCCGTCCTCGACGGACTGCAACCCCCGACGCCGGGACACCGCGCGCGCCCACGCATAACCGGCCACACCGAGACCGAGCAGGAGCAGCACCAGTCCCGCGGGAGCCGGCCCCACGACGAACAGCACGACCGCCAGAACCAGCACTGCGGCGGCCCCGATCCCGATCGGCACCGCATGGGAGGCGGGCACCCGGTCGACGAGACTCTGGTGCGCCCGGTCCAGCTTGGTGGCATCCGGCCCGGTGGCGCTCACCGGCACCGAGAGACCATGCGTCCTCGCCTCCCGGACCGCCGGTTTGATCTCGGGCACCACGGTGGCCGCCTCGACGAGCTCCAGCAGCGGGCCGCGGGCGAGACGGAGCAGGTCGCGGTCGGCAACGGCGGTGCAGTCGGGATCTCGCAACGCCTGACGGACGGCCTCACCGACCGACACGCTGGCCACCCGGGCAGAATCCGCGGTGCGGGCCAGGGGTGACTCGACGGTCCGCCGCAGTTCGCGGATCCGTGCCACCAGCAACCCCTCCTCCCCCTGACCGCGGCCGATCAGCTCGGTGACCACCGCGGCCACCTCGGTCCGCGCCTGACCGACCGGGTCCGCCTCCGGCTTCCCGGCCTGCACCGGCTCCCCTGCCTGCGCCGGCTTCCCGGCCTGCGTCGGCTCGTCGGTCGGCACCGGTGCCGCACCGTCCCAGAGCCGTGCCAGGCCACGAACCGGGTCGCCATCGCGGCCGGTCAGCCAGTCGCGCCAGGTCTCGGCCGACTCCCGCTCCAGTGCGGGTCGCAACGCCTCCAGTGCGGGTTCGGGCCCGTAACCGCCGAGCATCAGCAACCGGAAGATCTGGAGCTGGGCGGGATTGAAGGTGCCGTCATTGGTCAGCACCCGGTCGAGGCGCCCGGTCGCCTGCTCGCCGTGTCCGAGGGCGCCGAGGGCGCAGACCCAGAAGGTGTCGAACTCGGCGCCGCCCAGCTCCGCGGCCCGCGTTTCGGCAGCGGCGTCGGCCGAACCACCCACCCGGGCGATCAGCGCATTCATTCCATGGGTCAGCCAGTAGTCGCCCTCGCCATGGGACAACGGTTCGGGAACACCGCCGGCGCGCAGCGTGTCGAATGCGCGCAGGGCCCGCACCCGCGCCTGCGAGGTGTCGGGGAAGGCGGCCAGCTGCTCGCGCACATCACCGAGTTCGACATAGGCGTCGAAGGCGCGGCTCAACGCCTCGATGCGCTGTTCGAGGCTGCCCCGGATCTGCGACAACTCGCTGCGCAGCCGCGCATTCCGGGAATGCGCCGCGGCAGCGGACGCGCTTGCCTGGTCCACCTCATCGCGCAGCATCCGGTCGCGACCGTATTCACTGGTCCACAGCCAACCGCTCCAGTCCCCTGCCATGCCGCACAGTATGAACAACGGCGGGGCCAGTGCCTCGGCCGAAGCCCACCACGCCTAGGGATCCAGGTGACGCAGGAAGCGTCGCGGGTCGGCCAGGAACGCCTTCTCGTTGACCACCAGTTCGAGATCGGCCCAGTCTGTCGGCTGCATCCCGTCGTCCCCGAACTCGAGGATGGTGGCACCGGGCAGCGCGGCGAGCACCGGCGAGTGGGTGGCGAGCACCAGTTGCACGCTGTCCTCGGTGAGCAGGTCGAGCAGCAGCGCCAACACCCGCAACGACGAGTCGAAGGAGAGCGCGGATTCCACCTCGTCGAAGAGATACAACCCCGGTTGCGGATTGCTGAGCCGGTCGAAACAGCGTTCCTCGATCACCGACAGGAAGGATTCGCCGTGGCTGCGGTCGTGGTAGTGGGAGCCACCGGCCTGCTGCAGATAGCTGTAGAGGCCGTGCATGGTCTCGGCCCGCAGGAAGAAGCCCTCCCGGCCGGCACCGGCCCCGCGGACCAGCTGCAGCTCACCGGCCAGCGCGGATTCGGTGGCGATGGTCCGGTGCTGGTGTCCGGTCGACCCGCCTTCGACGTTCAGTCCGTACGCCCCGGCGATCGCTTCCAGCACCGTCGACTTGCCGGTGCCGTTCTCCCCGACCAGCACCGTCGCCTGGTCGAACTCCAGCCCCTCGGTGAGCAGTTGTCGGACCGCCGGGACGGTGTGCGGCCACTGCCGGCCCGGGCGTCGCCCGTCGCGGGCCTCGAGCCGGCGTACCGGTCGGCGCAGCTGCCACCCCTCCATCGTGATCACATCCGAACGCTCAGTGCGCGGCCTCGTGCCAGGAGTGCCCGGTGCCCACCGAGACATCCAGCGGCACGGTCAGCTCGACCGCGTGGCCCATCTTGTCGCGGACCAGCTGATCGACCCGGTCCCGCTCCCCCGGCGCGACCTCCAGCACCAGTTCGTCGTGCACCTGGAGCAGCATCCGCGAAGCCAGCTTCTCCTTGCGCAGTTGGGATTCCACATCGAGCATCGCGACCTTGATGATGTCGGCGGCCGAGCCCTGGATCGGCGCGTTCAGCGCCATCCGCTCGGCCATCTCGCGACGCTGCCGGTTCGAACTCATCAGGTCCGGCAGGTATCGCCGGCGCCCCAGGATGGTCTCGGTGTATTCGGTGCGGCGAGCTTCCTTGACCAGCCCCTGCAGGTAGTCGCGGACCCCGCCGAACTCCTCGAAGTATTCCTCCATCAGCGCCTTCGCATCGGACACCTCGATGCCGAGCTGCTGACTCAGCCCGTAGGCGCTCAGCCCGTAGGCCAGGCCGTAGTTCATCGCCTTGATCTTCGCGCGCTGCTCACCGGTGACCTGATCGGCCGGGGTGTCGAAGACCTTCGACGCGGTGACGGTGTGGAAGTCCTTGCCGGAGCGGAACGCCTCGATCAGCGACTCATCGGCCGAGGCGTGCGCCATGATCCGCATCTCGATCTGCGAGTAGTCGGCGGTGAGCAGGGTCTCGAATCCCTTGCCGACAACGAAAGCCTCCCGGATCCGGCGGCCCTGCTCGGTGCGGATCGGGATGTTCTGCAGGTTCGGCTCGGTGCTGGACAACCGCCCGGTCGCGGCGATCGTCTGCAGATAGGTGGTGTGGATCCGGCCGTCGTCGGCCACCGACTTCAACAGCCCGTCGACGGTCTGCCGCAACCGGATCGCGTCCCGGTGCGCGAGCAGGTGTGCCAGGAACGGGTGCTCGGTCTTGGCGTACAGCCCCTGCAGGGCGTCGGCGTCGGTGGTCCAGCCCGATTTGGTACGCCGGGTCTTCGGCATCTCCAGCTCGTCGAAGAGCACCACCTGGAGCTGTTTCGGCGACCCCAGGTTGATCTGCTTGCCGAGCACCTCGTAGGCCTGGTCGGCGGCCTCGGTGACCTGCGTGTCGAAGTGTGACTCCAGCGCCTCGAGCTGGTCCACATCGACCGCGATGCCGAGCTTCTCCATCGTGGCCAGGGTTTCCTGCAGTGGCAGCTCCACCCCGGTGAGCAGATCGGACTGGTGCCGCTCGGCCAGCTCGTCGTCCAGCGATTCGGCCAGGTCGATCACCGCCCGGGCCCGCACCATCGCCGCCTGCTGTGCCTGATCGTCGGCACCCGGCTCGGCGAACAGTGCGTCCTGGGCACCGTCGTCGATGGCCCCGGTCTGCTCGACCTTCAGCTCCCGCTTGAGGTGCCGGATCGCCAGGTCGCCGAGGTCGAAGGTGCGCTGATCGGGCCGCAGGATGTAGGCGGCCAGCTGGGTGTCACAGTCCAGACCGTTGAACTCCCAGCCCCGCGCCCAGAGCGCCAGCCGCGGGCCCTTGGCGTCGTGCATCGCCTTCAACCGCTGCGGGTCGGCGAGCCACTCGGCCAGCACCCGCTCGTCGTCGGGACCCAGGTCGGCCGCCTCGACCCAGGCCGCGGCCCCGTCGATGGAGGCCAGCGCGATGCCGGCGACATCCCCGGTGCCCGCGGCCCAGTGGCCGACCACGTCGACCCCGGTGCGCTTGCCACCACTCGCGTGCTCGGCCAGCCAGTCGGCCAGCTCACCGGGTCCCAGCGCGACCCCGGTGACCTCGAAGCCACCCTCGGGTTCGGTCTCCTCCGGTGGCAGGGTCTCCAGCAGCCGGTCCCGCAGCACCCGGAACTCCAGCGCATCGAACAGCTCGTGGGTCGCCTCCCGGTTCCAGTCCCGGCGGACCAGGTCGGTGATCGTGACCGGCAGCGGCAGATCGCGGATCAGCGCATTGACCCGACGGTTCATCCGCACCTGCTCCAGATTCTCCCGCAGGTTGTTGCCGGCCACCCCCTTGATCTGCTCGGCGTGCTCCAGCAGGTTGTCCAGCCCCTCCCACTCGCCGAGCCACTTGGCGGCGGTCTTCGGGCCGACCTTGGGCACCCCGGGCAGGTTGTCGGAGGTCTCCCCGACCAGCGCGGCGAGCTCCGGATATCGGGAGGGGGCGACCAGATATTTCTCCAGCACCGCGTCGGGGGTCATCCGGGCCAGATCGGAGACCCCCTTGCGCGGATAGAGCACCGTGACCCGCTCGGTGACCAGCTGCATCGCATCCCGGTCACCGGTGCAGATCAGCACCTCCAACCCCTCCTCGGGGGCGGTGGTGGCCAGGGTGGCGATGATGTCGTCGGCCTCATAACCCTCGACCTGGACGTGCACGATGTTGAGCGCGTCGAGCACCTGCTTGACCAGCTCGACCTGGCCCTTGAACTCGTCGGGCGAGGCCGACCGGTTGGCCTTGTAGTCGGTGAACATCTCGGAGCGGAAGGTCTGCCGGGACACGTCGAAGGCGACCGCGATGTGGGTCGGCTGCTCATCGCGCAGCACATTGATCAGCATCGAGGTGAAACCGAAGACGCCATTGGTGTGCTGGCCGGTCCGGGTGGCGAAGTTCTCCACCGGGAGCGCGAAGAACGCGCGATAGGCCACCGAGTGACCATCGATCAGCAGCAACCGCTGGGGGCGCTCCTCAGCGGTCTGCGGGGCGTCGGCGGCGGTCGCCGCGGGGTCGGTCGTCTTCTTGGTCGGCACGAGGCCGAGCCTACTGGGATCGGCCGACAGTCCGTCAGCCGCGCATCTCCAGGGGCGCCGCGAGGTGGTCCCGCAGTTCGGCGAGCCCCTCCCGGGCGCTGATCAGCTGCTCCTCGGTGAGGGTCGGCAGCATCAGCGAGCAGCCCACCGAGAACGGTTCGTCACCGGCCCGCCGGGCCGGCACCACCATCGCCACCCCGTAGACCTGCGGATGGGTCTCCCGGTCGTCGACGGCGTACCCCCGCTCCCGGGTCGCGTGCAGCTTCTCCAGCAACGCCTCGACACTGGTCGGTGAGCGCTCGGTCCAGATCGCCAGACTGTGCGGTTCGGCGTACAACCGCCGGATCTCGGTGTCGTCGAGCCGGGCCAGCAGCGCGGTCCCGACGGCGGTCACCGAGGCCGGGAAGCGGTCCCCGATGCTCGCCGACAGCGGCAGCGGCGCCCGGCCCTCGTGCCGGGCCAGATAGACGACATCGCGCTGGTGCCGCAGCACCAGCTGCAGCAGCTCGTGGCTCAGCACCGGGTGGCTGGCGGTGAAGTCGTAGAACTCGCGTACCACGTCGAACCCGCGTACGTATGCCCCGCCGAGCTCCACGGTGCGCCGACCGAGCGTCCAGGCACCCTCGGGGGTACGCCGGACCAGCCCGGCCTCCTCGAGGGCGACGCACAGATTGAGCGTGGAGGACTTGGCCAGGCCGTGGACGCGCGCGATCTCGGTGAGCGTCAGCGGACCCTCGTCCGCCAGCGAGCCGAGGATGGCCGCGGCCCGGGTGACCGCCGGCGCACTCATCAGACGAAGGTCTTCGTGTCGATGCGGTTCAACAGCTCCTCGCCGTCCAGCAGGCGGCGCGCGTTCTCGGCGAAGAGTTCGGCGATCAGCCGGTCCTCGTTGCCGTGCAGGGCGGCGGTGTGCGGGGCGATCAGCACGTTTGCCATCCCCCACAGCGGCGAGTCCGCCGGCAGCGGTTCGACCGCGAACACGTCCAGGGCGGCGAACCCGACCCGGCCGTCGGCGAGCGCCGCGACCAGGGCGGGTTCGTCGATCGCGGTGCCGCGGCCGGTGGAGGCCAGCAGCGCGTCCGGACCGAGTGCGTCGAGCACCTCGGCGGAGACGATGCCGGTGGTGCCGTCGGACTGCGGCAGGGTGTTGACCAGCGCATCGGCCTGCGCCGCAGCCTCGGCGATCCGATCGGTCGGGACGACCGCATCGAACCCGTCGACCGGGTGGCCACTGCGGTTCACCCCGATCACCCGGGCGCCCAGGGCGGAGAACAACCGGGCGGTCTCGGCGCCGATGGCCCCGGTGCCCAGGATCAGCACGGTCAGGTCGAAGACCGCGCGCATCACCCAGCGGCCCGTCCACTGCCGGGCGTCCTGCTGGGCCCGCAACCGGGGCAGGTCCTTGGCACCGGCCAGGATGCCGAAGAGCGCGAACTCGGCCAGGGTCCGGGCGTGCGGCCCGCTGGAGCGGGTGAACGCGATCCGCTGCAGGTCCTCCTCGGCCAGCCCGGCGGCACGCAGCTGGGCGCCGCCACCGGCGGCCATCGTGTGCACCCAGCGCAGCCCGGGGTTCGCGGCCACGGTCCGGGCCAGCGCGGCCGGGTCGGTGTCCGGGATGCCATAGAGCGCCTCGGCCTGATCGCAGAGCCGGTCGAAGCGGGCCTGCTGTTCGGGGGTGCGGGTGTGGGCCGGGTCGCCGTCGTGGTCACCGACCCAGCGCATCGGTGGCAGCAGCTCCTGCTCTACCACCAGGTCGATCCGCGGCTCCAGCTCGACCAGCAGCTCGCAGTTCTCCGGGGTCAGCGGGGTGGCGATGAACACCCGCAGCCGGTCGCTGGCGCTCACCGCTGCTCACCTCCGCCCAGGCGGACGAGCACCTTGCCGGAGCTGTCGGAGTCCTTGGCGGTGCCGAACCCGGCCAGCGAATCGGCGAGCTCGACCTCGTGGGTGATCACCTGCTCGATCGACGGGTTCGCCGCCAGCATCTCGATCGCGGCGTCGATCTCGTCGGCGAACCGGAAGCAGCCGCGCAGCTGCAACTCCCGGGAGACCACGGTGGCCATCTCTATGGGTACGCCACCGGCGGGCAGCATTCCGATCTGGGCAAGGATTCCACGGCGTTTCAGCGATCCGATCGCGGCGTTCACGGCGGCGGGTACGCCGGCGCATTCGAGCACCACGTCGAAGTGTTCACCGGGCAGTTCGTCCATGCCGGCACGCAGCACACCGTGCACACCGAGCGCGCGGGCCCGCTCCAGCGGTCCGGGCAGCACATCGGAGCAGATCACCTCGGCGGCCCCCTCGGCGAGCGCGGCCGCGGCGGCGAGCAGGCCGATCGGGCCGGCCCCGGAGACCAGCACCGACTTCCCGGCGACGCCACCGGCGACGCGGATCCCGTGCAGCGCGACCCCGAGCGGTTCGGCGAGCGCGGCCCGGCGCAGCGGCAACCCCTCGGGCAGCACCCGGATCATCGAGGCGTCGACCAGCTTCAACTCGCTCATCCCGCCCTGGGTGTGCGGGTTGGTGGAGGCGCTGCCCAGGTAGGCACCGTTCGGCCACAGCTGCGGTTCGTCGTCCAGCCCGGGCACGGGGTCGCCGAAGGTGGCCGGATGGACGGTCACCGGTGTCCCCGGGGCGAGCTTCCCGGACGGGTCGAGGTCGACCACACCGGCGACCTCGTGGCCGGGTACCAGCGGTTCGACCACGGTGAAGGCACCGACCGCACCGTCATAGAAGTAGTGCAGGTCCGAGCCGCAGATGCCCGCGTACGCCATCTTCAGCCGCACCTGACCGGGGCCGGGTTCGGGGTCCGGCAGCTCCTCGATGCGAGCGTCCTGCTTGCCGTGGATGACCAGGGCCTTCACGCGATTCTCCTGTCCTGCTTGGTTTTTCGGCGGTGGTTCACACGACCGAGGTCATGCCACCATCGACGAAGATGTTCTGGCCGGACACGAATGCCGAGGCATCGGAGGCCAGATAGAGCAGCGTACCGATCAGCTCCTCCACCTTGCCCCAGCGCTGGGCGGGGGTGCGTTGCCGCACCCAGGCGTCGAACTCCGGATCCTGCCAGAGTGCGGTGTTCATCTCGGTGGCGAAGTAGCCTGGGGAGATCGCGTTGACCTGGATGTTGGAGCGGGCCAGGTCGGCGGCCAGCCCCTTGGTCAGCATCACCAGCCCGCCCTTGGACGCCGAATAGGGGGCGATCGTCTGGCGGGCCAGCATCGATTGCACCGAGCCGATGTTGATGATCTTGCCCGACCCGCGCTCGGCCATCGCGCGGGCGATCGGTTGGCTGACGTAGAAGGCGCTGTTCAGGTTGGTCGCGATCACCTCGTCCCAGTCGTCGGTGGCGAACTCGGTGATCGGTGCGCGGCGCTGGACGCCGGCATTGTTGACCAGGATGTCCGGTACGCCGTGTTCGGCGATCAGCGATTCGATCCCGGCGCGGACGGCGGTGGCGTCGGTGACGTCGAACTCCACCACCGGCACCGGGGTGCCGGCACGCTCGGCCACCGCGTCCCGGGCCCGGGCCAGTGCCGGCCCGCCACGGCCGTGCAGCACCACCCGGGCACCGGCGTCGGCGAGCCCGGTGGCGAGCGCCAGCCCGAGTCCGCGGGAGGAGCCGGTGACCAGGGCCAGCCGGCCGGTGACGTCGAACAGATTCATCGCAGGCACTCCTGAAGTTTTTCTTGTCAGCGTTGGGTTTCCAGGCCGGCGAAGCGATCCTCACCAGGAAAGGCGTCCTCGTTCCTGGTGACATCGCGGTGCACGGTCTCGGGGGTGATGAAGGTCGAGATCAGGGTGATCACGCAGAGTGCCGCGACATAGGTCGCCACCGGCCACCAGGCGTTGTTGGTGGTGGCGAGCAGCCAGGCGCCGATGAACGGGCCGAGGCCGCCGGCCAGGATCGCGGAGAACTCGCGGGAGACGGCGACGCCGATGTAGCGGTGCCGGGCGCCGAAGAGTTCGGGCAGGTGGGCGCACTGCGGGCCGAGCATGCTGTTCACGCCGAAGCCGATCGAGAGCGCGATGATCAGCACCGCCAGGCCGGCATTGCCCTTGCTCAGCAGGTACCAGCCGGGGAAGGCGAGCAGCAGCAGGATGATCGCACCGGCCCGGTAGACGGGTTTGCGGCCGACCCGGTCGGAGATCCAGCCGGTGAGCGGGACGGTGAAGATGCCGATCGCCGAGGCGCAGGCGACCGCCACCGGGCCCCAGGACTTGTTGACCCCCATCAGCACCATGAAGGAGACGGCCAGGTTGGAGTAGATGTAGGAGCCGCCGTTCTCGGCCATCCGCAGACCGATGCCGATCAGCACGTTGCGCTTGGAGGTCTGCAGCAGTTCGCGGATCGGGTGGTCGGCGACCTGTTCGTGCTTCTCCAGCTCGATGTAGGTCGGGGTCTCCTTGAGCCGCGCCCGGATCCAGACGGCGACGGCGATCAGCACGATGGAGATCAGGAACGGCACCCGCCACAGCCAACCCTCGATGACGTCGTTGGGGGCCTGGGTGACCAGCCAGAACACACCGGCGGCCAGCAGCGTACCCGCCTGGATGCCGATGAACGGCAGGGCGGCGAAGAAGCCGCGCTGCTTGCGCGGGGCGTACTCGGACATCAGCACCGTGGAACCGGCCTGCTCCGCGCCGGCGCCGAGGCCCTGGGCGAGCCGCAGGATGACCAGCAGCACCGGGGCGATCCAGCCGGCGCTGCCGAGCTGGTCCGCGGTGGGCAGCAGGCCGATCAGGGTGGAGGCACCACCCATCAGCGCGATGGTGACCATCAGCACCCACTTGCGGCCGATCTTGTCGCCCAGGGAGCCGAAGACCAGGCCACCGATCGGGCGGGCCACGAAGCCGACGCCCAGGGTGGCGAAGGAGGCGATCAGTGCGGCATTGGTGCCGAGCGCGGGGAAGAACAGCTTGCCGAAGATCAGGGCGGCGGCCAGGCCGTAGAGGGCGAAGTCGTAGTACTCCAGCGCGCTGCCGATCGAGCTGGCCAGCGTGGCGCGGCGCAGGTTGTGGGCGTACTCCTCGTCGGTCATCGACCGACCCGCCGCGGTGGAAGCGTCGTTGCTCATGGGTTGTCTCCGAAAGGGTCTGTTCGCGCCCCGGTGCGCGATACGCTGACCGTAACACTATGCTGAACCCAGTTCAACATATCGAACTGCGATTCTTGGACCATCCCACCGTGAGGAGCAACGATGCCCACCACCACTCTCCCCCGGGTCGGCTTCATCGGACTCGGCGTGATGGGTCGGCCGATGGCAGGCCACATCCTGACCGGGCTGGCGGGCCGGGCCCCGCTGACGATCAGCAACCGCAGCCGGGACGGCGCGGACGAACTGATCGACGGCGGCGCGGTCTGGGTGGACACCCCACGGGAAGTGGCAGCCGCCAGCGACGTGGTGCTGGTGATGGTGCCCGACCTGCCGCAGATCGCCGAGCTGGCCGAGGGCCCCGACGGCCTGCTCGCCGGGGTCGACCATCCGATGGTGCTGGTGGTCTCCTCGACCGTGGCCCCGGACGGGGTACGCCGGCTGGACCAGCAGTTCCGGATCGCCACCGACGGGCAGCTCCGGGTGATCGACGCACCGGTCTCCGGCGGCGAGCGCGGCGCGGTGGCCGGCACCCTGTCGATCATGGTCGGCGGGGACGACGAGCCGGTGGCGCGGGCGCTGCCGGTGCTGGAACTGACCGGCCGGCCGGTGCACCTCGGCGGGCTCGGCGCCGGCCAGGTGGCCAAGGCCTGCAACCAGTTGATCTGCGCGGCCAACATCGCCGCGATCGCGGAGGCGTCGGTGGTCGCCGAGCGCGCCGGCCTGGATGTCGGGATGCTGTTCGACCTGCTGCAGGGCGGGTACGCCGGATCGACGATCCTGGCGGACAAGGGACCCCGGTACGCGGCCAAGGACTACTCGGTCTCCGGGGCGGCGTACCTGTGGATCAAGGACCTGAAGGCCTACCTGGACGAGGCCCGGCGGACCGGCACCGCGACCCTGCAGGGCGACCGGTTGCTGGATGCCTTCGACGACCTCACCGAACAGGGTCTCGGCGGTGAGGACACCGCGGTGATCCAGAAGTGGTTGGCGGAGCGGCCCACCACATAGGCTGCCCCGGTGAACACCCTTCCTGACTGGTACCTGCAGCTGCGCAACGCGATGGACGAGCGCGTCGGCCTGGAGGTGCTCGAGATCTCCCCCGACCGCACCGTGGGCCGGATGCCGGTCGAGGGGAACACCCAGCCGATGGGGTTCTGGCACGGCGGCGCCACCTGCGTGCTGGCGGAGTCGCTGGGGTCGCTCGCGGCCACCGCGCACGGCGTCGAGCTGGGCAAGGTCGCCCTGGGGGTCGACATCAGCGCCACCCACCACCGCTCCGCGCGCGAGGGCTGGGTGACCGGGGTGGCGACGCCGCTGTCGCTGGGCCGCCGGGTCACCTCGCACGAGATCGTGCTCACCGACGACGGGGGCCGGCGGATCGCCACCGCGCGCCTGACCTGCCAGCTCGTCGACCCGCCCACCGGCAAGTGACCGGATGAGCCGCCCCTTCCTGTTCCTCGGCACCCGTGCCGAGGACGACATCGCGACCGAGGAATTCGAAGCAGTACGGCGTTTCTGCCAATTGCCGGAGTCCCGGTTGGACTGGCTGCGGGTGGAGCAGGCACCGCTGCCGGCGATCGACCTGGATCGGTATGCCGGCATCATCACCGGTGGCAGCCCGTTCAACTCCTCCGACCCGATCGAGATCAAGTCGGCGGTGCAGCGCCGGGTGGAGGCCGACCTCGGCCGGTTGCTCGATGAGATCGTGGCGCGCGATCTTCCCTTCTTCGGCGCCTGTTACGGCATCGGTACGCTCGGCGCGCACCAGGGTGCGACCATCGATCGCACCTTTGGCGAGCCGCCGGGCGCGAGCCACATCACCCTCACCGAGGAGGGCGCGGCCGACCCGATCTGTGCCGGACTGCCCTTGGAGTTCGACGCCTTCGTCGGGCACAAGGAGGCGGTCCGCACGCTGCCGCCGAACGGCGTGCTGCTGGCGACCTCAGGACCCTGCCCGGTGCAGATGTTCCGGATCCGCACGAACCTCTACGCGACCCAGTTCCACCCCGAGCTGGACGCGGCCGGACTGATCTCCCGGCTGGCGGCGTACCGGAACCACGGCTATTTCGAACCCAACGAGCTGGACAGGTTGGTGAACGAGGCGCAGGCGGCCAACGTCGAGCACGCCCCCACCGTGCTGCGGAACTTCGCGGAGCGGTACGGCTGAGGGTCGGTCCTTCCCCGACGTCGCGATCCATCGAATCCTGTAGGTATTCATCGCGTGCTGGAGGCAGCGACGGGTGCACTCAAGGTTCGATGGATCGCAGCGAGGAGCCAGGCCGGATCACTGCCCTGCGGCCAGGGTGACCGGGACCTCGACGGTGGAGGTGCCGCGGGCGACCTTGAGGGTCACCCGGTCGCCGACGTTGCGCTCCCGGACCTGGGCGATCAGCGCCTCGGAGTTGGGCACGGTGTCCTCATCGATGCCGAGGATCACATCACCGACACGGATTCCGGCCTGGTCGGCCGGCGACCCGGAGACGACCTGGCGTACGCCCGCCCCGGAGAACGAGCTCGCATCGACCTTGGCCGTGGCATCGGTCGAGGAGACCCCGAGATAGGCCTGCTGGACGGTGCCGCCGCTGATCAGCTGGTCGGCGACCGAACGGACCTGGTTGACCGGGATCGCGAACCCGATGCCGATGTTGCCGGAGGTCCCCTGACTGGAACCCAGGCTGGCGATCGACGAGGTGATCCCGATCAGCTTGCCGGAGACATCGACCAGCGCGCCGCCGGAGTTGCCCGGGTTGATCGCGGCATTGGTCTGGATGGCATTGGTCACCGCCTGCTGCGGCGTACCGCCGCTCAGCGGGCTGTTGCCACCGGACTGCTGCTGGGTGATCACCGGACGATCCAGGGCCGACACGATGCCGGTGGTCACGGTCTCGGACAGCCCGAGCGGGTTGCCGAGCGCCATCACCGGTTGACCCACCGTCAGGTTGTTGGCATCCCCGAGCGCGATCGGCTGCAGGTCACCCGGTGGGTTCTGCAGCCTGATCACCGCCAGGTCGGTGGAGGGATCGCTGCCGACCAGGGTGGCCGCATAGACCTGATAGTTGGAGAGCGTGACCTGCAGCTGGGCACCGGCGCCGACCCCGTTCACCACATGGTTGTTGGTGACGATGTTGCCGGAGCGGTCGTAGATCACCCCGGAGCCCTCGGCGCTGCCGGTGCGGCCCTGGACCGCGATCGAGACCACCGACGGAGCGGCGACCTTGGCGGTCTGGGTCCAGTCCGGATTGGCCGGGCTGCCCTGCACCACCGTGTTCACCTGGGTGGTGCCGCCCGCGGCCGGTGAGGAGGTGGCCTGCAGGGCCGCGACGGTGATCCCCGAGGATGCGAGCGCGGCGATCAGCGCCGTCGGCACGATCATCCGCAGCGGGCCACGCTGCCGCTTCTTCTTCGTCGGCACCGGTGCGCTCGCGTACGCGGTGGTGGCACCCGGCCCGGTGGGTCCGGTCGGTCCGGCGGGTCCGGTGCCGGGGTAGGCGTTGGTCGACGGCCCCGGGTCGGGCGCGGTGGCCTGCGGCTGCGGCCAGCCGTACTGCTCCTGCGCCGGTTGCGGCGGGACCGGCATCGACGGCGGGGTGTAATCAGGCCCGTTCCAGTAGCCGTTGTTCTGGGGGTTCTGCTCCGGATGGCTCGTCATGTCATCCAGTTGACCGCCCGTTTCTGTGCGCCCGCTGTGCGACCCACAGGACCGCGCTGAGAAGTTGCCAGCGGCATCGTCACGCTCATCGACTAGCAGGCCCGGCGCCGCGGAGCGGAACCGGGCCAGCGTGCCGAGATGGACCTCCGGGCACCCAATGGTGCGACCGGGCACCCGATTCAGCGTGACTGGATCGGGTGTCCGGTGGCATGGTCGGGTGCCCGGACGGTACCCGCGGATGGGTTGCCGCTCGAACGTCTGCCGCTCGTCCCTGTCAGATCCACCACTGTCCGCGTCCACTGTCCGCAGCCATGCGGCGACCGCCGGTCCCGGTCGCATGATGCGAACCCCCAGGGGCTTCGCGCGCTCAGCCGACGTCGGGTTCACCGCGGCGGGCACGGCGTACCCCGGTGACGGTGGCCACGGCGACCCCGGCCAGACACAATGCGCCACCGAGGAAGGCGAGCGGGGCCGGTACCTCACCGAGCAGCAGCCAGGACTGCAGCACCACCAGCGGTGGGATGACGTAGGTGGAGGCGGCCAGCCGGCCCGCGGGGACGTGCGACAGGGCGTACCCCCAGGTGAGGAAGGCGATCGCGGTCGGGAACACGCCCAGATAACCGATACCGAGCACGGCACCGGCCGGTGCTGCCGCGGCCTGCCGGAACAGTTCGGGGCCGAACGGCAGCGCGACCAGCAGGCCGGTGAGGCAACCGAGCCAGGTCAGGATGAGCGCGTCGATCCGGACCAGCAGCCGTTTCTGCGCCGTCGCGCTGCCGGCGTACAACAGCGCTCCCGCCAGCCCGCAGAGCACGCCGAGCAGCTCACCGCCGCCCCGCCACGTCGTCGCCGCGATCAGCGCCACGCCGGTGAAGGCGACCAGCAGGCCGGCCATCAAGCGACCGGAAAACCCTTCACCCAGAAGGAATCCGGCGAGCACGACGATCAGTACCGGCGCCAGGTTCACCAGCAGCGCGGTGGTCCCGGCGTCGAGATGCCGCTCGGTGGTGTTCAGCGCCAGGTTGTAGAGCCCGAACCAGGCCGCACCCCAGCCGAGCACCGCGACCAGCAGCCGGCCACGCGGCAGCCGCGGGAACCCACCCCGTCGCAGCGAGCGCGCCAGCACCACGCAGGTCAGCGCCAGCGAGCCGACCAGTTGCCGACCCAGGGTGAGCGCACCCGCGGAGAAATCTCGGCCGACGGCCCGGACCGCGACGAAGGCGGATGCCCAGAGCACCGCGGTCACCGCCGCGGCCAGGATCGGGAGTACGCCGGGCCGCAGTGCCGGTCGGGGCAGCGTGCTGGTCATGAGCCCATCCTTGGCGACGGGGACCATTCAGCACCAGCACGTATTTCTTACCGACAGTGAAGCCGTACTGAATCAGCCGCGCACCCGGCGTACCCGGGTCTCGTCCCAGATCGGCTCGTCGGACTCGATCACCCGGCCCTCGGCGGTGAACACCAGGAAGCGGTCCAGCGAGCGCGCGAACCAGCGGTCGTGGGTGACCGCGAGCACCGAGCCCTCGAAGCCGGCGAGCGCGTGCTCCAACGCCTCCGCCGATTCGATGTCCAGGTTGTCGGTGGGCTCGTCGAGCAGCAGCAGCGTGGCCCCGCCGAGTTCCAGCAGCAGGATCTGCAACCGCGCCTGCTGCCCACCGGACAGGGTCTCGAAGGGTTGCTCGGCCGACCGGGCCAACTCGTAGCGATCCAGTGCCCGGGCCGCCGGTTCCTGCGGCAGCCCGTCGCGGTGTTCGTCGCCGCGGTGCAGGATGTCCAGCAGGGTACGCCCCAGCAGTTCCGGATGGTGGTGGGTCTGGGCGAACCAACCGGGTCGCACCCGCGAGCCGAGCCGGGCCACCCCGGTGCTGGCCACCGGGGCGATCTGCTCGTGATCCACCGCCACATTGCCCGGTCCCGGATCCGAACCACCGCGGGCCAGCAGCCGCAGGAAGTGCGACTTGCCCGAACCGTTGGAGCCGAGCACCCCGACCCGGTCGCCGAACCAGATCTCGGTGTCGAAGGGCTGCATCAGCCCGGTGAGCTCCAGGTCTTCGCAGACCACGGCGCGTTTCGCGGTGCGCCCACCGGCCAGCCGCATGCTGACCTGCTGGCGCAGCGGCACCGCCTCCGGCGGCCCGGCCTGTTCGAAACGATCCAGCCGGGTCTGCGCGGCCTGGTAGCGGGAGGCCATGTCGGAGTTGTAGGCCGCTTTCTGCTTGTACATCAGCATCTGCTCGCGCAGCTTCGCGTACTCCTCGTCCCAGCGGCGGCGCAGCTCGGCGAACCGTTCGAAGCGTTGTTCACGGGCCCGCGCCAGGCTGCGGTAGCCGCCGTGGTGCACCCAGAGGGTGTTCCCGGCGCGGCCCAGTTCGAGCACGGCGAGCTGGGTGGTGGCGCGGGCCAGCAGTTCGCGGTCGTGGCTGACCAGCAGCACCGTCTTCTGGGTGCCGCGCAGTTGTTCCTCCAGCCAGCGTTTGCCGGGCACGTCGAGGTAGTTGTCCGGTTCGTCGAGGATCAGCACCTCATCGGGGCCGCGGAGCAGCACCTCCAGCGCGAGCCGCTTCTGCTCGCCGCCGGAGAGGGTGTTCACCTCGCGGTACTTCGCGAGCTCGTAACCGATGCCCAGCGCGGCGGTGCAGCAGGCGTCGAAGATCACCTCGGCGTCGTAGCCACCGGCGTCGGCGTACTCGGCGAGCGCTGCGGCGTACGCCAACTGGACGGCCTCCGCATCATCGGTCATCAGCTCCAGCTCAAGCCGGTCCACCGCGGCCGCTGCATCCCGGATTCGCTGTGGAGACAGGGAATAGAGTAGATCGGACACGGTCGAGTCGTCGCGGACCGATCCGATGAACTGGCGCATCACGCCGAGCCCGCCGGAACGGCTGATGCTCCCCCGGCTCGGCGTCAGCTCGTCGGCGACCAGCCGCAGCAGGGTGGTCTTGCCGGCACCGTTGGGCCCGATCAGCCCGACGACCGCGCCATCACCCACGCGGAACGAGATCTCGTGCAGCAGCGGTCGGCCGTCCGGCAGGTCGAACGACACACCGGACAGCTCCACATGACCCATGGGTCACGATCGTAGGAGCTGTCCGGTGCGATCGCAGCCGAGTTTCCGGGTACGCCGACTGAGCGAGCGAGACGAAGCCACCCGCAGTGGGTCCACTTCGCGGCCTATCTCTCACTCCGCGGCTTGCATGCGGTCCGCGGAGTGAGAGTTGAGCCGCAGAGTCGGGGAACGGCCGGCCAGGGAGCGGGCGAGCTGCTCGATGACCGTGACTCAGTCGGCGCCGAGGTAGGTGCGCTTCACCCGGTCGTCGGTGAGCAGGGCGCGGCCGGTGTCGGAGAACATGATCGAGCCGACCTCGAGCACGTAACCGAAGTCGGCGAGCGCGAGCGCCGCCTGGGCGTTCTGCTCGACCAGCAGGATGGTCACGCCCTCGGACTGCAGCTCGGCGATCGTGGTCATGATCGTCTGGGTCATGATCGGCGACAGGCCCATCGACGGCTCGTCCAGCATCAGCAGCCGTGGCCGGCTCATCATCGCCCGGCCGATCGCCAGCATCTGCTGCTCACCGCCGGAGAAGAGCCCGGCCGGCTGATTGCGCCGCTGGCCGAGCACCTCGAACAGGTCGTAGACGCGCTGCACGTCCTTGCGCAGGTTCGTGGTGTCCTTGCGGGCGAAGGCGCCGAGCATCAGGTTGTCCTCGACGCTCATCCGCGGGAACAGCCGCCGGCCCTCCGGCGACTGCGCGATCCCCCGGGTCACCACCTGGTGCGCGGGGACGCCGTCGAGCCGCTCGCCCTCGAACCAGATCTCCCCGGCCACCGGTTTGATCAACCCGGAGATGGTGCGCAGGGTGGTCGTCTTGCCGGCCCCGTTGGTACCGAGCAGGGAGACGACCTGCCCTTCCTCGACGGAGAACGAGATGCCCTTGACCGCCTTCACCCGGCCGTAGGCGACCTCCAGGTCCTTGACCTCAAGCATCCCGCTCCCCTTCCCGGTGCGCGCCCGAATGCCGCTGCTGATCGGTCTCCTCCTGCTGCTGGGGAACCGGATCGTCGGGCGGCACGAGCCCCTCCTCCGCCAGGCTCTCCTCCAGGTTCTCGGCCGAACCGATGTAGGCCTCGATCACCCGCGGATCGGACTGCACCTCGTGCGCGGTCCCCTCCACCAGCACCTCGCCACGGACCAGGCAGCAGACCCGGTCGCAGAGGTTGAAGATGAACCGCATGTCGTGCTCGATCACCAGCACCGCCAGCCCGAGGTCGCGGATCTTGAAGATCAGCTCCTCCGCCTGCCGGGTCTCCTGCGGGTTCATGCCGGCGGTCGGCTCGTCGAGCAACAGCAGCTTGGGATCGGTGGCCAGCGCCCGCGCGATCTCCAGCCGCCGCTGGTCACCGTAGGACAGGTTGCGCGACAGCGAATCGGCGACCTTGCCCAGGCCGACGAACTCGAGCAGTTCGTGTGCCCGCTCCCGGGTCTCCCGCTCCTCCCGCCGGTGCCGCGGCAGCCGCAGGATCGCGTCCATCGCATTGGCCCGGGTCCGCGAGTAGCGGCCGACCATGACGTTCTCCAGCGCGGTCATGTTGTGGAACAGCCGGATGTTCTGGAAGGTACGGGCCATCCCCGCCATCACCACCTTGCGTGGCTTCGGCGGCAGCACCGACCCGTTGAACATCACCCGCCCACTGGTCGGCTGGTAGAGCCCGGTGAGGCAGTTGAAGAAGGTGGTCTTGCCGGCCCCGTTGGGGCCGATCAGGCCCATGATCTCGCCGTTGTGCACCTTCAGGTCGACCTTGTTGACCGCGGTCAGACCGCCGAACTGCATGGTCACCTGCTCGGCCGAGAGCAACACCTCGGCATTGCTCAGATCCGGCCGCTCGGGCCGCTCGCTCTGGATGGCGGTGCTCATGCCGACGCTCCCTTCGCAGCCTGTCCGGACCTGTCGTCGTCGTTCACGGTGGCGGCGGCCTCGGCCGCCTCCTCCTCGGCGTCATGGAACTCCAGCTGCCGCCGGCTGTCCGGGACCAGACCCTCGGGCCGGAAGCGCATCATCACGACCAGCAGCAACCCGAAGGCCAGCAACCGGTAATCGCTGACCACACGCAACTTCTCGGGCAGCAGCTTGAGGATGGTGGCACCGGCCAGCACGCCGACGATGGTGCCCATACCGCCCAGCACCACCGCGGCCAGCAGGAACGCCGACTCCAGGAAGATGTACTGGTCGGGGGTGACCGAGACGTCGGCATGTGCCTTCACCGAACCGGCCACCCCGGCCAGGAAGGCGCCGCCGGCGAAGGCCAGCAGCTTCAGCCCGAAGGTGTTCACCCCCATCGCCTCGGCGGCCTTCTCGTCCTCACGGATCGCCACCCAGCCGCGCCCGATGCGGGACCGGTTGAGGTTGGCGAACACCAGGATGATCAGTGCCAGCACCAGCAGCATCAGCCAGTAGTAGTTGGCGAAGCGGCCGATCTCCACCCCCAGGATGGTGTGCGGCTCGCCGAAGTCGAAGCCGCCCAGCTGGAGGTCGGGGATGTTGGGGATGCCGTTCGAACCGTTGATGATGTTCGGCCCGTCGTTGCCGTCCAGGTTGAGCATCGCCAACCGGAAGATCTCACCGAAGGCCAGCGTCACGATCGCCAGATAGTCACCGGAGACGCGCAGGGTCGGCGAACCGATGATCAGACCCAGCACCGCCGAGACGCAGCCCGCGATCAGCACCACCACGATGAATGGCGGCTTCCAGGCGAAGAAGGTCGCGAACGCCGACTTCGACAGCACCGCCGCGGTGAACGCGCCGGCACCGAGGAAGGCGATGTAGCCGAGGTCGAGCAGACCGGCCAGACCGACCACGATGTTCAACCCGAGCGCGGTCGCGGCAAAGATCAGCACCTGCTGGGCGACCGACATGTTGGCATCCGAGCCGTCCTGGGTGAACGGCAGCGCGAACGCCACCACGAAGGCCGACAGCACCAGCACCTGCCGGTTCTCCCGGGCGGCCCGGGACAGCCAGCCGGAGATGCCGCTGCGGACCAGCACCATCAGCACCGCGAACACGAAGACGATGAACAGCACGAAGCTGCCGCCGTCGCTGAGGCTCAGGCCGTACGCCGTGCCGGCGAGTCCGGCGGCGAGGAGCAGCACGATCGCCACGATCTGCAACCAGTGCGGGCTTTTCAGCCGATCCAGGGTGGCATCGGCGCCACCGGGCAGCAGCCGGGTGCCGGCGAACGCGATCAGCGCGGCGACCAGCGCCACATAGGCACCGGGCTCCAGGTTGATCAGACCGCCGAGCTCCAACGCGATCGCCAGGATGGTGACGATCACGAAGACCAGGCCTCCGGTGGCGGCGGCCTTCGCGGCCCGGTACCAGTCGATCCGGGTCAGGGCGGCCACCCGGTTCCGCAGCAGCGACCCGATCAGGCTGACCAGCACGATGACGCCGAGGGCCAGGAACAGGAACTGCAGGATCGACGGCCCACCCCAGTAGGTCATGTCGTCCAGCGCGTCCGCACCGTAGGCCCACTTGAGGTAGGGGGCGATGATCATCAGCACGGCACCGACCATGGCGACGATCCGGCCCGTGCCCTGCAGGCGTTCCTGCTGTTCGGGCTTGATGAGCGACTTCATGCGCGATCCACCACCCTTGCACCGAGCAGACCCTGGGGCCGGAAGACGAGCACCAGGATCAGAATGATGAACGCCCAGACGTCCTTCCAGGCCGAGGAACCGAAGGTGCCGGGGATGTAGGTGGTGGCGAAGGTCTCCACCACGCCGAGCACCAGACCACCGACGACGGCGCCGTTGATGTTGCCGATGCCGCCGAGGACCGCCGCACAGAACGCCTTCAGACCGGAGATGAAGCCCATCCGGAAGTCGATGTTGGCGTACCGCAGTCCGTGCGCCATGCCGGCGACCGCGGCCAGCGCCGCACCGACGGCGAAGGCGACCATGATCACCTTGTCCACGTTGATGCCCATCAGCCGGGCGGTATCGGGATCCTGGGAGGTGGCCTGCATGGCGCGGCCCATCTTGGTGCGGTTGACGAAGAAGTAGAGGAAGCCGGCGCACACCACCAGGGCGACCAGGGTGAACACCGACGACATCTGCACATCGACGCCGCCGAACTTCACCGAGCGCCCCGAAATCCCTTCGATGGCAGGGAATCGCAGCGCGCTCTTGGCTCCGGGGAAGAACAGGCGTACCGCCTCCTGGAGGGCCACCGAGATGCCGATCGCGGAGATCAGCGGGGCCAACCTGGGGGCATTGCGCAGTGGCCGGTACGCCAGGCGCTCGGTCAGCAGGGCGACCCCGACCGCACAGATGATGCCGCCGACCATCATCAGCGGCATCAGTACGAGCAGGGCCATCGGCGCCGACCAGCTCGTCGGCGAGCCGAGCACCATCCAGGTGGCCAGGCTGCCGAAGGCGCCGATCATGAAGATCTCGCCGTGGGCGAAGTTGATCAGCTGAACGATGCCGTAGACCACGGTGTAGCCGACGGCGATCAGGCCGTACAGCGCACCGAGGGACAACCCGTTGATCAGCTGTTGCAGGAACAGGTCCATGGAGAGCTACTCACTCCTTCCGGCCAGCCGGAAGGGGCGGGGAGGATCACTCCCCGCCCCTTGCACGGTCCGACTCGAGGGCGGTCGGGCTCTGTTCGGCCGCGTTGCCGGCCGAGGGTCAGAGCCCGCTGGCCGTTACTTGAAGTCCTCGGTCTTGTCGGCGGTCCACTCGCCACCGCTGACCTTGTAGACGGTCAGCACGCGGGCGGTGGAATCGCCCCACTGGTCGAAGGCGACCTTGCCGGTCGCGCCCTGGAAGTCGACCTTGCCGACGGCGGCGATGGTGTCCTTGCGGGCGGACTTGGCGTCCTGCGCGGAGGCCAGCGAGGTCTTCAGACCCTGGATGATGGCGTTCGCGGCGTCGTAGGAGTACGCACCGTAGGCACCGTAGGGATCGGAGTAACCGCCGGCCTTGTAGGCGTCGACGAACTTCTTCGCCGACTCCAGCTTCTCGGTCGGCGCACCGACCGAGGTGGCCAGGTCACCGTTGGAGTTCGGGCCGGCGAGCTGGATGTACTTCGGGTCGTAGATGCCGTCGCCACCCATCAGCGGCACGTTCAGCCCGGCGCCCTTCATCTGCTGCGACAGGGGCCCGGCCTGCGGGTACTCGCCGCCGTAGTAGACGGCCTTCGGGTTGGAGGCCTTCACCTTGGAGATGACCGCGGAGAAGTCCTTGTCGTCGGGGTTGATCGTCTCGGCGGTGGTGACCTTGCCGCCCCCGGCGGTGAACGCCTCGCTGAAGGCGGAGACCAGGCCCTGGCCGTACGCCTTCTTGTCGTGGATGGTGGCGACTTCCTTGATGCCGGAATCCAGCAGGTACTTGGCCGCGAACGGGCCCTGGATGGCGTCGGTGGTGCAGGTGCGGAAGTAGTTGTCGTAGGTCCGCTTCGGGTTGGCCAGGTCGGCGCCCTTGGTGAGCGTCGGGTTGGTGTTCGCCGGCGAGATCAGGGTGACGTTGGCCGACTGGAAGATCGGCTGCACCGCCTGACCGACCGAGGAGTTCAGCGGGCCGACCGCGCCGACGACCTCGTCGTCGCTGGTCAGCTTGGTGGCGGCGTTCTTGCCGGTGTCCGGCTTGCCCTCGTCGTCCTCGGCGACCAGCTCGAGCTTCCAGCCCGGGATGGTGTTGTTGGCGTTGGCCTCCTTGATCGCGAGGTCCACCGAGTTCCTGATGCCGATGCCCAGCGGGGACAGGTCACCCGAGAGCGGAGCCACCACACCGATCTTGGCGGTCTTGGTGCCACCGCCACCCGACCCGCCGCCGCTGCCGCTCTCGGCGCGGCTGCCGCACGCGGTGACGGCCAGCGAGGCCGCGAGCAGGGATGCCCCTGCGATCATCATCCGACGGTTCACGTCTGTCCTCCTGGATCTCGCACCCCGCGACCGTGCGGGGGCATCTCTGTCGAGCCGTGAGAAACAGTAGGTCCCATTTGCGGCCGTCATGCGAGTGACAGCACCTTGTTGATACGAGTTCGTTACCAACAGGTACTGATTGTCACAAACGGTGACCCAAACCGATGCGGAATCGTGTCCGTGGCGGGCTTGGCTGACGGCCGGAGGCCTAGTAGTCCCCGGCCGTCGACGATCAGCGCTTCTTGTTCTTCTTGGCCAGGTCGATGACGCCCTCGGCGACCTCGCGCATCGACTTGCGCATGTCCATCGCGCTCTTCTGGATCCAGCGGAAGGCCTCGGGTTCGCTCATCTTGAACTGCTGCTGCAGCAGGCCCTTGGCCTGGTCGACCGCCTTGCGGGACTCGAGCCGCTCCTCCAGATCGGTGACCTCGTCCTCGACCGCCCGGATCTCGGCGTACCGGGCCATCGCGATCTCGATCGCGGGCACCACGTCGGAGGCGTCGAACGGCTTCACCACATAGGCCATCGCGCCGGCCTCGCGGGCCCGCTCGACGAGTTCGCGCTGGCTGAACGCGGTCAGCATCACCACCGGGGCGATCCGCTCCTCGGCGATCGTCGAGGCCGCGGTGATGCCGTCCTGCTTGGGCATCTTGACGTCCATCACGACCAGGTCGGGATCGAGCTCGCGGGCCATCTCGACCGCGGCCTCACCGTCGGCGGCCTCGCCGACGACCTCGTAACCCTGCTCGGTGAGCAGTTCGACGAGGTCGAGCCGGATCAGGGCCTCGTCCTCGGCGACCAGGACCCGGGGCTTCGCCTTCCCGGTGGGCGTGTCACCGGCCTTGGCGTCGGTGGCCTGGCTGGGGGTGTCTGGGGTGCTGGTCTTTTCGGTCACCAGACGATTCTCCCTCGCGGGTTCAAGGTTGCGCAAAATATCCGCGTGTGCGCGCCCCGAGTCGAGCCGCTAGAGTGGATCAGCACCTTGCCGGGGTGGCGGAACGGTATACGCGGACGGCTCAAACCCGTCTGGCCTTGATCGGCCTTAGGGGTTCGAATCCCCTCCTCGGTACGACGAAAGGAACAGGCGTACGCCCAGCTGGGCGTACGCCTGTTGTCGTCCGGTCGCTCAGATCTCCCCGTCCCAGTCGGACCGGGTCGTCTCCGACAGCGGCGGCTGGATCCGGTGCACCCGCAGCGCATTGGTCTTGCCCGGGATGCCGACCGGGGAGCCGGCCACGATCACCACCCGGTCACCGACCGAGATCCGTGCCGACTCGATCAGCGCCTTGTCCACCAGTTGGACCATTTCATCGGTCGTGTCGACCTCGGGGATGTGGAAGGACTGCACGCCCCAGACCAGGGTCAGCACCTGCCGGGTCTTGTCCTCGGGGGTGAACACCAGGATCGGGATCGAGGCGCGCAGCCGGGCCAGCCGACGGGCGGTGTCACCGGACTTGGTGAAGGCGACCAGATATTTCACACCCAGCCGCTCCCCCACCTCGACCGCCGCCTTGGCGATCACACCGCCGGTGGTGTGCGGATCCCAGTCGATGCTGGCGATCCGGTCGGTGCCGGCGGCCTCGGTCTTGGTCACGATCCGTGCCATGGTCTGGACCGCGACGACCGGATAGGTGCCCACCGAGGTCTCCCCCGACAGCATCACCGCATCGGCACCGTCGAGCACCGCATTCGCGACATCGGAGGCCTCGGCGCGGGTCGGCCGCGGCGCGCTGATCATCGACTCCAGCATCTGGGTGGCGACGATCACCGGCTTGGCCATCCGACGGCAGGTGGTGATGATCGTCTTCTGCGCCAGCGGCACATCCTCCAGCGGCAGCTCGACGCCCAGGTCACCGCGGGCCACCATGATCGCGTCGAAGGCATCGACGATCTCGTCGATGGCGGCCACCGCCTGCGGCTTCTCCACCTTGGCGATCACCGGTACCCGGCGGCCCTCCTCGCGCATCACCTGATGCACGATTTTCACGTCCTCGGCCGACCGGACGAACGACAGCGCCACCATGTCGAACTCGTTGCGCAGCGCCCAGCGCAGGTCCTCGATGTCCTTCTCGGTCATCGCCGGCACGTTCACCGCGACCCCGGGCAGGTTGATGCCCTTGTTGTTGCTGACCGGGCCGCCGACGGTGACCCGGGTGATCACATCGGTAGCGGTCACGCTCTCCGCGCGCAGCTGGATCCGGCCGTCGTCGATCAGGATCACATCGCCGGGGCTGACGTCACCGGGCAACCCCTTGAAGGTGGTCGAGCAGCGCGTCGCGTCACCGGGGATGTCGTCGGTGGTGATGGTGAACCGGTCGCCGTAGGTGAGGGTGACCTGGCCCTCGGCGAACCGGCCCAGCCGGATCTTCGGCCCCTGCAGGTCGGCCAGGATGCCGACCGGCCGGCCGACGTGACTGGCCGCCCGGCGCAGGTCGGCCAGATTCCGGGCATGCTCGGAATGGTCGCCGTGGCTCATGTTGAAACGGGCCACGTTCATGCCCGCCTCGACGAGTTCTGTCAGTCGCTCCACGCCCGAAGTGGCCGGGCCGAGCGTGCACACAATTTTCGCTCTCCGCACACCTTCGACCCTATCAACGCGGTGACCTGTCGGTCAGCCCGCCGACAGGCCCTTGGATCAACTCGCGCGCAGCTGTTCCAACGCGTGGGAAAGATCGTCGGGATAGTCCGACTCGAAGCTCACGTACTCCCCGGTGCCGGGATGGATGAAGCCGAGGCGTACCGCATGCAACCACTGCCGTTCCAGCCCGAGCCGGGCCGCCAGCTTCGGGTCACCGCCATAGGTCGGGTCGCCGACGCAGGGATGCTTGATGGCGGCCATGTGCACCCGGATCTGATGGGTACGCCCGGTCTCCAGATGGATCTCCAGCAGGGTCGCCGCGACCATCGCCTCGAGCGTCTCGTAGTGGGTCACCGAGTGTCGGCCGGTGGCGGTGATCGCCATCTTCCAGTCCGCCCCGGGATGCCGCCCGATCGGTGCCTCGATGGTGCCGTCGAAGGGGTCCGGGTGCCCCTGCACGACCGCGTGATAGGTCTTGTCGACGGTGCGGTCCCGGAAGGCCTGTTTGAGCACCGTGTACGCCTGCTCGCTCTTGGCCAGCACCATCAGCCCGGAGGTGCCGACGTCCAGCCGCTGCACCACGCCCTGGCGTTCCGGCGCGCCGGAGGTGGAGATCCGGAACCCGGCCCCGGCCAGGTGCTCGGTGACCGACGGGCCGTCCCAGCCCAGCGAGGGATGCGCGGCGACGCCGACAGGTTTGTCGACCACGACGATGTCGCGGTCGTCGTGCACGATCCGGACGCCCTCGACGACCTCGGGGGTGACCGGTACGCCGGCGGTCACCTCCGGCAGCAGCACCTCCAGCATCGCCCCGGAGCGCACCCGGTCGGACTTGCCGACCGGCGTACCGTCCAGGCTGACCTGGCCCTCGCCGGCCAGCTCGGCGACCCGGCTGCGGGACAGGCCGAGCATCCGGGCCGCGGCCGCGTCGACCCGCTCACCGTCCAGCCCGTCGGGGACCAGCAGGATCCGGGACTGCCCGCTCATCGGACCGGGTCACCCGGCTCGGGATCGGCGCCGGCGGCGCTGGTCTCGGTCTTGTCGGTCTTGTCGGTCTTGCCGCTCTTGTCTTCGCGGCCCGGTTCCGGCGTACCGTCCATGGCGATCCCGCGGACCACCCAGATCAGCATGATCAGGATCGCCCCGGAGACCACGCAGACGTCGGCCAGGTTGAAGATCGGCCAGCGCGGCAGCATCAGCATGTCGACCACGTGACCGCGGCCGAAACCGGGTGGGCGGAAGAGTCGGTCGATCAGGTTGCCGGTGATCCCGGCCACCACCAGACCCAGCCCGATCGCCCAGCCCCGGTGGCGCACCTTCGGCACCACGAACCAGAGCAGACCGACCAGCACCAGGAAGGCGAGCACGGTGAAGACCGGGGTGAAGCCGGCACCGATGGAGAACGCCGCCCCGGGGTTGCGGATCAGATAGAGCTGCAGCACCCACCCCAGCAGCGGTTTCGGATCGGCCGGGGCGAGGTACTGGATCGCCAGGATCTTGGTCACCACATCGGCGGCGATCCCGATCAGGGCCGCGGTGGTGAAGGTGGCCACCGCGGCGCGGCGGCTGATCACCCGGGCGCGCGGGGCGCTGGATCCGCTCATCGCCTCTCGTGCCGCTGCTTGCAGACCACACACATGGTGGCGCGCGGGTAGACCTGCAACCGGCCCTTGCCGATCGGTTCCCCGCAGCTCTCGCACCAGCCGTAGAGCCCCTGGTCGATCAACCGCAGGGCGTGCTCGGTCTGGGTGAGCATCTCCCGGGCGGCCGCGGCCAGCGACATCTCCTGGTCCCGCTCGAAGTTGGCCGAGCCGACATCGGCGGCGTCCCGGCCGGCGCCGTCGGCACCGTCGGCGAGCAGCTCCTGCAGCTCGGCCTCGGCGAGCTCGATCGAGCGGCGGTGCTTGACCACCTCGGCCTCGAGATCGTTGCGGACCTCATCCAGCTCGGCCCGGGTCCACTTGTCCTCACCCTGGCGTACCGGGAACTCCGACGGCTTGCTGGCCGGCTTGCGGTTCGGGTCGAGCCCGCGGGGTGCGGTGTCGGCGGCGGCCTGCTTCGCCGGTGCCTGCTTGGCCGGGGCCTTCTTGGTCGCCGGCTTCTCGTCCGAGGTCGGCTGCTTGGCCGGCGCCTTCTTGGTCGCGGTCTGCTTGGCCGGGGTCGCCTGTTTCGTCGCGCTGGCCTGCTTCGCCGGGGCCGCCTTGCTCGCGGGGGCCTTCTTGGCGGTGGTCTTCTTGGCCGCGGACGACTTCTTGGCCGGGCTCGTCGCCTTCGCCGGGGCCTTCTTGGCCGCCGGCTTCTTGGCCGCGGAGGCCTTCTCGGCCTTCTTGGCAGTGGGCATCAACGGGCTCCTTCTCGGGGCTTCAGGCGCTCAGTGTCCGCTGAAGCGTACACGAAGGGGCCCCGCTCGGCGGGACCCCTTCGAATGATGTGCCTGCGGCAGTTGGAATCAGTTGTTGCGCTGCTGGTTGTTGTCACCCAGCAGGGCGTCCAACCGCGGGGTGCTGCTGCTGGACTGCTGACCCTGACCCTGCTGGCCCTGACCCTGCTGGGACTGGCCCTGCTGCTGGGTCTGGCCCTGCGAACCGGTCTGCCCCTGCTGCCCGGTCTGACCGCGCTGCGGCTGGGACTGCTGAGCGGCCTGGCCCTGCTGCCCCTGGCCGGAGCGGTCGTCCTCGGTGTGCCCGCGGCGGGCGGCCTGCTGCGGCGCGTCGGCCTTGTCCAGCCCGGCCGGACGGTCGGCCGGCTCGATGGTGCCGGACTCGATGGTCTGGATCTGCTGGCGCAGCTGCTGGGTGAAGGACTGCCGGTAGCGCTGCTCGAAGTCGCGCAGCTGGCTGACGGCCTGCTGGAGCTGGTTGCGCTCGGTCTCCAGACCGGCGAACAGTTCGGTACGCCGGGCGCCGACCTGACGATCGAGATCGGCGGCCTTGGCCTGCGACTCGTTGGTCATCTTCTCGGCGTTCACCCGGGCCTCGGACTCGACCCGATCGGCGCGGGTCCGCGCGTCGGTGGTCAGCTGGCGCGCCTTCTGGTTGGCGTCGTCGAGCTTCTGCTTCGCCTCCCGCTCGGCCTCGTTGACCAGGTTCTCGGCCTGCTCGGTGGCCATCTGCACCAGCCGGACGACGGCCGGGCTGGCCTCGGCGCTGGTGGTGACGACCATCTTGCCGCCGGTGGCCTGGGCCTGCTGGCCGGAAAGCTGCTGGCCGGTGCCCTGCTGCCCGGTGGTCTGCTGGCCGACGGCCTGCTGGGGCTGGGTCTGCTGCTGGAGCTGCTGGGTCTGCTGCTGCGCCTGCTGCTGGCGGCGGAGTTCCTCGTTGCTCGGCTCGCGGCGGTCCTCGCTGCGCTGCTGCGCCTGCTTGAGCGCCTCGACCTGCTGCTTGAGGGACTGGTTCTCCTCGGCGAGCTGGGCGAACGAGGCCTCGACGCGGTCGACGAAGAGATCGACCTCCGACACCTCGTATCCGGTCCGCCGGGCCATGTGGAACTTTGTCTTGCGGACTTCGTCCAGGGTCAGGGTCATCGTTCACCTCAACAAGATTCGGGAGCAGGGACATGCCGTTGCGCGGGCAGGCACCAGCGGCACACTGGCACCTCGGCCACCGAGCGTAGCACCACGGCCGGGAGACTCCGCCCCCCGGAAGCCCCCCGCACCGCATCTGAGTCCAGTTCTGATCGATCGGCCTGCTTCCGCGGATCGGGCAGTTCTCGAGCTGGAGCCCCCGGCGTACCGGCTCTAGGCGAAGAAGATGCGCGCGTTCACACTGCGCAGCACGATGATCAGCAGCCAGAGGACCATGAACCCCAGGTCCAGCATCACATTGCCCATCCGGACCGGCGGGATCACCCGGCGCAGGGCGCGCAGCGGCGGATCGGTGACGGTGTAGATCGCTTCGGCGACCACCAGCAGCGGGCCCTTGGGGCGCCAGTCCGGCGCGAACAGCGGGACCCAGCTGAGCACCATGCGGGCGAACAGCACGATGATGTAGGCCCACAGGATGAAATCGATGATCTGGCCGATCAGGACCATGAACCGCTCCTGGCTGGGTCGGGCCGGGGGTCAGCTCTGGTTGAAGAACCCGCCGGCGATGCGTTCCTTGTCCTCCGCGGTCACGTTCACGTTCTGCGGGGACAGCAGGAACACCTTGCTGGTGACACGCTCAATGGTGCCACGCAGACCAAAGATCAGCCCGGCCGCGAAGTCGACCAGTCGCTTGGCGTCGGCGTCCTCCATCTCGGAGAGGTTCATGATCACCGGGACACCGTCGCGGAAGTGCTCCCCTATGGTGCGCGCCTCGTTGTAGGTGCGCGGGTGCACGGTGATGATCCGCGAGATGTCCGCCGTCCGCGGGCGCGCCGCCGGGGCGGCGCTGCGCTGCTGCGGCTCGACCACCCGGGTCTGCGCGCTGCGGCGATGCTGCAGGTCGTGCACGCTCGCCGAGTCCTCCACCTCGTCGTCGACATCGGTATCGACGTTCTCGGTGAGCTCGACGTCGGAGTCGTAGTCATACGAGCGGTCGTACCGCTCGGACGTGGTGAGGCCGAGCCACTCGGCTGCGCCCCGCAGTCTACTTCCGGCCATCGATTCCGCCTCCCGCGATCTCGGGGAATTTCCCCGCTCGGACCTACGGAGTCGAGCCTACCCGCGCCGACTTCTCGTGTACGCCCGACACGCGCGTCTTTGTCGGCTCGCGCGCAGCGCACCATCACCCACCCCGTGCCTGAGCCACGTTCCGTGCTCGGGGCATGGGAGTTCGGTTGGGGCATGGCACACCATGCTCGGACCGAAGGACGATGCCCCGACCGGATCAGAATGGTAGGGGTTCTACTCGACGAGGGTATTACCCGAGCCAGATGAGGCCGGCGAGTCGGCCGGCGGCGGCGCCGTCGCGGCGGTGGGAGTGCAGGGAGTCGGTGGTCCGCGTGCAGGGGTCGAGTCGTTGGACGGTGCAGCCCAGGTCGACGAGTTGCTTCTCGGCCGCGCCGCCGAGGTCAAGCCCGGGGGTACCCCAGTCGGTCCGGCAGGCCGCGCCGGGCAGCACCTCGGCCACGCTCGCCTGCAGCTCGACCGGTACCTCGTAGCAGCCGCCGCAGATGTGCGGGCCGATCCAGGCGGTCAACTCCCCCGCCCCCCGCTCGCGCAGCGCGGCGACGGTGGCCGGGAGCACCCCGTCGGCCAGCCCCACCCGGCCGGCATGCGCGGCCCCGACCAGGCCCGCGACGGGATCGGCGAAGAGCACCGGTACGCAGTCGGCGACCCGGATGCAGAGCGCGACCCGGCGCTCGCTGGTCAGCTGGGCGTCGGCGGTCGGCAGCGACGGGCCCCCGGCGGAACTGCCCAGCGGGCTCGCCGGCCCCCAGTCGGCGAGCCGATCGGCGCCCACCTCGTCCACCGCGGTGCCGTGCACCTGGCTGCTGGTGACCACCGCACGCACGCCGAGCGCCCGGCGTACCCGCTCGAAGTTCTCGGTCACGTGATCGACCGCGTCGACATCGGTACGCCCGAGATTCAGCGATCCCATCGGGCCCGGGGTGACCCCGCCGAACCGGTCGGTGAATGCGACACCGACCCCGCCGGTGGCGGGGTCGGCGTGCTGCAGGTGGCTGAACACCCGGTCACTTCAGGAAGTCGGGGACATCCAGGTCGTCGCCGTCGTCCGGCTGGCCGGAGAGCGGTCCGGGCGCGGTGGTGCGCTGGCTGCCGCCGGTGCCCTGACCGGCGCCCGGCTGCGCGCCGTAACCGCCCTGGCCCTGCTGCTGGCCATAGCCACCCTGGGCCGGCTGACCCTGCTGCGGGGACTGACCCTGCTGGGACTGACCCTGCTGGGACTGGCCCTGCTGCGGCTGCGGCGCCGCCGGGGACTGGCCCTGCAGGCCCTGCCCGGCACGGTGGGTCTGGCCCTGGCTGCGGTCGCCCACCCCGAACGGCGAGTGCGAGGCCTGGGGGGCCGGCTGCCGTTCCTGCTGCTGCTCGCGGCCAGCCTGGCCCTGTCGGGAGGAGACCCCGGGCTGGCGGCGCGGCGGCTCGCCACCGGCGAACCCGGCGGCGATCACGGTGACCCGCACCTCGTCGCCGAGGGCGTCGTCGATCACGGTGCCGAAGATGATGTTGGCGTCGTCGTGGGCGGCGGTCTGGATCAGGTTGGCCGCACTGGACACCTCGAACAGGCCCATGTCCGAACCACCGGCGATCGCCAGCAGCACACCCTGGGCGCCGTCGATGGAGGCCTCCAGCAGCGGGCTGGACACCGCCATCTCGGCGGCCGCCCGGGCCCGGTCCTCACCGCGGGCGGAGCCGATACCCATCAGCGCCGACCCGGCGTTCGACATCACCGACTTCACATCGGCGAAGTCGAGGTTGATCAGGCCCGGGGTGGTGATCAGGTCGGTGATGCCGGAGACACCCTGCATCAGCACCTGGTCGGCCTGCTTGAAGGCGTCCAGGATGGCGACCTGGTGGTCGGTCATCTGCAGCAGCTTGTCGTTGGGGATCACGATCAGGGTGTCGACCTCCTCGCGGAGGGCGTTGATCCCGGTATCGGCCTGCACCGAGCGGCGCTTGCCCTCGAAGCCGAACGGCCGGGTGACCACACCGATGGTCAGCGCCCCCAGCGAGCGGGCGATCCGGGCGACGACCGGGGCGCCACCGGTACCGGTGCCACCACCCTCACCGGCGGTGACGAAGACCATGTCGGCGCCCTTGAGCACCTCCTCGATCTCCTCGGAGTGGTCCTCGGCAGCCTGCCGGCCCTTGTCCGGATCGGCGCCGGCGCCCAGCCCGCGGGTCAGGTCACGGCCGATGTCGAGCTTGACGTCGGCATCGCTCATCAGGAGGGCCTGGGCGTCGGTGTTCACCGCGATGAACTCGACCCCGCGCAGGCCGGTCTCGATCATCCGGTTGACGGCGTTGACGCCACCGCCTCCGACACCGACGACCTTGATGACCGCGAGGTAGTTCTGGGATGGATTGACCACGGAGGTTCCGCCTCTTTCTCCTGGGTTCGGACAGGTTGTGCCGAGTCCGTCGACCCGTCGATGATCCAGCGATCACTTCGGGGGATGCCACGGCTCCGACTCCGGCTCCGAGACAGGCTATGTGTCCGCTCAGAGCGGAGGCAACAAATGGGCCGGATGGGGCGTGTTGGTCTCAACTTCTACTTGAGCCTGAGGTGTCGAGCTCGGGTACGCGGGCCTCCCGGAACCGCTCCAGCCGCTTCATCACCGGTGTCGCGAAGATGCCGTGCACGACCACCGAGGTGATGATCGCGAACGCCATCGTCGACCACAGCGCACCCAGCTGCGGGAACAGGGCCTGCCCCTCGGCGTACGCCAGGTAGTAGACCGAGCCCACCCCGCGGACGCCGAAGATCGCGATCGCCCACCGTTCGGGCCCATGGATCGGTTCCCGTCCGGCGAACAGCCGCAGCGCGAGCCAGCCGGCCAGCGGGCGGATCACGAAGACCAGGGCGAGCGCCACCAGCATCCCCTGCCAGCTGAGGTTCGCCAGCAACCCGTTGGTGAGTGCGATACCGAGCAGCAGCAGCACCATCAGGGTGAAGATCTGCTCCAACCGCTCGATCATCGAGTGCATCTGCTCGTGGTAGTGGTGGCTGCGTTCCATCGAGCGCAGCGTCATCGCGGCCGCGAAGACGGCCAGGAAGCCGTAGCCCTGGGCGAGTTCGGCGGCGCCGTAGGAGGCCAGCATCAGCGCCAGTGCCAGCAGCGGTTCACCGCGCTGGGCGACCGCAAGCGACTCCCGCCGGGAGCGGAAGGCGATCTTGCCGAGCAGCCAGCCGGCCGCGACACCGATCAGTACGCCGATGACGATCTTGGCGATCACATAGAAGCCGACCCATTTCCAGGCCCACTCGGTGACCGGTCCGGACCCGGCCATCAGGATCGCGGCGTAGACGAACGGGAACGCCAGGCCGTCATTCAGCCCGGCCTCGGAGGTGAGGGCGAACCGGACGTGGTCGGATTCCTCGATCTCCTCGTTGTTCTCCCCCACCGAGGGCCCGCCGACCTGCACGTCGGAGGCGAGCACCGGGTCGGTGGGCGCCAGCGCGGCCCCGAGCAGCAGCGCCGCCGCGGGCGCCAGGCCCATCACCCACCAGCCGAGCAGCGCCACCCCGGCGATGCTCAGCGGCATCGCGATCAGCAGCAACCGCCAGGCCAGCGACCAGCCGCGCCAGGTGCTCGGCCGCAGCAGACTCAGCGGGCGGTCCAGCGCCAACCCGACGCCCATCAGCGCGACGATCACGGTGAGTTCGGTGAGGTGCTCGGTGAAGCCCTGCTGGGAGATCGGGTCGATCCCGTACTTGTCGAACGGCAGCAGGCCGATCACCGCACCGACGACCACCAGGATCAGTGGCGCCGACAGCGCGTACCGGGACAGGGCGAGTGGCAGCACCACCGCCAGCAGCAGGGCGACACCGAGGACCAGATAGACGAAATCAGCCGACACGTCGACTTATTTACCGGATCGCGGGGGGTCAACCGAAATGTGTCCAAGCACACCCCGGTACGCCTCAGCGGGTCGCCGGGTGACCGGGGGCGCTCACATCGATCCACTTCGCCTTCGTCGCCCGGACCAGGGCACCGGCGACCTGGCCCTTCAGCTCGGCGTCCGCGCCGCTGCCGTAGAAGATCTCCCGGCCACCGCGCAGCCCGACCTTGATCGAGTCCGGGCCGGGCACCTCGACCCGTTCCACCTGGCCGGCGAGATCCTCCGGCATCGCACCGGTCACCTGCGCCACCTGCCGCAGCGCCTCCGGCTGGACCAGCTCGGTCCGCACCTCGATCAGCTTCTCCGGGCGTTCGGTCAGGCTGACGAACGCGATCCCCTCCTCATCCACCAGCAGCCAGCGGCCGCCGCGGTTGATGACGAATGCCGGTTGCCGCTCGGTGACCTCGATCTTCAGGCTCGTCGGCCAGGAGCGGACCACCCGCACCTGCTGCACCTGCGGGAGGGTCGCCACCCGGTCGGCGATCGGCTGCTCGGCGACCCGGGCCAGCGGCCGGCCCATCGGCGCGGCGGCGGTCGCGGTCACCTCCTCGGCGGTGAGCAGCGAGGTGCCGCTCACCACGACCTGCTTCAACGCCAGCACCGGGGACAGCAGCACCAGCCAACCGGCGACCAGCAGCAGGAGCACCACCAGCGCCGCGATCCCCGAGACCAGCAGTCGGCGGCGCCGATCCTTCAGGCGCCGCCCCCGGCGCATCCGGTTCAGGTCACCGACGCTGCTCAACTGCGGTCACCACCTCCGGGGCGATACGGGTGACATCACCGGCACCCAGGATCAGCACCACATCGCCGGGGCGGGCCAGCTCGGCCACCGCTCCCGGCACCGCCGCCCGGTCGGTGACCAGGCGTACCGAACCACCGGCGGCGCGGGCGTGCTCGACGAGCAGCTCACTGGTCACCCCGGGAAAGTCCTCGGCCCGCTCGCGGGCCGGATAGATCTCCATCAGCACCGTCTCGTCGGCGAGCGCGAGCGCCCGGCCGAACTCCGCGGCGAAATCCCGGGTCCGGGAGAACAGGTGCGGCTGGAAGCAGGCGATCAGCCGGCCCCCGGTCCCCGCGAGGCCGGCGCGCGCCGCGGACAGGGTGGCGACCAGCTCGGTCGGATGGTGGGCGTAGTCGTCGAAGACCCGGACGCCGCCGGCCTCGCCGACCGGCGAGAACCGCCGATGGGTGCCGCGGAAGTCGCCGAGCACCGCGCAGGCACGGGCCAGATCGAAGCGCTCCCCCAGGGTGGCCCGGACCGACCAGAGTGCGGCCGCGGCATTGTGCACGTTGTGCGCCCCGGGGACCTGCAGCCGCAGCGTGGCACGGTCCTGGCCCAGCGAGATCTCGGCGGTGCTGCCGAAACCGGCGGCCGACACCGACCCGATCCGCAACCCGGCCCCCGGCGCGGCACCGAAGCCGTCGGCCCGGGCACCGAAGATCGCGATCGTACCGGGATCGTCGGCGTTCAACCCGGCCACCCGGGCCCGGCCGACGAACTCGCCGAAACCGTCGGCGTACGCCTGCGGGGTGCCCCAGTTGTCGAGATGGTCGGCCTCGATGTTGGTCACCACCGCGACCTCGGCCGGGTACTGCAGGAAGGATCCGTCGGACTCGTCGGCCTCGACCACGAACGGTGCCCCGGGCGCGCCGAGGGCGGAGGCCGGGCCGTCGGCGAGCGGGGCGCCGACCACGTATCCGGGCTGCTCGCCCAGCCCGTTGAGCAGATGCGCCACCATCGCCGAGGTGGTGGTCTTGCCGTGCGTGCCGCCGACCGCGATCCCCGGCCGGCCGAGCATCAACGCAGCGAGCGCCGCGGAGCGGTGCCAGATCCGCAGCCCGCGCTCCCGGGCGGCCGCCAGTTCCGGATTGTCCGCCGCGATCGCCGAGGAGACCACGACGGTCCCGGCATCACCCAGCTGGTCGGCGGCGTGCCCGACATGCACCCGGACCCCGCGTTCGGCGAGCATCTCCAGCGCCGGCGAGGCGGCCTGGTCCGAGCCGGAGACCGGTACGCCGAGCTCGGCGTACAGGGCCGCGATCCCGGACATCCCCGCACCGCCGATGGCGATGAAGTGCACCGGCCCGAGCCGGTCGGGGGCGACCAGTTCGACCGGTGGCACCAGGGCGCCGAAGACACTGCTCATCCGCGGACCGCCTCAGCCGCGCAGCGACGACACGGCCAGCACCCGGCTGGCGAGCACCTCGGCGGCATTGGCCGGCATCAGGTCGCGCCCGGCCCGGCTCATCCGCGCCAGCGCGTCGGAATCGTTGATCAGCTCCGGCACCACCGACAACAGCCAGTCCGGGGTGAGCGCGGAGTCCTCGAGCAGCTGGGCGGCCCCGGCGGTCACCACGGCCTCGGCGTTGCGGGCCTGTTCACCGTTGCCGTGCGGCAGCGGCACCAGGATGCTCGGCAGCCCGACGACCGCGGTCTCGACGACGGTGCCGGCGCCGGCGCGGCCCAGCATCAGGTCGGCGGCGGCGTAGGCCTGCTCCATGTGCTCGACGTAGGCGACGGGCCGGTACACCGCGCCGGTCTCCTCATCGGTGTGCGACATCATCTCGTCGGTGAAGTTCTTGCGGCCCAGCACGTGCAGCACCTGGATCCCGCGGGCGAGCAGCTTCGGGTACGCCTTCAGCACGGCCTCGTTGAGCGACTTGGCGCCCTGGGATCCACCGCTGACCAGGAACACCGGCTTGCCGGGGTCCAGGTCGAAGTGCTTGGCGGCGGCGTCGTGCTCGCCCGAACGGTCCAGCGAGGTGATCTCGGTGCGCAGCGGCAGCCCGATGAAGGTGCCATCGGCCAGACCGGTCTCCGGGTAGGCGGTGTAGACCTCGCCGGTCAGCTTGGCGGCGATCTTGTTGGCCAGCCCCGGTACCGAGTTCTGCTCGTGCACCACGATCGGCAGCTTGAGCTGCTTGGCGGCCAGGTACGCCGGCATCGCGACATAACCGCCGAAGCCGACCAGCACCTCGGCCCGCCGCCGCACCAGCACCTCCTTGGCCGCCGAGATCGCCTTGGCCAGCCGCGGCGCGACCAGCAGCAGATCGGCCGAGGGCTTGCGCGGCAGCGGCACCGGCGGGATCAGATCCAGCTCCAGCCCGGCGGCCGGCACCACCCGCGACTCCAGGCCCTTGGGCGTACCGATCGCGGACAGCCCGGCATCGGGCGCCGCGGAACGCAGCGCCTCCGCGGTGGCGATCAGCGGGCTGGTGTGGCCGGCGGTACCGCCACCGGCGAGAACGACGTTGACCATCAGGTCCTACTCTCTGCTCGGTCCTGCTCGACTTCTCGGACTGCTTCAGCCGCGGCGGCTGCCGACCACCGTTGTCATCTTCGGCTGAGGTCGCCGCCGGCGGGCCGCCAGCAGCTGTCGCGCCTCGGGCTCGTTGCGGGCACAGTTGATCAGCACCCCCAGCGCCAGCAGGTTGGCCAGCAGCGCAGACCCACCATACGAGAGCATCGGCAGCGGCACACCCAGCACCGGCAGCAGCCGCAGCACCACGCACAGGTTGACCAGGCCCTGGAACAGGAACCAGATCGTCACCCCCGAGGCCGCGATCCGATAGAAGAGGTGGTCGCTGCGCAACGCGATCCGGATCCCGGCATAGCCGAGGATCAGGAACAGCGCGAGCACGGTCAGCGCACCGAACAGCCCCAGCTCCTCGCCGATCACCGCGAAGATGTAGTCGGTGTGCGCCTCGGGCAGCGATCCCCACTTCTGCCGGGAGGCGCCCAGCCCGACCCCCCACCAGCCGCCGGTGGCGAGCGCGTACTGCCCGACCGTGGCCTGCATGTTCACCCCGTCGATGCCGTCGGTGGGGTTGAGGAAGCCGAGGAAGCGGCGCATCCGGCTCGGTTGGGTGATGGTCAGCGCGGCGACCGCGGTCACGACCAGGGCGAACATCAGCCCGAGCAGCCGCATCGGCGTACCGATGATCCACAGGATGCCGCCGATGATGCCCATCATGATCACCGCAGTGCCCATGTCGCCCTGGAAGACGACCAGCAGCACCAGCAGCATCGACGCCGGCAGGAACGGCACCAGCAGGTGCCGGGGCTGGTCCAGCAGCTTCTTCTTGCGGGCCAGCACATCCGCGCCCCACATGATCATCGCCAGCTTCGCGAACTCCGAGGGCTGCAGCTGCAGATAGCTGGAGCCGAGCCGGACCCAGTTCGCGTTGCCGTTCACGGTGACACCGAGGGGGGTGTAGGTGAGGATCAGCAGCACGAAGGCGACCCCCAGCCCGATCCAGGCGAGCAGCCGCAGGGTCCGCAGCCGGGCCCGGGCCAGCACGAAGGCGGCGATCACCCCGGCCACCAGGAAGACCGACTGGCGCTTCACGAAGTAGTAGGAGTCGCCGTTCAGGTTCATGTAGGCGTAGACGCTGGAGGCCGACAGCACCATCATCACCCCGAGCCCGATCAGCAGCCCGGCGGAGACCAGCACCAGATAGAAGCTGGCCAACGGGGTGTTCAACAGACCCTTCACCAGCGAGGAGAACGAGGTGGAGGCGGACCGGGCGCCGCGCGCGGTCGCACCGGCACGGTCCGCACCGCCGCGTTTCGAGGCGTGCTGCTTCGACGCGGTGCTGGGCCAGCGTTCGGATCCCGGGGAAGGAAGGACCGCCACCTGCTGCCTCCTCAGTGCTGGTCGGGCTCGTCGTCTTCGGTGCTGCGGTCGGGGTCGTCGCCGAGGTGGGCCCGGACCGCGTCGGCGAAGGCATCACCACGGGCCCCGTAGGAGCGGAACATGTCCAGGCTGGCGCACCCCGGTGCGAGCAGCACCGTGTCCCCCGGTCCGGCCAGCTCCGCCGCCGCAGCGACCGCCTCCGTCATCGCCCCAGTCTCGGGGTTGTCGATGACGATCACGGGGACATCGGGGGCGTGTCTGGAAAGTGCGTCGCGGACCAGTTCCCGGTCCACCCCGAGCAGCACCGCACCGCGCAACCGATCGGCCACCCGCGGCAGCAGTTCGTCGAAGGAGGTGCCCTTGGCCTGCCCGCCGGCGATCCAGACGATCGGGTCGAAGGCGAGCATCGAGGTGGCGGCGGCGGCCGGGTTGGTGGCCTTGGAGTCGTCGACCCAGGTGACCCCGTCGCCGGTGGCGACGGTCTGGATCCGGTGCCCGCCGAGTTCCAGGGCGCGCAGCCCGTCACGGACGGCGGTGGCCGGTACGCCGAAGCTGCGGGCCAGGGCGGCGGCGGCGAGCGCGTTGGCGATGTTGTGCGGCGCGTTCGGCTGCACCTCGCCGACCTCGGCCAGCTCGAGTGCGGAGGTCTTGCGCTGTTCGATGAAGGCCCGGTCCACCAGCAGGTCGTCGACGACGCCGAGCATCGACATCCCCGGGGTGCCCAGGGTGAAGCCGATCGCGCGGGCACCCTCGGTGACGTCGGCCTCCTCGACCATCCGTTCGGTGACCGGATCGTCGACGTTGTAGACGCAGGAGTGGGTGACCCGCTGGTAGATGGAGGCCTTGTCCGCGGCGTACTCCTCGAGGGAGGCATGCCATTCGAGGTGGTCGGGCGCCAGGTTCAGCACCGCCGCCGAGTGCAGTTGCAGGCTGTGGCTGTAGTGCAGCTGGAAGCTGGAGAGCTCCACCACGAAGACGTCGTAGCGGACGTCGGTGTCGAGCAGCGCCTCCATCACCGGCCGGCCGACGTTGCCGACCAGCGCGACCCGGTTCCCGGCGGCGGTCAGCATCGCCGCGCACATCTCGACGGTGGTGGTCTTGCCGTTGGTGCCGGTGACCGCCAGCCAGGGGGTCCGCTCCGGCGCCGGCAGCGGTGCGGCGGAGACCTGCCAGGCGAGTTCGATCTCCGACCAGATCGGTACGCCGGCGGCCTCGGCGGCGGCGAGCAGCGGGGTGCTCGGGCGCAGCCCCGGGGAGGCGACGACCAGCTCGATGCCCTCGGGCAGTTCGGCGGTCGAACCCGCACCGAGGCGCACCTCGGCGCCCAGGGTGCGCAGGATCTGGGCCTTCTCGCGGTTCGCCTCGGTGTCGGAGTCGTCGACGACCAGCACCCGCGCGTCGCACTCCAGCAGCCCGTCGGCCGCGGCCATCCCGGAGCGGCCGAGGCCGGCCACCAGCACCGAGCGGCCGCGGACGGCCTCGGCGTACAACCTCGGGCGCGGTGCGCCGATGTCGCTCACAGTCCGGCCACCCATTCGGTGTAGAAGATGCCCAGGCCGAGGGTGACGCAGATGCCGCAGACGATCCAGAACCGGACCACGATCGTCGACTCACCCCAGCCCATCAGCTCGAAGTGGTGCTGCAGTGGCGCCATCTTGAACAGCCGTTTTCCCTTGGTGGCCTTGAAATATCCGACCTGCAGGATCACCGAGCAGGTGATGATCACGAACAGGCCGCCGAGGATGGCCAGCAGCAGCTCGGTGCGGGTCAGGATCGCCAGCCCGGCCAGCGCGCCACCGAGCGAGAGCGAACCGGAGTCGCCCATGAAGATCTTGGCCGGTTTGGTGTTCCACCACAGGAAGCCGAAACAGGCACCGGCCAGAGCGGCGGCGACCACCGCCAGGTCGTGCGGGTCGCGGACCTCGTAGCAGCGCGGGTTCACCGTCGACAGCGAACCGCAGGACTGGTTGTACTGCCACAGGTTGATCAGCGTGTACGCCCCGAAGACCATCGTCGAGGCGCCGGTGGCGAGCCCGTCCAGGCCATCGGTCAGGTTCACCGCGTTGGAGGCGCCGGCGATCAGCAGCAGGATCCAGACGATCGCCAGCGGCAGCACCAGGGTGAGCGGCTGGATGTCGCGCAGGAAGGAGACCGCCGGACTGGCCGGGGTGACCCCGCGCTCGTTGGGGAACTGGAACGCGAGCAGCGCGAAGGTGCCGGCGACCAGGATCTGCCCGATCAGTTTGGCCTTGGCGTTCAGACCGAGGGAGCGCTGCTTGGAGATCTTGGTCCAGTCGTCGAGGAAGCCGACGACGCCGGTCCCGACGAAGAGATAGAGCAGCAGCACCGCCGACATCGTCGGGGGCCGCCAGGTGATCAGGTGGGCGAGCAGGTACGCCGCCACCACGGCGATGATGATGACGATGCCGCCCATGGTGGGCGTACCGCGCTTGGTGTGGTGACCGGTCGGGCCGTCGTCGCGGATGAACTGTCCGTAGCCGTGCTTGACCAGGATGCCGATCGCGACCCGGGTGCCGAGCAGCGTGAAGACCATGGCGGCGGTCGCCGCCAGCAGGATCGTCTTCACTCGGTCGCTCCCCTCGTGCCCGACTCATCGGTCGGATCGGCCGCGAGCAGCGCCTCGGCGACGCGCTCCAGCGCCATCAGCCGGGAGGCCTTGACCAGCACCAGGTCCCCGGGCTCGGGACGAACCCGCGCGATGGCCTCCCCAGTCTCTCCCGCAACCACGGGATCGGGACAACCCGCCACGCGGGCAGCATCCACCATCGCCTCGGCGTCGGCACCGAGCGCGACCAGATGATCGATGCCGAGCTGACCGACCGCTCGGCCGACGGCCTCGTGCTCGGCACGGGCGGTGTCACCGAGTTCGAGCATCTCGCCGAGCACCGCCCAACCGCGCGCCTGCTCGAACCCGGGCCGGTGCCGGCGCCGGCGGACCATCGCGGCCAGCGACTCCAGGGCGGCCATCATCGAATCGGGGTTGGCGTTGTAGGCGTCGTTGAGCACCACCACCCCGTCACCGCGCTCGCTGACCTCCATCCGCCAGCGGGATCGGCTGGTCGCGGCCGACAGGCCGGTCGCCACCTGGGCCGGATCGAGTCCGGCGACGATGGCGGCGGCGGCCGCGGCCACCGCATTGGCGACCTGGTGCCGCCCGACCAGGCGCAGCGCCACTGCATGCCGCTGCGCCTCGGCACCGACAGCTCGCTTGCGCTCGACAACCAGGGTGAACGAATAGCGATCCAGGTCGTCGGCATCCGGTTCGTCGGCCCAGACCAGCAGATCGGCGGGCTGGTCGGGTTGACCGGCGGCGGAGAACAGCGCCACCCGGGCGCTGGTCCGCTCGGCCATCGCGGAGACCCTCGAATCGGTGCCGTTCAGCACCGCCCAGCCGTCGCTCGGCAGTGCCTCGACCAGTTCCCCCTTGGCGACCGCGATCGCGTCCCGGCTGCCGAACTCGCCGACATGGGCCTGACCGACGTTGAGCACCACCCCGATGGTCGGCGGGGTGAGCTCGCAGAGGTAGCTGATGTGGCCGCGGCCGCGGGCACCCATCTCGCTGATCAGGAAGCGGGTCGAGGCGCCGGCGCGGGTGGCGGTCAGCGGTACGCCGATCTCGTTGTTGTAGGAGCCCTCGGGGGCCACCGTCTCGCCCGCGTCGGCGAGCAGCTGGGCCAGCAGGTCCTTGGTGGAGGTCTTGCCGGAGGAACCGGTGATGCCGATCACCGTGAGCTCGGGCAGCGCGTCGATGACCGAGCGGCCGAGCCGGCCGAGGGCGGCGACCGGGTCGTCGACCACGACGCAGGCCGCGGTGATCCGGTCGTCCAGGCCGTCGGGGATCCGCTGCACCAGGTACGCCGCGGCGCCGGCCTCGGCGGCCGCGCCCAGGTAGTCGTGGCCGTCGACGTGCTCACCGGCGAGTGCCACGAACAGCGCACCGGGGGTGACCCGGCGGGAGTCGATGACCACATCGGGCCCGACCTGCCGGTCGTCGGCGGGGTCACCGGCGGCCAGTCGGCCACCGGTGACCTCGGCGAGCCGGGTCAGGGTCAGCGGTTCCATCAGCGTCGTTCCTCCCCGGATGTCATCTGCTCCTGTTGCCCAGTGGCACCGGCCGCCAGCCCTGCCCAGGCCTCGGCCAGCACCGTGGCATCGTCGAAGGGCACCGTGGTGCCGTTGCTCTCCTGGCCCTGTTCGTGGCCCTTGCCGAGCACCGCGACGATGTCGTCGGGGCCGGCCAGCCGCAGGGCCGCGGTGATCGCCTGCCGCCGGTCGCCACCGTCGACGACCTCGGCCCGCTCCCCCGTCGCCCCCGGCTCCGCCGCGGTCTCCCCGGCGCCCGCGATCACCTCGGCACGGATCGCAGCCGGGTCCTCGGTCCGCGGGTTGTCGTCGGTGACCACCAGCACGTCGGCGGTCGCCGCGGCGATCGCACCCATCGGCCGGCGCTTGCTGGGATCGCGGTCCCCACCGGCGCCGAGCACCGCGATCACCCGGGCACCGGCCCGGCGCTCGGTGGCGAACGCGGAGAGCACCGCGTCGACGGCCTGCGGGGTGTGCGCGAAGTCGACGAAGGCCCGCGGGGCGCCCGCCCCGAGGCGTACCGGCTGCATCCGGCCGGGGACCGCCAGCTCGGCGAAGGCCTCGGCGGCGGTGGCCGCGTCCAGCCTGGCGTCGGACGAATCAAGATTGGCCAGGTCGATCATCGCCAGCGCCAGCACCGCGTTGCGGACGTTGAAGTCGCCCGGCAGCGCACACTCGAAGCGCCACTCGGCGGTCGGCGTACGGACCTCGATCCAGCTGCCGTCGACGTTGGTGACCCGATAGTCGACCGGCGGCCGGCCGCCCGGAACCGGGTGGTTGTCCCAGCTGACGGTGCGGAACGGCACGTCACCGCGCTCGGCCAGCCGGCGGGCCAGGCGTACGCCCCATTCGTCGTCGACGACGATCGCGGCCCGGGCGCAGTGCTCGGGGGTGAACAGCTGGGCCTTGGCCTCGAAGTAGTTGGCCATCGTGTGGTGGAACTCCAGATGGTCCCGACCCAGGTTGGTGAAGCCGGCCACGTCGAAGCGCACCCCGTCGGTGCGGTGCAGGGCCAGCGCGTGCGAGGACACCTCCATCGCGACCGCGTCGGCGCCGCGCTCGACCATCAGGCCGAGCAGGCCCTGCAGGTCGACCGATTCGGGGGTGGTGACGGTGGTCCGGGGCCCGACCAGCGGCTGGTCGTCGAGCCGGAAACCGATGGTGCCGATGGTGCCGACGCTCAGCCCGAGCCGGTGCAGTGCGGCGGCCAGGAAGTGGGTGGTGGTGGTCTTGCCGTTGGTACCGGTCACCGCGAACCCGCGCAGCGCCTCGGCGGGGCGGCCGTAGACCTCGGCGGCCAGCGCCGCCATCGCCTGCCGGGGGTCGTCGACGACCAGCACCGGTACGCCCGGGGGCACCGCGGCCCGTTCGGCGCCGGTGGGATCGGTGAGCACCGCGACCGCGCCGGCCGCCACCGCACCGGCGGCGAAATCGGCGCCATGCACCCGGGCCCCGGGCAGGGCCACATAGAGGTCGCCGGGGGCGACGATCCGCGAATCCAGGGTCACCCCGCTGACCTGCACCTGCTCGAGATCGGGCGCACCCGCGTCGGCGGGGACACCGGACTGGCCCGGCAGCAGCCGGGCCAGTGGGACAGGGTGCGGAGCGGGACGGAGCAGGCCTCGCGCACCACGGCTCTGATCGCTCATCGGGGAGAACCTACCCAAAAGCGCCGGTGAATCGCACAAATCGGCTCAGTCCCAGGTGAGTTGCGACTCGGTCGGCCGCTTGCCGGTGGAGGGCAGCACCCCGTACCGCGGCAGCGCCGTGCGCATCACGTCGTAGGCCACCGGGCCGGCGACGGCGCCGCCGGTGTAGCCCTTGGTCGGGTCGTTGACGACCACATAGGTGAGGATCTGCGGATCCTCGGCCGGGGCCATGCTGGCGAAGGAGGAGATGAACCCCTCGTATTTGCCCTTCTCCGCGTCGTAGACCTCCGAGGTACCGGTCTTGCCGCCGATCCGGTACTCATCCATCGCCATCGAGCCGGCGAAACCACCGGGGCCGACGACCGACTCCATCATCGAGGCGATGTTCTTCGAGGTCTGCTCCGAGACCACCCGGCGCGGTTGCTCCCGGGGCGGGGTCGGGACCTGGTTGCCGTTGGCGTCGGTGGCGCCCTTGATGATCGTCGGCGGGTTGTAGACGCCGTTGTTCAGCACCCCGGCGATCGCGGCGGCGTTCTGGATCGCGGTCACCGACAGGCCCTGGCCGAAGGCGATCTGGTCGCGGGTGTAGCCGGGCATGTCGGCCGGCGGGACGTAACCGGCGGCCTCACCGGGCAGCTCGATCCCGGTCGGCTTGCCGAGGCCCAGGCGCAGCAGCGCGTCCCGGTAGGCGGCGGTGTCCATCTTGCGGGTCATCATGATGGTGCCGATGTTGGAGGAGTAGGTGAACGCGCCGCGGGCGGTGACCTGGGCGTACCCGTGCTGCCAGACGTCCTTGACCACCCCGTCGCCGGACTTGATGCTCGGCGGCACCACCAACCGGGTGTCGGGTTCGACCAGCCCGGCATCCATCAGCGCCGACATGGTGAGGATCTTCTGCACCGAACCGGGTTCGTACGCCTGGGTGACGGCCCGGTTGAACAGGTCCTCGCTGCGTGCCCCGGCGGCGTTGTTGGCGTCGAAAGTGGGCACATTGGCCATCGCCAGCACCTCACCGGTCTTGATGTTCATGGTGATCGCGGTGCCCGACTTGGCCTTGGACTCCTCCACCGTCTGCGCCAGCTTGCGCTCGGCGATCAGCTGCAGCTCGCTGTCCAGGGTGAGCTGGTAGTTGGTGCCGTCGGTGGGCGGGGTGACCACATTGGTGCCCAGCGGGATCCGGTAGCCGCTCGGTGAGGACTCGTACATCTCCTTGCCGGGGGTGCCGGACAGCTCGGCGTTCATCGAGTACTCCAGGCCGCCCTGGCCCTTGGAGTCGCCGCCGACGAAGCCGACGACGGCGGCCGCGGTGCTCTTCTCCGGGTAGCTGCGGATCGGGTCGGACTCGCGGAAGATGCCGTAGATGCTGGCCGAGCTGAGTTCCAGCGCCAGCCGCTGGTACGCCGCAGCGGGCACCTTGCGGGCGACCACCGAATACTTGGTGTCCGGCTTGGTGAGCGCCTTGAGGTAGTCGTCGCGCTTGCCGCCGACGTATTTGACCAGCAGATCGGCGACCTGGTTGACCCGGTTGGTCTTCGGGTCGGTGGTGTTGATCAGGGTCGGGTCGGCGGTGATCATCACCGCGGCGGCGGTGTCGGCGAGCACGGCGCCGTTGCGGTCGGTGATGGTGCCGCGGACCGCGGGCATCGCCACCGTCCGGGTCATCTGCGCCGCGGCGGTGGCGGCGTAGGCATTCGAGTCGAAACCCTGCAGCTGCAGCAACCGGCCGCCGCAGATCGAGACGACGATCGCCAGCACCAGCAGGGCGACCCGCAGCCGCTTGTCGGCGGCACCCAGCGGCATCCGCAGCGGCGGGCGATGGCCGCGGGGGCGGCGGGTCGCGGGGCGACGGGTCGCCGGGCGGCGCTGACCGGAGCGGGCGGTCGCGGACTGCCGGGTGGCGGGACGCCGGCCACTGTTCGATCGGGCACTGCTCGATCGGTTACTGCTCGATCGGTTACTGCTCGATCGGGCACTGGTGGACCGCACCCCACCGGAGCGGGTGCTGGTCGGGCGGCGGCGGTTCTGGTCGGCCATCTAGCGGCTCCCCTGGGTCGGCGCGGTCGTCGGCTGCTGGTTCGGCTGGTTCTGAGCCTGGTTCTGGTTCTGCTGGGCCTGGGCGGCCTGCTGCTGGCGGGCCAGCTCGGCCTCCCGGTCGGCCTGCTGCTTGGCCTGGGCCTTCTGGATCCGGGTGCGGTTGCTCTCCAGCACCTTGCGCTCGTCGGCGGCGCGCTGCTGGGCGTCCTGGCGGGCCTTGTCGGCGCGGATCTGGGCCTGCTCCTCGGTGCTGCGGGTCACCGCACTGGGCAGGTACGCCGGGTCGGCGGCCTTCGGATCGCCGACGATCCGGCCGTCGGGCAGCACCAGGAAACCGACGAAGTAGTTGGGCCGCAGGCCCAGGTCGGAGGCCTTGCGGGTCAGCTCGGTGGTCGATCCCGCCTCCACCACGCGCTGGCTGAGCTCACCCTCGGCGTACGCCATCTCCGCGGCCTGTCGCTTCAACTGGCTGGCCTGGAAGGCCTGGTTCTGCAGGCTGGTGTTCAACAGCAGCAGGCCGACCATGCCGACGCCGAGGATCGCGGCCAGCACCACCACGAACGGGACGGTCGCCAGCTGCCGGCCGGTCGAGGGCACCGCACGGAGCCGCGGCCGGGACGGGGTGGACCCGGATTCGCGGGGCGACAGGGTGGTCTGGGCGCTCATCGGGCCTCCTCGATCCGGACGGCGGCGCGCAACCGGGCGGAGGCGGCGCGGGGGTTCTCGGCGATCTCGGTGGCCGAGGGTTTCTCGGCACCGCGGGTGAGCAGCTGCAGTTCCGGGCCCATCCCGGGCGGCACCACCGGCAGCCCGCGGGGGGCGCGGGATTCCGAGGCGGTGCGCAGCGCCTGCTTGACCGCGCGGTCCTCCAGCGAGTGGTACGCCAGCACCGCGATCCGGCCGCCCAGGGCGAGCGCGGCGATGGCCGCCGGCAGCATCCCCTCGAGCGCGGTGAGCTCGCGGTTCACCTCGATCCGCAGGGCCTGGAAGGTGCGCTTGGCGGGATGTCCGCCGCCGGCGTGCCGGGCGGCGGCCGGGATCGCGCCGGCGATCGTCTCGACCAGCCGGGCCGAGGTGTCGAAGGGTTCCCGGTCGCGCTCGCTGACGATGGCGCGGACGATCCGGTCGGCGAACCGTTCCTCGCCGTAGCCGCGCAGGATCCGGACCAGGTCACCGGGGGCGTAGGTGTTCAGCACCACGGCGGCGGTGAGCGGCTGCTGGGCGTCCATCCGCATGTCCAGCGGGGCGTCGGTGGCATAGGCGAAACCGCGTTCGGTGCGGTCGATCTGCAGCGAGGACAGCCCCAGGTCGGCGAGCACCGCCTGGACCTGCGGCGTACCCAGATCGGTGAGCACCTCGGGCAGTTCGTCGTAGACGGCCTCGACGAAGCGGACCCGGTCACCGAACGGGGCGAGCCGCTCGGCGGCGTACGCCAGGGCCTGCGGGTCGCGGTCGAGACCGATCGCACGGGCCTCGGGGCAACGGGTGAGCAGCGCCTCGGTGTGCCCGCCGAGGCCGAGGGTGCAGTCGACGAAGACCGAACCGGGCGCGGCGAGCGCGGGTGTCAGCAGATCGGTGATGCGATCACGCAGGACGGGGACGTGGCGTGCGGCCTGGACCACCTGCATCGTCCTCCCCTCACCTGCGCCTGCGGCGCGGGCTCCGCTCGACCCGGGATTCGTACCGACCGCCCGGGCGGGTGCCCGAACGGCGAACGTGTCGCCAGGTTTCGTCCCGAAAAGCGGTGGGAAAGCTGCCTGGCACCGGGGAAGGTGTGCCAGCCAGCCCGCCTCTCGGGCCGAAGCCTCACGACACGTGCGGCCCCCTCGTCCACCCCTCACTGGGTGAGGCCGGGGAAGACCTCGTCGTTCATCTCGGCAAAGACCGATTCCTGCTCGGTGGAGTAGGTCTCCCATGCCGTCGCGTCCCAGACCTCGACCCGGTCGATGGCGCCGACCACGACGATCTCCTTGTCCAGCCCCGCATATCTGCGCAGCTGGGGCGGGATCGTGACCCGGCCCTGCTTGTCCGGCACCTCGTTGCTGGCCCCGGCCGCCAGCATGCGCTGGAAGTCGCGGACCTGCTTCACGGTCGAGGGACCGGACGCCATCTGGCGGGCGATGCCTGCGAAGACCGCCTCGGGATAGATGGTCAGACAGCGGTCCTGACCACGGCTGATCACCAATCCCTCGGCCAGCTCCTCACGGAACTTCGCCGGCAGAAAGAAGCGGCCCTTTTCGTCGAGCTTCGGTTGGTGCGTCCCCAGAAACATGACTGAGGTCCACCTCCCCTGGCTCCCGAATCGTGCCGATTCGCTCCACTGCGCTCCACAGTACTCCACTTTCCCCCACTGGAGGCAAGTTTTCCCCCACTTTTCTCCCCGGTACGCCCCAGGCCAGGCCGCGGGCCCGCGCGAGTGCGCCCTGACAAGGGGTTTCACCCCGAGCGAGCGGGTCGACCCCGGCGGCGTCCGACGACACAGACCCGGTCCCCGGTAGCAGACGGCTGTGACAGAAGTGGCCTGTGCGACCTGTGAGGCGCCCGAACGGACCCTCTGGGGCGTACCGGTGGAGGGAAGTGGAGTGGATCGCGAATCCGCGGGACAGCCGGCCCGCGACCGAGCAGACTGACGGCATGACCGCACTGAAGATGATCACCCTGGATTGCGCCGAGGTGCCGCCGCTGACGAAGTTCTGGTCCGCCCTGCTCGGCTGGCAGGTGCTCGCCGAGGGCGAGGGGTACGCGATGCTCGGCGACGACTCCGGCCCGGCACTCGGCCTGGGCGCCGTACCCGGTTACCAACCCCCTGGCTGGCCGAACGAGAACGGCAGCAAACAGTTCCATCTCGACCTCGCCAGCGAGGACATCGCCGCCGACGAGCAGCGTGCACTCGCCTTGGGCGCCACCCTGGCCGATCCGCAACCCGGTGACACCTGGCGGGTGCTGCTCGATCCGGCCGGCCACCCCTTCTGCCTGACCGACGCCGCCAACTGGGGCTGACCGCGGCGTACCTCCGTTGCCGAATCGTGATCTATTGCTCGACCGCGTAAGGTGGTCCCCCGGGTGACTGTGGCCGCGTGCGCCGCGCGCTGCCTTCGGGCGGTCTCGCGGAGCTTCCGAATGCCACCGCACCCGGACACAGCAGGTGCGAAGAGCAGACGGAGGAACAGTTGAGCTCCTACTACGACGAGGATCGCGACGGCCCGATGACGGGCTCCAACCCGGTCGTCGGACGCCGTGGTGCGGGCCCCAGCCGCAACTACGGGGTCGATGACGTCCTGACCGTGGTGGGCCGGGTGCGCGAGGCCATCGAGTCGGTGATCGAGGGCAAGCGCGAGCCGATCGACACCGCCCTGGTGGTGCTGCTGGCCGAGGGTCACCTGCTGCTCGAGGACGTGCCCGGGGTCGGCAAGACCATGCTGGCCAAGGCGATCGGCCGCTCCATCGAGGGTTCGGTGCGCCGCATCCAGTTCACCCCCGACCTGCTGCCCTCCGACATCACCGGTGTCTCGGTGTTCAACCAGGAGCGGCGCGAGTTCGAGTTCAAGCCCGGCGGCATCTTCGCCAACATCGTCGTGGGCGACGAGATCAACCGCGCCTCGCCGAAGACCCAGTCGGCGCTGCTGGAGTCGATGGAGGAGCGCCAGGTGTCGGTCGACGGCACCACCTACGAACTGGAGCTGCCGTTCATGGTGGTGGCCACCCAGAACCCGATCGAGATGGAGGGCACCTATCCCCTCCCCGAGGCCCAGCGCGACCGCTTCATGGCCCGGATCCAGATGGGCTACCCGACCACGAAGTCCGAGCTCGACATGCTCGAGCACCACGGCACCCGCGACCCGCTCGATGCCCTGGAGCCGGTCACCGACGCCGCCACCGTGCTCGGCCTGATCGACGCGGTCAAGGACGTCTACGTGGCCCCCGCGGTCAAGGAATACCTGGTCGCCGTCGTCACCGCGACCCGGAACACCCCGGACCTGCGGCTCGGCGCCTCCCCGCGTGCCTCGCTGCAACTGCTCCGCGCCGTCCGGGCGTACGCCGCGATGGCCGGGCGGGACTACGTCTCCCCCGACGACGTGGCCGCGCTCGCCAACTCGGTGCTCTCACACCGGGTGCTGCCCTCCACCGATGCCCAGCTCGCCCGCCGGTCGGTCGGCGACATCATCGACGGCGTGCTGCGCTCGGTCCCGGTCCCCGACAAGTGAGCCGCGGAGCCGACCTACCTTGAAACGCAATCCCTGGAGCCTGCTCACCGCGCGCGGCAAGATGTTTCTGATCGCCGGGCTCGCGGTGGCGATCCTCGCCATCCTGTTCGGCCAGAACGACGTGCTCTGGCTGGCGCTGCTGCTGGTGCTGCTGCCCGCCATCTCGCTGCTGTTCATCGCCCGGACCCGGCTCCGGCTGTCGCTGGAGCGTGGCTTCGACCACGGTGAGATGCCGATCGGTGACACCCTGGAGGCCACCCTGCGGCTGGAGAAGCAGGGCAACCTGCCCGCCGGGTTGCTGCTGTTCGAGGAGAATGTGCCGCCGGCGCTGGGTCGCCGGCCGCGCTTCGGGGTGAACAACGTCTCCGGCAGCTGGCAGCGCGATGTCAGCTATCCGCTGGTCGGCAACCAGCGCGGTCGCTACACCGTCGGCCCGCTGCTGGTGCGCTCCCGGGATGCGTTCAACCTGGTCAAGTTCGATCGTCAGTTCACCGCGACCTCCGAGGTGCTGGTCACCCCGCGGATCCATCCGCTGGCCCCGATGGACAACGTCACCGGCGGCGGGTCCTCCGGTGAGGTGCACCCGCAGCGCCTCGGTGTGATCGGCTCCGACGACGTGCTGATCCGCGAATACCGGCAGGGCGACGACGTGCGCCGGGTGCACTGGCGCTCCACCGCCCGGCGCGGTGAGCTGATGGTGCGCCGCGAGGAGCAGGCCTGGGATCCGAGCGTGACGCTGATCCTCGATTCCCGCGCCCGGGCCCATGGTGGGCCGGGTCGCGAGTCGTCCTTCGAATACGCCGTCTCCTGCGCCGCCTCGATCGCGATGCACTTCGTCGAGCACGGTTTCGCGGTGCACCTCTACGACGCCCAGGGCGACATGCTGCCCCGGGACACCGACCGCACCTTCAACACCACCTCCCAGCACGTGCTGCACTGCTTCACCGATGTGCAGCCGGCTCCGCTGCGGGACCTCTCCGAGGGTCTGCAGTCCTCGCTGCTCGGTCAGCAGGGCCAGCTGATCGTGGCCGTCACCGGCCGGCTCACCCCCTCCGATGCGGAGGCGCTGCTGCGTACCCGCCGGAACCGGGCGCACGGTCTGGCCGTTGTGCTGGACGTGGATTCGTTCGTCTCCCGCAATGAGCGCGCCGACGAGGAGGCCCGTGCCGCGCACGAGCAGGCGGTGCAGATGCTGCGCAATCAGATGTGGCGGGTCGCCGAGGTGAAGCGCACCACCCCGATCACCGATGCCTGGAAGGATCTGGAGCAGTTGGGGGAATACGTCTGATGACGGCACCGACAGCGCCCGCGCGTTCCGCCAGCACGTCCGGCACCCGGACCCCGCGGCTGCAGGTCTCGGACCGCTACGCGGTGGCGATCATGATCGCCTCGATCCTGGCGGCCACCACGTTGATCCCGTTGACCACCGACACCAGTTTCGTGCTGCTGTCGGCGATCGGCGTCATCGCGCTCGGCCTGGTCGGCGCCGTGCTGCGCCGACTGCGGCAGCCCGAAGGACTGGTGCTCGGCATCCAGTCGGTGGTGCTGCTGGGCTATCTCTTCGCGGTCTCGCTCGCGCTCGGCGACGGCGGCAATGTCTTCGGCAACTTCGTCGGCCTGTACGCCCAGGCGACCGAGCACATGCGCACCCAGCCGGCCCCGATGGCGCCGAATCCCGGGGTGACCCTGCTCTTCGTCACCGCCGTCGGGGTGATCGCGCTGCTCACCGATGTGCTGGTGCAGGGCATCGACCGGCCGATGTGGGCGATCGCCCCGCTGGCCGCGCTGTTCCTGGTACCGGCGCTGGCGCTGACCACCCGGGTGCCGATCTGGACCTTCCTGGCCATCGCGGTCGGTTATCTCGGCGTGCTGCTGGCCGAGGGCATCAACACCTCCGAACGCTGGCCCCGAGGGGTACGCCGCAGCGAGCACGACCGCGGGTCGGGCCCGCTCGCCTGGCAGCTGGCCGCCCTGGTCGCGATCCCGGCGATCGTGCTCTCGCTGGCCCTGGGCAGCCTGGCCCCGACCGTGCCGTTCAACGGCTGGGGCGGCAGCCGGCCGCGCGGTGAGGGGCCGCTGCAGATGACCGACCCGACCCTGGATCTGCGCCGCAACCTGAACCAGCCGGAGGACCGGGTGGTGATGACCTATCGCACCGACCAGCCGGGCGGGGTCTATCTGCGGATGGCCTCGCTGCCGATCCTGGACAACTCGGGCTGGCACAACGCCGGCATGCAGCTGACCAACGGCCGGGACCTGCCGCCGGCGCCGGGATACCGCGCCGTGCCCGGCCAGCCGACCCGGACCACCCAGATCCAGATCGCCGACTTCCGCTCGGAATACCTGCCGCTGCCGTTCGCCCCGGACAGCTTCGAGGCACCCGGCAACTGGGCCTACGACCGGGACTCGCTGGTCGTGCTGGCCACCGGGGACAACCGGCTCGAGGCGACCCGCGGGTTGAACTACACGGTGCGCAGCACCGACATCGAGCCGGACGGCCGCGGACTGTCCAACGCCCAGGTCTCCAACCCGCCGGACAGCCCCTATACGGTCCCGGTCCCCCAGGACGTGCCCGATGACATCCTGAACCTGGCGCTGCGGATCACCAACGAGGCGCCCACCCCGGCGCTCAAGGCCGCGGCGATCCAGAAGTTCCTGCGCACCGACGGTGGGTTCACCTATTCGACCGAACCGCAACCGGGTGCGGGCTACCAGGCCCTGCAGAACTTCCTGTTCGTCGACAAGAAGGGCTACTGCGAGCAGTTCGCCGCCTCGATGGGGCTGATGGCCCGCGTGGTCGGCATCCCGTCCCGGATCGGGGTGGGCTTCCTGCCCGGCGAGCGACAGGGCGATGAGTGGCAGGTGTCGATCCGCGACGCGCACGCCTGGCCCGAGCTGTGGTTCGAGGGCTATGGCTGGGTCCGCTTCGAGCCGACCCCGAGCGTCGCGCAGCCGCCGTCGTGGACGGTGCAGTCGACCAACACCAGCAACGAGCAGCAGCCGGGCGCCTCGGCCACCCCGGCCCCGGCCGAGACCCAGGCGCCGGCGCCGGAGCCGACCCCGACCCCCGAGCCCACCCCCGAGGTGGCGGCCCCGGTCGAGGAGAACCAGTTCCCGTGGCGGCGCGTGCTCGGCACCGCCGGTGTGGTGGCGCTGCTCGGCGCCCTGGCCTGTACGCCGATGCTGTTGCGCAACCGGCGCCGCAGCATCCGGCTCTCCGACACCGGCGACCAGTCACAGCAGGTGGAGAACGCCTGGTCCGAGGTCCGGGACTCGGTGGTGGACAGTGGTGCGGACTGGCCGCGCGGTACACCGCGGGTGATCGGTACGCAGTTGGCGCACGATCTGGATCCGACCTCGGCCAAGGCGGTCACCGCACTGGCGCTGACCGTGGAGCGGGAGCGCTACTCCCGGCAGCACGATCTGAATGTCGATCTGCCGGCGGTCACCCATCAGGTGCGCCAGGGGTTGCACAACCGGACCGAGGGCATGGCCAAGTTCCTGGCCGATTGGTGGCCACGGTCGTTGTTCACCCGCCGCCGCTGAGTCGGTACCGAGTTTGTCAGCGACTATGGCCCGTCCGCGTATCGCGGACGGGCCATAGTCGCTGACAAACTCTTCTGCGGGGTCCCACCGGGCACGCAAAAGGCACCCGGGGGATCCCGGGTGCCCTCGTGCTGGGTGGGGGTTCGCTCAGAGGCCGTCGTCCTGGCGGCGGCGCCAGCGCTCCTCCATCTTGTCCATGAAGCTGGAGTCCACCGACTGCGCCTTGGTCGGCGTGCCACCGCCCTTCTTGGCGGTGCTCTGCTCCTGGCGGCGGTAGGCGCTGATGGCGATGATCGTCGAGGCCAGCATCACCACGAAGCCGAGCACCGAGACGAGCCAGTGCAGTCGCATGCCGGCGACCAGCATCCCGCAGCCGATCAGGAACGCGACCCCCGACAGAGCTGCTCGCTTTCGTCGCAGCGTACGAGGCGTTCGCGTGCCGCGCATCGCATGCGCGAGCTTCGGATCCTCGGCCGCCAGGGCAGCCTCCATCTGCTCGAGGAGCTTCTGTTCCTCATCCGACAGAGCCACCGTGTCACCTCCATGTGGGGAACGGTTCCGCGCCACTGTGGAGCGGGTCAAGGCAAAGTCTAGTTCGCGTACAGGGCCAAGGAAACCCACACCTTCAGGGGCATCCCTTACCCGCGCCCGATGTGGCTGGTGTGACTCGTGTGGCGCGTCAGGGCCGCTCGACGGACGGCATCCGGACCGTACCGGGCGACCGCGGCATCCATCGCCCGCTCGGCCTCCCGCCACCCGCGCTCGGGTTCGGCGAGTTCGGGCTGGATGTAGGCCTCCGCGGCCGGTACCAGCCCCTCGACCCGGACACCGACCTTGCGGATCCGGGGACGGGTGAGACCGAGGGACTCCCACAGTGCCGCGGCCCGGGCGTACACCTCACCGGTGCCGTCGGTCGGGGTGCGCAGGGTGCCCGAGCGGGTAAGCTGGCTGTAGTCGGCGAACCGCACCGTGATCACCACCGTCCGCCCGAGCATCCCGGCGGCGCGCATCCGGGCGGTGGTGCGGTCGGCCATCCGCAGCAGCTCCCGGCGGACCAGGGCGTCGTCGTCGGTGTCGCGGCCGAAGGTCTGCTCCGAACCGATGCTGCGCTCGACCGGCCGGGCCAGCACCGACCGGGTGTCCCGGCCCCAGGCCAGCTCGGCCAGCATGCCGCCCAGGTGTGCACCGAGTCCCCGCTGCAGGGTGGCCCGCGGGGTGTGGGCCAGGTCGGCGACGGTCCGCAGGCCGAGCCGGTGCAGCTTTTCCGCGGTGGCCTCCCCCACGCCCCAGATAGCGGTCACCGGCAGCGGGTGCAGGAACTCCACCACCCGATCGGGAACCACCTCGCGCAGCCCGTCGGGTTTGGCCGAGGTGGAGGCGAGCTTGGCGACGAACTTCGAGGGCCCGATCCCGACCGAGCAGGTGATGCCCTGTTCGTCGAAGACCTGGGCGCGGATCAGCTCGCCGATCCGCGCCGGACTCCCGAGCCGGCGTACCGCCCCCGCGATGTCGAGGAAGGCCTCGTCGATCGACATCGGTTCCACCGTCGGGGTGATCGCCTCGAGGATCGCGAAGACCCCGCGCGAGGTCGCGGTGTACGCCTCGAAGTCCGGTGGCAGCACCACCGCCCGCGGGCAGAGCCGGCGCGCCCTGGTCATCGGCATGCCGCCCTCGACGCCGAAGGCGCGGGCCTGGTAACTCGCCGAGAGCACCACCCCGCGGGTCGCGCCGCCGACGAGCACCGGTTGCCCGATCAGCTCCGGCCGGTGCCGCAGCTCCACCGCGACATAGAAGGCGTCCATGTCCACATGCAGCACGGTGGACCGCCGCGGTCCACTCATCGGGGACACCCCTGGGGTGCTACTCCTTGCGGGAAAGCACGTGGAACCGGGTCGCCGTCTCGATGAACTCGGGTCGTTCGGAGGCCGCCGCCTCCAGCTCGAGCAGTTCGTCGGAGCGGCCCTCGGCGACGGTGGTCGGCACCTGGTCGGAGAGTACGCCGATGCCGTGCTCGGCGATCGGCTCCCAGCCGGCCTCGGTGAGCAGCTCCCGCAGCGTCCCCCGATCCAGCAGGCCCTCGTCGCCCAGCAACCGGGACGCCTCGGCGAAGTTGCCGGCCTCGGCCTGCTTGAGCATCCGCGGCAACCGCTGGGTGATCAGCACGCTCAACAGCCCCCCGGAGGCGACCGCGGCGGCGATGCTGCGCAGCGCCTCGGCGGTGTCCTCGGTGCGCTCCAGCACCAGATGGCAGAGCACCACATCCGCCGAACCGTCGGGCACCACCTCGGCCAGGGTGGTGGTGTCGCCCTGCACCGCCCGCAACCGGTCCCCGAGCCCGGCCTCGGTGGTCCGGCGGGCGGTCGCCGCCAACGCGTCCGGGGAGGGGTCGACGACCAGCACCCGGTGCCCGGCCTCCGCCAACGCGGCGGCCAGCCCGCCGGTGCCGCCGCCCAGGTCGACGACCTCCAGCCCCGTGCCGGCCCCGTGGCGATCGAGCTGCTCGGTCAGCAACTGAACCAGCCACCGCTGGGAGATCGACCGTCGCCGCTGGCCGGTGGGGCGCCCCGCACCCCGGCCCGTCTGCTGGTTCTCGCTCATCCTGCCTCCTCGAGGTGGAGGATATCGGCCGGTGCCCGGTGAAGTTGCCGGACCCGGCGTCGCGGCTTAGGTTGAGCGACGAACACCCCTCGACCAGCCGACCCGCAGGAATCCGATGCCCCAGCTCCGCACCGCCCTCCCGGCCGCCGCCTGCGGGTTGCTGCTGCTCGCCGGGTGCAGCGGCAGCCCGAGTGCTGCGCCCACCGCACCGAGCGTCCCCAGCGCGCCGGTCGCCACCACGACCGCCTCGCCCACCCCGACCGTCTCGCCCACCGCGACGCCGACCCACGCGAGCAGCGCCGGCAGCTCGGCCACCCCGGCGCTGAACGACCCCGCCCCGGTCCGGCTCGACGGGCTCGCCGTCGGCCCGGGTGACCGGTTCACCGTCCGGGGCCGCCTGCTCGACCAGGCCGGCCAGCCGATCGTCGGCGCGGTCGGTGAGTTCTATCTGGAGGGCACCGGGCGGAATCTGGTGCAGGGGTACGCGACCGGTGTCGACGGCAGCTTCTCCGCCAGCTTCGGGCCGGCCGAGGCGCCGCCGGAGGCGACCCTGATGATGTACTACCGCGGCGACGACCAGCACGCCGCCACCTCCTTCCTGATCCGTAAGGGAATCCCGCGTCCCACGCCGGCCGCCCCACCGAGCCCGGCCGCGACAACAGCACCCGCACCGGCGCCGGCACCGAGCAGCGCCCCGGCCGCCCCGGCCGGCCCCGCGCCCAGCCCGACGCCCGCCTCGGCGAGCCCCACCGCGACCCCGGGCTGACACCACCCGGACCACCCGCTCATCGGCCCGAACTCCCCGGGCTGGAGTGCCACAGCTTCCGCGGCGCCCCGGCCGCCGGGGACCCCGCCGGCCCGCTGCCACCGGCCGGTTTGATGTCGGCGTACGCCGATTGCCGGAATCCGCTGGGGTGCACCAGCATCCGCCGGGCTCCACCGCCGAAGTCCTCGGGCACCTCCGCCAGCAGATCCCGGACCGCGGTCAGCGCCCGCTCCCGGTCACCGGTCAGCTCCAGCACCGACTGCCAGCGTTCGAAGAGTTCACCCAGATCCCAGCAGCCGTCCGCCAGCACCGAGACCCCACGCGGTCCGGTACGCCGCAGCTCCCCGCGCACCACCAGCAGCCAGGAGCCGAAGATGGTGCGCGCATAGGGCCCCTGGGCGTCCTCGAAGAAGGTGGCATCGACCGGGCCGGTGGTGTCATCCAGGGTGAGGAACACCACCCGACGCCCGGAGCGGATCGGCGGGGTCTGGGTCGCCACCTTCACCCCGGCGACCAGCACCGCCTGCCGCCGACGCACCGACAACAGGTCGCGGGAGCGGGTGACCTGCAGGGCCGCCAGCAGTGGCGCATAGAAGTCGACCACGTGCCGGCTCACATCCAACCCCAGCACCGCCAGCTCGGCCTGCACCCGTTCGCTGTCGGTCAGCTCGGGCAGACCGCTGGGGACGGGGTCGGCGTCCTCGGTGAAATCCAACGGCAGTTGGATCTCCGGCGGCCGGACCTCGGCCGGCCGCCGGCTCTGCGCCAACGCCCGGTCCCGCGGATCGGAGGCCGCCCCATCGGCCGGACCCACCCGTCGCGCCGCCCCGCCGGCCAGCCCGCGGGCCCGGCGGGCCTGCTTGATGCCGGCCCGGCTGTCGCGCTGCAGATCGGCGACGGTGAGCAGCAGATCCCGCCGGGTGAGCCGGCCCCGCCGCACCGAGGTCGCCGTGCCCAGGCGATGCACCGCATCGAAGCCGCCGGCCAGCACCAACCGCTCCACCACCGGCGCCGACACCTGGGCCCGGTTCCAGAAGTCGGTCAGCGACCGATAGGGGCGGCCCGCGACGATCCGCGCCACCTCGGTGGCGTTGATCCCCTTCACCTCGGCCAGCGACAGCCGGATCCCCCATCGTGGCGGGGAATCCGGTGCGGCACCGGTGTCCGCCACCTCCGGGAGGCGTTCCACCAGGTAACCGTCGGCGGAGGCGTTCACATCGAGACCGAGCAGCGCCACCCCGCAGCGGCGGGCCTCCTCCAGGATCAGCCGTTTCGGATACATCCCGGGGTCATGGGTGAGCACCCCGGCCAGGAAGTGGGCCGGCCAGTGCGTCTTCAACCAGGCCGACTGGAAGGTCGGCAGCGCGAACGCGGCGGCGTGCGCCTTGCAGAAACCGAACGAGGCAAAGGATTCCAGCACCTGCCACACTCGCTGCACCACCACCGGGGAATAACCGCGGCCGATCGCGGTCGGGATGAACCAGGCCTTCGCGTCGGCCTGTCCGGTGACGCTGCCGAGCGCCCGGCGCACCTCGTCGGCGATCGCCAGGCTGCACCCGCTGAGCGTGGCGATGATCTGGATCACCTGCTCGTGGAAGACCACCACCCCGCAGGTCTCGCGCAGGAACGGTTCCAGATCCGGATGCAGATGGCTCGGCCGCGCATAACCCTGCCGGGCCTCCAGGAAGGGACGCACCATGTCGCTCTTCACCGGTCCGGGCCGGAACAGCGAGATGTCGATGATGATGTCGGTGAAGTCACTGGGGCCGAACTTGCCGATCAGTTCGCGCTGCCCGGGTGACTCGATCTGGAAGCAGCCCAGGGTGCGGGCCTCGCCGATCAACCGATAGGTGTCGGGGTCGCTGAATCCGTCGTCAGCAAGGGATTCCAGATCGATCCGCTCCCCTGTCGTGCGTTCCACCTCGGCGACCGCGTGGGACATCGATGACTGCATCCGGATGCCGAGCACATCCAGTTTGAGCATCCCGATCTCCTCGACGTCGTCCTTGTCGAACTGGCTCATCGGATAGCCGGCGAAGCTGGCCTCGACCGGGGTGCGATCCAGCAGGGTGGCGTCGGAGAGGAGTACGCCGCAGGGGTGCAGTGCGACGTGCCGCGGCAGCCCGTCCAGTGACTCGACCAGCTCGAACAGCAGATCCAACCGCCGCTCCGCCAACCCGGCCGCCCGAAGCTCCGGCAGATCACGCAGCGCCGCCCGGGCGTCCCGGGCCCGGATGTGCGGAAACGCCTTGGCGATCGCGTCGATCTCCCCGGGCGGCAGGCTGAGCGCGGCACCCACGTCGCGGACCGCATGCCGCACCCGGTAGGTCTCCAACATCGCCACACAGGCCACCCGCTCACCGCCGTAGGCAGCAAGGATCTGCTGATAGATCTCCTCCCGCCGGTGGGATTCCACGTCCAGATCGATGTCCGGCAGGCTCTTTCGCAACGGGGACAGGAACCGCTCCATGATCAGGCCGTGCCGGATCGGGTCGACCCCGGAGATGCCGAGCAGATGGTTGACCAGCGACCCCGCACCGGAACCGCGCGCAGCCACCCGGCAACCGCGTCCGCGGACCAGCCGGACCACATCGTCGACGGTGAGGAAATAGGACGCGAAGCCGTGCTGGGCGATCACCGCGAGCTCCTCGTCCAGCCGACGCCGGATCGCCTCGTTGGCCGTGCCATAGCGTGCGGAGATCCCTGCCTCGCAACGATTCGCGAGCAGCTGCTGGGCGTCGCCGACGCGGGTGCCGCCACCGATCACCGACAGCTCGGGCAGATGGATCTCCCCCAGGCCCAGATCGCGGCGCGGATCCAGCCGGCAGCGCATCGCCAGCATCCTGGTCTCGGCGATCAGCCGCGAACCGCCGTCGGCACCGCGGCCGGCACGGCGGGCCAGCAGTTCGGCGAGCACCGCCATCTCCTTGCCCGATTTCAACCAGGCCTCGGCATTGCGCCGATCCACGTTGCGGGCATCCAGCGGCACCAACCGGCGGGCACAGTCGAGCACGTCGATGGTGGGTGCCTGGTCCCGGTGCGCCATCCGGACCGCATTGGTCAGCACCGCCGGCACCCGGCAGTGGTCCGTCAACGCCAGCAACCGGGCCGCCTGGACGCTGGAGCCGATCCCCCGCCCGGGCAGCTGATGATCGCTCACCCCGACCACCAACGCCTGCGGTGGCAGCACCTGCGCCCAGTCCCGCAGCAACCGCTCCGCCACCTCCGGCCGCTCGACCACGGCCCGACCGACATCGGAGTCCGCACCGAGCAGCACGACCAGCTCACCGCCGGCGGCGTACTCCATGATCGTCGCGCGGTCGGCGACCGGCCTCCCCCGCTGCCCGGACAGGTGCGCCGCCGAGGTCAACCGGCACAGCGCCGCCCACCCCGCCCGTGAGCTGGCGAGCACGCAGAGTCGTTGGGGGGCGACCCCCAGACCCCCGCGCTCGCTGCGCTCGCAGGTTCCTGCCGGGAGATTCCCCGCCTCCGTGACGTTTCCGGGGTGCACGGCCAGATCGATACCGAGCACCGGGGCGATGCCGGCGTCCCGGCAGGCGCCGGCGAAGCGGATCGCGCCATAGAGCCCGTCGCGGTCGGTCAGCCCGAGGGTGTCCATCTCGTGCTCGGCGGCCCGCGCCACCAGTTCGGCCGGTTGGGAGGCCCCGTGGCGCAGCGAGTAGGCCGATGCCACGCGCAGATGCACGAAGGGATCAGGCATGGACGCTGCTGTCGGGGGTGACCCCCGATCGGCGGTCACCGACGAGTCGGCCCGTCACCTGATCGTGGAAGGCGGCCGCCTCCCGGACCAGATCATCGGCCTCGCGGGCGCTCACCAGGTTGCTCGCCCCGGCACGCAGCACCTCACATTTTCCTTGCAGGGCAAGGAAGAATCCGGCCCACTCGGCCAGCTCCGGGGCCACCTCGGCCAGCAACCCCCAGGCATTGCGCCGCGCCGGCTGCCGACCCGGCCGGCAGCGCATCGCCAGCACCACCGCGGCCACCTGCCCGGCGGCCCGATGGGCGGTCAGATAGCGGTCGGCGGCCGGGGTCGTCAGCTCCGCCTGGACCAGCGTGGCCCGGGCCCGGGCGAGCTCACTGCTCGCGTCGGTCATCGTCCCTCCCTCAATCGATCACGGCGTCCAGCCACCACCCGGTGGCCGTGGCATGCTGCAGCTCGAACACCCCGCTGCGTCGGGAACCGGTGTGCACCGAACCCCGCTCGGCCAGCACCCGCCAGCCGATCCGCTCGGCGATCAGGTCGGTCGATGCGTCCTCGGCGACCCGGACGCCGCCGTCGCGCACCGCCCGGGCGGCGGGTGACTCCCACCACGGGGAGGTCAGCACCCAGCGAGCCTGGATCTCGGTGACCTGCCACACCAGGCCCCGCCAGCAGAACTCGACCGGGGCCTCGATGCCGTCGACGACACCGTCCCGCACCGCGATGGCTTCTCGATGGATCCGCATGGCCGCTCCCCGGTTCGTCGCACCTGTTGGCGTGTGTCTCGACCCGGGCGGCCCCATGGAAATGAGGAAGCCCCGGCGCGAGCGGGGGTCGAGTTCCACCCGCGCCGGGACCAGCCCTGCGTCCGAACGGGTGCTCAAGAGGCCCTTCCCCAAGTGCGTCCTCGAACACGTGTTCGAACAGGACCAACTATAACCACCGGCACCGACAATCCGTCAAGCCGTTCGAATCCCGAATCCGACGCGAGCACCAGCGCGGCTCCGCGACCCGGTCCCTGCCCTACCATCAGGCCACGATGTCGACACGGTACGAGCCGCCGCGGCACCGGGCCCGCGAGGTCTCGGTGCTGATCCTGCTGCTCGCGCTGCTGACCACCGCCGGCGTACTCGCGACCGACCCGTTCCGAAACCCGGTCGCGCTCACCGGGGCCGCAGGGCGCTGGGTCCCCGCGGACGCCGACCGGGCGTACGCCACCATCGAAGGAACGGGCCGCACCGGCGCCGGAGCCAGCGACCCCGCCATGGTGGAACATGCCCGGCTCTCGCCCCAGCAGGCGGTGGAGGCCATCTCCAGCACCGCCTACGAGACGATCCTGCGACGGGACCGGTGGCCGACCCAGTGGTGGCGGGAAACGCTGTTCGCCAGCGGCTGGAACGACCCGTGGCGGAATCGGTTGCGTGGCTTGGACAACGCCGGTGCGATCACCAGGACCGCGCAGACCTGGGGTGATCGCGGCCTGGTGTTCGGACCCGGGTTGCTCGAACTTCCGGCCGATGTCGCCCCCGGCGTCCGCTGGAACTCCACCGGTGAGGTCGCCGGCAACGAGGAGTTCGGCATCGGCCGCTACCGCAACGACTCGTCCGCCAGCGCGGTCGGTGACTGCCTGCTGGTGGTCTCCGATACCGCGCTCACCGCCGAGGACGGTACGCCGCGGCGCTGGCGGGAGGAGAACACCTGGTGCCCGGGGCGCGGGGTGGTCGCCGAACGCGGCAGCACCGATCTCGGCCCGGCGCCGCTGCAGTGGTCCACCCGCCCGGGCGAGGTGGAACCGCTCAAACCCGACCGGCTGATCCCGCCACAGGTTCCGCTGGATCGACTGGCCGACTGGACCCGACGGCCGATGACCGGATTCCGTGGGGACGCCAGCTTCGGCTTCGAACGTGGCCGCGACCAGACGATGTCCGGTGCGGGAGCGGTCAGCGCGGGCGGGGTGGCGATGCTGCGCGCCTCGGTCACCCCCGACGTGATCGCCCTGGAGGCCACCGAGCAGAACGACCAGCTACCGGTGACCCGGTTGCATCCCGGCGGCGCGATCCTCAACCTCACCGCAGTGGGCGACATGATCGCGGTGAGCACCACCGACCGGCGGGTCCAACTCTACCACCCCGGTGGCTACCAGGCCTGGACCGCGACCCTGCCCGATGTCAGCACCACCGGCCCGGTCCGGGTCGGCACCGACCGGATCGTCGTCGCCACCCTCGGCGGCAGCGTGCACGGCCTGGACCTGGCCACCGGACGGGAACTGTGGCGGCAGCAACTCGATGCGGGCGTGACCATGAAACCGGCCAGCGACGGCACCTCGGTCGCGGTGGCCGACGAACAACAGAACATCACCGTCTTCGACGCCGCGACCGGTGCCCAGCTCTGGCAACACGACAGCCCCATCCCGATCCGCGGGGTGGCGGTCAGCCGTGGCCAGCTGTTCACCAATGCCGCCGGCTGGCTGCGGATGACCAGGATCGCCGACGAGCAGTTCGTCTGGGAGTCGGCGGTGCCGACCACGGTCACGCTGGCGGTGACCAGCACCCGGGTCGTCGTCGCCGGACAACGCGAGACGCTGCTGTTGGATCCGGCCGACGGCCGACGGGTCGCGGCGCTCGGCGGCGCCGATGACCTGCTCACCGTCGATGACACCGCCTTTCTGGTCACCGGGGACGAGCTGTCCGCCGTGGGGCCGGACGGACAGCGGCAGGGCAGTTGGCCGCTGACGCCGGCCGGCAACCGCATCCTGCAACCGAGCGATTCGGGGATCTGGGTGCTCGGTCGCGACCCGGAGTGGACGATGGACCGGGTGGGCCCATGAGCACCGGACCGCTGCGCCGGCTCGTCGAGCTCGTCGGCTATGTGGTGCGCCGGGTACTCCTCGACCCGGTCCGCGACGGCGTGCTGCGCGGGCACCGTTGGCCGGCCGGGCTGACTGCGATCGTCTGGGCCGGATATCTGCTGTACGCACTGGCCACGGTGACGGTGCTGCTGGCCCCCTGGCTGCGGACCCGGCTGCCGTTGCGGGTCGGTGGGGTGAACACCATTCCCGCACCGATGCTGGCACTGGTCCAGGTGGTTCTCGGTTTCGCGCTCACCGCACTCTTCTGCGCAGCACTCCACCTGCGGCGCTGGCTCCGGCCGTTCGGTTGGCTGGTCGTCACCGCCGTCCTGCTGATCCCGCTCAACCTGCACCGCGTGCCCTCCTCCCCCGAGTTGCAGGGCCCGACCCTGTGGACGACCCTGGCGGCACCGGTGGCACTCGGGGCGTTGATGGTCCTGCGCTGGCGGACCCGGTTCGCCTGGTGGGAGTTCGTCGTCACCCTGGTGGTCATCGGCACGGCCCTGTACGCCGGGGCGACCGTCCACGGCGTCCCCTTCGAGAACCCGACCTACGACCGCACCCTGGGCAACCTGGTGTTGATGGCCGCCCTGCTGTCGCTGCTGGCCACCCCGGCGATGCTGATGGCGGGCGCCGCCTTCGGCGAGTTGACCGTGGCCACCGCCGCGTGGACCGGCACGGCGCTGCGCCGGCTGATCGACACCCCACCCGATCGGCCGGCACCGGGGCGATCCGACGGCGCGGTACGGGTCGGCCTGGGCCTGCTGCTGATCGGGCTTGCCGGGCTGCGCGGTCTGAAACTGGCGACCGAGGTCACCGCCGGCGGGCTGGCCAATCGACTGGTCGGACTGCTGGGCGGTGCGTGGGTCGTGCTGCTGGTCGCGGTGGCGATGGCGCTGGCCATCTGGTGGGCCGACCGGGTCTCCGGCGACTTCGACCTGCGCCCCGATCCCGACGACGTCCCCGAGGCGTGGCGAGCGACTCTGCCCTGGCTGGCGATGATCCTGGGCGTACCACTGGTGGCGGATCAGGTCATCGGTCAGCTCTTCGCGGCCTTCGGAATCCCCGCCGTGCAGGGATTCCTCGACAGGTTCAACCTGTCCTCGTGGCTCGGTGCGGTCACCGCCGCGGCCGCCGCCGTGCTCGCGGTGCGCACCGCACGCCGCGGGCTCCGGGTCGCCGCCGCAGCGGCCGCGGCCTTCACCGCGGTGATGACCGCGTCGACGATCAACACCCTGTTCGGCATCCCGGCCGATGCCGACGCCGGCACCGTGCTGGCGGTGCCGGCGGTGCTGGTGATCGCCCTGGCCCTGCTGCTCCGCGGCCGACTGACCGTCGGCCGACTGGTCACCCTGATCACGGTGCTCCTGCTGGCAGTGGCCTGGCCCTACCGCAGCTGGATCGCCGAACCGGTGTCCGCCCTCGCCTTCGGTGGCATCAGCGTCGCCCTGATGCTCGGGCTGGTCTGGCGCCTGCTCACCGATGGCGGTTACGCACGGCACGGATCTCCCGGATTCCCTGTACCGGCTCGGGTTCTGCTGGTGCTCGGCAACGCCTTCCTCGGCCTGCTCCTGGTGCTGATGCTGGCCGGGTTCGGCGGGAACTTCCCCTATCGCCCGGACAACGTCGAGGTCCTGGGCGATCAGAACCTGGCGCACACCATGCTGATCATGGCCCTCTGCCTGGGGTGCGCGGCCGCGCTGGCGGGACGCGACCGAGCGATGTCGGCCGGTGACACGGTGCTGCGCTGACCGCCGTTCAGGCCGCCGGTGCCAACCGGGCCGGCTTCCCCGCGAGCAGGTGCGGGTATGCCGCCAGGGTCAGGAACTCCGGGTACCGCTCGGCCAGCACCACCTCGGCGAACAGCTCCCGGGCCTCGTCGAGCCGGTCCTCGGCCTCCCGCGGGATCAGCGCGTACTCCTGCGCGATCAGCTCGGTCAGCCATTCGGCGCTGATCGGTTGCCCCTCAGCGGTGCGCGCACCCAGGTGCCGCCACTGCCACAGCTGGGAGCGGCAGATCTCGGCGGTCGCGGCATCCTCCATCATCGAACCGATCGCCACCGCACCGCGGCCGCGCAGCCAGGCGTCCAGGTAGCGCAGGCCGACCCGGATGTTGGTCCGCACCCCGCGTTCGCTGATGTCGGCGTCCGGGACGCGCACGTCGATCAGCGCGGCGGTGTCGGCCGGCCGGTCGCGGCGCCGGCGGGCCTGCTGGTGCTCGCCCGAACCGAGGGTCTCGTCGAAGACCGCCGCGCAGACCGGCACCAGGTCGGGGTGGGCGACCCAGGAGCCGTCGAATCCGTCCTTGGCCTCCCGGGTGTGGTCGATCCTGACCCGGTCCAGCGCGCGCCGGTCGGCGGCCGGGTTCTGCCGGTTCGGGACGAAGGCGGCCGGCCCGCCGATGGCGTACGCCCCCCGGCGATGGCAGACCCGCACCAGTTCGCTGGTGTACTCGCGCAGGAACGGTGCGGCCATGGTGATCTGATCGCGATCGGGCAGCAGGTACGCCTGGCCGCGACTGCGGAACTGCTTCACCAGCGAGAACAGGTAGTCCCAGCGGCCGGCGCTCAGTCCCGCCGCATGTTCCCGCAGCTCGTAGAGGATCTCCTCCATCTCGAAGGCCGCGGTGATCGTCTCGATCAGCACGGTGGCCCGGATGGTGCCGCGCGGGATGCCCAGCAGGTCCTGGGCGGTGTTGAAGACCGCGTTCCACAGCCGCGCCTCCTGGTGCGACTCCAGCTTCGCCAGATAGAAGTAGGGGCCGCGACCGTGGGCGATCAATTCCCTTGCATTGTGGAAGAAATAGAGGCCGAAGTCGACCAGGGCGGCGGGCACCGGTTCACCGTCGACGAGCAGGTGCGACTCGGTCAGGTGCCAGCCGCGGGGCCGCAGCACGATCGTCGGGGTCACCTCGGCGGTGACCCGGTAGTGCCGCTCGGTGGTGTCATGCTCCAGTTCGCCGCGCACCGCATCGCGCAGCGTCACCTGACCCGAGATCACGTTCCGCCAGGTCGGGCTGGTGGCGTCCTCCAGGTCGGCGAGCCAGACGCGGGCACCGGAGTTCAGCGCGTTGATCGCCTGCTTGGGTTCGGTGGGACCGACGATCTCGACCCGACGGTCGGCCAGCCCGGGCGCCGGCGGTGCGACCCGCCAGTGCGGATCGGCGCGCAGGTGCGCGGTCTCCGCCGGCCGGATCGGATCATGACCGGCCTGGATCGCCGCGGATCGCACGCTGCGCTCGGCCAGCAGCTCGTTGCGCCGCCCCCCGGCGAGCCGGTGCAGGACGGCCACGAACTCCAGCGCCTCGGGGGTGAGCACCTCATCGGCCCGGTCGACGACTTCGGTGGCGACGATCTCGATCTGCTGCATGATCTCGGAATCCTTTGCTGGACGGACTTTCTGGGGAAGGGACTTGAGAGAGGAAGGTTGCGTGCGGGTGACCGGGAGGTTTGGACAAGACCTCGGCAGGTGGTCACCCGCACGCTGGTTCGGGGGCGGGGATCAGGCGCCTTCGATCAGAACTGGGCGGACTCGGTCGAACCGGCCATCGCACCGGTCGAGCTCGACGGGTTCACCGCCTGGGCGATCTGGTCGAAGTAGCCGGTGCCGACCTCGCGCTGGTGCTTGGTGGCGGTGTAGCCGCGCTCCTCGGCCGCGAACTCGCGCTCCTGCAGCTCCACGTAGGCCTTCATCTGCTCGCGGGCGTAGCCGTGCGCCAGATCGAACATGGAGTAGTTCAGCGCGTGGAAGCCGGCCAGGGTGATGAACTGGAACTTGTAGCCCATCGCGGCCAGTTCCTTCTGGAACTTGGCGATGGTCGCATCGTCCAGGTGCTTCTTCCAGTTGAACGACGGCGAGCAGTTGTAGGCCAGCATCTGGTCGGGGTGGGTCTGGTGGATCGCGTCGGCGAACTTCTTCGCCAGCTCGAGATCCGGCGTACCGGTCTCCATCCAGAGCAGGTCGGCATAGTCGGCGTACGCCCGGCCGCGGGCGATGCACGGCTCGATGCCGTTGCGCACCTTGTAGAAGCCCTCGCCGGTGCGCTCACCGGTGATGAACTCCTGGTCCCGCTCGTCGACGTCGGAGGTGATCAGGGTGGCCGCCTCGGCGTCGGTGCGGGCCACGATCACGCTCGGGGTGCCGGCCACATCGGCCGCCAGCCGGGCGGCGTTCAGGGTGCGCTCGTGCTGCTTGGTGGGGATCAGCACCTTGCCACCCAGGTGGCCACACTTCTTCTCGCTGGCGAGCTGATCCTCCCAGTGCACACCCGCGGCACCGGCGGCGATCATCGCCTTCATCAGTTCGTATGCGTTCAGCGGTCCACCGAAGCCGGCCTCGGCGTCGGCGACGATCGGCACCAGCCAGTCCTCGACGGTCTGGATGCCCTCGGCGCACTCGATCTGGTCGGCGCGCAGCAGTGCGTTGTTGATCCGGCGGACCACCTGCGGCACCGAGTTCGCCGGGTAGAGCGACTGGTCGGGGTAGGTGTGACCGGAGAGGTTGGCGTCGGCCGCGACCTGCCAACCGGAGAGGTAGATGGCCTGCAGGCCGGCCTTCACCTGCTGCACCGCCTGGTTGCCGGTCAGCGCACCGAGGGCGTTGATGAAGTCCTCGCTGTGCAGCTTGTCCCAGAGCCGCTCGGCACCGCGCTTGGCGAGGGTGTGCTCCTCCTGCACCCGACCGCGCAGCCGCACCACGTCAGCGGCGGTGTAGTCGCGGCGGACCCCGGTCCAGCGGGGGTTGTCCTTCCAGTCCTGCTCCATCGACTCGGCGCTCATCGGGATGTGGGTGCTGCTCTCGCTCATCACGGCTCCTTCGCTCGGTTCACGGTCTGTGGCTTCGGCTCGTATCGGCCGGCAGAAACAACGATGCGCCAAGAAACAACACCTGCCCAGCAGGTTTATGGTGAAAGAAATGCAAAAATTAGCTAGAGTGAAAGAGTGACGGAATCGGATTGGCAGCGCCGCCCCAAGGACCCCGAGCCGGAGTCTGTTTTCGACCCGTTTTCGTTGGGCCGCCGGATCCGCGCCCTGCGCAAGGAGCGGGAGCTGACCCTCTCCCGGGTCTCCGAGCTCACCGGGATCGCCAGTTCCCAGCTCTCCCTGCTGGAGAACGGCAAGCGCGAGGCCAAGGTCTCCATCCTGCAGAAGCTCGCCAAGGCGTACGACGTCACCATCGACGACTTCCTCTCCGAGGTGCCCAACCGGCGCACCATGCTGGAGATCGAGCTGGAGCGGGCGATGCGTTCCCCGCTCGCGCAGCAGAAGGGCCTGCCCAGCGTGCGGATCTCCCCGCGGATGCCGATGGAGGTGCTGGAGGCGCTGGTCGGGCTCCATCGCGAGCTGGCCCGCACCGCCGAGGAACAGGTCGCCACCCCCGAGGAGGCCCGTCGCGCGAACACCGAACTGCGTGCGGAGATGAAGGCACACAACAACTACTTCGGTGAGTTGGAGGAGCAGGCGGCCGGGTTGCTGAAGAAGGCCGGTTACCGCCGCGGCCCGCTGTCCCAGCACGAGATCGGTGCGATCACCGCCCACCTCGGCTTCACCCTGCAGCACGTCGGCGACCTGCCGCACTCCACCCGCTCGGTGACCGACCTGAAGCAGATGCGGATCTATCTGCCCCGCTCCGCCGGCGGCGACCACGATCCGCGATCGGTGCTGCTGCAGGCCCTGGGTCACTACGTGCTCGGCCATCAGACCCCGAACAACTACGGCGACTTCCTGCGCCAGCGGATCGAGACGAACTATTTCGCCGCGGCCCTGCTGATGCCGGAGTCGACGACGGTGGAGTTCCTTTCCCAGGCCAAGAAGGAGAAGCAGCTCGCGGTGGAGGACCTGCGGGACGCGTTCGCGGTCTCCTACGAGGCCGCCAGTCACCGGATCACCAACCTGATCACCCACCATCTCGACATCCCGGTGCACTTCCAGAAGGTGCACGAGTCCGGGATCATCTACAAGGCCTACGAGAACGACGGGGTGAACTTCCCGGCCGACCACACCGGCGCGATCGAGGGTCAGCCGGTCTGCCGCTACTGGACCAGCCGGCAGGTCTTCGACGCCTCCGACAAGTTCAACGCCTTCGACCAGTACACCGACACCTCGGCGGGCACGTTCTGGTGCACCGCGCGGGTCGAGGGGGCGTATTCGACCTGCATCGGGGTGCCCTACGTGCAGGCCAAATGGTTCCGTGGCCGGGACACCCGGGAACGCTCGAAATCCCGCTGCCCCGACGAGACCTGCTGCCGCCGGCCACCCGCGGAACTGTCCAGCGCCTGGGCCGGGCACGCCTGGCCGTCGGCACGCGCCCACTCACATCTGATGGCCGCCCTCCCCCCGGGCGCCTTCCCCGGCGTCGACGAGACCGAGGTGTACGCCTTCCTCGAGGCGCACGGGAGTTGAGTGCTCGGTGGTTGGGGCAGCAGGTTCTCACGTTCATCGAGTAGCTCGCGCAGCGAGCGTGTCGAGATGAACCCAGTTCGACCGCGCACTCGGTGGTCGGGGCATGGGAGTTCGGTTGGGGCATGACACACCATGCTCGGACCGAAGGACGATGCCCCGACCGGGGCGCGGGGGCCTGATCTGCTCGAGGTGCCACGTCACCTGCCTGCTCCCGCAAGTGTCACCGCGGTGAGGATCGCGGCCTGGGCGGCCTCGAAACCCTTGTCCTCGAGCGAATCCGGCAGACCGGCCCGGGCCAGCGCCTGCTCCTCGGTGTCACAGGTGAGCACGCCGAAACCGATCGGCGTACCGGTATCCACGCTGACCCGGGTGATCCCCAGGGTGGCCGCCTGGCAGACGTGGTCGAAGTGCGGGGTGCCACCGCGGATCACCACCCCGAGGGCGACCAGGAAGTCGTGGCCGGGTGCGAGCCGGGCGCAGGCGACCGGCAGCTCGAAACTGCCCGGCACCCGGATCACCTCACCGCTCAACCCGGCCTGCTCGAAGCCGCGGCGCGCGCCGTCGATCAGCCCGTTCATCACGACCTCATGCCAACTGCTCGCCACGATCACCCCGCGCAGTCCGCCCGCGGCCACCGGCGAGAGTTCCAGGGTGGGTGCGCCGTGTCCGCTCATGCTCGCTCCTTGAGTTCGTCGGCCGGGTGCAGCAGGGTGCGGTGCCCCAACCGTGCGGCCTTGGTCCGCAGATAGGCCAGGTTGTCGGGGTGCTGGCCGGCCCGCAGTGGTCTGGTCTCGGCGACCTCGATGCCGGCCTCGGTGAGACCGGCGGCCTTGGCGGGATTGTTGCTGAGCAATGAGATCCGGTCGATGCCGAGATCGCCCAGGATCGCTGCCGCAGCGCCGTACTCACGCGCATCGACCGGCAGCCCGAGCCGGGTCTGGGCCTGCACGGTGTCGGCACCCGCGTCCTGTTCGGCGTACGCCCGCAGCTTGTCCAGCAGACCGACCCCGCGGCCCTCGTGGCCACCCAGATAGATCACCAGCCCACCGGCCGCCGCCACCTCCGCGAGGGCAGCGTCGAGTTGTGGCCCGCAGTCACAGCGCTGCGATCCGAACACGTCCCCGGTGAGACACTCCGAATGCACCCGGACCAGCGGCTGCGGACCGAACCGGTCGGTGTGCAGCACCAGATGCTCGGCACCGGTCAGCAGGTCCCGATAGCCACGGGCCGCGAATTCTCCTTGTGCGGTGGGGATCCGTGTCTCGGCGACCAGCTCGACCCGATCGTGGCAGCGGCGCCAGGCCGCCAGGTCGGCGATGGTGAGCACCCCCAGGCCCGACCGCTCGGCCAGCGCCCGGATGGCGTCGGTGCGCATCATCGTGCCGTCGTCGTTGACGAGTTCGGCGATCGCGCCGACCGGGGCGAGGCCCGCCAGCCGGCACAGATCCACCGCGGCCTCGGTGTGACCGCGACGGGTCAGCACGCCACCGTCGCGGGCCCGCAAGGGCACCACGTGGCCCGGGCGGATCAGATCCGCCGGACCCGCCTCACCGTGACCGGCGGCGGCCAGCGTGCGCAGCGTGTGCGCCCGGTCGGCGGCGCTGATCCCGGTGCCGACACCGGTGGCCGCATCCACGGTGATCGTGTACGCCGTCCGCAACGGGTCGCGGTTGTCGGGCACCATCAGCGGCAGCTCCAACCGGTCGGCGAGCTCGCCGCTGAGCGGGGCGCAGACGTATCCCGAACTGTGCCGGATCGTCCACGCCAGCCACCCGTCGCTGAGGGTGTCGGCGGCCAGCACGATGTCGCCCTCGTTCTCCCGGTCCGCGTCGTCGGTCACCAGTACCGGCCGGCCGGCGCGCAGGGCGTCGAGCGCGGCGGGAACGTCGAGGTCCACCGCGGTCCGGTGCGCTCGGGCGCGTGGGCGCGCGGTCACCCGCAGATCGACACCGACCGGGGTGACGTCGACCTGATCGAAGCGCAGGATCTCCGCCATGGTGGGGATTCCCAGCTCGTCGACCGCGGGCCGTCCCTCGCCGAGCAGGGCCGGGGCCAGATAGCCGATCAGCTCATCGACCAACCCCGCGCGCCAGAACGCGGCCGCGACCCGGGGCCCGCCCTCGAGCCAGAGGTGGCGGATGCCACGCGCGTGCAGTTCGGCGAGCGCGCGCTCCGGATCGCGGTGCCGCAGCAGCAGGGTTTCCGCGGCCTCATCGAGGACCCGCGCGGTGGCCGGGATCGGCCGCTCGCCGAGCACGACGCGCAGTGGTTGCCCATCCTGCAGGGTGCCGTCCGGATGCCGGGCGGTGAGCCACGGGTCGTCGGCCAGCACGGTCCCGGTACCGACCAGGATCGCGTCGCACTCGGACCGCTGTCGCCCGACCTCGGCGCGGGCCTCGGGCCCGGTGATCCACCGGCTGCTGCCATCGGCCGCGGCGGATCGCCCGTCGAGCGTGGCGGCGTACTTCCAGGTGACGAAGGGGCGCTGATTGCGGACCGCGAATTCCCAATGGGGGTTGAGATCCGCGGCGTCGATGTCCAACCGGGCCACCGCCACGCCGGCGTCGGTCAGGCGTTGCGCACCGCCGGCGGCGGCCGGATTCGGATCGGACCGCGCATACACCACCCGTGCGATGCCCGCCTCGATCAGTGCCCGCACACAGGGGCCGGTGCGCCCGGTATGGGCACAGGGTTCCAGGGTGACGTACGCCGTGCCACCCCGTGCGCTGGCCCCGGCCGCCCGCAGTGCGGCGATCTCGGCGTGTTCGGTGCCGGCGCCACGGTGCCAGCCCTCGCCCACCACCGATCCCGCCGGGTCACAGATCACCGCACCCACCCGCGGATTCGGGTCCGGCAGCGGGCCGTGCAGGGCGAGCGCGGCGGCGCGCCGGAGCAGGCGCAGGTCGAGCCACATCTCGGTCTGGGATGTCATGGATCCTCCCGGTCGTCGAACATGACTCCGGGGGTCGGGTGCAGGAAAGCACCAGCAGCGGTCGGCACTGGCCGACCGTCACGCGCTGCCTCCCATCCGGACTTTCACCGTCGGTCCTGGAATTCCACCAGGTCAACCGGCCACTGGCTGTGGCCGGGTCGTGGACTGTCACCACCGGTTCGGAATTGCACCGACCCCGGAGCGCGTGCGACCACTATGGCAGAGGATTCCCAACCAGGGAATGGGCTGGTGTCACAAGTCACGCGCCGCGATCTGTTTCTCGAGGTACTTGGCGAGCACGTCGACCTCGAGATTCACCGTCTCCCCGGGTTGTTTGCCGCCGAGGGTGGTGAGCGCCAGCGTGGTCGGGATCAGCGAGACCTCGAAGGTGTCGTCGGTGACCGCCGAGACGGTCAACGAGATCCCGTCGACGGTGATCGATCCCTTGTGCACAACGTATCGTGCCAGCTCGGCGGGCAGCTCGATGCCAACCACCTCCCAGTCCTGACCGGGCGTACGCGACACGATCCGCGCGGTGCCGTCCACATGGCCCTGGACGATGTGGCCGCCGAATCGGCCGTTGGCGGCCATCGCACGCTCCAGATTCACCCGGCTGCCGGGCACCAGGTCACCGAGGCTGCTGTGGTTGAGCGTCTCGGCCATCACATCGACCGCGAACGTCTCCGCGTCGCGGTCGGTGACGGTGAGACAGACCCCGTTCACCGCGATCGAGGCACCGTGGCTCGCATCGCTCACCACCAGTGGCCCGCGGATCCGCAGCACGGCCGATTCGCCCCGATCGTCGAGTTCGACGATCTCACCCAGTTCTTCGACAATTCCGGTGAACACCCGCTCAGCGTAACGGCCCCTCGATCACCGGTCCTGGGTCCGCCACCAGGCGAGCAGGTCCGCGTCGAGGGCGGCGGATTCCTGCATCGGCAGGGAATGGGTGGCATTCGGGAAGATCCGGATCGTACCCTGCGGCAGCAGCTGCCGGGCGCGTTGCACGGCGGCATCGCCACCCACCAACGATTTCCGACCGGCGACCGCGAGATAGATCGGCATCCGCAACCCCCGGATCTGTTCGTCGGTGAGCGGGCTCGGCATCGGCATCGCCTGCCGATAGTGCTGGGTGCCGGCGGCGATCATCTCCCCCACCGGACCGGCGGTCTTCAGCTCGGTCGGATCGACGCCACCGATCTCGGCCAACCCACGGTCGCGCCACGACTGCGGCAGGAACGGGACGTTGACCGGGATGCTCCAGAAGATCACCGAGGCCGGCAGCTGGCCATAGGTGAGCACCGGTTCGAGCTGGGTCAGACTGGCCACCCGCTCCGGGCGGTGGAGGGCCAGGGCGGTGGCGGTGGCCGCGCCGAAGGAGTGGCCGACCACGTGCACCCGTGGCACCTCGAGCGCATCCAGCACCTCGGTGAGCCACCGTGCGTGATCGGCGGTGCTGGTCAGCGGAATGCGCTGCACCGACTGACCGGCGTCGCCGACGGCGTCGACCGCGATCACCGGGCGTTCGGCCATCACGTCGCGCAGATTGGCATCCCAGGCGGGCGTACCCGATCCCCAACCCGGGGTGAGCAGCACCGGCACCAGCCCGGTCAGCTCCGGACGGGTCCACTGGGTCACCCGGACCGAGCCGAAGGTGGTGGGGATGTCCCGGATCGTCGTGGGGGTTGGCATCGCGGCGAGTGCTGCGGCGTACGCCGAGTCGTAGGCACGCGCCCCCTCGATGCCGTCGAACCGGCCGACCTGCGGTTGCGGGTTCGCCAGGCCAATCACCTTGTCGGTGAGCAGCAGCGCGCACGCGACGATCAACAGCGCCCACGGCCAGCGGCGCCTGCGCGCACCTTCGGTCTTCTTCACGACATTCCTCATCCCTGCAGTTGACAATACAGTCGTATCGTAACACAGAGCGATACGGTCGTACTGTTACGATGCCGGCATGCCACGCCAGGTCGACCACGACGCCCGCCGCACCGAGATCGTGCAGGGGGTGTGGCTGGTGATCGCCCGGGACGGGCTCGCCGCGGTGTCGATGCGCACCGTGGCCGCCGCGGCCGGGGTCTCGGTCGGCCGGATCCAGCACTACTTCGCCAGCAAGGAGGAGCTGCTGCGGGTGAGCGCCCGGGCGATGATCGAGGCCGGCGCCGACCGATACCGCGAGGACACCGAGCAGGCCTCCCCCGCCGGCCGGTTGCGGGAGGCACTCGGCCACCCGATCCGGCGCGCCGCCGAACCCGGGCCGGGGGTCTCGATCTGGTACGCCTACCTGACCGCGGCCGCCACCGATGCCGAGATCGCGGCCATCCTCGCCGAAGGCAAGCGGGGGCAGGAGACGCTGGTGGCCGGCCTGCTGGGCGAGCTGGGTACGCCGAAACGCTCGGCCCTGCGGGACGCACGCGCACTGATCGCGCTGGCGGACGGATTGACCGAGCGCGTGCTGATCGGGGACCTGACCACCCGCGAGGCGCTGGCAGTGCTGACCTCCCGCCTGCCCGGTTGAACCGCGGTACGGACAACACCTCCCCCGATCGGACAACACCGGTCCGCCCCGATCACCGGTTTCTGCAGTCAGGATGGGAAAAGGAGGTATTCCCATGTCCGACACCCTGTCCTTCCAGCGCCATCAGTCCGAGCTGATCGGCCCACCCGAACCACCGCCGGCGCGCAACGGCCAGTCCTACACCGACGACGACCACGAGACGATGGTCACGATGGCCCGGGAGGGCGCCCCGGTGGAGGCGATCGCGCGAAAGCTGCAACGTCAGCCCGCTGCACTGCTGGTGCGGATGCGCAAACTCTTGCCACCCGCCCAGCGACACTGCCCGACCGACCGGGTGCTGCCGGCACTGCAGGCCGCCGCCGACCGGCCCGACTACGACTGGCGGGTCGTGGTGCTGGAATCGCCTCCCCCGCCGCCGGTGCAGAAGGTGATCCGGGCCGGCATCGAGGGCCTCGACACCGACCAGCTGCTGCTGATCACCCACGCCGTCGGCGTGCTCCGCGAGCCCGGGACCGAGGAGTTGGTGCAGGAGCTGGCAACCGCGGTGTGCGAGCGCGGGTTGACCCGTTCCCTGATGGAGCAGCATCTGTCCCTGCTCCGCCGCACCGACCGGGGCTCCCTGGCCAACGACCGGGACGTGGCCGACGCCTGGGTCGCGGACCTGACCGGTGACCGGATCCAGCATCCCGATCGCTGGTCCTGGCAGTACGCCGACTGGGCCGAGCCGGACGATCCGTACCGGTGAGTCACACCTGAGCCACCCCACAGCTCGACCAGTGTCGACGCACCACACGGTGACTAGAATTCGCACCGTGGCTGACATCACCGTGCTGGGCGACACACTCGCGGGAATGGCTGCCTGCGTACGGTTGGCGAAGGTCGGGCACCGGGTCACCCTGGTCCGCTCGGACCCGACCCCGCGGCACGACCTGCCCGAGGTGTTCACCTTCCCCGCCCCCTGGCGTGACCTGTTCAAGAAGTCCGGACGCATCCTCGCCGCCGAACTCGCCCAGGCAAGCCTGGAACTCACCCCGGTCGACACCCGCCCGGTGGCCGGGTTGGACCTGCCGGCCGAGCGCGGCGCGCAGTGGCGGCTGCTGGTCGACGAGTTCGGCCCGCCGGTGGCCGCGCGGTGGCGGGACCTGCTCGATGCCCTGGACGAGGTCTGGCAGGTACGCCGACCGCTCGGCCTGGAGCGGGAGTTCGACAAGGTCGCGTTCCGCTCCGCCCGCCGCGAACTGTGGGTGGGGCGGACGGTCGCGGACCTGGCCACCGACTTCGACCATCCGGTGCTGTCGGAGGTGATCCGCGACGCCGCCGAGGGCGAGCCGCGACACTCCCCCGCCAGTGACGCCGTCTGGTTGAGCGTCGAACGGACCTTCGGACTCTGGCAGGTCACCCACGCCGACGGTACGCCGGCCGGTTCGGTGGCGCTGATCGACGCGCTCACCCGCCGCCTGGACGCCCGCGGCGTACAGCTGGTCGAGTCGCCACCCGACGGCGCCGACGCGACGATCACCGCAACCGGCACGATCCCCGGCGGCCTGCGCGGGCCGAAGCCGTGGTGGCGGCGTACCGGCTCCCGCACCGGACGCCACCGCTACACCTGCGGCGCGCACACCGCCGCCGGCAGCACGGTCGCCGGGCAACTGCTCTCCGCCGCACTCGCGACCTATGCCGTGCACGCCGACCTGACCGGCGAGGACATCCACCCCACCAACAAGGACCTCACCGTGCACCGCCGCCGCTGACCTGCGCGCGCCCTACGCGCCTGTCTGGAGGTGGTCACCATGGCAGGCAGCACGAGAGCGCTGGCGAAAGGGTCGATGGGCGGCAACCAGAGATACGCCCAGACATTCAACAACGCCGCTGGTGGATGACCTCGCTACCGTGAGCGCCAGCGAGAGGAGCCGGCATGACCCCCGAGAAGCGTGACGAACTCATCACAGCCATCCTGCAGGCCGCCGTGAACTGGCTGCCCGAGGACTTCGACGAACTCTGGCTGGTGATCGAATCCGAGGATCACGTGGCCAATACCGTGCTCTTCTTCACCAGCGCCGATGGTCCCGCTCGGGCGCTGTCCCCGGATTTCCCCGGCGAACTCGATGAGGCCGTGGACGACCTGATCGACGCCGCGGGCGACGACGGTGAGCCCTTCCACCGCGCGGTGCTCAGCTATCGCTCCAGGGGCGGCGCCAGCGCCGACTTCGATTACGAGCCGTTGCCGGGTGGAGTCGTTGAGGGCAGCAATGCCCGCATGGAGGAGTTCGGCCAGACGCATCTCGGTCGCTCCTGGGCAGACACGCCCGAGTACACGGGCTGAGGCGCCGCGAATCCGCCATGACCCCCGAACAACTTGACCAGTTCGTCACCGCAATCCTGCAGGAGTGTGTCAACGTCCTTCCGGACCAGTTCGATGAGATGTGGCTGGTGGTTGAGGACGAGGACGGCGTCTCCACCAGTGCGCTGTTCTTCACCGATACCGCCGGACCGCACCGGATGCTGCGATTGGGCGACGACGCCGATGATGCGATCGATGACCTGATCGACGCCGCGATCGAGGCGGGCCAACCGATCCACCGAGCGGTCCTGAACTACCGGTCCAGTGGTGGCGCCAGCGCCGACTTCGATTACGACCCGCTGCCCGGTGGAGTGGTCGACGGCTCGGATGCTCGCTTCGACGCATTCGCCCGCGAGCACCTCGGACGCCCCTACGACGAAGTCCCGGACCACACCGCCTGAGCCCTGGCTGCCGACTTGCCCCGACCGCGCGTAGAATGCTGAGTCTGTTTCCGACAGGTGAGGATTTACGGGATTGACTGCGCATTCGCGGCCCGAGGGTTCGGGGCCCTCCGATAACCATCCGCAGAGCACGACGGTCGAGCGTGAGCTCGCCATCGAGCAGGCGCACGTGGATGCGGTCTACGACCGACTGGCCGAGGCGACCCGGTCCGCCCAACAGGTGGCCACCGAGGGCCGCTCCCTCTATCAGGGCGACCGGATGAGCTGGGCCCGCGAGGAGGACGGCACCGGCCTCTTCGAGCGCGATGTCTTCGCCTACCAGGCCGCCAAGCGGCTCGCAGTGCTGGACGCCGAGCACGAGGGCCTGGTCTTCGGCCGGTTGGACCGCACCGACGGCGAGACCCGCTACATCGGTCGGATCGGCGTCCGCGACGACGACTACGAACCGCTGGTGATCGACTGGCGGGCCCGCGCCGCCGAACCCTTCTACCGCGCCACCCCGGCCGAGCCGATGGAGGTGGTACGCCGCCGCGTGCTGCGCTGCCGCGGTGATCGGGTGATCGGCATCGAGGACGACCTGTTGGACGGCGAGCATGCCGACACCGAGCTCGTCGTGGTCGGCGAGGGCGCCCTGCTGGCCGCGCTCAGCCGCGCCCGCGGCCCGCAGATGCGCGACATCGTCGCCACCATCCAGGCCGAGCAGGACGAGGCGATCCGCGCCCCCTACCAGGGCGTCACGATCATCACCGGTGGCCCCGGCACCGGCAAGACCGTGGTCGCGCTGCACCGGGCGGCGTACCTGCTCTATTCCCACCGCAAGCGCTTCGAGAACGGCGGCGTGCTGGTGGTCGGCCCGTCCCGGGTCTTCATGAACTACATCGAACGCGTGCTGCCCAGCCTGGGCGAGGATTCGGTGACCCTGCGCGCGGTCGGTTCGGTCGCCTCCGACGTGCTCGGCTTCCGCGCCGAGCGCACCGACACCAGCGCCGCCCATGCCATCAAGGGATCGCTGGCGATGCTGCCGCTGCTGCGCCGGCTGGTCAACGAGCCGCTGCTCGAGCAGACCGCCGAGATGGCCCGGCTGCGGGTCTCGGTCAAGGGCGAGGTGCTCACCCTCGAGCAGCCGACGCTGGCCCGGATCCGCAACGAGGTGCTCCGTCACCACCGCGTGAACTCCGGTCGCGACGCCGCCGAGAAGGGGCTGCTGGAGGCGCTCTGGCAGCGGTTCCCGGCCGAGGAGTTCGACCTGGAGCAGGACTCCTTCACCGAACTGGTCACCGACCAGGCGGCGTACAAGATGTTCCTGCAGGCCTGGTGGCCGCCGCTGAGCGCCACCCAGGTGCTGCGCCGCCTCGGCGACCAGCGGTTGACCGCGCGGCTGGCCGGCGATTCGCTGACCGACGCCCAGATCGACACCCTCGCCGCCAGCTATGCCGAGAACGCCGACTGGTCGGTCGCCGACATGGCGCTGCTCGACGAACTCGTCGCGATCCTCGGGCCGGTCCCGGCCGATGAGGAGGAGACCGATCCGACGCTGTTCCTGGCCGACGGCAGCCAGGTGTCGGAGGTGGTCACCACGATGGACCGCGCCGCCCAGCGCACCGAGATCGATCCGGACGCCGACGCGCACGACACCTTCGCGCACGTGCTGGTCGACGAGGCCCAGGACATCACCCCGATGCAGTGGCGGATGCTGCGCCGCCGCGGGGCGCAGGCGTCGTGGACCGTGGTCGGCGACCCGGCGCAGAGTTCTTGGCCGGACCAGGCCGAGACCGATCGGGCGCTGGCGGACCTGATCGGCACCGCCCCGTCGCGCCGGTTCCGGATGAGCACCAACTACCGCTCGCCGGCCGAGGTATTCGAGCTGGCCGCCAAGGTGGTCGTCGCCGCCTACCCGGAGGCCGATCTGCCGACCGCGATCCGGCGCACCGAGATCGAACCGGAACTGCTCAGCACCACCCCCGCGGAGTTGGCCGAGGTGCTCACCGAGCGGGTACGCCGGCTCGCCGACCAGGTGGAGGGCACCGTCGGTGTGATCTGCCCGCCGTCGCGGATCGGTTCGGTGCAACGGATTCTCGCCGATGCCGGTGTCGATGAGGAGCGGGTCGTGCTGGTCACCCCGTTGGACAGCAAGGGGTTGGAATACGACGCGGTGCTGGTCGTCGGCGCCGACGACATCGTCGCCGAATCCCCCGGCGGGGTACGGGTTCTCTACGTCACCCTGACCCGGCCAACCCAGCGGCTGGTCACCCTGGACGTCACCGCCGACGGTCAGCCCGGCGCCTGGCGTTCGGTGCTGGCGGACTGAGCGCGGGCCCCGCTCAGGCGGGGACCCGCTGCAGCCGGGAATGGATCTCCCGGGAGGCGCGGGAGCGGTTCTGGGTGAAGAAGTGCAGCCCGGGTACGCCGCCGGCGAGCAGTTCGTCGGCCAGCTCGGTCCCGATCCGTACCCCCTCGGCGCGAACCGCATCGGGTCCGTCGGCGGCCAGCAGCCGGTCGGTGACCCCGGTCGGCAGCGCCGCCCCGGAGAGCTCGGCGAAGCGCTCGATCTGACGCAGATTGGTGACCGGCATGATGCCCGGGATGATCGGGATGTCACAGCCCAGCGACCGCACCCGGTCCACCAGTTCGAAATAGCTGCGGGCGGTGAAGAAGAGCTGGGTGATGGCGAAGTCGGCGCCCGCATTCGCCTTGTCCACAAGGATTCTGGCGTCCAGCTCGGGATCGTGGTGCTCCGGGTGCACGTCGGGGAAGGCGGCGACTCCGACGCAGAAGTCACCGAGCGAGGCGATCAGTTCGACGAGTTCGGTGGCGTTCCGCAGGCCGTCGGGATGCGCCTGCCAGGGCGCGGTCGGCCCACCCGGCGGGTCGCCACGCACCGCCAGGATGTGCCGGATGCCCGCGTCGGCGTACGCCCCCACCACCCGGCGGATGTCGTCGCGGCTCTGGCTGACGCAGGTCAGGTGCCCCATCGTGCGCAGCGTGGTCTCGCGGGCGATCTGCCGGGTCACGTTGATCGTCCGGTCCCGGGTGGAGCCGTTGGCACCGTAGGTGACCGAGACGAAGTCCGGCGCCAGCGGTTCGAGCTGGCGGACCGTCTGCCACAGCGTGCGAGCGGCCTCCTCGCTGGCCGGCGGGAAGAACTCGAACGAGAACAACGGCCGGTCGCTGGCGGCCAGCAGCTCGGCGATGCTGGGATCACGGCGGGACATGGCGTCAACCCTAGGCGAGGACCGGTGACCGACCCGCATAGGCTCAGCGTGTGGGCAGCCCTCTCCTCGACAGCAATCGTCTCGACCCGGGCGATCCGGTATCAGCCTCCCTCCGCGAGGGGGTGCAATCGGCGATCACCGACTTCCTGGCCGGCCAGCGGGAGCCACTCGCGGCGATCGGCCCGGAACTGTCCGAGCTGAGCGAGCTCGCCGCCGTCTTCACCGGTGGCGGCAAGCGGTTGCGGCCCGCGTTCTGCCTGTGGGGGTACGCCGCAGCGGCCGGCCTGCCGTCCGCCGAGCAGCTGCCGCCGCTGCTGCGGGCCGCGGCCAGCCTGGACCTGCTGCACGTCTCGGCCCTGGTGCACGACGACGTGATGGACGCCTCCGACACCCGCCGCGGGCTGCCTGCGGTGCACCGGCAGCTGGAGGCCCGGCACCGCGATGCCGGCTGGCAGGGCCCGTCCGACCGGTTCGGGCAGGCCGGGGCGATCCTGCTCGGCGATCTGCTGGTGATGTGGTCGGTGCAGCTGCTGGAGTCGGCCGGCCTGGAGCCCGCCGCGCTGACCCGGGCACTGCCGCTGGCCCAGGCGATGCGGACCGAGGTGACCTGCGGGCAGTATCTGGACGTGCTGATGCAGCACCAGCCGAGCGATGATCCGCAGCGGATGCTGGACCAGGCGCAGCGGGTGGTGGAATACAAGACCGCGCGCTACACGGTGCAGCGGCCGGTCCAACTCGGCGCGGCGCTCGGCGCCGGGGACCCGGCCCTGCTCGACGCACTGGCGGCGTACGGGTCGCCGCTGGGCCGGGCGTTCCAGTTCCGCGACGACCTGCTGGGCGTCTTCGGAGACGCGGAGACGACCGGCAAACCCGCCGGGGACGACCTCCGCGAGGGCAAGCGCACCGTGCTGGTCGCCCAGGCGTACGCCGCCAGCTCCCCCGCCGCGCGTGCCGAACTGGACCGTCTGCTCGGCGACCCCGACCTGGACGAGAGCGGCGTGACCCGGGCCCGGGAGCTGATCGCCGATTCCGGCGCCGCCGAGGTGGTCGAGCAGATGATCGATGCCGAACTGGAGCGAGCGCTGGCCGCGCTGACCGCCCCGATGACCGCCGAGGGCCGGCAGGCGCTGACCCGGCTCGCGGAGCTGGCCGTGCACCGGGTGGCATGACTCAGCGGCCTGCCCGCAGAGCCCGGCGCTCGGCGAGCGCCCGGTGCAGCGCGGGCTCGGCGTCCGGGCCGGGTTGGATGCCCGTCGGTACCCGCAGCAGGAAGACCAGGCCCAGCACCCACCAGGCGACGAACAACGCGTACGAGGCCGGCGCGATCGAGGCGGGCATTCCGGGGATGTAGAGGCTGAGCAGCCCGGCGCACAGCACGACGCCGGCGATGCCGAGCACGATGCCACCACGACCGGGACCACCCGCGACGAAAGGGCGCCCCATCCGCGGCTCGCGGCGGCGCAGCATCACGAACACCAGGCACACCAGCAGATAGGCGATGACGATGCTCGGGGAGCCGGAGTCGACGAGCCAGCCCAGCATGTCGGGGCCGAAGAACGGGGCGATCGCCGAAAGCGCGCCGACGAACAGCAGCGCGTTCACCGGTGTCTGGAACCGCGGGTGCAACCGGCCGAACCAGCGCGGCAGCATGCCCGACTCGCCGAGCGCGTAGAGCAGCCGCGAGGCGCCGATGAGCAGCGCGATCCAGGAGGTGAGGATGCCGGCGATGCCGCCGGCGAGCAGCACCTTCGCCATCACCGGGTTGCCGAACAGTGCCGCCATCGCGTCCGCGGTGGCCAGGTCGGAGGCGGCGAGCCGGTCGGCCGGCATCGACGACGAGGTGGTGAGGATCGTCAGCACATACCACGCGGTGGCGATCAGCACCGAGATCACGATCAGCCGGCCGATCCGGTTCGGCGCCAGCTTGAGCTCCTCGGAGGCCTGCGGGATGACGTCGAAACCGACGTAGAGGAACGGGACGACGATGAGCACGGTGAACAGCCCACCGGCACCGGTGAAGAACGGGGCCATGTTCGCGGCCGAGCCACCGGTACCCGCGCCGACGGCGAGCAGCACGCCGACGATGAGCAGGAACAGCACCACGAACGTCTGCGTCACCCCCGCCGCCTTGATGCCGACGATGTTGATCGCGGTGATCACGACGGCCGCGAGCGAGCCGATCAGCGCCCAGACCAGGAACACCGGGGAGCCGAACATCGTCCAGGACGGGCCCGAGTTGACCTGCGGGAGGATATACGCGATCGTCCGCGGCAGCGCGACGGCCTCGAAGGCGACGATGGTGATGTAGCCGCCGGTGATGCCCCAGGATCCGAGAAAGGCCCAGCGCGGTCCGAGGCCGCGCATCAGGAAGTTGTGCTCACCGCCCGCCTTCGGGATGGCCGCGGTGAGCTCGGCGTACACCAGACCCACGACCGCCATGATCAGGCCGCCGATCACCATCGCGACCACCGCACCGAACGTGCCGGCGTCGCTGATCCAGCCCCCGGTGAGGACGACCCAGCCGAAGCCGATCATCGCGCCGAAGCCGAGGGCGTACGAGTCGACGGTCCCCAGGGCCTTCTTGAAGCGGGGCTGCGTGTCGGCGGGGTCGACCATGGGCCCTCCTCGGCCTCGTTGCCGTGTGCGTGGGCGTCACGTTACGCGACGCGCACGCACCCGGCGCCAAGCAGGGCCGATGAGCCTCAGAGGTCTTCGACGACCCGGCCCTCGTTGACCACCAGCGCCCGGTCGGCCCCGAGGGCGACCTGGAGATCGTCGGTGGCCAGCACCACGGTCACCCCCTGCTCGTCGGCGGCCCGGCGCAGCGAGCCGAGCACGGTGTCGGAGACCGCGCCGCCGACGGTGTCCAGGAACAGCAGCCGCGGTGCGGTGGCCAGTGCGCGGGCGACGGCATCGGCGAGCGCCACCGGGGTGCGCTGCGGGCCGACATATTCGCTGCGGGCCAGTTCCCGGGCCTGGCGACGCTCCCGCTCGTTCAGGCTGCTCAGCTCGCGGCCGGCCAGGAAGACCCGGCCACCGTCGATCCGCTCCACCCCGGCCAGGCAGCGAACCAGTTCCGAGGCGCCCGAGCCGCGCCGTCCGGCGACCGCGGTCCAGCGACCGTGCTCCAGATTGACACTGGTCTGGTCGACCAGCACCCGGCGGTGCAGCCCGGCGCGCGGGCCCAGCCGGGTCAGATTGAACGCCGAGCAGGCGATCGCGGTGTGTGTGCGGTTCTGCAGGGACTGGCTCGTTCGGCTCATGGGGACAACGCTATGCACCGCGCCAGCCCTGCGAATCCGTCTGCGGACCCGAGCTCGGAGACCCGGGTCGGACCGCGGGGGTAGGGGTTCTCCCGAAGTTCCCCTCAGACCAGAAAAACCGTGAAATCCGGGTGCTCGCGGGCCCGCTCGTCGAAGATCTCCAGCAGCGCCGACCAGGCCCGCGGATCGGTGCGTACCAGCTGCTGCCAGCCGGACCAGACGAGCGCCGTCGGCCGGTCCAGATCCCGCAGGCACTCATCCAGCGCGTCCAGATTCCTGCCGTAGTAATCGGGGAAGTGCAGGGTCTCGCCGATCTCGGCGAGCAACTCCCGGCGACCGGTGGCCGGACCGAGGCGGCCGATCAGCCAGCCGTCGCGGCGCAGGGTGCTGATCAGCTCGGTGGGTTCACCGAGCACCCGGTGCACGCCGGGTCGCGGCCGGTCGCGCGGCGACCGGCTCCCCTGGTCCGGGCTGCCCGCGCTCATCGCCGGATCCTGGCGAAGCTGGCGTAGTGGTCGGGGGTCCAGAAGAATTCCTTGTCGTTGTTGCCGGTGACGATCCGGCGCGCGCCGCGGTCACCCTCCCCCGGGGTCTTCACCGTGTACTCCTTGTAGTAGCCGCGCGGCTGCTGGGGCAGGATGCCTTCGAAGTTGCCGAAGGTCGCACCGTCCTTGTCATAGGGATAGGGCCCGCCCCGGTCGATCAGCTGCAGGGTGGTACGCGCCTCGGCGGGCAGCTCGGCGGCGTCGATCCAGCGCAGTCCCGATGCCGGGTCGGTCGCCCCGCCGCCTCGGGCAGCGGTGGTCTTCGCCCCGCCGGTCTTCGTCCCCGTCGCCTTCGCACCCGGCGACTTCGCGGGCTGGGCGGTGCCGGATTTCGTCGCACCGGCGACCGGGGTGGCGCCCGACCCGGTACCGGGCTGCTGCTTGCAGGCGTACAACCCGATCGCCATCGCGATCACCAGCACGAGCAGGACGATGCTGGCGATCCGCCGATTCGGCGTACCGCCGCGCGCGGCTGCGCTCACTCGTCGGTGTCCTCGCCCCAGTGCCGCTCGCCCGGCTCACCGGCCATCTCCTCGCCGATGGTCTCCGGCTGGTCGGCGGTGCCCGATTTGTCCTGCACCGGCACGAAATTTCCGCCCTGGCCGAGCTGGAAGACGCTGCCCAGATAGTCCTGCATCGCCGGATCGTCGTTCCAGGCCTGCCGCAGCCGGCCGCTCAGTTCGGCGGCGGCCGCCTCGGCGTCGGCGGCCCTGGTGATCGCCCGGGCGACGACGACCCGCCGGGCACCGGCGGCGAGCACCTCATCGAGGTTGTCGGCGTTGATGCCGCCGATCGCGAACCACGGCTTGCTGTCCGGGTCACCGGGCGGTGCGATGGTGGCGGCGGCGCGGACCAGCTCGGTACCGACCGGTTCGTAGTCCGGCTTGGTGGAGGTGGCGTACACCGGGCCGACGCAGAAGTAGTTGACCTCGGGGTTCTCCAGCGCGGCACGGGCCTGCTTCTCCGAGTGGGTGGACTGGCCGATCAGCGCCCACTGGTGCAGGAAGGTACGCGCCAGCCGCGGCTGCTCGTCCGCCTGGCCCAGATGCAGCACATCGGCGGAGAACTTGCGCGCCAGGGTCGGCGAATCGTTGACCACGACCAGTCCCTGGTAGTGGTAGGCGATCGTGCGGGCCAGCTCGAGGGCCTCCAGCTCCTGCTCCTCATCGAGACCCTTCTGCCGGACCTGGAGCACGTCGACCCCGCCGGCGAACGCCGCCTCGACGAAGTTGCCGAAATCCTTTGTGTCGCTGCGGATATCGGTCACCAGGTAGAGCCGCGCCGTCTTCAGGCGTACGTCGAGTCCCATCAGTGCAGTCACGAGGGCCAGCGTAATCGCACCCACTGGGAGATTGGTGATCATCGGCGCGCCACCGGGAAATGTTCCCCTCGCCCCCTAGACTCCGATCCGACGGCTTACACACGAGTCAACCTTCCCCAACCCGTGTACGGAGCGCAGATCGTGACGACGACCAATATGAGCGATCCCCTGGTGGGATGTGTGCTCGACGGTCGCTACCAGGTGCTGCAACGTCTCGCCCGCGGCGGGATGGCGACCGTCTATCGCGCCCTCGACACCCGGCTGGATCGGATCGTGGCGGTCAAGGTGATGCACGAGGGCCTCGGTGACGACCGGGATTTCGCCCGCAAGTTCGACCGCGAGGCCCGCGCCGCCGCCCGACTCTGCCACCCGAACGTGGTGTCGGTCTTCGACCAGGGCCACGACCACGACCGGCCCTACATCGTGATGGAGTTCGTGGCCGGCTGCACGATGCGGCGGGTGATCAGCCGCGACGCCCCGCTGCCGCCGCAGCGCTGCCTGGAGCTGATCGATCACGTGTTGTCAGCACTGTCCGCGGCGCACGAGAACAATCTGGTGCACCGCGACATCAAGCCGGAGAACATCCTGCTGTCCGACCGCGGCCAGCTGAAGGTCGCCGACTTCGGGCTGGCCCGCGCCATCACCGCACAGACCGCGACCGCCACCCAGGGGATGCTGATCGGCACGGTCTCCTATCTGCCGCCGGAGCTGGTGCTGCACGGGAAGGCCGACACCCGCTCCGACGTCTACTCCACCGGCGTGGTGCTGTTCGAGATGCTCACCGGCAGCAAGCCGCACACCGGCGAGACGCCGATCCAGGTGGCGTACGCCCACGTGCACAACGAGATCCCGTCCCCCTCGACGCGGGTGCACACCTCCTGGCGCACCTCCCGCGACGGCATCCCGCCCTATGTCGATGCGCTGGTCCGCGCGGCCACCCAGCGGGAGCCGGACCGCCGCCCGCGCGATGCCCGGCAGCTGCAGCAGATGGTGCGCCGGGCGCTGAAGGCGTTGTCGGCCGGGGTGATGAACGATCAGCTGCTGACCGCCGAGTTCTCCCGCAGCTATGCGGATCTGGAGAACACCGAACCGCTCGACTGGGGTACGCCGGTCTCCCCCACCGTGATCGAGCCGGCCGAGCCGCCGGCGCCGAAGGATGCGCTGCACGCCAGCGAGCGGGTACCGGTGGGTCCGGCGACCAGTGGCCGTTCGGGGGTCACCGCGAGTTCGATCAGTGCCGGTGGGGTGAACGTCGACAGCCCCTCGATGCTGGACGCCTACGAGACCTTCGACGTGCCCGACCGGGAGCCGGTGGCCGCGCTGCCGCTGCCCACCGACGAGGACGGCGAGGACGACGGGAGCGGCGAGGACGGCGGGTACGCCGGGAGCGAGCGGGTCGCACAGCGGCCGGTACGCCGCCGTGGTGCGCTCGTCGCGCTGGTGCTGCTGGTGCTGGCCGGCGTCGTCGGCGGGGGTGGCTGGTGGTTGCTCGACGGCCGTTACGTGGCGGCGCCGACGATCGCCGGGCAGCCGCAGGCCGTGGCGGCCCAGGCGGTGTCGGCGGCCGGTCTGCAGCTGACCACCGAGGAGGCGTACAGCGAGACCGTGCCCGCGGGTCAGGTGATGTCCACCGATCCGGTGGCCGGGGCCGACGTGGTCCGCGGTGGTGAGCTCCATGCGGTGATCTCGCGCGGGCCGGAGCGCTTCGACATGCCGAAGGTGACCGGCATGGGCCGGCAGGAGGCGACGAGCGCGCTGACCGCGGCCAATCTGTCGGTCGGCAAGGTCGGTGAGGAGTGGGACGAACAGGCACCCGCCGGTCAGGTCACCTCGGCCTCGGTCGAGCCCGGGACGAAGCTGAAGCGCGGCGACAAGGTCGACCTGGTCATCTCCAAGGGGCCGAAGCCGATCCCGATCACCAACTACTCGCGGCGCTCGGCCAGCGACGCCCAGGACAAGCTGGAGTCGGCCGGGTTCACCGTCGAGGTGCGCACCGAGAACTCGAAGACCGTGCCCGCCGGACAGGTGATCTCCCAGAGCCCCGGCTCCGGTACCGGCCGCAAGGGCGACAAGATCACCCTGGTCCGCTCGCTCGGCCCGGTGATGGTGGCCGTGCCGGAGGTGAAGGCGATGAGCGTCACCGACGCCACCGCCGCCATGCAGAAGGCCGGTTTCACCGTGCAGAGCAAGCCCTCGGACACCTATCTGGGGCTGGGATTCGTGGCCTCCACCGATCCCGGCGCCGGCGCGAAGGCGCCCGAGGGCTCGACGATCACGCTGCTGCTCGTCTGAGCGTCAATGGGAGGCGAGCGTCCGGCAGCGCGCCCCCGCGATACAGGCCCACCAAGGAGAAATCCTCGCGTCGCCGGCGCCCCATCCGCGGACTCCCCGCGCGGATTTCGACGACTGGGCCGAAGAGCGGGGTCATTGCGCGCTGCGCGCGAGCCGACATCAATCAGAGCGTCAGCGGCGTACCGTCGCGCAGGTCGGTCAGCTCGGTCGGGGTCATCTCGCCGAGCCGGTTGGACATCAGTCCCCAACCGCGGTCGCTGATCAGCGCCTCATGGATCAGGAAGCCGCGCGGCGCGGCGACCTGGCGGGCGAAGTCGATGTGCTCCTTGAGCGCCGCCCAGGGGCCCATCGCCGGCAGCGCCAGCACGTCGACCCCGCTCGGTACGGCGGCGAGCGAGTCACCCGGGTGGAACAGGGTCGGTTCGCCCTCGGCGCGGATCAGTACGCCGACGTTGCCGATCATCGGGATGTCACGGTGGATCACCGCGTGCTCACCGCCGACGGTCGCGATCTGCGCGGCACCCACGGTGACCGAGCTGTCGGCCGGGAGCCGTTCGGCGTTCGGCAGGTCGTATTTGTCGGGCACCGAGGGCTCGACGATCAGCCGGGCGTCCGGGTTGGCGGCCAGCAGCTTCGGCAGCTGCTCGGGATCGATGTGGTCGGGGTGCAGGTGGGTGACCACCACCGCATCCAGGTCGGTCAGGTCGTGCCAGGCGTCGGAGAAGTTGCCCGGGTCGATCAGGATGCGCTGGTCGGCCACCTCGACCAGCACCGCGGAATGTCCGAGGTGAGTCAGTTGCATGGGCATCACGCTACTCCGGGTCTCGGTCGGCGAGCAGGGTGCCCAACTGCTCCCCCGCGCTACGGGCCTGGTCGACCGAGATCCCGTTCCAGGTGACCGCGCGGACCATCCGCGGACCGAGCGCGGAGACCCGGATGTCGGCCTCGGCGGCCTTGGCGGCGATCTCGGTGGCCGGTGTTGCGCCGGTGCCGAGGACGACGATGTTGGTCTGCACGGTCGTCAGGTCGACGGCCTGTGGGGCGCGTTCGGCGACGGCTTCGGCGAGTGCCCGGGCGGCGGTGTGGTCGTCGGCCATCCGGGCCAGGTTGTTGCTCAGCGCATGGTCCGCGGCGGCGGCCAGGAGACCGGCCTGCCGCCAGCCGCCGCCCAACCGTTTCCGCATCACCCGGGCGCGGGCGATCGTGTCGGTGTCGGCGAGCAGCATCGAACCGACCGGCGCACCGAGACCCTTGGAGAAGCAGACGCTGACCGTGTCGAACAACCGCCCGTAGTCCGCCAGCGGCGTTCCGGTGGCGATATGGGCGTTCCACAACCGGGCGCCGTCGAGATGCAGGCGTACGCCGGCGTCGCGGCAGAGTTGGTGGACGGCCTGCAGGTGGTCCAGCGGCTGGATGCTGCCGCCGCCGAAGTTGTGGGTGTTCTCCAGTGCGACCGCGGCGGTGGAGACCAGGTAGGGGCCGGCGTCGGGGGCCAGCATCGACTCGATCGTGGGCAGGTCGGTGATGCCGCGCACCGACGGCCAGGTCCGCATCGTCACCCCGGTGTAGGCGCCGTGCGCACCGAGCTCGGCGCGGGCGATGTGCGCGTCCCGGTCACAGAGCACCTCCTGCCCAGGCCGTACCAGCATGGCGACGCCGAGCACATTGGACAACGATCCGGTGGCGCAGAACAGACCGGCCTGGTGGCCGAGCAGCTCGGCGGTCCGCCGCTCCAGCGCCTCGATCGTCGGGTCCTCGGCGTACACGTCGTCCCCGACCGGCGCCGCGGCCATCGCCTGCCGCATCGCCTCGTCCGGAACGGTCAGGGTGTCTGAGCGCAGATCGATCACGCGGTCTGTTCTACCGCACCGCGTCGGTGTCCGGCGCGTCGGCTCAAGTGGCGTGCGTTGGGACATGCAGTAGTGGGAATCGACCGATCGGTAATACCAGTCCCACTGGGTTTGATCATGAACGGTTGCGACCACTGCATGTCCCAGCGTTCGCAGATTTCCTGTGGATAACAGCCCGGTGGCCCTCCCCCGGTGGCAACGGGCGCACCAAGCTGGCCGTATGGATGTCACGGGTTGTCTGGAGTTGTGGGGCGGAGTCGGTCGCTGGTCGGCGCTGGTGCGGGCAACCTCGCGGAGGGAACTCGCGGAGGCGGTCAGTGCCGGTGCCGTGGTCCGTGATTCCCGGGGCCGATACGCCCTCCCGACCGCCGGCGAAGCCCTGCGCCGGGCGCACGCCATGTCGGCGGTGCTCTCGCACCAGAGTGCAGCTGCCCACTGGGGCTGGGAGCAGAAGGACACACCGGCAACGATCACGGTCACCGTCCCGCGGAGCCGCCGACTGCGGACGATCCCGAAGGACGTCTCCGTGCACTGGGCCGATCTCGCTCCCGACGACGTCGACCGTGCCGGCGTGACCAGCCGCAGCCGTACCCTGGTCGACTGCCTGCGCACCCTGCCCTTCGACGCGGGTCTCGCCATCGCCGATTCGGCCCTGCGCAACGGGGACTGCGCCGAGTTCAGCCTTCAGCGGTTGGCCAGGGCGGTCCGCGGCCGGGGTGCCGGGTGGCCTCCTGTGCCACCGCGCTCGCGGCGAATCCGTTCGAGTCCGTGCTCCGCGCTCTCTGCCTGGACGCCGGTCTCGACGTGGAACCCCAGGTGGCGATCTACCGCGAGGACGGCCCCCAGCGGGAGTTCCTCGGCCGACCGGATCTGGTCGATCGCGGCCGGCGGTTGATCTTCGAAGCCGACTCGTACGAGTACCACGGCGGCCAGCATGAGTTCCGCAGGGACTGCCGGCGCTACAACGGTTTCCAGCTGGTGCCGTTCCGCTGTTTCCGGATGCCGTGGCTGGACACCATCCGCGAGCAGCACCGGGTCACCGACGTGCTTGTGCAACTGGTGAATCCGGCCCCGGTCCCGCTCACCTTCCTGGTCGCCGCCTGAAGGCCGTGCGCACGGACCGACCAGGCCAATCCGGACCCAGGATCAGAACTCGACCGGGGTGAACTCCTGTACCGGGTTGATCCGGTTGATCCGGCCGTCGGTGAGCCGCTCGGCGACGGTGAACGCCAGCTCCAGCGACTGGTTGCGGTTCAGCCGCGGGTCGCAGGCGGTCTCGTACCGGTTCTCCAGGTCGGCCTCGGTGAGCTCGTTGACCCCACCCACACACTCGGTGACGTCGTCGCCGGTGAGCTCGATGTGCACCCCACCGGGCCAACTGCCCAGCCGGTCGTGCACGTCGAAGAAGCCGTTGATCTCATCGACGATCTGGCTGAACGCCCGGGTCTTGTAGCCGTTGGCGGCCTCGAAGGTGTTGCCGTGCATCGGGTCGCAGACCCAGACCGGCTTGCGGCCGCTGGCCTCGACCTCCTCGATCACCCGCGGCAGGTTCTCGCGCACCCTGCCCGCACCCATCCGGGTGATGAAGGTGATCCGGCCCGGCTCCCGGTCCGGATCCAGCCGGTCGGCGATCGCCAGCGCGTCCTCGCCGGTCGCGGTCGGGCCGAGCTTGACCCCGATCGGGTTGCGCACGCTGCGCAGCAGCTCGACGTGCGCACCGGTCAACTGCCGGGTCCGCTCACCGATCCAGATGAAGTGCCCGGAGGTGTTGTAGGGCAACTGGGACCGGGAATCGATCCGGGTCATCGCCTGCTCGTAATCGAGCAGCAGCGCCTCGTGGGAGGAGTAGAAGTCGACCGTGCGCATCGACTCGTCCTCGATCCCGCAGGCGACCATGAACGCCATCGCGCGCTCGATCTCCTCGGCCAGCCGCTCGTAGCGCTCCACCACCCCGGCACTGCGCACGAAGGTCGCGTTCCAGGAGTGGATCGAGCGCAGGTCGGCGAAACCGCCGGTGACGAACGCGCGGGTCAGGTTGAGCGTCGCGGCGGAGGCGTTGTAGACGTCCAGCAACCGGGCCGGGTCCGGGACGCGCGCGGCCTCGGTGAAGTCGAAACCGTTCACCGCGTCGCCGCGGAAGCTGGGCAGGGTGACACCGTCGCGGGTCTCGGTGTCCTTGGACCGCGGCTTGGCGTACTGCCCGGCGATCCGGCCGACCTTCACCACCGGCACCTGGCCGGCGTAGGTGAGCACCACCGACATCGCGAGCAGCACCTGCAGCTTGTTCTTCACGTTCTGCGCGGTCACCCCGGCGAAGGTCTCGGCACAGTCGCCGCCCTGCAGCAGGAAGGAGCGCCCCTCGGCGACGTTGGCCAGCTTCCCGCGCAGCTCGTCGCACTCGCCGGCGAACACCAGCGGCGGCCGGGACCGGAGCTGGTCGACGACCCCGTCCACGGCGGCGGCGTCGGGATAGGTCGGCTGCTGCTGAGGGTTGAGGGTGCGCAACTGCTCAAGACTCGGGAATGACACCCCGCAAGAATAGGCGTACGCCACCAGCGGTCGCGACGGCGTTTGCCGGGTGGACGCCGGCAGGGTCAGCGCCACAGATGCGTCACATACCAGCGGAGCGCCTTCAGCGCCTCGGCAGACAGTCCCGGGTAGCGGCGCGCCATCGAATCCCTGACCTGATCGCCGGCCTGGGCGAGTGTGGTGGTCCCGTCGGCCCAGTCGATCGGGGTGGCGGCGGCCTCGCTCACGATCCGCTCGACCTCGCCGAGCACCTGATCGCCGTACTGCTCGCGGACCCCGTCCGGCGACTGCCTGGGTGAGGCGTGGTCGGCCATCCCCAGGTAACTGACGATGGCCGCGCTCACCGCGCCTGCCGACTCAGGCCTCGTGATAGCCCTGCTCCACCGCGTACAGGGCCAGCTCGACGCGGTTGTGCAGCTGCAGTTTGCGGAGCACGTTCTGCACATGGTTCTGCACGGTGCGGTGGGAGACGAACAGTTCGTCGGCGATCTCGCGGTAGGCCATGCCCTTGGCCACGTAGCGCAGCACCTCGACCTCGCGGGCGGTCAGCGAGGGGCCGGTCTCATGGTGCTCCTCGGCGTTGGAGACCATCCGCCGGAACTCGCCCAGCACCATGCCGGCCAGGCTGGGGGTGAACACGGCCTCCCCGAGCGCGGTCTGGCGCACCCCGTCGCGCATCTCGTCGGGGGTGGCGGACTTGAGCAGATAACCGCGGGCACCGGCCTTCACCGCGCGCAGCACGTCGGCGCGTTCACCGGAGGCGGAGACCACCAGCACCTTCACCTGCGGGAACTCCCCCATCAGGATCTCGGTGCAGGTGGCGCCATCGGGCTCGGGGATCTGCAGATCCATCACCACGACCTCGGGCCGGGTGGCGCGGGCCCGGGACAGACATTCCTCGCCGTTGCGGGCGGTGGCGACGATCTCGAAGCCGTCCTCGGTGAGGTCGGCACCCATCGCCTCCAGCCACATCGGGTGGTCGTCGACCAGCATCACTCGGGTGCCGGCGATCTGGCTCTCGCTGCGGTTGTTCAACGCCGAATCCTCGCTTCTCGTGCTGCTCACGGCTCGATCGGGATCCGGAACTCCCACTCCACCCCGCGCCCCGGCGCGGTCCGAAGCGTGGCCTGACCGCCGAGCTCATGGATCCTGCCGTAGATGGAGTCTTTCATGCCCATCCGGCCACTTCGCATGGCTGCGGCGAACTGATTCGGGTCCCCGCCGACGCCGTTATCGCGGACCGAAACCATCGCCGTGTTGCCCTCGACCTCGAGGAAGAGCCAGGCGCGGGCGTTCGGCCCGGCGTGCTTGGCGACGTTGTTCAGCACTTCGCTGATCACCGCGTCCAGCTCCAGCGCCCGCGCCGATTCCAGCAGCAGCGGTTCGGCCGGGGTGGAGACGGTGACGGTCGCCGAGGCGTGCCGGTCCAGGGCGACCGCGAAATTGCGGTGGGTGCGGTCCCGCGGGTTGCGGGAGTCGGGGTCGATATCGCGCTCCTGCAGCAGCGCGCGCAGCTGCACCTCCTGATCGCGGGCGTGCCGGGCCAGCATCATCCCGCGCTGGCCCAGGTGCGGCCCCTCGCGTTCCACCATGGCCAGCACCTGGAGTACGCCGTCGTGCACGATCCGCGCCAGCCGCTGCCGCTCCCCGATCACCGCGGCATTGCCGGAGAGCCGTTGCTGTTCGGCGGCCACCACCCGCATCCGGTCCACCATGTAGCCCAGCCCGCCGCAACCGACGACCAGCGAGGCCATCAACCCGAGCACCTCCGGGCGCAGATCGGGATGCTGCAACTGGATCAGCGCGAACAGCACCAGCGCCGAACAGGTACCGGTCAACCAGCCGTACCCGACGGCCAGCGTGATCGGTGCCGCGGCGGCCCAGAAACCGGTGACCGGCAACCAGTGGCCGCCCACGCCCAGGGCGGTACCCGACAGCGCGGTGAGGATCAGGGTGAGCAGGAAATCGCTGAAGAACAGCCAGGTCCGCCGGCGCTCCGGTTCGGCGTACAACAGCTGCATCACGACCGAACCGATGATCATCACCCCGCTGATCAGCAGCACCAGCACCGGGCTGCGGCTGTCCCCCAGCCGGGTCAGGTTCACCACCAGGGTCAGCGCGAGCAGGGCGTACCGGGTGATCGCCAGCAACCGGAACAGCGGCTGCAGGACCCGGTCCCCCGGACCGCCCGGATCCACGGTCCCCGGGCCCGCCGCACCCGGACCCGGGCTGCCCGGGCCCGCGGCGCTCACGCGGTACCCGCGGCCTCGGACCTGCCGCGTTCCTTCGCCACGGTCGCGTACAGGTCGACATACTCCTGCCCGGAGAGCTCCATGATCGCGTACATCACCTCGTAGGTGATCGAGCGCAGGATGAAGCGATCGTCCTGCATTCCCTGGTACCGCGAGAAATCCAGCGGTTCGCCGAACTTCACGATCGGGGTGACGACCTTGCCGAAATGCTTGTTCACCGGGGCGATGATGTCGGTGTTGATGACCGCGGTCGGGATCACCGGGACCTGCGCCTCCAGCGCGAGCCGCGCCACCCCGGTGCGTCCCTTGTAGAGCTTGCCGTCGTGCGAACGGGTGCCCTCGGGGAAGATCCCGAACAGCTCGCCGCGGCGCAGCACCCGCAGCCCGGCCTTCAGCGCACCCTCGGATGCCTTGCCACCGGAGCGGTCGATCGGCACCTGCCCGGTACCGGCGAAGAACCGGCGCTGCAGCATGCCGCGGAGGCCGGTCCCGGTGAAGTAGTCGGACTTGGCGACATAGGTGATCCGGCGACGGATGGCGAGCGGGGTGAACAGCCAGTCGGCGATCGAGAGGTGGTTGCTGGCGATGATCGCCGGGCCGTGGCTGGGCACGTTCTCCGCACCCTCGACGATCGGCCGGAAGACCCGCTTCAACCCGGGCCCGAGCAGCACGTTCTTGAACAGCCAGTAGAGGCTGCGGCCACCGCCGGCGCCCTCGATGTTCTCGGAGACCGGGTCGACCCGGATCAGTTCCCCGCCGAGATCCTGGTCAGCCATCGGTTGTCTCCTTCGGTACGCCCGGGCGCGGCTCCGGCGCGCTGCCGCCGGTTCCCGGGCGGGGGCGTACCTTCTCCTCGATGTTACGCCCGGCCAGCGCGCCGGACTTGATGCTGGTGGCGTACACATCCACATAGGTCTGTCCGGACAGCTGCTGCACCGCGGCCATGATCTCGTCGGTGACCCAGCGCAGTACGCCGCGGTCGGCGGCCTGGTCGTAGTAGGCGGAGAAGTCCAGCGGCGGGCCGATCCGGATGCCGGGGCGGCGCATGTAGGGGATGCCGAACCAGCCCTTGACGAACTCGGTGCCGACGGTGGCGACCGGCAGCACCCGGACCCGGTGCCCGAGCACCAGCCGGGCGACACCGGTCTTGCCCTTGTAGAGCCGGCCGTCCGGGGAGCGGGTGCCCTCGGGATAGATGCCGACGATCTCCCCGGCCTCCAGGATCGCACCGACCGCATCCACCGAATCGTTGCTGGCCCGCCCGCCGGAGCGGTCCATCGGCAGCATCCCGACCGACTTCAGGAACCAGGCGACGACCTTGCCGCCGAAGGAGCGGCCGGTGAACAGTTCGGCCTTGGCCGGGAAGGTCACCTTGCGCTCGATCATCGCCGGCAGCACCACGGTGTCACCGTAGGAGAGGTGGTTGCTGACCAGGATCGCCGGGCCGGTCGGTGGGACGTTCTCCCGGCCCTCCAGCCAGGGTCGACAGACCAGCTTGATCACGGGCGCGAAGAGGAACCATTTGAACAACCAGTACGGCACGGGCAGAAGGTTACCGGCTGCCGGTGCGTAATACAGTTGGTCCGTGGTGACCGACGAGCAGGCCGCAGACGCGCTGATTGCCGAGCATGCGGCGCCGATCCACGGCGGCTCGGGTGAGGTGGGCGTGCTGCTCTGCCACGGTTTCACCGGTACGCCCTGGTCGATGCGCGAGTGGGCCGAGTATCTGATCGAGGCCGGCTACCGGGTGTCGGTGCCGCTGTGGCCGGGTCACGGCACCACCTGGCAGCAGCTGAACGACACCACCTGGCAGGAGTGGTACGCCGCCGCGGAGACCGCGCTGCGGGAGCTGCGCCAGCAGTGCGACACCGTCTTCGTCGGTGGCCTGTCGATGGGTGGCGGGATGGCACTGCGGCTCGCCGAACGGCAGGGCTCCGACATCCGCGGGCTGGTCCTGGTGAACCCGGCGATCGCCCTGTCGGACAAGCGATTGCTGGTGCTTCCGGTGCTCAGCCGGTTCGTGCCCTCGCTGGCCGCGATCTCCGGTGACATCGCCAAACCCGGTGCCGACGAATACGGCTATCGGCGGACTCCGTTGAAGGCACTGCTGCAGCAGACCCGGATGTGGCTGGACATCCGCACCAACCTGGACCGGGTCGATCAGCCGATCCTGATGTTCCGCTCCGAGCAGGACCATGTGGTCGATCCGACCTCGGCGCGGCTGATCCAGGAGGGTGTGTCCTCGGCGGAGGTGACCGAGCGGGTGCTGACCCGCAGCTACCACGTCGCCACCATGGACTACGAGGCCGAGGACATCTTCGCCGAGTCGGCGGAGTTCTTCGGTCGCCACAGCGCCCGCGCGGCGGAGGCCGAGGATGCCTGAGCGCCGACCCGAGGACTACGACCGGGACTTCGCCGAGCTGGTCTCCGGGCTGGAGCTGGGCGGCGGCCCGGACAGCTCACCCTCCCCGAGCGAACCGCCGGACCTGTCGGGACGGCGTACGCCCCCGCGGGCACCCGAGCCGGACCCGGGCTGGTTCAACCTCGGCGATTCCCTGGAGCGCGCCGAACCCGACGAGCCGGATCCCTCGGAGTGGAAGCCGGAGGCGCAGCCGATGCCGCGCCCGAAGACACCGGCACTGGTCTCGCTGGGCCTGCTCGGCTACTGCGTGGTCATCCTGGTGCTGGTCATCGCCGGGATCCGGTTGCCGATGTGGGTCGCCTGGACCGCGGTGGCCGCCTTCGTCGGCGCCATGCTGATCGGCTGGCGGGCCCTCCCCCGCGACCGCGACCCCGGTGACGGTGACGGCGCGGTCGTCTGATCCCGCGTCGGCTGAGCGAGCGAGGAACGACCTTCCCCCGTCGGCTGAGCGAGCGAGGAACGAGCGAGTCGAAGCCACGCCCGCCGAGGTCGGCCCCCGGGACACGATCGGTCGCCGGCTTGCGGGGCGCTACCGCGCGCCCAGTCCGATGTCGGCGCGCCAGGCGTCGTGGAGTTCGGTCAGCCGCGCGACCTGATCGGGGTGTTCCTCGGCGAGGTTGGTGGTCTCGCCGATGTCGTCGGTCAGCCTGGTCAGCCACAACCCCGAACCCATCGGCGCGTGTTCGTAGGATGCGAGGTGCTGCACCTCCGGTGACTCGCCGTCGGTGAAGCTGAGCTTCCACTCGGCATCGCGGACCGCCCACTGGAAACCGCACTCCCAGTGCAGCGAGTCGTGGCCACCGCTCTCCCCGCGGAGCGCGTCGAGTTGGGGGCGGCCGTCCGCGTGCTGCCAGCTGGCGGGGTCGGCGCCGGCCGCGGCGAGGACGGTCGGATAGACGTCCAGGCTGCTGATCAGCGCACCGGTGGCAGCACCGGCCGGCAACCCGGCCGGCCAGCGGACCAGCATCGGAACCCGGATTCCGCCCTCCCACAGTGAATACTTGGTGCCCCGCAACGGCGTGTTGTCGCCGTAGTTGCAGGTGGAACCGCCGTTGTCGGTCAGATAGACCACGATCGTGTTGTCGGCCTGCCCGGTCTGGTCGAGCAACTCGAGCACCTTGCCGATCTCGGCATCCATCAGTTCGAGTTGGGCGAGATAGTAGTCCCGGCCGTGCTCCAGGTTGGGCTGGATCGAGTCGTCGTACCACTCGCCGTATGGGACCTCACCGGGCTTCCAGTCCTCAAGCGGCGGCAGGCCGCGCTTGGCGAGTTCGTCGGCGGGAAGTTGCCAGCAGAAGTTGTGCACGGCGTTGAACGCGAGCATGCAGAAAAACGGCTGGCCCGCAGCGCCGTCGGCGCGGATGAAGTCGCGGGCCTGCTCGCCGAGGAAGCTGGTCAGGAACCCTTCGTGTTCGACCGGTTCGTCGCCACTGAGCAGCGGTTGTACCGCCAGGTACCGGGTCGCCTCGGGGCCATATTCCTCGCTCGCCGCGCTGGAGTGGCGCAGGTAGTTGAGCCGACCGGTCGACTGCCCGGCCAGGCCGTAGAGGGTGGTCTGGAAGCCGTGGTGCGGTGGGCAGGCGCGATCGCCGACCTCCTCACGGCCGTAGTGCACCTTCCCGAAGTAGCCGGTCCGATATCCCTGTCCGGCAAGGGCTTCCGCGATCGTCGGCAGGTCGTCGGGGGCGAACCGGCTGGAGTCGAACCACAGCGCACCCCAGCGCTGCTGGTAGCGGCCGGAGATCAACGCGGCGCGGGACGGGCTGCAGATCGGGGCGGTCACGTACGCGTCGGTGCAGGTCACCCCTTCGGCCGCCAACCGGTCGAGCGCCGGGGTGTGCACATCGGGGTGGATGCCCGCCGCGGACCGGTCGGCGTACCCGTGATCGTCGGACACGATGAACAGGACGTTCGGCCTCACGTCGGCACCCTACCCAGCCGGAATCGAGGTCCGGGAACAGTCATGTTCAGCGCGGGCAGGTGCACCACTGATCGGCCGGTACCTGGCGCTTCACGTCCTCGACGTGGTCACCGCAGCCGGCCCAGGTCGTCTTGCCACACTTCTCACACGGCACCGGTCGGCACATGTTTTCCCCTTCTGGCTATCCATTTCTCACTGATCGAGCGGACATGGCCGATGTTAGCGCCCGGTTTGCCCGAGTCCCGCATCTCCAACAGACTGGTGAAAACCAGCACACCGCAGGAGGAAGCAATGCCGCAGACCGTCAAGGGTGTCATCGCCCGCACGAAGGGTGCCGAGGTCGAGGTCGTCGACATCAATGTCCCCGATCCCGGACCGGGTGAGGCACTGGTCCAGGTCCAGGCCTGCGGGGTCTGCCACACCGATCTGCACTACCGCGAGGGCGGTATCAACGACGAGTTCCCGTTCCTGCTCGGCCACGAGGCCGCCGGGGTGGTCGAGGCCGTCGGCGAGGGGGTCACCGAGGTCGCCCCCGGTGACTACGTGGTGCTCAACTGGCGCGCGGTCTGCGGCGAATGCCGCGCCTGCAAGAAGGGCAAGCCGTGGTACTGCTTCGCCACCCACAACGCGACCCAGAAGATGACCCTGGCCGAGGGTGACCCGGACGCGGGCGCCGAGCTCTCCCCCGCGCTCGGCATCGGCGCCTTCATCGAGAAGACGCTGGTCGCCGCCGGTCAGTGCACCAAGGTCGACCCCGAGGCGAAGCCGGAGGTCGCCGGGCTGCTCGGTTGCGGCGTGATGGCCGGTATCGGCTCGGCGATCAACACCGGCCAGGTGGGCCGCGGCGACTCGGTCGCGGTGATCGGCTGCGGCGGTGTCGGGATGGCGGCGGTCGTCGGCGCGGTACTGGCCGGGGCGACGACGGTGATCGCGGTCGACACCGATCAGCGCAAACTGGACAAGGCGACCGAACTGGGCGCCACCCACACCATCGACGCCAAGGCCGAATCGGATGTGGTGGAGAAGATCCGCGAGCTCACCGACACCTTCGGCGCCGATGTGGTGATCGACGCGGTGGGCCGGCCGGAGACCTTCGACCAGGCGTTCAAGGCCCGCGACCTGGCCGGCACCGCGGTGCTGGTCGGCGTACCCACCCCGGACATGACATGGGAGACCCCGCTGCTGGAGGTCTTCGGCCACGGTGGCGCGACGAAGTCGTCCTGGTACGGCGATTGCCTGCCCAGCAGGGATTTCCCGATGCTGATCGACCTCTATCTGCAGGGCCGGTTGCCGCTGGACGCCTTCGTCACCGAGAAGATCGGGATCACCGACATCGAGTCCGCCTTCGACAAGATGCATGGCGGCGACGTGCTGCGTTCGGTCGTGATGATCGGGGAGGGGCAGCGATGAGGATCGACCACACCGTCACCTCGGGCACCTTCACCCTCGACGGGGAGACCTTCGACGTCGACAACAACGTCTGGGTGATCGGCGACGACACCGAGTGCGTGATCATCGATGCCCCGCACTCGGTGGCCCAGATCCTGGAGGTGGTCGGCGACCGGCGGGTGCTCGCGGTGCTGTGCACCCACGCCCACGACGACCATGTGCGGGTGGTGCACGAACTGGCCGACAAGGTCGATGCGCCGATCCTGCTGCACCCCGATGACAAGCCGCTGTGGGACCTCACCCACCCCGGTACCGAGTGGGACCGCGATCTGCGCGACGGCGAGAAGCTGATGGTGGCCGGTGAGGAGGTCCGGGTGATCCACACCCCGGGCCACGCGCCGGGCGCGGTCTGCGTCTATCTGCCCGCCGACGGCGTGCTGTTCTCCGGTGACACCCTGTTCCAGGGCGGCCCGGGCGCGACCGGACGCAGCTTTTCCAATGAAGACACGATCAAGGCCTCGATCCGCGAGAAGCTGTTCGTGCTCCCCACCGAGACCGTCGTGCACACCGGCCACGGTGATTCCACCACGATCGGTGCGGAGAAGGAGGCGCTGGGCGCCTAGCCCAGGCTCTCCACCCGCTTCTTCAACCCCTGCAGGGCTCCGTCGATGATCGTCTTCTCGGCCTTGCGCTTCAGCGCGCCCAGCATCGGCAGTTTGATGTCGACCTTGAGCGCGTAGGTGACCCGGGTGCCGTTCGCGATCTCTTCGAGGGTGTAGGAACCGTCCATCGCCTTCAGCACCTTGGCCTCGACGAGCTTCCAGGACACCTGCATATCGCTCCAGGTGTAGGCCAGGGTGTAGTCGTCGGAGATCATCGGGTGCTTGAGCACCATCCGCACCCGGTCCGGGCGGCCATCGGCTTCGGAGAGCACGGTCGCGGAGACCAGGTTGTCCACCCACTGCGGGTAGGCCGGGATGTCCGCGATCACCGCCATCACATCATCCGGGGTTGCGTCGATCTCGATGCTGGCGGTGGTCTGGTCGGCCATCTCGTCCCTCCTGGTGGTCTGGGGCCGCTCACTCTAGCGGCAGGTCGAGTGCGGTTCGGAGGGTACGCCGGGCCGCGGCGGTGCCGAAGTGGTCGCGGACGTGGTCGCTGCCGGCGGCGCCCATCGCGGCGCGGCGGGCCGGATCGGCCAGCAGCGCCGCCAGCGCCGCCGACCAGGCGTACGGATCGTCGGGGAGCACCAGGCCCGATGATCGGGTGACGGTCTCGGGCGCGCCGCCGGAATCCCCGACCAGCACCGGCAGGCCGACGGCCGCCGCCTCCAGCATCGCCAGCCCGAGGCCCTCGGGGTTGAGCCCGCCGAGCCGGGTACGGACCGGGGCGGCGAAGAGCGCGGCCCGGGCCAGTTCGGCGGGCATCGCCGGGTGCGGTACGCCGCCGCCGAACTCGACATCGGCCAGACCCGCGGCCCGCCGGAGCAGCGCCGGGCGCTGCGGCCCGTCACCGAGCAGCCGCAACCGCCCGGGCAGGTCGGGATGGTCGCGGCGCAGCAGCCGCCAGGCCTCGATCAGGGTGTCCAGGCCCTTCTGCCGGATCATTCTCGCCGCGGCGAGCACCACCGGTGGCCCCGGGGCGCGCTCCCCCGCGGTGGCGGTGAAGGCCGGGTCGATCGGCGGCGGCAGCCGGACCAACCGGGCCCGGGCGGGCGCCGACAGGGCGGGCGCGATCCGCGCGGCGGCGTATCCGGAGATGGTGGAGATCGCATCGACCCGGTCCCCGATCCGGCGCAGCAGCCGGCGGCTGCCCGGCAGGCTCGCCCACCAGACCTCGTGGCCGTGGCTGAGCGCGAACTGGCGGGTCGCGGTCGGCCGCAGCCGGTCGCCGAGCAGACCGAGCGGGGCGGCGGCACCGTAGACGATTCGGCTGGCCCGGTACCGGTGCAGCAGGTCCAACCCCCGCTCGGCCAGTGCTCCGGTGGGCAGCAGCGGCCCGGGCAGCCGGTGCACCGGGAAGGACAGTTCGCGATCGTGGGCGGCGGCGTCGGGGTGGTCGCTGGTCAGCACCACCACGTCACCGTCGAGCAGGTCGCAGACGGTGGCGACGAAGTTCTCGATGCCGCCGATCCGGGGCGGGAAGTCATTGCTGATCACCAGCGTGGTGCGGCTCATCGGGCCGCCAGCCGGCTCAGCTCGGCCGCGACCGCGGCATCGAGGGCGCGTTCGTCCCAGCCGGCCGCGGCCAGTGCCTCCGGCCAGCTCCGGCCGGCCCGCAGCCCCTGCAGCACCCGGTCGGCGCTGCGGTCGCCGCGGTCGAGCACCCGGACGGCGGTCCAGGCGCGGGTGTACGCCTCGGCCAGCCGGGGCGCACCGGCGGCGAGTTCGGCATCGGTGGGCGGCCCCGCGGCGGGCCCGTACCGTCGCTGGTCGGCGGCGAGCTGGGCCGTCAGCTGCCCGGCGGCCTCGGGCTGGTCGCCGAGCGCGACCAGGTCGGCGTACCCCTCGTTGAACCAGAGCGGGGCCGGCAGCCGCACGCTGCCGGTGGCCAGGTGGGTGGCCTCGTGGGTGATCAGGATGCTCCGGGCGGCGCCGGTGGTGGCCGCTGCCGCGGCGGGGTTGATCACGATCCGCACGGCGGGCCCCTCGGTCCAGGCCGCGGCGGCGATGTCGCGGCGGCTGTTCGGGGGTACGCCGAGCAGCCGCTCGAAGGTGTCCGGGCCGTCGGGCAGTTCGGCGACCAGCAGCGGCGGGTTCAACCCACGGGCGGCGAGCGGTCCGCGGGCCCGGTCCAGTTCGGCGAGCCAGGGGTCCGGGTCGGTACCGGCGGCGGTGATCACCGCCGCCCCGGGCCGGTTGGCGACGCGGACCGGCTGCCGCCACCAGATCGGTTCCTGCCGGGTGCTGTCGGCGGGCGCATCGCCGAGTCCGGCGAGCCGCAGGGCACCGTCGCGGCGGGCCGCGGTGAGGAAGATCCGGTGCTCGGCGGCGACGGGTTCGCCGGCCACCCGCCAGGCCACGGCGAGTTCGCGGACCTCCAGACCGGTTCCGAGGCGGGCCACGGTGGCCGGGGCCGGGGTCGCGGTCCGGCTGGTGGCGGTGAGGGTGACCTCGAAGCGCCCCAGGTTGCTGCGCAGTTGTTCGGCGGCCTGGGCCAGGCCGGGATCAGCGGCAACCGCCTGGGGGTCGAGCAGGCCGGCGAAGGCCGCCGGATCGCCCAGGGCCCGCTGCAGTGCGGCGACGAAACCGGGCCAGTCGGTCGCCGACGTGGTGGCGGGCGGCGGTGACGGTGGTGGCGCGGGAGCGGGCGGCGCCGACGGCGTACCGCAACCCGCCAGGCTCAGCGCGAGCAGGACCGAGGCGGCGCCCCGGGCCCACCCTCGGCGATCAGCCGACGCGCACCGCCAGGGTGTAACGGCTGGTGAGGGAGGCGTACTGGACGGGGACCGAGGAGTTCGGCGCATGGATGACGGTGCCGTTGCCGATGTAGAGCGCGACATGGGTGAGGCTGCCGTAGAACACCAGGTCACCGGGCTGGATCTGGCTGATCGGGATCTTGTTGCCGCTGGCGTACTGCTGCTGGGAGGTCCGCTGCAGGGACACCCCGGCGGCCTTCCAGGCGGCGCCGGTCAGGCCGGAGCAGTCGTAGGCGTCGGGCCCGGTGCCGCCCCAGCGGTAGGGCTTGCCGACCTGGGCCTTGGCGAAGGCGATCGCAGCCCCGGCGCGCGAGGAACCGGCCGGCACCGGCGGGGTCTCGACGGCGGCCTTGGCATCGCTGGAACGCTCGGCCGCGGGGCTGGCCGAACGGCTCGGCTTCGGGCTGGCGGACGCGCTGGGGGTGCGCGAGGCGCTCGGGGTGGCGGTGCTGCGCCGGCCGGCGGTCTCGGCGGTGCTCTCCTCCTGCTGCGCCGCGGCCTGGGCACGCTGCTCGGCCTCGCGGGCCTCCCGGGCCTGTTCCTCGGCGAGCCGGGCGCGCTCCTCCGCGCTCAGCCGATCGAGGACCTGCTGTGCCTCGGCGAGCTTCTTGGCGGAATCCTCGCGGGACTTCTTGATCGCCTTGGTGGACTTGTCGATGGTGTCCACATCGGCGGCGGCGCCGCGCTTCATGTCGGCCAGGTTGGCCTGCTCGGTCTGGAACGACTGCAGCGTGCTGTTCTGGTTCGCGGTGACCTGCTGGACCGTCGAATATTCGCTGAGGAAGGAATCCTGGTCCGAGCGCAGGATGATCTGGGTGCTGGGGCTGAGCGTCCGGTTCTGGAACTGGGCGAGCGCGACCTGCCCGACCTGGGTGCGCATCCGGTCGACCTTGTTGGCCTGCTGGGCGACGTCACCCTCCCGGGTCGCCAGTCGCTTGGTCGCGGCGTCGAGGTTCTCCTGGGCGCCGAGCGCCTCCTGATCCAGGGCGGCGGCGTCCATCGACAGCTGCTCGACCTTCTCCTTGGCCCGTGCCACCGCGCCCGGATCGGCCTGTGCCCACTGCGGTGCGAGGGTGGCGCCGAGGGCACCGATCGTCACGGCCAGTACGCCGGCGCGCAGCGCCTTGTGCATGCGAGTCCCCTTCAATCACCAGACCGGGTGGGTGGGCAGAGCCACCCCGCCCGCAGTCACCCTAAGGTCACGAAAGGATCACCGCAACCTGAGAGTCCGGTCAGAGTTGGCGCGGGGTCTTTACAGGTTTCCCGCGAACCGCACGGGCAGGCTCTCAGGTTCCTCAGGCGGCACCGGGCGTACCAGCCGGAGCGGCGGAACCAGTCCCTGGTCCGCGAGCACCGCCAGCGCCTCCTGCTCCTCGGTCGCCAGCTCGACCCGGTCGTGGCGATCCTCGGGCACCCCCATCAGCACCGAGATGACGCAGTCGGAGCAGGCCTTCGGCCGCGCGATGCAGGTCCCGCAATCAATCTCAATCGTCTCCATGCCCAGAAGTGTGGAGAAGAGGTCTGACAGTCTGTTGTCGGCTCGCGCGCGGCGCGCCATCACGGGAGGCGAGCGTCCAGCGGCGCGCCCCCGCGATGCAGGCCCACCAAGGAGAAATCCCCGCGTCCCACGACGCGACCAGCAACAGACCGATCGCGAGGGATTTCGACGACTGGGCCGAAGAGCGGGGTGATGGCGCGCCGCGCGCGAGCCGACGAAAGATTGTCAGAGGTGTTGCTTAGCGTGCGGGGCATGTCGACGGCCCACCGCATCGCACCACCCCTGCAACCCAGCCTGACCGATCTGGGTACGCCGCTGCCGGAGACCACCTTCGTGGTCGTCGACCTGGAGACCACCGGCGGGTCCGAGAGCGATGCGATCACCGAGATCGGCGCGGTCAAGGTGCGCGGCGGTGAGGTGATCGGTGAGTTCCAGACGCTGGTCGACCCGAACACCCACATCCCGGCGCTGATCCAGGTGCTCACCGGCATCACCAACCAGCTGGTCGCCGGCGCGCCGAGGCTCGCCGAGGTGCTGCCTGCGTTCCTGGAGTTCGGCCGCGGCGCGGTCTGGGTCGCGCACAATGCCGGCTTCGACATCGGTTTCCTGAAACGGGCCTGCGCCACCCACGAACAGCCCTGGCCGGCCCCGCGCACCCTGGACACCGTCGCCCTCGCCCGGCAGGTGCTGCTCCGCGACGAGGTGCCGAACCACAAGCTCGCCACCCTGGCCAACCACTTCCACGCCGCCACCACCCCGAACCACCGGGCGCTCTCCGACGCGCGGGCCACCGTCGATGTGCTGCACGGCCTGATCGAGCGGATCGGCAACCTCGGCGTACACACCCTGGAGGATCTGCTCGAGTTCACCCGCCGCGTCTCCCCGCAGCGCCGCGCCAAGCGCACCTGGGCCGATGACCTGCCCGCCAAACCCGGGGTCTATCTCTTCCACGACGAGGTGCCGGGGCCCGACGGCCCGCAGCGCCGGGTGCTCTATGTCGGCAAGTCCACGAACATCCGCCGCCGGGTGCGCAGCTACTTCACCGCGGCCGAGACCCGGCGCCGGATGGATGAGATGGTCCGGGTCGCGCACGGCGTGCAGGCGGTGGTCTGCGTGACCCCGTTGCAGGCCGAGGTGACCGAGCTGCGGCTGATCGAGCAACACTCCCCGCGCTACAACCGGCGCTCCAGGTTCCCCCGGAAGCTGCACTGGCTGAAGGTCACCGACGAGCCCTATCCCCGGCTCTCCCTGGTCCGCCAGGTGCGCGCCGACGACGCCAGCTATCTGGGCCCGTTCCGCAACCGGCAGTCCGCCGAGCAGGTGCTGGCCGCCCTGCACGACGCCTTCCCGATCCGGCAGTGCACCGACCGGTTGACGCTGCGCGGCATGGGATCGCCATGCGCGCTGGCCGGGATGGGCCGCTGTCTGTCCCCCTGCGACCACTCCGTTGGCCTCGAGGAGTACGCCGCGGTGGTCGAGCAGTTGCGGGAGTGCCTGGCGGGCGATGTCCGTCCGGTGCTGGCCGCGGCCCGGTCCCGGATGCACCGGTTGATCGAACAGCAGCGGTTCGAGGAGGCCGAGGTGCTGCGGGACCGGCTGACCGCCTGGTCCAGCACCGCCCTGCGCCACCACCGGGTCGCGAGCCTGTCCCGCTGCCCGGAACTGGTCGCCGCCCGGCACACCGACCAGGGCTGGGAGATCCATGTGATCCGCCACGGCCGGTTGGCCGGTGCGGCGCTGGCCCGGCCCGGTGAGGTGCCGCAGGCGGTGGCCCGGGAGGCGGTGACCCTGGCCGAGACCGTGGTCGCTCCGCCGCCGCCACTGCCCGCCGGGACGGTCGAGGAGGCCGAGCGGATCGCCGCCTGGCTGGAATCTCCGGGCGTACGCCTGATCGAGGTGACCGGCGACTGGTCCTGGCCGCTGCACGTCGGGCTCGGCGAGGGCGGCTTGGCCGCGCACACCCTCGGCGAGCGTCGGTGAGCGCCGCGCGAGCCGAACAGAGATTGGATAGGGTGCGAACCATGGTCACTGCCATCGTCTTCGTCAAGGCCGATGTCGCCCGGATTCCCGAGGTGGCTGAACAGATCGCCGCTCTCGATGGGGTGACCGAGGTCTACTCGGTGACCGGCCGGGTGGACCTGATCACGATGGTCCGGGTCCGCGACCACGACGCCGTCGCCGCGGTGGTGGCCGACCGGCTGAACAAGATCCCCGGAGTGAGTGACACCGAGACCCATATCGCGTTCCGGGCCTACTCCAGCCATGACCTCGATGCGGCCTTCTCCCTCGGTGACTGACAAGGCCCCTGGGCCCACCGAGGATCCGCTGCTGGAGCATCGCTCGCGCTCGCGGCGGTTCTGGGTGACGCTGGCGATCCTGACCACCCTGCTGGCGGTGACCGTCGGCGTACTCGCCTGGGCACTGGCCCGGCAGGAGGCGTGGACCCCGATCCCGATCCCGACCGCCAGCCCGGGCTACTGACCGCGGCCGTCAGACGACCGCGCGGCCCAGGCAGACGCCGGCCAGCACGACACCGAGGGTGATCAACGCGATCGTGTCGAACCGGGTCCGGTTCGCGCTCGCCGTCCCGAGCAGCGCACCACTCGCGATCCCGGCGATCACCGCACCGAGCAGGCTCACCGCCCCGGCCATCGACCCGACGACCAGATTGAACACCAGCAGGATCGCGAACAGGATCAGATAGCTGCGGACGTCCTCACCGGCCCGGTAGCCGAGCGCGGCGCGAGCGGCGATCAGCCCGATGATCACGCTGTACGCCAGCCCCCACAGCGGAATCGTCGGATAGAGCAGCGAGAGGGCGGCCGCCGAGCCGAGCCCGGAGATGATCGCGATCCCGACCATCCGGCCGCGACCCAGCGCGGCCTCCACATCGCGGCCGATCAGCCACAGGAAGAGCAGGTTCAGCAGCAGGCTGAGAATCGTGCCGCTGGGCACCAGGATGCCGGTGACCAGCCGCCAGAGCTGACCCTGCGCCAGGCCGGTGCTGGAATAGCCGAGCACCTGGCTGGCGAGTCGGCCGGGGGTGACCAGGTCGATCAGCCCGACCGAGGCCATCAGCACCATCAGCGCCGCGGTGACGGTGACCGGGCCACCGCCGAGCCGGAACCCGGCCAGCGAGGGGCCGCTGAACGGCCGGCGGCCACCGGAACCGCCGCCGCGCCAGTTGCTGCCGCCACCCCGGCCGGAGCCACCCCGCCGGCCACGGCCGCGGCCACCGCGACCGCCGCCGGAGGGATGGTCGGCGAGCTGCTGCTCCGCGACGCAGACCGGGCACTGGAAACCCACCGAGGCGGGTCGCATGCATTCCCCGCAGATAGCGCGGTCGCACCGCTGGCAGGTGATTCCGGTGGAGCGGTCCGGGTGCCGGAAGCAGGGCTTGAAGCGCTCGTCGTCACTGGGCGGCGGCCCGCCACCGGGCCCTGGTGAGGCCGCGAACTCCTCCCAGGTGAAGTCCGGCCTGTCGTCGCGCCCCTCGGTCATGGAATCAGCTCTCGGAGACCTCGACCGACTCGATCACGACCGGCTCCACCGGGCGGTCCGACGAACCGGTACGCACCTTGGCGATGGCGTCCACGACATCGCGACTGGCCTGATCGGCGACCTCACCGAAGATGGTGTGCCGACGGTTCAGGTGCGGGGTCTGGGTGACGGTGATGAAGAACTGCGAACCGTTCGTACCGGGCCCGGCGTTCGCCATCGCGAGCAGGTAGGGACGATCGAACTGCAGCTCGGGGTGGAACTCGTCGCCGAACTTGTACCCGGGACCGCCGGTGCCGTTGCCGACCGGATCGCCGCCCTGGATCATGAAGCCGTCGATGATCCGGTGGAAGCCCAGGCCGTCGTAGAACTTGCCGGTCTTCTTCTCCCCCGTCTCCGGGTCGGCGTACTCCTTGGTGCCGGTGGCCAGGCCGACGAAGTTGTCGACGGTCTTCGGCGCGTGGTTCTCGAACAGGTTGATCACCACGTCGCCGTGGTTGGTGTGCAGGGTCGCGGTCTTCGCCACCGTGGGCACCTTTCTCTGCGGGGGTATGCCGTTGTCCCGCCACCTCGGCGGGTGGCTCCATCTTGGCACGCTCCTCCCAATGAGGGGGACCGGACAGCCCCCGCCCGCAACCGGGTTGCCCGGGACGGATACCGTGGCAGAACTCCCATCCGGGAGGCCCCATACGAACTCGGAGGAAAAGTGAAGGCAAAGAAGAACGCCGCCGCAGAGATCACTCACACGGCCGCGGAGACCGGTGCCGCCTATCTCGCCGACGCCCGCAAGCGGATCGCCCCGCTGGCTGCGAGCGCCAAGGAGAAGGGCAATGCGTACGCCCAGCAGGCCGCTGTGGCAGTGGCCCCGGCCGTCTCTGCCGCCAAGATCAAGGCCCGCGGCAGCTATGAGGACGTGGTGCCGAAGATCTCCGATGCACTGGAGAATCTGGCGAACAACCCGAACGCCCAGGAGGCGCAGTACCGCGGTCTGGCCGCCCTGCAGGCCCTCCGCGGCGACCTGACGCTGTCCCGCGGCGACCGCAAGAAGCTGCAGAAGGCCCAGGCCCAGCAGATCAAGGCGCTGCGCAAGAGCGCCAAGCCGGCCAAGACCAAGAAGAAGGGTGGCGGCTTCGTGGTGCTGCTGCTCCTCGGTGGGCTGGGTGCCGTTGGCTACTTCCTGTGGAAGAAGTTCATGGCGCCCTCCGACTCCGACTGGCAGGCGCACAGCGCCTCGGCGTACCAGCCGAGCAAGCCGACCTCGAGCACCCAGTCCTTCGGCGAGCCGGTGGACGCCCCGGGCCGCGCCGCTGCCGGGACCGCCACCGGGACCGGCCCGGCCAACGAGACCGCCGCTCCCGATGTGGACCGCTCCAAGTACGGCTCCGACGCCTACGTCGGCGCCGAGCCGCCGGCGGGCTTCACCATCAAGGGCAACGAGCGCTCGATGAAGTACCACACCGCCGGCAGCGGTGGCTACGAGCGCACCATCGCCGACGTCTGGTTCACCACCGAGGACGCCGCCGAGAAGGCCGGTTTCTCGAAGGCCCAGCGCTGAGCCACGGCGCCGAGCGTTGACACCGCCGCGGGGCGGGCATCCCACCGGGATGCCCGCCCCGTTCTCATTGCCCGGTGACACGGGTCTCCCACGGCCGACCTCGCGAACGCGAGCGAACCGGGAGAGGAGCGGTTGGTCCGAGTGACGTGTCGGCCCCCCCCCCCGACGACTGACTCCGCCGCGAGCAAGATTTCCTTCCCGCAGCACTGACATCGGCGCTCCCCCGCGGGCCTGTAAGGGGTGAGAGATCACCTCAAGGGGGGAAGACGATGCCGATGATCACCGATGCGCGGCACGACTGGGTCGATGCCCGGCCGTTCCGGATGCACTGCCGCCGGCTGCTGGCCGAGACCGGGTTGGGTGTGACCGAGCTGGCGGTGTACGCGGGGGTGCCGCCCAGGGTGCTGCACCGATTGGTCGGTGTCGGCGGCCGGCCGCTGCGCAAGCTGTTCCCGGTGTCCGCGCACCGGCTGATGCGGATCGAACTGCACCGCTTGCGGGAGGCGCTGGCCACCCCGGTCCGGGCCGAGCCCGCGGTGCTGCTGGTCCGTCGGCTCACCGCCGCCGCCGTGCCGCACGAGCAGTTGCTGGCTGCCCTGGGTGGTGACGAGCTCACCGTCCGCGCGCTCGGTGACGGTGCCGAGGGCACGGTGCTGCTGCGGCAGGAGTTGGCGCTCTCCGCGCTGGCCGTGGCACACGGCGCGGTGACCGTCTGGTGCGACGAACCCGAGGAGCTCGGGGCCGCCGGGGCCGAGCCGCTGGCGGCCTAGAGTGAGCGCCGTGATCGGCCGGCAGCTGGGGGACGCGCCGCTGCTGGCCGCCCTGGGTGGCTGCGTGCTGGCGCTGCTGGCGATCGGCACGGCGCTGACCGGTCGGGTGCTGCTGGCCCGACTCGGCGAACCCGACGACGGCGCCGAACAGGGCAAACTGCCCTATACCGCGCTGGCCACCCCGCGGTTCGCGGTCGCCGTCGGTGGCTGTTCGGCGGCCGCGCTGCTGGTGCTGACCAGCCGGGCGCCGCCGGCGCTCTGGCCGCTGTGGCTGCCGCTGGCGACGCTGGGGGTGTTGCTCGGCTGCATCGATGCGGCGACCACCTGGCTGCCGCTGCGGCTGACCAGGCCGTTGTGGGTGCTGACCGCGGTCGGGGCCGCAGGCACGGTGCTGGCGGCCGGGTGGCGGGTCGGGGTCCGCGCCCTGCTCGGGGCGCTGCTCTGCTTCGCGTTCTGGTGGCTGATCTGGCGGTTCGTCGGCGGTCTCGGCTTCGGCGACGTCCGCCTGGCACCGGTGCTCGGCGCCACCGCGGCGGCCGGTGGCTGGGGGGTGCTGGTCTGGGCGATGCTGCTCGGCACCTTCGCCGGTGCGGCCTTCGGCCTCTACCGGACACTCCGCGGCCGCCGCGGGGCGTTCGCCTACGGGCCGGCGCTGCTGATCGGCCAGTTCGCTGCCCTGATCTGGCCCGGCCTCGGCTGAGCCAGAGGGTCAGTCGTCCTGCGCGGCGGCCGCGTCCCGGGTGGTACGCACCCAGAGGTCCAGCTTGGCGCGGGCACTGCCGTCGTCGAGCACCGTCCGGGCCCGCTCCAGCTGCTCGGCGAACTGCTCGGCCACCGGGCGGTCCAGGTCCGGTCCGGCGAAGGCCAGCAGCGCGGCGGCGGCGTTAAGGGTGACGATGTCGCGGACCGGTCCCGGCTCACCGGCGAACACCGCGCGCGCCACCTCGGCGTTGCGCACCCGGTCGCCACCGACCAGGTCCTCGACGCGGGCGGCAGGGATGCCGAGTTCGCGCGGATCGAGGGTGGTCTCGACGACCCGCCCGTCGTTGATCAGCCAGATCCGCGAGCTCGTGGTGGTGGTCAGCTCATCGAGCCCGTCGTCACCGTGGAAGACCATCCCGCGCACCCCGCGGGCGGCCAGCACCCCGGCGATCAGGGCCGCGGCGCGGGCGTCGGCGATGCCGATCGCCTGGGCCCGGGGACGGGCCGGATTGGCCAGCGGGCCGAGCAGGTTGAAGGTGGTCTGGATGCCCAGGCCGGCGCGCACGCCGGCCGCGTGGCGCAGCGAGGAGTGGTAGTAGGAGGCGAACAGGAAGACGATGCCGGCGGCGTCCATCACCTGCTGCTGCTTGTCCGCGGGCAGCTCCAGCACCACCCCGAGCTCCTCGAGCACGTCGGCGGTGCCGCAGGCCGAGGAGGCCGCCCGGTTGCCGTGCTTGGCCACCCGGGCCCCGGCGGCCGCGGCGGTGATCGCGGCCATCGTGGAGATGTTCACGGTGTTGGCCCGGTCCCCGCCGGTCCCGACGACGTCGACCGCGTCGGGATCGAGATCGAGCGGCCGGGCCTTGTCGAGCATCGCCTCGGCCAGTCCGCGCAGCTCCTCGACCGTCTCCCCCTTGGCACGCAACGCCACCGCGAAGGCCGCCAGCTGGACGTCACTCGCCGACCCGCTGAGCACCTCCTGCATCGCCCAGGCGGTCTGCTCGGCACTCAGATCGCTGCCGGCGACCAGCGTGGTGAGCAGGTCCGGCCAGCGCTGTTGCGACACCATCGGGCCCGCTTCAGGCCTGCGCGGGGATGCCGGCGATCCGCTGGCGGAGCAGCCCGGCGACCTCGTGCGGCAACCGCACCGGGTCGATCGGATGCGCCACCACGGCGTCCGCCCGCGACCAGGTGGCGAGCCACGCGTCGTCCTGCCGGCCGACGACGACCAGCACCGGTGGGCAGTGCGCGATCTCGTCCTTGAGCTGGCGGCAGATCCCCATCCCGCCGGCGGGCACCGCCTCGCCGTCGAGGACCACCACGTCGATGCTGCCCTCCGGGCGGAGGCCGGCCTGCCCCACCGAGTTGTCCATGGTCTGGATGACCGCGCGCGGGGTGGCGCACTCCACCACCCGCACCGCGGGCAGGTCGGGGGCCACCTCGGTGCCGAGAGCCAACCGGATCGCGTCCCGGACCGTGCGGTCGTCGGAGTAGACCAGCACGGTTGCCTGACGCTGGGTGGACGATTCTGCGCTCATCTGTTCCTCACTGGGCCGCTACCGGCCGGACGTTCTGGTGACCCTAAGACCTCGCAGGGAGTGTATCCGTCCTATCGCGCACCGCCAGCACCGCCCAAACCGCGCCTGACCCGCGCCCGCGGGCGCGTGATCCGCAACACATCGGGGCCCCGATTCGGGCCCCAGGAGGCCCCGTTCCGGGCAACGATCCGATTCCAACGCCACCATGGCGGTGATGCCGGGATGACGAGGCCGCAAACTCTGGCAATAATGACCCCGTGGCTACTTCTTCCGAGACGACCCCCCACGCCGGTTCCACAGACCTGCCCACCGGTGCGTTGCAACCGATCGCCCGTTCGCGGCTGACCGGGGTCAAGGGGCGCCCGGACATGGTCGCCGTCGGCACCATGGTCTGGCTCGCCTCGGAGCTGATGTTCTTCGCCGCGCTGTTCGCGGCGTACTTCACCATTCGGTCGGTGACCAACAACACCACTGCCGGCGATCCGAACGGGACCATGTGGCAGCAGGGCTCGGCCATGCTGAACGTGCCGCTCGCACTGGCCAACACGATCATCCTGGTGCTGTCCTCGGTCACCTGTCAGATGGGCGTCTTCGCCGCCGAGCGCGGTGACGTGAAGAAGCTTCGCTTCTGGTACATCCTGACCTTCATCATGGGGTCGGTCTTCATCGGTGGTCAGGTCTATGAGTACGCCCAGCTGTGGAGCGAGGGCATGACGATGCAGTCCAACGTCTACGGCTCGCTGTTCTTCCTGGCGACAGGTTTCCACGGCCTGCACGTGACCGCTGGCCTGATCGCCTTCATCTATGTGCTGGCGCGCACCTACATGGCACGCCAATTCACCCACGAGCAGGCGGTCTCGGCGGTGGCGGTCTCCTATTACTGGCACTTCGTCGACGTGGTGTGGATCGTCCTGTTCTCGGTCATCTACTTCATGAGATGATGCCGCCTTGTTGACCACGTCGAACACCATCGCCAACCTCCAACGAAGGGACATCCCCCAGTGAGATTCCTGTCAGCCAAGCGACGGCACAAGGCCGCTCGGCCGCTGCTGCTGGTCATGGCGCTGTTCCTCATGGGTGTCGTGTACGCGGGGTTCGCCCCCACCGGCAAGTCCAACGCCGACGCGACCATGACGCAGCAGGTCAAGGAGGGCCAGGCGCTGTTCGCCGTCGGCTGTTCCTCCTGCCACGGTCTGCAGGGCGAGGGCGGTTCGCAGGGTCCGTCGCTGGTCGGCGTCGGCGCGGCCGCGGTCGACTTCCAGGTCAGCACCGGCCGGATGCCGTTGTCGAACCCGGGTGAGCAGGCGCCCCGCAAGCCAGCCGTCTACAGTTCCGAGGACACCGCGAAGCTGGCAGCCTACGTCGCCAGCCTGGGACCGGGGCCCGCCATCCCCACCGAAGCGCAGTACAATCCCTCCGGGCTGACCGAGGAGCAGATCGCCAAGGGCGGTGAGCTCTTCCGCACCAACTGCTCGGCCTGTCACAACTTCGCCGGCCTGGGCGGTGCGCTGCCCGACGGTCGGTACGCCCCGGAACTGCGGGGCGTACCCGAGAAGCAGATCTACGAAGCGCTGCGCACCGGCCCCCAGCAGATGCCGATCTTCTCCTCACAGAATCTCACCGACGACGATGTCCGCGCGATCATCGGCTACCTCAAGGCGATGGAGGCACAGCCCAACCGCGGTGGCCTGAACTTCGGCGGCATCGGGCCGGTGGCCGAGGGCTTCTGGGCCTGGGTCGTCGGTATCGGCGGGCTGATCGGTTTCTCCGTCTGGATCGCTTCGAAGGGAGCACGCGCCAAGTGAGCGACAACAACAATCTCCCCGACGGCGCCGGCCGTCCCGAATCGGGCACCGGGGAGCATGAGGGCGTCGTCGCCACCCGCCCCAAGCCGGACGAGAACGGCATCGTCACCGAGTCGATGGTGGATGATCCAGGCATCGAGCCGCATGTCCCGCGCTACACCGACGTCGATGACAAGGCAGCAACCCGCGCCACCCGGCAGATCGTGGCCTGCTTCGCTGCGGCACCGGTGCTCGCGCTGGCGTTCATCGTCTTCTACTTCTGGCCCGGACTGGACCGCTACACCGTCACGTTCGGCCTGCTCAACTCCAACGCCCAGCACGTCCTGCTGGGTCTGAGCCTGGGTCTGGCGGTGCTGCTGATCGGCGTCGGCGCGGTGCAGTGGGCCCGCGAGATCATGGGTGACCATGAGATCTCCGAGGAGCGGCACGTCGCACACTCCTCGTCCGAGGACATCAAGGCCACCATGGCCGAGGTGGACAAGGGCATCGCGCAGACGGGATTGTCCCGCCGCGCGGTGATCGGGCGGTCCCTGCTGGGCGCCATCGGCCTCACCGCGCTGGCTCCGCTGGTCACGCTGGCCGATCTGGGGCCATGGCCACTGCCCTCCCGGCTGAAGGAGACCAACGAGCGCACGCTGTGGGCCGAGGGGACACCAGCCAAGCCCATGCGCCTGGTCAACGATGTCACCTACGCCCCGATCAAAGCCGCCGACATGGAGATCGGCCAGCTGATCAACGCTCAGCCGGAGAACATGCAGAAGCAGAAGGGCCCCGAGAAGCAGGTCGCCCGCGCCAAGGCCGCCATCATCATCGTCCGGATGGATCCGAACTCCATCAAGGTCCCGGCGAGCCGCACCGACTGGCACGTCGGCGGGATCCTGGCGTACTCGAAGATCTGCACCCACGTCGGGTGCCCGATCTCGCTGTGGGAGCAGCAGACCCACCACCTGCTCTGCCCCTGTCACCAGTCGACCTTCGACCTGGGTGACGGCGGCAAGGTGGTGTTCGGGCCGGCGGCCCGGGCGCTCCCCCAGCTCAGGATCACCGTTGACGAACAGGGATACCTGGTCGCCCCCGGTGACTTCACCGTGCCGGTCGGGCCGAGCTACCCGGAACGGCAGCTGACCGCTGAGGACAAGGGTGAGTGATCGCTGATGGCCAAGCCCGCACAGGTCTCCGAGACCCCAACTGACGTCACCACCGCGCAGTCCCCCGACAAGAAGCACCCGCTGCAGCCGCTCGCCGGCCCGGCCAAGTGGGCCGATGACCGGCTCGGCCTGGCCGCTCTCGGCAAGAAGAACCTGCGCAAGGTCTTCCCCGACCACTGGTCGTTCCTGCTCGGCGAGATTGCGCTCTACTCGTTCGTCATCCTGCTGATCACCGGTGTCTTTCTGACGATCTGGTTCAAGCCGTCGATGGCTGAGGTCGAATACGAGGGCTCCTACCAGCTGCTCAAGGGTGTCGAGATGTCGGAGGCCTTCGCCTCCACGCTCACCCTCTCCTTCGACATCCGTGGCGGACTGCTGATCCGCCAGATGCACCACTGGGCGGCGATGCTGTTCATCGGTGCGATGTTCGTGCACTCGCTGCGGGTGTTCTTCACCGGCGCGTTCCGCAAGCCGCGGGAGTTGAACTGGCTGCTCGGAGTCGGCCTGCTGTCGATGGGCATGGTCGAGGGTTTCGCCGGCTACTCGCTGCCCGATGATCTGCTGTCCGGTACCGGCCTGCGGTTCGCCGACGGGATGATCCGCTCCATCCCGATCATCGGCAGCTGGGCCGAGTTCTTCGTCTTCGGCGGTGAATACCCCGGCAGCCTGATCGTTCCCCGGCTCTACATGGTGCACATCCTGCTGCTGCCCGGGCTGATCCTCGGCCTGATCGCCGCACACCTGGCACTGGTGGTCTACCACAAGCACACGCAGTACCCGGGCCCCGGCCGCAAGGAGTCGAACGTCGTCGGCTACCCGCTGTTCCCGGTCTACATGGCCAAGGCAGGCGGCTTCTTCTTCATCGTCTCCGGCGTGCTGGTGCTGATGGGCGCGTTCTTCCAGATCAACCCGGTCTGGTCCTATGGGCCCTACAATCCGGCCGAGGTGACCGCCGGTTCCCAGCCCGACTGGTACATGGGCCCGGCCGAGGGCGCGGTCCGGATCATGCCGAACTGGGAGTGGAACTTCCCGAACGCCTCGGTGTTCTCCACCTGGTCCTGGAATGTGTTCATCCCCGGTGTGGGCATGCTCGGCCTGCTGTTCACCTCGATGGCGATCTATCCATTCATCGAGCGGTGGATCACCAAGGACGAGCGGGAGCACCACGTCCTGGAATACCCGTACCAGAACCCGAATCGGACCGCCTTCGGCGTCGCCGCGATCACCTGCTATCTGGTCTTCCTGTTCGGCGGCGGTAACGACATCCTGGCGGTGAAGTTCAATCTGTCGCTGAATGCGGTGACCTACTTCCTGCGGGTCGCGGTCTTCCTCGGACCGGTGATCGCGTTCATCGTCACCAAGCGGATCTGCCTGGGTATCCAGCGGCAGAAGCGGGAGCGGATCCTGCACGGCTCCGAGTCGGGCCAGATGGAGCGCGCGGCCGACGGCGGCTACTCCGAGGGCCACGTGCCGATCTCGACCGATGAGGCGTACACCCTCACCTATCGCAGCGATGTGCTGCCGATCGAGCCGGGCGAGACCACCGACGACGCGGGCGTCCGCGTCAAGGGCGGGGCGAGCAAGGCGCGGGCCCGGATGCACCGCTGGTTCTTCCGCGACAACATCCGCAAGCCCAGCCGCGAGGAGTATCAGGAGGCCGTGGAGCACACCCTGCACGAGTCGAACGGTGACGGCTCGCACGAGGTGGAGTCCAGCGACCCCAAGGAGCTGGACCGCAGCGGCCAGCAGTGAGGTCGATCAGTCAGCAGTAACGCGACAGGGCCCCGGACCGATCGGTCCGGGGCCCTGTTCGTTGCCGTGGGGCGCTGCTCCGGGGTCAGGAGGCGGCGACCTGCCGGTGGTGCTGCGCCTCCTCGGCGGAGATCTGGTATTCCTCGCGGCAGAAGTTGCAGACCAGCGACCAGCGCGTGGAGACGGTGAACAGCGGGATGAAGAACAGCGTGAACTTCGACCCGTGCTTGACCAGGGTGAGCGGTTGGTTCCCGCAGCGCCGGCAGGAATACATCAGCGTGGCGACGATCTCCGCGAAACCCTTGGTACCGAACAGAATCAGCATGGGGCCCAGTTTACCGATGGGCGAAGCGGCGATGCTGGCCCGGCGTACCTAGAATGGTCCGGTGCGCTTCCTGAACAACAACACTCCGACCCACGACCTGACCTACAGCGACGTGTTCATGGTCCCGTCGCGTTCGTCGGTGGCCTCCCGCCTCGATGTGGATCTCAGCTCCACCGACGGGCTGGGCACTCCCCTGCCGCTGGTGGTGGCGAACATGACCGCGATCTCCGGGCGTCGGATGGCCGAGACCATCGCCCGCCGCGGCGGCATCGCGATCATCCCCCAGGACATCCCGACCGACATCGTCGGTGAGGCGATCGGCAAGGTGAAGCGTTCGCACACGGTCTTCGACACCCCGATCACCGTCACCCCGTCCACCACCCTCGGTGAGGCGATGAGCCTGATGCCGAAGCGGGCGCACGGGGTGGCCCTGGTCGCCGAGGGTGACCGGCACGCCGGGACGGCCTGCCCGCGCGGCATCGTCTCCCCCGCCGATGCGGTGGATGAGGACCGCTTCGCCCAGGTGCACGAGGTGATGACCGACTTCCTCAAGGTGTCCCCCGACGCCACCCCGCGGGAGATCTTCGACCTGCTGACCGCGAACCACCAGGAGGTCGCGGTGGCGGTCGACGGTGATCGACTGGTCGGCGTGATGACCCGCAAGGGTGCGCTGCGTTCGGCGCTCTACCAGCCCGCGGTCGATGCCGAGGGCCGGCTGAAGATCGGTGCCGCGGTCGGGATCAACGGCGACGTGGCCGGCAAGACCGAGGCACTGCTCGGTCACGGCGCCGATGTGCTGGTGGTGGACACCGCGCACGGTCACCAGGAGAAGATGATCGAGGCGTTGGCGATCGTGAAGAAGGTACGGGACCGGGTCGCGCCGGACGTGCGGATCGTCGCCGGCAACGTGGTGACCGCCGACGGGGTACGCGATCTGGCCGAGGCCGGTGCCGATGTGCTGAAGGTCGGTGTCGGCCCGGGCGCGATGTGCACCACCCGGATGCAGACCGGCGTCGGACGGCCGCAGTTCTCCGCGGTGCTGGAGTGCGCCGAGACGGCGGCCGGGCTGGGCCGTTCGATCTGGGCCGACGGCGGTGTCCGCCACCCCCGCGATGTGGCGCTCGCGCTGGCCGCCGGCGCCGGCTCGGTGATGATCGGGTCCTGGTTCGCCGGTACCCATGAGTCCACCGGCGACCTGCGCACCGACGCCCAGGGCCGGCGCTACAAGGAGTCCTTCGGGATGGCCTCGGCGCGCGCGGTGAAGATGCGCACCCGCGACCAGTCCGGTTTCGACCGGGCGCGGGCCGGGCTCTTCGAGGAGGGCATCTCCTCCTCCCGGATGTATCTCGACCCGGATCGACCCGGGGTGGAGGATCTGGTCGACTTCATCGTCTCCGGGGTGCGGTCCTCCTGCACCTACGCCGGCGCGCGCTCGCTGCCGGAGTTCAACGAGCTGGCCACCGTCGGCATCCAGTCGGTGTCGGGTTACGAGGAGGGCCGCCCGGTCAGCGCCAGCTGGAGCTGATTCGAGCGAACGGGCCCACGGCGCGCTGTCGCGGTCCTATAGTTCGCCTCATGAGCAACCCCGGCCCGCAGCAGCAGGCCATGCCACCGCAGCCGCCGTACCGCCCAGCGCCCCCGCAGGCGAACCACAAGCCGGCCCTCCGGGTGGCGAACGCCATCGCGGTGATCAAGTGGATCCTGATCGGCCTGGAGGTCATCGCCGTGCTCCTGGCGGTGGTCATCGGGGTGCTCACCCAGCTCGACGACCCTGACGACGACGGCTGGGTCCCGTTCGCCTTGAGTGCACTGGGCGGGATCATCATGACCGGCCTGACCTGGGTGCTGTTCGGCTGGTTCGAACAGGTGCTGCGCACGCTCGTCGGGATCGCGGAGAACACCCGCCGCCCCTGAAGAACCCCGCCGCGAATGATCATGGAATATTCGCACTTATATTTGAATACTTCAGTTTGATGGCCGAATATTCCATGATCATTCGTTGCGGGTGTCGATGCCGGCCTGCGGGTGGTCGATGTCGGCCCCGTCGCCGAGATCGGCGCAGGGAATGAGGCGTGCGCCGTCGCCGGTGAGCAGTTCGCGGGCACCCCGGTCACCGGTCGCGACCCGCGCGGCCTCGGCCCAGTGGGCGCGGCCGAGCAGCACCGGATGCGCCGGGCCGGTGCCGTAATCGGCGCGCAGCAGCACCGTCTCGTCCTCCCCGGCCACCTCCCGCAGCCGGTGCACGATCGCCGGGTTCACCCCGGGGGTGTCCACCAGCGAGATCAGTACCGCGGTCGCGGGAATCCCTGCGAGCGCGGACAATCCGGCCCGCAGCGAGGCACCCATCCCCTCGGCCCAGTCGGGCGCGATGACGGCTGCCACCCGGTCCGGCAGCTCGGCCTGGGCCTCCTCGGCCGCGGCACCGAGCACCGCCAGCACCGGCTGGCACCCGCCGTCGAGCAGCACCTGCGCGGACCGGCGCACCCAGGGCACGCCGTCCTCGCCGCGGACCAGCGCCTTGGGTTGCCCCATCCGGCGTCCGGCCCCCGCGGCGAGCAGCAACCCGGCGATCACCGCCGGAACAGGCCCCGCAGCACCAGGAACCCGAGGAGCGCGATCAACCCCTCCCGCCAGTAATTCTTGATCAGTACCGGCAGCACCGTCGCACCGAGATCGAGAGCCTCGGAATCCTTGTCCTGGCTGGATTCCTGCTGCTTGGGGGTCTCCTGCTTGGGAGTCTCCTGCCCCTTCGACTCGGTCATACCTCCCTCGCTCAGGGAACGGGAGGGAGACTCGGTCGTTCCTCCCTCGCTCAGGGAACCGGAATCGGTGGGTGACGGGGGTGGTGAAGGCGCAGGGGACGGTGTGGACGGTGCGGGCTCTGGCTGCTCCTCCTCCGCCCCGGAGAGCTTCTTCTCCAGGCAGGCGACGAACTGGCCTAGCAGCTTGTCCGAGACGTCCTGCATCACCCCGCGGCCGAACTGGGCCGGTTTGCCGGTGACGTTCAGGTCGGTCTTCACCTGGACCCTGGTCTGCTCCTCGCCGGCCGCGGTCAGCGCGACCTTGACGGTCGCACCCGCCGTACCGTTGCCGCGCTTGTCCTTGCCCTTGGCATTGACGGTCATGGTGTGCGCGGATTCGTCGCGGTCGGCGTACTCCCCCGTCCCGGTGTAGACGAGCGCGATCGGGCCGAGCTTGATCTTCGCCGTGCCGGTGAAGGAATCGCCGTCGACGCCGGTCACCTGCGCCCCCGGGAAGCACTCCGACAGCGCCTGCGGGTCGTTGAAATGCTGCCAGGTCTCATCGATACCGGTCGGGACACTGAACTCGTGGGTCAACTCCATCAGGCGGCTCCCTTCTCCTGCTTCGTGCCATCATCGAGGCCGGCGGCCTCGAGGAGTGCCCGCCGGGTCAGCACCTTGGCCAGGTGCCGGCGATAATCCGAATCCCCGTTGAGATCCGAGGGCGGGTTGGTGCCGTCGGCTGCCTGATCGGCGGCCCGGCGTACGCTCTCGGCGGTCAGCTCACCACCGAGCGCCTCCTCGACCGCGCTGGCCCGCAGCGGCGTCGAACCCATATTGGTCAGCCCGACCGCGGCCTGCGACTTGTCCGGTGACACGGTCGCCGCGACCGCGACGATCGGCCACTGGTGCGCGATCCGGACGAACTTGAGGTATGCCGCTCCCCAGCCGGTGTGCTTCGGGATCCGGATCGCGGTGAGCAACTCGTCATCGCCGACCGCGGTCTCGAACAGGTCGGTGAAGAACTCCGCCGCCGGCACCCGCCGTTCGCCACCGGTGCCGGTGATCACCAGCTCGGCATCGAGGGCCAGGATCGGCGCGCCCAGGTCACCGGCCGGGTCGGCGTGCGCGAGCGCCCCGCCGAGGGTGCCGCGATGCCGGATCTGCGCATCGGCGACCTCCACGGCGGCCTTGTGCAGCACCAGCGCATGCTCCTTGACCAGCGGATCGGCGATCACCTCGTGGTGGGTGGTGAGCGCCCCGATGAAGATCGCGTCGCCGTCGTCGCGGATCCCGCGCAGCTCGTCGATGTGGCCGATGTCGACGACCACCTCCGGGGCGTTCAGCCGCATCCGCAGCACCGGCAGCAGGCTCTGCCCGCCGGCCAGCACCTTGGCGTCGTCACCGTGTTCGGCGAGCGCGGCCAGCGCCTCGGCGACCGAGGTCGGGGCCAGGTAGTCGAAACTCGCTGGAATCATGCCTGTGCTCCATCCTGATCGCCTGCTCCGTCATCATTGGCCCCGGCGGTCCGGTCCGCCGTGCCCTGGTCGCCGGTCGCCTCGTCGAAGTGCGGTGCGGCCGCCCCCTCGGTCTGATCGGCCCCGCCGGCGTCGACGTCGTTGATCGCCTTCCAGACCCGTTCCGGCGTACACGGCATCTGGATGTCCTTCACACCGAGGTGGCGTACCGCATCCAGCACCGCGTTCACCACCGCCGGGGTGGACGCGATCGTGCCGGCCTCACCGACGCCCTTGGCACCCATCGAGTTGGTGGTCGCCGGGGTGGTGGTGTGCTCGACGGTGAAGGAGATCGTGTCGGCCGCGGTGGGCAGCAGGTAGTCGACGAAGGACGCCGAGACCAGGGTGCCGGATTCGTCGTGCACCGCTTCCTCCCAGAGCGCCTGCGCGATCCCCTGCACCAGCCCGCCGTGCACCTGACCCTCGGCGATCATCGGGTTGATGATCACCCCGATGTCGTCGCAGCACACGTAATCCCGCATTCTCACCTGCCCGGTCTCGGTGTCCACCTCGACCGCGCACAGGTGCGTACCGTGCGGGTAGTTGAAGTTCACCGGGTCGAAGGTGGCATCCGAGTCGATGCTCGGCTCCACCCCGTCGGGCAGGTTGTGCGCGGCGAAGGTGGCCAGCGCCACCTCCGGCATCGACATCCCCTTGTCGGTGCCCTTGACGGTGAACTTCCCGCCGCTGAACTCCAGGTCGTCGGCGTTCGCCTCGAGCAGGTGCGCCGCGATCGGGCGGGCCTTCTCGATCACCTTGTCCGAGGCCCGGACCAGCGCCTCACCGCCGACCACCAGCGACCGGGAACCGTAGGTGTCCAGGCCCTTGTGGGCGATCGCGGTGTCACCGTGCAGGATCTCGACGTCTTCGAAGGGTACGCCGAGCCGGTCGGCGACGATCTGGGAGAACGCCGTCTCATGCCCCTGGCCGTGCGCGCTCGCACCGGTGGTGACCTCGACCTTGCCGGTCGGCAGCATCCGCACCGAGGCGTACTCCCAACCACCCGCGCCGTAGTCGAGCGAACCGAGCACCCGCGAGGGCGCCAGTCCGCACATCTCGGTGAAGGTGGACACCCCGATGCCGAGCTGCACCGGATCGCCGGAATCCCTGCGCTGCTTCTGTTCGGCGCGCAGTGCGTCGTAGTCGAAGGACTCCTTCGCCTTGGCGGTGGCGGCCTCGTAGTTGCCGGAGTCGTATTCCAGTCCGGCGACGGTGGTGAACGGGAATTCGGAGTGGGTGATCCAGTTGCGTTCCCGGACCGCCAGCGGATCCTCACCGAGTTCGGCGGCCAGCTCGTCCATCATCCGTTCGATGCCGAAGGTGGCCTCGGGCCGGCCGGCACCCCGGTAGGCGTCGGTCCAGGTCTTGTTGGTGAGCACGGTCTGGCAGTTGAACTGGTAGGCCGGGAATTTGTAGATGGCGTTGAACATGAACGCACCCAGCACCGGTACGCCGCCACCGACCAGCGAGACATAGGCGCCGAGGTCGGCGAGCAGTTCGACCTTGAGGCCGGTGACCTTTCCCTCCTTGGTGGCCGCCAGGGTCAGCTTCTGCCACTGGTCGCGGCCGTGGTGGGCGGCCATCAGCGATTCGGAGCGGGTCTCGGTGTACTTGATCGGCTTGTTCAGCCGCCGAGCCAGCACCATCGCGATGAACTCCTCCGGCGTGGTCTGCAGCTTGCCGCCGAAGCCGCCGCCGACGTCGGGCGCGATCACCCGCACCTTCGATTCCGGTACGCCGAGCACCGCGGCGAGCAGGAAGCGCAGGATGTGCGGGATCTGGGTGGCCGACCACATGGTGATCTGCTCACCGGTCGGGTCGACGAGCACCGACCGGGGCTCCATGAACGCCGGGATCAGCCGCTGCTGGCGGAACTCGCGCTCCAGCACGATGCCGTCGGCCCGGGCCTTCTCGATGGCCTCGTCGACGTTCCCGCCGGTACCGGCCTCGGCCGAGTCGAACTTCCAGAACGCGCTCTTGTTGGTGCCCAGGTCCGGGTGCGCCAACACCGTGTCCTCGGCGGATTCCTTGAGGTCGAGGGCGGCCGGCAGTTCCTCGTAGTCGACATCGACGAGTTCGGCCGCATCCCGCGCGTCGGCGGGCGTACGCGCCACGACGACGGCCACGATCTCGCCGGCGAAGGCGACCCGGTCGACGGCCACCGGCGGGTGATCCGGCGTCACCTGGTCGGGGGTGATCGGCCAGGCGTTGGGCAGCGCACCCTGCTCCTCGGCGACGTCGGAGCCGGTGATCACGGTGACCACATTGGGCGCCGCTTTCGCTTCCTCGGTGTTGATGTTGGTGATCTTCGCGTGCGCGAACGGGCTGCGCACCATCGCCAGATGCAGCATCCCCGGTACCGACAGGTTGTCGGTCCAGCGGGTCCGCCCGGTGATCAGCCGCGCGTCCTCCTTGCGGCGCCGCTCCCGGCCGATCTCCGGCTTCTGCTCGGTGTTCTCCTGTGCGCCCTCGGGGGCCTGGGGGTCGGTGTCGACGCTCATCGTGCTCCCTCCCGCTGCCCGCTGGCGTACTGCACCGAACGGACGATGTTGTGGTAGCCGGTGCACCGGCAGAGGTTGCCCTCCATGCCCAGGCGGATCTCTTCCTCGCTGGGGCTGGGGTTCTCGTTCAGCAGGTCGACCGCCTGCATGATCATCCCCGGCGTACAGAATCCGCACTGCAGGCCGTGGCATTCACGGAACGCCTCCTGGACCGGATGCAGCTCGCCGTCCGCGGTGGCCGCCAGGCCCTCGATGGTGGTCACCTCGCCGCCGTCGGCCTGCACCGCGAGGACGTTGCAGGACTTCACCGAGCGGCCGTTCAGGTGCACGGTGCAGGCGCCGCAGTTGGAGGTGTCGCAGCCGATCACCGTCCCGGTGCGACCGAGCTTCTCGCGCAGATACTGCACCAGCAGCATGCGTGGTTCGACATCGTCGGAGACCTTCGCCCCATCGACGGTGAGGGTGATCCTGGTCATGCAACCTCCTGGGCACCTTTGCCGGGCACGTGATCCCGGTCACGTATGCACCGACCCTAGTCAGCGCGGGGAGGCCGGGGCAAGCGCTGTCGCCAGCCCGTGGGCGAGACCCCGTGCCGGAGCCGGAACCGGGTGCTGAAATACAGCGGATCGGCGTACCCCACCTGTGCCGCGATCACGCCGACCGGCAGCTCGGTGCTCTGCAGCAGCAATCGGGCCCGTTCCATCCGGCGGGACTCGACGTGCGCCATCACCGTGCCGCCGAGCTGGTCGGCGAACAGATGCTGCAGGCGCGAGGGTGAGAGCCCGGCGACCGCGGCGAGTTCGGGTACGCCGAGTGGCTCGGCCAGGTGGGTGTGCAGGTGTTCCAGCACCTGCCAGAGCCGGGGGTCGACCTGCTCGGCCCGCGGGTTGCGGGTGTCACACCACAGCAGCGCTCGCTCCAGCGCGTTCCGAGCCAGGGCTCCGGAGTGCCGGCCCGGGGAGGGCAGCAGCATGCTCGCCTCCTCCAGCGCGGCGGCGACCCGGTCGGCGATCCGCCGGTCCAGCACCAATCGGCTCACCCCGGACTGTTCGGCGGGCCAGTCGAGCAGCGCGTCGAGGGTGTCGCCGGCGGGCAGGTGGGCGTACCAGAATCCCCAGCGGCCGGCCGCGGGATCGGTGCCGTAGTCCTGCGGGTGGGCCCGGTCGAGGTGGACGATCGCGCCGGGTGGCACGGGTACGGCGCCGGCGGCGGTACGGATCAGGCCGGCGCCGTCGCGGGTGAGCAGCAGCAGGTGGTCGTCGCGTCCGGCGAGCCGGCGGACCCGGTAGCCGGTGGCCTGGGACATCCAGCCGACGAGGGTCCCGGCGGCCGGTTCGAATTCGGTGACGAGGGCGCTCACAGCAGGATCTTCCATGCAGACAGCTCTTGAATCAATGGTGAGCATGGATTCTGCGAACCAGGCTTGGAGCATGTCACATGCACTGCGGGAGCAACTGGTGTCGGAGTTCGACCGGGAGGGGGTGGTCCAGGTCGCGGGCCTGCTGACCCCGGCCGAGGCGGTGGAGATCGGTACGCGGTTCACCGATCGGATCGAGGCCGACACCGCGCTGGGGCACGACGACCACGTGTCCGCCGACGATGTGCTGCACCGATATCCGCGGATCGTCCATCCGCATCGCGAGGATTCGTCCGACGGCGCCCGGGTCCGGGACCTGATGCTCGACGAGCGGGTGCAGTCGGTGGTCACCGGACTGATCGGGCCGGCCTGGGGTGCGCAGTCGATGTTCTACTTCAAGCCGCCGGGTGCGCGCGGGCAGGCGCTGCACCAGGACAACCACTTCCTGCGCGCCCATCCGGAGACCTGCCTGGCCGTCTGGATCGCGATCGATGACTGCGCGGCCGAGAACGGTTCGCTGCGGGTGGTGCCCGGGTCCCATCGCCAGCCGCTGCTCTGCCCCGAGCCCGCCGACACCGAGGCGTCGTTCACCAACGACCAGGTGCCGGTGCCCGCCGGCGTGCCGATCCGGACCACCTCGATGGCGGCCGGTGACGCGCTGGTCTTCCACGGCAGCCTGGTGCACGGGTCGCTGCCCAACCGCACCGCCGACCGGTTCCGGCGCGCGCTGATCTTCCACTTCGTGCCGCAGGCCTCGGTGCAGGTGGCGTCGTTCTATCAACCCCTGCTCGCCCCGGACGGCTCGGCGGTGCGGATCGGCGAGTCCGCGATGGGCGGCCCCTGCGGTACGGGGTGGGTCTAGTGATGGATGCGGCCGGCGAGCTCACTGAGCGGGTCGCCGCTCCCGCCCCACTGCCGGGCGATGATCTCGGCGGCGATGGAGACGGCGGTCTCCTCCGGCGTACGCGCCCCGAGGTCCAGTCCGATCGGTGAGGAGAGCCGCTCGAGTTCGGCATCGGTGAGCCCGGCCTCGCGGAGCCGGGCCAGCCGGTCGTCGTGGGTACGCCGCGAGCCCATCGCGCCGACGTAGGCGACCTGGGGCAGCCGCAGCGCGACCTCGAGCAGCGGTACGTCGAACTTGGGGTCGTGGGTGAGCACGCAGATCACCGTGCGGGCGTCGATCCTGCCGGCCTCCAGTTCGCCGCGCAGGTAGCGGTGCGGCCACTTCACCACCACCTCGTCGGCGTGCGGGAAGCGGCTGGCGGTGGCGAAGATCGGCCGGGCGTCGCAGACGGTGACCTTGTAGCCCAGGAAGGAACCGACCCGGGCGACCGCGGCGGCGAAGTCGATGGCGCCGAAGACCAGCATCCGCGGCGGCGGCGCGAAGGCCCAGACGAAGACCCGCATCCCCTCGCCGCGGCGCTCCCCGTCGGGCCCGTATTCGAGGGTGGCGTGGTGCCCGGCGGCGAGCAGCCCGGCCGCGTCGTCGCGGATCGCGTCGGTGGCCCGCTGACTGACCAGCACCTCCGTCGGCGCGGGACGATCCGGCCGGATCACCATCCGCCGCCCCAGCCACTGCGGGTCCGGGTGCGCCACCACCGTGGCCACCGCGATCGGCGTACCCTCCTCGATCGCCGCCGCGACCTCACCGAGCTCGGGGAAGGTCTCGGTGTTCACCTGCTCGACCCACACGTCGAGGATGCCGCCGCAGGTCAGCCCGACGCCCATCGCGACATCGTCGGAGACGCCGTAACGCTCCAGCTGGGGCGTACCGGTGCCGCGGATCTCCTCGCCGAGGGTGTGCACGGCCCCCTCGACACAGCCGCCGGAGACCGAGCCGACGGCCTCCCCGGCGGGGCCGACGATCATCGAGGCGCCGGGCGGGCGGGGCGCGGAGCGGAAGGTCGCGACCACGGTGCCGAGGGCGACGGTCTCGCCGGATTCCCACCACTGCAGCAATTCTGGGAGCACCTCACGCATCGGCGATCACCTCCGCCAGTTCGGTGTACGCCGCCAGCGAGTGCCCGGCGACGAACGCATCCAGGTGTGGCAGCACCGCCACGATCCCCGACTGTACGGGCTGGTACCCAACCCGGCCACGATGCGGATTGGCCCAGATCAACCGATGCGCGAGCCGGTGCAGCTGCTCGACCTGTTCGCCGAGCAGTGCCGGATCGCCGCGTTCCCAGCCATCGGAGACGATCACCACGACCGCCCCGCGAGCCAGGCCGCGGCGACCCCAGCGCTCGGTGAACGCGCGCAGCGTCTCCCCGAGCCGGGTGCCGCCGGAGAAGTCGGGGACGGTGCGGGCGGCCGCGCGCAGCGCCTCGTCGGCGTCACGATGCCCCAGTGCGCGGGTCAGCCGGGTGAGCCGGGTGCCGAGGGTGAACACCTCGACCGGGTGGCGGCCGTGGGTGCTGTCGGCGACCTGCAGATAGCGGTGCGCGAGCCGGAGCAGCACCTCGGCGTAGGGCTCCATCGACCCGGAGATGTCGAGCAGCAGCACCACCGGGCGGGGCCGGTGACCGCGGCGGCGGTGCGCGATCCGAGCGGGTTCACCCCAGTGCCGCAACGAGGCCCGGAGGGTACGCCGGGCATCGACCCGGCCGCGATGGGCCGGGGTGGCGCGGCTGGCGCGGCGGGTCGGTAGGCGGAGCGGCAGCGCGGCGAGCAGGCGTTCCAGGATCTGGCGCTCGGCGGGGGTGAGTTCGCCGACATCGCGCTGGCGGAGCAGTTCGAGTTCGCTGGCGGCGGCGCGGACCACGTCGTCGGTGTCCTGCTCAATGCCCTGGCCGTCGGCGCGGTCGTCGGTGGGTGGCAGGGTACGCAGGGTGGCCGGCTGGGGCGGGGCGCCCGGGCCGGGTTGCTGGTCGTGGCCAGCGCCGAACCAGGCGTCGAAGACCTGATCGTGGCGGTGCAGGTCGTCGGGATGGCCGCACAGGGTGGCGCGGCCGGCCGCGCGGACCCGTTCCGGTTCGGCCAGGTCGACCAGGCTGGTGGCGCGCAGGAAGTTCTCGGTCCGGTCCGGTCCGGCGGGTACGCCGGCGGCGCGGATCGCGGTGACGAAGCCGAGCAGGATCTCCTCGGGTGGGTGGGCGGTCATGGCGTCAGCAGCCGGTCCAGGGCCTGGCGGACCCGCTGGGAATCCTCGCGATACTTGACGATCGCGCCGAGGCTGGCGGCGGCGCGGGGCAGGTCGAGTTCGGTCGCGCCGAGGCGGTGCAGGGCGCGCGCCCAGTCCAGCGATTCGGCGACCCCTGGCGGTTTGACCAGGCCCTCGGTGGCGCGCAGTTGCTGCACCACGGTGACCACCTGTTCGGCGAGCAGGGGTGGGACGTCGGGGAGCCTGGTACGCAGGATTTCCAGCTCTGCCTGGAAATCCGGGTGATCGACCCAGTGATAGAGGCAGCGTCGTTTGAGGGCGTCGTGCAGCTCGCGGGTGCGGTTGGAGGTGAGCACGGTCAGCGGTGGCGTCTCGGTGCCGATGGTGCCGACCTCGGGGATGCTGACCCGCCACTCGGAGAGCACCTCCAGCAGGAAGGCCTCGAACTCGTCGTCGGCGCGGTCGATCTCGTCGATCAGCAGCACCGACGGGCGGCGGAGGGCGGCCAGGATCGGGCGTTCCAGCAGGAATCGGTCGGCATAGAGGGAGTCCTCGGCGGCGTCGGCGTCGACCGCGCCGGCGGCTTCGAGGGCGCGCAGGTGCAGGATCTGCCGCGGGAAGTCCCAGTCGAAGAGCGCCTGCGCGGCATCGATGCCCTCGTAGCACTGCAACCGGACCAATGGGAGCCCGACGCTGTCGGCGAGCGCTTGCGCGAGCGCAGTCTTTCCGGTGCCCGGTTCACCCTCCAGCAGCAGTGGCCGCTGCATCCCGGCGGCGAGGAAGACCGTGGTGGCCAGCGCATCACCGGCCAGATAACCGGTACCGGCGAGGGTCTCGCGGACCCTGTCGGGCGTACCGAGGGTGTCGGCGTACGCCGAGACGTCGTCGTCCATGCCCGCCACCCTAGGAGATACCCCACGCTCATCGAGCAATCGGCCATGCGCGGCACCCCCCCCACGTCCATCGAGCAGGCCGCGCAGCGAGGCCTCCACCCGTTCATCGAGTAGGTCGCGCAGCGACCGTGTCGAGATGAACCCCGTACGCCCCTGCGCCCTCACGTTCATCGAGTAGGTCGCGCGGCGACCGTGTCGAGATGAACCCCGTACGCCCCTGCGCCCTCACGTTCATCGAGTAGGTCGCGCAGCGACCGTGTCGAGATGAACCCGAAAAAATCTCCCCAAACCTCTTGAGTTATTCGAACACTATGACTAATGTTGGGCGTAGCAGTTGAGGAGGTGACCAAAGATGACCACCAACCCACGAGCCGAAGTGTTCGCAGCGATCCGCGCCGAAAGCGACACCATCGCCCAGGCCGAAGCACACCGGCTGGTTGCGATCGCCGCCGCCTGCGACACCTACTCCGGGTTGAACACCCACACCGACGAGTTGACCGCCCGCGTGCTCCACGGGGAGCAGCTCGTGTTCCCCGGTGCGGACGGTACGCCCGGCATCACCGAGTTCTTCCACCTCGAGTTGGCGATGTCATTGGGGTGTTCGCCCGAGACCGCGCAGGTCTGGACCGCCGACGTGCTGAATCTGCGGCATCGGCATCCGATCCTGTGGCAGGCCACCTTGGACTGCGACATCCCCGTCTGGGTCGCCCGCGACATCACCCGCGCCGCCTTGCACCTGAACTTCACCCAGGCCCGCGAGTTCGACTCCCTGTGGTCACTCCGGCTGGTCAACCTCACGCCGAAACGAGCGGTGGCGACGACCGAGGCCCAGGTCGCGTTGATTCTCAACGACGACATAGAAGCCGAACGCCAGGCCGCCAAGAAGCAACGCCGCGTCGAGTTCCAGTCGTCCTCGATAGCAGGGATCACGAACCTGTTCGCATCGATGGACGCTTGTGATGCGCACCAGCTCAACGGCACCCTCGACCGCCTGGCCGATGTCTTGAAAGCCGGCGGCTCCACCGCCGGCCGTGACGAACTCCGCGCCGAAGCCCTGGGGCATCTGGCGCATCCCGACCGGGCGCGGCAACTGCTGCAGCCCTCCCTGTTCGACGGCGCGATCGTCACCCCGCAAGGGGATGTGGTCAACAACAACGGCGAAGTCGTCACAACGACAAGCGAGAGGTGCCGGCACGGTGCCGAGCTGATCCTTCACATGACCTCCCGCGACCTCGCGAATGGCCGTGGTGGTGAAGGCGACACCCTCGGACCGGTCACCCTCCAGCACTTGAAGGAACTGCTGGAACACTGTTCTGGCACCGTGCGGGTGCGGCCGGTGATCGACCTGGCCGCCCCGGTCATGGTGAACACCTACCGACCCAGCGACGAATTGGCGCAGCGGGTGAAGCTCCGCGACCGGTATGTGATGTTCCCCCGCTCGAATCGCAGTGCGTTCGGCCGCGGGATCGACCTGGACCACACCATTCCCGCCCCCGAGGGGCCGACCAGTTCGGACAACCTGGGGCCGTTGAGCCGGGCCTCGCATCGGGCACGAACCCACGCCGGATTCCGGGTCGAGCAACCCTCCCCGGGGGTGTTCCACTGGAAAACACCGGCAGGGCAGGAAGCCTGGGTCAGCCGCCACGGGACCTGGGACCATCCACCGCCCGATCACCTGATCAACGACCCGGCCGCCTCCCTGTCCCGGACCGAACAGCTGCTTCGCGACACTCTGTGCAACGGTCAATCCCAGTTGGAGAAGGAACAGGCCGAAGCCGAACAAGCCGCCGACGAAGCTCGCGAACGCGAGCGACTCCGCCGTGCCCGCAAGAACCAACGCCTCCGAGACCTACGCCAAGCTGCCCGCGACCAGGCCGACGCGGCGACACAGAAGAGGGCGAAGAAGGAGACGAAGAAGCCGGCTCCGCCGGAGTCCCAGCCTGCCCTGATTCCCAACCCGGGCTAGGTTTCTGCACGCTCATCGAGTAGCTCGGCATGCGCAGCGAAGCGGAGCAGTGCCGAGCGACGGTCCTATAGATCGTCAAGTGGTCATGAGGTCGGTTTTGAGGTTTCGGTAGATGGTGCGGGCGAGGTGGCGTTTGAGGCATCGGATGGTTTCGGCGCGGGTCTTGTGTTCGCTGGTGCGTCGGTGGAAGTAGGCCTGGGTGTCGGGGTCGCGGCGCAGCCGGCCGATGATGACCATGTAGAGCGCGGAGTTGGCCTGGCGGTCCCCGCCACGGTTCAGCCGGACCCGTCCGCTGCTGGTGTGGCCCGAGGAGGCCGGGATCGGGCTGACCCCGCACAAGGCGGCGAACGCCGCCTCGGAGTGCATGCGCTCGATGTTCTGCCCGGCGGTGATCACCAGCTGAGCGGTGGTCTGCACCCCGACCTGGGGCATCGCCATCACCGACGGAGCGGCCTGCCGGGTCAACACCCGCAGAGTCTTGTCGGCGGCGGTGATCTCGGCATCCAGGGCCTGGATCCGGCGGGCGATCATCCGCAGGGCGTGTTTGGTGGCCTGGACCGGGTCGGCCAGCCGGGCACCGTCGGGCCGGTAACCGGCGGCCCGGGCAACCCGTTGCCGTGCGGTGCAGCCGATCAGCTCGTCATGGATCACCGCGGGGGCGGTGGTGATCAGATCACGCAACTGGCCATAGGCCGCGGTGCGGTCCTTGACCGCCCGATCCCGGGGGACCTTGATCACCCGGATCGCTTCGACCACACCGGTCTTGACCTTCGGCCGGGCGGTCGCGGTGCCGTTCAGCACCGCCCGGGCCGCGGACTCGGCATCGATCACATCGGACTTGCCCCGCCGCGCCCGGGTGGTCTTATCGGGCCGGTTGACCTCGATCACCTCGATCCCGGCCGCCAGCAGATGCACCGTCAACCCGGCCCCATACGAACCGGTCGACTCGACCCCGATCGCGGTGATCGGTCCGTGGCCGGCGACCCAGTCCACCAACGCGGCATAACCCGCGCGGGAGACCGGGAACTCCCGATCAGCCAACAACACCCCGGTCTCGGTGAGCACGACCGCGTGATGGGTGCGTTGATGAGTATCGACCCCGGCCACCACCGGGGTCGGGTCTTGAGGCGTGGCATG